>JANQPQ010000044.1 GCA_028285445.1 Cyclobacteriaceae bacterium | reverse complement strand
AGGCCTTAAAGTTGGCAGAATCAATAAAAGCTACTGGACCATGCCGGGTGAAGCGCAAGTCGACCGTGTGGTTATCCGCGCCTTTCACTGGTATAGTCTCCCTAATGGTGCTCATTTCTTCCCAATTATCCTGGTAACTATATTGGAGCAGATTGTCGGGGTTAAGATCATATACATAGAGGTCCTCGCCATCCGTCCGGTAAACCGTCAATCCCCAGGCCCCATACTCATTGTGACCAATTGAAATTCCTGGTATTTCCGGTTCACCACCACCAATTACGTTCCATCCGGGAGCTACAAGGTGTGCCATATACCGTAGCGAAGGTGCTGCAATAGTACGGTGTGGGTCGTTGGCCATCATGGTGAAGCCACTTGCGGTACGATCATCGGCTACTACCCAGTTGTTGCTGCCAATGGCAGTCCAGTCTACTTGATTGTCGACTTCGTCTTCAATTATCCCTTCGTCTGAAACCGAGCTAATGGCATCGACATCTACCAGGTCTTCAGGTTGAAACCGAACTGGCCGCCTGTAAGCATTGTAGAGTTCAAGGATGTTTTCGAAAAGAAGTTCGCCATTGATGGCAGGATCCAGGTTGAGGTCAGGTTCTTTAGGATGAAACCAACTCAGTTGCTTTACTTTGTCGGCTCCGATTTTTGCCACGGCCCTGCCGATTGATAATTCTTGCCCAATATTGCCCAACAAGCCCTGATGGCGTGAAATAACCACTTCTGGGGTCCATGGTTGAGGAGTGATACCGAGCATCCCAAATTCCATAGGTAGGGATTCCGGTTCAGCCATGGCCTCGGCTATGTATGCATTAACTCCTTCAACATAGGCTGTGATTATTTCCACCCCATCTTCATGGTAATACTCCATTTCTTCTTTCATATCTCCCCGAAACATAAAGAGCCTTGTTCCAATATCTCTATTCAGCTCCCTTTGCCCAAGAATTTCCGCCACTGTGCCGGTGGCCTGCCTGCGCCATATTTCAAATTGAAAGAGACGATCTTTTGCAGCCGCGTATCCTTGCGCAAAAAATAAGTCGCGCTGATTTTGGGCATAGATGTGATTAATTCCCCATTGGTCCCTAATGATTTCAACTGGTTCTTGTAACCCAGAAATCTGCTTGCCGGGCCCGACGTTATTTGTGCATTCAGAAAGTATTAGTACCAGAAAAAGAAACAGGGTAAAGCGCAGAGGTCTCATAGGTTTAGCTTTGGAGTGTAGATAAGCAAATTAAGAGACTTAAAATTATGAGAATCCCCGGGATAACAAAGTCGCATTCTTCGATGGGCAATTAAAGGCCCCTTAGCAAGAATTAAGTTTTGTCATCAACAATCTGAAAAAATCTCATTTTTCTTCAAGTTGAAAAACTATTAAGCTTGTGAAAAAAGAAAGGCTATGACACAGGTAGAGTTTTATCAGCACAAACTGCAATTCGAGACTGATTCATTTGATGTAAATGAGAAGTTGGATCAGGGGGCTAATATTGTCGTAGTTGACGCCAGGGCACCAGAAGCTTATGCTCTTGAGTATATCCCTACCGCAATCAATCTTCACCATAAGAAGATGACCGCAGAGTCTACAGCCGAATTGGATCAGGAGGTGCTTTATGTCACCTACTGCGACGGGATCGGTTGCAACGCGTCAACCAAAGGCGCACTGAAGATGACAGAGTTAGGCTTTAAGGTTAAAGAGTTGATGGGAGGCCTTGATTGGTGGAAGCGAGATGGTTACGCTACCCATGGTACGCAAGGGGTGGCTGCCCGCGAAGGAATACACTGCTTCTGTGACTAAGGTAGCTTGCCGCTAAGGACTGCTGCCAATTTCTCCGCATCAATATTACCCCCGGAAACTACACAAACAACTTTCTTTACTCCTGTGAGTTGTTTTGCCGAAGCCAGGGAGGTAGCCCCAGCACCCTCAGCAATGGTTCGGGTGCCTACCATTATTGCTCTCAATGCATCAGCAACTTCCGGAATCGTCGTCACCAGCGATCCATCAAGTAGGGTTGATACAAGCGGCCACATCTCAGGAAGCAATCCTCCTGATCCTATTCCATCCACAAAGCTTGGGTTATAATCTATGTTGACTGGCTCTCCTGCTTCTAGAGAAGCCTTAAATGGCGCGGCCGTGTCTACTTCGGCAGCATAAACTTTAGTGTCGGGTTTCAAGGTTTTTACCGCGGATGCAATGCCACTACTTAGGCCGCCACCTCCGTAGGGTACAATAATGGCGTCAACATCAGGCAACTTCTCAATTATTTCCAATCCTGCAGTACCATTTCCCGCCATTACCAGGGGGTCACTTACAGGATGGATAAAAGTACCCTCGACCCCAGGCAATCCGCGCTGTACTAACACCTGCCACCAATCGTCGAAAGGAAGCTTTTGGTAGGTGGCGCCGAATCTCTTAATAGCATCCAGTTTAGTTTGCGGCGCCTGTTCCGGCACGATTACATGGCAGGGGATACCAAGCTTTCGCGCATACCAGGCTACTCCCTGTGCCATGTTGCCGGCACTTCCGGTATATACCCCTGATTGCAGTCTTGCGGCCCCTGCAGACTCCATGGCATTCCCTGCTCCTCTTAGTTTAAAAGAACCAATAGGTTGCAGGTTTTCTAACTTGAGGTAGATCTCAAAAGGAAGTTCAGTCTGCTCAAGAAACACCAGTGGAGTTTCAGCTATCTTCCCAGCCAATCTTCTCCTGGCCGCTTTTATCTCATTAATTGGAATTGGATTAGGTAGATCCATCTTAAAGATTAATAGTAGAACCTACCTGCTGCTCTCTCGCTTTCTCATAAATGAAGTGGGCAGTAAAAAGATCTTCAACCCCAATTCCTAAAGATTCATAAACTGTGATTTCTGCATCGCTGGTACGACCGGCTACTTTATCTATCAGCACATCACCAATTTCACCCTTAAAGTGACCCTCAGATATTTCTCCGTTTTTCAACGGTGTGATAAATTCACCAGCCTCGTTTCTCAAGGATTCCTCAGCATCAGTGAAGATGCTTGCCTTTGCCATTAGATCACCACCAAGCTCTCTAGCATTTGGGGTACAGGCACCCACTGCGTTTATATGAGCTCCAGCTTTTACGTCTTTAGCAAAAAGAATTGGGTCGGTGGCTGCAGTGGTGGTACAAATAATGTCTGCGTTGCTGCAGGCTGATTGGATGGAATCTGCCAAAACCATATTTATGGAATCTTCAGCATGAGAGGCGATGAATTCCTTTGCATGTTCAGCATTACGACTCCATACCTGGACTTCCTTAATCTCTCTCACTTCCTTCATTGCAGCTAAGTGCGTTTTGCCCTGTACCCCAGTACCGATTAGTGCAACCGAAGAAGCATCAGTTTTAGCCAGGTGGTTTGTAGCCACTGCGCTTGCCGCTGCCGTACGAATAGCGGTAATCTCTTCAGCATCCAAAATAGAAAGCAAGGATCCAGACTCACTATCGAAAAGCAGTACTGCACCCATGTGCGACGGCAGCCCCTTGCTGTGGTTGTTAGGGAAAACGCTGACAAGCTTGGTGGCCATCATTGCCAGGTCTTCAGAATAAGAAGGCATACTTCCCAGCAAACCACTTTTATCCGGGAGCCACATGGCCTCTCTTAGGGGTTGGTTGCTGCGATTATTCGCCCGTGAAATCAGAGATTTCTCCACAACGGTTATACACGATTTCATACTGAGAAGTGTGCGAACTTCCTTTCCATTTATAACTAGTACTTCCATAACCTTGAATGGCTTGATTCAATTTAGGAAGTAATGATGAAACAACTGCGGAATAATAAGATTATGAAGCATTCACATACTATCGCTGAACAGAGAAGTTGTCTGCTTGCAGAGTCCAATCGTAAGGCCGATAGGAGATAGATAGAGCTGATACGTCAAAGCCGTATTTTGAAAGAAACCCCATGACACCTTTTTTGCCACCAAAATCCCCTGAAAACCACCGGAAAATTTCCGGAATTTGGGCGCCCTTTTCCTTATCGGATATAACGACTTCCGATTCAAGGTAACTGGTAGTTGCCAGGTCCAGCTGGTCATTAATAATATCGGGCTCGTAATACCTGATTGGTGGGCAACTTTTCGCGCCACAATTCAATGCAAAATGAATGCGAGGATCGACTTCTTCTAATCGGTACTTTAGTTCAAATTTAGTTGGGAAGGGGTTGGCAATGTATCCCAAACTGAATTTGAGTCGGGAACGACGAAGGATGCAATGCTCGATATGATCTAGACTAAGATTGTGCTTTGAAACTGTAAAATGCTTATGCCGATAAAGCCTCAATCTTCTTTTGTAAAGATCAGGCTGCTTCTTAATCAATATTTGAAAAAAGGCGTTGTAGAGATTGATCCAGAATGTCAGCTGATTTGCGCTATTACCCAAGTCATGGTTCAATGCTTCACGGGGAAGCTCCCGAAGGCTGTTTATAGTATTAGAATAGTCCTTGCCGGTTTTTGCAGACAAGAGTAACTCTTGAGAGAGCCTTACCGGAGCGGAGGAGGTATCATCTGCTGTCATTCAGAGCGTCTTGCTGTGGTTGCGGTTTGCTTTCGCCGGCTATGAAGGGATACTCCCTGAATATCATGCCTACGGTTTCTGCAACTACGTCAACACTCCGCTTCTTCTTTTTGTTCACCCTCAGGTCTAAACTACCCTGCCACACTACTTGTTTTTTAACCCGATCCCGCATCTCAATCATCATAATACCCTGATTATACTTGCTTTGAGTTACTCTGCCCCATCCGGGCTGATTAAATCTTCCCGGGAATGTGTTAAAATTATCCTGTTGATAACGGATTTCCGTGTCGATGATGACGCGGTAACTGATAATCAGATCTGAACCACTGGTTCGGGCTTCATAACCCCTTTGTACCATCTCATTATCAATGGCGACTTCAATCTCTTCAAGCCCGGCATATTCATTTTCCGAAGCCCCTTGCCGCTTAAGCGCATTGATAACTTTGAAAGTCTCGAAGTTGCTAAAGTTAGCCTTGGTGCTGTAATGGCTTACAACCTGATAGTTTGGGGCGCAACCGGCAGTTAGCGCAATTGCCATAATAAATATCGTTCTTCGCATACCTAAGAAATTTCATATAAAATTACTGGCTGCGGAGAACTAACCAAAAACTAGTCCAAGTGTTGTTAGACGCGCTCGGCGCCGGCGCTCATAGTAGCGTACTCTTTCATTTCTTCGAACGATTGCTCATCGAGATGATCTTTGGCAACACCAGATTCTGGCGGAGCAAATGACCCTCCTGATGACCACCATTCTTTGGCGTATTCCTGGGCCTTCGCCTGGTCAAC
Source organism: Cyclobacteriaceae bacterium (assembly GCA_028285445.1). Lineage (GTDB taxonomy): Bacteria > Bacteroidota > Bacteroidia > Cytophagales > Cyclobacteriaceae > JANQPQ01. Next base: position 255,677 of record JANQPQ010000044.1, on the reverse strand, counting down.
GTCGAATAGGTGAATGTAGCTTTCGCAGATTAACCAGGGCTTTTCTTCTTCAGCGTATTTGTTGAAAATAATGCCCCTCATTTGAGTTGCTGATGGATCGTTCTGCTTGAAGTGGGCAGTTGTGTATGACATCGTTTCTGGCTCCAGCATTTTGTGGTCCCAGAACTTCTTTGAAGAAACAATCTGAGCGGTGGTAAGTTGATAGCCTTCGCCGAATTCCAGCAAAGTGCTGGACAAAGCACATTTGGCCTTGGGCTGCTTTTTCTTCTTACCAAATAAATTTGAAAGTAATGACATGTCGTATTTATTAAGCTTAACCTTTTGCGGATGGCAAATGTAGCCATTCCGGTGCTAATTACATACGAAACAGATTGAATTTGGTTAATTGTAACCGGGTGTTATTCCCTTTATTTGGAGGATTTTAGGCTTCTTCTTCCCCCTGGTAAAGCTTCTGTATTTTCTCCCTGTCGTCTTCCGGCAGGTCAGGATCACTAAGTAAATCCCAGGCATCTTTTGCCGTGCGGATATTGTATTTTTCTATAACGCTAGATTCTTTTTCTTTCTTTTTGCGGTATCGAATCAAAAAGAAGAGTCCAATTTGGAACAACAACACAGCAACTACCAGAAATATCAGAAACTTCATTTTAGTGGTATTTATACTGACAAACGCATTTTGGCCGTTCTTGTTTGGGCTGATTATTAAATTGGTATTGCCAACCATCAGGCCTGTTTTATTTTTGAGGTATAAATTGTTAGCATTTTTTAGAAGCCAGCAAACCTTCTTTCGATTTTTGACGTCTAGGCACTGAGGTTATGATTGCTCTGAATAGATCGGTACTGATTCTAAGCCTGTTACTAACATTGGCTCTTGCCAGCTATGCCCAGGAAGGTAAAGTTACCGGAAGGGTTATAGATGAAAGTGGGGAGGGGCTTCCCTTTGCCACCATTCATGTTCAAGGAACCACAAATGGTACCACCACAAACAATCAAGGTGTTTATGCTTTGAAGTTAAATCCTGGTCAGTACGACCTGGTTTTTAAGTATGTGGGGTATAAATCCGTCGTTCGCTCAGTTTCAGTAACAACCACCAGCGTTACCCTTGATATTCAGCTTGAACCCGAAATTCTGAAGCTGCGGGAAGTAGTAATTAATGCCAATGGCGAAGATCCGGCCTATCAAATCATCAGAAACGCGATCGCTGCTAAAAAGCAATTCATACGTGAAGTAGAGAGCTTCGACTGCGATGTATACATTAAAGGTTTGCAAAGGCTAGACAAACGACCCAAGAAATTCCTCGGGGTAACGATTACCGTTGATACTGGTATCGTCTACCTCTCTGAATCTGTTTCTCAGCTCAGCTTCAGGCAACCAGACAAGTTTAAAGAGCGCATGATCTCCAGCAAAGTAAGTGGTAGAAATAACGCTTTCAGTTACAATCAGGCCTCTGATATGGATGTTAATTTCTATGAGAATATTGTACTGGAGGAAGTTAATGAGCGGGGTTATGTTTCGCCAATAGCCAACAGCGCTTTGCTCTTGTACGACTATGAGTTGGTAGGCTCCTTTGAGGAGAACGGTGCCCTCATCAATAAAATAAAGGTTATTCCCCGTAGAAAAAACGACCCGGTTTTCAGTGGACATATCTACATAGTTGAAGACAGCTGGAGAATACACAGTACCGATCTGCTGCTGACCAAGGAACATCAAATGGAGTTTATTGATAGCCTTACAGTGAACCAGGTTTATACTCCGGTTAATGAAAACAATTGGCTGCTGCTTTCCCAAAGCTTTGGATTTAAGTTCAAGGTATTTGGGTTTCATGGTAGTGGCTATTTCATTGGCGTAATGTCGAACTACAAAGTAAATCCCCCACGAGAGGAAGGCTATTTTGGGAATGAGGTAATGTTCGTGGAAGAAGGCTCAAACAAGAGAGATAGTGCTTATTGGGATAGCATTCGTCCGGTACCACTTACACAATTGGAGGTGCAAGACTACTATACCAAAGACAGCTTGCAAGTGATCAAGGATTCTAAGCCATATAAGGACTCCGTGGATAGGGAAACGAATAAACTTAGTGTGGGTAACCTGTTGTTTTCTGGTTACACCCATAGAAATTCATACAAACGCAGAAGCCTATCTGTGCAGCCCTTAACCAGTATTTTCCAGTACAATACGGTTGAGGGTTTGGTAACTAATCTGGAAATAAATTACCGCAAGAGTTTTGAAGATAATCGCTTTTATCGCTTCAGGCCCGAGCTTAGGTATGGATTTGCAAACAACAAGTTCAACGGAAAGATGCAGGCGCTGTATTACTATAAGCCCAAACGTTTTGAATATGCCAGTGTCACTTTCGGTCGCTTCGTTGAACAGATCAATCCCAATGAGCCCATTTCGCCAATCGCCAATACAATTTATACCCTTTTCGAGCGAAAGAACTTCATGAAGATCTACCAGAAAGCTTTTGTAAACTTCAGGCATAGAAGGGAAATAGCTAATGGGTTGCTACTTACCAGCACCTTGGAATATGCTGAAAGGAAAGAGCTTTTCAACTCTACAGATTATTCCATTGGCGGTGACGACGACCGACAGTACACACCCAATCGGCCTGTCCACAACGAACTTGCTAATACTGGTTTTATCACTCATCAGATATTTTCACTGAGCCTTAATTTAAGGATAAGGATAGACCAGCAATACATGACAAGGCCAGATCGTAAGATCAATATGGGCTCAAAATACCCAACCATCATCCTGGGCTACAAAGGAGCTGCCAGGAACATTTTCGGTAGTGACATAAGCTTCAACCGAGTAACGGCCCGTGTTAGTGAAACCCTAAGTGTTGGTCTCCTGGGTCAGTCATCGATAATGGCTGAGGCTGGTGGCTACATTGGAGGTGGCACTATAACATTCCTCGATTACAGGCATTTCAGCGGCAACCAGACTAGTATAGGAAACTATGATTTGGGTAATTTTCAGCTGCTGCCCTACTATCAGTTTAGTACAACAGATACTTACTTCAGGGCCCATTACGAACACCATTTTAATGGGTTTATCTTCAATAAATTCCCCTTACTTAGGAAACTCAAACCACAGGCAGTAATTAGCGCCAACTACCTGGTTAATGACGGCCTGGGTAACTACCTGGAGTTAGGTGTGGGTATCGAACATATCTTGAAATTCCTCAGGGTAGACTTTTACACGGCCTTCAATGATTCCGATACCAGAACCGGTTTTGTGTTCGGCTTTGGCTTCTAATTGTTCTGTTAACAATATTCATCACGGGTCATAAATTTCTTTCATCAATAAGGGCACACTGCTGCCTGTTTTTATGGCTACTTTAGCGCGTTATGCCCAGAAACTCGCTATTCCCAGCCTATGTAGCTTTAGCCGGTGTTTGTTTCCTTTGGGGAACTACCTACCTGGCAATAAAGATTGGTGTGGAGTACGTGCCAGGTTTCATTTTTGCTGGTATAAGAAATATTCTTGCAGGAGCGCTGACCTGCGCATTTTTCCTTCTAACAGGTAAGGGTAAGATTTCAAAGGAGGTTTTTTGGATACTTTTCAAGCGAGGGATACTCTTGATTGTAATTGGCAATGCCATGGTGCATTGGGCCGAGCAGTATATTTCTTCCGGCTTAGCTGCAATTATGGCTGCCATGGTTCCACTTTGGATGGCTGCTTTCAGCGTTTTGCTGTTCAAATCTGTAAGACTGAACCGATTAATGATCATAGGGCTCATCTTGGGCTTCGTGGGTATAGTGGCCATTTTCTCTGACAGCCTCGATGAGTTTGCCAATCCGAAATACACAGTGGGCATAATCGCGATGGTTGCGGCAAGCATGGGCTGGGCGCTGGGCTCTGTTTATTCCAGCCTGAAGAAAATAGATGTAAACCCCATATATGGTGCCGGAGTACAGATGCTCACCGCCGGTATCATTTCGATATTTATTGGATTGGGAATTGGTGAGCGGATGAACCCTTTGGAAATGCCGATGAATGGCCTCTGGGCCGTGCTATACCTCGCAATTATTGGCTCAATTGTAACCTACAATGCCTATATGTATGCCTTGTCGAAACTGTCACCAACCAGGGTCTCTATTTATGCTTATATCAATCCTGTGGTAGCCGTTTTATTGGGTTGGCTCATTCTTGATGAAAAGCTAAACCTACTGATTGGGATTTCAATTATGATTACACTGCTGGGGGTATACCTGGTAAACAAGGGCTTTAGCACTAAGTTGATCAAGAAGCAGGCGTCTTCGGAAGAGCCAATGAGCGCCACAGATACAGTGTAGCGTAAGCTTGCCAACCTCTCCATTCCTTTGCTAATTCTTCCACTGCTTCGGCAGTAGGCTTCGACTCCAGTTGTTTTTGTTGCTTAATAGCATTTTGTAAACCTACATCGCTGCTGGGTAAAGCTTGCATGGCCTTGAGGCAGCGCATAGCTACATAGTGCGCAGACCATTTACCAATGCCGTAAAGGGCGGTGAGTGTTTCTATTTGCTGAACGAGGTCAAGACCTATAAGCTGCTTTTTTTCAATTTCACCAGATTCAAAGGACTTGGCAAGCGCAATCACATAGGTGGCCTTTTGTCTTGAGAACTGAGCGGTTTTGAAATCTTCAAGGGTAAGATTTGCAATAATGCTTGTCTGTGGAAATAGATACAATACCTTATCGTCCCGCTCAACTTTTTCACCGTACAGTTCAATCATGGCCCTCTTCATTTTATGAGCGAAGGTAAGATTGACTTGCTGGCCAATGACTGACCAACAGAGTGCCTCAAAAAGATCTTCAATACCAATCAACCTTAAACCACGAAACTTCCCGAGCAAAGGAGATAGCATTTTATTTTCTGCTAAGGCAGAAAAGAAAGGAATCAGATCCCGATCCAAATCAAACCACGAGCGTACGTAGCCTTCTGTAAAACTTCTAAGCTCATCAGGCTCCAATCCTGATTCCGCGGCTATTACCAATTGACTTTGATCATATGCAATCTCCATTTGCACCACATGGCTTTTATGAAGTACAGCCTTGAAAATTTTTTCGTTTTGGATGCAATGAAGGGGGTCCTGAAAACCACGATCAAGGTACCAGAGGCACTCCTGATAGTTGAAAGGTTCAGTAATGGGGACCTGTATATGAATGGAGTTCACTAAAAGCTCAGCACTTTGTCGCGAATGTTCTTCCTAAGATAGCCCTCAAGAATGTATTGGATATCGGGATTGTCAGGGAAGGTGTTAATGTAGTCCTTAAAATCCTCCGGAGAATCAACCTGGATGTCGTTATGGAGGTATCCAAATCCTAGGTAGTTGCCATTTTCTACCAATACAATTGAAGATTCCTCTTCGATCCTTCCCTCGCCAACGATGGCAAACGACTTGCCGGCTTGACCAAATTCATCAATTGCTTGCTGACACTTCGCGTTGTAGCTTTCTACATCGTCCTCTCCACAACATGCTCCGGCGCAGGCTTCAATCTTATAGTCGTAGCATTCCCTTGGTGCTTTTTGCAAGCCCGAAAGTTTTGGGCATAGCTTGAACTCCCGTACTTTTTTGGCCAGGTAACTTCTGGCTTCGGTAAGGTGCTTAAAAGTCAACAATGCATGCTCCACCGGATTCATCCTGCTTACGCTTAATCTGAGATACCCGTTTCTATCTTCGTAGCTGTAAATTCCATAGTTAAAATCTACTCGTTTCTGGGAGCGATTAAATTTGGGCCAGTGTTGCTTTATCTGATGTGATTCAAACAGCAAAGCCACCAGTTCATTCCCGCAAAGCTCATAGCTAACATCGTGGATAGAATTCAAGAACATCCGCTTAGTGCGGGTATTGGTATTGCCAGCGAAGTGGCTGCCTACTCTGTCTTTTATGTTCTTGGCTTTACCTACGTATACAATCTGGCCTTTTTCATCGTGAAAGAAGTACACGCCTATGGCCTCAGGTAAATCCTCGTACTTGTCCCTATCCAGATTAGGCGGCATCAGTGCCTCTTTTGAGCTACGTTTTAGCGAGTATTCAATAAAATTGTCGTGGTCTCGCTCAACTAGCTTGGCAAATAATTTCACTGTTGCCGCAGCATCACCGCCGGCTCTATGTCGATGATAGATGGGTATGCCTAGTTCATCACAAAAAGACCCCAGGCCATAGGAGGGCATGCCAGGAATAATTGCTCTCCCTAATCGAACCGTGCAGAGCTTCTTGTTGCGAAAAGTTCTTCCTATCGATTGAAATTCTTTCTTAATGAAAGAGTAGTCGAAATTGACGTTGTGGGCCACGAATATTTTTCCATCCATCAACTCCTCCAACCGGTCTGCTACTTCCTCAAAAGTAGGGGCATCTATCACCATCTCATTTGAGATGCCGGTAAATGCGGAAATATAGGGCGGGATGTAACGCTCTGGGTTGATCAAAGTTTGGAACTCGTCGATCACGTTTTCTCCATCGAAAATGAATATGGCTATCTCAATGATGCGATTACGCGCGGCGTTGCCGCCAGTGGTCTCTATGTCAACAATAGCATACATTTGAAGCGGTGATAAATATAAAGATTGCGGCTTAGATTACCGCCCAAGTGTAGCTAGTAAAAGGAGAGGTTCAGCCCGGTTTGCACAAAATAGAATTCAACGTTGGAGTAGTATCGTTGAAATAAAAACCCGCCCATCACATTAACATCAAGTTTTCCAATATTGAAAATACGATAATCAACCCTGGGGTTAAGTTCCCAGCGGGGAGTCGCTCCGGTTTCATAATCTTTTGAGATGCGGAAGTCTAAGGCCGTATTTACTTCACGGTCTAAGAAATGCAGTTCAAGGCTCAAGTAATGCTCGTTGAAAGCATCCTCAGATTCGGTTTCGTAGGAAAGCCCCGAACCAACCCTGAATGTAACGCCGGGCCGGGCTACGATATTTAGTATTAACAACTGCCAATCCAGTGTTCGGAAGAACCCCGTTTGATCCTGCATTCTATTCACCCGAAAGGAGGTTGAAAACAACCCCCAATTGCCTCTAATTTGTGGGAGCAGTAGCATATTGTTGTCTTCTGGGTAATAGCCGGCCTGAAGCATGCCCTCTAACCCTACTAAGTCGGGTTGGTCAAAGCGACGATCGAGCATATTGCGTTGGGCCATTACTACCCCACGAAAGGTAATATTGAAAAAGAAGTCGACGAACACTGAGTTGCCATCTCCGCCATCATTATTGCTGCCGCTTTCTTTCTTAGATTTATTTTCTGCCGATTCTTTCTTCACCTCACTAACTTGCCCCAGGGCCATAGTACTAAGCAAAGAGAGCACAACCACTAGGGCCGCGTACCTTGTTAGATTGATGGAAAGGTTTGATGACATGACTGTCGCTGAGATTCTTAATTAAAACAATTGGCAAATATCATTCCTCGTCCATAAATAGCCAAGCGATCTTGTGTTCGGCGTTGCGGTATTCAACGTTGGATGAATTCGTTACTATCGAAACTACTATTTCTTCCTTAGGATAGATTACAAGACGAGTGATGCCTCCGACAGAACCACCGGTGTGGCCATACCAGGTCTTACCTTTTTCATCAGTATTATATCTCCAACCCATGCCATAATTCCGACTTGAACCATCCTTTAACAATTGAGGCCGAAGTAAGAGTTGCATAGTTTCTTGCTTCTGATAGCCTGGTTTCATGTAGGCATTTCCAAATTTTATCAAATCTTCAGAAGTTGCGATAAAGCCGCCACCGGCCCACTTATAGCTATTGTCAACATATGGCGCTTCCTTCACTTGGCCATTATCTAGTAGGTAGAATTTCGTTCTATTGGCAACTTCCCGGTTAGCAAAATCGGGGTGAGTATTATGCATTCCGATCTTATCAAATACTTCACGCTGCATAAATTCTAAGAAAGGCTCTTTTGAAGCTCCTTCAATTACGGCGCTTATCAAATTCCACCCATAGCTGGAATAGCTGTAGTCTGTGCCGGGTTCAAAAAGCAGCGGGTCCTTGTCAAAAATTTTCAGCCCCTCACTAACGGTAGCATAATGCTTGGCACTTAGAAATTCGTTGCCACGATAGTGCCGTATACCGGCTAGGTGTCCTGCCACCAGCCGGGTGGTAATTGGATACTTCTTTTCAGGAAAAGCGGGCACATATTCCTGCACTATCTTATCAACATCAAGCTTGTTCTCTTCTACCAAAACACCAATTGCGGCTGCCGTTAAGGGCTTTGAGACGCTACCAATTCTGAAAAGTGTTGTTGAGGGGTCGACTGGCTTTTTCGCTTCTAAATCGGCGTAGCCAAACCCTTCTGACCAAACGAGTACTCCCTTGTGCGATACAGAAACCGACAATCCTGGTATTTCAGTTTCGGCCTGAACAGCCTCAATTATCTTGCGGCCTTCCGCTTTTGCCTGTGCAAAATCCTGGGCTTGCGTTATCCCTATCAGAAATATCAGTAGGAATGCCAGGAGTGGTCTAAGAAGTGTCATATATATTCCTTTTGTCAAGTTAATTTACGAAAATTGGCAGATCAGTATTCATTCTACTAAACCGATTGAATGATGCAATTGAATTTGGATAGCAGCGCCTTATTGAACAACGAAATAGAAATACCCTGGTTTGGTTTGGGGGTATGGCAGAGTAAAGAAGGTAGTGAGGTTGAGAACGCCGTGCGGTGGGCTTTGGAAGCTGGATATAAATCTATTGACACAGCTGCGGTTTATAAGAATGAAGAGGGCGTGGGCAAAGCTGTAAAGAAAAGTGGAATTGCTCGGGAAGAGCTATTCATTACTACTAAACTCTGGAATTCCGACCAGCGATCAGGAGATGTGGTAAAGGCCTTCGAAAACAGCTTGAGAAAGCTAGCTTGCGACTATATCGATCTCTACTTAATTCACTGGCCGGTTGATGGTAAGTTTGAACAAGCCTGGGCAATGATGGAGCAGTTGTATGCGACGGATAAGGTGAAGGCTATCGGTGTCAGTAATTTCCACATCCATCACCTGAAAAAGCTTCTCGCTGGCGCAGAGGTTGTGCCCACTTTGAACCAGGTTGAATGCCACCCTTATTTGCAACAGCAGGAACTTCATCGGTTCTGTCAAGAGAATAAGATACAACTTCAAGCATGGAGCCCTTTGATGCAGGGCCATTTCAAAGACGAATCGGTTTTTGACGAAATTGCTGAGCGGCATGGCAAAACCGCTGCCCAGGTGGTGCTTAGGTGGGACCTGCAAAAGCAAATTGTAACCATACCAAAATCAGTAAATAAGGATAGAATTCTGGCAAATAGCGACATCTTCAATTTTCATCTTAGCGACGAGGAGATGCAATTAATCCAAAACTTAGACCGTAATCAGCGGTTTGGTCCAGATCCGGATAACTTCGAATTCTGAGCTCAGGATTGTTTTAGGCAGCCTATCCGCGAAGAGCGCGGTATTGACTAGTAAATATTAGACAATCGTAACAAGCTAAAAGTCTAATCAAGTGTAATGTAATAACTTAGATTCAATCAATAATCTGAATAATTATATTCTTATTTGCTTCGTGAATTCGCCTTCCTTATCTTTATTATGTCGAAATCCAGAGGGTGGGTGGATTGACCAAAGGTCGGAGAAGCAGCAAGCTATATTAAGTTATAGAGCTTCGCCCTGAGATAAAGTTGTAATAGCTTTATCAATCCCATTCGTGAGATTTCGGCAATCAGGTAGCGAGGCTCTTCTCTTTATCTCATTTCCACCGTCCTTTTCAATATAGATACTGCCCCCCAGTATTTCTAATAAAATAGAGTGCAGAAAGTACATGATGCCGAGTCTAGAAAATTCCAGCTATTGTGGAACTTCCGGCAGGTCTCTTGCGTTATAACTGTAACAAAATAAATTACAATTAAGATTTTAGATATGAACACAATAGCGAAACCTTTAAATATCACTGATGATAGTTTTGATCAGGTATTGAAATCTACCGATAAACCTGTGCTTGTTGATTTCTGGGCAAGCTGGTGTGGACCTTGCCAAATGATGGCACCGGTTTTGGATGAATTAGCATCGGATTACGATGGGAGGGCGTTAATAACGAAGTTGGATGTTGATGCTAACCCCACCACTGCGGCCAAGTTTGGCGTGCGCAGTATCCCCACTCTACTAGTCTTTAAGAACGGAGAGGTTGTTGATCAGCAAGTAGGGGCAGTACCAAAAGAGGTATTGGCGCAAAAAATTGAGGCGACAGCTTAGTGAAGTTGATTTTTTACACAAAAAAAGGGATGCAGAAGCATCCCTTTTCTTTTTTCCCGATTGAGGTTTCTTACTGACCTCCACCGGATTTAAATTTCTCAAATCTGCTGGCTTCATCAACTCTGGGGAAAGCGTTGTTGCCATTTTCAGTGTCAGCAAGTTCATTATTCGGGTCGAACTTGATACTTACTACTTCCTTATCTTTAGCAAATACTTTAACGGCTTGGGTTTCATTATAGCGCCATATTTCAGCAGGTATCTTCTCAACTTCCTTGCTGCCATCAGCGTAAGTCCATTCTATAATCACCGGGGTTACTAACCCACCCTGGTTGCTAAAAGTTACCTGGTAGAAGTTCTTGTTGGCGTGATTTTGAATAATCTGGTCATCATCCACCCGGTTCATAAACTCACCGTAGAATCTTGAGTCGGTGTCGATAACCGCGAACTCCTCAAACCCATTGCTGAAATCTTTATTCCTTCCATCGGAGTTTCCAGACTGGGTATCAGTTATCTGACCCTGAACCCTACCTTCAAATCCTTTTTGATTGCCTTTGATTCTGAACCATTTTACATCTTCAACAGCAACATCCACGTGGTCGGTGGTGTAGAACCATCCTTTCCAGAACCAATCCAGATCTACCGCTGAAGCATCTTCCATAGTGCGGAAGAAATCAGCTGGAGTAGGGTGCTTGAAGGCCCATCGCTGTGCGTACTCCTTGAATGCATAATCAAATAGCTCCGGCCCCATTACCGTTTCCCGAAGCAGGACTAACGCCGCCGAAGGCTTTGAATAGGCGTTGCTACCAAATTGCAATATCTGTTCGGAGTTGGTCATTATTGGTCTAATGAATTCCTTGTCGCCTTTCATGTAGCGGGTGATAGTTGCTGGTGTACCGCGCCTGATGGGTTTTTCAGGATACCATTCCCTCTCAGTAAGGTGTTGAACAAAACTGTTCAGCCCTTCGTCCATCCAGGTCCACTGCCTCTCATCTGAGTTAATAATCATGGGGAAAAAGTTATGTCCCACTTCGTGAATAATCACTCCGATCATACCCCACTTCTTAGCATCGGTGTAAGCTCCGTTTGCATCTGGTCGACCAAAGTTGAAGCAGATCATGGGATACTCCATGCCAATTGATGCGGCATGTACCGAGATAGCTACCGGGTAAGGGTAATCGATGGTAAATTTTGAATATGTTATGAGCGTTCTTGCAACAGCCCAGGTAGATTCTTTTTCCCAAAGCGGGTTGCCTTCTTTTGGGTAATAGCTCATAGCAAGTGGTCTCTTGCCACCAACATCTACACCCATGGCGTCCCAGATAAATTTCCTTGAAGTAGCAAAAGCAAAGTCTCTTACGTTTTCAGCATGATACTCCCAGGTTGCTTTATTTGAGTAATTGGGGTTCTTCTCTTTCTTAACCGCTTCTTTCTGTGTTACGATTATTACAGGTTCATCAGCACTTTTTGCTGTTTCGAACCTCTTCAGTTGATCCGCAGTTAGCACGTCAGCTGGGTTCTGCAGATCTCCGGTTGCCGCCACAATGTGGTCGGCTGGCACAGTAATCCTTACTTTGTAATCTCCAAAGACAAGCGCAAACTCTCCCCTTCCCAGGAATTGCTTGTTCTGCCAGCCGTTTACGTCATCATAAACAGCCATACGAGGGAACCACTGGGCGATAGTATATGAGTAGTTGCCATCTTTTGGGAAGAACTCATAGCCACCTCGGCCACCAACCAGCATTCTGTCATTGATATTATAAGACCAATCAATGCTAAAGGTGAACTTATCACCTGTTTTCATCGGCTGTGGCAGTTCCACTCTCATCATGGTTTTGTTAATGCGATGAGGCAGATTTTTACCGGCCGCGTCTTTTACGGCACTTACCTTATAACCACCAGTGTATCCATCGTTGTTGGTGACTCTAAGCAGACTCTTTGCTGAGATAGAATCTCTAACGATACTGCCCCGAGTCTTGTATGTATCAGAATCCGGAGCTCGCATGTTTTGGTCTAGCTGCACCCAAAGATAGGTAAGTACATCAGGTGAGTTGTTTGTATAAGTGATGGTTTCCGAACCGGTAAGTACCTGGTTCTGGTCATCAATTTCCACATCAATAGTGTAGTCTGCACGCTGCTGCCAATAATCTTCACCAGGAGCACCAGAAGCTGTCCGGTAGCTGTTAGGTGTTGGCAACGTGGTGCCTAGCTGCTCAAACTTCGCTTTATATTCGCCCTGTGAAAAGGCGTTGTAAGCGAGAAAAGTTGTAATTAGGATGATTAACGATTTTCTCATAGGTTTTTTATTTTTCTACCATATTCTTGCGTCCCAAATTAGCTTTATGGCTACAAGGGCAACGAAGCTAGAAACGGCGAGTATCCAAAGTCTTCGTTTTAAGCCAATTAAGGAGGTGCAAATAAATGCAATGAGCATGAATCCGGCAACAATTATTATTTGACCAACTTCAAGCCCAATATTAAAGGCCAATAATTGCGTAACAATGGTTTCATCGCGACCGAGAAGGCTCCTCAACAAATTTGAGAATCCCAATCCGTGGATTAAGCCAAAGAATAGCGCATAACCATAGTTAAGCCTGGCGCTTTCCTTACTAGCCCTTATATCCTTATCTCTCATATTGGAGATTGCAGTAATTAGTATCGTAACGGGTATAAGAAACTCAATAATGTCAGTGGGGAGGTTGAGTATTCTTAATGTTGACAATGCCAAAGTAATGGAGTGTCCAATGGTGAATGCGGTTACAAGAATCAAAACCCGCTTCCATTCTGAAGCCAGATAGATGGTACTTAAGGCAATTACAAATAGAAGGTGGTCATAAGCATTAATGTCTAATATATGCTTAAGGCCGATATCAAAATAGAGGGCAAATTGTGACAATTACGGAATCTGGTTTTAGGTCCGAAATTTGCAAACGGTAGTAAGAATCGCAATGATAACCATTATTTTTACAGTAACTGTTGTGAACTAATATGAGCGGCATAATCTTCTCGCTGGTACTTCATTTTCTTGGGCTAACTCACCCATTTCACATCAGCGTGTGCGAAATCCAGCATAGTTCAGATGCCAAAACGCTCCAAGTTAGTCATCGCATTTTTGTGGATGACCTGGAGACTGCCCTTAATCAGACCTACAGCACCCAGTTGGACGTATATAATCCTACCGACCCCGAAGAACTGACAAGACTAATTGGGGATTACGTTCTGAACCATTTCAAAATTATTGTTAATGGTAAAGAACTAAATGGAGTGTTTTTGGGAAACGAAGTGGAAGAGGACGGCATGTGGTGCTACATAGAGTACAAGAAGGTGAAGAAGATCAAAGACATTGTAGTTATCAATGATATCTTATTCGAAACCTTCGATGACCAGTCAAATTTAGTCCACGTTAAGTATCAGGGCGAGACCAAAAGCCTGAAACTTGAAGGAGACACCTACCAAGGGGTTATAAGCTTCGATTAACCTCCACAATTTCGTTGGCCCTATACAAGTTATCCACTGATTGCAATATCTTTTCTTTTAGCTTAGCAGAGTAGTTTGGGTTTGCCAGCAGAAATTGGTTAACTATTTCCACGGCCTCTGCCGATTGATACGTTCCAAAAGTGTTGTCAAGCCATCGTTTCGGGAAAAAAATGTCTCCAGTTAGCTGAATTTCTTGTAGCAGTTCCAAGCTAGGTTTGAGAAATGCTTTTGAATCTTCTTGTCGCAGGGGGTGGTGCAGGTAACTAAGTGCCTCCAACACCCATGGTTCATGCTCCCTGTTGGAAGCATCTTTCAAAGACTCAAAGAAGGTAGCCCGCTCAGCTGCATTTGAGGACAGTGCCTGGCTAACAAAAGTCATCCTTGCTCTGCGGTCCTCATTCTTTATTGCATTGATTTGCGCCTCGACAATGGAATCTGCCATGTTAACCCCTCTCACAGCCAACTCCATCGCCATTACAATGTTGTCCCTCTCAGAAAATTGCATGCCCTCCACACTTTCCTCGCCCTTCCACCAATCAATCACCAGTTTCGTAGCTTTTTCTGTTGAGAAGATATTACGAAACGCCCGGTAGAAAATCAGCTTTTGAGAAGACGCTTCTCTTCGTTGCAGCTCTTGAAGCAGCAGATCTTCCAGGCCATCGGCAAGTAGATTTCGCTCAGCTGGTAGTAAAAACTGCCAGTAAATCTTATTGACGCGTCCAAGCAGGTACTGGGTAATCAAGGCATTTTGCTCTTGAGGCAAATGGCTTTCAATAGCGTTGAGTAAGGTTGGCGGCTCGATTTTGCCTCTAAGCATGCCTTCATATAGATTTATCCAAACAGTACCCCTAGTCACTTCGTCTTCAATTGACCCAACCGAAACAAGGAGCTGTTCAATACTATTAGCATCGTAGTCCAGGTATCCGTACGTAAAGCCATCGGGGTTGGGAAGTATGAGTGTTGGGTCAGTTACAGTTATAGGCAAATTAGAGGTAGGGCCATTGAGATCGAGTGTGACCATTTCCTTTTCATCCTGGTGGTAAAGTTCTACAGCTACCTGTTGTTGCCACCAGAGATTCTGCTCAGAAGTTTGGTTTGCCCTTAGCACTGCCTTATCACCTTCTATAACAGTACTGAATGCAATTGAAGCAAGTCCCGGGCTTTTTACCCAAGTGTTACTCCAGGTGCTTACGTCATGCTCAGAGTTGTCATCAATAATAGCGACGAGGTCGTCCCAGGTAGCGTTACCATATTCGAATTGCCGAAGGTATTGTTGAAGACTTAATTGGAATGGTTCTGAGCCTACCATACGTTCCAGGTGCCTCATCACAATTGGAGCCTTTTGATAGATGATGGCGCCATACACGGTGCCGGCATTCTGCAAGTTATCCAGCTTCTGTTGAATCGGGTTAGCTCCCCCAGTACGGTCAACACCATAAGCCGAAGGGTAATGAGACATGAGAAAACTGAGATCGTGATTCACATCCGGAAAATTGGGATTCACCACCTTTGCTGCCATAAAATTGGCAAATACTTCTTTGAGCCAAACATCGTTGAACCAATCCATCGTTACCAAATTGCCAAACCACATATGGGCTGTTTCGTGTGCTATTAACCGAGCCCGACCTAATTTCTGATTGATAGTTGACTGCTCCTCATGAAACAAACTGGCAGCCCTGTAGTGAATTGCTCCGGGGTGTTCCATTCCGCCATATTGAAATGAAGGTATTAAGGCAAAACCGAATTTCTGAAAAGGGTAATCTATGCCGGTATAATCTTCGAGCCAGCGTATAGAACTGATGTGCAAGTCAAAAATGGCATCAACATTACGAGCGACCTTAGCACTGTCTGTTTCACGATGGAGCATAGTCATTGTTAGCCCATCTTCTGTTCTGGTTAGCGTCTCGAACTTACCGGCTACAAAAGCAAATAAATAAGTGCTAATGGGCTCAGTGGTGTTGTACTGGTAGACAGACTTTCCATCCTCCTCGGATTGAGACAGTAACTCGCCGTTGGCAATTGCTGACCACTCTTGAGGAATGATCAGGATAAGGTCGTAGGTCGCCTTCAAATTAGGTTGATCAAAACAGGGGAAGGCGGTAGAAGCTCGATCCGGCACGAAAAGGGTATAGAGAAACTCCTCATTTCGGTTTAAGGAAAGATCGCCAGTTATAAATTCTATGGTGACTTCATTGCTGCCAGTCTGCAATGCTGGGATTACAATATGACCATTTTCAAATCGGTATTCTCCTCCATTACCGGAATTGACTGAAAGAATATTCTCCTGCTTTTCCTTAAAGTCTAGCACCACATCATCTGTTCTGCTTAGGTTAAAAGAGATGACGGCACGCCCCTCAATAGGTGAGGACTTCTCTGCTGGTATGTCAAAACTGAGGTTGTAGTTTATCTCAGAAATCGCTGCCTTGCGGTGTTGAGCCAGCTCCAGAGATACCCCGGAAGAGATAGGTTCCGCAGGTTGGCAACCAGAAATAATTACACCAGCCAGTGCTAGCGCAACACCAAAGGTTAGAATTTTAGTTCTTGAAATGTATCCCATGATTTTCCATTGTGCTTTAGCAAGGTTATGCTGTGGCAGTTGAATTTAGCTTCGAACCTCTCGTTCTCAAATTTTTCCCAGGCTTGAAAGTACTCACTTTTGCGGAGGTCTCTAAAGGCCACTGTCATGTGAGGATGAAATTCATTAGCCTTCTTACCAGCATCAAATAGTTTTAAGTTAGACCTGACAAATAGCTTCAATTCAGCATAGAGCTGCGCCAACAGTTTGCTTTCCTCAATCGCTATAAATATTACTCTGGGCTTGAAATTTCCAAAATCCCTTAGCCCAATTTCAAAACTTTCACGACCTCGGGCAAAATCTTGTAATGAATTAATAAGCTGCTCTTCCCTATCACTACGCCATTTGAAAGGCATATATAGGGTAATATGTGGAGGCGACTTCAAAGCCTGCTTACTATCGTGGTTGACAGAGAAATACTCCTTAATCGCAGTCACCTCCTTACGAATTGCATTGTCTGGGACCACGGCTATGAAATAAAGAGATTTTTCCATCAGGTATCACGATAGTATTGTGAAAACTTAAAATAACCAATACGTCTTGTATAGTCGGTTGTATTTTGAAGGATAGCTGGCTATTTTGAACTCAAATCCTAATTAAACCACTGATAGTCATTTGAGTATGTTGGTAGATATACTTCTCGTTGCTTCCGCAATTTACATAGTCATAGGCGTGTTGTTTTATATTCCTTTTGTTACGAAGGGAATGAACGTTATTGATGACTCCGCTGCGGGTTCCACCCGAGGATTTAAGATTCTGATATTGCCAGGGGTAGTGGCCTTCTGGCCCATTTTATTGCGTAAATGGCTTCTTGCCAAAAGCTAATGATACCTTCTCTAAGAAGAAGACATCGAACAATATGGATGCTGATGGCAATTGGCCTGCCATTACTCTTTACGGTGAGTTACATAAAAATTCCTGCCCCCGCTTTTGATGATATTCAACAAAGTAAAACACCCCTGCCACAAATAAGAGGTAGCCTGGAAAATGAACAGTTCAAGTTTCAACTGCGGTCTGATGGGGAAAAAGACCAGCTTGAAGTAATAATCAAGAAACCATTGGCCCAGCCGGCGGCATTTCTCTATGGGCCTGATCAATTATTCATTGGCAAACTTGGACCTAAGGGTGTTTATCGATTTGACATTAAGGAAAGAGTTACTTCAAGTGTGATGGACATAGCCATCACTGATCCGATAAAGAAAACCACCTCCAACTTTGAGATTTCATTATGAGTGTTAGCTATCAATCTGTACTCTGGAATCGGCAAAAGAAGATTTATGATTGGATCATATTTCTAGTTGTGGTTTTCTATGTAGTGATTTATATGGGTCTAACCAGTATTGTAAACCCTGAGGCCACCGCTGAAACCTCCATTATCCGGGCAACAGGATCATTGGCTTTGGTTATGCTGCACATAATTCTCGTCATCGGACCGCTTAGTAGGTTGAACAAGAAGTTTCTGATGCTGCTATATAACCGTAGGCACTTGGGAGTATCTATGTTTTTAGTGGCTACGGTGCATGGAGTCTTTAACATCTTGCAATTCCATAGCGGCGGAGACATTAATCCCATTGCATCAGTATTTCTATCTAATACGCACTATGGCTCATTGGTACGTTTCCCCTTTCAAACCCTAGGTTTTTTTGCCTTGGTAATTCTCTTCTTTATGGCAGTGAGTAGTCACGACTTTTGGCTAAAGAACCTGTCGCCAAGATTTTGGAAGGGTATGCACATGATGGTTTACGTTGCCTATGCCGCAGTCGTGATGCACGTAATGCTTGGTGTGGCCCAAAGCGATAAAAGCAATACCCTTATATTGTTGGTAGGCCTGGGGATGGTTATGATTATAACGCTGCACCTAATTGCCGCTACTAAAAGCAGGAAGGAAGAGAATAGCAGGCAGCAGGAGGACGGAGAGTTCTTCCTGGTGGGATCTCTTGAAGATATTAAGGACGACAGGGCTAAAGTAATTCATGCCAAAGGCGAGTCCATTGCGGTATTTAAGTATGAAGGGAAATTGTCCGCAATTTCAAACGTCTGTAAGCATCAAAATGGCCCCTTGGGTGAAGGCAAAATTATAGATGGATGTATAACCTGCCCCTGGCATGGTTATCAATATCTACCCAACAATGGGTGCTCTCCTCCGCCATTCACTGAAAAGGTAAGTACTTATTCCTTGAAAATAGAAGGGAAGAAAATTTGGGTAAATGCAACTCCCCACCCGGAGGGAACCGAACTAGACCCGGTTAAATATCAAATTGAAAATGAGTAAAGGCAGCGACCATAACGACGACTTTTATATAGGCTATATGCCAAAGGCGCCAACATCTCACGGTGGTTTTGCGAAGTTGGTTGCACTGACGATTCTAGTTGTTACCGCAGGGGTATCTGCCTTGGTAGTATTGAATCAGAAGCAGTCAAATACCGCTAGTTTCGAGTACGGAACTTTGACGGAAGTTGAAGGTGTAGTCTACAAAGCTCCAGTTCCCCTCATAAGGATTTCAGACGGTAATGGAGGGCATCAGACTTTATTGTTGATAAACTTCCTCAAGCATGGGGCCGGTCCTTTGCTTGCCAACTACCAAAACCGAGTTTCGGCTCCTTTGGAGAAGTCATTACTCAAAATGCGTGGTACACTAATCTATCACGATGGAGTGACCCTATTGGAACTTACTGAGCAGGAAAACGCGTTAATAGAATTTACAAACTATGCTGAAGCGCCTGACCCTACCGTGGAGGACTTAGGTACTGTAGCATTAAATGGGGAGATCGTTGACCCCAAATGTTATTTTGGGTCGATGAAACCTGGTGATGGCAAGGCCCACCGGTCGTGTGCGGTGAGATGTATCTCCGGAGGAATACCTCCGGTGTTTGCAATTAAAAATGAAGCCGGGGATGCCCAGTATGTACTTTTAGTGGGGGAGAAAGGACAGCAGATCAACAAGGAGGTATTGCCATATGTTGGTGACCAACTGAAAATAACCGGTAGATTGGAGAGATTTGATGACTGGCTGGTAATGAATGTGAACGCTGCTCAGGATCTGGAGGTTATCGCCAGGAGAGAGGACACTGACAAAGGCGTACATCCCCACCTTGCTGAGAATATTCACCTTTGTGAAAGCATTCACTAAGGTATTTTTCTAAATTTAGATGTTTAAACAACCAAATTAGCTATGTCAAAAGTCTATCTCGTTCTAAGAATTCTGTTGGGCCTAATGCTCCTGGTATTTGGCATTAACAAGTTTGTACCCTTTATGCCACCATTTGACATGCAAGGAGACGCCGCCACCTTTATGGGCTCTCTTGTAACTGGCAACGTGATGACTCTGGTAGCAATTGTGGAGGTTCTAACCGGTCTTGCATTGGTTACCAACAAGTTTGTACCGTTGATGCTGATTGTTATGGCTCCGGTGAGTGTTAACATTGTATTGTTCCACGTAACTTTCGATCCTGGTACAATTGCCGGAGGCTTGGTAGTATTCCTGCTTAATTTCTATTTGATCTTTTCAAATAAATCAAAGTACGAATCACTACTTTCCTAATTTTAACTAGTTGAACGAAAAATTAACCCAGTCATTTTGGCTGGGTTTTTTTAATTTACAAATTCATAATTGACCTAACACAACGTTATGATAATTGTAACTACAGAAAGTATACCTGGCCGCGAGATTAGCGAAGCTCTAGGAGTAGCCAGGGGCAGCACCGTCAGGGCACGAAATGTTGGCCGCGATATATTCGCCGGCCTTAAGAATTTGGTAGGCGGAGAGATAGATGAATACACGCAGCTATTGGCTGATTCGAGAGAGCAGGCAATTCAAAGGATGACAATAGATGCACAGCGCCTGGGGGCAGATGCTATAGTTAATGTCAGATTCACTACTTCAGCGGTTTCCCAGGGGATGGCCGAGATATTGGCCTACGGGACTGCAGTAAAACTGGCCTAAAATGGAGGTCATAGGCCTCCTTATTAGTGTGTTCGGATTGTTCGGAGTCATAATTGCCATCGTGCTTCTGGGCTACTTAATCTTTAGAAAGGTTAATAAGGAAGAGAAAGAAGATTTCGAGAAAAGAGATAATTAGCTTTTCTACTTAGATCTAAAAAAGGCTTTGCCTCCTACTACTAGCATGGGCAAAGCGTAAATGGCGATGATTACATACGCCATGGCGCCATAGCCCTTCGCAATAAGGTCGATGATTCCAAACTGTGCTAATACCAGTGCCAATATCAAAACACTTAGAGTAATTAAACCTCGCTGCTGAGGTTTTATTTCCTTTCCTTTCAGTTCGAGATAGCTGCCATTAATTCTTTCAATTAGGGCGTGATTAATGCCAGTAGCGGTTTCGACCAAAGTCCAGCCCATCACGATTCCAAAGATGATGACCACAGTGGTTCCATAATCTGTAAGGATTATCAACCAGGGAACTGACGCAGAAAGCACTTCTGCCTGGGGATAAAACGCCAGAACACTAAAGTAGGTAAGAAACCATGGGACTGTCATGAGCACTCCAGAGACTATACCTGCAATTAGAGATTCTTTACGAGCCCTCAGCCCCTTCACCGCGAAGAAAGAGGCCGGATATACTGCTAGGTTATAGCCCACGTAAAGAATCCCAGTCCAAATAACCGATAAGATTGAAAAGTCATTGGACATAAAGCTGGTATCTGCCGAATCCAAAACTTCCAGGGACCTGGAGCCTACTGTGCTAAGTACAAGGATACTAAAAACAACATACGCTGTCAGTAATACCACAGACCCTACAGTCTTAAAACGAGCGATCAACTCCGATCCCCTAAAGTTGAGAAACGCGACAATTAAGATAATTGCAACTACCCCCACCCAGTAATTCAGCCCTAAGGTGGTATTTAGAATTTCACCGGTGGCTGAAGCCATTACAGCGATGATAATAATTGCTGTGACTACGTAAGCCACGTCATACAGATACCAAAGTGGTCCTACCAGGTGCTTCATTAATGAGCGATAATCGTAGGCTGCTTTCTTTCTTGCAAACTCGAAAGTTAGAATTGCCAGCAATGTAAATCCCACACCCACACTAATTCCGGCAACCCATCCCAGAGCTCCAAACTTAGCTCCATATTCCACTATTTCGCGACCTGTGGCAAAGCCACCGCCAATTAATACTGATTGCAGAATTATTCCGGGGAGTAGCATTCGGCCCCAACCTTTCTTAAAGAAGGATTCCCAAAAAGACATGCGGCATGGGTTTAATTTCCTGAAAGTAACTAATTTCAGCCAATATTGAAGCTAATATAGGAATGCCTGAAATAGACGTAAGAACATTAAATCCTGCCATTGATAGGCAGGAGAAAATCAAGGGGCCAAAACGAACCGAGGGGTTGTCTTGGGGGAGCAGCATAGTTGTAGTAGGTGCCGGGGTTATGGGTGGTTGGACAGCCCTCTATCTTCAGCGCGCCGGCTTTAAGGTGCAACTGGTTGATGCATGGGGGCCTGGTAATTCCAGAGCTAGCTCAGGAGGAGAATCCAGACTGATAAGGGCAATCTATGGCAGTAATGAGATTTACACCCAACTAACGGTACGGGCATTTGAACTGTGGGAACAACACCAGGTAAACTGGCCATCTCCGGTGCAGTTCCCAACCGGGGTATTGTGGTTTTCGTACCCGGGTCGGGATGAGATACTGGGGCCAGCTCGGGCAATCATCAACAAACACGACCTGCCCTACGAAGAAATGTCAGCGGCCGAAGCTGGTAAGCGCTATCCTATGATAAATTGCGATGACCTCGATTCCGTAATCCTGGAGACGAACGCTGGTTACTTGAAGCCATCTTTAGCATGCCAGTACGTTCGAGAGCAATTTATGCAGGAAGGTGGAAGCTTTGTGCCACTTGAGGCTAAGCCAGTCTACGAGGCGAGTGGAAATGTCGAGCACCTACATACGAATAGTGGAGATAGGATATCTGGCGATGTTTTCATTTTCGCTTGTGGCCCCTGGCTAAAGTCTTTGTTTCCAGAAGTGCTAGGCGAAGGCCTCACAGTAACGAGACAAGAGATTCACTACTTTGGAGTCCCTTCCCGATGGTCTGCCTATGATCAAATACCTGGTTGGATAGATCTCAACCTCGATGACAATTTCTATGGTATTCCTGGTGATCTATCTCGAGGGTTCAAGCTTGCCAATGATCGGCGTGGTGCTGAGTTTGATCCCACAAACGGAGAGAGGATTCCTACCGAAAAAGAGATCAATGCCGCCAGGGCCTACCTCACTCACCGATTTCCCGAATTAGCTAAAGCCCCGCTTAATGAAGCCCGGGTTTGCCAATACTCTAACTCAAGAGATGGGAATATATTTATTGACCAGCATCCGAATCATGACAATTTGTGGTTGATGGGTGGAGGCTCCGGGCACAGTTTCAAATATGGTCCAGCACTTGGTGAGTACGCGGCAGAGATCATCCAAGGTAAGCAAGACATACCGGTGCTGTTTCAATTGCTAAACTGAAGACTCTAAGGCAGCAACTTAGCGCGACGTTTAGTAAACACTTCGGTTACAATTTTCCCATTTTGATTCATTTGCAATGTGACTTTCAACTCGTTGCCAGACACCTTTTCGTAGACCAGCCCCTCGAACTCTATCTTATTATCGCCAGAGCTTATCATCTTGAATGTGACATGATCTTCTTTCTTTTCCCATCCCACAAGTTCTGAACTGAAATGCTTAATGTGCATGCCTTCGCTGTCAAGAACAAGGAATTGATAGAAATCAGCCACACCCTCGGCATCAAAATGCCTATACACTCCTACCATAGTTCCATCTTCAGACGGGGCAGACCAGATGCTCTCAGATGAACCCCCAAACCCGTCTCCGACCCAGCGGCCATTAAGCCAGGAATATTTGTATTTTTCGTTATCGAAGATTGAACCGTAGGTTGCTAAGGTGGCCATTGCCACTACCACCAGACCTACCAGGATTACCAAGCTCTTTTTCATTTTTCTGTGATTTTCTTCTCTTAGTGTAGCTTACCTGGCAAGGGTTGGATCAATTAAAATTTAATTGAGAGTTGACTTTTCTATTTTTAGCCAAATAATTCGCCTTAATGCCATGTTTATCAACCATTTGAGGTGAAACATTTGCCATTATTTTCCCGTATATATTACTATAGGTTCTTTATATTATGACATTTCAAATTGACATATTTTCGCCCTTTGCAGACCTCAACAAGCCATTGTTGAGCAGAAGGGACAGGGTGGAAGTTTGGAAGCAAAGAGCCACCCTACGATCTAATTTCCGCATGCGCTTTGAGTTGGAGCGCAAGAACCTCTTTTAGCAACCTCAGCGGTCGCAAGCACCGAAGTTTATTCATTTTCCCAGTTACTCCTGCAATTAGGGGATTCCATTCTCATGGAAGAACTACGAAAACTGCACAGCCCCAAACGCTTGTAGATTTATTCGGACTAATAACGAACGCGGCATATGCAAATCGGTGCACCTAATCTATGTTCAATCTAAAACCAATGCAACATGTTAACAGTAATGGCAATTGTCGGAATCATACTAATCATAATATCATTCGTAGCTCTGCTTTACCATCCGCGTCGGGATGTAGCTGGCAATCTCCCAGTCCCCCGCTGGTATTTCTCGATGGCTGAACGAAGAGGGACGATTTTTATAGTTGGGTTGATACTGCTCTCATTGAGTGGATCATTCTTTTACGCGCGTCCTGGCTACCAATACTATCTGATTTCTCCTTTTGGTACGAAAAGCGTGGTTTTTACACAAGGCTATAAGTTTAAGGTGCCATTTACCAGAATTCAGGAGTGGGAGAAGTATGTAGATGTAAAAGTGGTGACAGATGATGAACCATCTGAGGGTATCACAGGAATAATACATGGTGGTATACCTATTCGTTTTATTGACCAGGTAACGGCCCTGGTAGATGTATCTGTAAGGATGCAAATGCCCCAGGATGCTACGACTTTTATCAGCTTGGCGGAAGAATTCCGTCATCCACAGAATTTAATAAATAACACCCTGGTGCCTACAGTTCGTGAGCAGGTGATAAACACTGGATATATGTTCGCGGCACAGGATTACATTTCCGGAGGAGCTTCTGACTTTAGAGCAACTCTTGATGAGCAGTTAAAGAACGGCGGCTATAGTGTGGAGAGAAAAGAGTTTTACGACACGATTTTCGCAGATATTCAAATTGAAGGCTCACAACGAGTAATTAAGGATATAAAGACCCGCTATGAAGTGACAAAGCGTAAAGACGGCAACGGCGTATTTGTGCGTATTCCGCATGATATCACCAAAAACAATATTCTTGTTACTCAGGCCATTATAGATCAAGTGGAGTTGGAACAGGCTTTTAAAACCAGACTTGAAGCACAGCGGGATATTTCGGCCCAGAAGAGAATTGAGCTAGAGAAGATTGAAACCGCGAAAGCCGAGCAACAGAGAATTGTGGCAGAAGGCGAAAGGGATAAAGCGCAGGAGAGAGTAACGCAAGAGAAGGATCAGGTTAAGAAGCTTATTGCCATCGAGACTCGACTTAAAGAAGAAGAGACCAACAAGAAGTTGGCAGCAATTCAGCTACAGACAGAAAGATTGAAGGCCCAGGCACTGCGAGTGCAAAAGGATGCTGAAGCTTATGCCAATCAGCGACTGGTACAAGCAGGCTTAACACCCCAGGAAAGAGCCGAGTGGGATTATAAAATTGCTACTGGTGTAGCTGAGAAGTTGGCTGGACCTGATGGTATAAAATTTCCCAGTACTTACCTCAGCGGTGGAGGTTCAACATCTCAAAATGATGCATTACAGCAGATAATGACATTGATGTTAGCACAACAAATGAAAACGCCAGATGGCAACTAGATAAGATTGTGTTGAATTGCTTCAAGGCCACCATTCAGGTGGCCTTTTTACTTCTTGACGATGCACCTTCATGCCGCTTGAATTAGGAAATGAACAACTAGAGGTGTAACCTTTTGACTGACACCAAGTCTTAATTATACAAATAGGAAATATTGATTTGTATTCCTACATTTGGGAAACATTAATATTATGAAAGGAACTCACCTTGGTGAATTTGAAGAGCTTGTTTTGCTCACTGTTGGGATTTTGCAGAAAGATGCCTACGGCATAACTATCAAAGCCGACATCAAGCAACGTATAGGCAGAAACCCAAGCATAGGTGCACTACATAGCGCCTTAACTCGATTAGAGAACAAGGGGTTTTTGACCTCTAACCTGGAGGGCGCTACAGAAGATCGCCGTGGACGTCGAAAGCGGTTTTATACTTTAACAAAGGGCGGAGCGGCAGCCCTCAAGCAAATCTATGAGGTGAGAAAGGAAATGATTGAAATGATACCAAACCTGGCTACTTCATGAATGCACCGAACCCTCCACGACTGGCCGAAGGATTTTTTCGGTGGTTTTGTCATCAAGCCCACTTAGAAGGCTTGGAGGGTGATCTCTATGAATTGTTTGCTGAAAGGGTACGACAACAAGGGAGACTTAAGGCCAGGTTTTTCTACATATTAGATATGGTCACCTTATTGAGGTCAACGGTGGCCAAACCACTAAAATTTTCTAGGACTAACAATACTACTATGGGAATGATTAGCAACTATTGGAAAACAGCCTATCGCACAGGCTTAAAACGCAAAGGTTTTTCTGGGATCAACATTTTTGGACTTACGCTGGGGATTACCTCGGTTATATTCATTCTAATGTTTGTCACAGATGAGCTGCGGTATGATGAACACATAACTAATGCCGAAAACAAATACCGCTTCTTTAACCATAGCTATTCGGATGATGGTGACGTCAAGGAGATTGCGCTTGTGCCGCCTGTTTTTGCAAGCAACTTTGAAGAAAACTTTCCTCAGATTGAGAAAATTGGTAGACTATTGTACGACTATGGTGGAACGATATTTACAATAGGCGACCAGGTGTTTTCTGAGAAGGATGGGGTTTTTGCAGAGGAGAGCGCTATGGATATCCTCAATTTTGAGATTATTGCCGGCGCGTACTCAACTGAATCTGATGGATTCTCGATGCTGCTTAGTGAGACAACTTTTAAGAAGTTCTTTGGCGATGTGCCGTTCGACAATCAGGTAGTTGGCATTGGCAGGTTTTCAGTTCAAGTCACGGGCATATTCAAAGATTTACCAGTTAGGTCTCACCTGGACATCGATTACATTTTCCCATTTAAGTATGGCGTAAGGAATGTATCTGAGGAGAGGATGAATAGCTGGCGCTGGCAACAATTTTATACCTATGTAGAACTGAAAGAGGGCGTTAGCGCCGAAGATATTCTGGGTCAGATCCGACCTCATGTGGAGGAGCTATCAAGGCCTATAACTACCCAGATCGGCTTCTATTATATCCCGCAACTTCAAAAAATTCGAGATGTACATTTGCATTCGGCTGGCTTTGAGTGGGACATCGCGATAAGAGGAAATTACCAGTCAATCCTGTTTCTGTCTATTGCAGCAGGCATTATTTTATTGATAGCGTGCCTGAATTTCATAAATCTTACCACTGCACAGGCGCTGAAGAGAGCCAAAGAAGTTTGCGTACGCAAATTCGTCGGAGCAAAACGAGGCCAATTATTGCTGCAATATGGAGTAGAAGCGACCATGTTTACAGTGCTCTCCGGAATGATAAGCCTTACCATACTGGTGCTGCTTTTGCCCCAGTTCAACAACTTCAGCGGCAAGAACTTCCTGATGGTCGAGCTGTTTACGGTCACGAATATTTCACTGTTCTTTTTGGGGCTTATCTTATTGGGCTTAGCCGCGGGTGCCTACCCTGCCTTACTCATAACCAGCTTCAAGCCCATTATGATCCTTCGCGGTATTACATCTTTCAAGGGCTCATCTGGTTTGCCAGTTAAGATTGACCCCCGTCAAATTATGGTTGGTGCTCAATATATACTTTCCATCGGCCTGATAATTTTATCCCTAATTATTCAACGCCAGTACAACTATCTTCAGAATAGGGATATGGGATTCAGCAAAGAAAACTTAATGGTGATTCCACTGAGCAGTGCCTTGCGTAACGATTTTGAAAGCACCCGCCAAAAATTCTCAGAATATAGTAATGTGAAAGATGTGGCATTCTGCTACGGCGTGCCTGGTGGCATTGTGGCTGGCGATGGGGCATTTATACCAGACCGTACCGAAACGGAGCAGGGGGCCAACATGTTTCTGGTTGATAACAACTACTTGCAAACCATGGAAATGCGCATTGTGGCAGGAAGAGGGTTTGATGCGGAAAGGGAGACCGATGCCACAGAAGCATTTATTCTGAACGAAACAGCGGTCAGAAACTTCGGCTTGGGATCACCTGAAGAGGCTATTGGAGAACGAATGCACTGGCCAATTTGGGGGGAAGACGATTCATTAAAAATTGGGCAGGTGATAGGTGTTGTTCAGGACTTTAACTTCAAAAGCCTTCATAATGCCATGACTAGTGTGGTGATGCATATTGGCCCTCGCTACTTCAGTAGTATGATCATTAGAACGGGCTCCGGAAACCTGCCGGAGACTATAGCTAACATAGAAAAAGTATATCGGGAATTTGAGCCCACCAGGCCCTTCGATTATGAGTTTGTGGATCAATCATTCAAGAAGTTCTACGAATCAGAGCAAAAGCTCAGCACGCTTTTTTCCATATTTACTGCCCTGGCAATAATCACTGCGGCAATCGGTCTTTTTGGCCTGGTTAGCTTTAATGTGGTTAGCAGGGCTAAAGAGATAAGTATCCGCAAGGTTCTGGGTGCGGGAACTAATACTATCTTCAGAATTTTGGTTACCAGGTATTTCGTAATGGTGCTTATCTGTCTGGCGATGGCAGCTCCCCTTGCATATTACTTTGCCAATGAATGGCTGGCAAATTTTGCTTATAGAATTGATCTGGGAGCAAGAATTTTCCTCGAGGTGATAATCATAACCATTGTACTAACCGTACTAACCGTGGGCTTCCAAGCTTTGAAGGGGGCTATAGCCAATCCGTCCGAAAAATTGAGGTCCGAATAAATTTCCAATACCCGTCAATAAATAACGCCCATGATTGCTCATGGGCGTTCTCTTTCAACCTATTTTATCAACCGTTAAAATCTCCCGAATTTAAATGACATATTGATGCTCCAACCGGTGAGGTCTCCATTGCTTACATTTATCATGTCCACCCCATCTACGATTCTGTAGCTTCCGCCGAGCGAAATCCTGAAAAAACGAGCGATATTAACTTCCGCTTCAATGCCTGGCTCCAACACAAAGAAACCCGAAGATTCAACGTCAAAGCGATCAATCTCCTGTGTAAAAGGGGTAGAAGTAGTTACTTCGGTGAAGACGTCAAGTCCGCCGCCACCGATGAGAACGGGCACATAGAAGTGCACAACTTCCACCGGCGCGACAACCACTCCTAATATAATGCCACCATAGCCGCCCTCCATATCAAGTGTTTGGGCTGGGTTAATCCCATTAAATTCATTATTGGTAGAAACCCCCCAACCGCCACCACCAAGTATAAATTTCTTATTGAGAATTATACCCCCGTGGCCTCCTAACAGCACCGACTTGTCGTCGATGATTTCGGTAAATCTCATGTCAAAAGAACCAAAGCCAGAAACTTCAGAGTCGTTTCCGATAAGAGTTTTTACCTGATTCCTGTCGTTATTAAAATCTCCAAAATCATCTTGGGCAATTGCGACCTGGCCTATGACCAGCATCGTGCAAATTGTTGTTATTATCCTGTTAGTCATTGTCCTCATTTATTTAGAATACATATTTTACACTCAGGGCAGCGTCCCAAAACCTGAATTGAGTTGTTCTAAATCCAATGAAATTCAAATAAGGTTTTACATCTAGCCCCACAGCGAAGGGAATGCCCAGGAAGCGATATTCTACTCCAGCAATGCCGTTTACCCCCATGGAGAATTCACTGCCTCGGTTGAAGTTATCTTCAATGGTATTAGGGCCTGGTGGATTGTTGTTGATAATGAGCAAACGCTGGCGCCGAGCTACTCTTTCCCAACCGACATGGCCTCCAATTCCATAGTAAAAAAAGAAATTGTCACTAATGCCAGATTTCAAGGGCTTGTTGAAAGTGTGCAGTACCGTTAGTTGCAAGCCGTCATTACGGCCGCTTAAAAGAAGATCAAGCGATTCCATATCGCTGAAGAACTTCTTATAAGTAACCCCTGCCGAACCACCACCCCTTAGGCCAACAGCCTGCTCATAATATTGGGCCATTGAGAGGGTAGGTATTAACAGAAGCAATGTAAATACATGCTTTCGTTGTAGTAAAGATCCATTAATCATAGTCCTCAGTTTTAAGTTTATATCTAGTTGCCATCTGCAGCTGGGCTAGGGGGAGCAAACCGAATTTCCAGGTCGCCATTGAAAGAGTCTACTTTCAAAGCGCCTGGCTTTTGGCTCTTAATGCCCATAAAGCCCGTTACAGAAATGTACTTTTCTTTGTCGTCGATGTATTCTCGTTGCATTTGACCAGTACGAGGAATATCCATGCGATCTTCCTTCGTTTCAAGATCTACGGCCAGGTAGGATTGGTCGTGGAAGGTTAAACGCATATCCGTTGATTTTCCTGTAAGGTCAATTCTGGAGAAGTCGTAACGCACATTGTTGATATTGATTTCGCCATAGTTCATGTTGAGGTCAGCTGACCCCGTTAGTGAGCCGATGGTGATTTTGGAAAAGTTGCTTTTGCCGGTTACGGTCCTGACATCATCAATTCTAAATCCCTTGTCGCTAACGGATGACATCTTAATGCGGTTGGCTTGTTTAATGTGAACGGTTGATGAGCTACTCTCAATGTCTATTCTGCCTACTCGCTGTACCGTAACGTTGGCCACTTTTGGTATCAGCACTCCGTTGTCAATACTTTTAATCGTGGCATCACCAAAGTTGATATTGATGGTTGTAGAGTTGTTAAGGTTATTAGCGCGAAGGTTGCCGTGCGATAGGTCTACATTAACCCTTCCAGACATTTCACTGAGATAGACATCCCCGAACTTGTTTTCAATATCGAGGTTGGCAAAGCTTGGCACGTACACTTCGTATTCGATACGAAGTTTATTTCTGCTCAATAAAGTTTGTGAGTAATCGCCAATGTTGTTCCATAGCTCTTTGAAGAAACCGGAGCTCCTGTCAAATACAGATTCAATAGTTAAGAAATCACCATTATTGTTGAAATCTATATCGATGCGGTTAATGGTTTTGGTTGCCTGGTTTAGGTTTTTGCCAAAGGCAGTTATGTCAACTTTAATTTTCACTGAGTCGTTGTCCCAGGTATTGATAACTACCGGGCCGTATTTATTGGTCAGCTCAATATTCACATTGCCGGGAACCTTAAAACTCCTTTCCACTGTGCGGGTGCGCTCGGAAGTAGCCATGCAGATAGTGCTAGCCAGCCCGAGGGCGAACAGGGCGAGTATTCCCTTATATAGATGCTTCTTCACGCTGGTTTGGTTGTCCATTCTTGTCGTTTAATTCTTCTAAGATCTGCTCCAGTATCTCCAGTTTTATACGGTAATTCTGGATCATAGCATTCACTACTTCTTCGTTATCAGCATTGTCTTTCAAATCGTGTTTGAGTTCCTGGTAGGCGCTGTCTAAAACTGATAGATCAGCGATAACCAGTTTTTTTACATCGCTATTGCTGGTTTGCAGAATCTGTAATTTCTCTTCGATTAATTGTGAATAATAGATTTCGGCCTCAGCTAATTCCGGGGAGAGCTCGCTAAGGGCAATTCCATCAGCATATCTTTCGCTATTTGGCCCCTTGCTAAACATTATTAGTCCCAGGCCAACCACTACAATAAATATGGCAGCAGCTTTCCATATCACCGCTAACCCCGCTGTTGGGGTTTCTTTCTTATCCAGTTCGTCAATTACATTATCCCAAATGGCATCGTAATCGTTCTGGTAGACTTCGAACTCGCTCCTACGCTGCTCTACGTATTTCTTCAATCCGTCTTCCATATCTTAAATTTTATCAGGTTTCAGTTTCCAGTATTTTCCGAATCTTGCTCTTAGCCTTACTATACTGAGCCTTTGAGGCCGATTCAGAAATTGATAGCACTTGTGCTATTTCTTTATGATCATATCCTTCAAACAAGTACAAGTTTAGTACGGTGCGGCAGCCCTCTGATATTTTATCAATGGCGCCCATTATTCTTTTGGCTTCGTAACTAACAAATTCAAAATCTCCAGGTCCGTCCTCACTCGCATCGTGTTTCTCTTCTAAACTAATAGTGAATAATTTTTTCTTCTTTAAAGCATTCAGGCAGTTGTTCACCACAATTCGTTTTAGCCATGCACTAAATGTCACTTGCTGTTGCAACTTCTTAATATTTGAGAACGCGTCAATAAACGACTCCTGAAGAATGTCTTTGGCTTCTTCCTCATCACCCATCATACGGCGACAAATATTAAACATGGCATCAACGTGGAGCCGGTACAACTCATTTAACGCTTTTCTATCCCCGCCCTGGCCTTTTTCCACCAGGTACTTATGAATTGACTGCTGCCCGGACTCCAATATTTCGTTTTGGTTTTGCTCTAAAGACAAAGGTGTTACCGGAAGGTTTCCAAGAATACAAAAATACAATTCAGTATTTATCATATTCGTGAATTGTGGTAATGCGTTATCTTTGAGGTACCAAAACAGCCTGAAGAATCCATATATCAACCATTCACTGCGTTAATCATATTCTTGAGTATGAAGGAGAAGATGACCGTAGAGTCTTTAATGAAGATGGAGATCCCCGAGCTGATTGTTTGGGCAATGCCAGTAATGATTGGCCTGGTACTGATCGAATGGGCCATTTCAACCTACCAAAAACGAGACTACTACGATAAATTAGATTCACTGGCAGCGGCGGCAGTAGGTATCGGCAACGTAATTTTTAGCAGTTTTATTCGCTTTGCGCAACTGGCTTTCCTGGTTTTCTTTATGAACCTGGTGCCCTGGAGTATTCCTCCAACCTGGTGGTCATATGTTCTTTCCATAATCGCTATTGACTTTTGCCGTTATTGGGCCCACCGTATTGCTCATGAAAACAGATTCTGGTGGGCTACGCACGTTACGCACCATTCTTCAGGTAAATACAACTGGACAGTTGCTTTTAGATTAGGATGGACACAGTATATGAAGGTGATTTTCTTTGCTCCGGCAGCCCTGTTAGGCTTCCACCCAGTCGTGTTCTTTATCTGTCATCAAATAGAGGTGCTTTACCAGTTTTGGATCCATACTGAATACATCCGTAAGCTGCCCAAGCCTATTGAGTATATTTTTACCACTCCCTCTCACCATCGGGTGCATCACGCTACCAACGACAAGTATATTGATAAGAACTATGGTTCTACCCTTATAATATGGGACAGGATGTTCGGTACCTTTCAACCGGAAGAAGAGCAGGCTATCTACGGCATTACCACTAAAGTGAAGAAACCATATAATCCTATCTATTTAGTATTCCATGAATGGATCGACATTTTCAGGGATCTAATGAAAGTGCGTTCACTGAAGGAAGCTCGCTTTTATCTTTTCGGAAGTCCAACGGAGATAGCTAAAAGATCTGCTGGAAGGGAACAATAGCTGGTACATGCTTCGGCTTCTTGCCTCTTCCCATTTCATGCCTAACTGATGTAATTTAAATTTCACTTTTGATTTAGAAACTGATTGGCATTGGGCTTGTCTTTCTTTATAATTAGGAGATCAAGCTACATGACAAAGTTCACGACCATCATAATTCTGCTTTCCCCTTGCTTTCTGTTCGCGCAAAGTCAGGATCACTCATTAATGTACAAGGTGGTTTGGAAAGGTGATTCCATAGGCTACGTAAGTGCAAACGAAAAAGTAGAAGATCAAACCCGCGAGTTGCAACTTAGTAGTTATACTCAATTTCGTTTTCTTATGAAGTTCAGTTTGAATTATGAGTACTTCACTAAATATGATAATGGTAAGTTGGTGCAGTCAAAGACGGAAAACAAGCTCAATGATAAAAGCCGTGATTACAGCACGGTAGAATTCCAAAACAACCAATACCGCATTGATTGCGATGGAGATGTAAGTTATATGACCGCCAACATCGATTACTCTGTGACAAATCTCTATCATAAGGAGCCGAAGGGCAGAAATAAGATCTTCTCAGAGCGATTCGGGGAGTTCCTGGAATTAGAAGATATTGGCGAGAGCACTTATGTTTTAACCAAACCCAGTGGAAGAAAAAACTATTACAAATACAAGAATGGCATTTGCAAAGAGGTAAAAGTTATAAATCAGTTTGCTACAATATATTTCCATCGTATTCCATGAGTCTCAAGTGGTACAAGGTTTTTCCAACACTAGAGGCGGCGAATGAAACAATCCCACAGCGAACCGCCAAGTTGGTTCTGATTGGAGACCACCGTATCTGTTTAGCAAATACAAACAAAGGATTTAGAGCCATCCAAGACCATTGCCCCCACAATGGAGAGGCTCTTCACAAAGGAAAATTCAACTTTCTGGATGAGATAATTTGCCCCTGGCATGGTTACCGTTTCGATCTTTCATCTGGTCGAGAAGGCGATGGGAAATGTTCTGAAGCCAAAATTTATCCGGTTAAGGCCGAAGGTGGCCTTTTCATTGGTATCAGTTAAGGAAGTATATTCAGTGTATTTAGTATTTCAATCCTGCTTTTTTTTCAATTACTTTTGATTAGAAGCAAATAGCCCTATGCCTAAACCCTTACTTCTCGCCATCCTTCTGTTGGCAGCGCATTTTGGTATTAGCCAACATGAATCAGCACCTGGAATTGAAGTTGTTTGTTATGCAAATGACCATGCTGCTAAAACCAAGGTTAAACATGATCGACATGTTCAGCGGAACGTCCGCAGCCAGGGAAATGCCCAGTTTGAATTTATTTTTAATGATGTGGTTGGCGCGGCGGCTAACGGAGTTACCAGGGCAGCGGAGATATGGTCAGAGGTTATTTATTCTGATTTTCCCATTACCATAGAGTTGAATTGGGTGGAACTGGCTGACGGAGTGCTGGGCTCGGCTAGGCCGGCATCCCGGGAAAGGAATTTTGAAGGTGCGCCACTAAGAAATGTTTGGTATCCCATAGCGATGGCAGAGAAAATGGCGGGTAGAGAGCTTAATGACCCTGATGACCCGGAGATTGTTATCAACTTTAGCAGTGAATTTACCTGGTATTTTGAAACGGACGGGGAGCCTACCGAAGGCACTCATGATTTTCTTAGTGTCGCCTTGCATGAAATTGGTCATGGCTTGGGGCTGTCTGACAGCTACAATGTTACGGCTGACAATGGATCATATGGCATAGATGCTTCGCCAACCGTTTATGATATTTTTATTCAAAACAAAGACGGTGAACAGCTTACCGACCTGGCCTTATTTAATAATCCGTCTACGGCTCTGAAAACACAGGTAACCTCAGGAAAATTGTTTTTCGCCAGCCTCCTGGCAAAGGCAATTAATGCCGATGAGTTCCCAAGGATGTTTGCCCCTCCTGAATTTGACTCGGGCTCTTCCATAAGCCACCTCGACGAGGGAACTTACCCAGCAGGTGATCTGAACTCATTGATGACCCCGCAGATTTCGAGACAGGAAGTAATCCATCTCCCTGGAGTTCTATCCACAAATATTCTTGGTGAGATGGGATACGTTTGGGCAACATTCGATCTTGATAGTATAGAAGATACAAGAGATTTGTCCAATCCCGTGCTGGCATCTGTAGATATTGTCAGCGACTCGGCACTGGCACCCGGGAAGCTATTTTTACATTATTCCACAGATGATTTTGCCACAGAGGAAAAGCTGGCATTGGTGGAGCCTGAAATTGGGAATACCTACACGGCGTCAATTCCTGCACCTTCGGCACCAACAGTAGTAAAATACTACTACTCTGTAGAAGATGTTGCCGGTAGGGTTTACACATCACCTTCACGACTTGATGACAATTACCACCAGTTTGGCTTTGGACTGCTAACGCCACTTGAAAGAATCTCTGAGAAAGACATTAAGGTATATCCCAACCCGAGCCAGGGGTTACTTTACGTAGGAATGACCGAAAGTCTAATCGGTAAATTTGAGAGAATTGAAATTCAAAACACACTGGCCCAGTCACTACATGTAGAGGGCATTAACCCATCAAAAACCAATCACAAGTTAGATTTGCAATTGCCCCCCGGTGTTTACTTGCTTCGATTGTCGGGCCCAAAGTCGGTACACACACGAAAGATTTTGGTTCAATAGCAAAAAAAGCAGCATGTAGACATGCTGCTTACCTAAAATCGAACGAGTAAAGTTCTACCAACTCATTCATTGTCAAACTTAGTATTAACATTGCCAGGATTATAGCTGTATTCGGCGACTTGGAGATATTCACCGTTGAGCTGACGGATTTCGCTATCCCGCTGATTTAGGAATCGTTGTGCGCTAGAGCAAAAACCACTAAATTGAGCGCCCTTTGTCTTACCTAAAAACTCAATTGAATGAAACGATTTGCATTATCACTCTTCCTGGTATTTCTTTTTTCGATAACACATGCACAGCAGCTTCAAAGCCCAACGGAATTCTTAGGCTATGAGCTAGGAGATAATTTTACCAGGCATCATCGTATTGTTGAATACTTCCAGCATGTAGCAGATGTGAAGAGCAACGTCAAGTTTCATCAATATGGCTGGACGTATGAGAGAAGGCCATTGGTAAGCGTGTTAGTATCTTCTCAGGCCAACATCGACAACTGGGACCAAATAAGGGAGGACAACCTGCGGCGAGCGGGGCAATTGGAGGGCACTCCGGAAACTAATGTGGCAATTGTATGGCTAAGCTATAATGTGCACGGCAACGAGTCAGTGTCATCAGAAGCTACAATGCAAACACTGTGGGAGCTAGCCGACCCCAACAATTCAAGAACACAGGCCTGGCTTGAGAACACCGTAGTTATTATGGATCCGTGCATCAATCCCGACGGCAGAGATCGCTATGCAAATTTCTTCAATCAATACAAGAACAAAACTACCAACCCAGACCTGAACTCACTGGAGCACAATGAGCCCTGGCCTGGGGGAAGGGCAAATCACTACCTGTTTGACTTAAATAGAGATTGGGCCTGGCAAACACAGCAGGAGTCTCAACAAAGAATGAGATTATATAATATTGTGTTACCACATGTGCATGTCGACTTTCACGAGCAGGGAATTAACAACCCATATTATTTCGCTCCTGCAGCTCAGCCTTATCACGAAGTGATCACTCCATGGCAGAGAGAGTTTCAAGACATGATTGGTCGTAACCATGCCAAGTACTTCGATGAGAACAATTGGCTGTATTTTACCAAGGAGGTTTTCGATCTTTTGTACCCAAGCTACGGCGATACCTATCCTACTTACAATGGAGCCATCGGTATGACTTATGAAAAGGGCGGAAGCGGCAGGGCCGGCCTTGGTGGCTTAATGAATAATGGAGATACGGTTACATTAAAGGATCGCATTCTTCACCACCATACAACAGGGCTTTCAACTGTTGAGATTACCTCTCAGAACGCTCCCCGTGTACTCCAGGAGTTTACTACTTACCATAACAATGCGAAGAATAACCCGCCAGGAACTTATAAGTCGTTTATCATAAAGTCGGATAACCATCCGGATAAAATGCGAGCAGTAACCGAATGGCTAGATAGCCAGGGCATCCAATATGGCTCATCAAAAA
This sequence comes from Cyclobacteriaceae bacterium, assembly GCA_028285445.1. Taxonomy (GTDB): domain Bacteria; phylum Bacteroidota; class Bacteroidia; order Cytophagales; family Cyclobacteriaceae; genus JANQPQ01. The sequence continues at coordinate 218,698 of JANQPQ010000044.1, read as the reverse complement.
CCAGTAAACCAATTCGTGGTTTTAGCTACCGCAGTGGAAACCAAGGCAATGTGAGTGTGGGTACTGGAGATATCGTGGTAAGTATGTATCAGCCAAAATCTAACTTAGTGAAGGTGCTTTTTGAGCCAAAGACGAGGTTGGTAGATTCACTTACCTACGACATAACCGCATGGGCCATTCCATATAACTACGATCTAAATGCATACGCTACCACTGAAAGACTTAATGTAACCGTAAGCAAATACAGCGCTGACTTTACTCCCATGACGGTTAGCGGAAAGCCTTATGCCTACGTGGCGCCCTATCAAACTTTCAACGACCTCAAGTGGATGAGCCAGGTGCTTGCCAAGGGAGTAAAAGCACGCGCTGCGGAGAAGCCATTTAGCTTAAACGGCAAATCATATGCTGCCGGGACGCTGGTCTTTCTTCGGTGGGATAATGAGCATATTGGAGATAAATTTGACAATGTGATTAAAGCTGCTTCTGATCAATTCCAGAAGGCTGTAGACCCGGTAACTACCGGTTGGGTTGATCAGGGTAAAGACTTCGGTTCAGGCTTTGTAAATGTGATTAAGACCCCAAGCGTGGCATTACTATCAGGCCCGCAAACATCTTCTCTTTCTTTCGGGGAAATTTGGCATTTCTTTGAACAGCAGATAGACTACCCATTAGCAGTATTGCACACAGATTATGTAAAAAACGTGGACCTATCCGAATATGATGTCTTTATTGTGCCCAACGGCTTCTACAGGTTGTTTGACGATAACTATCGCAACGAGATAAGGGATTGGGTAAGAGCCGGTGGTCGCCTGATATTAGTGGAGAATGCATTACGCGCATTTGTGGACAAGGATGGCTTTGGACTATCTCGTTACCTGGATGACAAAGAAAAGAAGGCTGCCCAAGACGGAACACCAACCGAAGAAGACCTACTGCAACGCTACGAAGATCGCAACCGCAATGGCGTCACCAACTTCATCCCAGGAGCTATCTTTAAACTGCAGTTAGATAATAGCCACCCGCTGGGCTTCGGATATCCAAATCACTATTTCAGTATTAAACGAGGTAGTGCTAAGTACGCTTATTTGAAAAACGGTTGGAACGTTGGAGTGATTAGAGATAAATCTGCATTGCAAAGCGGCTTTGTTGGCCATGAAGCTCTTGATAACATGAACAAGAATCTTGTATTTGGTGTGGAGAGTATGGGTAGTGGAGAAGTGGTTTATATGGCGGATAATCCTCTGTTCAGAGCTTTCTGGTATAGCGGGAAAATGATCTTTGGTAACGCCGTGTTTATGGTAGGGCAATAAGGGGAAAGTATCTCTTTTGATTGCTTGATTTGAAATTTGGAACCTCTTTAAAATAAGTCATCCCGGGTTACTGTACTTCGCCCGGGATGCTTAGCTGTATTCACTATTGGAATCTTGCACTACTATCTAGTTGCTTTGATAGTCAGTGTTTTGTTTTTGTTTTCCACCTTTGTGTTTGTCTACATCTTTCTCGGCTTCATAGCCTCCGTAATGTCTGCGGTTACCATTCCCGCGGTTGAACCTTCTACCGTTTCCTTCACCATAGTATCCATAGTTCTTACCGTTGTTCCATCCGCGCCCGTAGCTATAACCGTAGCCTCGTCCATACCTTCTACCATATCTCCAGGTATTGTTACCAGCGCCATATCGGAAGCTGTAGTTATCGCCAGGATGGTAGTAGTAGCTTACGCCTACTCCTCGCTGACCACGAGCTCTTCTCAAGATTGGATAGCCATAAGCATCCTGTCCTAATCTGAACCTGTTTCGAGCACCTCGTTTGAAGAAGATACGCTGCTTGTGAGCATATCGAAAACCGTAGTGATCAAAGACTCTAACAGTCACATTGTGGAAGCCTTCATAAGCATGAGGGATGTCGACAAAGCGCGCAGGATAGTCGTTGATGAGCTCGCCATTTACGCGAACTTTAATCTTTAGATTTCCTTGAGCGCTGAAGCTAACTCGCGCATGACTGGCCATCAAGTGGGCGGCCATGAGCATCAGAAAAATTGCTAGTAGATTTTTTTTCATAATCGTAAAATTTTAAGTATTTAACCTACCCCCAGTATTGCAACCACTGTGCCAAAAATCGAAAATGGCTTGTAATGTATTGATTCACAGATTTTTATAATCTCATATTTGAAGCATTGGGAAAAACGGAAATCACAATTGACAATCCGTAATAATCAAACAATGTTCAAAGTATTCAAGATAACCAAGCTCAAAACGAGACAATTGAAAGTTGAGATTCTTGGGGTTTAGGGAATTAAGAAATTCGGAATTGTTTGATGAAATTGCTATTTGACTATTGGTTAATTATCCCTAGTCAAATCCCACTGAACCTTGATCCCTCCGTAGTAATTTCTTCCCGGAGCTGGCTGAAAATATCTTCCCCCAAACGGATTTAGATCGTTACCCAGGCTGAGCTTTTCATCAAACAAATTGTTGGCACCAACAAAGAGATTGAGCTCTAGCTTTGACCTAACTTTCTGTTGCCAACCCACCTTTAATTCTACAAGGTTATAGGAAGAGCTGTAAACGTCATTGGCGTCATTAAGCGGAATGCGGTCGGTGTAATTATGGGTGAGAAAGGTATATATGCCTCCTTTGATTTTGAGGTCTAATGATGAAACAACTATGTTTGGCGCAACTCCGGTAAGCTCATTTCCTGAGAAGTCGTTTTGCCTTTTAATATAATCCTTAAACTCGAACTTGTGGTAGGTATAAGAGGTTCTAACTCGGGCCTCAACGAAACCAGGCTGTTCCTCATTGAGTAGATCATAGCTTAGAAATAATTCTGCTCCAGGCTGCAACGTTTCTCCGGCATTGCTAAAAATTACCACTCCCGATGGCGCCGTTTGAGTGACAATAGTTTCCTTTAGGCGGAATGAGAAAAGAGCCAGGTCAAAGTTAAGTCGATTTTGTGCCGTTGTTCCGCGCAAACCGAGCTCGTAATTAACGCCTCGTTCAGCTTGCAAGGCGGTATTCAAAGAGCCTTCGTTAGTCCTAAACTCCGCCAGGGTAGGAGGCGAGAATCCTGAACTCACACTAGCATGAACGGCCATTCGACCTAGCTTTTTGGTGAGGCCAACTCTAGGCGAGACTTCAGTATCAAATTCCCTTTCTATTACCGAAGGAGAGCCAGAGATTGCATTGATAAGGCGATCAACTTTGTATTTTAAGTTGTTGGCGCTTACGCCTGTAACCAGAATAAGATCAGGTTGTAAATAGAGTTGAATCTGGGCAAAAATGATCGACTGTGTGGCCCTAATCTCATCATCAAAGCGGATGGTATCAGGTTGCCCCATAACATTTCCGAAGTTGCGGGCGCTAGTAAAAGAGGTTTGAAACTCGGCTCCAACATTGGCGCGAAAATCCATACTGGCCAATTTGCCATCAATCAAAAACCGACTGCGACCACCGAGTGCTTGCTGCGACTCCCTTTTATAATCAGTGATGAAAGGATTTCTAAACACACTTCCTAATCCATAAATGGAGGTGACATTTGAGGCATGATCCGAAAACTGGTAATCCTGCGCTAGCCCAACCTGAAAAGTATTGATGTCAATTGAGGCATCCTGCGAAATGCTTCCTGGCCTCGATTGCCTGGGATTTTCATCGTACTGCACCTGGTTTAGCCCGCCAGGAATCTGATAATCTAAGTCAGAAAACAAGAGGCTTGTGCTCAAGGTTCTTTTTGGGCTAATGCGAAAGTGGCCCAGCAGTTGACCCACGTTTCGTGAAAGCTCGCTGTGATCTCGATAGCCGTCAGAGGTGTGGCGCGTTAGGTTCACGCTGAGATTAGCCTCCTCACTACCACTTAGAAAAGTAGTTTGATAGCGCTGAGTATTGAATGACCCTATACTTATTGAAGTATTTAGCAACTGTTTATCGAATGGGGCTTTAACTCCCTGGATGTTGATTGCTCCGCCGGTGCCAGCACCGTAGATGCTACCAGCCGGCCCTTTGATTACCTCAATCTTGCCCATGTTGTTTATGTCTAGTAAGTTGAAGGGCGTATTGCCATTAGGTTCAGTAAATGGGATATCATTCCAGTACACCTTTACGTTTCTCACTCCAAAAGGAGATCTCAGCAGGCTGCCTCGAATAGAGATCCGGTAGCTGCCAGTAGATCGCTCTTCCATCCTAACTCCAGGAACAGAATTTAGTACTGGTACTGCTGAGGCCTCGTTATAACGTTGGAACTCGAGCGGTGAAATTATAGATATTGGCCCTGCATTGTCTAGGAGCTTACTATCAAGATCGTATCCCCTAACAATAACCTCATCCAGTTGCTTGGTGGAAGGATCAAGGAGAATTGCGTTACCACTGATTTTGCTTAAGTCGATTCTGCGCGTCTCATAAGCAACATGATTGATGAGAAGGCTTCCTTCTGAAACGCTTAAATTGATAACACCTGAGCTATCTGAGACAATTTGTGTTTGGCTATCAATAACCGTTACAGTGGCTCCAATAACAGGCATTCCATTTTCTGCAGAAATAATTCTTAAGGTAGTTTGTGCAAGACCATCTGTAACAGCTAATGAAAGCGCCGCCGTGATTACAAGAATGTACTTTTTGAAGTGCCCCGGGATGCCAGGATGCCTAAGAAGCTGAAGCAGCATTTTCTTCTTTGATGTGTTCCAACCGCTCTTGCATCTTGCTGAAGGTGCTAAATCCGATCGCTAATGCATGCAACTGATTTTGGTATCCAAATACTATGGTTGGAAACCCCGTTACACCCATAGACTTGGCCGTACCAAAGTCTTGGTAGGAAAGGGCAATGGCTTCCATGCTTTCAAACTCTTTCTGAAATTCTGAAGCGCTAATACCGTGCTTTTCAGCAATTGGCAGATAGGTCTGCACGTCATTGGTATCCTGGTTCTCAACGTAAAAGGCTTGCTGTACGTCTTTAAAAAAATCAAAAACTTTGGGCTCATTGAGCACCCTGGCAATTATTACTGCCCGTGAAGGCGGTTCAGTGTCATATATAAAATCAGAATCAGATTTCAATAAATCGAAATTAAAGGGTTGCTGGGTCCTTTGGTTAACTTCCTCCCAGTGATGTCGCAGGAAGCTCCTCATGTCGGCATCCATGGTTTCAGTAGTTCCGGGACGTAACCCACCCATCAGTATATCTACTTTATAAGTGTCTTTATAGAAGTCTTTCAGCTGGGTGAATTCCTCAGCTATGCCCCAACACCACGAGCACATGGGGTCTCCAACATAGATTATCGTGTTATCCAAGTTTTTCATAACTAAGGAAAAAGGTGATCATAAAAACAATTACTGCGACAATCAGCCCCATCATAAAGATATTATACGAATACCTGAGCAGTTGGTATTTGCGAGTGAGAACCTTTCCCAGATAATACAGGTCGATGCTCATGTTGTCGTAAAGCAGATCGTTGTTATCCTTCAAGAGAGCCATCCCTTCCAGAAAATCAGGCAGCTGCATATTGCTGAAATTCCCGAAAAACAGAATGCTTGATTTCTTTTCTTTAATAGACTCCAGCCTTACGTTGGTCTTTGTCACTTTCGGTCGGGCTGAGAGGATGGCGTAGATAGCCGAGATAAGACAACAGACTAGCAGGAAACCTATTGGCAACGTAAATCTCAGGTGTTTGAAAAGGTCAGACCCTACGAAGGTAAAACCGGAGCCAATGATCGTAACAATAATGGAGATGATCAACGTGTTAATACTGATCATCATGTTCGCCTTATTATCAGCGATGGAACTGAGATTGATGTGGTTGCGATAGGTGGCTCTGTACATGGTCTCGGCGCCCCTACCGGGATTCTTACCACCTTTCTTCGGAACAGGCAAGGCGTTCATAATCTGGCGCTGCTTCTCAATATTCTTCTTGCGGCGACTTCCATATTCGTGGATGGCATATTCGGTGTGAAAAGAGGTGTTGAGGAGGAAATCAAGCTGCATTTGCTCCCATTCCTGATCAGTGTAAGTCTTGCCACAAACTAATTCCCATTCGGCTCGCAATCCATGTCCATAGTCAAAAAATGCTTTCTTGCCGGCAGAGAGCAAATCAGCATCGCACATAATTTCTTCGAGAAAATTGGCTGGTTTGGTATCCATCCGGGTAACCATAATCAGATCTTCAACCTTCCCAATACGTTCTTCATCCAATCCATTTTGCCCCAGAAATTCCCGCGCAATCTTCACACTCTCCTGCTCATGATCTTTATAGTCTACCGTGTGACCACTATCATGGAACCAGGCAGCGAGTTGCAACAATTCTACCTCCTCATCACTTACATCACTATTGGTTGCAATTTCACGGGCATTTTCAACCACTCTTTTAGTATGATCAAAATCATGATAGAGGTAATTGCCTGAGAGCTTTTCCTTAAAAAGCTTAAAAATATAGTCGGCCGACTGCTCTAGAATCTTGGACATTTCGTTTCCAAATAGTGATCCAAATTATTATATCTATGCTCAAAAGCCAATTTAGCAAAGAATGATTCCCAAAGCGGGGGATATTGTAAAGAAGGCTTTAGTATCTGTCTCCAAAAGCTTAAATTGTTCGTCCTAAAATAGAAGTAAGTAGTTAATCTTAAACCAATTACAATGAACACCCAAGAAGTAGCAAACAGACTAGTTGAATTGTGTCGATCAGGAAAGTACGACGAAGCACAGAACGAATTATACTCGCAGGATGCCATTAGTATTGAGCCCGAGGGTGGCCCTTGGCAAGCTCGCGTAGAAGGAATGGAAGGTATAAAGCAAAAGGGCCAGCAGTGGGCAGAAATGGCCGAAGAAGTTCACAGCGCTGAAACCTCGGACCCTATTGTAGCGGGCGATTTCTTTTCAGTAATAATGAAAAACGACGTAACCTTTAAAGGAATGGGAAGAGCCCAGATTGAGGAGGTTGCAGTATTTGGTGTAAAAGATGGGAAGATTGTTTCTGAACAATTTTTCTATACACCAATGGGCTAGTCTTCCCGCTGGTAGTATCTGCCGGATTTAAGTTTGCCCGTTTCTTTAAATTTAATCTTAACGGCAACTTCACCACTCCTCACCACAAAATGCAAGTGAGGCGTGGTGCTAAATCCAACATTTCCACTGAGCGCTACAAGGTCACCTCTTTCCACTACGTCGCCAACCTCTACCAATGCACCTTCATGGCGAATGTGAACATAGCTAGCCAGCGTGCCGTCATCATGGTAAATTACCACACGATTGGCTTTATTGATTAAGGAGCGATCATTGCCTCCTTCATTGAATTTTTGATCAATCCAACAGACCACTCCATCCCGGGCTGCTGTTACGGGCTCACCAATGGGCATTTTGAAATCCAGCGCATATTTAGATCTGGTGCTAGAGTGAGAAAATTTTCCTTTGAAACCCTGGATTAGCTCATAGCTTTTCTTCTTTTCGAATGGGAGTTGATACCTGAAGCTCTTATCATGCCTGGCATTGGGATCACCCAGCTTGGCTGAAAAAGAGACATATTTATTGATATCGGTTGAGTCGGTGAGGTTGCCTTTGGGAAAACCCGCAATTTTTTTCTCCAGGCTATCTGGAAGTATCAATATACGCGTGTCAACTGAGAAAGTATCTGATTTGGCTGTTACTACCAACGGACAGGGCAAAGTATTCCTGGCCAGCAATACCATCTCATTATCTACAATTAGTTTACGGATTTTTAGTGATTGAGCCCACGTTCCGTGGCAAGCCAACAGTATCACTAAAACTGAGAGCGATAATTTTGAAGTTGTTCGTAAAATCATCTTAATAAAAAAGGCGCCCCTGCTCATGGCAAAGTACGCCTAAATAAAAACTCCAGTATTAAATAGTAGTGTTTATTTTTTCTTGATTATGACGTTTCCGTTGGTGGTACTGATATTGACCACGTGGGTTCCTTTTCCAATAACGCCTTCCCCGTAGACGTCATAGCTTTCGCCACCTCTGTAATCCTTCTCCTCAATTTTAAGATCGAAATCAGAACGAATCTCATAACGCTCTCTTCGGCGATTGTTGTCGCTGGCGGTAACATGAATATCAAATCGCATATCGAAGTCTGCTGGAATGGTTATCTCTACTGAGCCATTGGTTGTGGTAATATCTATACCATGATCGCCGGCGTCAGAATCGCCAACCATCTCGAATCGTACGCCCCCGTTAGTAGTTCGGGCCTTAATATCTCCATCTAACCTGCCAACCTCAACATTTCCGTTAGTAGTGTGTGCGCGTACAGTTCCTGAGGCTTCTTCTAGCCTAATATTACCATTGGTGGAGGCTAATCGGAGCCCTTCAGGGGCGGCGTCCAGCGACATATTTGCGTTTGTACTTTCAACATCTCCCATTACTTCTGAAGACTGCACGGTTAACCGGCCATTAGTATTAGAAAGCCCACCATCAAGCTTAGAGTTCCTTACATTGATCCGGCCGTTGGCCGCGGAGATGTCTGCCCTGGCTGTCACGTTATTTATGTCTACGGAAGCATTGCCAACCCCAAGATTGACTTCACCATCCATGTTAGAAACATTGGTTTCCGTGTAGGAATCTAAATCGACAATAAACTTTTTGGGAACCTTTACCTTGAGGTTGATGCGGTTCCTGCGCTGATCTCTCCGATTGTAGTTAGTTGAACCACAGGGGGCGTAAACCAGTACTTGATCCGAACTTTGATCTATTTCAAGTTCGCAGTCGCCAATCCAGTCACCTTCCAACTTAACCACATCCTGATCCCAGCCTTCTATATCAACTTCTCCTTTCACTCCTTCCAGATCAAGCTTTAAATTATCACCTGTTTTTACCTTGAATTCTTTATTAATTCGCTCAGTTTCAGTGGCATTTGCAACTGCTGTGGCGGCTACTAAAATCGCCACCATTACCGTTTTAAATTTCATTTCCTTTCAGGTTTACCTTTTGATAGTCTAAAGACCGATTACTACAGCCTTAGGTTGCATACCACTAAGGCCCTGGATAAAAACTACTTTAGACCTGAAACTTTTCTAAGAATGCCGAGTATCCCTTAGGTAAGTCAAAAACCCAACCAATATGATCAGGAGTTATTTCCTAATTGCAACAAGAAACCTCACCAAGAATAAGATCTTTTCAAGCATTAACATAATTGGCCTTTCTATTGGCATGGCTGCTAGCCTGTTGATATTCCAGTATGTAGGGGTCCAGTTTAGTTACGATAACTTCCACCATGATGGAGAGAGGATTTATCGCGTTCAACAGAATAGATATAATGAAGGTGAGCTTTCTACCCAGTGGGCCGCCGGTTGTGCCGGCATTGGCCCTGATTTGAAGGCGACATTCCCGGAAGTGGAGGAATTCGTTAAAATGCACGATTCAAATACCGTGCTGGCGAGAGGAGAGGCCTCATTCAGAGAAAAAAATATTTTTTATGCTTCAGAGTCTTTCTTCAACTTTTTTGGGGTTGAGCTACTGCAAGGAAATGCTGAAGAAGTACTTACAAGGCCGTTCACATTAGCGCTCTCGCAATCAGCTGCCAGGAGGTATTTCGGTGATGAAGATCCAGTCGGGAAAACATTAACTCAAAATGGAAGAAGCGAATACGAAGTTACCGGGGTCTATGAAGACTTCCCTTCAAACTCACACATGAATCCTGACATTCTGCTCTCTTTTGAAACTTACGTGGAATTTACCAATGAAGGGGCCAGGACTAGTTGGGAGTGGGATGGTTTCTATACTTACATAAAATTGACTCCAGGTAGTAGCCCGGAAGTGCTCAAAGAGAAACTCCCCCCTTTTATTGAAGAAAAATTCGCGGAATCTATTGAGCAGTTTAATGCCAACATCGATTTCAACTTTCAGCCTATCGCAAACATCCATCTCGATTCGGATTTTATGTACGAATTCAAAGCCAATGGCGACAGGCAGACTGCTAATTTCCTCGGGTTAATCGGAGCATTTATACTGGTATTGGCATGGGTAAACTATATCAACCTCAGTACTTCGAAGTCGCTTGATCGAGCTCGGGAAATTGGAATTCGCAAAGTTATGGGCTCATACAGGGGTCAGTTGATCGGTCAGTTTCTGCTGGAATCAATTTTCCTAAATATGATCTCAGTAGTAATGGCATTTTTGCTGGTGGCCGTGTTACTACCCCAATTCAATGCTATCGCCGGCGCCAGTATAACAATTGCTGCCATTGTAACGGACTTGTCGTTGGTGTTACCATTTGGGCTCGCAATATTATTGGGAGCACTCTTGGCCGGACTTTATCCAGCATTCGTTCTCTCCGGGTTTAGACCTGTATCGGTACTTAAAGGTAAGCTGGCCACAAGCGCCAAAGGCAATTCCCTCCGCAAAGGATTGGTGGTAGCACAGTTCTTAATTACCATGGTGCTAATGATTGGTACTTACACGGTTTACCAACAAATGCAATACATGAATGCCCAAGACCTCGGAGTGAATATCGAGCAAACATTAGTGGTTATGGGCCCGCGGGTGACCGATAGTACTTACACCAATCAATTGGAGGCATTTAATGTAGAACTTGAAAGAGAAGCCGATATTGAAAGCGTAACAGCTTCCACCGCTGTTCCTGGCAGCCAACCCGATTGGAATGCAGGAGGAATAAGACTGCTTTCGCAGGATGCAGGCCAGTCTAAACAATTCAGAATTGTAGGAGTTGACTATGATTATGTTGAATCATTTGATTTGGCAATGGCGGAAGGGAGAAACTTTTCGATTGATGTCTCTACGGACAGGGGAGCCGTGCTTTTCAATGAAGCTGCAGCTAATCACATTGGGTTTAACAACATAGAAGAAATAATCAATAAGGAAATTCATTTCTGGGGAGATACTTTTAAGGTCGTTGGGGTTCTGAAGAATTTCCACCAGGAATCACTAAAAACTAATCATGAGCCACTAATCTTTCGTTTGATCCCGGGAGCTTCCAACTACTACTCGGTAAAGGTAAATACAGATGATTTGGCTGCAACAATTGAAAAGGTAGGTGATGCCTACCAGGGGTTTTTTCCAGGTAATCCATTCGATTATTTCTTCCTTGATGACCATTTCAATCAACAGTATCAAGCTGATGCTCAATTTGGAAGAGTATTTGGCATTTTCGCCGGATTAGCTCTTTTCATTGGCTGTTTGGGCCTTTTTGGATTGTCAACCTTTACTGCTGTTCAGCGCACCAAAGAAATTGGAATTCGCAAGGTTATGGGCGCCTCTGTCAACAGTATTCTTACCCTGCTGTCCACAGATTTTTCTAAACTCGTGATAATTGCCATGCTTATTGCTGCGCCAGCGGCTTGGTTCGTAATGGACAATTGGCTGTCGTCGTTTGCTTATCGCATCGATCTCTCCTGGTGGATTTTTGTTGTGCCTGGCTTGGTAGTTTTTGTTATAGCTCTTCTGACAGTAAGTTTCCAAACGCTTAAGGCCGCCATCGCTAACCCAATCAGAGCCTTGAGACATGAGTAAGTGAGAGGCGGGTAGAAATGTAAATGCTCCCCATTTCCAGAACACTGGGGCATCTTCACTATATTGAGCATGGTTGGGCTTCTCGAGATGTCATCTTTAAGCGATATAGACAATTACTTCTCAACACAGCCGGAGCCCGTTAAGGGCTGCCTGCTGGCTTTGAGAACCTACATCCTCCAGTATACCGAAGGTATGCAGGAGACCTGGAAGTATCGCATGCCGGGCTATTCTTATAAAGGCAAAATGTTCTGCTATTTGTGGACGGATAAAAAAACCGGTGAACCCTATATACTAATGGTTGAAGGAAACAGAATTACACACCCTTCACTTGATAGAGGAGACAGAGCCCGGATGAGTATTCTACCTATCAAAGCTAATGAAGATCTTCCTCTGGCAACGATTCATGAGGTTTTTCAGGAGGCATTGACCTTCTACAAATAAATATGGCCAAGCCCAAGGTTTCCATTATCATGCCCGTGAAAAATGCTGGGCAATATTTGAGAGCTTGTATCCAGTCAATTGTTGAACAAAGCTTTACAGATTGGGAATTGCTGATAGTTGATGATCACTCCTCAGACAATTCCATCGGTGTGAGTAAGGAATTCATCAAGGCTGATACACGAATCAGAACTTGCAGCAACGATGGTCACGGCATAATACCGGCCTTGTCAATGGCGTTTGCTAACACATCTGGGAATTATGTAACTCGTATGGATGCTGATGACATTATGCCCCAGGGCAGGTTGGAGAAAATGGTTGACAAACTTGAAGATGCTGCACCTAAGACGGTTGTGACCGGATTGGTAAAGTATTTTGCTGATCAGCCTGTATCTGATGGTTACCTGAATTACGAGAAATGGCTGAATGAAGTGAATCTGAAAGGGGAACAATGGCAGAATATCTATCGAGAGTGTGTGATCGCTTCCCCAAATTGGATGGCTAGGCGTAGTGAACTACTAGAGATAAATGCATTTCAAGAATCTGCTTATCCGGAAGACTACGAATTAGTTTTCAGGTGGTATCAAAATAATTTTACCATTACAAATATTAATGCAGTAACTCTCCTTTGGCGGGAACACCCACTAAGAACCTCCAGGACATCTTCCAATTACAATCAACGTGCTTTTTTCAAATTGAAAATTGAGAAATTTCTGGAGCTCGAAAACCGCCCGGGAGATGTGGTACTGTGGGGGAGTAATGCCAAAGCTAACCTGGCCGCTGAAGTATTGAGGGGAAATGGGGTGCCATTTCATTGGATGGATTTGGCGGAGGAAATTACAAGAAGGAGAGATCAGGAAATCGGCCACTACCGTGACATTGAGCAACTGGATCAAGTGAAGCTCCTGATAGCAGTTTACCCCGGGGCGACGGAGAGAAAGCGACTAGAAGCTTACCTCTCAGGTTTGGGCCTGGAAATGGGAAAGGAATATTGGTATTTGTAGTTTGCAGAGATGATTAGCCCCGAATTCAAGGAAACCGTTTACAAACGGTGTCAAGAAATCGTTTCCACGCAGATAGCCGAAATACAACAAGCTATTGCCGAGCTCAGCGCGGATCAACAAGGTGAGACAAAGAGCAGCGCTGGAGATAAATATGAAACGTCAAGAGCCATGATTCAACTTGAAAAAGATCGGCTAGGCCAGCAGTTAGTTCAATCTAACGCTATGTTGCGAGCTTTAAAGAGCATTGGCTTAACAGGCACCAATAGGGAAATCGATCTTGGTACATTGGTTGCAACTAGCAGCGGGTTGTATTATCTGTTAGTAAGCCTGGGCGAAATACCTGTTGGCGAATTATCCTGCTTCCTCGTATCCGGAGCATCTCCCATTGGTAAGATGCTAATAGGTAAGAAGGTAGGCGACAAAATAACTTTACAGGGACGGGAGATCAACATCTTAGAAATTGCTTAAATTGTTGCTTCCACATGATCTAATATAGAAATGATAACAAGCGCCCTAAGGCTATTGACCCTCGTATTACTAGTCGTAGCCTGCTCACCCCCAGAACCACAAAAGTCAGATTCGGAAGTTAAAGAACCAGTAAAATTCAGTAACGAACCGGTAGCAAGTGGTTCGTTGGTGATTGTTGGTGGAGCTATGAGGGATACAACCATTTTCGCCAGGTTTATGGAGCTAGCTGGTGGCTGGGATGCACCAATCGTAGTTATTCCAGCGGCAAGGGCAGATACCATCACTGAGGAGATGATCGGGCAGACGGAAAACTACTTCAACCGCTTGGGAGCCACTAACTTCAAAGTGCTGCATACCAAAGATCATGAAGTAGCTAATTCGGAGGACTTTATCGCCCCAATCCAGCAGGCAAAGGGTGTATGGTTTACTGGTGGACGGCAATGGCGTATTGTGGACTCTTACATGGGTACCAGAACTTTGGAGGAATTCAATAAGGTTTTACAGCGAGGAGGGGTAATTGGTGGAAGCTCTGCCGGCGCAACTATTCAAGGATCGTACCTGGCACGGGGAGACACCAAAACCAATACTGTAATGATGGGCGATCACCAGGAAGGTTTTTCATTTATGAAATCCGTGGCCATTGATCAACATCTTTTGCGTAGAAACAGGCAACACGATTTGGTTGAGATTTTGGAGGCTAAACCGGAACTCCTTGGCATTGGTTTAGACGAGAATACCGCCATTGTAGTACAAGCCGATACCCTTGAAGTTATTGGAAAGAGTTTCGTGGCAATTTATGATACATCCATGTGGCCAGAGTACAACCAAGATCCGGTATTGCACAATGGAGGTAGATTCTTCCTACTAGGGCCAGGAGACCGTTATAACTTTGTAAATAGAGAGGTAATTCACTGGAGGGGCGGCGGCCGACAACTAGAGTAAATATTCCAAGGGGAAAGCAGTCTAAGAAATACACCACTTTAAATCCCTTTTAGAATGGCAGAGCAAGCAGAGAGAATAGCCAAGCTAAATCACAAGCAAGCTATAATTATTGCGGCCATAACGGCTGCCACATCCATTTTTGGAACCCTCGCATCTTCAGGTATTTTTAAGTCGGAAGAGGGGGAAAACAAAGGCAGCACGCAGTCAGATTGCACTGTTGCCGAAAAGGAAGCCAGTGATTTACGCGGTCAGCTGGATGCCAGCGTTAGTACTTCTACGTTGAGTGCGATGTCAGCAGCCTACTTTCCTCGAGCCATAACAAGATCGCAGGCCGAGGATAGCGTGAAGGCATTACTTGCAGATGTCTCTGACTTTAAAGAGCAGCAATCTCACTACACGTATAAGCTATTCCTCATAAAGAAAATTATGCTCAATAAGCCGCGCAGAAATATTAACACTCGAATTGATGATGATGCAGCCAGCACTTATCGCATTATTCAACAAATATTAAAAGAGTTGGAATACTATGATGGCGCCGTTGATGGAGAGAGAATGAAGACCTACCTGGCGTTAAAAAAATTCCAGGAAAGAGTAAATGAAAATACTCCAGGGTATTTTGCCGAAGAGAACTATGGGATTTTCGGAAACGCCACTTTGGTTGCGGTCAGAAGCCTTCATGAGTCCGGATCATGAGTGTAGGCTAATGATGAAAATTCCAAGAACCATCCTGTGTTCAACTCCGATTTTGGGTAGCAAAAAGTAAGCATCTTAGTTATTCGCATAAGCCATATTAATTTTTCACTATCTTTACTCACCCCGCATTCTAACTATTTTCATTGCTTTTATTCAGTTGATTTAGCGCTAGGCCCATAAACCTAATTCTATGGACCAAAGCCGAAATTATCCCTACAAAAGGGAACTGGTAAACTTGGTGCCTATGCTTATGGACTTGAATGCCAGGGTATTACATAAATATCCCTGGAGCAAAAGAAGGATCAACTTTATTAGTTATAGACGCACCTGGAAGTACATCAATACAAATTCAGAACTCTTCATTCGAATGTTGTTTGGTTTTATAGCTTTCTATCTCGATAGGGTCTATCCACGGCGCTTCGAGCTCAGCCACGCCCACAAGTTAGACATCCAGGTCTATACTGAGGACGCACTAACTCAATTGGTTTTTAAAGATGAGCTTCGCTTTCTTGAAGACCTACCATTCGATAGCTGGCCTCCACAAAATGGAGGTACCCTTAAGGTTGAAGATCAGGTTCTTCAAAATAGCCTTGACGCCATGGCGCTTCTTAATGGCGACGTCAAGATTGCGGTTTCCGATGGTTCTACTGAAATGACTTTGAGGTTTCGATCTTAACCCTCGGGTTCGCCAATTTTTCCTATCTTCAAGAAAACCTGCAGTAATGTGGGCCTTTCATTAGCAAGGGTTAATTAATAGATGGCTCAAATTCCAGAAGAACTAAAAAATGAGATAAAGCAGCTAATCGCAGAGGGTAGCAAAATAGAGGCTATCAAGAAGGTTAGAGCTAGTTTTGGTTTAGGTCTTAAAGAGGCCAAGGAGTTTGTGGATATTCTTGAAAGGGATATAGCCGAAGAAGATCGCACTGTAATACCTCAAAGACGCATTTCTCAAAGAGTAAGCACGCAGCAAGGGTGTGTTGGCAAGTTTGTTCCGGGAATATTTATTTTGGTGGGAATCGTTTTCCTGGTAATTACTGTGGTTATTATATCCGCAGACCAGAGAATAGTTAACAATGGCTACCTTACTGAGGGAGAGGTAGTGGGATTACTCGAAAGTGATGGCGCCTATGCCCCAGTGGTTAACTATGAATTCGATGGTGAAATCTTCACTTATGAAAGCGCCACCTACAGCAATCCGTCATCATTTGCCCTGGGAGAAACAGTACCGCTCTTCCTAGACCCTGACAATCCTTACGATATACTAATAGATACTTTTAGTGAGCGCTGGCTACTTCCCGTAATTCTTGGAGGAATGGGACTCGTATTTTTTGTAATTGGTATGGTGGTGCTCTTTGTGCTAAACTTCAAAGGAGTTTAGCATATCTAGTTCACTCGCTCCTTGCGCAGCTTATCTGCAAAAGCTTTTTTGAACTTATCAAGCTTTGGTGCAATTACAACACGGCAATAGGGCTGTGATTGATTGAGGCTGTAATAATTCTGATGATAATCTTCAGCTACATAAAAAGCCTCATAAGGGGCAATTTCGGTTACAATAGGGTCTTTGAAGGCGCCAGCCTCCGTAAGCTGATTTTTGTAGAACTCAGCCAATTCTTTCTGCTCCAGGTTATGATAGAAGATCACAGACCGGTATTGCGTTCCTACATCGGCACCTTGCCGATTAAGTGTTGTTGGGTCGTGGGTTTGCCAGAATACTTCTAGCAACTCCTGGTAAGTAACCACATTGGGGTTATAAGTTAACTGTATAACTTCAGCATGGCCTGTTTTACCAGAGGTAACTTCCCGGTAAGTGGGATCTTTGATTCCGCCACCGGAATAGCCAGATTCAACTTTCTCCACACCTTCAAGGTTTTCGAAAATTGCTTCAACACACCAAAAGCATCCGGCGCCAAAGGTCGCCATTTCAAGATCTAAGTCAATTCTCATCGGTTCAGTTTTGCTCGGGTAATATGCTCTTCCATCGAAAGCAACAACAATAATAAACAACATTATCAACAAAGTGCTAATCTTCAAAGCAGTTTTCATTGTTAAGAATTTGTGGTTACAAAGCCCAAATAGAACGTATTAGTATAACGAATGTTTAACAGCCCTTTAAATTATTGTTAACAATTTTTTAGGCTATAACTACTTACTAGAATAGTCGTTTATTTAAGTAATCAACTTAATGAACTATCAATCATGAAAGGCACTAAAGATAAAATCTTATTGTCTCTTGATGGCTTGAACGGAGATCAAATGAGCGAAGTCTTGAATTATATTCAAGGCATGCTTAGAATCAAGGGTATTAATGGTCACCAGGATCTCAAGGAACAAGCTTTGAAGGAAATTCAACAAGCGTTGAAGCCTTCAAACCAGCTGGCCTAACTTGTAGTTAGGCCGCATCTCTTGCCGGGTTCACAACTCCGGCGCTGGATACTTTTCCCCTTTTCAAAACTGTAGAAGTGGTTTGCTAATCCAGGTATTTCCCCAGATCTGTGTTGACTAATATTCGGGCCAGCGCTTTCGATTTCGTCCCCTCATCTATTTCTTTCAATTTGGACTCTAATTTTCTAAGTCTTGCCTCCTTGTCGTCATCTGATTGCAACACGGATTTGATAGATTTCAGCTGAGCTGCCTTCAATTCCGACTCCATGGCGTCCTTAATTATGGCCACTGCAGCACTGCCATTAGCATTGTTGGGGCCAAATGCTTCCAGTTCAGCAATTACAACTTCCAGTATTTCCTTGCCCTGCTTTTTATTTGATTCGGTGGGATTGTAGGAAGCTTCTGCGTCTCGCAGTGCCCAGCTACCATAATCAATTTTCAATTTTTCAATCTGTTGAATGCGTGGATCCTCTTTTCCCAGGATTCGCATCAATAATGCGCTTGTGGCAGCTTTCCAGGCCTCGAGGTCAAACTCGGCTTCTTCCAGCTTCTTAATTTGACTTTTTAGCAGTTTTGATTCTTTCAGCACGTTACAATCGGTTTCTTACTAATATCGCAAAAATTGCCTTAGAGAGGGATTCATTGCAGTTAGTAAATTCAAAAAAAATGAAACCCAACTAACAAATATTGTGTTAAATTTAATAAGACGAATTATTGCCTTTTTGTCTATTGCCTTACATCATCTAATGACTGTAAGTGAAAACTCCATAGCAGTTTATAGAAAAGGCCTCTAATGAGGCCTTTTCTTATTTAATTGCCTTCCCAATTAGCTACAGAGTAATTTTCTCAACGCTGGTAAAAGCTTCTTCTGGTACAGATTCCAGCACTTTAATATCACCTGGTCCTCCGGATTCGCGATCTCCTGAAAGCATTAGGTTGCCATATTCTTGGTAGTTATCCCAAACACGCACCCAATTGGCACTGTCTTGATCTGCATAACGATAATATGCCCATTGTCTAACCAAATTCTTTTCCTTATCTACCCAAACTTCATAGCGATTGTGCGGTGTGTCACCAACTTCCTCAAAGGTTAGTCCTAGCACATCAGCGGCAGCGCCAGCTTGGGTCGTATCCTCTCGAAGATACTTTAAAGTTACACCTGAATCTTTAAGCTTGAGTGGCATACACAGCCAATAGGAGTCGTTAATCCAAATGCTTTTGGCTCTGTTCAGATATTTTGAAAGTGAATCGGGGTTAGTCATCTCTTCACCATCACGGTAAATTTTCCCCTCCATGGCATTCATATCCAGCAGGTACACGTAATCACGGTCTCCCATGGCTTCTATTCTTACCTTATTGTCAAACTTATCCCACAATAACGCACGTTGCCCGAAGAATGTCCAACTAATATAACGCGTATTGTCCCAGGCTTTCCTTCCTCCCATGGCAGCCATTACTCCATCAGCAATTTCAATCGCTTCAGTGTCAGATCCCTCTTGATTAAATCCCTCGGCCGCAGGATTCTCATCGGCGGCCATCTCAGTTTGAGGTTCTTCAGTTGCTTGCTCAACTTGGCCCTGGCAGTTGATTAAAAAGACTGCCGCTAGTATTATCAAAATGATGTTTATTGATCTCATAACTTATCCCTTTGGTACTAAGATATATAAATAGGAACGAAGAGCTATAATTCAGCCTTAAGCTTTTGAAACTTCCCCGGTTTCTGCTTTGGTACTTTTGTCCACCAATGAATCCCCAGAACCCTTGAAGAACGCTTTTCTCAAAATCATTTCAATTGGAAGAATAAGAAAGGCAATAGAAACCTGAATAAAGAACTCAACCACTGGGGAAGATTCAGTCTCAAAACGATTTTCAGCAATTGTTTGTACGAATTCAACTGTAATAATTAAAGTCATGAATGCGAGTAATCGACTCAATATCCGATACTTGTGATCGATACGATTCAACCTAAAGGAGAGAATAAACAAGGCTCCAAAAAGTACAACCTCCAAGGCATAGAACCACGGTTGTTTCCAGTAAGGCGGCACCACGGTAAACTCCATAGGTGCGACTGAAACAATTTGCCCGAAGACATCTTTTGTTTGCACGTGCAATACATATTTGCCGTCTGGTAAATATGGGAAATCAATAACCCTATTTGCCGCTGACCAATCTGACCACTGTTCTCTTAAACCTTCGAGTCGATATTGGTATTCGAACTTAAATACTCCAGCATAATCAGGCTGAATAAAGTTGAAGGAAACTGAGCTTTCTTGCTGGCTAATCTCTAAAGCATTAGAAGGCTTAATTTTTCTGCTTCCAACACGAACTTCTTTCAAGTAAACGGGTAATTGCGAGTTAAGCCTTTCATACTCCTGCAACGACAACCTAACCAGCCCGTTGCTTCCGTCGATGATCCATAAACCGTTGCTATCTTCAGCAATGTAGTTTAGGTCGGAGAAAACATTCAGGAGTTCTGCTCCCTGCCTGGTTTCCTTGCCAATTTCTGTCCATGATGTGCCATCAAAAGTCCATACTACGCCGTTGTCACCACGCAAATACTTTTTGGGAAGCCCTAAGGCATCAATCAGGTCTTCGTCCGGAGTCAACAATGCTTTAGACTCATCAATCTCAAAATACCCGGCTGAGTTAATGAATTTGGTTTCACCATTATACTCAAAAGTGTAGGCGTCCTCGAAAAATGGATTGTCAAAATCATACTCATTTTCCAGCGTAAGCCTGCCGCCACTTCTTCCAGCCTTAAAAACCACATCAGAACCAACCAGCCAGAAATTACCGTCCGAGTCTTCAGTAATGTGCTGCACCAAATCTTCAATGCCCAAAATTGCACCTTGCAGCTGCCATTGATTATTCTGGTATTGGAAAACCTGCACATCATCAAAGAATGTGCTGACGATCAATAGATTACTTTTGGCTGAATGAAATGCGTAACGAATGGGCTCATCTGTGACCCTCTGTGATTGAGAGGAGGTGACTTCTGTTATTCCGTCCAAACCAACGACCAGGAGACTACCATTAGCCTTAATCAGCTGGGTGGTTTTTGATTCTATTCCATCGACTGCCGTATACTGGTATCTGATAGATCTCAACTCTCGCCTGGTCCTTCGTTGCCAGGCCGACCCGTCCTCCGACTTGTTGAAGACGTTTGACAAAAAGCCCTTCTTGCTACTATTCGATGAAGTTGTTGACTGCTGAGGATTGTTGCGATTCTTCTTGAGAAAACCGAGAACTCCTCTCTTTTTGGGTCTATCAGATTTCGTGTTGCTTGTTTTAGCCTTTTTGGGTTGGTTTGTATTGGTAGTTTTCTGCTTAACGAAATAGGTTACCTCATCATAATCTTTAACCTCCGCCAGGTAGAAAACTCCAACGCTGGTTGCCACATACAATTTGCCATCGTATGTTGTCACGCTGGTTAGGCTGCCATCCAATCCGGGGAAAGTTCCGAACCTTCTGAAAGCCAGTTCAGGAGTCACTCTGGTAAAACCAAATTCATGGGCCACCCACAAGCCTTTGTCCCGGTCAACACCCATGGCGAAGACCTCATTGTCAGGCAACCCCGAGCGGTAGTTAATTATCTGATTGACCTTTCTCTTGTCAACATCAATAAAAACAACGCCTCCATCTAAAGTTGCTACAGCGATCAGGTTTTCGTTTATCCATGATGCTCCAACTAATTCACTTTCCGAGATATAACCCTCGTCATCAATCTGCAAGGGAAGCCAGGTGTTATTCTGATGTATAAATAGCGCGCTTTCTGCGGTGCCCATTACGTGCTTAGTACCTCCTGGTGAAGCGTTGATAAAAAGTACTGGTGAGTCTTCATTGGGGAGGCCTCTTGCTGTTGCTAGTGTAGAGTCTTGCAGTTGATAAGTATTACCGGCATCGGTACTTAGAATGATGTTATTATTAAATACCGCCATAGTTATAAAAGTGGAGGCATTCTCTAGGCCAATGGCGGAGATATTTTCACCATTATAAACAAATACATTCTTCTGATTAAGAAAATAAGTTTTGCCGCCAAGCAGTTTAACATCAAATATGTCCTGGCCAGAGCGTACAGAATCTGATAACGATTGGTAGGTAAGGTCGAAATTGTCGTTTCTCTGTAGGTATCCAAAACCAAATCGACCGCCGACATATAGTCTGTTCAAAGAGTCTACCGCCAGCGAGAATACTGCCCCGGGAGTAGAAATGATCTCCCAGTTGACGCCATCAAACCGCAAAACACCGGCCCGATTGGCCACGCACATAATGCCGTTAAGATCCTGGGTGATTTGGAAGTTAGCGTTGTCAATCTGGTCGCTTGGCGTCTCGAAGTTGGTGTAGAAGTAATCACCTTCTTGCGCCATTAAAGGCAAGCTGAGGAACGCATTAATTAATAGGAAATAGTAGCCAAGTATAAGCTGCTTCAAGGGTTTAGATTTAGGGCGTATAAGATAGTAAATTTCTTAGCTTACTCGCCCCCAATTAACTACCGATTTCTTCAGTGAACCAACATGCCTTTGAATATTCTCATTCTCTTTTGAGCTAAAGCTGGGGTCTTTATCAACCAATTCGATTGCCGCCTGCCGAGCAACCTGGAGGATTTTGGTATCCTTGCTTAGGTCAGCAATAGTGAGGTCCAGGAGGCCACTTTGTTGGGTGCCAGCTAAGTCACCGGGGCCGCGAAGTTGAAGGTCAACATCGGCAATCTCAAAACCGTTGTTGGTTCTTACCATTGTTTCAATCCTGGTTTTTGCTTCGGCACTTAACTTAAATGAACTAATAAGCAAACAATATGACTGTTCGGCACCACGCCCGACTCGTCCTCTTAATTGGTGTAGTTGGGCAAGACCAAATCGCTCGGCGTTTTCAATCACCATAACACTAGCATTAGGTACGTCAACACCAACCTCGATTACCGTAGTAGCAACCATAATCTTGGTTTCCCCTTTCTTGAATCTTTGCATCTCATAATCTTTATCCTCGCTTTTCATTTTGCCATGAACAATGCTGAGCGGTACTTCCGGGAATCCACGCTGAATGCTTTCATAACCATCCATCAAATCTTTTAGATCCATTTTCTCAGACTCTTCGATGAGAGGATATACTATATATACCTGCCTACCTAAAGCTATTTGTTCCTTCAGGAAACCCCACACTTTCAATCTGTTAGCATCGTAGCGGTGTAAGGTCTTAATTGGTTTCCTGCCTGCTGGCAACTCATCAATCACCGAAATGTCCAGATCTCCGTATAGGGCCATGGCCAGGGTACGCGGAATAGGGGTGGCAGTCATTACCAGCACATGAGGGTAAAGATCTTTGTTTTTGCTCCAAAGCTTAGATCGTTGAGCTACACCAAATCTGTGTTGTTCATCTATTACTGCGAGCCCGAGATTTTGAAATTGCACAATGTCTTCAAGCAGAGCGTGCGTTCCAACCAATATGTGCAGCTCGCCTGTTTTCAGATATTGATGAATTATCTTTCGTGCAGAAGTCTTGGTGGAGCCTGTCAGCAAAGCAATCCTCAAACCCATCAACTTAGCAAACTTCTCCAGCCCATTGAAGTGTTGTATTGCCAATATTTCGGTGGGAGCCATCAAAGCTGCCTGAGCTCCGCCATCAACAACAAGCAGCATAGAAAGAAAAGCAACGATAGTCTTACCACTGCCAACATCTCCCTGTAGCAGACGATTCATTTGCTTACCGCTGCGCATATCTCTGTAAATTTCCTTGATCACCTTTTTTTGAGCTCCGGTAAGCTCAAATGGAATATGGTTCTCGTAGAAATTAGTAACAAGCTCTGCCGAATTGAAAATCTGGCCTCTGAATTTATCCAGCCTAGCCACCTTCATGGTAAGCAGCCTTAGCTGAATGAAGAAGAGTTCCTCGAATTTGAGCCTAAAGCGGGCCTTGGTCAACATGTCATTGTTGGCCGGGAAGTGGATATTGACAATGGCGTGATGTCGTGCTATTAACTTGAACTGGTCAATGATTGGCTGGCTCAGGTTCTCCGGAATTTTCTTGAAAGATTGCTCCAGCAAGGTTCGCTGTAGCTTACCAATAAATTTAGAGTCAACATATTTTACCTTCAGCTTTTCAGTGGTAGAATAAACAGGCTGTAAATACGTCTCATCAGTTTTATGAACCGCCGCAACTTCTATCTCAGGGTGCGCCATGTTTATTTTTCTGCCATATAAACTTGGCTTGCCAAAAATTACGTACTCAACGCCTATTTGCAGTTTTTTTAGTATCCATTGAGCTCCTTTAAACCAAACCAATTCCAAAGTGCCGGTTTCATCCTGAACATATGCTACCAGCCTTTTTTTTCTACCATATCCCGCTTCACTAAAACGCTTAACGGTTGCTTTAATCTGTACATTAGGTAAGTCCTCATGGATTTCCGCAATCTTATGGAATTGAGTACGATCTTCATAGCGGAAAGGGTAGTAATGCAAAAGATCACCATAGTTGAATATCCCTAGCTCCTTATTTAGTAAAGATGCTTTGGTTGGCCCTACTCCTTTAAGGAATTCAATGCTTGTCTCGAAGTAATTGGACATTCTTGTCGATCACGCGTTTCTATCTGGTGGCACTCGTCTCTTCGCGCCACCGCACGGTGTTCAACATATGAATAATATCCTTTTTAATGAAATCTATTGATGGTGCCAGGGAATCATTTTTCTGTGAGGTCCTGAAATACAGGGCTCCACGCAGAAAATGCCTTGTCGAGTCTGTGATAAAGAACTGGAATTGACTAGGTACTTCTCCCTCTAGCTCAGCTACAACAGCGGTTTTGCCAAGAGGGGTTCTAATTACTGTCTCTTCAATTCCGTAAGCTTTTATTTGGTGCTTGGAAGTAAGTTTATAGGCATCATTTAGATACTCCTCAAGTCTTTGGCTATTGCCATTGAGAGGTTTATAGGTAATCTCAATATTGGCTATGAAGTAAGGGTAGAAAAGCTCGACCCAGTATCTTTCGGCAATCCAGGAAGAATCACGAAGAAGGCGAGCGTGTTGGGAGTATTGAAATGCATAGGGGAAAGTATCGGGAAGGTTCAGGTATTGGTGATCAGGTAGATCAATACGATTGTAGCCTTTCGGTTTTGGTAAATAGTTCTGGGTACATGAGAAGAGTAGAACCCCTGAACAAAATACGATTGCTGGGAGGAAGAATTTAATCACTATGTCTTTCAAAGCTACTGTCTTTGCTCTTGGCCTTAATATGCACCCGAACCCTCTTAATTCGTTTCTTGTCGATTGCCACTACTGTAAAAACAAATCTGTTAAAAGCGATTTTCTCACCAGCCCGGGGGAAAGTGGAATTTATTTCCAGAATAAGTCCACCTAAAGACTCACTTTCTCCCTTTACTTCTTCAAATACTCCAACATCCTCGCTGATGGTTTTGCAAAAATCATTTAACGAGGTTTTTCCTTCAAATACGAACGTATTATCATCAAGCTTATTATAGGCTACTGCCTCCTCGTCAAATTCGTCGTTGATTTCCCCGACAATTTCTTCAATGATGTCTTCAAGAGTAAGTAATCCGGAAGTGCCTCCATATTCATCAACTACAATAGCCATGTGCACCCTTTTTTCCTGAAAATCTTTAAGTAGCGAATCAATCTTTTTGGTTTCCGGTACAAACATTCCGGGCCTAAGTAATTTCTGCCAATGAAAGTTTTCACCTTCCTCAACGTAAGGCAGAAGATCCTTTATGTATAGTATTCCGTCGATATTATCTATAGTCTCCGAATAAACGGGTACTCTTGAAAACCCTGATTTATTCACTTTGTCTAAAAGCTCATGAAAACCGATATCGGAGTCAAATGCAGTGAGGTCGAGCCGCGATCGCATTATTTGCTTCACATTCAAAGTCCCAAAATTGACAATCCCCTTAAGTATTTCTTTTTCCTCTTCGGTAGTGTTTCCGTCAGTGGCTATTTCCAGCGCCTTGTTGAGCTCATCTACAGATGCCGCGTATCCCTTCTTCTCAAACCTTCGTTCAATAATCCCGCTCGCATTTAGAAGCAGCCACGAAACTGGCTGAACGAGTGTTCGAAATAGCAGTAGCACGGAGGCGGTAATTTTTGCGAAGCCGATATTGTTTTGGTTGGCGTAGACTTTTGGCATAACCTCGCCAAAGAAAACAATGACAAACGTGACGGCGGCAGTAAGGATTACTATTACCAGGCCTTCGGTAGTTCGAGAACCCACAATTTCCCAAGTGAGAAACGTGGAGATGGTGACGATGGCTATGTTGATAAAGTTGTTTAGAATTAAAATTGTAGCCAGCAATCTTCGGGGATTCTGAAGCAGCTGTAATATTTTTCTTTCATTAGGATTATTGCCCTTTTGAAACGCGGCGATGTCCTTATTTCGAAATGAAAAGAAGGCAACTTCAGATCCTGAAATTAACGCAGAAAACAACAGCAACACCAGTAAGGTGCCAACATATGTTATAACTGAAGGGCTGAGAAGAACAGCAAGTAATTGACTCGGAGGCTCGTCTAATGTTTCCAAAAATTAGGACTATTACGTAATAGGCGGCTAGCCATTGATAGTTCTAACGTAAAATTACGGAGCTACGTTAGCATTGCCACAAGGCAAAATTACGAAATATTGCAATTACTTAACCCTTGAGACTAAAAGGGTAAGTCATCGATTTCACCTTCCGCATTGTCGATGGCTGTATTTTCAGAAGAACCGGATTGAGCAGGTGATGGTGTTTCAGTGCTACCTCCGCCTTGTCGTCCACCAAGCATTACCATATTGTCACCAACTACTTCAGTGGTGTATCTGGTATTTCCATCCTTGTCTTCCCATTGACGCGTGCGAATTTTTCCCTCAATATAAACCTGATCACCTTTATTGAGATATTTTTCAGCCACCTCAGCCAAACCGCGCCAAAGTACAATGTTATGCCATTCGGTTATTGTCTTTCTTTCGCCGCTAGTTTTGTCCTTGTAGCTTTCAGAAGTTGCTAGCGAGAAGTTTGCCACGGCAGCTCCGCTTTCTAGATGCCTTACTTCAGGGTCCTTTCCAAGGTTTCCTACTAATATTACTTTATTAATGCCAGCCATTGTACAAATATTTCGTTAAATAATTAAATTTATAGTAAATATACTTAAAATATGTGCTCTTGCAAATAGTTTTCTATCAATGCCGATTTGGGCAATTTCCTGACCTCAGTAATAGAATACTCCCCCAAATCTCCCTCTTCCATAAAAGAATTAAATGCCTCTTCATCTACCTCCACCTCATAGAAGTTTGAATAAATCCTCTGGTGAGTTAGCATGTGCTTATAAGTTTTGCTACTGCTTTTCAATACTGCCTTATCACTGGAGAGCAGTTGTATTAGATTTTTGTCCAAAGCGGAATCAAAATTCTTTTCCTTTTCGTCTTCTTTCAGGTAGAAGTCGTACAAGCCAGTCCAAATATCTTTCTCTGGTCTTTTTCTCATCAGCACCCGGTTATTGTTTCTCACTACAAAGTAGGAAAAGTATCTGTCTCTCACTTTCAACTTGTTGTTCTTTATGGGAAGAATCTCCTGCTGCCGATTCTCAAATGCATAGCAAGCGTTTTGGAATACACAGACTGAGCATTCCGCCTTGGGCTTACATACCGTAGCACCAAATTCCATGATGGCCTGGTTATAAATAGCAGGTTGGTTCGCTGGTATTTGCTCCATCGACAAATTGTAGAATTCCTTAAAGCTGCTGCTGGCGGCTATATCAGATCTTAAACCAAAGTAACGGGCCAACACTCTCATAGCATTACCGTCAATGGCAGGCACTGCCTTATCAAAAGCAAA
This sequence comes from Cyclobacteriaceae bacterium, assembly GCA_028285445.1. Lineage (GTDB taxonomy): Bacteria > Bacteroidota > Bacteroidia > Cytophagales > Cyclobacteriaceae > JANQPQ01. The sequence goes on along the minus strand of JANQPQ010000044.1, from coordinate 191,502 downwards.
AGATGCAATGGCGGCCGCCGTGTAACGACCAACGCCAGGCAGCTGCTGTAGCTCGTTATATTCCGATGGAAATTTACCGTTGAATTGGGAGACAATCAGCTTGGCACAGGCATGCAGATTTCGCGCCCGTGAATAATACCCCAAACCCTGCCAAAGTCTTAATACCTGCTGCTCGTCAGCGCTGGCCAAATCGTGAATGGCAGGAAACGACTCTACAAATTTTTCGTAGTAAGGAAGGCCTTGATTAACTCGCGTTTGTTGTAAGATTATCTCCGACAGCCAAATCTTGTAGGGGTCTTTTGTTCGTCGCCAGGGGAGATCACGATGATTACTTTTGTACCAGGAAATCAGCGTATTAGCGAAGAAATTACTCACCAGTGGATGTAAGGTTTAATGTAAGGTTTTGGCCAAAATCGGAATTAGATTTTATTTCAAAATATTTTAATTATTTCGATGGGAACCTAAATTTGTGAACCCCTAAGTTATTCAAAACCAAAGTTTAAAGTAATCAAACACACACTAAAATTTCAAAACACGTGACCAAAGCAGATGTTATTACTGAGATTGCTGATAAGACTGGGATTGACAAGGCGGACGTAACCACCACCGTGGAGGCTTTCTTCTCTGTCATTAAGAATTCCATGTCTGACGGGCAAAACATTTACGTCAGAGGGTTCGGAAGTTTCGTCAACAAGAAGAGAGCAAAGAAGATAGCAAGAAACATTTCGAAGAATACAGCCATCGTTATTGATGAGCATTACATCCCAAGTTTTAAACCATCTAAAGTTTTCATAGAGAAAATTAAGAGCAGCGATAAAGTAAAGCTCGCTAACAATTAGCTAAATTTGCCCCTCATCAATTCCTGAGGGGACAAAATGAAGCGCACGAGAATTGTTCTGGTGGCTCTGGCAGCCACTTGTATTATCATTCTTTTCAGTTTACCAAAGGTTGTCGTTGACAACGACAAAGTTGAGGTTAGTAGCCAGCCAGCAAAGCAGATTTCTACTGCCGGGGCACCAACTATAGATTCCCTTACGTTATCAAGAATTGCATACTTGACAGAAAGTCTGCAACAGCCCGATAATACAGGAAAAAATACTATCTTTGCAGACTCTTTGGCTAGCTTATATGCTGGACTCCTACTTTGGGACAGTGCGGCGATGTATAGGCAAGTAATAGCAGAAGCTGAGCCGACACCTGAGAACTTGTTGAAAGCGGGTGAGGCATTTTTTGAGGCACAAAGCATTACAACCGATGCATCTAAAGCCGAGGAGTATGGCCAACAAGCCAGATCGTACTTTGAAAGAAGGTCTCAGAATGCTGCAGACAGTTTAGACATGACAGTGAGGATAGGGTTGACTTACGTGAGTTCAACCAATCCAATGCAGGGAATCTTAATGATTCGCAACGTTTTGCAGCAAGACCCGGAAAATGAACTTGCGCTTTACACATTGGGTGTGCTTTCTATGCAATCGGGGCAATTTGATAATGCCATTACCAGATTTAGCCAATTGCTGGAGGTGAATCCTGATAACCTTAGTGTTTACTTTCATTTAGGAGTGAGCTATTTGGAAGCAGGTGATAAGGAAAAAGCTAAAGAGCAGTTTGAAACAGTGAAAACAAGAAGTGAGGATCCGGAAGTTATAGCTAATGCGGATGCTTACTTGCAAGAAATAAATTAACAGTTTAAAGAAATTATCTTATGCCTTGCGGTAAAAAGAGAAAAAGACACAAGATCTCAACCCATAAAAGAAAAAAGAGGTTGAGGAAAAACCGACATAAGAAGAAGTAATTGTCGGAGTGATTACCAGCGGGTAATCTAAAGAATTAGTATAGGGATTTTAACATTCAACAATTGAGTAACGATCTAATAATTAATGCTACTCAAACTGGATGTCGCATAGCCCTTTTAAAAGATAAGAGTTTAGTTGAGTTCCACTTCGATGAGAATGGCAATAAGTTCTCAGTTGGAGACATTTATTTAGGAACCGTAAAAAAGGTTGTCCAGGGACTTAACGCCGCTTTTGTGGACATTGGCCACGAGAAAGACGCATTCTTACATTACCTCGATCTCGGGCCTCAGTTTAGTTCTTTAACTAAGTTTACAAGACTAGCAAAGTCAAAAAGAGGTGTTTCTTCCAACCTAGGTAAATTCAGGAATGAACCTGACATTGATAAGTTTGGTAAGATAAATCAGGTTTTATCAAAGAATCAAAAGATCCTGGTTCAAGTAGTAAAAGAACCAATCTCAACTAAAGGGCCGCGACTTTCAAGCGAGTTATCAATAGCCGGTAGGTTTCTAATACTGGTGCCATTTTCAAACGCTGTAAATGTCTCAAGGAAGGTGTCTAGTGCCGAAGAGCGTAAACGCCTGCAGCGACTAATCACTTCAATCAAACCTCCAAACTTTGGTGTTATCATCAGAACTGCGGCTGAAGGACAAGATGTAGCTGAGCTCGACAGAGATCTACGAAATCTGGTGGAAAGTTGGAGAAAGGGGACCAAGAAGATAAAGTCGGCAGTACCACGAGATAAGATTGTTGGTGAGATGAGCAGGGCTTCATCTATCCTGCGAGATGTTCTGAACGAGTCCTTTGACAGCATCGTTGTAGACGATAACAAGATATTTGATGAGGTAAAGGGCTTTACAAAAGCTATAGCTCCAGGTAAGGAAAAGATAGTTAAGCTCTACAACAACAAGGTAAAGGTTTTTGAACAATACGGAATCGAAAAGCAGCTAAAGTCGCTTTTCGGTCAAACCGTTAGTTTGCGAGGTGGGGGTTATCTCATTATCGAGCACACCGAGGCCATGCACGTGATTGATGTCAACAGTGGCAACAAATCCAACAAAGAAGAAAATCAAGAAACAACAGCGCTCTCGGTAAACTTGGAGGCCGCCAAGGAAATTGCCAGGCAACTGCGCCTTAGGGATATGGGTGGTATCATCGTCATCGACTTCATTGATATGCGCCGCAGCGAGAACAAGAGACTCGTACATCAGAAGATTAAGGAGGAGATGAAACCGGACCGATCAAAATTCACCATCCTCCCACTTTCAAAATTTGGTTTGATGCAGATTACCCGACAAAGGGTAAGGCCTGAACTAAATATAACCACAAAAGAAGCTTGTCCCTCTTGCAATGGTACCGGCAAAATCAAGGCCTCAATACTAGTTTCTGATCAGGTTGAGAAGAACCTTGATTACCTGCTTTCCAAGCAAAACGAGAGCAGTGTTTCGGTAGTGCTGCATCCATATTTGCACTCGTATTTTACCAAAGGTATTATGAGCAAGCAGATTAGTTGGTTCCTGAAATATCGCAAATGGGTATCGCTGGTTGAGGATTCGTCCCTGGGAATAGCCGACTTTAAATTTCACAATAAAGCAGGAGAGCTAATTGAGATTTAATTAGGGCCGGTAATCTTTGATGTAGCGGTTAATGTATTCTTGTGCATCGTCGTAATACCGGGAGTCCGTGGCTACCAAAGCGAAGTACTCAGTCGCCTCATCATAATATCGATTGATTACACTTTTGAATTTGGGGTAGTGCGACTTGCGGCTTTTGTCATCCATACCAATCAGTATCCTCATCAATCTTTGCCCAGCCTCATATTTGAAAATACCTTTTTGGTAGGTGACTTCCTCCAGGTAGTTTCTGGCATAGTCGTACGTGACATCACCGGGCATTATTCCGCCAAAGTGAAAAGCGGCCTCTTCAAGCAGAAGAAAAATGCGATCTTCGAGGTGGGATAGGTCGTCGTAAATACCAGGAAGCATGAATTCATTGATAAGCTCCAGGGAATCCAGGGCTTTGAAAAAGTAGGCCTCACCAAGCTGATATTTAGCCTTTTTATTCTTAGGGTTAAAAGAAGTAGCTCGGGTATAATGCAGAATTTCCTGGGAGCCAGAGTCGTCTGTTTCCCATCTGGCCAACGAATCCAGGTAGTTAAAGCTTCCAGGCCCCTCGTTGACATAGTCCGTAATGGCAGTTGAATTTCTCTCGAAAACTTCAATTGGGACAGGGTTGGTAAGTAATTGCCAATAAGGATCAGCTGGCAGGTGGTCGATAACAAAAGTGCCAGGTTCTGCAAGAAAATATCTATCTCCTTGTGGGGGCAAGTCGTATTCCAGCGGTAGATTAGTTTTTGTAGCGGCCCAGGTTGCATCCAGAAGATACCATTTGCCATCTAGTTTCACTGCATTCCAGGCGTGGTCGGTAACCTCAAACTCCTGCCCCTTCTGATAGCCATATCCTTTGGAATAACCACTTATGACGAAAGTTTTAATGCCCATTTCCTTCCCTAATGCCGAGACCAAATTTGAGTACCCCTGGCAGACCGCCGTGCGAGATGCTAGAACCCGGTGAGCATCTTGCGCCGGGTAAACGTCGTTCCTAAAGGCCCGCATGTCATACCGTATATTGTTGGCCACCCAAACATAAATCGCCCTTATTCGCTCAAGGTCGGTACTAGCTTCTCTACCAAGATAAGTAGCTAAATTCGGGACTGAGGTAGTAACCCCGGAGGGGACATAGCGAGATCTGGTGCTGACTTTTTGATAGTGGCGCTTTTCGGATTTACTGAGTTCTTCAACGAGTTCCTGCGAAAATCCAGTACTCGAAAATATCACCAGTGCCAGTAAGAAGCAGAGTATCGACTTCATGTAACCAATTGTCAGTAATAGATTTACGCTCTTAGTCGTAAGGTAGTTACGGCGATTTGTTTGATCAATCGCGAATGGAAATATTGAAATGCTCTGATTGGCGAAGGGTTTTCCCCTGCATAGTTATTCCTTCAACCTCAATGGTAGCGGTGGTTATATCATCACCCAGATAGAACTCTACAACGGCCTCACCTTCCTCATCAAGCTCTACCTTGGGGTTCCAGTAGATAACATCTCTGAAGTCAGGTGTGGATAGATCAGTGGGTAGAACCGGGCTGTAAAACTCTCTCGCTAAATTGTAGCCCGCAAGTTGCAGGCGCAAGATACCGGGAATTGAGTCCGGCAATTCATACTTACCGTGTTTAGTAATCACAGACATAACTCCATAATTGCCAAAGGAACCGAATGCGAATGCATTACCTCTATTTATTACCTCTATTCTCTCCACCTCGGTCGGGTCTATTTTAAGCAGCACCTCATTGTCGAAAAGAGGTTTGCCGTCTATGAGATAAAGCGGCTGCTTTGCGTAGTTATATTTAACCCGCCCCCCCTTACCTGGCTCGAATCTAAAATCACTCATTCTAATGCGGTTTTCATCTCCTACCTTTAGAATACCAACGTAGGGGACGAGTTCCCTAATCACCTCAAACATATTCGGCAAGGCTATATAATCGTCTAGATCGACTGCCGCATCTGTGAAAGGGTAACTGACGAGTTCATCGTTAAGCTCTGCTTCATCCTCTAGCCATGCTATTTCCTTCTCATCCTCAGGAGATGAATAAACGTGGTTGATCTTCTGCCTTTGAACGTCAGCAACCGCAAAATTGCGAAGAGGTTCATTGATTACCGATTGAAAGCCGCTGTTAGTAACTGTTGGAGTTTGGTCGTCAAGTAAAATGCGCAAACCCGGTCGATTTGCTTCTCCGGCCGTGCGAAGAATAACCTCTTCCACACCGTAATAGGCGCTATTGATAAAATGGAATCGTCCTTTTTCGTTAGTTCTGGTCTGGCTAAATATCTTATGATCTCCTAATACCGAAATTAAAACGTCTACGTCTGCAGCAGGCTCACCGGAGGCGGTGTCTATTACTGTGCCTTTAAATGTTAGGAATTTCTCCACAAAAAACTTTTCCTGAGTTTTTGGCTCCAGTACGTCTTGCCAGGTGAACCTGCGCCAGCCATGAGTCATCATGAGATAATCAAGCGCTCTTTGCGCTTTTGGGGAATCTTTCCGCCCAAGATAGAAGTCTGGATTATTTATGCGGCCATGAAGATCGGATGTTAGCAACAGGAAAGATTTGATGTTAGGCTTAAACCCTGGGGCCTGGATTTTGTCATCTGGTACAACTGAGATTGAGACAGACCCCTGGGCCGGTTTGGCATTAGCATCCTGAGCTTTCAATTTAATTTGAACCTTTTCCCTGGTAGTAAATTCATTCTTGTCCACAATGATGTCGGTAGACACATCGGCCTCCTGATTCACAAATACCAATCTTTCACATTGGGGTAAGCCGTTGTGATCAAATAATGTTAGTTGCACAATGCCCTCGGGCAACTCATCTTTTGGTATTGATATGAAGAATCCGCCATTTTTAAGTACTCCCTGGGCGGTATAATATGGGTAGCCATGAGATTGTGCCAGTAGAAATGCCTGCTTCCCATCTTCCATACCACGAGATTGCACCACAACCTTTACAAAACGCTCCGGCCTATCATCAACAGCAATTGCAAAACCGGAAGGAATAACGGCTGGCAACTCTATTTTCCGGCCACTGCCTGCGTGTTTTGCTAAAGCATAATATTTAAGTGGCTGCCCGGACGCTGAAGCTTCAGGCTTAATTACGAAGGCTCCCATGCCGTCGTGGAATGTGGCGAAAGAGGTTATTTGCTTCCCATTTTCATCAATAATATCTCCGTTAACCTCTAGCCCCTTTCCAAATTGGTCAATAGCCTTGAAAGCAATTTTGCTGGCAATTCCCAATACCAAATTTCCTCCTTCCGGCATAAAGTCCACTTGCCAGTCAGCTGCTACTACTTCATCTTCAGATTCTTGCAAATCCGCCTTTGGCATTGCAATAAGTAGGGGGCTGGTAAAGTAAAAATCAGAGTTAAAGTTCCGCATCCAATTGGTATATGCCCGCAGCAAGTAGCCTCCTTCTTTTACGTCTTTAGGAATTTGCAAGTCTCCGTGGCCGAGCCCTTCTTCTATTCTTACTTTCTGAGCGTAGACCACTTCCCCTGACGAAGAAACCAATTCGATATTGACTACTTTGCTCAAAGCTTGTGGCACCCTACTGGCAGCATTTACTAAGTAGACCTTGTACCAGATCCGGCCGCCAGGCACATAGTAATTTTTGGCAAGGTGCAGGTAAACTTTTTCCTGTGGGTTTTGATGATTATACTTTTCCAGCATTTCCAGAATTCTGCCCAAGGAGTCCTTTTTTGTCGTCAATCCGATTGCTACGACGCTGAGCACAGAAATAATCAAGACTGTAATTCGTAGTTTCATCTTATTCCCAGAATGGTGGTATAAAAGCGGTGCTATTAGGAAATGCCCGACAATCCGAACAAAAAGCTGGTGGAATCATGGGTGGAATCACTATACATTCCTGGTTCAGTTGAGGGAAGTTGCCATCAATTTGCTCGCGAGATACGAATATTCTTTTTTCGCTGATACCGTATGCAGCAAAGAATCCGAGTACTGTTTGTGATGGGTCGGCGGTGCTAAAAATGTTACCATTTATTCTTGCTGGTGGTGGATCGAAAATGGTCCCGTTATCTTCGCGCAAATTCTTGATTCCCTCCCAGAAATTGTAGGTGGCCTCATCCATAGCCATCTGCTTCAGGAGCATACTGTACTTAATGCTTGTGCGAAGGCTGTTAGTAACGAAGAAGATAGGATGATTTGAAAGCTTGCTTCCTCCAAAAGAGGCAGACTCCGCGATGTTTAGGAAAGCTGAAGGCTCTTCAGTTACCCAGCAGACCGTTGGGGCTGCACCCGCCGGAAAGGGTGTGGCCACTTGATAGGTGCTGACAAAATCCCAGCGGTAAAAGCTTGTGGCATTGTTGTCGTTTTTCACGTCTACGAAAAATTCCACACCTCTTCTGGTTACGGTTGACCCTTGGGTGGCAATAGCCAGTTTCGACACCGACGCAAAGTAAAGGCTGTCAATCTCAACCGGTTCCGGGATTTCCTGAAATGATGATTCAAATTCTTCACCAGTGGCCAGAACCACTTTCAATTGGTAACTTTTGCCAGCTTCTCCTCTTAATCCAATCGTTTCATATTGACCGGGCACTAATTCTATCAAAGTCGAAGTTATCCCGGTATTATCCGTAATAGTAACGGTTGCTCCTGAAATCGCATTGGTAGAGGAGATTGTCTCTGTACTGGAGGTCGACAAACGAATAAAATATGGACCGGGCTCATTACTTATATAGCCATCAATTACTAGTTGCGGCGTAGATTGATCTAATTCAAATTCAATTGGATCGATACATCCGGAGAGACCTAACAAGGTTAGCAACAATATTTTTGTCCATCGACCTATCATAAGAACTTAAAATTATAGGTTATTGCTGCGAAGGGCCTACCCAGCACGCTTAACTTAAAAGCCTGCGGCTGCCCATTTCGGCCCTCAAAGAAAACTGAAAAGGCGTTTTTTCTTCCGTAGATGTTATAAACAGAAAAAGTCCAGTTAGCATCGTAATTCTTACGCTTTTTAAGGTTCCCGTCTACCGTAAATGAAAGGTCCAATCGATGATAGTCGGGTATTCTGGCTTGATTTCTTCGGGTAAAATTTGGCACCGTAATTCCGTCAATCTGGTAGATAGATTCTGGTATTGTTAGAGGCCTGCCAGTGTTGAATGTGAAGTTGGTGGAGAAGCTATATCGCCTGGTCAGTTTGTAGTTTGTGGTTATATTCAAACTGTGTGGCGTGTCCCAGTTCGAGGGGAAGTACTCGCCACCATTTATCCTTTCTTCCGGGAACTCTCCATTGATCTTTCTTTCAGATCTGGAATAAGTGTAGCTGCCCCAACCAGTTAGGCGGCCAGCCTTTTTCCTTACCAGAAACTCAACTCCGTATGACCTTCCTTCACCTTGAAGTAAATCAGCCTCAAGGGTGTTGTTCAACAGAAGTTCTGCTCCGTTCTTGTATTCAGTGGCGTTGTCGATTTGCTTGTAGAAACCTTCAACTGAGGTTTCCAATGAGTTATCCATAAAATTTCGGAAATAGCCCAGCGCAATTTGATCTCCCGTTTGCGGTTCAATATGCATATCACTCGTTTTCCAAATATCGAATGGTGATACCGCTGTGGTATTGGAAATGAGGTGGATATATTGCCTCATCCGATTGTAGCTAAGTTTTACAGAGCTATTGTTATAAAAGCTATACTTAACTGAAAGCCTTGGCTCAAAGCCCTGGTAATCTTCCACCACTTTGCCAGATGCAAATTGAAGTGTATCAGTGATTGTGGATATTGCTCGTGGTTGATCTTCTTGATAGGTAAATACCTGTGCGGCCCCGAGATTTTGATACAACGAGTATCTAAGACCATAGTTTACCGTAATTCGAGAACTGATCTTGAATTCGTCATCTACATAGGCCGCACTTTCCAGGGCGTGTTCTGTTTCCAGCACTTCAGGAATGATGGTGCTGTTGACTGTGGCCGGCTCTAATCTACCTGGTTCGAAAGAGTAGGAGATGGCACTAATACCGAAGTTGATCTGGTGATTCGGGTTTGGAAAATAACTGAAATCAGCTTTGGCATTTCGGTAGGTGATATCATAGTCCAGGTCGAAATCTTTCTCTATTTGCCTGCCTTCTACCAGGTAGCGATAAGAACTATAGACAGCCGAAAAGCTTGAGAAAAGCTTTGGACTGAACAAGTGATTCCATTTAAATACTGCATTTAGGTTTTCCCACACGAATGTGGTGTCACTACGGAATTTAAAATTATCACGGCTATAGTATGAGGATAATTGGATACTGTTTTTATCATCAAAACGGTAGTTGACTTTTGCATTCAGGTCGTAAAATTGGGCTGAGCTGTTCCTAATATCCAGGTTTTCAATTCTGTTCAGAATCCAATCTGTATATGAAAGCCTACCACCCACCAGGAATGAACCCTTCTCTTTGACTATAGGGCCTTCGGCTAATAGTCGTGATGAGATAAGACCAACACCACCTCTTACCTGGTAAGATTTAGTATTACCCTCCTTTTGCTTAACATCCAACATAGAAGATATTCTACCACCGAACTTAGCAGGAATTCCACCACGGTAAAGGGTGGCATCTTTAACCAGGTCAGGATTGAAAATGGAGAAAAACCCAAAGAGGTGGGAGGAATTAAAGATTGGCGCATCGTCGAGCAAGATCAGGTTTTCACCTACGCTTCCTCCCCTTACATTAAACCCTGTGGCACCTTCGCCAACGGTGCTTACCCCGGGCATTAGAATCAGGCCCCGTACGATATCCACCTCACCCAGGAATGCAGGCATTTTTTGTGCAGTCCTAATGTCCAGCCTGGAGGTACCCATTTGCACACTTGATATATTGCGGTCAACGGCTTCTGAGGTTACCGTTACCTCTGAGAGCTGAATAGTAGCCTCGAACATATCTATGTTGAATAGGCCGCTTTCATTCAGAACAACTTGCCGGTTGTCTTCTTCCCAGCCAATTGCACTAAACCGAATATTGTATTCTCCGGGAGCCACCGTCAGTGAGTAGAATCCATCGGTGTTGGTGACAGTCCCCAGCGCCAGTTCATCAATGAATATACTGGCTCCAATAATGCCTTCTCCGCTATTTGACTCTCTAATATATCCGCTGATAGTGGCCTCAGTAGTGTTTTCATTAAACTGACCAATTACGGCTACGGCTGATCCGGGGCCCGCGTTATTGGTTGTGTCTGCTGTCAGCGCCGGCTCCTTTAATAATACCACGTACCTATCATGGTACTGTATGGCTGAAATTTCTGTGCCCTGCAATAGAAGCTCAAAAGCCCTGGAAATCTCAACCTCATTAAGGCTAACATCGGAAGATAGGTTTGTCAGCCATTCTTTTTTGTAGAAAATCTTAATGGGGTACCTTTTCTCGATATCCGTAAGTACCTCAGATAGCGATTTGTTCTGATAATCCCCACTAATTTTCAAGCTTGCATTCTGCGCAGCAACCAAGCTGGGTAAGAGGCATGCTAAAAGTATCGTTCTTGCCAGAAACGCCTTCATGGGCTTAGGTATATCTTAAAATCGTAGTGGGGAGTAAGTTCGGAGTAAAACAAACATAATAGAATAATGACTAATTCAAAACTCTTTCAAATCAAGCGTATTAAATTACCGCACTATGGGTGATTTATTTGGGCGGCAGGAGTATAAGATTATTGGCCAAATTGCTGCTAAGTCGTACAATTTGCAAGCGTGTGATCGTTTAGATTTCAGAGAATCTTCCAGTAAGATTTGGTTGATCTTCACCTATTTTTGCAACAAATATTTAATGATGAAGTCGTACCTAAAGTTGTTTCCATTCTTATTACTGATTGCGATGATAAGTTGTGGCGAAAAGCCCTGCGAAGTGAACCCGCAAGTTGCAAATACACAATTAGAGATAGAGGTAGAAAGATTGGAGGACAAATTCATGGATGCTGATTCGCCGGAAGAGCTGGAGAGATTACTAAACCAGAACATGGCGCTTAAAGAGCATTTCCTTGTAAGCGGCCAATATCCCCACGATTCCATTCTGATAAAGGGGCTTTGGCAACTAAAGCAAGACCCAAATTTTGATTCCCTTTACCAGGAAGTTAAAATAAGGTTTGACAACATCGACGAAATAAAGCAAGAGTTTGAATTGGCTTTTAAACATTTAAGGCAATACTATCCTAATGTAGGTACTCCTAAACTACAAACATTCATTAGCGGGCTGTTCAGTAGTGAGCTCTATGTATCTGATAGTGTTATTATCGTTGGTCTTGATTTCTATCTTGGGCCTGGGTCAAAGTTCCGGCCGCGTGACTTGCCAAAATATATTCTAGGCAGATACCGCAGCGAGTATATAGTGCCGGCTTCAATGTTGATTCTTTCCCACGATTATGTGAACGAAGATGTGTCAGACAGGTCAATGCTCGCCGACATGATTTACTATGGTAAGAAATACTATCTCACCAAGCAGATTATGCCCTGTACGCATGACAGCCTCTTAATATGGTATACCCAACAGCAGTTACAAGATGTCAATGAGAATCAGGATATAATCTGGGCCAACTTCGTTCAAAATCAGTTGCTATTTGATACCAATCATCTCACCAAAAAGAAGTTCCTTGATGAGCGCCCCAATATTTATGAGATTGGCGAAAAGTGCCCCGGTCGTATTGGAGCTTGGCTAGGCTGGGAAATAGTGAATAAATACATGAAGCAGCAGCCTGCGGTTTCACTGCAACAACTTATGAATGAGCCCGATGCCAGAAAGATCTTTAATGCATCAAACTACAAGCCGGCTAGGTAGCTGCTAGCCTGTTAATTGCCTGCTCAAATTCAGCAACAACTTTATCCCTGGCAAATACCTCCTCTGCCAATTTTCGGGAGTTTTGCTTAGCGACGGCCAACTCTGCTGCGGAATTTAAAAACTGAGCCAATTCCTCTACAGTCTTTTCAGGGTTACTTCGTTCGTGGTAAATTCCACAGTGCCACTGCTCCACAATTTCCCGTATCCAGCCTTGGTAATTAACAATAATCAGTTTTCCTGCTGCCAAACCATCGAACAGCTTGTTAGGAGCACCTGTGGAAAGAATAGGTACATCGACAAATGAAATATAATACGCATCTGTGATGTTCATCACCTCCAACATTTCATTTTGGCTTGTAAAGGGGAGGAACAGTACATTTTGAAGCTCTTCGCTTTTAACTCTTTGGGCTAGTCTTGCCCTATCGGCGCCATCTCCCTTGAAAATAACTGTCACTGGCAAGTTCTTATCTTGCGCTGCAGAGGCTAAAGACAGTAAAGCATCCAAGTCATTGGAAAAGCCCATAGTACCAAAGAAGGCAATTACAAACTGGCCCTTCACGTTGTATTTCTCCTCTAACAAAGGATTTTTGGGTTCAGATTGGAATGAGTCGACATCTGCCATATTAGGTATGACGTATACTGCCTTGCCAGGGCATTTAGACTTCAAGATCAGCGCCATACTTTCCGAAACCGCAACTAAAGCCTCTGCTTTGCGATAAGCATATTTCTCCAACCCTTTCAGCAGACTCTTAACGATTGTGTTCTTGATTATGCCCAATTGAATCGGGGCTTCAGGCCAAAGGTCTCCGGTTTCAAAAACATACCTCGTTTTATACCACCATTTCATGTGCCAGGCCACCAAGGCAACTGTAAGCGGAGTAGAGATAGCGTAACAAAGATCACTGTCTTTAAACCTGTGGCTATAGAAACTTGCTTTTATAGCAAACAATAAATACGAGCGAATTCTTCCTAAGAAAGACAGGTGGTTATCGTATGAAACTGGCAGATAATGTACACGGACCCCATCTATTTGCAGAATTGATTTTTGGTGATCGTTGTGACTTGTAACAACGGATACCTGGTGACCATGCTTTTGCAGGCCTGTGGCTAGATAGTAAGAACGGAGTGCGCCACCAACATTAGGGGTTCTAAAATGCTGATGTATAATTACGATTTTCACGAATGTGGAATGAGTGCAGGTAAAATTAGATAGAAAATTCCTATTGAAAGGAACATACTACTTCTCACAACCACTTTGTGGAGAACAGCTCAGGCAAATTTTGAAAGTGACTCTTTCAGTCCTTGATTGGCTGAGAACTATAAGACTTTGAATAGTCAAGAATGTTTGCTACCACCTTATCAGAAGGTTCTTTCTTAACCTTTTCAAGCTTTTTCATCATGGCACTAATTTGCTTATACTCCTCCATCAATTCGGAGTCGCAGAGTAGTGCTTTTTCAATTTCAATTGATTCTTTTCTAGAGGTTTCCTTGTAGTAATACCTGATTAAATCATCGTGGGTAAATGTTTTGGTCATAGGCAATCTTATATTTTTCCATTTTTTTCCTCAAGTTAATGAGGGCGTATCGCATCCTCCCCAGGGCAGTATTTATACTAACACCGGTAGATTCCGCAATTTCCTGAAAGCTCATATGCATGTAGTGTCGCATTACCAGCACTTCACGTTGCGCTTCAGGCAATTCCTTAATAAAATCCTTAAGCTTGTTATGAGTATCCTTTACAATTTGCTGCGATTCAGCAGAATCTTCAGCAAACTGAAGCGCATTAAACACCTTATCGCCGTCCTCCATTACAACTGTTGGATAGCGCTTGTCCCTTCTAAAGTAGTCAACTGCAAGGTTGTGTGCAATTCTCATAATCCATGGAAGAAATTTTCCTTCCTCGTTATACCTGCCACCTTTAATTGTATTGATGGCTTTTATAAAAGTCTCTTGTAGCAAATCTTCTGCTACATAAGTGTCTTTTACAATTAAATAAATGGAGGTAAATATTCTTGACTTGTGTCTGTTTACTAATTGCTCGAAAGCCTCTTCGTTACCTCGTTTGTATTGTGATACCAACTCGCTATCACTAAGCCTTAACTTATTCATTAAGTAATCACCTTTTTGTTAACGTAGAGGTCTAAATCATATTGTCAAGAATTGCGTTTTAGTGTAGAATTATTTTCAAGCGTGAATTCCAAATGTAGAAAATAGGTAAATACGTGTAAAGCATTATTTACAATTTTTTCGGAAAAGACATTGATATACCGCAAATAGAGGTAGCGAAAAAGGGGCCAATTCTGCAAATAATGCAACTTTTTTACTTAACAACTTATTGGAAATTAGCTGGTATTTGATTGCAGTGAAAGCTGAAAATTGGAATATAACTATAAAGATTTTTCTACAATTTTAATTGCGATCAGGGTCGATTATCTTTGCAGGCCATGCCGAAAATCAGCAAGAAATCTGCAGTAGATATCGATAACCTTGACCCAAAAAAGTACATAATTATAAAGGGGGCCAAGGTTAATAATCTCAAGAATTTAAGCGTTGCCATTCCTAGAAATAAGCTGGTTGTTGTTACAGGATTGTCAGGTTCAGGTAAGTCTTCCCTAGCCTTCGATACACTGTTTGCTGAAGGCCAAAGAATGTACGTGGAAAGCCTGAGTTCATACGCCCGGCAATTCCTTGGCAGAATGGAGAAACCGGAGGTTGACTACATCAAAGGAGTAAGCCCGGCAATTGCAATTGAGCAAAAGGTAAATACCAGAAATCCACGCTCTACAGTTGGAACCTCTACGGAAATTTATGACTACCTGAAGTTATTATTCGCGCGGGTTGGTAGCACTTATTCACCTGTAAGTGGTGAAAAAGTAACAAGCGATTCCGTTTCTACCGTGGTTGACTACCTCAAAACCCTGCAGGAAGGTAGCAAATACTTGATTTTGTGCCCTTTTACGGTACACGAAGGCCGATCCATGAAGCAGGAGCTTAACATCCTTCTCGGTAAGGGTTATACACGCTTGTTCCACAATGGAGAAGTTCTGTTTATCGAAGATTTGTTGGAATCTAAAGCGAAGGAGTCAAAGGGGATGGAAATTCTCATTGATCGTGGGGTTTTAAAGCTTGACGACGAAGATCATGAATATCGAATGGCAGATTCCGTGCAGACAGCCTTTTTTGAGGGCGACGGCATTTGCAACCTGGAGGTTGTTGATGGCAAAAGGAAGACCTTTTCAGACAAGTTCGAGCTGGATGGAATTCGCTTTGTGGTACCCTCTGTAAACTTCTTCAGCTTCAATAACCCTTTTGGGGCCTGTCGCACCTGCGAGGGTTTTGGAAAAGTGCTGGGCATTGATCATGACCTGGTGATTCCAGACAAGAGTCTATCTATTTATGAAGGGGCCATCGCACCTTGGCGCAGTGAAAAAATGAAGCGCTGGGTAAACAAGCTTATAGAAACTGCTATGGAGTTTGACTTCCCAATTCATAGGCCTTACAACGAGCTGACACCGGAAGAACAGCAGTTACTTTGGGATGGGAATAAGCACTTCAAGGGGCTATCAGCCTTCTTCAAGTTTATAGAGGGAAAAACTCACAAGATCCAATATCGGGTGTTGCTTTCACGATACAGGGGCAGAACCGTATGCCCTGACTGTCGGGGAACCCGGCTTCGAAAAGATTCTTCCTATGTAAAGATTGATGGCAAGAGCATTATCGATTTGGTTTTGTTGCCGATAGACCGAGTGGTGGAGTTCTTTGACAATGTAAAGCTGTCAAAATACGAAAGCAAGGTGGCAGATAGGCTAACTAAAGAGCTTAAAAATCGATTACATTACTTGCAGCAGGTCGGGCTAGGCTATTTGACACTTAATAGGCTAACCAGCACATTATCAGGTGGTGAATATCAAAGAATTAAGCTGGCCACTTCTTTGGGTAGTGCGTTGGTAGGTTCCATGTATGTCTTGGACGAGCCGAGCATTGGGCTACATCCCCGGGATACTAATCGACTGATAAACGTCTTGGAAACACTAAGAGATCTGGGAAATACGGTAATAGTAGTTGAGCACGAGGAAGAAGTAATGCGTGCAGCCGATGAGATTATAGATATTGGTCCTGATGCCGGCACACATGGTGGAGAACTTGTTTTCCAAGGTAAGTTGGAAGACTTGAATGGGCATACTACGACACATACTGCGAGTTATCTAACTGGCAAAGAAGAAATTCCAGTTCCAGTAAAAAGGCGAAAATGGAGCAAGGCGGTGCAGGTTAGTGGAGCTAGGGAGAATAATTTGAAGAACATCAATGTTGAATTTCCCTTGGGAGTGCTCACAGCAGTCACGGGAGTTTCAGGGTCAGGAAAATCTACGCTAATTAGGTCTATACTCTATCCCTCACTAGGAAAAGTACTGGGGACGGTTACAGATACAACCGGGAAGTTTGATCAACTCAATGGAGACTATAAGCGTGTTACTCAAATCGAGTTTGTTGATCAGAATCCAATTGGCAAGTCATCAAGATCTAACCCTGTAACGTATGTGAAAGCTTACGATGCCATTAGGCAGTTAATGGCGGATCAGCCACTTTCGAAGCAACGAGGATACCAGCCAAAGCACTTTTCTTTCAACATCGACGGGGGGCGCTGTGAGGTTTGCCAGGGTGAAGGGACGGTTAAGATTGAGATGCAATTTATGGCAGACATCCATCTTACTTGTGAAAGCTGTAACGGATCCAGATTTAAGCAAGAGATACTGGAGGTGGAATACGAGGGAAAAAATGTTGCTGACATACTGGACATGACTATTGACGAAAGTCTTGAATTCTTCAAGGAGGTTAATTCTGTAAGAAACAAGTTGCAGCCACTGCAGGATGTTGGCTTAGGATATATAGGGCTTGGCCAGTCTTCAAATTCACTAAGTGGTGGGGAAGCACAACGCGTAAAGCTTGCTTCCTACTTGAGCAAAGGAGGGACTGCCTCAGATGATCACATACTATTCATTTTTGATGAACCGACCACAGGTCTTCACTTCCACGACATTCACAAGTTGCTTACCGCGATAAATGCACTAATCGATCAAGGCAATTCAGTAATTATTATTGAGCACAACATGGAGGTGGTGAAATCGGCAGACTGGGTGATAGACCTTGGACCAGAAGGCGGTGAGGAGGGTGGTAATGTCGTTTTTGCCGGTACGCCCGAGGAGATGGCAAAATTGAGTGACAACCATACTGCTGCCTATCTCAAAGAGAAGCTGTAAAGCCGGTTATTTTTGTGTTGATAATCTGTAAAGAAACACCGCAGCTCGCTTAGTTAACGCTGGTAGCATGTTGAGATTTCCGTATTCACCTTCTGTATGATCATCACCTCCGCTTAGCCCGATTCCATCCATTGCTTTATCGACTAAACCAGATGTGAATGAGATATCAGCAGCACCAGCGTTGATCGGAGCCACGGCTGTGACTTCCCCATACCCAAGATCGGAGCTTACGGCGCTGTAGAGTCGCAGTAGTTCATTGTTTCCCTCAGATGGAGACAGGGGCGGGTATCCGCCTTCGCTATAGGTTAGTTTGGCATTAGTATGTGGCAGGTTGTTGGCAACTACCTCTTGCATAATCTTCTTTGCACGGGCAAGCTGTTCCAGTGATACGGCTCTAATATCCCCACGAACAACAGCTGTTTGTGCAACCACATTACTTTTTCCAAATGCCGAACCCCCATCATTGGCTCCATCGTAGTCGACAGATGTGCCAGCCAGCATAACTCCAGGGTTGAAAGTGAGAAACTCCTCATCTCTTAGTTGCTCATAGAACTGGGTGAGAATTCTGGAGGTTTCGTAGATAGCGCCAGCCCCCACTTTTTCTGAAAACACCTGGCTACTATGTGCTGCATTTCCGCTAACTTCTAACACCCAGCCAGAAGAGCCACGACGAGAAACTACCGCCGTTCTTGGGTTGCTATCCCCATTTTCAAAGCCTATCGCAATGTCAGCTTTATTGGCTGCTTCTATCAGATCTTTACGAGCGAGGTTAAGGGGGCTTCCGCTTTTCTCCTCGTCGCCGGTCATTACAACCTCAACCGACATCCCCTTCAATAAACCTGCTTCCTTTAGCGCTTTGAGAGCGTAAACGATAATCACGTCGCCTCCTTTCATATCAACCACGCCAGGTCCCTGCATGATGCTATCGTTTAGCATTTTGTATTCTTGAAATGGATTGTCAGGTTCAAAAACCGTATCAAGGTGACCAATAAGTAGAAGCTTTGGGCCAGAGCCATTTCCTTCGTAGGATGCAACTAAATGACCCGAACGGTTAAAAGGCTTGCCATCAACCCACCGCGTTTCGAATGCTAATGCCTCAAATTCTTTCAAAAAGATTTCACCTACTTTCTTAACACCTTCGAAATTCATTGAACCACTATTCATGTTTACAACTTCCTTCAAGAGGGTGGTAGCCTCGGGGTTGTACTTATCCACTGCAGAAATGATTCGCCTTTCTTTCTTTGAGACTTGGGCATTTAATGCTGTGGAAAACAACAGGCTTGCGAGGATTGGAATAATTATTCGAGGCATTATTTCAAATTCTTGTGTTTAGCGATAATAGAGAATAGCCGAGGATTATGCAATCATAATTTCACAGGGGGATTGGCCATTTCGCCATTGAGATAGGCCAACTGGCCATTTTGACTAACTGGGGCCTATTGTTCTTCCCTAAAATTGCCACGAAAATCAAGCTAATGAAGACAAGCTATTCTTTGATGGTAGTAGTTATCACGCTAATGATAGCGACAGGCTGTAATAGCCAAAACTATGAGCCGGGCAAGTACCAAAAGGTTTTCCCTGGCGACCAATTGGTGGATGCCTCTAAGTTAACGGAGCATGGTGTAAAGTATAAGAGAAGAGGCGGCACGATGGAGTACAGACTTAGTGAAATTGCCATGGATTCTCGTAACCTATTGAGGCTAACCATAAGGATGCAAAATGGCAAAAAGATTTTCCCTGATACACTATTCTTCAACCCAGGTGATTTGTCCTATGCCGGCCGAAGGTTGGTGAATTACTCCCAGGGCTATGAAATGAAAGTAGATATTGAGAATGGTCAAATGGCAGCGTCGCTCACAGCTTTACCCGATTCAGATTGGGACTGGGTTGGAGATTTCGATAAACAATTTGAACACGGTTTGTTCGAAATAGCCGTGATGAACTATTTTATAAAGGCATTGACACTGGAAAATGGCCTGAAAGTGTCTTTGCCTTTTTTCATTTTCAGTGAAGAGTTTCCCATAGGCTGGGTTGACGTGGTAGTTGAGGGTAAGGAGGAACTTAATATTGATGGTAAAGTGTATCAAACCTGGAAAGTGCACTCGCTTGGTGGCAAAAGTGGAGACAAAACATTCTGGATTTCCGACGATTATCCCTATGCATTGAAAATTCATAGCAAAGGATTAAGACCTTGGATATTCGATAGTGAAATCTAGCAACATGTTGGGTTTTTGTATATTAATGACGGAGCGAAAACTCCGTCTTTTTTATGTTTAGGAAACTATCCAAGAAACAATGGCTCTTTGTGTTTTCTATTTGGACATTGGTGGCGGTGTTCTTTACCACAAACTCCTACATCAACGTCGCGGATGATGACATGCATAACGATTACCCGCGTCTTCTTCTTTTCAATGCTACCTGGTACTTGTGGGGCTTAGCTACACCGATCATCCTGGCTCTCATAGACCACTTCCCATTCTTTACTAAATCGTGGATTCGCAGCTGGGCCGCCCACATAGCGGCTGGCATTGTCATCTTACTGGTACTGAGCAACTCTCGGGTAGTGTTAAGCTCTTTTGTTTGGCACTATTTCGATTTGTCAACAATTACCTGGACAGAGTATCAGCCTTATGTTGTCAATAGATTTGTTAACAACATTCCGTTTTACGTTTTAATGGTTGCCATTTTAACGGCGCTAAGGGCTCATCAAAACAGACAGGAATTGGCACTTAGCCAGGCTAAAGTAGAACTACAAAACCAAGAGCTACAAAACCAACTCAATGAGGCTCAGTTGATGGCATTACGGTTGCAACTAAGCCCCCATTTTCTCTTCAACACCTTAAATACCATCAATTCTCTTGTTGATCAGGGAATGAAATCTGAAGCTATGGCCATGACCACAAACCTTGGCGAATTTCTCAGGCGGGCTTTGGTATATGAAAAGAAGCAGTTCATCGTATTCGAGAAAGAATTGGAATTTTTTGAGCTCTACATCAACATAGAAAGAGAAAGGTTTAAGGATCGGCTAACCGTTGAGGTTGAGGTTTCGGAGGAGGCTAATTATGTAGTGGTACCTAACCTTATTCTTCAGCCGCTGGTTGAAAATGCAATTAAGCACGGAATAGCGAAAAACAACGATGCCAAAAAGATAAGGCTATCAGCCGAGGTTCGTTCGGGACAATTAGTTATCCAACTATTTAATGAAGGTCAGTTAGGCCATTCAGGTGATAAATCTAGCGGAACCGGAATTGGCCTTAAAAATGTGGAGGAACGATTAGCTAAGATCTATGGGGAGAATGCCTCCTTTGTTCTCTCCTCTAATGGGAAAGCAGGGGGAGTGGCCGCAGAAATAAATATTCCCACCAAGACCACCATTGGCAATGAGAAACTATAGGGCGCTAATTGTTGATGATGAGTTAGACGCCAGGAAACTAATCCAGTCTTTCCTAAGCGACTTTCAGCATTTTGACATTGTGGGGTCGGCAGCTTCAGGCATAGAGGCACTGGAACTTGCCAAAGAGCACAAACCGGATTTGCTTCTACTGGATATTCAGATGCCGGAAATGAATGGGTTCCAGGTTATTGAGAAACTGACTCCGCCGCTTCCGGTTGTCGTTTTCGTAACAGCATTTGATGAGTACGCCATACAGGCATTTGAAGTAAATGCTCTTGATTACCTATTGAAGCCTGTGGACAGGGGTCGATTCAAAGAAAGTATGGTTCGGGTGGCCGAAAATTTAAAGATGGGAGTTGATGACCCTGAAATATTTTCTAAGCTTCTGGCTAGCCTAAATGAGCAACAAAATCAAAAGTACAAGACTAACCTTATAAGTAAGGAGAAAGGTCGATCGCACCTGATTCCCGTGGAAGACATTACTCATATAGAAGCGATGGACAACTATGTGAAGATCTATCGGGAGGAAGAATTTAAGGTGGGGAGTTATAAGCTTGGTGACTTAGAGCACTCGCTAGATCCATCAATCTTCACCCGGGTACACCGGTCGGTGATAGTTAATAGGAAGAAGATAATTGCAGTTGAACCCTACTTTCATGGAGAATACTTCCTCTTCGTTGGGGAAAATGTTAAGGTGAAACTTAGTCGCAGCTACAAGCACAAGTTAGACCAGATTCTTAATGGATAATTACTTGATGCCGTAAGGGTTAGAATCCAGAATCTCCGGTACTCCGTCACCATCCATGTCGTGCCAGCCAAATAGAACGGGCACTGTGATGAATCCTGCGTTCACACCTTCTGGTATCGCCCATTCATGTTCCCAACCCCAAACGTGGCCAATTTCATGATGGTAAATGGCATTTGCTATACCCATGAGGTTTTCCCGGTTGAGTTCCCTGGCCACCTGATCTCCGTAAATCCAACCCATACCAACAAATCTACCGCGGAAGCTGGCGAAACCACCAGCGTTAACGTCATAATCAATATCAAGTAATACCAGAATGTCGAATTCGTTCCTGTCCATACCATCCTCAGCCAGAATCCCGGCGAGCTCTTCTTGGCTACCGGAAGTGATACGATCAGGGTTAATAAGCACATTGGTATTTTCGAACTGAACCACAGGTGTTGAAAAAGCTTGTCGCTCGGCGTAGGCTTGATGTTCAGCGTTGATTGCATCTTGAACCTCGCTCCAGGTATCTCCAATTACGTCCTCAAACGCTAGCTCCGGGTGATTGACTATAGCCACCAAGATCTTTTGCGTACCAGCAGGAAATGTAAGTTGAAAGCGGTCTGCTCTTTCATCGCCATTCGGCAGTACATAAACCCGATAGAGGCTACCATCATAATACAAGGTGCTGACCCAGCGATTTGCAAATTCACTGTATTCCAGCGGAATATGATCAACCTTAAGGCCGAAGCGATCATCGAATGCCTTTTTGACAATTCTTCGGGCTTTGCGAGAATCACCAGCCGAGATCTGTTCGTCGCATGACCCTAGCATCACTAAGCCCATAATGAATAATGCAAATCTTAGGTAGTTCATACTATTCGAACTCACGGAGGAAATGGAAAATTAGTTTAGATCTAGCACAAGAGTGGTTCTATGCTACTCTAATTGGCAGTTTTGGGCTGGCTGAAACCTAAGTTTCTATTTTTTCGTTTGGAATATTATTATTTTCATTACAATTATGTAATTAATAATAATTTATGAAAAGGACCAATCTTGGTGAGTTTGAAGAACTTGTATTGCTAACTGTGGGCATATTGTTTGACAATGCCTACAGCGTGGCCGTTGCAAAGGAATTGGCAGCGCAAAGTGGCCGTAAGGTGGGTATTAGCGCCGTGCATCCAGTCTTGTATCGATTGGAGGAAAAGGGGTTCTTAAGCTCTAGATTGGGAGAGGCCTCGGCTTCAAGAGGAGGGAAAAGAAAACGTCTATTTGCCATTACTGTGGCAGGCAAGCAGGCACTGGATCAATCCATGGCCCTTCGCAGCAAGTTGAGAGAGCAAATTCCGTCAGCAGCTTTTCAAAACCTGTAGTAATGAGAGATCGCAGACCGCCAGTGGCGGCAATGAGATTCTTGAGATGGTATTGTAGCCCCGAGAGATTTGAAGAGATCTCTGGTGACATTGAAGAAGTTTTTGAAGAAGCCCTTCAGAATGAAGGGCTGACAAAGGCAAGAATTAGTTGTTGGCTGTTGGTCGCTAAGTGCTTCAAGCCCTATGCATATCAAAGGCATTCTAAGAAGTCGAAATCGAATTTTACCGTTATGTACATCAACAACCTGAAAGTAGCATACCGAAATTTTAGCAAACACAGATCCTATGGATTTATCAATCTAAGTGGACTGATCATAGGCATGATCAGTTGCCTGCTAATCGCCTCATATGTAAGCACTGAACTGAGCTTCGATGGTTTTCATGATGATGTAGACAGAATCTATCGACTGCGAATGGATAGGTTTAGCAATAAGGAGCAGATTTTTCAAAGTGCGGTGACTTTTCCGGCGGTTGGGCCCAACCTACATAAAGACCAGGCTGCAGTAGAAACATTCCTGCGAATACTTCCCTTCGGTGGAGGAGTGTATACCCATAGTGATGAAAACGGCAACATTAGCACTTTCAATGAAGATAAAGGCGTTTACGCCGACAGCAACTTCTTCCAGCTCTTCAAATTTAAGCTGCTGAAAGGTTCCCCTGAAGATGTGCTTTCGGGACCGAACAAGGTTGTGATTTCTGAAGGTATAGCCAGTAAGTACTTTGGTGAGGCCGACCCCATAGGTAAAACTTTAAACTATCGTGGCAATAGAGACCTGGAGGTTACGGGGGTAATGGCTGAGATGCCAACCAACTCGCATATGCATTTCGAAATTATCCAATCCATGGCGTCGCAAGGGGAGTTGTACAATCGATTTCCTGAGAATTGGGGCTGGTATGATTTCTATACTTTCATAAAACTTAATCCGGAGACAAACACCAATGATTTCCAAGAAAGCCTAACCAACTATCTAAGGAATTATAAAGGAGAAAGGTTTGACGAAAGTGGCATGCATGAAACGCTGCATCTTCAGCCTTTAAAGGAGATTCACTTATACTCTAATCTAAGTTGGGACATGGGGGAGAATGGTGGCGCCGAGGCCGTGTATTTTTTGATGGTTATCGCTGTAATAATTATGATCATCGCTTGGTCAAACTTCGTAAACCTGGCCACCGCACAGGCAACGAAGCGAGCCAAAGAGACCGGCGTAAGGAAATCGCTAGGAGCCAAAAGAAAGGAGTTAATCGGTCAGTTTCTTGTGGAATCTTTCCTATACAATCTTGTTGCTATGCTGGTGTCAATCTCAGCTGTTGTATTGTTACTTCCGCAGTTCAACGAATTAGCCAGGCTCTCCATCCCGATGACGATATTTCTTAACCCCATTTTCATAAGTGGGCTGTTGGTGCTGCTGATCATTGGCACATTTTTGAGCGGCCTCTATCCGGCTTTCGTATTAACTTCTTTTGATCCGGTACAAGTGTTGAAAGGGAAGCAAAGTAGGGTTAAGGGCGGAGTGCTGAGAAAGTCACTGGTAATATTCCAGTTTTGTATCTCAGTTGTGCTCATCGCCGGTACTATGTTGGTGGTGCGGCAGGTGAAATTCATGAAATCTCAGGATCTGGGTATTTCCATTGATGAAACTCTTGTGTTGGTAAGTCCCACCTCAATTGCAGACCGCCAAGACCTAATAGATCGATCAGCTGTCCTTAAAAACAAACTCAACGGCCTGGCAGACATTCGCAGTGTATCATTTTCTTCAAACCTTCCGGGCAGGGAAAACTTCTCAATCGGGGGTTTCGCCGCGAGATCGAGGCCGGAGGACTACCAGGATATTTACCTGGTTAGCTGTGATTACCAATTTATGGAAGACTTTGAGATAGAGTTTTTAGATGGAAGGGGTTTTTCAGAAGACATTCTTTCAGATACTAACGCAGTAATTATCAACGAGGTGGCCATGAACCAACTGCAACTTGAGAATACTCAAACTGCTTTACAGGATCATATGATTTTTAGAAATGGAGATAGACCAATTATAGGTGTTGTTAAAAGCTATCACCAGGAGTCGTTGAAGAAGGAGTTGGACCCGGTAATATTCTTGCTAAATGCTGAAAGAGGACGATACTATTCTTTGAAACTGGCAACTACTGATCTGCCCAAGTTGATAGAGGAGGTGGAAAAAGCCTGGAAGGAAGTCTTCCCACAATCGCCCCTTGACTATTACTTTCTTGACGAGCAATTCGATGCCCAATACAAATCTGATGAGATATTCAATAAGATTTTCATGGGATTTGCCTTCCTGGCGATCTTTGTCGCCTGCCTGGGGCTATTTGGTTTAATTTCGTTTTCGGCAGCTCAACGGCTTAAAGAGATTGGTATCAGAAAAGTGTTGGGGTCTTCGGAGATTGGTATCATGTTTTTACTATCCCGAGATTACCTCAAAATGATAGTAATAAGCATGATGATTGCTTTCCCGGCTACCTGGTACCTGATGGATTTATGGCTCCGAACTTTTCCCTACCGCACTGCGATTAAGCCAGACATTTTTGCCCTTAGTGCATTGATTACACTAATAATTGCTGTGGGCACGGTTAGCATACAAACAGCCAAGGCGGCGGCTGCAAATCCTGCCAGGAGTTTGAGAAATGAGTAAGGGTTGATAGGCTTATTCCCCAATCATCTCGCTAAACTCCTCAACATCAAATTTGATGTCGTCCTCTCCAATCTGATCGAAGGGGTTTTCAAGGTGCTCCTGGATGTTATCAAGACTAACAAGGATAAAACTGAAAACAACTGGCATCATGTACTCCAGGCCGGCAGAGTAGGTCTGTGAAGCATAGACGAAGTATGGCCCGTAGAGAACTGGGAAACTGTAAATAAATACTTTGCTGTAAGCCCGTAATGTTACTGGTGTACGATAGAATAGGATCACTTTCATACTTTCCACGCAGATAGCAAGATTGCTTACGTATTGACTTACCCTTGACATTTCCCCACCCTCAACACCATGCTTACGAAACTGCTGAACTAATACGGAGAGTTCGGAGATCTTGGCAAAGATTCGCTTCTCTTTTTCTCTGGCGTCCTCTGGTTTGGAAACAAATAATTGTCTTAGCCGCAGGTATAATTCATGAAGTTCAGCCTTTACTTTTTCCTCAAATTCAGGGTCATCAGAGGTAGTCCAATCACGGGCGGCGTGGTAAATGGAAATTACCATGGCTTTGAAGTTGCTCAGTAGTTCCAGCGATCTTTCCCTGCGCTTATAGGCGCTATCAATTGAGAATACAACAGGAAATACAATCGCAATACCAACAAGTGTCAATGGTAAGTCAGCAACGATATTGTAGTGCCGACACAGCCAGGTAACACCTACCGATAGAAAGGTGATAATGAAGGTTTTGTAATTGATAATCTGGAAGATGCTACGAAAGACTCTCATAAGAGGTGATTTGGGAGTGGAAGTTAAGCATTTTTGACTTTTAAGCTCAAAACTTTGATGTTGAGATACCTTTCGGCAAATAGCCGCTTAATAACGACGAACACTAACACATTGCCTCTGGTATCTCGTATAGCAATAGTATGAAGAAGATATTGTCATTAATGATCTTTTCGTTTTTGGCGGCCATTGCAGTTAGTCAGGAATTGCAAGAGAAGATTCTTACCAACGCAAATGGCGACGACCGCCATCCGTTTTGGTCTCCCGATGGGCAAAAGTTAATTTTCGAATCTAACCGTGATGGTAACTGGAACATATACCTGATAAATACAGATGGCAGTAGTTTAGAGCTGCTCGTTGATCATCCAGCCGACGACAGAAATCCCTCATGGCACCCTAATGGTGATATAATCCTCTTCGAGTCTAACCGCGATGGTAGTAATGAGCTCTATCTGTTCAGCCTAAAAAATAAATCCACCTCAAAAATCGATTTGCACAATTTCCAATATGAACCAGGGATGGCCCGTTTTTCACCGGATGGCGATGAAGTAATTTTTACTTCAGTAGTTGATGGGAAGGCAAACTTCAACCTTTTTATCGCAGAAATCAGAAGTGGAAAAGTAGAGCAAGTGACGAATGACAAGACCCGCTCCGTGTATGGGTCTTTTGTAGGTGCAGGTGATGATATAGTTTTCCACTCTCGGCGCGATACCAATAACGAAAGCGACGACATCTACCTGATGAATCTAGCATCTGGAAAAACCAATCGCCTAACTACCTGGAAAAAGCATGATTTCTGCCCGGCAGTTTCACCAGATGGTAACAAAGTAGTTTTTGCCAGATCAATGGAAGAATCAAGACCGGAATTGTTCATGCTAGATCGCGGCAGGGGTAGTGAGAGGCGACTCACTTTTAATGAAGACGGGGACACACAACCCAGCTGGTCTCCAGACGGCACAAGCATTGCTTTCAATGGCTGGCGCAACGGATATTACAGAATTTGTGTGCTCAAGATTGAATAGTTACCAAAACAGCTCCTTACCATTCCAACCATTTTACAACAAGCTGGGTCAATCAACAAAGACCCAAAAAATGAACCGCGCAATAACCCGACGTCTAGCCGTTGTACTTGGACTGGCAATTGCTATGTTAGCTTGTGACAATGAGCCGTTTCCCCGAGGTGATATCAATGGAAGCTGGAGTTGGATTAAAGGAGAAGGTGGCCTTCTGCCTGAACGAAATTTAGGAAATAGCACTTTCAGGCAAACTATTGAAATTGAGAATAGCCACTACAGAGATATCCGTATGGATACCGTTGCTTTCGAATGGGACTTTAGCGTAGAGGAAAAGAAAGATGGCTATGTATTAAAGCACCCCACGAAGTCGCATTTCAGCAAGCTCATCAAGTTTATCTCTCCTGATACCGTTACCATGGAGACCTACATCGAAAGCGGCGATTGCCAGGATTGCGGCATCGACACCTATGTGAGGGAAACGAGTCAGTTGTAGCCTCTTAAGTCGGAGTACGGTATTGAATAGTTGCAAATTTTTGCATCTTTTCTAAACTTCAACGTCCTATATTAAAAAGTAATATGGAAGCGTATGCTGCATGGAAGGAGGTGCATGGCCAACTAGAGGTGTTGGTTTCCCGGTATGTGAAAGATCAAGATATGCAAATGGATCTTTTGCAGGATATCTTCATAAAGATCCAAGCTAATATAGACCGGCTGCAGTCAACCAAGAAGCTAATACCCTGGGTGCACACTGTGGCCCGAAACACAATCATGGACCACTTTCGCAAAGAAAAGAAGGAGGCCACCTTGAAGCAATTACTAAAGCTTGAGTTTGAGGATGACAGCAATTTCAAAAACGACATTTCCATCTGCCTTACTCCTATGATTGATCAGTTGGATGATAAGTACAAACAAGCGCTTATTCTTTCCGAGCTAAAGAATCTAAAGCAACAAGAAATTGCAGACCAACTTGGCATTTCGTTGTCTGGGGCAAAGTCTCGGGTACAGCGTGGTAAGAAAAAGCTGAAAGAAGTTTTACTGCAATGCTGCGAAATTGAAGCTGATCACTACGGAAACATCATGGAAGTGAGAAAGCGAAATTGCGACTGCCAATAGAATTTAAAAACTTCTTATGCGTCCTTTTCTGGAAGACCTCGTCAAGGGATAGAACAAAAAATTTATTGAAGATGGAAAGTACTATTAAGCAAACCATAAAGGAAACTTACACTAATGCCGTAACCAATGATGAAGGTTGCGGCTGTGGCCCAACCTGCTGTGGTCCAAGCGATTTAAGTAAAAACAACTTCGCTGAAGATTATACCCAGCTGGATGGCTACGTAGCCGATGCTGATTATTCCCTGGGCTGTGGCCTGCCAACCGAAATTGCCAATATCAAAGAAAGCAACATCGTTTTGGATCTTGGTTCGGGTGCTGGCAATGATGTGTTTATCGCCAGAAGGATAGTTGGAGAGCACGGCCAAGTTTATGGGCTAGACATGACTGAAGCTATGATTGCGAAAGCCAATGAAAACAAGAAGAAGATGGGTTATGAAAATGTGGAGTTTGTACTTGGCGAGATCGAGAACATTCCGCTACCTGATAACTCTGTTGATGTAGTAATAAGCAACTGTGTTATGTCACTGGTACCGAACAAGCAGAAGGCCTATCAAGAAATCTATAGAGTGCTTAAGCCTGGGGGGCACTTTAGTATTTCAGATGTTGTAGTTAAGGAGGAGTTGCCAGAAGGAATAGCACAGGCCATTGAGCTTTATGCGGGCTGCATCTCAGGGGCCTCAATACAAGAACCATATTTGAAGCTAATCGAGGACCAGGGTTTTAATAATGTACTGGTGCAAAAAATGAAGGAGGTATACCTTCCCGACAATATAATTCAGCCATATATGTCAGAGGAAGAAATGGTGAAGTTTAGAAGATCACATACTGGTGTCTTCAGCATGACGTTCAGTGCGTACAAATAGCAGGTTAATTATGAGAGCGCGTTTTTAAGGGGGGGGTGAAGAATAATGAGGGCTAATTACCTATCATCATAAACGCACCCCAGAAAAATGGGCTCTCGTATTTTTCTCGAAGTTCCAATTGCGCAGCCTTAAACGCAGACGTCTTATCATTGGTATTTAACCATCTTTTGTAGAACGCTACCATCAGTTCTTGGGTAACGTCATCGTTTACTTTCCAAAGGCTCATTACTATATTTTTAGCCCCGGCTACTTTAAATGCCCGTTGCAGGCCATAAACACCTTCACCATTCCTGACTTCACCAAGACCAGTTTCGCATGCTGACAAAACCACCAATTCGGCGTCATCAAGGTTAAGCTGCATCGCTTCGTAGGCTGTAAGTATACCATCCTCTTCCGAATCTGAGCCTACGTGTTTCATCGGGTTTGATAGGTACAAACCTGAATTGAGCAAGGGGTTTGTTGCGGCAGTACCATCTAAATCCTCAGTGGCTCCTTCCTGAAAGAAGCCATGAGTAGCCACATGAAGAATTCGTGGCTTGAAGAGTTTTTTAATTTGGTCCTCAGCAGCACGCCGCCCTAAATAGATATCTCGCTCCCAACCTTGGTCTCTCAGTAGATCATTAATAAGCTGAACTTCTAATCGTGTACCAGGCAGAGGTGACAATGGTGGTCTGGTTCCTCTTTCCTTGCTGGCGGTTGTTAGGCTATCTGCACCAAAATCAGGGTTCCCAAGTAGCACGGCATACTTGTTTGCATCACCTTTAACTTTATTTTCCAGCAGATCTTTGGTGTTCGTTACAACCACAATGTCATACTCATCTATGAGATAATTCCCGCTGGTGGGATTGTAAATGGTGTTGAGGTTTAACTGGTTGTAAACACCGTCATTCGAGACATATACTTTCTTCGTTTCTCCCAGAACCTCCGCCAGTGGCTTCCAATACTTCAAATAGGAAATGGAATCAGTTTTCTCAAACAAGGTACTATTGCGATAGTTCACCAAGTACTTACTCTCAAGATCATTGCCATCTTCAAACAAAACCAAATCCGGTTGCTTTCTCTTGGGTAGAATAACAAGTGCGGCGTAAAGCACTTTGTCTGTAAACTGATTTCCCAATTCAAAATCGAAGAGTCTAAAACGCACAATTTCTATTGCTGCCTCGTTGGCACCCAAGGTTTTTTGCACCTCCTTCCAGGATGGCACTTTGCCAGAGCGGTTCCCCGCGAACAATTCAGATCTGCTGGTGAGGGCCTTCTCCATGCGTGCAATTTCTTTTTCCAGGGTTTTTATGGCGTTACGGGCGCTGGTTTCAGATGACCTCATGTACCCACCAAGCAGGTGCTTCTTTTGTTGCCAATCGGCAAACTGTGTGATCAACTGCACATCGCCACTGGCCAGTATCCGCTTTTTCCATTTGTTAGATTCATTGAGGAGAATTGCTTTGGAAATAAGTTGGTTGTCGTACATCACCCCAGCAATAGCGCTGTTTTGTTCATAGCGCTGAATGGCGAAAGAGTTAAAAGCCTCGAATCGCCAACGGATGTCAGCGTAGAAGGCTTCCTTTTCTACCTCGGTTAGGTTGGGAAAGAAGCGGAGGATCTGATTGACATAGTTTTGTTTGGCCATCATCACCCAACGTTCAGCATCGTCAAGTTGCCGGGCTGCAATTTTCGTTACTAAGTATCTACTGATCCAGGTGGCGTACTGTGGTTCATTCTCAAGCCTCGATTTTCGGATACCCTTGAAAGCCACATCGAACCTCTCCAGCGCGCGATCATAATCTCCACGTAGTCTGTGTATGTAGGCCTCATTCAGGATGGCACCGCTGTATGACTTAGGCGCCAGCCCAAGTTTCGTGTCGTAGATAGTAATTGCTTGCTTCAGTAACTCCTCCGCTACCGGCAACTGCTGCCTGGCAATGTGGTAGGTTGCCTTACTTTCCAGGGCGCGGGCAAATTCCATGGTGGAATCACCAACCGTTTTTTTAATTACCTCTAATGATTCTGTGAACAGTATAGCGGCTGAATCGTATTGCTCCAGGCCTACGTGGATCTGGGCTAAAGCGGTTAACAACCCGGGGTCTTTTCTTGCAGTGATGTTAATGGCCTGTTGGTAGTAATTACCTGCATCAACAAGCCGACCAAGATTCTTATTTATCTCCCCAAGAAGCTTGTAGGCGTAGGCGGCGTTTCCCGCGAAGTCTCTATTCTGCAATATCAAACTGCGTTTGGCAAAACTTTCGGCTTCAGTGTATTTGCCCTCGTCTACCAATATTTGTGTAGACTGCAGCAGAGCATTTTCATGAATAGAATCGGCGATTGCATAGCCTTGTTCGTGCAATTCCAAAACAAGGGCATACTGCTTGAGGGCGCTAGCCTGGTTGTTCATCGCTTGGTGGCAAGTGCCCAAATAGTGCAGTGCTTGCAGGTAAGCTGTGTCTTGTTCATCGAATTGGAATGCTTCTTTAGCATCCTCCATAATAAGCCCAAACTGGCTTACTGCCTTTGCACATTGGAGTTTGTGGCTGTAGGTTACGGCCCGCTGAAACTTATCATGCCAGGCTTGACCAAGAGCACCCAATTGGAAGACCGTAATTACATATATAGTTAGTAGTAGTCTCATTACCAGGGAGTACCAATACTAATTTCGAGAAATTTGACAATTCTCAAGCATCTTATCGCTATTCTCAGCAAAATCCTTTGTGCTGTGCAACCAAAGGTTCCTGATGCTGTCACTGATTTGTATAAGCTCTTTAAACGTAATATTTCGGCCTTAACATTAGTGTATTGAAACAAAGAAGATACGATCTCGATTGGATAAGGGTACTCGTTTTTGCCTTGCTCATTCTATATCATGTGGGGATGCTTTTTGTTCCCTGGGGGTTCCACATCAAAAACAATGAAATTAGTGAAAGCATCCAGTACCCCATGGTATTTATAAATCAATGGAGACTGCCGATACTATTTGTTGTTTCAGGTATGGGAACCCGATTTGCCCTTTCTTACCGTAGTGGCGCACAATTCGTAAAGGAAAGGAGCGTAAGGCTAATCGTCCCGCTGGCATTCGGCATGTTGGTGGTTGTTGCACCTCAAGTGTATATAGAACGGCTAACACAAGGCCAGAATTATGCTTCATTCTTCGATTTCTACCCTCACTATTTCAATGGCACCTATCCGCAAGGAAACTTCAGCTGGCATCACCTATGGTTCTTGCCATACCTGTTTGTTTATTCATTTCTACTTGCGCCAGTATTCATAGCACTTAGAAATGCGGGCAACTCGGCATTTATTTCCGGATTCAAGAAACTACTGAAAACTCCAGTGTTTTTGTATTTGCTGATTGTTCCTCTGGTCTTTATTGAATACTACATGAGACCAGTATTCCCCTTAACCAGAAACCTTACTTCAGATTGGTACGGCTTCGCGCATTATATTTTCTTCTTTTTCTATGGGTACCTATTTATCTCTGTGAAGGAAGAATTTTGGCAGGCGACTATCAAAATCCGCAGAATAGCACTAGTAGCAGGCATTATATTATTCGCCTTGCTCTTATGGGCCTGGGAAACTAACCCTCCTTACGTTTATGAGTCCATTATTAGCGTGGCAAATATGTGGAGCTGGATTCTAGCCATACTGGGATATGGAGCATTATACCTTAACAAGAACAGCAGACTCTTATCGTACTGCAACCAGGCTGTTTATCCATTTTATATCCTTCATCAAACAGTGATGATGATATTTGCTTACTATGTTATTAACCTTGAAGCTAGTATCTCCTTAAAATTTGTTGGCCTGTCGATAGTTACTTTTTCCGGTTGTTGGATTCTCTTTGAGCTTATCAGAAGAAACAATGTTTCAAGGTTCCTTTTTGGCATGAAGCCCAAAGAGAAGTAACCGATTTACTCTACCCGTAGCGACTTAACCGGATTAACCAGTGCGGCCCTCAGGGTATGGAAGCTTATCACTAGCAATGCAATTACAGCAGAAATTATGGCGCTAATAATGAAAGTTACCACTCCAATGTTAATTCGGTAGGCAAAATCACTAAGCCAATCAGTCATAAGCCACCAGGTAATCGGAATTGAAAGTGCAATACCGATAATAAGTTGCGTTGAGAAGCTTCTGGCCAGCGACCAGAAAATTGTAAACACAGAGGCGCCCACCACCTTCCTGATTCCAATTTCTTTGACCTTGCTGTTGATAACCAAAACAGTTAGCCCCAGAAGCCCAAGTGCTGCAATAATGATACTGAGTATTGTAGCCACAGTAACCAGTCGGCTCATGCGGTTTTCAGCGGCATATTGCTGTTGCATGTCATCCTCAACGAAAGTGAAATTCAGCTCTTCACCAGGGAAAGTTGTTTCCCATTCTTTGTCAAGGATCTCTCTGACACCAAGTAGCGAACTGCCCTCATATCTGAAGACTAATTTAGGAACAGGGCTGTCACCGAACCCGACGTCGCTAACACCGCTAAAGATGATCATTGGATCCTGAGAAATCACCAGGGGTTCCACTTCATTGTGAAGAGAAGTAAAATTGAAATTTTCGGTGACGCCAATGATACTGTGTTCGCCAAATTCCCTACTGGGCAACTTGCTGCCAACCGGAGACTTTAGGCCAAAATAGTCGGCTGCCGCCTGATTGATAATAACCGATTGCTTTTCATCCAGGCTGCTGCCATCCTCGAAACCTCTGCCAGCTTTCATTTTTATATCGAACGTGCTAAAGTAGCTAGCATCCACAATCAGGTATCTAAACCTCCTGAAGACATCGTTGTCATCGGTAAAGGCCATCCGCGCCCACCCGGATGTGCCGAATACATGTGAGCCTTTACCGATATTAGAAATTTCAGGATACAGACTAAGTTTCTCTTTGAGTAGCTCGCCCTTGTCAGCAGCGGTTTTAAGTCGCTCCAGAAATCTACTAGCAGATGGGTCTGGATAAAGTGGTACTGAAACGGTTGCTGAGTAGTTGTACCCAACATCTTTACCCTGAATATATCTAAGCTGATTATTCATGATCAAGGTGCTGGTGATGAGGAATACGGTGATCATGAATTGAAACACCACCATGCCTTTGCGAATGAAATGATTTCTCTTTGATTGGCCACTGCCCCGAAGAATGGCAGTTACATTGAGGCGGGAGAGAATGAAAGCCGGGTAGATACCGCTGGCAATGCCCATAATAATGATGAGCCCGGCATAGAGACCGATGTGCCAGGTTTCGAATTGTAATGAGATATTTGCTTGGGTAAGGTCATTGAAAATTGGCAGTAGGAGGTAGCTTGCCCCGACTCCCACTATTAAGGCAAACAATGCAGTTAGCAAACTTTCGCTGAGATATTGGTTAACAAGCGACCCTTTCAAAGCGCCCATCACTTTTCTAATGCCCACCTCACCACTGCGCTTCAGCGATTGCCCAATCGAAAGGGTAGTATAGTTGACGCAGGCAATTACCAGAACCAATATGGCAATGGCTCCCAGGATATAAACGTAATCCCGGTTGCCAACAGGGGCAATACCGGCAGGAATATCAGCATTAAGATGGATATCGGTTAGAGGCTGAAACCCGATATTATATACACCCTCCTCAACCTCTTCACTTAGATATCCCATCACCACTTCTTGCATACCCGCCTCAACGGTTGAAATATTTGAGCTCTCACCTATTAATACGTAAGTCTCTGGTGCAATAGAAAACCATGCTTCCATTGTTCCCTGACTAAATATTTCGGGATAGATAACATTGGAAATTGCCATATTGAACTGAATACTTGATTCAGTACGAATATCTTCAAATACGGCTGTGACATTAAAGTCACGAATCTCATCACCAATCTCCACCGGTATAACCCGGCCAATTGGGTCATCCGAGCCAAAGTACTTAACGGCATGGGATTCAGAGATCACCATGGCACCAGGAGAGGTAAGCGGCTGGCTAGAATTGCCTTTTGTAAGTTGAAAATCGAATACCTCAAAGAACTCAGGGCTCACTATTGTCACCACCTCATTGTCACGATCATCGCCTCGTCCAACCAGATAGTTTTGGGGCAGCAATTGTACAGCAGTTTCTACTTCCCCGAAATGCTCTTCAAGTAGGTTCTCGAACCTAATGGGCGTAGTTGAGTTGAAGAATATTTTATCTTCAGCATAAACCTCTTTAAGCCATACCCTGTAGATCTTATCAGACTTTGCATGGAAGCGATCGAAGCTGAGTTCTCTTTTAGCGAAGAATCCTAAAAGAATGAAACAAGCTACGCCTATTGCCAGGCCCCCCAGATTTAGGAATGTGTTGAACTTGTCCCGTAGCATTACACGGAACGCGATTTTGAAGTTGTTACCAGTCATAGTGATTGAGTTTTTGTTTCCTTGAAATTTCTTAATTGCTCCCGGTCGAAACGAGCGGAAGACGTACCAAATGAAGAGCATGTTTGCTAGCAAAGGTCTTTTCAAAGCGATCTTTCTCTCGTACATCTCATAGAGATCTCCCTGAATGTCTTCAAGCAAATCCGGATGGCAATACCATTCCAGAAAGCGATCAGCCCACCTTGGCGGATGTTTGCTCATTTAGATTCCAGCAAAAGTTAGTTTGGGCATTTTGTTGTAAAGTGCCATTCGTACGGACATCACATCATCCAATACCTGGCGGCCTGATTGGGATAAGGTAAAATACCTCTTTCGCCTGCCACCTCTTTCCGCGGTGGCGCCACCCATCGATGAACTAACCAGGCCCTTTTTCTCCAGCCGACGTAGTACGGCATGAATGGCTGTAACATCTAAAGTGCGATTTGTGCTTTGCTTTATTACATCGAGAATTGCGACGGCATAAGCCTTATCGAGCAAAGAGCCAACAGCCAAAAGGACGAGCTCTTCCAATTCCCCAATATGTTCACCTCTCATATTGAAATTATTAGTTGTACAAAACTACAGTATACGATAACTATTTCTTGTGGTTTTGTACAAGATGGGTAATAAGTGTAGTCAAATGTTTTAAAACTGTACTGAAAGTGCAGTTGCAGCGGGCACTATTCGGCCCTGAGATGATTAGCCGGATTCTGAGCCAGGTGCCTGTATAACTGCTTTGCAAGTACCATTACTACCAATGTAGTAATAATCAGGAATGCGTAAAGTATATAGCCGATCTCAGCCGGCACCTTGTAGGCGAATTGGTGGAGCCACAAATTCTTCACGTAGATTGCAGTCGGGATGGCAAGAAGCAATGCAATTGCGAAATAAGTCGCTAATTCCTTGGTTAAGGTACCTGAAAGTGAAAGATAACCGGCGCCCAGCACCTTTCTTATGCAAAGCTCCTTGGTTTTTCGACGCATGATATCCGTGGCCAACCCATACAATCCAAGTAGGGCAGTTAAAACTGAAATTATCACAAGCACATTTAGTGCACGGGCCAACTGCTGTTCTTTGGCATAGATCTGATTGATAGAATCTTCGAGAAAGAAGAACTCAAATGGCCGGCCGGGGAATAACTCATTCCATTCCTGCTCTAATGCGGCAATGGTATTCTCTGCTGATTTACCAGAGATGTTAACTGAAATGTAGAAATACCAATAAGGCTTTATGAGGTATACCATTGGTTGAACACTACCATGCAATGGCTCGAAGTTTATATCAGCTACTATCCCCAACACCTTACTAGAGCGAGTTTCAACGGGAAGTGAGGGTTGGCCTGTTCTGAACTCTAAATCTAAAGTTGAGCCTATGGGATTTTCTAGCTGTAAGAGTTTAACAGCACTTTCATTTATGAGTAGATAAGATTGCTTATTTGCAATATGGGTTTTGGCGAAACCGGTGCCCGCGGGTAAGTTTATGTTGTAAAGGGGAAGAAAATGTTCATCAATTGAATTGGCGGCAATGTTAAACTCCTCGTTGCTACCTGGAAGTTGCACCTTGATTTTGTTGCCTACTACATCTCCTGGCTTATACATAGAAAGGGCAGTCGAGGTTACTCCGGAAATTTGATTGAAACGGTTTTTGATTAAGTCAGGGTTATCACGAACCTGCCTGCCCTGGGGTATGATTAGGGTGTGGTCTTTGTTGAATCCAAGACCATAGTTTCTTAAATAATCGATTTGATCTGTAATTAGAATGGTTAGTGCGATCATCAGCACAGAGATGGCTAATTGAAAGACCATGATCCCCTTTCTTAAGGCCAGTCCTCTGCTGTCACTCCTTTGGGAGCTTGTAACTGCAGTAATTCTACTTGTGTTGTGTATGGCGTAGCCAGCTGCCACTGCTACAATAACCAAAATCAGTAAATAGTTAAATACCAGGTATGGAGTTGATAGGATCTCACCAGTAGTCAAATTTGAGCCCAGTGCTTCATTCCAAATCGGCAACATTACAAAGATGAGCAGTGTTGCCAGGCCAATACCCAAAAGAACTTTGAAAAACTGTTCTTGCAGAAATCCAGCCAGCAGGGCTGCTTTTGAAGCACCCAGTGTTTTTTTTACGCTCAGTTCTTTCAGTCTATTTTGCAGCTCAATGATGGTTAGGTTTAGGTAATTGAAAGCGGATACCAACAGAATAATTACCGCCAAAGCACCGATTGACCACAAGTACTTAAGGTCAACAGGAGTGGTTAAACCACCCAGAATTTGGTTACTAGTGTGAATAGAAGTCAGCGGCTGCAGTGAGGAAAAGTATTGGTCATAACTTTGTCCTTCCTTCATAGAAATATGCTTGGCTGCCAGTGAGGAGAACTGTGACTCTATTTGATCTCTACTCCAACCCGCGGGAAGCTTCATATAGCTGTAGCAATAATTCATTGTCCAGTTGCTGGTAATGCCCCCGGGAAAGAGCTGAATACCAGACGCAAAAGATATCAGAATGTCAAAGTCCAGATGAGAGTTATTGGGAAGTTCTTCAATAAAACCCGTAATAAGCAAAGGGTAAGTATTGCCATTCCATTCGAATTCTAGAGACTCACCAACTGGATTCTCAACTCCAGGCAGGTACCGATCTCTAACCTCACCGGTGATGACAATGGCCAGGGGATTTACAAGCGCTGATGAAGGGTTGCCAACAAAATTATCGAAAGTGAATATCTTGAGGAAATTGCTATCAGCCCAGACCATTTTGGTTTCAAAGAAGGTGCGGTCTTCTTTAGTGAAAACAACCTTAGAGCGATCTTTAAATATTCGCGAGCTGGTAATTTGTGGATACTCCGTGCGGAGCATCGGCACCAGTGGGAAAGCTGTAGTTGCCACTGAGGCGGTTGATCCTTTCCTGATAACGCGAAAAATGGATTCACTGTCATCGTGGAAATTGTCATAGGTTAGTTCCTGCCAGACATAGGCCAGGGACCAGTAGTTTACCGTGGCTGTGGTTGTAATTGCCAGCACGGCCAGAATGCTGAGGGTAAGGTTTTTCCTTAAGAATCTTAATGGACGCATAAACCAATAGGTTATCAACTAACAATGTACCCATCTTGAACGGCTTTCTGATGATACCAATTCCAGTTGCCCGGCAGATATCGCTGAAGTGAAGCCCAGGTTCGACTAAGTGAGCTATCTTTCTTCCAGCCTGATTAATTCTTGAGTTGAAGGAACGGCACCTTCCTCAATGGCCACTATAAGCCTTGCCAGCAAGCTATCAATCCTCTTAAGATCATTCAGGTACCATCTAAATTCGGGAAGGAGTTCACCGTTCTCATAGAACCTGTCATTATCGTACTTACTGAAGTACAGTAGTTGTTGGCAGTTATCTCGATAGTTGTTCAGTTCCACTTCAATACTGCGGATAAGAGAAGTGCCCATATCTACACTAACCAGGTAGTCTCCCTTTCCCACTTTTGAGAAGTAGGCGTCATCGAATACAGCCTTAGTCACGAATAAGTTAAGTGTGAAAGTCCAGTTGTTGTGTACTTTCAGTGGTGGCTTAAGTCCAGCATTTAAAGAGTCCTCGTAGTTGCTGATATAGCCCGATACTTCGCGTTTTAAGTCATGTGTACGCTCGCCCAGAATTACCATCTCACTGAGAAAGTTCTGATAGAACTTAATGCGGTCTTTCGTGTCCTTCTTATCATTATTACTGTTACTAAGTGTAAATGCTGCATAGGCTCCAAAAAAGACAACGAGCAGTTCAGCAACAATACGGACGGAGTTTCTCAGCAGAGAAGCCTTTGGCCTGGGCTGTTCCATGATGGTTGGGATTTCGCCCTAAAGATAGTAGAATGCCGGAGTTATGAGCCAGGATGTTTGCTATTGTACCTTAATCCTCACTACCTCATTTTTATCAGTAGTGTAAAACCGAATTAGGTAAGCTCCACTTTTCACGTCTGGCAGTTGAATTGGGAAGATATTTTTACCCGGATTCAAATCCGTTTGTTGGTGTAGTAACTTCTTGCCGGTAAGATCATACATCACAATCTGTAGGGTAGCTTGCTCAACCACAGAGTACTCTATATTTAGCTGGTCTTGGTTGCGGATTGGGTTGGGGTACACCACTTGCAAGCCAAGCAATCCGGGTTGTATACTCACTACAACAGTTCTTGAAAGACTGGTAGTACCGTCAAAGTCGGTTTGTCTTAGGCGGTAGTAAGATGTGCCTGGCAATGGCGCCTCGTCTTCAATTTCATAGTCTAACCGTCTGGAGCTGTTACTAGCCCCATCAACTTCTGCAATAGGTGAAAACTCTTTGGAGTCGACCGACCTTTCTATGGTAAAATAATCGTTGTTAGTTTCTGATGCGGTACTCCATTTAAGCTTTACACGCCTTTCATCAATTACTTGTGCTTCAAACGACACCAGTTCGATAGGAAGGGGAGTGTTGACACGTTCGGTAAAGCTAAATCCATCACTGGAACCACCAGCATAGAATATGCAGGATGCGCTTGTAACTGCAAGCTGCACATTTATGGTAGTGCATTCGTTGCTAACATCTACAGAGATATTCCCATTCGTGTTACCAAATTGAACAAGCACCGAAGAGGTACCCTGTCCGCTTAAGATCGTAGCCCCTGCTGGTGCCGACCAGGTGTAGGTTGTGCCGGCAGAGATTCCCGCTACGGCAATAGAGTAACTCTCGGTTGCGAAATCACAGAATTCGGTTGAACCTGCTATTGGGCCTGGAATGAACTGAGACCCGCCATCTAGATTGGAGATGCAACTGATTGTGTTTGTAAAACCATCATTGTCGCCACCGGCAAAGAATTGACAGGTACCCGAAGCAACGGCAAGTTGTACATTCACTGTGCTACACTCATTACTTACATCCACTTCTACATTGCCTCCACTATTGCCGAATTGGACTAGTATTTCCGAAGTACCCTGACCACTAATTATGGTTGCTCCAGCTGGCACAGTCCAGTTGTAGGTAGTGCCAGCAGAAATGCCAGCAACCACTATGGAATAAGTTTCAGTAGCAAAGTCGCAAAACTCAGAAGATCCCATTATTGGTCCTGGTATGAATTGAGACCCGCCATTAAGGTCGGAGATACAGCTGATAGTATTGTTGAAACCGTCGTTGTCGCCACCGGCGAAGAATTGACAAGTTCCAGATGCAACGGCAAGTTGCACATTAACTGTTGTACATTCATTGCTTACGTCTACTTCAACATTGCCGCCACTGTTACCGAATTGAATCAATACCTCGGGTGTTCCTTGACCGCTTACTATCGTGGCGCCTGCCGGTACTGTCCAATTATAAGTGGTGCCCGCGGAGATACCGGCGACAACAATAGAATAGGTTTCGCTGGCAAAATCACAAAATTCTGTGGAGCCCATTATTGGCCCCGGAATGAATTGAGAGCCTCCATCCAGGTTTGAGATACAACTAATGGTATTCGAGAATCCGTCGTTGGCGCCACCAGCAAAGAACTGGCATGTGCCGGTAGTAACTGCAAGCTGCACATTTACTGTTGTACATTCATTGCTAACATCCACCTCTACGTTA
The DNA here is from genome assembly GCA_028285445.1 of Cyclobacteriaceae bacterium. Lineage (GTDB taxonomy): Bacteria > Bacteroidota > Bacteroidia > Cytophagales > Cyclobacteriaceae > JANQPQ01. Next base: position 150,256 of record JANQPQ010000044.1, on the reverse strand, counting down.
CCAGCAGTGTTGCCAAACTCCACTAGTATTTCGTCAGTACCCTGCCCACTGACTATGGTTGCTCCTGCCGGGACAGACCAATTGTAGGTTGTACCAGCAGAGATACCTGCCACAACGATGGAATAGGCCTGAGTCGCAAAATCACAGAATTCTGTTGAACCCATGATTGGTCCAGGGATAAATTGCGAGCCACCATCAAGATTTGAAATGCAGCTAATGGTATTTGTGAAACCATCGTTACTGCCACCAGCAAAGAATTGACAGGTGCCAGCTGTTACGGCAAGGGGTACATTAACCGTTGTGCACTCATTACTTACATCTACTTCTACATTGCCTGCGGTATTGCCAAACTCGACTAGAATTTCATCGGTGCCCTGTCCACTAACTATGGTTGCTCCCGCCGGCACGGACCAGGCGTAGGTTGTGCCTGCTGATATTCCAGCAACAGCTATCGAATAACTCTGCGTGGAGAAATCGCAAAATTCCGATGACCCAATAATAGGTCCGGGAATGAATTGAGAGCCTCCATCAAGATTTGAGATACAGCTAATAGTATTTGTGAATCCATCGTTTGTGCCTCCGGCGAAGAATTGACATGTACCGGAGGTAACAGCCAGCTGCACATTTACGGTAGTACATTCATTACTAACGTCTACCTCCACGTTACCAGCAGTATTGCCAAATTGAACCAACACGGATGATGTACCTTGGCCGCTTATTATTGTTGAACCCGCCGGAACAGACCAATTGTAGGTAGTGCCGGCGGAAATTCCTGCAACTGAGATTGAGTAGCTTTCGGTTGAGAAGTCGCAGAACTCAGTGGAGCCAGAGATAGCCCCAGGTAGAAATTGTGAGACTCCATCCAGATCGGAAATACAACTTAACCCTGAGCTGAAGCCATCGCTGTTTCCGCCTAAAAATTGTCCGGAAACCGGCTTAAGGCCAAGTACCAGCAAAATTGCCAGTGCACACGATATCTTAGCTGTAGGAGACAAAGAACTTACGGAGCTGTTCTAACGCCTCGGCCGCCTTGTCTCTGTTCCCGGTTCGATATCCCGGTCCAGAATGAGTAGTTTCTGTCGGACACTTCCAACCACGAGCCTCCATTCCAGGTACCTCCCCTAAACTGAAATCCGGCAACAGCTGTGGAGCCGGTGGTACCAAGGTAAGCGGTATTTGCAGCGGCCCAGTTACTATTACCATTTACGCCGGGCCAAAAGTCTTGGTTTGCATTGCCGGTGGCATCCAGCGAACCGTCGCCATGTGCTCCCGTAAAGGATCTTCCCGCAGCATGTCCCAAACCAACTGCAAGTTCCCAGACATTGCCGGTCATCTCCATAACGCCATAGTAGGTTGCTCCTGCTGTAACGCGAGATGAGGTTGCTGTGGCAAAAATACCAACTCGTAACGGCCCCGTAATACCAGAATTCGTTGTTCCGTAGTTCGCATTGCCCGCAGTTGTACTTGGGGAATTTGGTAGCTCATTCCCAGCCCCGCTGTTGGTAAGTGCAGCGTACGTACTCGCATGTATAGTGGTGGTGCCCCATGCATATTCAGCTGCAACAGCTGGATTTGTTCCCCTCATGGTCTTTTCAAGTTCGAGCTCAGTCATTGGCCTAAGTCCTGCCCAATCCAGGTAAGCCAGCAAATCCATGCCTGACATGTAATTCATAGCTATGTTCTGGCCATCGTTACTTTCACCAAATGTGCCATCATTATCTAAGTCGTTGCCATAAGTGCCAGCGATTCCTCCGGATGGTATTATCTGGTTCTTGACACTATTGCGCCCTGGGGGAGACGTACCGTTATTCGTAAATCGATTAACAACTGTGGCTCCATGACGGGTAAGTTGCTGCGTGGCTGTAAGGACATTTAAAAATTCAGCATACTGTTCCTGGGATATTTCGTATTTCATGCAGTAATAAGCATTGAAGCCTTTTGGATATGCAGCTGGAAGAGTTTGTGTTGTTACATCTGTAAAATCATCCTGTACGCTCTGTCCGGATCGGTTGTTGTTACCCATGGAACCGGCACCGCCACCACCAAGTGTAAAAGAGTTTTCGCTGGTAACCTGGAAGGCAGCCCCCGTGGTTCCATCTTCCAATTGTCCATTGATTGAAGAAATAGAACCATCTCCTGCAAAAAATGAAGCCTGAGGAACGTAGACCATCTCAATGGCATAGACACGAACAGTTACGTTACAAGCGTCGAGGAGGCCATCGGCTCCATAGTTCCATCTTAAAAGGACCTGATCCCAGTCTATCGCTCCAGCTCCATCACCGGATCTATGAATGAAAACCCCAGTACCATCCGCAGCAGCCGCGATAGTGGATGCCACTCCGTTTTCCGTAGTAACGGAGTGATGTGCACTGGTAGAACTTAATGTGGCAGGTTCCCATTCGCCTGGTGTACAGCCGGTACCGCTTTCTATACGGTATTTTAGAAATACCCAGGCGGCGTCCCAGTTGTTGGGCCCGGTACTAACACGCCAGGAGTTACTCCAGTTTAAATCGAACCTTGCGAAGGTGAAGTTTGCAGCATTGTCAGCCCCAGCAGATACATCCTGACCTGTAAGAGAGGCACTGCTGACAACAATGTCGTTTGCTTTTAAGGTGATTGGTATTATTGCCAATAACAATAGCGCCACGACTAGCGCTACAGATAAGCTGCTTCGGATCATTTTAGGGTCTAGTTGGTTCAGTTAAAGTCATGAATATAATAACCAGAGAACAATTTGATAGCCAGATAGTTGCTATTTTTCGCTAAAAATTACATGAAAAAAATTGCCGGCTTCTTCGGGCAACCTATTTAGCGTAAACAAATGAACTCCATTAGTCCTTATTAGTCAGTGATTATAAGACGATAAGTGGTTTCAGTACTTTTTAGCTAAGGGCGGGAGAAAGAGTAGTAGGCACTTTGACCACTCAATTCTTACATCTTATTTGTCAGATTTAGTCTGATTTGTCGTCTCTAAATAAACCACAAACGCGACTGCGGACATTAGCTAGCCTCCAGAATTGTCAGGCGAAACACTAATCATCTAATATTACAATCATTAAATTAGCGCCACTCAACTAATATCATGAAAAGACATATGTGGTTCTTACTCGTATTGCCGCTATTGGCATGCGAGCCCCAGCAACAATCTGCTTCAGATTCCGGCACAGCACCTATTGTGTATTCTGTCAATTTCGACAATGTTCAACATCATGAATTGCGAATATCAATTCATTTCAAGGAATTGAAGAATGGGCCTATCAAGCTCAGAATGCCTCAAACATCTCCAGGGAGATATGCTGTTCATAATTTTGCCAAAAATGTATATGAATCTAAGGCAGTGGACGGAAGTGGTAATGAACTGGCATTGCGAAAAACTAACATTACAGAATGGGAGGTTAGTGGTCATTCAGGTGAGGTGGTATTTTCCTACACTTTATTCGGTAACCACGGAGATGGCACCTACACTGGAATTGATAACCGCAAAGCGCATATGAATATGCCTGCTACCTTCATTTACGGAGAGGGGTTGGATGACAGACCAATTGAGGTCATTTTCGATTTGGAGGGAAAGGATAACTGGGATGTGGCCACACAATTGGTTGCTGCTGGTGACAATAAGTATACAGCCCCAAACTACTATTACTTTTACGATAGCCCCACCATGGTTGGCCCGATGCGATGGCGCCGATGGCAGGTTGAAGATGATGGAGAGGAATACACAATAGAGATTGCCGCTATGGTTGAAGATACTGACGAGGCCCTTGATGACTACACGGAGTGGGTAAAGCAGGTAGTAGAGGAGCAAATAAAAATTTACGGAGGATTGCCGAAATTCGATTACGGCAGATATACTTTTCTGGTTAGCTATAACCCCTGGATAAATGGCGATGGCATGGAGCATCGTAATTCTACGGTGTGCTCAAGCAGCGGAAGCCTTGCAAATAATGCTGGAGGACTAATTAACACAATAAGCCACGAGTTTTTCCATGCGTGGAACGTAGAGAGAATTAGACCTCAATCACTGGAGCCTTTCGACTTCGATCACGCCAACATGTCTGATGCCCTTTGGTTTGCTGAAGGTTTCACTTCCTACTACGACGACCTGGTATTGAGAAGGGCAGGCATTAGAGATCAGGCAAGGTATGCGCGAGGAATAGCCGGCGGCCTTAACTATGTGATAAACTTTCCGGGTAGAGAAATTAAAGGTCCTATAGAAATGAGCAAACACGCGCCATTTGTGGATGCGGGGACCGCCAATGACGAAACCAATTACCAAAATACCTTTATCAGTTACTATTCCTATGGTGCAGTAATTGGGCTCGCCATGGATTTGAGCATCAGAAGTAGTTATGAGGGCAAATCCCTTGATGATCTTATGACATATATGTGGGAGAATCATGGTAAGAATGAAAAGCCCTACACCATTGGTGATATTGAGAATGCACTGGCTTCTGTTACCGGGGATGTTGAGTTTGCCAGCGCCTTTTTTGAAGATTACATCTATGGTAGTGATTTGCCGGATATTCCTGCTCTCTTGAAGCAATTTGGTGTAACTATGAGATTGCGTAACCCAAATAAGGCAGGCTTTCCCTCGTTCGCTCTAACGGACAAGGATGGAGATATTATCGTAAGGAATACTATGCTACGTTCGAACCCACTATATGAAAGCGGACTGGAACAGGGTGACAAGATTCTGGAAGTAGACGGCCAACCGCTAACCTCGGCCGCCGATTTCGATCGGGACTGGGAAATTGGTTCGAGCCATACCATAAAATATGTACAAAACGGACTGGAGCATGCCGGCACTTTCACCATTATACAAGATCCGTCTTTTGAAGTTATGCTAGCTGAAGATGCGGGAAGTACACCATCTGAAGAGCAGCTGGCCAGAAGAAATGCCTGGTTGGGAGAAGATAAGTAGGTAAGTCATTCTGAATCACGACAATTAGCTTTATTCGGGCAAAGTATTATCTTGCCTGGGCATGTCAGAACTGCAAAACCAACTACCTAAGTGGCTGAGAAAAACCCAGCATAACAGTTGGGAGCCCGAAATATTCATCTCCGGGATTGTACTTTTTGGACTGTTTCAAATTCCCAGCCTTCTTGAAAAATTCAGGTATTACTTTAAAAGGGAGATTTGGGGACTATCCAATGATATTGATACCCTTATTGCTTTAGTTGACACCGGGATCCAATGGCTCATTTTTGGGCTGGTATTGCACCTTTTCTTTAGAGGAATATGGATTGGGTTGGTTGGATTGAGTTATGTTTTTCCAAAAGGAATAAACCAAGAGCGGCTTGATTACCAACCTCAGTTTGAGAAAAGGTTAACACTAATCCCCCAATTCACAAACCAGATTGTCAAACTCGAGAAGATCAGCAGCTCTATTTTCAGTATTAGCTATTTCATTTTTATGAGCCTGCTTGGGGTGTATTTCTTTCTCTTTGTTTCCATACTTATTCCTTTTTACCTCTTTTTATTCTTCGCAGGAGTTTCCTTCGCTGACCTCAACGACAACCCACAACTTACCCAAGCTCTTAACCTTTATGCTATCGGCATGATGGTGATAGGGCTAATTTATATGCTTGACTTTCTTAGCCTTGGCTTGCTAAAGAAGAATAAGTACGTCGCCAAAATCTACTACCCAATATATAAGGTAATGAGCGTACTGACGTTCAGTAGCGTATATCGGTCTATATACTATATTCTAATTAGTAATTTCAAAAAGTGGAAGGTGGTGTCTTTTATTTTGGCATTCATAGTCATCACTGTGTTTCTGTTCAGCCAGAATTCAAACCCTAATTCAACTTCGAGAAATTTCAGCAGATTGGAGTTTTATGGAGGCTCAAGGGGGCTATACGTCCCGTCGCAATCATACCTCAATTCCAGCACCGACGCCAGGTTTCAGCGGGCTGCAATTCAAAGTGATATAGTAAAGGACGATGTGCTTAGGTTGTTTATCACCCATCAGGTGGCATATGAAGATTCAATTCGGTCACTTTGCGATTACCAGCAATTGCAAAATCGGTATAGTCAGGACTCACTAAAGCTGGTTTGCATGAACGAATTTTATCATGTCTCTATCAACGACTCAACCTACCGAAGCCCCAAGTGGTATTTTTATCACGACCCTAAATCAGATCACCGTGGCATAATCGCATACTTCAATATCAGTCATCTTGGCACCGGCATGCATGAATTGGAGGTAAGCCTTGAGAACTGGTTTTTTGAGAACTTCGCCACAATTCCCTTTTACAAAGAATAGAATTATCGACTTACAGCAGGCAATAGGTGGTCGTAGAAAAGTGAGATTGGCTTAATTTCCTCACGATAGGATGCTGAATTGTTATTGGTCCAAACGACTACCATATCATAACTGGGAATTATAAAAATGAATTGCCCCCAATGGCCATAGGCCATGTAAACATCCACTCCGTTGTCTATTGTTACAGACGACTTTTCAAGCGGAAGCAACCACCACATAAATCCGTACCCTGGCTTCATTCCAACTATGGTTTCTGTTCGATTAACATGAGCAGTAGTTGCTTCCTTAACCCAATTCTCAGGGAGAATTCTCTTCCCCTCCCAGAGACCATCTTTCAAGTATAGGTAGCCAATTTTCGCCATGTCTTGTGGACGTAGATAGAGTCCGCCTCCGGTGTGAGGAATGTTGCGGTAAGAATACCATCTGGCCCGGTCTATCCCCAACGGATCGAAAAGAAACTGCTGAGCGAAATCCCTGGTATCCATTTCGGTGGCATTGGCAATGAGTCCACCTAGTAAAACGGCAATGCCACTATTGTAATACCATTTGTTGCCTGGTTCGCCTTCCATTTTGTAGTCAAGCACGTATTTCATGCGATCGCCACTAAATCTGTTCAAAGCATCAAGGTGCGACTCGCCAGTCCAGGCTTGCCCGGTTCTCATAGTCAAGGCATGGCGAAGTGTCATATTTCTTTTATTGCCATCCAGGTTCTTAAAATCATCGTACTCCGGGAAGAAGCTTAAAACCGGCTGTTCCAAACTCTTTATCATGCCCTGTTGCATGGCTACACCAACCAAAGTAGATGAAATACTTTTAGTGACAGATTGCAGCGTATGTACATCGCTGCTGCTACCGCCATTAAAGTACTCCTCCACCACGAGGTGGCCGTTTCTCACAATTAATAGGGAATGTGCTGGTCGAATCAATTTGCCGTTCCTAATGTCGTTGATGAAATCCGACAGTCTTTGCTCGTCGAAACCATGCTGAGAAGGGGCAGCTTTTTTCCATCCGTTGGTTGGAAAATCGCTGATTTGTGCCTGGCAGGTAGCAGAAATCAAAATTACAGTGCCAAGCAATAAAGGGATCACAGGGTTTTTGCTCATGGTCCTAATCTAACCGTTAATTTCCGCCTAAGGGTACTAATGGATCGGGTTGGGCAAATTGCACATAAGCTACAATGGCTAGAACGTGGTATGCTTGTTGCATGTTTAGCTGTGATTGCTGAGATTTAACATTGAAAGACTACAGCTATGCTGAGAAATACCATTACTATAATCTGTATTACATTATTTACGCAATTAGTACTTGCTCAGGCTAATAACGACAAAAGGGGGTTTAAGGGAGAAGTGAAGGCCCAGGTAAAGAAAACCATCAGAATTGAGGTAACCAATACTTCAACTAATGAAGATGAGATTGAAACTACCATCATCTTTGATGGCCGGTCTATTAAGATTGGTAACGAAACGTATGAGATTGTTAAACGGACCTTCGACGGAGAAAAGAGCACAACCTTTACTTGCACTAAAAGACGCAGCACCTTCGAGGTGACATTTGTAGCTGGTGAATCGATTAAGATTATTGATAAGGGTAACGAAGGTCACGAGGTGCACTACCTAAACATCTCTGAATAGCTTTAGGCCAGTACCTGGTTGATTAAGGCAACAGTGAAAATGCTGAGCAAGAACCAGCCGATAAATCCTTCCACTATACAAAAATAACGGGCCAGCCCTCTGGTGGGGATGCGGCCAAACCCAAGGGTAACGAAGCTGTTGATGCTTAGCGTTACTGCATTTAATAACGTCAGAGAAATAGCCCCAATGAACATGGTTGTGGGCGTTACGTACGATTTCCCTTTGTACTCCCTTAACTTTTGGTAGTTCTTCAGCATCCTTTTTCTACTGTTAACATCCCATTCGGAAGGGAAAAACAAATACAACGCAGCAAAGATAAAGATCACGTAAAGTGACATTACTACTGCTAAGGCAGGGTCGGTACCGTGGTTAGTATATATTTTTAGCAGAACATTAAGTTGCCAGCGGAAAAAATTGCCAAAAGTTGGCTTTTGCCTATACTGATGCTTGAGCATCTTCCCCTGCAATTCTTTCATTTCGCTATAGCAAGCATTTGCAGAGGCGAGGTCACCGCGGGAAAGAAAAATGCTGTGTAGATCTTTATAGATGTTTATTAGGTTCTTAAACTCTACAAGAGATTCAAGATCATCTTCGGTAATGGCTCCGTAATCGATATATCTAAGCTTGAAACCCTCGATCTGCGTCCAGTACAGTTCATTCCAAATTTCCGAGAACAAGAATTTCTCAAACGAGACATGACTGAGGAACTCATTCTCCACAAGGAAAAAACGATCGTTAACCCTGTTTTCTGTGAAATACACATTTGTCCCAAATTTGTTCTTGCGAATATCAAGGTTAAGGTAATTGCCTTTATTGAAGCTTACTCTGGCGGTGCTATCTCCCAGGAATTCATTTTCTATTAAATAGATGTCAAGGCTTTCCGAACCAGGTAATTGGTATTTGTTAAATTCTCCAAAAAGCGGCAGCAGGAATTGAGAGTTCTCAATTATTATTCCCGTTACACTATTGTTGCCGATTGTAACGGACCCCTGGCACTGCAAATAGGTAAGAAGCAATTCGCCTTTTTCTACTGTATTGTTTTCAATATTGATGTCGCCCAGGATGGTGTCTGCTTCCATATAAATCTCGAAAGAAGAATTGTTTCGAAGCATATTGAAAGACTGCATGTTAGTAGCAACTATCTCCAAGGCTCCGCTTAACGTATTCTCTTCAAGTGATATTTGCTGGAATTGGCTATTACCTATGCGCAGGTTACCAAAGTTGCTGCCCACAATTTGCAGGTCTTGAAACTCCATGCGATTAAAGCTGACATTGTGAGCAAAAGTACAGTTGGTAAATTTGAGGTCTACTGGAATCTGAAGCCAACCTTTGGCGTTTTTCGATGATGGATACCTTGAGCTTAGACGTGCTGTTACGCCATTAATGTCAGATGGTGAAACATCTGTTATAACCACATGTTTGTTATTTACCTCGATTATATCTTGTGAGGTTCGTAAGGCCCTCTCCAGGATAGCAGACAATTCAACCCGCTCCTGGTAATCCTGGGCCCAGCCCGAGGTGGCAAGCAGTGCAGCGAAGATGGCTAATACTCTTCTCATTCGTTTCAATAAAAGCAAAAATCCGCTAAGATGCTAAACCGTATACAGCGATACTTCTTCCTCTTTACCCCTTAACAGCAAACGACCCATTTCTCTGGGCTTGAAGTCGGAAATGGTGGCTGCTATTTTGTCAAATATTTTCTTTGAGAATAGCAGATCTACACCAAATTCATTGCATTTCTGTTGAATGCGAGCTGTGGTATTTAGCACATCTCCTGAAAAGGCTATCTCTCTTTTCACAATCCCAATCTCGCCTGTCATAACAAACCCATAATGTATCCCCGCCTTAAACTTCGGAATTTCACCATACTGTTCCTGGAAATATTCTGTTTTGCTTTCCAGGGCTTTCTGCACCTCGAAAAAGCAGTTAATACAATTTCCGTGCTTGATTCCGTTTTCAATTTTCCAGCTTATTACAATTTCATCTCCAACATATTGATAAATCTCACCTTTCGAATTTAGAATGGCTGGGGTTGAAAATTTGAAGCAGTCACGAAGGAAGTTGAAGTACTTTTCTTCCTTTAATCTCTCCGCTATGGCCGTTGACGACCTCAGATCCAAAAACATGAATATCCTTTCCTCGCGCTGGGGCTGAAAGTACTTGCCCAGCAGGAAGTCTTTGAACGTACCAGGGCCATATTTGTCATTTACCTGCAGAAAGAGCAAGGTTAGAAGTACCACAAAAAGCCAGAAGGTATAGCTCTGCAGTGTGGCAACTTTAAAAAGATTGTCGAAGGTGGCCAATAAGGCCTCGGGACTAAAGTAAGGAATGTTAAGCCGATGGCTTTGAAAGTAGTTACCTGTTGGAATTGCAACCAGTAGGTAGATAATAGAGTAGCTCACTGTGATATTGGCCAAAGCAATTATGTACTTTTTGTTTCGTAGCCAGCCTTCCCAAAGCACTACCAATGTTGTTCCGCCCATTATACCCGCCAAAACACCGGCCAGAATACTGCCAGTCAAAAAATTCGATGGATTGAAGTTGGTTAGATCGCAACTGAAGTTAATGAGCGTGTCGTAACTATTGAGGAAGTTGTAGATAGACACAACCGTCCAGACAAATGTAATTACAACGATCTTCTCTAGTTGACTTCTTAGCTTATTGGAAATAGTGATACTCATGACGGGGTAATTCTGGGTACTATGTAAATATACCCCGCTCTGCGCCTTATACCAGTTGTCTTCGCCTTCGATATAGAAAAATTCCGAGCGCCAAAAAGCTAATGGTCCATATAAAATATGATGGAGTCAGCTGATCCTGAATAGCTGCTTCAACACCTTTGTTTACAAAGAGGAGGGTAGTGGACAATAAAAGTCGTATGGTTCCGTAGCCTATCAACAGTACAGACCATATTTTCAGTGCCCATATAGATTGCTTAAACCAGATCAGGACGGCTAACGGCAGACCAATTATAGTTGCAACCAGCAACGGATGCGTATTGCCAATTAGTAGATATTCAAAGCCCTTGACGAATATTGGGGTGAAACTTAGAAGTACCAGGTGCTTGGGTGTTATATATGATTGAATTTTCATGATTGTTCTGCAATTAGTTTTCTGCCAGCTGTTTCATAACCTCATAAACCAGTTCAGTAGTGGAGGACAGGTATTCAAAATTCACCGTGGAGTATACATCTGTGGGTTTGTGGATATGCGGCGTATGGTCTCCATTGAACCATTCCTCTGAAATTGCGATGGTATCAAACCCCATCTCGAGAAAAGACTTATTGTCAGACGATGCCCCGGTGGTAATATGAATAGGAATACCAAGACGTTCTGCTATTGCCTTGTAGGTACTTTCCAACATGGCTGCAGGAGATTGCAACTCCACCGCGCGGTTGCCGTTGTTATCCCACCCTACCAGGTCTGTGGTATGTACTGAGTGCACGTTCCTACCCTCCTCTTTGGCCCATTGCGCAAAGGCCCTGCTGCCAATCTCGTCGTCTTCTTCCTGATCAAAAAAAACAACCACAAAATTCCTGTTTCTAACTTGAAGTTCAGCTAACTGCTTAGCCACTGCGTAACAAAGAGCCACTCCACTGGCGTTGTCTATTGCTCCAGGACTGCCGGGCTCTGAGTCATAATGGGCACCGAAAACCACATATTCATCGCTGGCATTGGTCGCCGGAATTATGGCATAGATGTTAGTGCCTTCTATCGGATGAAACATCATGTCAACGATCAGATTGATATTTGAAACTGTGTACTGGTGCTTGCGTGCCTGGAGACCAATTGATTTTAAACTTTCTTCCAGATATTGAGCGGCAATGGCCCGCTCAAACGATTTACTCCGCTGTGTAAGCACGAAGCCACTTTCCAGAGGCAAATGGCCGGTAAGTTTTGCCACTAATTCTTTTTGCATTGAACCTGTATGGCGGGTTCCTGGTGTTTGGCCCAATGTAACTTGTGAGCCGACTAACACGAATAGCAATAGGACTACGAGATTTTTCATATTTAGACTTTAGGGGCGCAACCTATCGCTACCCAATCACAGCCACCAGTTATTTTGACCAACACTTCCGGGGAAATGATGGGCACCTCAGGCCCATTGACAATTAGGGGATATCACCAGGCAAGACGTGTTCATGGCAATAATTGCCTGGTTGGTCAATTTGTTTGCGTGGGTCAGCCGCTTCGTACTACCTTACACTTCATGAAATTAATGAGTAGAGCATGGAATTTCAGGCAGCCAATAGCGGTAGGCCTGGTTTTTCTTATTTCGTTGATTGGCATGGCAACCTTCAATGAGGATTACAAGAACGAAAGGCTCTTTGACCTCTTCATTGCAATTTTTTGGTTGGCCGTTGCATATATCGTCCTTGTCTGGGTAATCAAACAACTACGACATTACCGGCAGATGAAAAATGAGAGCGCACGCGCTGAATTGGCCCTACTAAAAAGTAAAATCGATCCTCATTTCTTTTTCAACACGCTAAATAACCTCTACGGTTTGGTGGTGGAAAAATCTGAGCAGGCTCCGGAGGTGATCTTAAAACTGTCGGACATTATGCGTCATACCATTTACGAGGGGGAAAAGGAACGGGTGCCTCTGGGTGATGAAATTGCCTACCTACAGAAGTACATTGAAATCCATGAGATACGTTACCACAAGAAAATAGAAATCAATTTTGATAAGGTAGCTGACAAAGATGATTATCAGATTGCACCGTTGCTTTTAATTATTTTGGTTGAAAATGCCTTTAAGCACGGGGTGGAATCACTAACAAATGATGCTATCTTAAAAATACAATTGATGGCTAAGGCTAACTCTTTGTATTTCTCTGTGGAAAACAATTTCGACGATAGGATTGATCACCAACCCGGTATTGGCCTGAAAAATCTACGCAGAAGACTGGAGCTTCTTTATCCAAACAAACACTTATTGCAACTGCAACAAGATGGTGGCCAATTCAAAGCGACCCTGGAAATTGATCTGAAATGAAGTATTTGATCGTAGATGATGAGCCAATAGCGCACAGAATTATAGAAGGCTACTGTAAGGAGCTGAAGCAAATGCAAAAGGTGGGCAATTGCTATAATGCGCTTGAAGCCTTCGAAGTAATCAATAAAACGAAGGTGGAGTTGCTCTTCCTTGATATTAATATGCCTCAGTTATCTGGCTTCGAATTTCTTAAATCCCTTACACACCCTCCCCTGGTGATTGTCACTTCCGCCTACCAGGAGTACGCTCTTGAGGGGTATGAGCTGAATGTATGTGACTATTTGCTCAAGCCTTTCTCATTGGAAAGATTCCTAAAAGCGGTTAATAAAGCCATGAAGATGAATGTTACGGAAAAGCCAGCCATGGAAAGTGCTGCTGAAGAGTACATTTTTTTAAAGGGAGATAAAAAGCTGATCCGGTCCAACCTCGCTGATATTTTGTTCATCGAAGCATACGGCAACTACTGCAAGGTGCACCTGCATGATCAGATGATCATAACACACCAGAAAATCTCTGACTTTGAGCAACAACTGCCAGAGGAATTTATCAGAACGCACAAATCGTACATCGCTTCCATCAGGCAAATTCAAAGCATCGAGGGAAATCTACTTCAGGTTAAAGACCATAAAATTCCTATCGGACAGACATTTAGGAGTAGAGTTATGGTTGCCTTAGGGTTGAAATAAGGCGCATTTTAACCCGTTTTTAACTGATTTAACTTTTGCCATTTTCTATTTAACAATTCATTAACTGTAGTTAATTGGGTTTGAGCGTATGTTAAAATGTAACTCAAAACGCTATGGTACGCATCTTCTTTAATCTGCTTCTAAGGAACTTCCTCAAAGAGAAATACCTCAACTTACTAAACATCCTGGGCCTTAGCTTTGGGCTGATAGCTTTTGCACTGGTAATGCTTTACTACAACCACGAGGCTAGCTATGATCGCTTTCACAGCGACTACGAAAATACCTACCGATTGGAAGGGAAAACCAACACAGAATTCTGGCAATCAAATTTGGATTACACCTACGGGCGGCAATTCAAGGCTGAGACCTATCCTGCGATAAAGACACTGGTTGAAATCACCCCTTTTGGCAACATCTTCTTTAGTTATGAAGACAAGCAGTTTGTTGAACAAAAAATCTATCGGGTGCTTCCAGGCTCCAGGTTCTTTGATGTTTTCGACCTGGAGATGATTGAGGGAAACAAAGAAGGGGTGCTTAAAGACGCTTACGCCACTGTAATGACAGAGCAAACTGCAAAGAGATATTTTGGTGACGAATCTGCCTTGGGCAAAGTTATTAACTATGATACACTGTTATTGAAAGTGACTGGAGTGGTGGCAAATCTCCCGTCCAACTCACATTTAGATTTCGATATTATATATGCTAATCCCCGCAGTGCTGACCAACACTTTCATGCATTCATGTATTTGCAGCTGACGGCTGGTTCCGATCCGAGGCTAATGGAAGAACAAATTTTAGGAATGAATGAGGATCTTGATGAGTTCCACAAACTAACCACCGTAAAGCTGATGCCAATTGAAGATATTCACTTTCGGTCTGAAGCGGTTTTCGGTGCCGGTGGCAAAGGCGATTGGCCGCAGCTGATGGCTTTTCTAATCACTGGTTTTCTCATTCTGCTTATTGCCATCACGAATTACATCAATCTGTCAATGGCCATTTATTCCAGCAGAAGACTAGAGATTGGCATGCGAAAAGTATTGGGAGAGTCCAGGCGAAGGGTAGTTTATATGCTTTGCCTTGAATCTATAATGATCACACTGGTATGCATTCCATTAGCATTGGTGGGTATCAGTTTGCTGCTGCCGGCATTCAGTAACTTCCTTGGTCTGTCAATCGAGAATCAATTCTTCTTATCTGCGCCCTACTTGCTTATAGGTGTTGCAGTAGTGGTAGTTGTTAGCTTGATTACCGTTAGTTACCCGGTTGCCATTCTTAGCCGTTCGAAGATTAGCAAACTTGTAAAAAGCAAAACGAGTAGCAAAGAAGGGTACAAATTCCGAAACGCCCTGGTACTTCTTCAATTTGTACTACTATTTACACTGGGGATATCCGCAGGGCTGGTAAACCAGCAAATTAATTTCATAGACAACAAAGACGTAGGATACTCTACGCCAGGGGTAATCAAAATCCAGAATGCGTTCGCGCTCGGTGTTGAAAACTATAAGGTTTTCAAACAGAAGCTAATGAACTACTCCGAAATCCAGAACGTAACCCACGGTGCCATGGTTGGTGATGCCATGGCCCCCCTGGCGTACTCTCCGGAAGGCCATGATGCCATATATGAAAATCTACTCTCCTACGGAATTGGGGAGGATTACTTTGACCTAATGAATATTCAGATTACGGATGGTGATTTCCGACAAGTAATGGAAGAAGCTGAGTCTGGCCAGGTAGTTTCATTGGTTAATCAAAGTTTTGTCAATGAATATGAATGGCAAGGGCAAGCGGTTGGTAAAACCATCAAATTAAGGCCTGGCACTGAAAACGAGCTATCTCGGACGGTATCAGCGGTTTTTAAAGACATCCATTTTTTCTCCCTTAAGGAGAAGATAGTACCGCAAATTATGTCTATGCGGAAAGACCCGACCAACGTTAACCTAAATGTGCTGGTAAAGACCAACCCTGCTAACCTAAAGCGGGCTTATGAGATAATCGAGAAAGAGTGGTATGAACTAGTTCCGGGGCGTCCGGTGAACCTACGGCTACTGGATGATGAGATCAGCGATTTTTACGCTAAAGAAAGACGAATTGCACAGGTTAGTTTAATATTCTCCGTACTGGCCGTGCTACTTTCTGTCGGTGGTTTGGTTGTATTTATAGTCTATGTAACCAAGCTGAAGGCCAAAGAGATAGCTGTACGGAAAGTGTTAGGAGCTTCTGTAGCGCAGATTATTTTGCTATTAAACAAACAAACATCAATAATCATTTTGGTTTCAGCAGTACTGGGCAGCACGATTAGCTATTTTTTGATAGATGAATGGTTAAGCAACTTTGCATATACTATCACCCTAAACCCATTGGTGTTTTTATTGGCAGCTTTTATTGTATACGTGGTGGTTTTCTTAATCACCGGTAGTCAATCGTTACAATCGGCTAGTGCCAATCCGGTGGAGGCTTTGAAGCAAGAGTAGGTTAAAGCCTAATTATCCCTCAGTACTTTCACCGGATCTGTATTAGCCGCCTGCAGTGAGTGGTAAGCTACCGTAATAACACCCAGCAGAATGATTCCGCAGAAGGAGAATACAAATGGCCAAGGGCTGATATCAACAGCATAGGCGAAGTTCTGCAGCCAACGACTTACACTTACGTAGGCCAGGGGAATGGCAATTAGCATGCCCACCAAAATCTCCATAGAGAAGTTCTTCGATATCAGGGTAAGAATTTGCATCACCGAGGCTCCCAGTACTTTGCGGATGCCTATTTCACGCTTGTTGCTTTCAGCCACAAAACCAGACAACCCAAACATACCGAGGCAGGCGACAAAAATTGCCAGGCCCGTAAATAGATTCAGCACCTGGCCCAGCGTACTTTCAGCTCTATACATTTGATCATACTCCTCATCAAAAAATCTGAAATCAAAAGGTTGGCCTCCGGTATGCTCATTCCAGATGCTTTCTACCTTGGCCAGTGTTGAGGGCATATCCTGGCTATTGATCTTCACTGCTATCTCGTTGTAGATCTCAGTCACCCTAACCCCGAATGGAGCAATTTCCATGTGCTTGGGCTGAAAGTGGAAATCTTTGATAATACCTACAATTTCAACCGGGCCACTACGATAGCCTCTAAACAAGATTTGTTGCCCGACGGGATCTCCCTCCAGGTTCAAAGCTGCAATTGCGGCTTCATTCAGCAAGATACCAACTGAATCAGCATTGCCGGGGTTGAATGCTCTGCCTTTCAGTATGGATATACCCATGGTGTTAGCATAAGTATGATCCCCTCCTTGCCATTGAATTCTAATGGGCTCTTCACTTTCATTAATTCGAATAGTACCTGAACTCAATCCATTGGCAAGTGAATAAAGGCTATTGCTGGTGCTTTGGACCTCTGGCAATTGCAGCAAAGAATTCTTGAAGGCATCAACTCCATCGCCAAGTACATCGATGTGGTTTTGAATTAAAAGTACATTGTCTTTGTCAAAACCGAGATCTTTAGATTTCATGTATTCCACCTGATTATAAAGAAGCAGTGATGAGATAATCAGTGTAGTAGCAATAGAAAATTGGGTAATTACCAAAATGCGACGCAGCGCTCCTTTGCGCATTTTCATTTCATTTTTCTTCCTTAGCGATTGAATAGACTTGAGGCTGGTCATATAAAATGCCGGGTAGAATCCGGAGAGCAAACCAATGGTCATAGTAAGACCGATAGCGATAGGCATGAGTGAGCCCTGCCCAAACATCTCAAATCGAAGATCTTGGATGCCCATTGACAGGGACATGATAGAAGCCATCTCTAACAGGGCCATGGTTGGAGCCAAAGTAAGCAGGCTGAGAATAATGGTCTCCAGCATAAACTGAGTAATGAGTGTAATCTTAGAGGAGCCATAAACTTTTCTCAGTCCTACCTCCTGGATTCGACGAGTAGATAGTGCGGTAGAAAGGTTGACGTAATTAATGCAAGCGATAGTAATTACGAAAAGGCCTATCATACCAAAAATGTAGAGATACTTTTCGTTGATGCCGTTAGAAAGATCCAGGAGTAAAGAGTTATCAAGGTGAATTTCGGAAAAACGCTGTACCGGATGAGTTGTGAAATTAGTTCCGCCAATTAGGGTTTCGAATTCGCTGTCAGAGATCTGGTAGCGAGCCTTCACCAGCTCCTTCTCTATAATACCGGGGTCGAAGTCACTTGGCGCTTTGAAGTAAGTATAGATGAAGTAGTTGCCCCAGCCTCTTTCAACAAAACGTTCGGTCATACCTTGCGGCAAGGGGACAATTAGTTCAAAGTCGAGGTGCGTATTCATAGGAAGGTTTCCCATTACCCCAGTGACAACGTGCTCATAAAATTCGTTGCCAGACCATAGCCCCACAGTTTCACCGAGCACATCAGAAGTTCCAAAAAGCTTCCGGGCATAGCTTTCACTTAGAACAACACTGTTGGGAAGGTTCAACGCGGTAGAGGGATCTCCACTAAGAAACTGATATTGGAATAGCTCAGTAAAAGTGCTGTCTGCCATATACAGCTTCTCTTCGTGAAAAATCCTGTCTTCCACCTGTATCCGGCCAGAATTCCGAAATACCCTCGTGCCAAGATTAGTCATGCTAAAACCCTTCAGGGCCTCCGCGACCATGAATGAACTGGTGGCGTAGTGCGACACATTGCCAGACACATTAACCTTGGTAGTTACCCGGTAAATCTGGTCGTGGTCTTTCCAAAAGGCTTCGTAGCTGTACTGATTCTTTATATAGATATAAATGATCAGGGTGGCGCTGACTCCTACGGATAAGCCGAGGATGTTTACAGCTGAATATAGTTTTTGGCGTCGAATGTTGCGCAATGCAACTTTTAGGTAATTCTTAAGCATGCCTGCAGCATGTCAAAAAAGAGGCCAAAATTGTAAGTTACTGATAAACAACAGCATATAGTCAAATACGTCGGCCTTAGATAGCGCCATGTGTTACGTTATTGATACACTAATTCTGTCCGATTACGATACGAAAACGGTTTAGTTCTCTCTATGGAAGGTTCATCTTTCTAACCAGTGCATTGGGTTGAGAGACGTAAATGGTCTTGCCATCCGGAGAGGCCGCTAAGCCATTTGGAGAAAAGAATTCCGCTTCCTGCGCAGGGCCGTCAGTATTAGCACGTACGCCGGTTCCCGCAATAGGCGTAATGGTTCCATCCAAATCTATGCTGAAGATGCAATGGGCTGTGAAACCGGTCGCGTAGAGCTTACCATTTGCGAAGATCAAATAACCAATTGTTGCCGGAGCGGATAATGTGGCCAATGTGCTGACCTCTCCCGCCTGGGTAATTTTGTTTACTCTACCATCAGAAAAATTGGCGACATAGATATTAGCATCATCATCCATAGCAATACCGAAAGGTACGTTTAATGGACCCCCACTGGCTATTAGCGTGACTTCCTTTGTGGGGGAGATTTTGAAAACACTATTTGAGCCAAAAACTGAATGATATAGGGTGCCGTCATCCGCCCTGACTAGATCCCCTCCTGTAAATCGACCGTCGCTTAGGAAGACTGTCCGGTTGCCTTGTGGGTCTATGCTAGCAATTTCTGTTTCGCGCCTGAAAGCTACCAGCAGGTTGCCGCTATCATCAAAAGTGTGTCCCATGGGACCGCCAAGGCCAGAGGCGAAAACTGTAGTAGCGCCAGTGGGAGTTACCTTGTAAATGGTGGTTCCGTTTCCGGAGGATAGGTCAGAGATGTATAAATCACCGTTACTGTTAAGTGAAAGGCCATCATGCCCGGTATAGTTGCCAGTCGGGGTGATGGTTTCCACCGTGATAGAACTGGCCACTGCTTTTGGGTCTGGTTCCGGTTGTGGAGTTTCATCATCATCCCCGCAGGCAACTAAAAAGAGTATGACAAATATTACAAGTAGTGTTTGTTTTGAATGTGAGGTAAATCGATGCATCACTTTGGATTTTGAACTTGAGCATAGATCGTGGTTAACTTGGGAAGAAGGGTTAACTGCTATAGCAATTAACCCAAAAAGGAGTCAATGAGCATTAATACCAGAATTTGGTACAATAATCACTTCTGGCGGATTCTAGTTATGGGATATTGCCACCGTTATCCAGCGACTTCCATGACTCCATTGAAAGATCAATTCGTATTTGTTGTAGTATGCTTCATTATCCTCGGGTGTACAAAGCAAATTAGCTGCCCTGAGGTAGATCCTGAGCTTGCCAATTTCTTACCCTATCGACCAGGAGATTCAATAGTTTTTGAGAGCACAGATTCCGATTCAGCATTTGTTGTGCACATTACAAAAGCGACGGTATACCACACCAATTATTGGACAGATAAGAAATGGACAGGAGATGATGATTGCTTTGGTTGCTTGGACGATGTGACTTTTGGTAACGACTATGAGTCAGAAGCTAACTTTTTTGCATATAACACTCAGAAAGATGGGGACCTGAAGAAGGGAGAGATTATGCTATCATCTTGCGGCTACTTTTTTGATAGTATTATTCAGGAGCTAGACTTCAATGGGATGACATTTTTCGAGGTGAGAGCTTACAGGACTATAGAAGACTTCTGCCCCGAGGCAGAGCTCTTAGTGACCAGTGATTTAGGGATTATAAGGTATACTGATGTTCTTGGCATTATTTGGAAAGTTAAGCCGGCACTGTCTAAGGATCCGATCCTTATAGTGAATACCCCTTGCGAGGAATAGACAAGTCAGAAGTGCTATTTGAGAATTATAGGAGAGTTTCCACAGAAAGGACTTTCAATTGCTGATGCCCCTAAGGTGTACAAATCAATATTTGTTACCCCAATAAAGATATTGAGCTTGCTTCCTTAGTTTACAAAGCTCCCAATAAAACACTAAGGAGCTCCTTTCGAGAGATAACTAATGTCTGATTATTAGGTCCATTTTATTATTATTGCCCTCACATTAACCACCTAATTAGTAATGAGTAGCCCCCGCGGAGAGTTTTCATCAACATTCGGATTTGTAATGGCCGCAGCCGGCAGCGCCATTGGCCTTGGGAATATCTGGGGATTTCCTACCCAAACTGCCCAGAACGGAGGAGCGGCATTTGTCCTCTTCTACCTAATCCTGACATTTGTTGTTGGTTACCCCGTATTGCTTGCGGAGTTTACCATAGGCAGACATGCCAAATCCAATCCTGTGGGAACTTACCAGAAAATTGACGGCGGAAAGAACTTTGTTCCGGCAGGTTTTCTTGGGCTATTCACAGTAGGGTTCATTCTAAGTTTCTACTCCATTGTGGCGGGCTGGCTTACAGCTTTCTTTGTTCACCCATTACTGAAAATGATTGGCGCCGATAGCGCCGCGCAATGGGTGGTATCGCAGAACACCACGAGCACCGTATTATTCGGATCAATATTCTTTATACTAACCATACTCATTGTGGTTGGGGGTATTAAGAATGGAATTGAGAAATGGTCGAGTCGGTTTATGCCCACACTTCTTATAATGATGTTAGTCTTGGTGGGCTACGTGGTAACGTTGCCCGGAGCCATGGAAGGGGTAAGAGTCTATCTACTGCCAGACTTCGACAAAACGATGAATCCTCAGTTGATATTGAGCGCGTTGGGGCAGGCCTTTTTCTCACTATCCCTGGGGGTAGGAGGCATGTTGGTTTATGGTTCTTACACGAAGAAAAGTGAGAACCTTGTGCGACTTGGAACCTTAGTTACCCTCTGCGACATTGGCGTTGCCTTTATTGCAGGTATGCTAATAATACCTGCTATGTATGCAGCTTCAGCGGCAGGTACTGAGATATTTGATGCCAATGGGAACCTTATTTCCGAGGGCAACCTGATCTTCCAGGTGCTGCCCGCCCTGTTTGATAGCATGGGTACGGCCGGGATAGTAGTGTCTTTCCTTTTCTTCTTCCTAATGGTGATAGCGGCACTTACCTCTTCTATTTCTATGCTGGAAGTGCCAGTGGCTTATGCTGTAGATAACCGCAATATGAGCCGTAAAAAGGCCGCTATGCTTATTGGAGGCTTCTTCTGGATTGTTAGCATCATAATCGCCTTAAACATGAGTACACTTTTCAGCGGAGTAATTACGCTGACCACCAAATATAGCCAGCCTATACTCGGACTGATTATCTGCATTTTCGTAGGCTGGGTAATGAATCGCAATAAGCTATTGGAAGAATTGAAACAGGGTAATCCTGAAATTGGAAATAGTTTGTTTATGAAGATCTGGCCATTTTTCCTTAAGGTGGTCTCTCCAATTTTGATACTGATTGTGTTTTTGCAGTCGTTTATTTCCTGGTAAAGGGTTTAGTTTCGAGTTTACAAATGATATTAGGTAGGCCCTAGTCTCTTTCTGTAGCCCGGGGCCGTTGGAATTAGGGATGCGAGTATAGTTAGCATTGATACTCAAGAGCGAAACAATATTCGAATTTCCTTCGGTAGCAATATTAGTGACGGGATTAATGTTGCTATTAATAGGAGGACGTCAGGCAAACCGATTGCCACCAAATCAAACCGGGCTACATATAGCGAGAAAGCTGCCACTAGCACCAAGACAGTGAGATAAATGCAGGAGTAAAGCCTGATCATTTTGGTGTGACTTCCAGAGCCTCGAATCTCCCTAATGCCCTCCGTAACCTGAAAAAAGACGAATACTGCCGCCAGAATAATCGGCATGAGTCCAATTATCATGAGCGTACTACTTGGGATTTCGGGAAAATCTGTTCCCACCTTTGTACTTCCTATTGCTTGATATAGATTGAAGGCAGTAACGGCAGTAAGGGTGAAACGCGATAGAGGATAAATCATGCCGTACCAAGATACTAATTGAGGCAGCAATTCCTACGACATCATTATAACCCTTAAGTGTTTATGAAGACCTGGCAGAAAGTTTTATTCGGGCTACAAACATTGGCGATGCTGATCGCGATGGTTTATGGTAAAGCGAAGGGTATTGAAGCAGAGCAGACAGTAATACTAGCAATCCAGCAGCGAGATGCGGTAGTTGCCGTAAGAGATGAAGCTGATAAGTTGAGAGTGAAACTGAAAGAGTGTGAACAAAATCGCTTGATGGAAGCCAGCAACTGAACTAGACGGCTAGTAACAGATTCATAATTCATTATTCAAAACTCGCAACTCAACACTCACTACCTTTCTTTCCTAACCTCGCTGCTACTATCCACCACCGCGCCATCAGGGATGGCCATCTTACTTTCGTCGAAAGGCTTATTCAATGAATAGTTATAGATGGCATGATTGCCATAAACCTGTGTTTGTTCTTCATTTCCTGTTTGCATAAGCGCTGGGTAAACCAGACCCTCTACTTCGGTAAAAGCCTGGTGCGTCCTAAACATGGGGCCGAAGACTTCGCGATCGGCTGGTACGCGCATAATGTCCAGCATATGGCCATAGCCGATGAAGTACTTGTATCCCACCAGCAAGTGAGTTTCGCTGTCTATGTACAGCACAAATTTATCTTTCTTAGTTTTTCCTATGGGCGGGTCATTGAAAGTCATCTCTATTTCATATACCTCCTTGTCGAAAGCATTGTGGTTGACTTTTTTCACCTCACCAAGATTAATATGGTCTTGTTGAGTTAGCCAGGGCAGATTTAGAAAATAGTAGAAGAACAATGCTTCAAACTTTGGAGGGTTGCCAATTTTCCAGTTTACTCCCCATGCTTTTTCTCCATCATAAGCCATCTCTGCATTGTGTAGAGGCCAGAGTTGATAGACCCGTTCCGTACTTTTTTCAACCGTGATTTCATTAACCCAAAATGGAGAACCTGGAAGGGAAGCACTGTACATCACATTGGTGAAACTAAAAGTCTTTGCTTTCTTCCATGCGTTCAAGCCGCCATGGGCTGCAATCATCTTAGCAATAACTTCTTTTGTTTCTTTGGAAGCATATTTTGGCTTGCTAGCAGTAGCCACAACAGGACATAGTGTAAGCAGCAGTATGTAAAAATTTCTCATGATTTCACCAGTGTCTCAAGTGGTTAATAGACGGCTAATGATGGGCTCTGTCTGAAATAATGTTGCCGCCTGCAAACAATGATGCCAAATGACATTCCACCCAATTAGGGTGAGGACATTTTCGACTTCAGGCAAACTATACTGCTCATGGAGACGTTGATAACAGTAGGGTAGGACCAAAGACTAAACAAGTTAAACATGAGTTGCTTGATTGATGCCGCCATTGAGCGCAGTGTAAAAGAGGGCAGGAGAATTGAGGTTATTAGGCGTTTCATCCGACTTAAATACCGAATCAAGATGGACAGGGATTCTATTGTCAAAAGAATCCAGATCTTGAAAAAGAGTCCCGTGGTGGGTATCTCCTAGTTAATCTGGAAAGTTGGGTAGCGACTTAATACCCTCGATTTGCCGTATGTGCCTGCGCGTGTGTGCAATGGTAGTTAGTAAAATCTGATGTAAATCCCTGATTCTACGGAAATCAGTTTCATCCGGTATGTTCCTAAAGGTTACGTACTTCCTCAGATCCAACTGGGTGCTTTCAACAAATTCTATCATCTTATCTCTGCTGCTGTTAAATTGAAATAGGGCATCTTCTTTGGTTTGCCACCTTCCTAGCGGAGTAACAAACCAGGCACTTTCTGTTTTGATAGGATTGGTTTCATAGCTGGTTACTTTTTCATCGTTCTTGCGAGTGTCTCCGGCAAACTCATCGTGGGGTGGCGCCAATGAGATAACGTATACCTCCCTGAAGTGCATATCTTCTTGCAATCCAAGATGCTCAACGATGTAGGCTATTGACCAACTATTGGAATCCGCTTTGAAATTCCATTGCTCATCACTAAGGCCATTCACAGCTTCTAGTAAATCAATCCGCGAGCCATTAAAGCCGCGCAAAAGGGTTTGACGGTCCTCAACTGACCAGGAATCTTTTGCGGTATCAGTGGAATTCTCCTCAGAACCGCAACTAAGTAGTGCGGCGGAAGTAACCAGCAATATTAAGTACATCCATCTCATAGGATAAATCTACCCAGGTCGGTTAGATAAAGCAATAACCCAAATCGTATGACTTTGCTTAGCCGTGGATTACTCGATATTTGAGGTTAACCAGGCCCGTATCATAAGCCTTGGTTTCAAGTAGCGAGAGGTTAATTCTGCCCGTGATATCATTGAATAAATATTTTCCGCTGCCCAAAAGTATAGGATGAACCGCCATCCAGATTTCATCTACCAGGCGTGCGTTAAGCATGACGGTGGTTAACGATGCTCCGCCAAAAAGCCAGATGTCCTTGCCCTCTTCAGCTTTGAACTTATTCACTTCTTTAACTATATCGCCACTCACAAGAATCTTAGGTGATTCCACTTCTTGCAATGAGCGTGAGAAGATATACTGGTCCAAATGTGAAAACGAGTCGGCCCCTTCCACCCCATCTACTATTTGTTGTTCCATCAGTTCATACGACTTACGGCCTATGAAAAGCGCATCTATTCCTTGCAGGAAATCGCCCATGCCATAGTCTTGATCAGTAAAACACCAATCGTACTCACCGTTTGGGCCTTCAATGTATCCATCGAGGCTAACCGCCAATGCAAGTATTACTTTTCTCATATTTGATAACGTAACCTAAACTCTTGTTAATCTTGAAATTATTGCCTCATGCTGGGGATATTTCGACGTAAGCAGTCTTCTTTCCGCCATTTCAAAGTCAAGGAAATCAAACCCTGGGGCTACGGTGCAGCCCACCAGGCAGTAACCGTCGTCTTCAGGAACTTCCGATGCAAACCACTGCCCACCAGAAACTACAACCTGTGGTACCTGGCCTGAATCCAGGTTCATTCCAATCTGATGTCTGACATAGTTTCCATCTTTATCAATTACATGAATATGCGCTGGCGAACCTTGGTAAAAGTGCCAGATTTCATCTTGCTTAATTCGGTGAAAAGCCGAAAAACTTGCTGAGCTTAGCAGGAAGTAGATGCTGGTGCAGTAATTTCTGTCTCCATCGTATTTACCATTTAGTGCATGTTCAGGAATTGATCCGTCACTGCGATAGATTTCACGGTAATAACCACCTTCAGGATGTGGCTTCAAATCCAGTTGCTCAACTAACCTCTTTATTTCTTGTTCAGTATTCGAAGTCATCATTTGAAAGGTAATAAAATATACACTACAAATTCTTGCGATGTATGCATTGGTTTAAGAGTCTGGCATAATCTTTTTGCCCAGCATTAGGTAAAGGGCGAGACTAGTAAAACTCAGGATTATTATTAAACTCCATAAAGCACTAAACCCAAATTCGGAAGCAAGTGCCAGTCCCAGGCTGGGGGCAAGAATGTTGGTGAGTGACCAGGTCATCCAGTACCAGGCCATGTAATCACCACGCTTGCTGGCGGGTGCCAAAACCAAAGCAGCGGAATTATTCAAAGGCAGTATCAGCAGTTCACCTACAGTCCATAAGATGGCAGCAACAAAACACAGAATCAAGGCCTTCGGTAGTAGAAAAGGGATAAATGAAATACCAAGCCACAATAAGCCGATGCGCATGGCTACCAGGTTTTTCCGGTTCTTCTCAATGGCATGAATGGCAGGCATCTCAATAAGAGCAATAGTGAGGCTGTTCATACCCATAAGTATACCAATATAGCGTTCGTCAAACCCCCATACGGTTTTAATAAAGACCGGCACGGTATGGAACCATTGGATAAAACCAAAACTCATAAACAAAGTGGCCAATAAAAAGAGCATGTAATCTCTATTGCGGTAAGGTGGTAAAACTTTGCCGGCTGCCGACTGAGTTTCTTCTCTGCTCTCGCGATTGCTTTTTGGCCATTTGCCAACCACGGCCATAAAGTACAGGGCCCCACCAATGCATGTCACACCGTCAATCCAAAACAAGAAATTGTAACCCAGCTGTATTGCCACGAAGCCCCCTAAGGTTGGGGCTAATGTCATTCCGATGTTAATAGCAAGCCTTATCAGCGCCATAGTACGGCCTGTTTCGGTTCTGGGTACACAGTCACCAACCACCACAGTTAGTGCAGGGCGATAGGCCTCGCCGAACATGGAGGTTATAAAGAAAAGCACAAATAGGGTATTGAAGGAGGTGGCAAATTGTAATGAGATAAACATTAGCCCGCTGCCCAATAAGCTGATTATTATCACTACGGTGGCGCCAACTCTATCACTAAGTCTGCCCCCAAAAAAGGAACCGGTTAATGAACCCAAGCCAAAGGCACTGGCCAGGATACCAGCTTTTTCTAAGGAGAATCCCAGAACCGTTGTTAGGTAAACAGTTAGAAATGGGATCACCATGGTCCCCATTCGATTTATCAGAGTAAGAAAGAATAGAGACCAAATTGGTTTTGGATGACCTGAGTAGGCCTCTTGGTAAAGTTTTAGAGTTCGGCTAATTGCACTGGCCATTACCGGCGAAGATATTACATTTTGCTAGCCAACAGATGGTCCGCAATGCTAATACCCTGGGGTGTCCCGGAATACCAGATTGGTGGAATGGGCTTTTAACTCAACTTGAAAGTGATTGGTAAAATCATGCGAACACAGATAGGCTCACCTTTTTGTTTTCCAGGATTCCACTTGGGGCTATTCTTTATCAACCTGGCAGCTTCTTCGTCACAACCGGCACCAATTCCTTTTACTACCTGGGCGCTTGCAACACTACCGTTAGCCAATATTACAAATTGAACGAAGACCTTGCCTTGGATTCCCATTCTACGCGCCTGACTTGGGTATTTTATATTTTGGGCAATGTATTGATAAAACCTTGCCGTTCCGCCATTGAAGGATGGTTGGTCCTCCACAATGGTAAAAACTCCCGGAGGGTTACAGGGTAGATCTGTCGAACTAGTAGAGCTGGTTGTAGAACTGCTTTCAGTATTGCCGTAAATCCTGGCAATCTCATAACTCCGTTTTTTCTTCCAGGCATCAGCAATAGTTGGGTCCGCAAAGTAGATGTTAGGATGGCCGGGAACATGAAAGAGGACTGCCGACGTGAAGTTTTCAGTAATATCAAACTTAATTTCTGGTACACGCCCATCCGCAGAGAATTTGTCTAGTCGAGGGATATGAGTTCTGCCGGAATTGGCTCCAAGATGCACCTTACCTGAAATGAAGGCTCCCTTTTTATACTTTTCCGAGAAAATCTTAATCTCTCTTTTCCCGGTATAAATCCAATTGCCTTCCGGGTAACCCGACTTTAAAGTGCCAGACAGTTGCGCGTTGTTTCTACCCAACATAAACTCCGGGGTTGTGACATCAAACTGAATTTGCTTGCTTCCACTTAGATCTATGGTATCTCCATCAGAAGTGTAAAGTGCGATAATTCTGGTAGTGCTCACCTGAAAGTCCACACTAATCTTGGGAAGGCCATTGGCATAATAGACATCCCACCTGCCAGTTCTAATCCCATCATTATAGGTCCCCTGCATTCGTAGCACTTCATCTTTGGAATAAAAGCTAAACTGCCCGTGCGGTCTACCTTCAGAATAATTCCCTTCCATCTCCAACTTCCCATTCTTGAAGTAATCGGAAACCTTCCCATCAAATACTAACGAAGTTGGATCTTCGACTGTGGCTATTCGGTAGTAGAACCGATTCTCTTCTTCAACTATTTCCCAGCTTTGGTTGTAAAAGATTTTTACTTCAACCTGTCCAAATAACGACAGGGAGACGCATGAAAGAATTAGAGTCAGGCAAATGAATCGGGTCCGGTCCATATATATTATATCCCTTATCGGATAGTGCTAGCCAATATATCATATTTCAAACGCCTATTCTATAGTCCATTTTGGGGGATGCCCATCAATTGCCAGTAGAAACGGGTTTTACAACACAAAGGCAGTAAAAGAATAAGAAAGCATGTTGCCCAGTCCATGGGCAATCCAGCCGGGGAGAATACTGCCATTGGCAACTTTCTCATTGATGTATGCCATGATATAGGCGGCTATTCCGCTAAGGATGAAGATGAAGACCATGAAAAACCAGCCAGCGTTCATTGCGAAGTAAAAGAGCACCGAATGTAACAATCCAAAGATTATGGCTTGTATGATGTTACCCCACTGGTAGCCCAGGCTTGCCATCAGGCGCTTGGCTACAAATCCTCGAAATAGGATCTCTTCAGCAAAAGCAGTCTTGACCCACGCAATTAGCAGTAAAACGAATAGTGAGACCGGTGTTGCCCCAAGCGCACGAAACTTACCAGTGAGGCTTTGTGGATCGAACATATGCTGTCTGATTTCGGGACTAATAGCGGTGAAACCAACTCCAGTGACAAGTAGAAGTGTGGAGACGGCCATGGCTAGCAATACGGCCTTTTTCGGTGCACTAAACAATCCAATGTAGCCTAAAAAACCTTTAATCTTCTTTTTTGTAATTAGGTAGGCCACAAAAGGGATTAGGCTAAATACGGCTAGTTGTAATAGTGCGTTGGTGATCTCAGTAAGTAGCATAAGTATTTCCAGTGATAAGATTTGGATTTGACATTTTCTATTTCAATATTATTGAAATATAATATTTATTTATTGATAAACAATAAATATAAATCAATAAACAATAATTAGCATGAAATCAGCTCCAAGGCCCAATAGCATTAAGGTCGTTCACACTATGGTAGAAGGCTTCTTTTGGATGTATACAGTAGCCGCTGCCATCGCATTAGTCTTGCTCATTGCCATGGTATTTGGGTTTGAACCGCCCTTCGTTGTTCGCGTTTCCCTGCCGATGCAGTTTAATGTGGAAGAGTTAGGAATACTGAACCTGGCAAATACCGAAGGATCCGTTAGCATTCAACAGGCCAATGGAAAGCTACAATTCCAGAACACCCCTGGATCTATTCGGGTTTACTTCAGTATCCTGATGGCGGGAATGTTGGTAATTGTCTTTGGCGGGTTGTGGTACTTGAGAAAGTTTATCAAGGCTATACATAGAGGTGACTTTTTCTCCTCAGCCAACGTAGTTTTTCTAAAGCGATTTGCCTATCTGCTGGTAGCACTTTGGATTTACGGCGCGGTAATGAGTATCTGGCTTAATTCGTTAATTCATCAGGCGCTAATATTCGAAACCGTAAGCTTTACACAGTCGTACGATATAGGCATTGGCTTGCCTATATTTGCCCTGTTTATCTGGGTTCTGTCACACATTTTCTCTGCTGGAGCCACCATGCGAGAAGAGCAGGAGTATACTATTTAGATGCCTATTATTGTAAACCTTGATGTTATGCTTGCCAAACGCAAGATGAGCCTTACGGAGCTTTCGCAGAAGGTGGGTATTACCATGGCCAACCTTTCAATTCTCAAACAAGGTAAGGCCAAAGCCGTACGGTTTTCAACCCTGGAGGCCATTTGTGAGGCACTAGATTGCAAGCCGGCAGATATTCTGGATTACGAGCCCGACTCTTAGTCCTAAGCGGTTCTTTTTTTATATTTATAGGCCCCACGTCTAAACCCTATATAAATGAGAACCTTCACCACCTTTCTTACGATGTTTTCCCTGGCATTTTGCTATGCGCAACAAGACGAAAATACGGAGATTGACAAGCTGCGGGAGCAGATCACAGACCTTCGTCATAGTTTCAATCGCTTACAGAAGAACCTTGATGATGTACTGTGGTATGATAAGGTTGGCGACGTAGCCTTTATAGATAAAGTTTATCTTACCGGCCCTCCCAAGGCCGATCGGGTTGAAAAGAATAAGACCAGGCAGGGCTATGGCAATCCTTTTCGTTTTCAATCCTACATCTTCATACCAAAAGATGTTGACGCCACCAAGAAGTATCCGCTGTTGGTACTTCCACACGGCGGAGTTCACAGCAACTTTAACACCTACTATACCCACATTATTAGAGAGTTGATGGCGCAACAGTATATTGTGGTAGCTGCTGAGTACCGTGGTAGCACAGGGTATGGCAAAGGTTTTTATGAGTCAATTGATTATGGGGGATTGGAAATAGAGGATGTTTATGCATCAAGAAACTATATGGTGGAGAACTACGATATTGTTGATGACAGCAGGGTTGGTATTCTTGGCTGGAGTCATGGTGGATTAATTTCGCTACACAATGTTTTTGAGCACCCTGAAAGCTACAAAGTAGCCTACGCCGGGGTGCCTGTAAGCGATCTTATTGCCCGCATGGGATATAAAACACAACGCTACCGCGAGTTGTATTCGGTGGATTATCATATTGGAAAATCGGCTTACCAGGATGTTGAGGAATACAAGAAAAGATCTCCGGCCTGGCAGGCACACAAACTGCAGACCCCCTTGTTAATCCATACCAACACCAACGATGCTGATGTAAACGTACTGGAGGTGGAGCATTTGATTAAATCGCTGAAAGCGGAGGGTAAGAAATTTGAGTACGAAATCTATCAGGATATTCCGGGTGGCCATTCATTTGATAGAATAGACTCAAAGAAAGCTCAGGAAATCAGGTTGAAGATTTACAAATTTCTGGCGGGCCACTTAAACCCGCCAAAACCCATGAACACCGTAAAGGCCTTGCGCAAAGCTGCTTACAGATTTTAAGCAGATTGCTGACCATTCTTTACTAGAGGTATCACCTCTCTCATGATCTTGATATTGTATTCTTCCGCCAGTTTTCGATAATTGACTAAATCAACTATTGAGCCGATAATACACAATCCCACAGTAAAAAGGTAAAGAATACCCATGCCGATTTGATCTACGAAGAAACGCTGGATCCCAGGTATTACAAACAAGCCCAACAAGCATAGTATTAAGATTGTCTGCTCGTCTTTTCGTCTTGCTCTATAAATCTGGGCAAAAGCCTCGGCCTCCTCATCTGTAAGATCTTGAATTGCCGCCTGCACCGTGGCCATTTCATGGCCTTGTAATTCCGGTAATAACTTAAGTATTCGATTCATTATTATCTGTTTTTGGAATAGTCTCTAATTGAAAGTTGAGTTAACTGAATGATGCGGTAGCTCAGTACCAATACAGCAAAGCCACCAAGTGGATGCGCCTGGAAGGAGTGAAGAAACTCACCACGAAACAGGAAGGAGATGGAATGACCAAGACCACAGCCTGGGCAAAACTCAAGCCCAACGTTTTTGAGTGGACACAAACTCATATGTTGTGCCGTAGGATCCATCACTGCCAAAAGCACTAAGGCTGCAATCCAGATGAAAACCTCCTTATTCAAGTTCAGTATTTTTTTCGTTGTTGAGTTCTTTCTCATTGTAGACTTTGATACCACTCAAACATTTTGACTCCGGTTGTTAGCCTGCTGTTACAAACTCAGGAATTGTTTAAATTAAAAAGCCGAATATGCAAGTATCCGGTTATATTAACAAGCAAGTATTTTGTAACAGCCAAACATTAGCTGTTGTCTAAATGAATAATATGGATCGTGACGAAGAGCTCCTTCATATAAAAAAGGTCATCGATGGGGACTTGGCGTCATTTTCCTATTTGGTAGAAGATCATAAGCAGGGGGCGTTCTCCCTGGCCTTGCGAATAGTTAAGAACCAGGAGGATGCTGAGGAAGTTGCCCAGGACGCGTTCCTGAAGGCATATCGTTCTTTAAAGAATTTTAAGAGGGAATCAGCGTTTTCAACCTGGCTCTATCGCATAGTTTACAATACGGCCTTGTCGCATTTGCGAAAAAAACAACTGCCCACAACCGTGTTGGAAACAGAGCACAGTGAGTATGATCTGGGAGAAACTAACCGGGCCTTTACAGAGCTGGTTAGAGAAGACCAAAGGAGGTACCTGGCGTTGGCCCTTGAGAAGCTGTCTGCTGAAGAAGCAACCATGATAAACCTTTACTATAGTAAAGAAAAGGGAATGGACGAGATAGCTGAGATTGTTGGACTGTCACATGGAAATGTAAGAGTGAAATTGTTAAGAACCAGAAAGAAGCTTCACGGGATTCTAAGTGGCCTGCTAAAGAAAGAAATGAGGGATATACTATGAGTGATTCGGAGAAACAACTAGATCAACTAATCAGCAATGTAATGGCTGCTGATGATGTGGAGACCCAACCGTCGGCAAATTTTAAGCAAAATGTAATGGTGCAAGCTGCCTTGCTTCATGCCCGTCATAAAAGCAGGTTCGGAAGCTCCGGAGTTTGGGTCTTCTATATGATTGGTATTGTATTTTATGGGGCAGTATGTACAGTGTTAGTTTTACTTTGGAACAATGGGGCTTTCTCTGGAATTGTAGAAATGGCTGGCGGATTGTTAGAGAAAATAATGGTGTTCTCTCCAATTAGAACCTTGCAGTTAATCGTGGTTGGGCTGGCAGCCTACGTGGTTGTAATTCGTGGCCTTTTCACTGCTTTTGTTTTTAAAACGACTAAGCAGAAGTAATTACTCACTCCAGAATGTTGAACACCTTGCTATAAACAAAGTCAGGACCATCGCAAGGGTTGGATCCTCCTCTTAAATTATCATCTTCCCAACGCAAAGTTTCCCCCTGAGAACAGCTTTGTGCAAGGGTAATATCTCCTGAGATAAAAGTTAGGTTGAAGAATTCCATGTCTCCATCACTAGCCACCTCGTACACACCTTCCGCTCTGCTCCCATCATCTCGATATTTAGCAAAGGTGCCATTGGTGTTGAAGGTATAGAACTCCATAAATGGAAACTCCGTGGCTGGTGTTACCCTGCCAGTCCAGCCATCAATTCCTTCTTTTAGTTCCCAGGTGCCAACGATGTTCAGTGGTTCGCCTGCCCCCGGATCAACATCTGAGCAAGCGATGGAAACTACTATGAGAATACAACTGAATGCTTTTATAATCTTCTTCAATTCCCTGTTTTCTAAGTATTAATTTACCCACTATAACTAATTGACCCCAGAGTCCAAAAAAAGGTTGGAAATGTTGTAAAAAGCCAAAAAGAAGCCGTTTGGAGCGGTTTTAGTGTAATTTCTCCTGTTTAGAATTATTTTTTTCTTTTAAGCCGATTAGACTATTTTTGCCCCACATTCCAAAAACTACCGGCATGGGTAAGAAAAAAGGACCAAAAACGCGCTATACAGCAAAGGAGCTGAAAGAGTTTGAAACCCTGATCAACACGAAATTGGAGAAGGCTAGGACCGAGCTGAATACGCTTAAACAGACGCTGAAAAGAAGCAATGATAGCGGAACAGATAATACTGCCGGAACCCTGAAAGTTTTGGAAGATGGGGCTGATACTCTGGAAAAGGAGAGCTTGAGCCAACTTGCTGCCCGTCAGCAGAAGTTCATCGTAAACCTTGAAAACGCCCTGATCAGAATTAAGAATGGTACTTATGGCATTTGCAAAGACACAGGCAAACTTATTAGCAAGGCCAGACTAAGGGCGGTGCCACACACCATGCAGTCTATCGAAGCTAAACTCAATCGCGATAAGTAATTGGACTTCCTTCAAAATCATGTTGAGGCTCTGATTTTCTGTGCCTCCAGCCCTATCAAACTGAAGGAAATAAAAAACTGCTTGGTTGAGATGTTTGAGGCCGACGTTCCAGACAAAGACCTCAAGAAGGCCATCGAAGATCTCAAGAAAAAATACAAAGACGACAAGTACTCCTTTCAAGTCTATCACTTAGGGGGCGGCTATCAGTTTATGACCAAACCCGCCTACCAGGCCAGTATCGGCATTATGCTAAAGCAGCAGTCTAAAAGAAGATTGTCTACTTCCGCATTGGAGACACTGGCAATTATCGCCTACAAGCAACCGCTTACTAAATCGGAAGTGGAGCAAATTCGAGGCGTCAATTGCGACTATTCAGTCCAAAAGCTCCTGGATAAGGGCCTGGTGGAAATTCAAGGGAAGTCAGATGGTGTCGGAAAGCCATTGATATATGGTACTTCTGAGAGTTTTATGGATTACTTCGGAATTAATAGCCTCGAGGAACTTCCCGTACCCAAAGATTTTGCCATTGAAGAAAACACTATCGGCGAAAACCAGCCCGTGGATGAGCAGGTGATAAAGGATGAGGCTGCGGAGGCCTCAACCCCAGATAGCGAGCAGGGCAATGATAAAGATCCCAAGGCTGACGAACCTGCCCAGCCAGAAGAATAGTTCTTAGAACCGCCAATCATGCGCAAGAAGAGATTTCCTAAAAAATCGGAGAAGGAAAGTCGCGATACCAGAAGTAAACCAACAAAACCTCGCCGCAAACCTGTTGCCAGGAAGAAGGATTTGACGGCTCCACCCAAAAATGAACCTATTAGGCTCAATCGATTCATTGCCAACGCAGGAGTGTGCTCGAGGCGGGAAGCCGACCAGCTTATCGCGGATGGCAGCATAAAGGTAAATGGCAAGGTTGTTACAGAATTGGGAACTAAGGTTAGTCGTACCGACGAAGTGAAGTATAAAGGCCGAGTGTTAAAGTCTGAGCGCCTGGCCTACGTGCTGCTGAATAAACCCAAAGATTTTATTACTACTGTTGATGACCCACAAGGCCGCAGAACTGTAATGGACCTGGTTGCCAAGGCTTGTGATGAAAGGATCT
This sequence comes from Cyclobacteriaceae bacterium, assembly GCA_028285445.1. GTDB lineage: Bacteria > Bacteroidota > Bacteroidia > Cytophagales > Cyclobacteriaceae > JANQPQ01. The sequence continues at coordinate 115,241 of JANQPQ010000044.1, read as the reverse complement.
ACCCGGTTGGAAGGTTAGACCGAAACACTACTGGACTATTACTTCTAACAAACGACGGTGATCTGGCAAAGAAGCTTACACACCCTTCTCACAAAGTCAAGAAAATATATCAGGTCTCTTTGAGCAAGGCGTTAACCAAGGAAGATGCTGCCAAGATAATGAATGGTGTAGAGCTGGAAGATGGTGAAGCAACGGTTGACAAACTTGCAATTCTCGATAAGAGCAAACGGGAGGTAGGCCTAGAGATCCATATTGGAAAGAATAGGATCGTAAGAAGAATTTTTGAGTCGCTAGGCTATGAAGTAACGAAACTAGATCGAACTATTTTTGCGGGCCTTACCAAGAAAGATTTGCCAAGAGGTAAGTGGCGTCATCTTAAAGAGAAAGAGGTCATCAACCTTAAACATCTCTCTTAACCCCTGCAAATGAAGAAACTGGGATTGATCGGAGGAACTTCCTGGCATTCTACGGTAGAGTACTATCGCATTATAAACCAGCGGGTTAACGACCACTTTGGAGATAACACAAACCCGCCACTTCTAATTTACACAGTTAACCAGTCGGCCATTCATAAGATGCAGATTGAAAATAACTGGAAGGGAGTTGCCGACTTGCTGCTTGAAGCGGCTCAAGGCCTTGAAAGAGGTGGAGCTGATGCCCTGATGTATTGTGCCAACACCCCTCATAAAGTCTATGAAGACGTTGCTGGGTCTATTAATGTGCCAATATTACACATTGCTGATGCAGCCGCCAGTGCCATTCTTGCAAAAGGGCTCTCCAAGGTTGGATTTATTGGTACTAGATTTACCATGGAGGAATCTTTTCTAACTGATCGTGTCTCCAGGCATGGTATTGAGGTGCATATACCGAAAGATCCCAAGCAAATAGTGGAGTTACATAGAATCATTCACGAGGAGCTCACATTTGGGGTTGTTAAAGACGCATCAAAGGAATATGTGCTAGAAGAACTCGGTTTATTGATAGATCAGGGAGCAGAAGGTGTCATACTCGGGTGCACAGAGTTTCCACTAATGATAACATCCGACGATGTTGATGTTCCGATTTTTAGCACAACTGAGGAACATGCCAAGGTGGCTGTCGATTTCATTTTGAGCGATGAGAATCGTTGGCAATAAAAAAAGCCTCCCAAGTGGAAGGCCTGACGTGGTGCTGGGCGGATTCGAACCACCGACTCACGGATTTTCAGTGCGATGCTCTACCAACTGAGCTACAGCACCGCCATAAAGGTTGCAAATGTACTAATCGCCGTATAATTCCCAAAATTTACTTCCAACTTTGAGGGCCGCCGAATTTGTTGATTTTTGGTTAATTTTACTGGCCGCAAATTGGGGCATCCTAACTAAAGAATCTCCATCGATTTCATGAGTAAGCAATTGATTTTCATTATTGTCACGCTACTGACTCTTGGTGTATTCACATTCACCATTTCACGAATTGTCAGCTTTCTCAAATTAACCAAACCAGGCTTTCCAATTGACAGAATTAGTGAGCGCATTAACCTGACGCTGCTGGTTGCCTTCGGCCAAACAAAAATCTTGCGCAGGCCTGTTATTGGCTTCATGCATGCACTGGTATATTGGGGTTTCCTGGTAATTACCATCGGAACGTTGGAGATGGTTGTAGATGGTATATTCAATACAGAAAGAATCCTGGCAGGTACTGGAGCATTTTACGATTTCGTTATGTGGTCTGGTGAGGTGTTCGCCGCCATTATCATCATTTCCTGCATAATATTCTTGGTAAGAAGACACATAATTAAAGTAAAGCGCTTCAGTGGCGCTGAAATGACGAAGGCTTCCAGTATTGATGCGACTATTGCATTGACCATGATCACTTTATTGATGGTGTCGCTTCTTGGCACTAACCTGGGCTATATCGCGCTCAATACCAGTTACTATGGTAGTTTCCCTGTTAGTAAGATATTTCTTCCCATGGTGTCCTCTTGGGAAACGGAATCTCTTCATTCATTGGAACAGACAGGTTGGTGGATACATATAGTATTGGTTTATCTATTCGCCAATATCCTCCCATACTCCAAGCACTTCCATGTGTTTATGTCGGTTCCGAATGTCTTCCTTTCAAGATTAGAGCCCCTCACTAAAATCCAGAATATGGAGGAAGTAACTAAAGAGGTTAAGCTGATGATGGACCCAGACACTGCCTTTGCCAATCCTCCGGAGGGGGAAGCTGCTGCGGAACCCAGCCGATTTGGGGTGAAGGATGTGGAAGATGTAAGTTGGAATAACTACGTAGACTCATTGACCTGCACGGAGTGTGGCCGATGTACTTCAGTTTGCCCTGCCAACATCACTGGTAAGAAATTGTCGCCAAGGAAGATTTTTATAGATCTAAGAAAGCGGATGAATGAAAAGGGCCCCGGGCTGGTAAAAGAGGGGATGAGTTTCTCGGATAATAAGTCGCTGGTTGGTGATTACGTTAGCGCAGAAGAGCTTTGGGCTTGCACAACTTGCAATGCCTGCGCCCAGGAGTGCCCGGTGAATATCGATCAACCTTCGCTTATTGTGGACATGCGCAGATACCTTGTTCTTGAGGAATCGTCTGCTCCAGCACAATTGAACGCCATGTTTGCTAACATTGAAAATAACGGAGCACCATGGCCATTTCCACCTACAGACAGAATGAAGTGGGCCGAGGAAATTTATACTGCAAACTAGTATTATGAGCGAAGAGAATTCAAGAAAGATACATGTGCCAACTATGGCCGAGTTGGCTGCCAAAGGCGAAAAGCCCGAAGTGTTGTTTTGGGTAGGCTGTGCCGGCGCCTTTGATGATAGATATAAGAACGTAACCAAGGCATTTGTAAAAATCCTCGATAAGGTGGGTGTTAAGTATGCGGTGCTGGGAGAGGAGGAAAGTTGTACTGGAGATCCGGCAAAACGCGCAGGGAACGAATTCCTTTTTCAAATGCAGGCCATGACCAATATAGAAGTGCTGAATGCATATGAAGTAAAGAAAATCGTAACGGCTTGCCCACATTGCTTCAATACTTTCAAAAATGAATATCCCGACCTGGGTGGTAATTATGAGGTAATTCATCATTCTACCTACTTACAGGAGTTAATAGATACCGGAAAGATACAGCTACAGGGTGGGGGAGAATTCAAAGGAAAGAAGATAACCTTTCACGACTCCTGCTACCTTGGCAGAGGCAATAACATCTACGAAGCTCCGCGCCAGGTCATAGCAGCATTAGATGCCGAGTTGGTTGAAATGAAAAGGTGCCGATCGAAGGGCTTGTGTTGCGGAGCCGGAGGTGCGCAGATGTTCAAAGATGCAGAACCGGGTGACAAAGAAGTAAACATTGAGCGCACGGAGGAAGCCCTTGAAACAGAAGCTGAGGTAATTGCTTCAGCTTGTCCATTCTGCATGACCATGATGAGTGACGGAGTGAAAAATAAAGAGAAGGAGGACAGCGTTAAAGTGCTTGATATCGTTGAACTAATAGAAAAATCCCAAGGTTTATAAGATATGGAATTATTGAAGCTAGAGAACTTACCAGGGAATAGCAGATTGTGGGTTTACCAGGCCGATAGGAAACTAAGCAATGAAGAAGAAGAAAGAGTTGCTTTGGAGGTTTCCAGGTTTGTCAGTCAATGGGCTGCTCACGGAAACGCACTTGCGGCAGCATTTGAAATAAAGTATCATCAATTTTTGGTAATTGCCGTAAATGAAAATGTAGCTGCTGCAACCGGATGTTCAATTGACTCATCAGTTCGGTTTATAGCTGAACTTGGGGCAGCCATTGACATAGATTTTCTAAACAGGCAACAAGTGGCCTTCCTGGAAGAAGGTGAAGTGCTGCTGAGAAGTCTATCGGAAGTAAGGAAGGGAATCGGACTAGAGGGCAGGCATGATATCTTGACTTTTAACAATTCGGTGGCCAGCCTGGATCAGTTTAGAACCTCCTGGCAGGTGCCAGTGAGGGAGTCATGGATGGCCCGATTTTTAAATACGGATTCAGTAGGATCATAAACTTATACCCGTTGTGGCTAAATTTTTGCTAGTAAAAGAGTCATTTTAATTGTGTTGAAGATGAAACAAGCTATTCTAACTATGGTGCTTATCGGAGCAGCGTTCTCGCTTCAGGCCCAATCCAAAGAGCTTAAGAAAGGGATAAAGAAAATTGATCGTGGGGAGTATGAAGTAGCTATTGACTTCTTTCGCAAACTCACCTCCAAAAGTGGAGTTGCCGGCGAGGCAAACTTCTACCTGGGAGAATCTTACCGACTTTCAAACCGCATTCCACAGGCTGAACAGTATTATCAGGCTGCAATCAGTAACGGCTATAATGAGGAGGAAGTACACCTTTATTATGCCCTCTCATTAAAGAATAATGGCAAGTACCAGGAGGCCCAATCACACCTGGAAAGATACCTTAGTAACGCTCAAAAGCCGGAGCTGCTTGAGCGATCTCAGGCAGAGGTAGAGAACTTACGCAAGCTTGATGAGCTAATGCAGAAGAAGAACTACTATCGGGTAAGAAATTTAACAGCTATCAATACCAACGGCGCAGAGTATTCTCCCATCTACGAAGACGGTGAACTTTATTTTACCAGCAATAGGGATGGCGGCAAGATCTATAAGGGTACCGGAACTGGCTTCACAGATATCTACAGATTAAAAACCAAGGGAGCAATTGTTGATATGAGCACCCTGGAAAATATGGGAGATAACATCAATCGCTTTGATGTTAATGAAGGCTCAGTAACATTTTCGCCTGACGGGAAAACGATGGTATTTGCACGGGGGAATAGTGGAAAGAAAAGAGGAACCGTTGAAGTTAACTTATACATAAGCAGATTTAGAAAAGGAGAGTGGTCTGAAGCCAGAATGCTTAATATCAACAAGCCAGGCGCCTGGACTTCTTGTCCGGCTTTTAGCGCCAATGGCCGAACACTTTACTTTGCTTCCAATCGATCTGACGACAAAATCGAAAACTTTGGTGGCATCGATTTGTATTCAGCAACTATGGATCGCCGGGGCAGGTTTACCAATGTAAGAAACCTTGGCCCTGACATAAATACCCATGGCGATGAAATGTTCCCCTATATTTCAGACGACGGCTATATGTACTTTGCTTCTAGTGGTCACGCCGGTTTAGGAGGTTTAGATGTATTTGTCGCTAAGCGATCTAATGGAAAAACTACTATTGAAAACCTGGGCCCGCCAGTAAATACAGTCAGTGACGATTTTGGCTTCTTCCTGTTTAGGGCTGACCGTGGATTCTTCAGTAGTAACAGAGAAGGTGGCAAAGGCGACGATGATATTTACACCTTTCTTAATGAAGACCCCAACCTAAGGGTTGTAAATTACTTTCTGGCTGGTGAAACCAAAGCACATGCTGAAGATGGTGAGTATATTTTGCCAAATGTTAGCGTGAAACTTTTCAGAATAGAAAAGGATGAGCCGGTACAGATTGACGAGGTAGTTACAACCACCGATGGTAAGTTTAATTTCAGGGTTGCCGAACACGAACATTACGTATTAATTGGAGAGAAGCTTGGGGGAGATGTAAAGTATTTTACCACCAGGCTCAACTACACAACAGTTGGTAAGTCTATCCCACAAGACCAACTTACGCAGCTTGAAACTAACGTCACATTAGATACCACTCTCTATTTGGATAAGATTATTATTGATAAAGAGATAATAGTGGAGAATATCTACTATGATTTGGACCGATGGAATATTCGGGATGATGCTGCCGTGGAATTGGATAAGCTGGTAGATTTACTCTTTGACAATGCGGAAATAAGAATCGAGCTCAGTTCACACACAGATAGTATTGGCAGCAACTCGTACAACTTACGACTTTCGCAAAGACGGGCAGAGTCAGCTGTCAATTATATAGTTTCAAGAGGAATTGATCGTAGTAGATTAGTAGCTCGCGGCTATGGAGAGACAATACCGATTGAGCGCAACACAAACCCCGATGGTACTGATAACCCCGAGGGTAGGCAGCGGAATCGTCGTACAGAGTTTAAGGTTATCAATATTGATGATAAAGGCGCCGATCAATTTGATGAGGATCGCTTCTTTGATGATGACGATTCTGGCGGTGGCGGTTGATACTTGCAAGCAATTAAAAACATTGAAAAGCCTTTTTTGCGAAAGGCTTTTTTAATTTTACCGCGATGGCCGAAAACCCTGATCAGCGCTATAATCTCCGAGGTGTATCTGCTTCTAAGCAAGACGTTCATGCTGCTATTAGCTCCCTGGACAAGGGGCTTTTTCCCAAAGCATTTTGTAAAGTGGTTGAAGATCAGCTTGCGGGCGATCCCGACCACTGCACGATAATGCATGCCGATGGGGCCGGAACAAAATCATCATTGGCTTACATCTATTGGAAAGAAACGGGAGATCTGTCAGTTTGGAGAGGCATTGCCCAAGACGCCATTGTGATGAACACCGATGACCTGCTTTGTGTTGGAGCCGTAGGCAATACATTCTTGTCTTCAACAATCGGTAGAAACAAAGCCTTAATACCGGGCGAAGTTATCAAGGAGATTATTGAGGGCACTGAAGAATGCCTGCAAATGCTGAGAGATCATGGCCTGCAAATTCAAAGTACCGGAGGCGAAACTGCAGATCTTGGAGACCTTGTAAGAACCGTGGTTGTGGACAGCACGGTGGTGACCAGGATGAAGCGCTCTGAGGTTATTAGTAACGACAGTATTAAAGCTGGGAATGTAATAGTTGGGTTAGCCTCTTTTGGAAAAGCTAATTACGAAGATGAATACAACGGAGGCATGGGGAGCAATGGCCTGACTTCCGCCAGGCATGATGTATTTTCCAGTCTTTACCAAAAACGCTATCCGGAAACCTTTGATGATAACATTCCAGAGGACCTGATTTACTCTGGCTCGAGGGAAGTTACTGACATGGTGGAGGGAGTGCCCCTTGACCTGGGTAAGTTGGTATTGTCGCCGACGCGGACCTACGCCCCGGTTATGATTCCAATTTTGGCAGAATACCGCAACCAAATTGATGGCATTGTCCATTGTAGTGGCGGAGCTCAAACAAAAGTTCTGCATTTTATAAATAACAACTTACATGTAATAAAGGACGACCTGTTCCCGGTACCACCCTTGTTCGAACTTATACAATCTGAAAGCAACACCGACTGGAAAGAAATGTATAAAGTATTTAACATGGGCCACCGCCTCGAAATCTACACCGGGGAAGAAGTAGCCGAAACGATCATTGGCATTGCAAACCAATTTGGGGTTGATGCGAAGATTATAGGCCGAGTAGAATCATCAGATTCTAAGCGGGTTACAATTAATGATGAGTTCGTTTACGGTTAAGCCGAAATGGTATTCTTCACTTTACTCAAAGCCTGATCAAGATCTTCGATAATATCATCTACGTGCTCAATTCCTACTGACAGACGTAGCAAAGTGTCGCTGATGCCCAGCGCTTCTCTTTCTTCTTTGCTGATTTTAGCGTGAGAGGTCTGTGGTGGACTGGAAACAATGGTCTCAACACCGCCGAGGCTCATTGCTGGGATAATCAGTTTTAACGCCCCGCTGAAAACCTTGCATCCTTCCAAATCAGTATCTATATCAAATGAGAGCATTCCGCCAAACCCTTCCATTTGCCTTGCGGCAATTTCATGATTGGCATGGCTTGCCAGCCCCGGATAGTTTACTGCGTTTACTCCCCCATGGCTTTCCAGGTATTCCGCGATCTTTCCGGCGTTGCTGTTTTGCTTTTCAACTCGAATAGCCAGTGTTTTAAGGCTTCGTTCCAGTAAGTAGCAGGTCATCGCATTGAGGCTACCGCCGTAGCTTATGCCGCTGGCGTGAATATTAGCAATATGCTGCTCAGAAGAGATTGCTGCACCACAGAGAAGGTCACTGTGGCCGCCTAAATATTTGGTAGCACTATGAATCACTACATCTAACCCTAGCGAAATAGGGTTTTGATTAATTGGGGAGGCAAAGGTATTGTCTATGACCGAAACCAAGTTGTTGGCCTTGGCCAGATCTGCAATAGACCTGATGTCCACAACATTAAGGAGAGGGTTGGAAGGTGTTTCTATATAAATCACCTTGGTGTTAGATCGCACTTGTTTAGCGAAATCTTCCACATCGGTGCTGTTCACCATGGAGTATTCAATGCCAAACTTTTCAAGCTCGTTTTTAATAGCATTTTGTGTGCCGCCGTAAAGGTCGTTTTGAAAAATAGCATGATCGCCAGTTTTTAGGTAAGAGAACAGAACTGTTGTAATTGCGGCCATGCCAGAGCTGAATAGCATGCATGCCTCTCCCTGTTCCAATTTTGCCAGTTTGTCTGCAACGGCCTTTTGGTTTGGTGTATTGAAATACCTGGGATACTGGTTTTCTTCAACATCTATGTAGCTAAATGATGAGGATGGAAATATCGGAGAGACCACGCCTTTAGTAAGAGGATCCATGAAAGTACCTTCATGAACACTTATTGTTTCTTTGGAACGATTTTTCATAGCCATTTCTTTACAATTAAAATTACCAATTAGGTAGCAACAGAGTTCGTGAACAGGTTGAGAAAAACTAATACTTAATATTAAATCTAAACAGTTACTGCCCTTTGGTCAATACTAGCGTACTCATTACCCGCCTACCTTCCACTGAGACATGTTTGTGTGGTTCAAGTTTCTCCAGCTTGTATTTGGTGGCCAGTTCTTCAATCAATTGTTCCGTCAGCAAGAAGCGAGTAGATCCATCCGCTAATTTATGAAGATCGCCATCGGCCTGATGATCCTTTAAACCAATGTTGGAGGTCATTCTCAAGAAAAGCGTGCCACCGGCCTTCAGTACCCTTACCATTTCGGCTATCATCTCATGGAAGTGACTTAGATTTTTTGCGAAATGCAAAACCGCACTACTTATCACTGCATCAAATACTGCAGCTGGAAAGTTCAAACTAGTTATGTCTCCAACCTGGAAGTTATCAGCTGTTGATTGTTCACTTATTGAACGTGCCCACATGCGAAGCATTTTAATAGCCATAGCTTCCTGGTCGACGCCAAATACTTCGAAATTGTTTCTGAGAAAGTAAGTCAGGTTGCGCCCTTCTCCGCAACCCGCGTCAAGTATCCTACTTCCGGGCTCAAACCGCTCTTTCAAAATTTGGTCAAGCAAATAAATATCTACATTGCCCAATTCTTTGTTTAATTCGCTGGTCTTCATGGCTTTCCTGCTATAAATCCTATATTTACCGCCTAAAGTAATGATTCACCAAGTACGGAAGAATCAATCCGTGGCTTTTCGGCAAAATCACTAATAATTGGTTAGCTAAGCAGTCGGAGTTTGTTACCAAGGGCTAATGAGGAGTATAAACGAACCAGAAATAACCCTTAATTGGTAAGTTGATGAAAGTAGTAAAGATTCCAGGTCTACTAATTATCTCGGTTACGGTCTTCATTGTCTCTTGCTTAGAAGAACTCGACGAAATTGATAAGATTGCTCAATACACGTGGAATCCCAAATTGGCTGTTCCATTGGCTAATTCCCGGTTGGGCTTTGATGACTTCCTGTTGGAGTCGGATAGTACCAGTATTGTTGATGTTGGGACCGACGGCCTGATCACTTTAGCTTATGAGGAAAACCTGGTTTCGCAGACAGCAGAAACTATATTTTCTGTTCCGAGCCATACTATTAATACCTCTGTTCCAGTTCCCCCTGGGCCTATTTCAGGCCAACTTAACGTCTCACAAAGTTTTGTAGTTACCTACCCTACTGCTGGCGCCGGCGAGCAACTTGACTCAGTATTTCTGAAAGGCGGCACATTGCAAACAGACATTGATTGGAACTTTTCACAGGCTGGCAACTTCACTATTACTCTTGATGCATTAACAAGCAATGGGACACCGTTGAATCAGAATTATAACTTCAATGGCACCCCAGGGGATCGCCAATTTGCCAACTCAAATGATTTGGCTGGCGTGGTGATGGATCTTACGGATAACGGAACGGCTACTAATGCCTTCAGAATTACAGTTGACCTAAACATTATTGATGACGGAAACCCGATCGGAGCCGGGGAGCAGTTTAATATCTCGTTCCAGGTGCAAGGCCCTCTATTTCAAGCAATATTTGGTAATCTGGGGTCCAACGTTCCCATTACCTCTGAAATGGACACTATCAACATTAAGTTCTTTGATAATGTACAAACAGGAGCTATTAATATCGAAGACCCAAAGGCACAGTTTACCTTCGAAAATGAGCTAGGGTTGCCAATTGCTGTGAATATGGCGAACAATCTGGTGGCTACCTCCGTGTTGCCAGGCCCCCCTCTTACGCTAACGGGCCCTACGCCTGCACCAGTAATAAATGCTCCAGATTTGAATAATTTCGGTGGCTCCGTCACAAGCAACATAGAGGTAAATCAATCTAATTCAAACATTCCGGCCATTGTTTCCAGTTTACCCAATCGGGTTGTCTACCAACTTGATGGTATCATGAATCCTTCCGGGCCAGTTTCAAATTTTGTTGTTGACACAAGCAAGGTAAACATCGGCATGCGATTGGAGTTGCCTCTTTTTGGGTCTATTTCCAACCTGGAGGCGTTTAACGACTTTGCTTTTGAAGGTGAGGATTTGGAAGACCTTGACTTTGCTTTTATACAGGTACTGGTAAGCAATGAGTTGCCATTTGAAGCCGACATACAGGTGGAGTTTCTGGACGCTGGAGGAAACCTCCTGGCGGAATTGGTAGAGGGCGACCCGACTATTGTGCCGGCTGCTGTTATTGATGGAGCAGGCAATGTAACAGCTCCCGGTGAAGAATCCAGACTGGTAGAAATTACCCAAACCAAGATAGATGCTATAAAAAATGCACGCACAATTCGCGTGCGCGCGAGTGTAACTACCTCCAACAATGGTACCCAATCGGTTAGGGTATTAGATAGCTACCAGATAGTAATTTTTATTGGTATCCAAACTCAATTCGAATTTACCGCGGGCTAATGCTGATTAGATATATAATTGCCGTCATCGTATTAGCCTTCTCCACTCTTGCCTTTGGGCAAAGTCAAATTCCGTTTTACAAACTGAACCGAACGGTTGGTCAGGCGAATCAGCTTAATCCTGCTCTTTTCCCTGAGCATAGAGTGATAATTGGATTTCCTGGCCTGTCGTCTATCTATGCCTCCGCCAATGCAGATAGGTTGAGTTTTAATGAGATATTCACCAGACGTGCTGACGATTCCCTGCAGTTCGATTCAACGAACTTTGTTAATATTCTAAAAGATATAAACCGCATTGAAACCAATGTAGATCTCAATCTTTTCTACCTGGGCCTAAGGATAAAGAGGAACTACTTCTCTTTGGCTGTAAACAGTAGAATTAATGGGGCATTAACATTTCCGAAGGATGCCATTGAGTGGGCACTTTTCGGACCAGCAGACCCAAGGAATGCCAATAGGGCTTTTACATTGGACGGTTTCTCCGGGAAAGCTACTGCATTCCACGAGGTAGCTCTAGGCTATGGAAGACGCATTACCGATAGGCTATATATTGGGGGTCGGCTGAAGTTACTTTATGGGGTAGCTAATCTTACCACAGACAATCTCAATGGTCGATTCTTAAGCAGGATAGATAGCGTATTTATTAGTAATGATGCTTTTACTATTAATACTGCAGGATTTAGTGATCTGTTTGACTCCAACATCAGCAGCTCTGATTTTCTTAAAAACAATGTGCTAAACTTCGGGAATAGGGGCACAGCTTTCGACATTGGAGCCAAGTATAGAGTGAATGACTTGATAACATTGACAGCCTCAGCTACCGACATCGGCTCAATAAAATGGAAAGACTTTACAAAGAGCTACGGCGTGAATGCAGTAACTTATTCTTATAGTGGGTTTGATGTCCTTGACTTATTGAACAATGATCAGAACATATCCAACGAGTTTGTTCAACAGGAACTTGATTCATTAGAACGGCTGTATGAGCTGGTGGAAACTGAGGGCATTACTTATTCAAGTGCGCTAATTCCAAGAGTTTATATGGGAGCAAATATTGAACTTCTAAATATGCATAATTTCGGAGCTACCGCGTATTCAGATTTTTTTGAAGGGGACATCAATACGGCTTTTGCGCTCTCTTATGGATTTAAGTTTAGAAGACTTCTCAATACAGTTGTTACCGCTACCTACAAAAATGGCTCTCTCGGAAATATTGGAGGCGGTCTATCGCTAAGGCTTGGGGTGGTTCAATTATATGCAGCCTCAGAAAATATACTTTCGGCACTTTACCCTGCTCGGGCCAAAAGGGCAAATGTTAGATTTGGCATGAACCTGACTTTTGGCCAAGTAAAAGATCGGGATCCGCGTCGTCGCAGTGCCAGGCAAGACGATGACTTTGAACAGGAACCGGAGGAGCAGATTGAAGAGCAGATCGAAGAAATACCACAAGACACTACCCAGGTTGAACCGCCTCCGGTGGTGGAAGAACCTGAACCGGAACCAGAGCCAGAACCAGAACTTGAACCCCAGCCCGTACCGCAACCAGATACGGTGCAGGTAGCTCCAGTTGATACTGTAAGGATAGAGCCGGTAGTTCCAATAGACACTACCACTACACAGCCCGATACTTTGGTAGTGGAGCAACAAATTCCCCAGGACACAGTTCAGGTTGTTGAGCCACCAATTGATGACGAGCCACCAGTGGTTGTAAAACGAGGTAATCACCCTCTGGAACTGGATCTCGGCCACTATGTTGTAGTTGGGTCATTTAGCATTGAGGAGAACGCCAAACGCTACAGTGACCAGTTGATTAACAGCGGCTTTGATAACAGTTATGGTTATTCCAGCGAGAAGGGCTATTACTATGTAACCGTATTTTACGATTCTGATAGTATGGATGCCGTGCGTATTGAGCGGAATAAGTATCGGCAAATCCAGCAGTTCCTTTTCCCTGATGCCTGGCTGCTAACCGTGGAAGAGTAGCTTTTCCGCGGCTGATACCGGGTAGGCAATTTCCCATCATTTAATCTTGTCGGGCCACTAAGGTGACAGTGCTGTTTATCCAACAGCCGATTTGAAATTTTTCTCCTTCTTGGAGGTTTGCCCAGTGCAAATCTACTTTGCTAGGAAATTGGTTGTAAGCAAGCTTCATCAGCTTGATGTCTCCAGCTTTTTTGAAAGACTCGTAGGCAGCGATAAACACCGCCCTGTCCTCAGCCTGGGTTTTCCCTTCTTTACAGATATCAAAGCTATTGAGGTACAAGTTTCCAATCAGTAGATGAGCTTCCTTTGAAGTTGGCTCTAGTTGCAGTGCTTCCTTTGCCAATTGTCTGGCCTCCAAGTAACGCCTTTCCCTAAATCGAATTTGAGCTAGAGTTAGGTAAATAGCCGACTGCTTTTGGGCGTCATTGGTAAGAGTCAAGGCCTTTTGGTAAAACACCCGCGCCTCCTGTAGAGACTGTTGATTGATCTTTTGTGAGGCCAGTAGCATTGTAAAATTAAAATTTGGTTGTGACTCGTTAAGCATCGCTAGAGCCTTCCAAAAGGCGGTGAAATCTTTACAGTTATAGGCTAAAGCAAGGCTCACCAATCTTTTAGCACTGCTATTTGTCTCTTGATTAATAAACGACAATCCAAATCGGTTTTCGACCAGATCACAATCCATAGTGACTGAGCTAATAAGGATATCATCCACGATTTTACCATACTTATGTTGCAAACCTCTTTCCTCGATAATTGCCTTTACTAAATCATATCGGTAGAGTATTCCTTCCATAGTAAGAACATTTTTGTTCAATCTAATTACTTGCATATAGGCAGGTAAGTTGGAATTGATCAAGTGGTTCCCCTCAAAAGCAAATATGCTATCATAAATTGCGAGCAGGGGTTCGCTTTGCCTGGCTCTCTTCGACCAGTATTTGTAAGCGGTTAAAGCCTTTCGGTTAAGGACCCTCTCCTTTTCTCCGAAGTAAAGAATACGCTTATCATAAAGACTCAAATGAAGATTTTGTAATGACTGTTTGTCTTTAGGATCGTTCTCAATCCTTACCAATTCCGAATAGATTTTATCTCCGTGAATGTATATAGCAGGGTTAAAATCCGGGGCATGTTCTAATAACCAGCTTAAGTGGGTAATGGCCTCTGGGTAGTTTTTTTTGAGCATGGCGTCCTTATAGAGAGCATTTGCCTCTTTTGCTCTGGCCGTGTCTTCTGGCCAATTGACGCGAGGCTGAGATTGTACAATGGTGCCAGCCATTATTATCAATAGCACTAGGGTTGATTTCATGGTTGTATGATTTGAGGTAAAGGGCTGAGGGATTTTAATCAATCCCTCAGCAGTCTGTATTTCTCAATTAACCTCACAAATTCTTCCCTGTCTTCATTGTCGTTGGTATTGTCTTCTGCCATTTCCAGTACCTGCTCAAGACTGGAGGAGCCCTTATAAGGTGAATCCCTCAAGATCATGCCGAAACTCGCCACAGACATGGCAAAGGTCATGTCATCACTGGCAGACTTTGCATTCAGGTCTACACGCTCTACAAGAGAAGTACTGGCCTCACTCCCAATCGGCTTATAGCGCAATTTTACTGTTGCTAACTCCTTTGTCCTGCCGGCCTTGCTAGATTTCGAACTTTGGTATCTCAGATCGTCAACAGACGAAACTTCAAATTCTACCCCCACTGGTACGACCTCGTACAAAGCAGTAACTGTGTGTCCAGCTCCTAACTCTCCTGCGTCCTTTTTATCGTCGTTGAAATCTTCCTTGGCCATCACCCGGTTCTCATAACCGATTAACCTATAGGCTTGAACATGTTGCGGATTGAATTCCACCTGTATTTTGACATCCTTTGCCACTGTAAACATGTTGGCCCTCATGCGCTTTGAAAATACTCTCTCAGCCTCTTTTACATTATCCACGTAAAAGTAGTTGCCGTTGCCGGCGTTGCTAATTTGCTCCATACGACCATCCTTGTAATTTCCCATACCAAAGCCGCAAATAGTCAGATACACGCCAGATTGACGCTTCTCCTCAATAAGCCGTACAAGCTCGCTGGAGGAAGAAACCCCAACATTAAAATCTCCATCAGTACAAAGAACAACACGGTTATTGCCTCCTTCCATGTACTCTTTCATAGCCGTCTGATAAGCGAGTTCTATTCCCGCATAACCAGCGGTGGACCCGCCTGGCTCTAGAGCATCAATTTTTCGAATGATCCCGGTGAGATTCTCGTCACTTACTGCCGTTGCTGGCAATACCAAACCCGAACTGCCGGCATACACAACGATAGACACTTTGTCATTCACCGAGAGATTGTTCAGGAGCAGTTTTATTGATTTTTTGACCAGCGGGAGCTTATCCGGACTTTGCATTGATCCTGAAACATCTATCAGAAAGGTTAAATTGCTTGGTTTGAGGTTTTCCAGATCTAACCTTTTGGCTTGCAGGCCTATGCGTAGAATCTGATTTTCCTCGCTCCAGGGAGAGGTAACCAGGTCGGTGGAAATAGCAAGTGGATGCTCATCTCCAGGCTCCGGATACTGATAATCAAAGTAGTTTATTAACTCCTCGATGCGAATGGCATCTTTCGGGGGCACGCGATTGTCCTCAATCAGGCCTCTCATCATGCTGTAGCTAGCATTGTCTACGTCTATTGAAAATGTAGAGAGCGGGTCATCCCATGTGGTCTTAAATGGATTATCTACTAACAGGTCATACTCTTCCGTGTTATGCACCAAACTCTCCGAATCTTGTAATTGAGCCGTTGGCGGTGGTGCTATGTGATGACTGCCTCTGAACCTACCGGAGTCATGACAACCAGCTACGATCAAGATTAGCCCCAGGATGCAAGCAAATAAGAACTTGCTCTTTTTAACGTTCCTACTTAAATGAACACTAAGATTTTTTTTCATTACATTTTGTTTTAAAAATTGCCTCAACATAACGGCCCCCGCGAGGAACCCGGTAGCAGATTGCTGGTAAAACGATTGTAAATTGTTTTACAAAAAGCCTACAAATTGCCAATTGGGTAATGAGCCACTCCAGGGGTTATATTTGGTCAAAATGAAGACTACTGACAGAGAGTACTTCAGCAGTTTAAAAAAGAAAATAGCGTCTCGACTTAGAGAGCGGTATCCTGGTAATAGCCCAATAATTGAGGATTGGAAGGGAGAGGAGATTGCTAATTTTCAACAGGACTTGATGGAGCAGGTAAGTAACAGGGTCAGTGAAAAGTGGTTCTATACACATATTAAGTCCGATAAAGACCAGGTGCCAAGGGTTGATATACTCAACCTTCTCAGTCGCTATGCAGGTTATGCCAGTTGGTTTGAATTTAAGGCGAAAAATGCTCAGGGTGTAGGAAAGGGTAAAGTGCGAAATAGGAGTTTATTAATAGGTACTCCAGCGCTACTATTATTGCTTGCGGTTATTAGCTGGCAAGTCCTTTCACAACGGTCAAGAACTTGCGAGTTCTGTTTCTATAACGCTTACACCGGCGAACCGATAAAAGAGGACCTGGACTTGCATCTCCTGGTGGAGAATGAATCGCCTTTGATAATGAGAAGTGCAGAAGGATGTATAGCATTTGAGACAAGAGAGCGGGAGATCTGCCTGGTTGTAAACTCCGCCTATTATTTGCCCGATACAGTCAGAAGAACCATGCTCGGGAAAAGACATCACGAACAATTATTTCTTAAAACAAACGATTACACGCAAGTTATACGCATGATTTCTAATGCCAATGTTGATGACTGGAACAGGAAGCGGGAGCAATTACACATAATGATTGCCGACAATGCGGTTATTTATCAGGTATTTGATAAAAGTGGTTTGGGGATGGAAATGTATAACAAGGAGGAGTTCATTGATCGAATAACATTACCCGTAGGTCGACTCAGAAATTTGCAGATTCTGGAGGTAGCAAATGAACGAGGCAAGATTAAAATGTTAAGATTTAGAACTGGAAGCAATGACTAAAGGAATATTTCTCTTTTGGGGATTGATAATAATCTCGGCCTGTGCAACTCACAATAGAGAGAGAGCATTGGAGGATATTAACCCTTCAGCAAAGACCTCCTTATTGGAGGAGCAGTTTACTACCCAGGAAATTGATGAGGAATCCCTTAGAGCCTTCGAAGTCAAGGCCATTCAAAAAGTTGAAGAACTATACGGGTACATTGCCATTATGACGGACACAGTCTATGAAGCTACCTTCCGTGACCAGGCATTGGAACTTTCACTATCCCTTTTCGAGAGTAGAGGTAAAACTAAAATGAATAGGTTAGTATCAAACGCTGGAACAATTGAAGACTATTTAGTGCAAATACGGAATCAAGACAGACTTCTTCAGAGAGATGTGGTGAAGGTGTTAGTAAAGGAACCGCTGACAGCACAATCGCTGCAAATCTACAGTGGACTTTTAACCGTGACCCTGGGTAATGAGCGCAATGGTATTTCCTATAGCCAAGGTTTTAACCTTTCACGTCAGGCTAAGTTATTTGGGGATGAAGAAAAAGTGATCTGGGAAGTGAGGTTAACTTCGATGGAGGAGATAGCCGAGGGGAATTAACTGTCGGGTACCTATCGAATCAATTAGAACTAGAAGATCAATAAATTCCACGCCCCAAGTATGCCTTTACTTTAGGCGGAATTTTTCTTTGGATCAGCTCCGTATGTAATTTCCATTTCTCTTTCGGGTCGAAGCTCTCAGCATATTTTACTTCTTTGCCCTCCCGAAAGGCGACAGGAATACCATCTCTATACAAAATACGGTTATTAAGATGGGCAGGGACCCTACCACCTGGGGTGATGTAGCCAGTAAGATTCAGTGGATCGGTTGCACTGATGGCAACCAATTTATTGGTTTTGCTTTCTTTCCTGATTTTTCTTAACAAAGTAATGGCTTCGGGCAAGGCAAACTGTTCTCCCCACAGTCCGTCAATAAATCTTCCACCTCTTATTTCGCCCCTGGCTTCCAATGTTCTATAAACGCGAACCAGGTCTCTCCATGGGGGAGCAAATGCTTCCTTGTCAATCAACTTTCGGCAAACTACGCCATATCTCCTAAGAAAGATACGTGCTACTTTTTCCAGATCTTTCTGCTTTGCAATACGGTCATCGTCTTTGGGGAGGTCCTCTAAATAAGAATCGATCAAGGACCAACGGCCTGCCTGATCCATTGTGAAGACCACCTTTTTCCGCCGGCGAGAAGTTTCGGATTTATATTTCAACGGCACCAACAAGGCCCTTAGTCCAGTGTAACTATCGGATGTTAACCTACCGTTGCTAACAAGTTCAGCCATGGCTTCATCAAGTTGGCCAGGCATCAATTCACTTTTCTTCAAGATATCATCGTAAAAAGATGCTCCTTCCTTAGTAAGCAAATCGAAAATGGTCTGCGCATTGTTGGAAAGGTTGTCACTACCTTCTTTTAAGAAGCAACGCCAAAGTGAAATGTGCTCACGAGCTGTTATTGATACCGGGCTGGTTTTTATCGGATTACTAGATTTCCCCCCGTTACCATTTTCTTCATTCCTAAATCTTCCCCAAACCAATTTGCCTGACAGGCAGAGTACATCCAGCCAGAAGAAATCGTAATCGTTTACTCGAGCCGGTAATATATCGCTTTCCCATGCTGCCGCCGGCGCCTCGTAGCCATCAAGAAGCTCCAACACTTTTGACAGGGCTTCGGGCCCCTCAGGCCTGTGCTCGGTATCTAAACCATGCCACGCAAAAAGAAAGCGCATAAAGTCGGCAGCAGAAACTGGCTCAATCTCTTTCCTTAACTTCTGAAGAGTATATCTATGAATTCTGGCCAGTAGTCTTCTTTCACACCATTCTGTTTCTTCAATTCCGGGGGAGAACTGACCCCTGATTACGAAACCGTCATTCTCAAGAGCCATCAAGGCCTGTTCAATCTTGGTGATTTTAATATCCGCCGAAGTGGCTAGTTTATTAGAAAGTATGGGGCCCACTGATTCAAGTCTGCCTCGGATTGTCTCTCTAATTGCATCAGTTTCTTCCCATTCTTGATTCTTGATTTTTGCTGGAAGGGATAAGCTGGGCTCGTATTTGTGATTACTATAGATGGCTTCAAGCAGTGGAACTCTTTCTGCCGCTACCCATAATACTGCCCCATTTGCGGTTATTAATCTTGTGGCTCGGTTTTGTGCTATTAGAGAATCCAGCAATCCTTCCCAACTGTCCAGTCCATCACCATAGCGTCCTTCCTCTTCGGTCATGTATCCTAGCAAAACCAACGCATCGTGCAGCTCGTCTTCGGAGCGTACCATGGGCCACGCCTCGGCCTTAACCGTTTCCAGTGCAGCCGCATCAAGGCTACCAATTTCCCGGGCGGTAGCGGGGTCCATCCAGCCCCTGCTTCTTACCGCGTTCGTCCTTCTTTCTTCCAGCGGAGCGGGATCCAGGAATGCGTAAGGTTTGGCATTGAGTATTTCCTGTGCCATTGGCGAAGGCTCGCGAAGATCTCGGCCCAGTAAGGTCTTGTTTCCAGCCTTGATTTCCTTCAACATGCCTTCCAACTCATCAATGTCCATGGCCTCATAAAGACAATCATCAATGGTTTGGTGCACCAGCGGGTGGTCTGGCACTTCTCTTTCCCCCACTATGTTTTCCAGGCAAGCTAACTGGTCTGGGAAGACAAGGGCGATGAGATCTTCAGATTGCGACCTTTGAATTTGCGGAGGCACCTTCTTGCTGCCTTGCCTCCTTAAGATTGCCAAAGCCCTACTCGCATTCCATCGCCACCGGATTTCAAACATGGGCGCATCAAGCAGTGCTTGTATCAGTACATCCCGGACTGTTTTAGGGTTGAGGTAGTTGTAGACCTCATCTATTGGAAAACTGTGGGTTGCACCTAGTGATAGAATGATATTATCCTCTGTTGCCGCTGCTTGCAATTCGAAATTAAACTTGCGGCAAAACCTTTTGCGTAGTGAAAGGCCCCAGGCCCGGTTCATCCGGCTGCCAAATGGAGAGTGGATAACAAGGTGCATATCACCTGCTTCATCAAAGAACCTCTCCATCACCAGGGTATCCCTGGTGGGCATTTCGCCTAATGCAGCCTTGGCTGTAGCCAAGTATGTGACCAACTGGTCACAAACAGCTAAATTGAGGCCCAGACCATCTTGAAGCCATTTTATGGCATCCTCTTTCCAAGAGTTATCAGGTATTTCGTCTTCCTCAAGTTCTTCCAATTTCTTGATTTCCTCGAGATCTCCCAGCCGTGAAGAGATTTCAGAGCGAAGGCGAGAAACAGCTTCTGAAAGCTCCTTTGTTCTTCCCGGAGCTTCACCGAGCCAGAATGGAATTGAGGGGGGTGCTCCACCAGCATCCTCAACTCTAACTTTGCCGGTTTCGACTTTTAATATTCTGTAAGAATTGTTGCCAAGTTGAAAAACATCACCAGGCAGGCTCTCAATTGCGAAATCCTCATTTAGAGACCCAATAAAAGTACTGGTGGGCTCCAGGGTAACGTCATAATCAAAGTTATCGGGAATGGCGCCGCCGGAAATGAGCGCAGTGATGCGGGCATTTTTTCGCGCTCGCACACGGGCATTTACAACATCATGGTGGATGTATGCTCCTTTTCTACCTCGACGGGTGGTAAAGCCATCAGCCAGCATAGTAATGACCCCATCAAATTCTTTTCTTTTTAGATCACGGTAGGGGTAGGCTGATTTGAAGAGTTCGTAGAGCTCCTCTTCCTGATAGTCCTCACCAGCCAGCTCAGCAACTACTTGCTGTGCTAAAATATCAAGAGGTTTTTCAGGCATTATGATTTCGTCAAGTTCCCCTCTTTTGATAGCGTCAACAATTGCCACACACTCAACCAATTCATCTCTGCTTAGTGGAAAAATAATGCCCTTGGGTGTGCCGTAAATGCTATGCCCCGATCTTCCCACCCGTTGTAAAAAGGCAGCAATCGACCCAGGAGATCCGATCTGGCAAACTAAATCAATAGAACCCACATCAATGCCAAGTTCCAACGAAGCTGTAGCAACTAGTACTTTTAGCTGACCACTTTTCAACCTTTGCTCAGCATCATAACGATGTTCTTTCGACATGCTACCGTGGTGGGCTGTGGCGTGTTCGGCACCTATCCTGTTGCTTAGGTTGTGGGCCATACGTTCAGCAAGTCGCCTGGTATTAACAAAAATCAACGTGGTTTTGTGTTGCCCAATCAACTGTTCTAAACGGTCATACACCTCTTCCCACACTTCATTGGCCATCACCGGATTTAGTGGAGAGCGAGGGACCTCAATATCCAAAACCAACTCTCGTTTGTGACCAGTATCTACGATCTCACAATTGGCTACACCTTCTTTCATACCGCCGGCACCAACAAGATAATTGGCTACCCTGGCGATCGGTTTCTGGGTTGCCGAGAGCCCGATTCGAGCCAGATTGTAAGACGTTAACCGGTTGAGTCTTTCCATAGAAAGCGCCAGGTGTGAACCACGTTTGTCCCCAACAAGTGCATGGATTTCGTCAACAATGATCGTTTTGACATCCGATAGCATCTTTCGACCACTTTCACTGGTTAGGAGCAGGTAGAGAGACTCAGGTGTACTTACCAGGATGTGAGGCGGATTCTTGATCATCGCTGCACGCTGGCTGGGTGTGGTATCTCCGGTGCGAAGACCAACTTTTATCTGAAGGTCCTCAAGGCCGGCATCTTCCAAACCTTGCTTTATTCCTTTTAAAGGAAACTGAAGGTTTCGCTCAATGTCATTGCTAAGGGCTTTTAGCGGGGATACATAAACCACCTGAGTTTTATCCATCAGTTTGCCCTCAAGTCCTTGCTTCACCAAATCATCAATAATGGCGAAAAAAGCAGCCAAGGTTTTACCAGATCCCGTTGGTGCTGCTATTAATGTGTGCTTTCGTTTCTTGATCTCAGGCCAAGCCTGCTCTTGAATATCTGTCGGCTGTCCAAGTGTATTACTAAACCATTTCGCTACTATAGGGTGGAACTCCTTCACATCTCCAATTTATGCCGAATTATTGAGAATGTAAACGGACAAAAAATGACTTAGGATTCGCGGCTGATCAATACCCTTTGGTTATCTGCCTTCATGACCATCCCTAGTGAACATAGCTACCGGCGTTGACGTCAATGGTAGAGCCTGTAGCATGATCGGCCAGGCCGCTAGCCAAGAAAACTACTAGCGGGGCAATGTCTTTCGGTTCGGTCATTTTGTTTAGTGCCAGGTCGCTGGTGGCGTATTCTTCACCATATTCATCAATAAAATCCTGCGCCATTTCCGTACGTGTGAAACCTGGTGCAATGTTGAATGCCGTAATTCCATTCTTGCCATAAGCCCTGGCTATCGATCTGGTAAAGGCCACCATGCCACCCTTTGATGCGGCGTAGGCGAGGTATTCGGCTGTATCGCCGCGGAAAGCGGCCCTGGAACTAATGTTAATAACCCGGCCACTTTCCTGTTCTACGAATGATTGTATTGCCTTCTTGGTTAAAAGAGCAACCGCCCCCAGGTTGACTTCCATAGTCTGCCTCCAATCTTGCATGAACTGATTGTCTTCGTCATTAATGGAAGATTGGATAGCAATGCCAGCATTATTGACTAATACATCAATACCACCAAAGTGTGAAGTAAACTCATTGAATAATTGAAGCACCTCACTACTCTCCCCCAGATTAGCCCTAATGCCCTTAGCACCACTATGTTTTTCAAGCAATAGCTCAATGCCCTGCGGAGTACTGTTGTAGTGTAAACCAACCTGAGCACCGGCATCCAAAAGTGCTTCTGAAATAGCTTTCCCAATACCTCTTGATGATCCTGTGACCAGTATCCTTTGATTGCTAAGATCGATGTTCATGCTTGTGCTGGCCTTTTTTCCGGAGACACTTCAATTCAGAAACTATTCGAATAAAGAAGCGTCGACGCCCGGGATTATTTTCAATGCATTCTGGTAATACAGCTTCTTTAGAATTTCATCAGGAAGACCTAAGCCATACATTTTCCAATAGGCATGGTATTTCTTATAGTAAGGGAAATACTCATCTTCTGTTTCCAAAACCCTGAAATAGGTATGGTATTCATAAGGGTTCCAGGCATCTTTGCCAAATAAAATCCGGTCTTGGTACTTATCAAAAAACACGTTAGCGGCTTTTGGCTGCCTGCCAAGTTCCGCAATTACCGCCCCGATCTCACTGTAGACGTTGGGATAAGTATCGAGCAGCTCACCAAGTTTCTCCAAGTTGTTGGCATACCATCCAAGGTGAGCGTTAATGAAAATGGTATTTGGGTGCTTCCGAAATACGTTATGCTGTTCAGCAATTAGTTCTTCCCAAGGGGCAGGGTTATCAGCTCCTCTTTTCCGGCCAGGCCGAAGTTTGAGTTCGAGCCATCTTTCGTTATTCGCGTCGTGCGGGTCCCAAAAAGATTTGGGATCTGCAGTATGGATTAAAACAGGTATTCCAAGCTCCCCACATTTGGCCCATACGGCATCAATTCGAGGGTCGTCAACCTTAACACGATTGCCATCTTTGTCTTTGTATCGTAAACCAAGGCTCTTATAAATTTTCAGTCCTTTAGCTCCACGGTTAAAATCTTCCTCTAAGGTTTTGGCCGCCTTCTCCGACCAGCCGGGCTCATCGATATTGTTGAAATCTACATTGGTAAATATTATGAAACGCCCCGGATATTGATTGGCTTTCTCAAGCGTCTTAATCAAATGTTCGTCATCGCCGCGCCCCCTTCCGCTAAGATTCACCATCACAGCCATATTTAAGCTATCCATATGCATCACCGTAGTGTCCATGTTTTGGGTAGGCATTCTAAATTGGTGATTATGCACATCGAGGAAGCGATACTTGGCCCGCCTGATAGGATTTTCTGGTACCACAAGTGTAGAGGGAGGGTTATATTCCTCAAAATCCATCTTTGGCTCTTCCTCTTCGGCCGATTGTGCCTGCATATCATCTTTCCCCATGGATTTCTCAGGATTGCAACCGAAGAAAAGGGCTGCAACAAGCATTAATACGTAAATCTTTTTCATTCCAATATCGGGTAAGGTCGATCCTTGATTCTTTAATAATTACTACTAATTTAAGGTGATTTCTGTTTTCCCGGTGATTTTACAATAAAAGCTGTAAATCGGGCTTCTAAGTCATGATGAATCGAACCAAAGGAGTAGTGGCAGCTGGCCACGAAAAAACAGCTGAGGCTGCGCAAATTGCGTTAGAGGCTGGAGGGAATGCCTTTGACGCCGCCGTTGCAGCCCTGATGGCCTCGTTTGTTGCCGAACCCTGCATGAGCTCAGCAGCAGGAGGAGGTTTTATGACTGCCCTTACGGCAACAGGCAAACCACTACTTTTCGACTTTTTCTGCCAAACGCCACAAAGCAAAGACAAAATTGGTTCAATTGACTTTTACCCGGTTGACATTCATTTTGGAGCCGTAACAGAGGTATTCCACATTGGTAAGGGCTCAATGGCAGTACCGGGGAATATGGCGGGCGTATTTGAAATACACAAGCATCTTGGCACACTTCCCCTGGGAATACTTGTAGAACCAGCCATGGTAATGGCAAAGGAAGGTATACCGGTAAATAACTTCCAGGCCTATGATTTTAACTTGTTGGAGCCCATTATTGCTGCCGACCCAGCGGCTGCTTCCATATTTTACCGAGAGAAGAAAATTATAAAGAAAGGTGAAAATTTCTTTATGCCGAATTTTGCCGATCTTCTGGAAGAGTTGCTACATGAGGGTAGGCGATTCTATTATGAAGGAGAAGTAGCACAAAGCATTGTAAAGGCTTCAGAGGCTCAAGGCTTCCTGACTATGGAAGACTTTACAAATTATAAGGTAGAACACAGGGCACCACTTTTGATTCACCATCATGGTAGTAAAATATTCACAAATCCCCCGCCTAGTGCTGGCGGTGCTTTGATGGCCCTCAGCCTGGATATGCTCGGCGCCCAAAGTACTATGGCAGAGCACTTTTCGCAGAAAGACCTATTGGGCTTGCTAAGTATCTTAATGGAAGTTGAAGCAATTAGAAGCGATAGCAGCCGGTTTAGGCAGTGGCAGGATTCATTGGCACAAGGTATTACAACTGGGTCCAACGAGCGCTCTTCTAACTATGGCAGCACCACTCACTTCAGCATAATGGACGAGCACGGTAATGCCCTGGCCATAACAACTACCAATGGGCAGGGAGCGGGTTTCATTATTCCTGGAACAGATATAATGATGAACAATATGCTGGGGGAAGGAGCCCTTTTTCCAGAAGGATTCCACAGCTGGGCACCCAATACAAGGGTGTCGTCACTAATGTCACCAACAATTCTCTGCCAGGAAAGCGGGGAACCATGGGCGGCCCTTGGTACCGGCGGGGCTGGCCGTATTCCGTTCTCAATTATGCAAGTACTGCGCTACCTAATCGATTTCAATTTAAGCCCTGAACAGGCCATTGCCGCACCCCGGGTTTATTGGGAGAAAGGCGTTTTGAATGTGGAGCCACAGTACGAGGAAATGACCAGCGAGCCACCCGGCGTTGAGGCCATTATCCGTTGGGATAGGCCCGATATGTTTTTCGGTGGGGTCCACACCATAGTCAAAGATGGAAACAATATTAGAGGTATTCCTGATGAAAGGAGAGAAGGAGTAGTATTGCAAGTTGAATAACCACTCTCTTCAACAGGCTAAGCCTGCACTTTGTGCCCAGATTAAGCGGGAAAAAGTTTCTCTAATTGGGTGCTCCAGAATTCCTCAAATCTCCTGGTGTCGTCCTCAGAGATACCATAACTGCATAAGATCACAAAGGCCTCTGGCCACTTTCCGAAAAAGTCTGATTTTACGCGCAACATGGCATTGTTGTAATTTTCAACCACGCCAACAAAATCAAGAGGAGGATTAGAGAAGTAAACTGTGCCTTCATATACCTGGCCATCAGCCGCATGTAGCTTATACCTTTGGTTATCAACAAGGTCGTCGGTAGAGCCGCCTTGTCGAAAGCCATCATGACCCATTAGCTTGGACCAAATATCTTCCTGCGACATTTTTGCCTCCCTTGCTAGGTAAATCATACTGCGGTTTTTACCGTAGTGGTTTTCCAGGTAGATCTTTAGGTTTTGCAACTCACTACTCCAACCACGACTAACACCATCATAGAGATCGTCCCAATCCGATTCTGAAGAGAACCCATAATGGACTAGCCTAAGTACTGTGGTGTCATTATCTTCTTCCAATATATAGTCCACAGCCAGGTTAAGCTTGCTATTTATAAAGAGGCTTGCCTTTTCCTGATCATCAAGTTGCTTGTAATCGGCACCTTGTTCGTATTCGAGCCTTAGATATTTCTCCTCTTCCCAGGCAGTGATGCGAAGCTCCCAGATGTGATTTTCGCCCCATTGCAATTTAATCTTACCTCCGGCGCCGGGATCAACTTCGGCCAGGTGAGGAAACCAGCGCATCAATTCTTCGGCATTCGTTAAGGCTTGCCAAACGGCCGTTTTGGATGCATTCAGTTTAATTTTTTTCTCAATACCACGTGTTGTTATGCTTTCCATAATTATGATAGTTGGTGAGTTATTTTTTTACCACGGGATGCGCCCCTAAACAAAAGCGGTAGCTCCGGCCTGCTGCAGAGGCTTCTTCGTTATACTTATTCGCAAGACTAGCTACGACAGCTGTTAGCTCATTAGTGAATTTGGCAAGTGACTCAGCTGAACTAAATCTTACTTCCGTTTCCAGGGAAAACGTAGCCAGTTGCTTCTTGGCTTCTTCAGCTCCTTTCTGCAGAGTAGCCACATCTTTGATTAGCTTAGATGCCATGGCTATTAAGTAGGTAGACGAGAATTTGTCTTTAATCTCACTAGGGTCTTCCGGCAAGTTTCCCACAGGATCAAAATTTAGCAGATAGCTTCTGGCTTTGGCCTTAACTATCCTCTCCACACAGTTTCCTTTCTTTTTCTCAGAAACCAACTGCACCAGGCCCCTCTTTTCCAACTCCCGAAGATGATAGTTGACCTTCTGCCGCGGAAGGTCTAACAGTTTGGCCAAGCCGGTAGCGGAATTCGGTTCTTTTAAGTGTTGAAGCATTTGTAGTCTAATAGGGCTAAGCAAAGCTGAGGCGCTATCTACAGAATCGATTAAGTCTAAAGAGTTAGTGCTCTTGGTAGTAATCATAAGGTAAATATATTACGGACAAATAAATTTGTCAAGAAAAATTAATAATTCCGTTAAACTGATAGCCGTATAGGCAATAAAGTGCTAGCAGTAAGCTACAGGCTCTAGGTCTTTACGCAGGTACAGCGGATGAACCGGCTGACCGCCTTTTGTTAGCCTGAAGTAGAACAACTTATCCCGAAAATCTGATAGCAACGCAGCAACCTCTTGGTTCCTATCTCGGTGCAAACCGTGGTTGCCCCACGCCAGCACGATACGGTCGGATCGATCTGCTGCCGCGAGAATGTGCATGTTATTGTTTTCTCCAACCGGAAGACTAGAGTTGAAAAGGTCAGCGGGGGAAGTAGCCTTAAAGGCAAACAAGTTCACAACTTCAAGTTCTTCATATCCCCATCGAATGGCGAAATCTATACAGCGGCGAATAGTAGGGTCATCATTAACAGCGTTTGCCGTGCTGGGATTGAGCATTACAAAAAGACAGGTTCCATTCCCAAAGCCCCAGTTTCGGTGAAGCAGATACCGATATCGTCCACAATCTGAGAACTGTGCTGAGCGTAACATGGTAGTAGGTGCTATAATCTGGCTAACCTGCGAAAGCAGAAATATTGTAAGTTGTGCTTGCGGCCGGTAGAAGCTGTAAAACCCCAGATTACCTGATCCTGGGAATTGAAAATATCATTGATTAAATCGCGTTTGCCCTGAAACACTACAAAATCATCAAGATAAACGGTAATCTGCGTATTGATGGGGTTCCATCGGAATCTAAAACTATGTAACTGATCATCTTCCAGGTTCCAGTCGTCATTGTTGTTATTCCAATAACTGCTGTGGCTATTGATGCCGTTCTCCAAAAATGCAACGTGATCAGACCATGGGTCATTTTGCCAAAAATTTTGATAAGTGTCAAACTCAATGGCAACTGACGGAGATATGTGCGCGCTGCCAAAGGAATTCCGACCGCCATAGCCAAGAAACTCGCCAAAGGTGCCGAATGCTTCAAATCCCCTCACATCATTATGAATAACAAAAGTGATCCCGTCGGCACCTAATTCATTTTTGTCGCCTAAATAAATATCGAACTCAATTTCAAATTGAGAAGAAAGAATAAGTCGTTCGGTACTGTAGGCAATGCCTTCGCTAAAAGGCTGGTCATTGGTGAGTTTGATGCAGGAACCGCCCATAGGCTCAGCATCACCAATAGTTACAAATTGCGCCTGGGCCCAACCAGCAACCAGTAAAAACAACATGCTGAGGTACGGTTTCATCATATTTCAGAAACGAGGTAATTAATATAACTCCAATTCCCTGGAAAAGGTTGGTGGCATCCCAGCTAAAATAAATACCCCCATTATGTAACAATCCAATGCGAGCTGCATCATAAGCTAGCAAAATGAAAAATCGTAAAAATGAAGTGTAAATTGTTTTCGTTAACCGTCCTATTGTTTTTGAACTTTTCACTTAAAGCCCAATCGGCTTTTGAAACAAGAACCGTGGGAGAAGGAGATCCAATACTATTATTTCCAGGATTTACTTGCACAGACGAAGTCTGGAGTGAGTTGGTAAAAAAATACTCCAAATCAAATGAACTACATCTTTTTACATTCGCCGGATTTGGCGAAGTGGAACCTATAGACACACCCTGGTTCGAAACGATTAAGGTTCAAGTTGAGGAGTATATCTCCAATCAAAAATTGCAAGAGGCATCAATCGTGGGGCATAGCATGGGTGGCACACTTGCCCTTTGGCTTGCCAGTGAAAACCCCGATTGGTTTAATAAATTGGTAATTGTTGACGCTTTGCCAAGTATGGGTGCACTGATGATCCCTGATTACAACCCGGAAAACCTGCAATACAATAGCCCTTATAACCGGCAAATGCTTGAAATGAATGACGAACAGTTTCGTCAGAATGCTAACAATATGGCTAATTTCATGTGTGCAGACTCAAGCCGGCACGAACAACTTATAACTTGGGCAGTGGAGACCGACAGGAAAACATATGTTTATGGTTTCACGGACCTACTAAAGGTAGACCTTCGAGAGGATCTTGCTAAAATCGAGAAGCCAGTACTGGTCTTAGGGGCTACATATCCACAGAAGGAGCAGATTGAAGTCAACTACAAGAAGCAGTATGAGAAATTGAGTAGTAAAACAATAGTGTATCCTGAGCAAGGTAGTCGCCACTTTATTATGTGGGATCAACCACAATGGTTTCTTGACCAGGTAGATTCCTTCCTTAGACCGTAATAGTATTGAATCAAAAGGCCTCCCATAGTTTTACTGAGATTTATGAGACCCACAAGCAGCGTGTCTATAGGCTATGCTTGGGTTACATGTCGGGTGACATTGACCTGGCCAAAGACTTAAGCCAGGAAGTATTCATCAAGGTGTGGGAGGCCTTATCCACTTTTCGTGGCGATGCCAGGATAAGCACCTGGGTTTACCGCATAGCAGCTAACACCTGCTTGATGTACATCAGGAAAGCAAAGACGGAGGTGAAGTCATCTTTGGAATTAGAGAGTATAAATGCTGACGCTGATACAAAAGAAAATGAATCAGATATCCGGAAGTTGTACCGGGCCATTGGCAAGCTTAGCGAGGCTGAGCGTATTATTATCACATTTGTTTTGGAAGAGATGCCCTACTCAGAGATTTCGCAAGTTGTAGGTATTACAGAAAACAACCTTCGCGTGAGAATTCACCGGATCAAGAGCAAACTTAGTGATTTGATTAAGAATGACAGACTTTAAGGACATAGAAGCAATTTGGCATAATCAATCGGACCAGTCTGATATGGCAGATGCCAAGGATATTGAGCAAAAAGCTAAGGCTCACCTTAGGCAATCAGCAAGATTGCATCGTACTAACATTATCATTTTCGGCGCAACCCTACTTTCGCTGGTTGTTTTTGTCATTACCCCGATTGGGCTTCACTCGGCTTCTAGCCAATTGGGTATAGTGGCGATGATCTCGATTCTGGCACTCCGCATGTTATTGGAGATTTGGAGCAGGATCAAACTCCGGAGGATTGGTATCGACACCGGAAGTCATGCATACGCCACGCAAATGTTAAACTTTTACAGCTGGCGTCAGCGCTTAAGTGGAGGTGTTTCGGCATCGATGGCTGTGATTTACGTGGCCGGCTTTGCCCTACTTTTACCTGAATTTGCCAAGTCCATGAGTAACTGGGCGTTCTATCTGATCGTAATCGGCTTTAGCATACTCGCCTTCATCATTACCAGATTGGCAATTAAGGCTACGAAGAGAGAAATGTCACATCTGCGATCCATTAAGAACGCTGTAATGTCACTTAAGTGACTTCCTTCCAGATGAGCGTTTTCATTCATTAATAAATTGCGTAACTTAATTTAATGCTGAACAACCCCCTCTGGGTTGCTTATGAGAAAAACAGCTTTTTCTTGGTTGGTTATCGCTGTAATTTCAGTCAGTGGCTGTCAGAAGTCTGGCTCGGAGAGCCAGCCTCTGGGTTCTACACCTGCATCGCAAGACACACCAGTTGAGTTCGACCTTGATAAAATTATTGAAAGAGGTTCTCTCCGTGCCATTGTGGATAACAGCTCTACCAGCTACTTTCTCTACAAAGGTCAGCCAATGGGTTATGAGTATGAACTCTTACAACTCTTAGCCAAGGAACTCGGAGTTGAGTTAGACCTCATTGTAACTGCAAGCATTAATGAAGCTTTCAAGAAACTTAATAACGGTGAAGGAGATATAATCGCATATACGCTAACTGTTACCAAGGAGCGCAAGAAGAAGGTGAACTTTACCAGCAGCCACTATACTGTGCGCCAGGTGTTGGTTCAGAGAAAACCGGACGGATGGCGTGATCTTAAGAAGCATGAGATAGAGAACATGCTAATTCGCAACCAAGTGGATCTGATAGGCAAAGAAGTTCGTGTAAGGCAGAGCTCTTCTTTTTTGGATCGCTTACAGAACTTATCGGAAGAAATTGGAGGCGATATTCTGATAGTAGAGGATACAGAGGATTCAGAGACGGAAGCACTTATCAAAAAGGTGGCAACAGGCGAAATTGACTACACGGTCGCCGATGAAGATATTGCCATGGTAACGGCAAACTACTATAGAGACATTGACATATCCACCCCGGTAAGTTTTCCCCAACAGATTGCATGGGCAGTGAGAAAAAATTCACCTATGTTGCTACAAACTACCAACGAGTGGATCGCAAAAATGAAGCGGGGACCTATTTATAACTATACCTACAACAAATATTACCGCAATCCGCGCGCCACTCTTAACCGCGTAACCAGTGACTATACTTCTTTCACCGGCAATAAGCTCTCACCTTACGATGATCTGATACAGCAACTTGCAGATTCAATTCAGTGGGATTGGCGGTTACTGGCAGCTCAAATCTACCAGGAGTCTCGATTTGACCCCAAAGCCAAGTCATGGGCCGGTGCCATGGGTCTAATGCAATTGATATCAGCTACGGCCAAAAGATTTGGTACCACTGATGTATATGACCCGGTACAAAGCCTCAAGGGTGGAGTTAACTACCTGCGTTATCTTGATAATATTTGGGCTCAGTCGATCAGCGATGAGGAGGAACGGAGAAAATTTGTACTGGCCTCCTACAACGTAGGACCCGGCCATGTTATTGATGCCAGGGCGCTTGCAGAAAAATATGGCAGAGATCCAAATGTCTGGGATGACAATGTTGAGTACTATGTGCTTAACAAATCCAAACCAAAATTCTTTAATGATCCGGTGGTAAAATCAGGCTATTGTCGGGGAGAGGAGCCTGTCAACTATGTCAGGCAAATCCTGATCCGATACGAACAATACCTGGAATTATTGGCCAGCTAGTTAGAAATACATAAATTAGAATATCACTATTTTTCCAAAACATTATGCAAAAGGTTGATCAACTATTTGACTCCTACTCACAATCAAGAGATCATAACTTAACCAAAGAACAATTTGTGTCCGTGATAAGCATGGTTCCTGCTCTCCTGGTAGCTAACAGCGATGGGGTGCTGGATACTAAAGAAATGATGCTGGTAGGAAAACTCTCAGCAATGTTAGGGGATGAATTCATTCCCGATGACGTGGAGAATGTGGACGAAAAGGAGAAAGAAATGATGAATGCAATCAAAGCAGAGTTGCAGCACATTCTCCGAAATGCGTCAAGCCTCGAGAACGACATCCTGGATGCACTCAAGGAACATGGGGCCAGCAATCCAAAGTCAAAAGAGTTTATGGAGCACGCCATGCACCTATTTGCAGGAGCCTCCGGGGGATATTCCTCCGATGAGGAAAAGAAGATGGATGAGCTTTATGATCGACTGGGGCTTTAACTAGCTTCTTTGGCTAAAGCTTTCTCCAAAAGCTTTCCGAACTGGTATACATCTGAGTAGCTATTGTAAAGTGGCACTGGCGCAAGCCTGATCACATTTGGCTCTCTCCAGTCAACCACCACTCCCTGGGCTGTTAGTTCTTCAAAAACTTCTTTTCCTCTTGTATTAAATAGCAGCGACAGTTGACAGCCTCTTTGCTCCGGATCTGTGGGTGTGATTACCTCAAAGTCGTTATTGTTAATCTGGTTTAGAATGAACTCAAGATAACCTGTGAGAAAGATACTCTTAGCCCGCAGGTTTTCCATTCCGGCCATATCATGCACCTCTAATGCAGCCCAATGAGCTGCCGTGGAGAGAACATTCACATTACTTAGTTGCCACCCATCAGCACCTTGCATGGGTATGAAACCCTTTTCCATTTTGAATCTCTGAGATTCATCATGACCCCACCAGCCACCGAACCTGGGTAAGTGGGGATTATTTCCATGCCGATCATGTACAAAGATCCCAGAAACCCCACCAGGACCAGAGTTCAGATACTTGTAGCTACACCAGGTTGCAAAGTCAACCCCGTCGTCATGTAAATTTAGGGGCACGTTGCCCGCGGCATGAGCCAGGTCAAACCCTACTATTGCACCCACATCATGACCGGCCTGAGTAATGGTAGGTATATCAAAAAATTGCCCAGAGTAATATTGCACTCCACTTAGCATTACCAGCGCCAGTTCCGGTCCGGCGTCAGCAATAGCCGTAGTGATATCAGATGTTTCTAAAGTATGACTGCCGGGCCTGGGCTTGAGTTCAATCAAAGCCTCGCTGGGGTCCAGGCCATGATACTGTATCTGGGTCTCAAGCATATATTGGTCTGAAGGGAAGGCTCCGGCTTCTGCGATTATCTTGAATCGTTCCTTAGTAGGTCTGTAGAAAGAGACCATTAGTAGGTGCAAGTTACCAGTCAGGTTATTCATGGAAACTACTTCCCCGGGCTCGGCGCCCACTAACCGGGCTAATAGTTCCTTGGTGAACTTATGATAATGAAACCACGGGTTGCTGCCTTCAAAGTGACCTTCAACTGCCAAATCTTCCCAGGCCTTTAATTCAGTCTCCAAAAACTCACGAGTTGTTTTTGGTTGCAAACCCAAAGAGTTGCCGGTGAAGTAGATGTACTCTTGGCTGTTGTGACTCGGTATGTGGAATTGCTGGCGAAAGTGACCAAGTTGATCCTCTTCATCCATCCGTCGGGCAAAATCTTCAGTAAAGGAATATTCCACAGCTAAAACAAAGAAAGTTGGTTAGAGATAAGTGCGCCTTCATGTTTCAGCAGCCATTCCTTTCTATCCAGCCCTCCGGCAAATCCCGTTAGGCCTCCATCCTTACCAATTACACGATGACAGGGGATTACAATTGGCAACCGGTTCTTGCCATTCGCTGCTGCAACAGCCCGAATGGCCTTCACATCTCCCAGGTCAATGCTCAGAGCTTCATAGGAGATTGTTTCTCCGTAGGGGATTTGCATTAGCCTTTGCCATACCTTCATCTGGAAGTCTGTGCCAAAAGGGTTGATTTTCATATCGAAGAATTTTCGCTCCCCAGCAAAGTACTGCTCCAATTCCAGGAAGCATTGCTTGATAACCTCCGAGTCCAAATCTTCTGATGTGTCTGTATATTCATCTTGAAAGGTCATCGAAACAATCCCATCACCGTCTCCGATAATCTCTAAAGTGCCAATGGGCGTATTGTAGAAGTAGGTGTTAGGCATGGACAAACTTTTCGGTGCGTACTCCCAGCCAATCTAAAGCATTTGTACCCAGAAGTTTAGCCTTCGCTTCATCATTAAACGCTGAGTCCTGAATCAGGCGACCCGGTTCTAGTTCCCCTAAAGGAAAAGGGTAATCCGTGCCGAGGGCAACTTTGTCTAAGCCTATTAGATCTGTAATGTACTTCAGCATTGCCTGGTCATGTACCAGTGAATCCAGGTAGAATTTACCGAGATAATCTTTTGGGTTAACGTCGTTGTCAACTGCACAGAGGTCTGGTCGAACATTAAAGCCATGCTCAATTCTGCCAATGGTAGCTGGAAATGAGCCACCTCCGTGAGCGAAAGCTACTCGCAGCTTTGGTAGTTTTTCAAATACCCCTCCGAATATCATTGATGTAATGGCACGCGAAGTTTCAGCCGGCATGCCAACTAACCAAGGTAGCCAATATTTGGGCATATCCTTAGAGCCCATCATGTCCCAGGGATGAATGAAAATGCTGGCATCTAATTCCTCTGCCGCAGCAAAAACTTCGAACACCTGGGGTGCATCAAGATTCCAGTCGTTAATATGTGTGCCGATTTGCACACCAGCCAGTTTTAACTCCTTTACGCATCTCTCCAATTCCTGCACCGCAAGTTTGCTGTCTTGCATTGGAATGGTGCCAAGTCCAATGAACCTATCTGGATAATCATTGACGATTCCAGCAATATGATCGTTAAGAATTCTGGAAAGATCCAGCGTGTGCTCTGGCTTGGCCCAGTAGCTAAACATAACCGGTACAGTTGATAGTACCTGCACATCAACCTGGTGGTGGTCACATTCTGTAATCCTGGTATTAGGATCCCAGCAATTATCCTGGATTTCGCGGAAGAACTTATCGTCCATCATCATCCTGGCACAACAAGGCTTATGGTGCTCAAGGCGAATGAACCCACCATAGCCATACCTCTCTCTCAAATCTGGCCAGGTTTTGGGCAGAATATGGGTGTGAATATCAACTTTTAGTGGTCTATCCAATCTGCTGGTTAGTTTGGTGGCTGCATAATCGTGCCGCAATTGTTACAAGTCCGCAATTCTTCCGAAGCATAAAACTTGTTCATAATTGGCGGCAGTTGTTTAACTATATCTGTGAGATCAAAGTATTCGTCATAGAGCTTGTTATTGCAGTTTTCACAAAACCACATAAACCCATCTTTTTCTCCATGCTTCCGATAGAGTTCCATCACCAATCCCACAGATCCCGCGGGGCGCTGTGGTGAATGTGGAACTTTTGGCGGCAAAAGAAAAATGTCGCCTTCGTTGATGTGAATATCAACTGGTTCGCCATCTTCAATTATCTTCAATACTATGTTGCCTTCTACCTGGTAGAAAAATTCTTCCGTTTCATTGTAGTGATAGTCTTTGCGAGTATTTGGCCCGCCAACAACCATTACGATATAATCGTCATTGCCCTTATATACTTGTTGATTTCCTACAGGTGGTTTGAGCAGGTGTCTATTTTCTTCAATCCAACTTTTAAAACTAAATGGTTTTCTAATGGGCATAGCCGAAAAATTTATGTTTGAAAACTCGGGGAAGCGCTTTCGCCTCTATTTTGCAGTTTGTTTGATAAACCCAAAAAAGGGGCATTGGTTGCAATTTAACTATATTTACAACACTTCAAAAGAGCAAATATGGATCTCGATCTTACCGGTAAAAGAGCAATAGTTTGTGGTAGTACCCAGGGTATTGGAAAGGCAACCGCCATGGAGTTAGCCGCACTTGGAGCGAATGTAACGCTGGTGGCAAGAAATGAGCAACGGCTGCAAACGGTAGTTGAGGAACTGCCAACATTGAACGAACAGAACCATCAATTCCTGGTGGCAGATTTTGACGACGCGGCTAGCCTCTCGGAGGTAATCGAAGGTCATATCTCGGCTGGGAATAGAGCAGAAATTCTCATAAATAATACCGGTGGTCCCAAAGGAGGTCCAATTGCTGAAGCTGAGATTGAAGAATTTCTGCATGCTTTTAACAATCACTTGGTTTGCAATCAACTGCTGGTCCAAAAACTTCTTCCAGCCATGAAGGAGGCTGCCTACGGTAGAATTGTTAACATCATTTCTACATCGGTAAGGCAACCAATAGTAGGACTCGGGGTATCGAACACCACAAGGGGTGCTGTTGCAAGTTGGGCCAAGACATTGTCACTTGAGTTGGCGCATCATGGTATTACCGTAAACAATGTGCTGCCAGGTTTTACAAAAACAGCTCGTTTGGATTTTGTTATTAAGTCAAAAGCTGATCAGCAAGGGAAATCAATTTCAGAGGTGAGCGATACGATGATGAAGTCGGTGCCAGCCGGTCGATTTGGTCTGGACTCCGAAGTAGCATCAGTGGCAGCATTTTTAGCCACGCCGGCGGCCTCATATGTCAATGGCGTTAGCATTCCCGTGGACGGAGGCAGGACGTCTTCTATCTAATTCAATTATGGAAACAATACGAAATTACATAGGAGGGAAGTTAGTAGAGCCTGCCGCAGGTCAATACCTTGACAATGTGAATCCCGCCACAGGGGAAGTCTATGGTCAAATACCTGATTCTGATGCTACCGATATTGAAGCCGCTACTAAGGCAGCTAAGGAGGCTTTTGCCTCCTGGTCTTCCTTAAGTAATGAAGAGCGATCAAAACACCTACTTGCGGTGGCAGATCTCATAGATCAGAATCATGAAAAGCTTGCCATGGCAGAAAGTGTTGATAACGGTAAGCCCCTAAAATTGGCTGGCCGTGTTGATATACCAAGAGCCTCGGCAAATTTTCGCTTCTTCGCTACGGCCATTGTGCATTTTTCTTCCGAATCGCATATGATGGGAGATGAGGCAATAAATTATACCCAGCGTTCTCCGGTGGGTGTTGCAGGCTGCATTTCTCCCTGGAACCTTCCGCTTTATTTATTTACCTGGAAAATTGCTCCAGCCCTGGCTGCTGGTAATACGGTGGTAGCAAAGCCATCCGAACTCACACCGATGACGGCTTATTTGCTATCTGCATTATGTATTGAAGCCGGTCTGCCGGCAGGAGTTTTAAACATTGTGCATGGTCTTGGCACAAAAGCAGGACAGGCAATCGTAGAGCATCCTGAAATCCCGATGATTTCGTTTACCGGGGGAACGAATACCGGCAAAAGTATTGCTGCCACTGCTGCACCAATGTTTAAGAAACTATCTCTGGAATTAGGTGGTAAAAACCCTAACATCATTTTCGCTGATTGTGATTTTGATTTAGCCCTTAAAACTTCGATCCATTCCAGTTTTTCAAACCAGGGCGAGATCTGCCTCTGTGGTTCACGCATATATGTGGAGAGACCTATCTATGAAAAATTTAAGGAAGAGTTTGTTGCGAGGACCAAGGCATTGACTGTTGGCGACCCATTGGAAGACGGCACGAAAGTAGGCGCACTAGTTTCAAAAGGACACATGGAAAAAGTGCTTTCTTATATCGATCTGGCGAAAGAGGAGGGCGGAACTATTTTAGCAGGTGGCGAGCAAGTAAAGCTAAACGGACGTTGCAATAATGGATTTTATGTTGCACCAACAGTGGTCGAAGGTTTGGACCACACCTGCCGCACCAACCAAGAAGAGGTTTTTGGGCCCTTTGTAACCCTGACTCCGTTCGATAGTGAAGATGAAGTAATAGAATACGCAAATAGTACCAATTACGGCCTCTCTGCAACCGTATATACTGAAAACCTGAAACGGGCTCACACAGTTGCAGCTAGACTAAAGAGTGGAATCGTTTGGATAAACTGCTGGCTGCTGAGAGATCTTCGTACGCCATTTGGTGGTATGAAGCAGTCTGGAGTAGGAAGAGAAGGAGGCCTGGAAGCTTTGCGTTTTTTTACTGAACCCAAGAACGTCTGCGTCAAGATTTAGGGCTGCTTCTAGAAACTTTCATTCGACTGAGGATCCAGATCTTCTTCCTTAGTCTTAGCAATTTTAAAGTGCTGAATGTCTTTGTAACCGCAGTATCCACATTTGTAGTACTTCGCCAATTCACCGCTGGATGCCGCAGAGGGGTGCTGCAAAATCTCTTCCTTAACCACCTTGTAGGTTAGATAATCACAATCAGGGCAATGCGCGGCATGCAGATGGCCGGCGTACTTTTCAACTTGTGTATAACCAGTTTCTTCGTCAAGCCAAACGTCATAGTCTACTGAAAATATATTTTCTTCAGCTTGCATTCCCTCATCAAGATAAACGTCCTCTTCCGCTTCACTAAGTAGCTTCATAGGCTGTTTGCTTTTTGGCGAAACCCGAGGTTGATACCGTAGTTTTTTTAGTCTTCTTTCAACAGAAAATGGATAGTAAAATTTGAAGTAATGCCTAAGGCTAATCAGGGCTACAGTCACGCCTATCACCGTCAGAAATAGCCTAACACCTAGCCAGATCGGTCCTATTTGTACTATGAAAGCATTGGCTCCAGCCCCTACCGCCAACAATGCCAGTACAACGCTAGCCCAGAGCGCACCATTCTCATGGCGGCTTATCAGGTCGTACCGAGACTTGGGGCCCTTGGCAATTGCGAAAGTTACCAGGTACATGCCTAGTCTTAGGATTGCAATTGCCAAAAGCAGGGCACCTAAGCCTATGGCAATCTGGTTCCATGTAGCGATAAAATTCAGCGGAGCTTCCTCCATGTCTTAGCCTTACTTATACTGCAGTAAAGGTAAGAAATGACTGCAAACCAAATGAGGATTTCCTATTTAGTAGTTACTATATCCAAATACGTTTGGAGCAAGTCAAGGCTCTGATCTGGGTTCTCATACATCCCCATATGGCCAGTATTCTCCAAAAATTCCAGAGTAACCAGTTCTGACAATTGCTGCATCTCAAGGTTGGCATCTCTCGGAACAACAATATCCTCCTCCCCGGCCAAAACCAATATCGGCCGGGAAGTTCTAGCCAGAATATGGCTTCGATCTGGCCTGTCCCTCATGGCGGCTGTGTAGGACACTACCGCATCTGTTGAAGACTGAGTCACCATATTACTTACAGTCTGAATTTTATCAGCCATACTTTCGTTAGCCTGCTGGCGAAAGAGATTAGGAACAAAGTTGTCAGCAAAGGCCTCCATGCCGTTTCTGTTAATGAATTCAATCGTCTTATCCCGTATTTCTTTCTTTTCCGGAGAATCAGCGAAGCAAGTCGAATTGAGCAAAACTAACCCCTGCAACGATTGTTGGTATTTTTCTGCCAAAGCAAGAGCAACATACCCTCCCAGGGAATGACCAATGGCAGTGTAGCTTTCAATATTCTTATCACGCAAAAAAGACTGAATCTGGCCTGCTGCCAGGTCTATAGTTAGAGGGGAGATTGAAGGAGAATTGCCAAAGCCGGGTAAGTCGATTGCCCAAACGGAGTATTTGGCAGCGAGTTTTTCGATAAGATCATCCCAGATATGAAGGGTCTCGCAGAAACCATGAAGTAGAACCACTGGTGGTCCCTTACCATCATTAACGTGATTGATTGTCACTAACGTGTTTTTCCCGCCACAGCAAGTACTTGCATGGCGGTCTCAAAAATTCCCTCCGGATGAAAACCACACTCGGTATGTAGTTCCATTTGAGAACCGTGTTCAATAATCTCATCGGGAATTCCCATCCGTGTGATTTGCGGTTGGTAGCCTTTGTCAGCCATAAACTCCAAAACTGCACTGCCAAAGCCACCTATAATGCAGCCATCTTCAACAGTAATCACTTTGTCAAAGCGCTGGCCAATTTCATGTAGTAGTTCTTCATCCAATGGCTTCACAAAACGCATATCATAGTGGGCAGCATCAACACCTTCCGCAGCTAACATATCGCAGGCGTCAATGGCATAGTTACCGATGTGACCAATTGTAAGAATGGCAAGGTCATTACCCTCCTTAATTTTTCGGCCCTCACCAATGGGTATTTCCTTCATCTCCGTGCGCCATTCAGGCATAACGCCTTGTCCGCGCGGATATCTGATTGTGAACGCTTGCCCATCTCTTGGCAATTGAGAGGTGTACATTAGATTTCGCAGGTCAGCTTCATCCATTGGCGCAGAGACAATCATATTAGGTATACAGCGCATGTAGGCCAAATCGTAGGCGCCATGATGGGTGGGGCCATCAGCGCCAGCAAAACCGGCACGATCCAGGCAGAAAACTACCGGAAGATTTTGGATACATACATCGTGAATTACCTGGTCGTACCCTCGCTGCATAAATGTGCTATAAATGTTGCAGAAGGGTATTAAGCCTTGGGTAGCCAAGCCAGCTGAGAATGTTACCGCGTGTTGTTCCGCAATTCCCACATCAAATGCCCGATCTGGCATCTCCTTCATCATAATGTTCATTGAAGAACCAGAAGGCATGGCGGGCGTTACCCCAACTATCTTATCATTTTCTTTGGCTAGCTCCACAATAGTTTCACCAAATACTACCTGGTATTTCGGTGGCTGCGGTGTTTCAACTGCCTTCTTGAAGATTTCGCCAGTTATCTTGTCGAATTTACCTGGTGCGTGCCATTTAGTTTGATCTTTCTCGGCCTCAGGGAACCCTTTGCCTTTTACAGTAACGCAATGCAGAAGTTTCGGCCCTTTAATGTCTTTTAGATCTTCGAGTACGCTTGTGAGGTGGTTAATATCATGGCCATCAATAGGGCCAAAGTAACGCAGGTTAAGTGACTCGAAGAGATTACTTTGCTTTAGCAAAAATGTCTTAATACTATTTTCAACTCCGGAAACTACCTCCTGTGCATTCTTTCCAAACTT
Source organism: Cyclobacteriaceae bacterium (assembly GCA_028285445.1). GTDB lineage: Bacteria > Bacteroidota > Bacteroidia > Cytophagales > Cyclobacteriaceae > JANQPQ01. Next base: position 74,192 of record JANQPQ010000044.1, on the reverse strand, counting down.
GCTGATTTTGCCTAGAATATTCCAAACCTCATCCTTCAACTTGTTATAAGTCGGTGAAGTAGTAATGTCGGTCAGATAATCTTTTAGCGCCCCCACATTGGGATCAATGGACATGCAGTTGTCATTAAGAATGATCAGGATGTTGGAGTTAGAAACTCCGGCATGATTCATACCCTCAAAGGAAATTCCTCCCGTCATAGCTCCATCTCCAATAACAGCGATGTGCTGCTTTTCATCCAAGCCCTTGTGTTTTGAGGCCATTGCCATGCCAAGTGCTGCAGATATAGATGTAGACGAATGACCAACCCCAAATGCGTCATACTCACTTTCCTTTCTCTTCGGAAATCCAGATAAGCCTTTGTACATCCGGTTGGTGTGGAAAGTCTCTTTACGGCCCGTTAGTATTTTGTGACCATAGGCCTGATGCCCCACATCCCAGACCAACTGATCATGAGGCGTGTTAAAAACATAGTGCAGGGCCACCGTTAACTCAACTACCCCAAGGCTGGCGCCAAAATGACCGCCATAGACGGAAACATTATCAACAATGTACTGTCGTAATTCGTCGCAGAGCTTCACCAAATCTTTTGGGGGAAGCTTTTTGAGGTCGTCGGGTGAATCTATTTGGGCTAGTAAAGGGCCGGGTTTGATAAGCATTGATCCTCTTAATTATGGCTTATGTTAAGAAACAATGACCAGATTAAAAAGTTTTACAAGAATTGTGAACTGTCTGTTTGGCCTCGTAGTGTGGCAAAAATACAATTTTTGACTGTTAAATAGGTTAATTGGAATTTTATCTATTTTTGATCGAAATCCGTATTCATTGAGTTTCGAAATCAAATTACCACTTTTTGAAGGCCCCTTCGACCTGTTATTGTTCTTTATTGAACGGGACGAACTGGATATTTATGACATTCCGATTTCGCAAGTAACCAACGATTTCCTTGATTATTTACACCATTTGGAGGAAATGAACATTGAGGTGGCCAGCGAATTTATATTGGTAGCGGCTACATTGATGCGTATAAAGGCCAAAATGCTATTGCCGCGCCCTGTTTTAGATGACGAGGGGAATGAGATAGATCCCAGAGATGAATTAGTTAAGCATTTGCTGGAGTACAAGAAGTACAAGTCAATTATTGAAGACTTGTCAGCCCTTGAAGGGGAACGGCAACAGCTGGAGAGACGAGGTAATATTGTTCGCGAAATAAGGGGCTTATCTGAGAAGGCAAATGTCGATTGGGAGATGCAGGACCTGGATCTCTATAAACTTCTGAAGGTCTTCCAAAAAGTTGTTGCCAGATATGAGGATGAGCAGAATAAACCGACACACAAGGTAGTACAGTATCCTTATACCATTCAGGGCCAACGAAAGCATTTACTCAATTTTCTCACCGCAAAGAAGAAGCTATCTTTTACAGATATACTTGACGACAATCCGGTGAAGATTGCCGCAATCTTCAACTTCCTGGCAATACTTGAATTGCTTCAGGCAAGAATAATAACCCTTAGCCTGGGCGAAGGCTTTAACAACTTCTGGATTGAGAAGTTGCCTTAACTAACCACTTTAAAACTGCTCAGTTCTGCTGAAAAAGAAATTACTTTCGATTTCGGCATTTTCATCCGAGTCGGAACCGTGTATCGCGTTGGCCTCAATTGAGGTCGCGAAAAGTTTGCGGATAGTTCCTTCCGCTGCTTCCTGAGGGTTGGTGGCGCCAATCAAAGTTCTAAAATCTTCCACAGCGTTTTCCTTTTCTAATGTCATCGGAATAATTGGCCCCGAAGACATATAGTTGCAAAGATCCTCATAGAAGGGTCTTTCCTTATGAATTGCATAGAATTGGCCTGCTCTTTCCCGGCTAAGCTTTGTCTTCTTCATGGCTACTATTCTAAAGCCGGCCTCTTCGATCATCTTTGTAATTGCTCCTGTATTGCCCGCCGCTACGGCATCGGGCTTGATCATGGTGAATGTTCTATTTCCAGACATCTCTTTTTTAAGTCACAGATTTAAGCCGCAAAAATAGAACATAATGCTCAAAGCTGGCTTGCTATGAGCGAATATTGCTGGAAACCCCTGCCGGCTCATCAAGAAAAATTACCGCATTGGGTGTAGCCCATATTATCATTTTTTATCATTTTTGCACTTCAACAGACTGCGACCCCCATCCTACGGGGGATAAATTGGAATGGAAATAAGTCAGGCGTTTAAGGCGCTTTTAGATTCTCCAAAGAAAATTACGATAGTAACCCACCACAAGCCAGATGCAGACGCATTAGGTTCGTCATTAGGGTTGGCAGCTTTCTTGGAGAAAAAAGGACACGAAGTAACCGTGATTAGCCCTACGGATTACCCGAACTTCCTTGCATGGATGAGTGGTAACGACAAGGTAATTGTGTTTAATGAAGGGAATGAATCACTCAGTGCTGATATAGTGAATAGCTCAGACGTGGTTTTTTGCCTCGACTTCAATAGCCTTGATAGAATTAACGAGCTTGGCCCTATAATAGCCAACTCAGATACAACCAAGGTACTTGTCGATCATCATCTTGAACCTGACCACTTTGCAGATTTTGAGTTTTCGGATACTGGTGCAGCTGCGACAGCTGAGTTGGTGTATGAGCTAATTGTGGGTTTGGGGGACAGAGAGTTAATTGATGCCAATATTGCCAATGCTCTCTATGCGGGTTTGATGACGGATACTGGCAACTTCAGACATCCCAGCACCAGCGCTGCTGTGCATACCATAACGGCAGATTTAATAAATCTTGGTGCAGACGTTTCTGCTGTAGCTAAACTTATATATGATAACAATTCCCTCAATAGGTTAAAGTTCATAGGATTCGCCCTAACCGAGAGATTAACCGTACTCAAAGACCTTTCAACTGCCTATTTTGCAATTACCCGGGAGGATCTGAACAGATTCAACAGCCAAACCGGAGATACTGAAGGCCTGGTTAATTATGCCTTATCTATCGCTGGAATCAAAATGGCAGCGGTAATTATCGATCGTTCTGTAATGGTAAAAATGTCCTTTCGTTCTGTTGGCGACTTTTCAGTGAATGAGTTTGCACGAAAGCATTTCGAAGGAGGCGGCCACAAAAACGCAGCTGGGGGCAAATCAGAACTTTCCCTGGAAGATACTGTTAAGAAATTTGAATCAGCAGCAAATGAATACAGATCAGAATTATCTCCTGAATTGAACATTAGTACTGATGCTTAGAGTTGTAACTGCACTTCTGGTTTTATCTGGTCTGTTAATGGCGGCTTGCTCGTCAGGCCCGGAGTATGTTACCACCGAGAGTGGGCTGCAATATAAGTTCGTGGTAGAAGGTCCGGGGCCAAAGCCGGAAGAAGGTCAGATACTAATCCTCAGCATGATCTATAAAGACGAGATGGGCCGGGAACTGCTGAATACAGTAGCTGATGGCGAATGGCTACCAATCGCATATTCCGAAGCGAACCTGAAAGATAATGGCAGCCTTGAGGAGCTATTCAAGCTGGTGAAAAAAGGTGATAGTGTTAATTTTAAGGTTAGTGCTAAGAAAGTTTTTGAAGAAACATTCAGGATAGGTTTGCCAGATTCAATACCAGCTGAAAGTTTGTTAACCTTTGAGATGGGAGTGAAGGAGGTGTTTACCAGGCCTCAGTATAACCATTGGCAAGGAACACGACGAGTGGAATTCAATATCAAAAATCTGGATATTCAACAGATGGAAAGAGATTTGGCACAAATTGATAACTATTTGGCTGGGCAAGGTATTCAAGCCCAGAAAACTGCCGAGGGGCTACGATATATTATAACTGACCAGGGCGAAGGGGAAAAGGCCAAGCCGGGACAATACGTTTCGGTTAACTACACTGGCAGAATTCTTGAGGGTAATATTTTTGAGACTAGCGTTAGTGAAGTTGCTAAGGAAAATGGGTTATATAACCCCATGGCGGAGCCCTACCAACCATACTCATTTACATTAGGGTGGGGAGAGGTAGTTCTGGGTTGGGACCTGGGAATAGCCCAATTGAGTAAGGGAGGTAAGGCGCAACTGTTTATCCCTTCGCCAATGGCTTATGGAAACCAGGCAGTGAGTGCCACTATTGGGGCGAACGCAATCTTGGTGTTTGATGTTGAACTTGTTGATATAGTTGATAGTAATTAGCCATGACAACACTTTTCAAAAAAATCTGGACTATCATTTTACTGGTAGTAATCTGGGGCTGCAACGATAATAGTGAACTTGAAGAAGTTGTGCGCCGATTTAATGAAGAGGTAGCACTGATTGATCAGTACATTGCAGACAATGGCCTGACGGCTTTTGCTCATCCTTCGGGGCTCAGGATAGTATATACCGAAGAAGAAGGCGAGCAGGCACCAACCAATGGTCAAACAGTAACTATAGACTACATTGGGTTTTTGCTGGATGCAAACAATACTGTCTTCGATAGTAGCCTGAGACACATTGCCGAGGCTAACGGTGTGCTACAGGAAAATCGGCAATATCAGCCTGAAGAATTTCAGCTTGGCGTGGGCCAGGCGCCGATTAATGGCTGGGAAATAGGTGTATCACTAATGGGCGAGAGAGATCGCGCATTGGTACTGCTACCATCTGGCCTGGCTTACGGTAGCGCTGGCTTTGGGGACCTTGTTCCTCCAAATACAGTTGTGGGTTTTGATATTCAGTTATTGGAAGTAAGAGATTAGTATATGAAGCTGACTAGAACACTTTGGTTATTACTAGGCATGGGTTTCTCGTTTGTCGCTTGTAACGATTCTAGTGATGATGAGGTTGATAACGAAATTATTCAACAGTATTTGCAGGATAATAACTTAACCGCAAATCTGCATGGAAGCGGAGTCTTCTACATTCCGCTGCAGACGGTTTCTAATGGAAAAGCCGTCACCGAAAACTCCATCGTATCCATGTACTTTACTTTAAGCCTCCTCGATGGCACCGTACTGGATGATCATCAGGAGCAAGATGGCCAACCCAAAAGATTGTTGCAGTCCATAGACACCACTATACCCGCCGGCATATTTTTCGGATTATCGGTAATGAGTGTGGGTGAGACATACCAACATATAATTCCATCGAGGTTGGCATTTGGCAACCAACAAGGTGCTAATATTCCGCCAAATGCTATACTAATATGCACTATCGAGGTGGTAGATGTATTTACCCCCGAAGAACTAACAGAAAAGGAAAAGGAAGAAATTGATGCAGCTATTGTCTCAGAAAACCTTGGCACTTTTGAGGCTCAAGAGTCAGGTTTGTATTATCAGAAAGTGCAGTCAGGCAATGGGACCAAACCGACTGATGGATCTGATGTGACTGTTGCCTATACGGGAACATTCTTGGATGGTGCAGAGTTTGATTCAGGTGATTCATTCCCTTTCACCCTTGGAGAGGGCGCTGTTATTGAAGGATTTGACGAAGGAGTTCGACTTATGGAATACGGTGAGACTGCCAAAATTATTCTTCCCTCAAGCCTTGCCTATGGAGCGAGTTTCTTTGTAATTCCCGAAAGTGTAAGCGCAGTTGCGATTCCGCCATTCAGTATAATAATGTTTGAGATTACCCTGCGTGAACCTTAAACATTAATGACTATGGAGAGGTTAACTAGCCTGGTAATACTTGCAATCGTTGCGATCTCAAGCCAATCGTGTTTGAGAGATTTTGACACCCCTGAAGAGCAGGATGAGCAAATAAGGAGCTACCTGTCGGCAAATAATATAGATGCACAATCTGACGAGAACGGTATTTACTTCTATCCTATCAATGAGAACCCATCAGGAAAGGACCCCTCCGTACTTGAAGTCGTTGGGTTTTATTACAATGTTACACTTTTGGATGGCTCCGAAGTCGCTCGTCATCAGGAGGCTGATGGCCCTCCAGTAGAGAGCTTTCATGAAGTTGGGCAGCTAATACCTACTGGCATAGATCTTGGCATGAGACAAATGAGAGTAGGTGAGACTTATGGGTTTGTGATACCTACAAGGTTTGCATATCCAGGTCTAAGTATAGAAGGCCTCATACCGCTCGACGCAATTATTCTGGCTGAGATTGAAATTGTTTCGGCCCTTATTGATGACGTGCACGAAACGCGCGAGATTAACGGAATAGACCAATACATACTAGATCAAGGCTTAGGTGAATTTGAAGAATTACCCGATGGCCTGCGCTATCTAACTATCCAAGCAGGTGTACCCGGCACTGAGTCAAGTAATAATCAAAGTATTGTGGTTGATTATAATGGAAAACTACTAGACGGAGAGCTTTTCGACGAACAAGAGGATCAGGTGATTATCCTTGATGAGAATTTGCTCCCAACGGGTCTCAACACAGGACTTAAGAAATTACTTCGTGATGAAACCGCTATCATTATTGTGCCTTCACGCTTAGGATTCATCAACAGCCCTTTAGTAATTCCTCAACGACTCTCAAATGCGCCAGTGCAGCCCTTTTCAGTGCTGGTATATGAAGTCACTCGTAATATCTAAATACTATTGAAGCAGCTTTGTTTTGCTACCAACAATGCCAATAAGCTGATTGAAGTGCAAGCACTGGTTGCTGACCAATACACAGTAAAGGGATTGCGTGATATTGGCTGCTATGACGACATTCCGGAGGAAGAAGGCACAATTGAGGGCAACTCTCAATACAAGGCGCAATATGTATTCAATAAATTCCATCAGGCCTGTTTTGCAGACGACACTGGGCTGGAGGTGCTTGCTCTAGATGGACGGCCTGGGGTGCATTCGGCAAGGTTCGCGGGAGCAGGTGCATCTTCAGAAGAAAATATCAAATTGTTGCTTGACAGTATGCAAGGCATCACAAACCGTGAAGCGCGATTCAGAACTGTAGTCACTTTCCTTAGCGAGGAGGGGGCTGAAAGATTTGAAGGTATTGTACGGGGTCAAATTACCGAAGTTCCTAGTGGGTCCGGTGGATTTGGCTATGATTCCATATTTCTACCCGACGGGTACGATAAGACTTTTGCAGAGATGCCCCTCAGCGAGAAGAATACAATTAGCCACAGGGCCATAGCCATAAACAAGCTTGTTGAATTTCTTTTAAACAAATAGCGTGAATATTATAAATTGGCGCCATGAATAAGCCATATGTAGTAGGCATAACCGGTTGTAGCGGATCAGGAAAAACTCATTTTCTAAATTCACTAGTTAAAAACTTTAGCAACGAGGAGCTGTGCTTGGTTTCTCAGGATAATTACTATATAGATCGAGACCAGCAACCCGTAGATGACAAGGGTATTCAGAACTTCGATACACCAGGCTCCATAGATTTGGAACTCTATACTCAAGATGTAACCAAGCTTCTTAATCATGAGAAGGTTACCAAAAAGGAGTATACCTTTAATAATCCTGACATAGCACCCAAGGTATTAGAATTTACGCCTGCTCCTATCCTGGTAGTAGAAGGAATATTTGTGCTGTCGTTTCCAGACCTGGCTAACCTTATCGATTTAAAATTGTTTATTGACGCCAAAGATCACGTGCGGCTTAAAAGACGAATTGTCAGAGATAACGAAGAGAGAGGGTATGACTTGGATGATGTGCTTTATCGCTATGAAAATCATGTGATGCCGAGCTATGAGAAATATATCGAACCATTTAAACTAAGCTCGGATATAGTCATACCAAATGACGACAACTTTGACGAGGCCTTAGCAGTAATTGTGGCATTTCTCAGATCAAAATTGACCTAGATTTTCTTGTCAGCTTGTAGCGATACGCCTAAATTTGTGGGCTTCATAATGAAGAATAGAAAAATTCTATATCGCTCGTTTAACCTGGTTTTGGGTATGATGGTTGCCGCGTGGCTTATCATAAGCCCCGTAGCTAATTTCTACAGTGACCAGGAACCGCAAAAAACGGAGCAAACCAGCAGTGATGAATCTCAGGAGTTGATTATTGAGAATCAAGCACTATCGCCTGCTGCCCAAGTCGAAGTTTCTCCGCAGATGCAGGTACTAATGGATATTGAACTATCCGATGAAGCTGAGATTAGCTATACTGAGCGCTTTAGCGAATCTCTTCAATCTTTCTTCAATACGCTTTTCCGGCGGATTATCTCGGCCAATGCGCCCTAGAATGTGATACTCGCCTGCTAGTATCAATTCATTCAAAATTCAATTAGACAAAACTTAACGTAATGAGAAATAAAGGAGCGGTTATAACCCTAACCCTAATAATCACACTACTTTGTGTTTACTACTTATCATTCACGCTCGTTTCAAGAAATATTCAAAACGAGGCAACATCAATTGCTACCACCGAAAACGGTAACGTGAACTTTTCGAAGAAGCAAGAATACCTGGACTCAGTTTGGGCCCAGCCGGTTTACAATTTACTAGGAATAGATTACACTTTTCAGGAAGTGAAGGACACAGAACTTAATCTGGGTCTTGACTTACAAGGCGGGATGCACGTAATACTGGAGATTTCACCTGTTGACATCCTCAAGGGATTAAGTGGGGGTAACGAGGATCCTGAATTTTTGGGAGCAATTGCACAGGCAAGACTGGACCAAAGGAACAGTCAGGAAGCATTCAGTCAATTGTTTTATAACGCCTTCAAGCAATCAGCGCCCAACCGAAACCTTAGTGAAATATTTGCCACTGCAGCCAATAGAGGTAGAATCGATTTTGATTCTTCAGATGACGAGATCCTGGAAGTAATCAATTTCGAAATTGAAGATGCCATTGACAGGTCTTTCAATATTCTACGGACTCGTGTCGATAGGTTCGGTACTTCACAGCCAAATTTGCAGCGGTTGCAAGGCACTGGAAGAATTCAGGTAGAAATTCCCGGTGCTGACAATCCGGAGAGGGTGCGGAAGCTTTTGCAAGGTGTTGCCAAGCTAGAGTTTTGGGAAATTGCTACTCCGCAAGAGTATTTTAATTCACTAATAACCGTAAACTCGATGCTAGTTGAGGAAGAAAGAGCAAAGCTTGTTCTCAATGCTGACTCAACCGTTGCAGACCCTTTAGAAACTGATGCGCTTTCAAGCCTGGTTGAAACACCTCTGGTCAGCGATCAGGATAGTACTGAGGCCGATAGTACTGCATCAGAGTTAGCTAGTCAGCTAGAGGGGGATTCAACCAGCACCGGTTTAGATTCCATTGCTAACACGGAGGTATCTCCATTATTCGCTCTGCAACAGAGCTCCGAAGGGCTTGTGTACAATGTTACAGACACATCACAAATCAATAGGATTCTTAAACGTGAAGATGTCAGAAGTATGTTGCCACGTAATATTAGATTCCTCTGGGATGCCAAACCTCACGACCATGAGGATGGAGCCGAGCCTCATTTGGAATTGCATGCCATTAGATATACAAGGGGAGGCAAGGCACCACTATCCGGAGAGATTGTTACTAACGCATATCAAACTCTCAATCCGAGGAACTCTAGTCCGGCAGTTTCGCTGCAAATGAGTCCCGATGGTGCCAGAACCTGGAAGCGTCTCACCACTGATGCGTCCAGGGCCAATCCTAAGGGTAGAATTGCCATTGCCCTTGACAGCTATATTTACTCAGCACCATTTGTTGATGAGCCTATACCCAATGGTCAATCTATTATCACTGGGACATTTACCCTGGAAGAGGCTCAAGACCTTGCGGCCATCTTAAAGGCCGGGGCTCTCCCTGCACCAACTACAATTGTGCAACAAGCTATTATTGGGCCTAGTCTTGGTAAAGAAGCCCAAAGACAAGGAATAGTCTCAATTTTTTCAGGACTGGTTTTGGTAGTGTTGTTCATGATAGCATACTACTCCAAAGGAGGCTTTGTCGCCAACTTTGCCCTGGCATTCAACATCTTCTTCATTATGGGTATTCTGGCGCAATTGAATGCAGCGCTCACGCTGCCTGGAATTGCCGGTATCGTGTTGACAATCGGTATGTCTATCGATGCTAACGTGCTGATATTCGAAAGGATCAGAGAAGAGTTGAGGAATGGCGTTAGATTGAGGGAGGCCATAAGTACTGGTTACAAAAAGGCTTATAGTTCTATTATTGATTCCAACGTAACTACGTTTTTGACAGCCGTCATCTTGTATGTGTTAGGGCAAGGCCCAGTCAAAGGTTTTGCAATTACATTGATGATTGGTATCGCTTGTTCCTTCTTCTCTGCGGTGTTTATCACTAGGGTGATAGTAGATTGGATGGTGAGAAAAGGAGACCAAAGTAAGATGTCTTTTACGACGCCATTTTCTAAAGGAGTTTTGTCAAACCTGGGTATTGATTTCTTGGGGAAAAGAAAGATCGCCTATGTATGCTCGGCAATATTTATTACAGTTGGCGTGGCATTGATTGCAACTAACGGATTGAACTTTGGTGTTGATTTCCGAGGAGGACGATCGTACGTTGTAACGTTTGATGAACCGGTAATTGCTTCAGACATAAAGACTAGCTTATCACAAGACTTTGAAGGAGCTGGCACCGAAGTGAAAACTTATGGGGCTAGTAGTGTGGTAAAAATTACAACAAGCTATAGGGTTGATGAAGACTCTGACTCAGTTGATGCGGCTGTGGAAAGAGTTTTAATTGGCGGATTGGAGAGGTTTAGTGGTAAGCAGTATATCGCTGATGATTCCAAAGTTGATGGTTCCCACTTTACCATTTCAAGCTCCAATAAAGTTAGCCCAACCATCGCCGATGATATTAAGAATGCTTCACAGCAATCAATAGTGTTGTCTCTAATAGTAATATTCCTCTACATTTTGATAAGGTTCAGGAGGTGGCAATTTGGCCTGGGAGCGATAGTCGCGTTGTTTCACGACTCTATGGTAGTGCTTTCAGCATATGCACTCATGGGAGCCATGGGTATTATGTATGAGGTCGATCAGGTGTTCATTGCCGCCATGCTTACCATTATCGGTTATTCAATTAATGACACGGTAATTGTTTTTGATAGAATTCGTGAGAACCTGAATTTGAAAACAAGCACTGATTTGGTGAAGACGTTTAATTTATCCATCAATGGAACGTTAAATAGGACCCTAATCACTTCAGTAACAACCCTAATTGTTGTGCTGGTTCTACTCATATTTGGAGGAGAAGTACTAAGAGGGTTCTCATTTGCACTGTTGATTGGAGTGCTAGTAGGAACCTACTCTTCAGTATTCATAGCATCTCCAGTAGTGGTAGACCTAAATAAGAAACAACTAGCGAAGCAATCCGCGAGCTAGCAGAAGGATACCATCTAAAAAAGAGCTCCATTTTATGGAGCTTTTTTTTATTGCTTTCTCCAGAAATAAATGGAGAATAGTATCAGTACCGTGAAAAGCTCCAATCGACCAATTAACATTAAGAAGGAAAGAAACCATTTGCCAGAGCTGGGGATACTTGCATAAGATTGTGCCGGGCCAACGTCACCAATTCCAGGCCCCACGTTGCCCAAGGTGGCGGCTACCGAACCAAAAGCTGTCTTAAAGTCGGTGCCTAGCCAGGCCATAACCAAAGTGCCCACCGCAAAGGTCAATATGTAAATCATTATGAAGGCCAAAATGTTGTAAGTGACCGTCCTTTCCACTGCTTTCTTATTCAGCCGCACAGGAATCACTGCCGACGGGTGTAGTAATCTATTCATCTCCAGGAAACTGTTTTTGAATAGTATGATGTGCCTAACAATTTTTACCCCTCCCGAGGTGCTACCGGCCGAGCCCCCAATGAACATCATAGCAAAGAACACCAACAAAAGAAAAGGCCCCCAGGTAGTATAATCGGCTGTGGCATAGCCCGTAGTTGTAATGATTGATACCACCTGGAATAGTGATGTGCGAAAAATTTCTTCAACAGAGTTTGGGAGAACAGAGAGAAGTGGAATAAAAACCACCAACGCAAAGAACATTAAGAATAGTAAATAGTAGCGATATTCTTCATTAGAAATGAGTTTTCGGAATTGCCCCTTTAGCAGAAAGTAGAGAATGGTGAAATTAGAACCCGCCACTATCATGAAACCAATAATCACGTACTGGATAAATGGTGATTGGAAATAAGCGATACTGTCTTGCTTTGTAGAGAATCCCCCTGAAGCCATGGTGGTAAGAGAATGGTTGATAGCATCGAAAAAACCCATGCCTCCCACCATGAGCAATAGCAGTTCAGCTACTGTAAACCCCAGGTATAGGAGCCACAATCGCTTGGCGGTGTCTTTTATCCTTGGCTTTAATTTGTCTGCCGAAATTCCGGGAGCCTCAGCGATAAACAATTGCAATCCCCCGATGCCGAAGGTAGGCAATACCGCAATGGTTAAAACCACTATGCCCATCCCGCCGATCCATTGTGTAAGACTTCTCCAGAAGAGAATTCCATGCGGTAGCGACTCAATATTGTCCAGGATGGTGGCCCCAGTGGCGGTATAACCCGAGATAGTTTCAAAAATGGCAAAAGAGTACTGCGGAATAGCCCCACTTAGTACGTAGGGTATTGTTCCTGAAAACGACATTACCAAATAACCACCGGTTACGATTAGATACCCGTCACGTTTAGTAAGTGCCCTGTTTTCGGTCTTGCCCGCTATTATCCAGGTAGGGACGCCAATTGCAGCAATGGCACCGGCAGCCAGAATAAAAGGCATGGGGTCTTCACCATAATAGAAAGAGAAGGGCAGGCAAAGCAGCATGAAGGCGGCATTGAAGGATAACAGCAGGCCAAGGAGGCTGGCAATTTGCCGTAGATTGAGTCGCATTAGAAGAGCTTCTCAACTTGATGAATACAATCGGGCTTTGATAATACCACAACCCTATCGTTGGCCTGGAGCACGGTGTCACCATGAGTTACATAGCCCACCCCCTTTCTAATCAGCCCTCCAATAATAGCGGATTTCGGAAAGTCTAAGTCACGAATAGCGGTGTTAGCAATTTTCGAGTCTTCACTGACAAGAAATTCCAGAACTTCCGCGTCAACTCCGTGGATTGAAGCCAATGACAATACATTACCCTTTCTGATATGCCTGAAGATGAAGTTTGCAGCAATTAGTTTCTTGTTGATCATAGTGTCCACACCTACATTTTGAGAAAGGTGTATGTAATCTATATTTTCAACCAAAGCGATGGTCTTTTTTACACCATTGGTCTTAGCAACAAGGGTAGAAATGATATTGGTTTCAGAGTTACCGGTAAGGGCTATAAATGCATCCATCTCAGCAATTCCTTCCTCCAGCAATAGATCAACGTCTCGGCCATCGCCATTAATTACCATTACATTCGGTAGCTGATCGGCAAGTTCAAAGCACTTCTTCTCATCTTGCTCTATCATTTTTACCTTGAATTTTTTGCTGAGCTTTTTCGATGCGTGGAAACCTGCTTTGCTGCCGCCAAGAATCATAACATTCTTAATATCCACTTTCTTCTTGCCCGACAGATTTATCACAGTATCGATGCCGTCAGGCAAGGCGATAAAATAGGCGTGGTCATGAGGAAGGAACTTATTCTCACCGTAAGGAATGATTGTCTTATTATCTCTCAATATTGCCACGTTGGTGAAATTACGGTCTATATTCAGGTCTCCGACTTCACTAAGTGTCTTATGTGCCAGGATGCTATTTTCTTCGATAATCACACCAATCAACGACAGTAGCCCTTGCTCAAAATCGAATGAGTCGGTCAGGGCGGAATCTCGCAGCAACCTCTTGATTTCTCTCGCCGCTAGAGATTCTGGCGAGATTAGCTCATCAATGCCCAAATCGTTTAAATTCAGCTTTTCCTTATTGAAAAGGAACTCTGTATTCTGAATTCTGGCCACCGTACGTTTCGCACCCAGGTGTTTTGCAATGATGGACGTAGATAAGTTGGTTTCTTCCGATTGGGTTACAGCGATAAACAATGCTGCCTCAGAGATAGAAGCCTCTTCTAATACGGTAAAGGAAGTAGCGTTGCCCCTGATAGTGGCAACATCCAAGTGGTTTGACGCAGACTTTAACTTAGATTGATCCTTATCGATTAGAACGATTTCATGGTCCTCGTAGGCTAGCAGTTTTGCAAGGTGAAATCCTACGTCTCCTGCGCCTGCAATTATTACCTTCATTGAGAGTTCAAAAGAATCTTTATGACAAGCAAATATAATCTAAATATGACTATTGTTACCTGGGATGCCTAAAACGGGAGGGAGGGTAACTAGTGGCTCTTACGGCCTTTATACCAAAATTTTTTGCGGAGGTGGATTTCCGTAAGCGGCAAAATCGATAGGAGCGTAGCCACCAGAAATAGTGTGCTTGCCGTGACAGAAATGCGATCTTGCATGGTAAGTAAGGATATGGTTTGAAAAACTATGGTAATAATAGCGGCAAAAATCATGGCCTTGGCGCTATATCGATTTGCTTCCCTCCAAATTTCTTTGCCCTCATGTTTGGCCTTTTTTGAACTAAGAAAATCAGCCAATTCCGGAAACGACTTATACACAATTGCAAGGATTAGTATCAGGGGGCCAATCATTAAGTGGGTGAGTAATAGTTTCTCCATTGAATGTGTATTTATATGATGGAATTAAGATATTATAATATAATATATATTAAATATGAAATAAAAAATAATTAATGGTATATATATAATATAACTAGATACCATAATCAGTTCTGACAGGATAAATGGGAATAGGCTTTGAGGTAGGTTGGGAATTAAAAAAGAATTATCCCCCGTGGAGATAATTCTTGATAGCAGGTTAAAAGGTTTGTTAATTAGGTAGGATGGGAAAGTTAGAGATTGAATGAACAATCTCTAACTTAAAGACCCATAATCTAACTATAGATTTAAACTAAACCCTTGTTACAAAGGTGGGCCTGAAAGTGTCGAAATTGTGGTAGCCCTGTCCCAAATGATAATAATTATGTAACATTCTTATAAAAAATTGCACATTAAAGCATATTTATATAGATATATTAACTTTTAGTATCACTTTTCATCACTTTTTAATGTTAGATCAAGATCATCTAACTGTTCATCTGAAATTTGAGAGGGGGTGTTGATCATGATATCCCTACCAGCATTGTTTTTGGGAAAGGCTATATAGTCCCTGATGGATTCACTACCCCCGAACATCGCGCAGATTCGGTCAAATCCGAAGGCTATGCCACCATGAGGGGGTGCTCCATACTCAAAGGCATTCAAAAGAAACCCAAATTGATCCTCTGCTTCACTATCAGACATGCCCAGTGCATCGAACATTTGTTGCTGAATGCGGCGTTCATGAATTCTAATAGACCCTCCACCAAGCTCAACTCCATTAACCACCATATCATATGCATTAGCTCGAACCTCGCCTGGAGAACTTGCCAGCTGATTAAGGTCTTCCGATTTAGGTGATGTAAAGGGGTGATGCATGGCATGGTAACGTTCAGTCTCTTCATCCCATTCCAGTAGTGGAAAGTCTAACACCCACAAAGGCACAAACTTATCATTTGGCCTTAATCCAAGCCTGCTTCCCAGTTCTAGTCGCAACTCTGAAAGGGCAAAACGCGTTCTTTTTTGTTCACCAGCCAAAATCAGCAATAGATCACCATCATTGGCGCCGAATTCGCTTGCCCAGGACCTTAGATCATCCTGGTTGTAAAACTTGTCTACCGACGATTTGATAGTTCCATCATTATTTAGCTTGACATACACCAGGCCTTGAGCTCCAATTTGTGGCCTGCGAACAAATTCAGTCAATTCGTCTAACTGCTTACGACTATATTCGGCAGCACCGGGAACTGCAATGCCAACTACTAATTCTGCACTATCAAATACATTAAACCCTTTACCTTTTACAACTTCGTTGAGCTCAAGGAATTGCATTCCAAACCTTAGATCTGGTTTATCAGATCCATACAATTTTATTGCATCCTCATACTCCATTCTTTGAAAAGGCTGTAAGTCGATTTGCTTAATTTCCTTAAACAAATATCTAACAAGACCTTCGAACATTTGTAGTACATCCTCCCTTTCCACGAAAGACATTTCACAGTCTATTTGGGTAAACTCTGGCTGGCGGTCAGCTCTAAGGTCCTCATCGCGAAAGCACTTAACAATCTGAAAGTATCTATCGAAGCCAGCTACCATAAGTAGCTGCTTAAATGTTTGAGGCGACTGGGGCAATGCATAGAATTCGCCTTTGTTGATTCTTGATGGCACAACGAAATCCCGGGCTCCTTCCGGAGTTGATTTTATCAGCACCGGTGTTTCGATTTCAATAAAGTCCTTGCCCGACAAATAATTCCGCGTAGCATTCATAAGCTTGTGTCGCAATTCCAGGTTTTTCCGAACAGGTTCCCTTCGCAAGTCGAGATAGCGATATTTCATCCGTAGCTCTTCCCCCCCGTCCGTTTCACCTTCTATTAAAAACGGGGGGACTTTCGCCTCGTTAAGTATTGAAAGTCCCTCAACGGCAATCTCAATATCGCCAGTGGGTATTTTGTCGTTTTTAGAAACCCTTTCTACAACAACGCCTGTAGTTCTAATTACATATTCTCTACCGATACCTCGGGCTTTAGCCAAAATATCATCCTGGGTTTTACCCTCTTCCATAATTAGCTGCGTGATTCCGTAGCGGTCACGCAAGTCAATCCATAGCATTCCGCCCTTATCACGTATCTTTTGTACCCAGCCTTCTAAACAGACTTTTGCCCCCTTCTCAGACAGGCGTAACTCTCCACAATTATGAGTTCGTATCATAAGCTTATTTTCAGAGGGCCAAAGTTAAAATAGATTAAGTTATGTTCCATATTGGGGATTGAAAAGGGCAGGGCTATCTTTATAACACAGTTATATATACTATGCACACCATCTTGATATCTCTTTTCCTTTCGTTTTCACCGCAAAATGACAAGTTACAGCCGGTACAAATTGGCGATGATATCAAAATAAGTATCCCAGCCGAATTTACACCGATGACTCCCCAGGACATGCAACAGCGGGCGGCCTCTTACCGTAAGCCCTTAGCCCTCTATACAGACCCTAGCCGGCTAGTCAGTTTCGCCGTGAACTACTCATATAGTCGTTGGCGTCCGAGTGATTTGGAGTTACTTATGAAATTCTACAAATCAAGCCTCTACAGCGTTTTTACCACGGTAGAAATTATAGATGAAGGTATTAAGCGGTTTAACAACAAGGAGTTTGCCGTCCTGGAGTTTGTTAGTGTTTCGGCTGCAGAAGATGCTGACGTCTTGAGGCCTATTCGTAAATACACATATTTGGCGTACACCATTTACGATGGCCAAACCGTATTGTTCAATTTTAGTGCGCCTGAAAGCCAGCAACTCATGTGGGAGGACAAAGTAAAGGACATGATGGCTACGGCCAAGATCAAGGGCACCGGGCGATGACCATTATCAAGCGCGATCATGAGCACTTTATGAAGGAAGCTTTGAAGCTCGCAGTCAAGGCGAAAGAACAAGGGGAAGTACCGGTAGGAGCCTTGGTGGTTGCAAATAACCAAATAATAGCCAAAGCATTTAATCAAACTGAAGTGTTAAGGGATTCCACAGCACACGCTGAAATGTTGGCAATAACTGCCGCGTTTAATCATTTAGGAGCTAAGTATATTAAGGATTGTACTCTTTATGTTACACTGGAGCCATGCGTGATGTGTGGTGGTGCCATTTATTGGTCCCAATTGGGTACACTTGTTTATGGTGCCAGCGACCAGCAGAAAGGTTATAGCAACTTGGGTAAAAAAGTGTTGCACCCTCGAACTAAGGTGGTATCCGGAATACTCGCTGAAGACTGCAAGACCATTGTTGACGACTTTTTCAGGGAGATAAGAAATTAGTATATTTGGTTGAGTTGAATTTAAACGTGAAAATAACTTAGGAATTATGGCTTTTGAATTACCACCACTACCATATGCTCATGATGCATTGGAGCCTCATATCGATGCACGAACGATGGAGATACATCATGGCAAGCATCATAACGCATACGTAACTAACCTTAACAACGCCATTGCTGGAACAGAGCATGAAGGCAAAAGCCTGGAAGAGCTGATGTCATCAATTAGCGGCCTTCCCGGAGCTATCAGAAACAATGGTGGCGGCCACTATAACCACTCCCTGTTCTGGACAGTAATGTCTCCAAATGGAGGAGGCGGTCCTTCAGGGGAGTTAGCCGGAGCAATTGATTCAGCATTTGGATCATTTGACCAGTTCAAGGAAGCCTTTGCCAAAGCAGGCGCCACTCGGTTTGGTTCCGGTTGGGCGTGGCTCGGGGTTGAAGAAGATGGCGGCCTTTGTGTCTGCTCAACTCCAAATCAAGATAATCCATTGATGGATGTTGCCGAAGAATCATGTCGCCCAATTCTTGGATTAGATGTTTGGGAGCACGCCTACTACCTAAACTACCAAAATCGCAGACCAGATTATATTTCGGCTTTCTGGGATGTTGTGAATTGGGAAGAAGTAGAAAGAAGATACAATGGCTGATTTCAGCGGCCAAGCTAATGAATTGAAGGCACCTTTAGGTGCCTTTTTTTATCTTATAATGTAAGTAATTCCTATCCTAGCAGCCACGTCTCCGGGATCAGCATAGAAATCGCCAATACCTTCAATGCTAAAGTTATTTCTGAGAGGCTTGGAAAAGCCAATTCCGAAGGAAACATCATTTGCTCCCAGCAGGCCACGGAATCTGGTGAACACATTTTTGATTGGATACCATCTCATTCCGATGGCAAAGCTATCGTCGCCTTGACTCCATATCTCGAAACCGCCACTAACGCTAAAATTGCGAGTGAGGAAGTAATTCAGTTCTACCCCGATCTGTGCCTTGTCTGCAAATTGATCAATATCTGACTTTACTACATCCAAACCAGCACCTATCAAAAAACTCTTTGTGCTTTGAGCGTTTGATCCAACGGCAATGGTAAACAACAGCATCGAGACAATAATCACCTCTCTAAATTTGGTTAACACCTTAATCATTTTTCTCCTTCAAAAGTTTCTGTAAATCAAAAAGTTCATCTCTCAATCTGGCTGCATTGATAAAATCAAGGTCTTTGGCTGCTAATTCCATTTTGCGCTGCGTTTCTTTTATTAGTTTCTCCAGCTGATCCGGCTGCATGTAAGCCACCACCGGGTCCGCAGCTACAGAACTACCTTCGGCATCGGCATAGTATTTCTTGGTCTTCTTTGAATCGGCCACTTTAGTCTGCTCTAAAATTGCCTGCTTAGACTTAGTAACAGTTTGCGGGGTAATATTGTGCTCAGTATTGTAATCCATCTGCAGCTTCCTTCTGCGCTTTGTTTCATCAATAGCAATTCGCATTGAATCCGTAATCGTGTCAGCATACATTACCACCTTGCCATTGACATTCCTTGCTGCCCTGCCTATAGTCTGGATTAGACTTTTCACATTTCTCAGAAACCCTTCCTTATCCGCATCCAAAACAGCAACCAGCGATACCTCCGGTAAGTCAAGCCCTTCTCTTAACAAATTAACTCCAACTAACACATCAAAAACACCCAGGCGCAATTCCCTAAGAATCTCTACACGGTCAAGCGGTGAGACCTCAGCATGGATATACTTACACTTAACGTTGGCTCTGCTCAAAAATTTTGTAAGCTCTTCTGCCATTCGCTTAGTAAGTGTGGTAACAAGCACCCTTTCTCCACGTTTTGTTCTTTCGTCAATTTCCTCTAGCAGGTCATCTATTTGATTGATACTGGGCCTGACATCGATTTCCGGATCAAGCAAACCGGTAGGCCTAATAATCTGCTCCACTACAATTCCTTCTGATTGCCTCAATTCATACTCGGCCGGGGTAGCAGATACGAAGATGACCTGGTTGAGCATATCTTCGAACTCGTTGAAAGTTAATGGCCTGTTATCAAGAGCGGCAGGAAGCCGAAATCCGTAGTCAACCAGGTTGACTTTTCGGGATCTATCGCCACCCCACATGGCATGCACCTGAGGTAAAGTAACATGGCTTTCATCAATAACAAGCAAAAAGTCGTCAGGGAAGTAATCAATAAGACAAAAAGGCCTGGCTCCAGCTTTCCTTCGGTCGAAATAACGAGAGTAATTCTCAACACCAGAGCAATAACCCAATTCGCGAATCATTTCCAGGTCAAATTCAGTTCGCTCCTTTAAACGTTGAGCTTCGGCGGTCTTGCCTTCCGATTCAAAGAGGTCGATTTGCATTACCAAATCATCCTGGATGTTGACTATCGCCTCCTGAAGAACATCTTTGCCGGTTACAAAAAGGTTAGCCGGGAATATGGTAATTTTTTCTTCCTCAGCTATCTTCTTGCCGCTATTGGGCTCAATCACCTGGATTTTTTCAATTTCATCACCCCAGAAGTAGATACGAAAAGCAAAATCAGCATAGGCTACAAACACATCCACCACATCTCCCTTCACCCTAAAATTTCCTCGCTTAAATTCCCCTTCAGTGCGGCTGTAAAGTATCTCCACCAAAGCAAATAGGAATTGATTTCGTGGAATGGTGGCTCCAACCTGCAGATCAATAACATTTTTCCCAAACTCCTCCGGATTGCCGATTCCGTAAATACACGATACGGAAGCAACTACAATTACATCTCTTCTGCCGGTAAGTAAAGAGGATGTGGCACTAAGCCTAAGTTTCTCGATCTCCTCGTTTATAGAAAGATCTTTTTCTATGTAAAGATTGGAACTTGGCATATAAGCCTCTGGCTGATAGTAATCGTAGTAGGAGATAAAATATTCTACCGCGTTGTCTGGGAAGAACTGTTTAAATTCTCCATATAGCTGGGCCGCCAGCGTTTTGTTATGACTAAGTACCAATGTTGGTTTTTGCGTTTGCTCAATTACATTGGCGATTGTATAAGTTTTGCCAGAACCGGTTACGCCCAGTAACGTCTGGAAACCCTCATTGGAGTTGATGCCACCAACCAACTGTTTTATAGCTTTTGGTTGATCGCCGGTGGGCTGATATTCGCTGGTGAGTTTAAAATCCACAAGAAAAAGGAGTTGTGCCTAAATTCAATATCTCGGCTAAGTGTTCCAAATTTCCCAGGATTTTTCTGCTTGCAGATGAAGCATTTTTAGCCCGTTGCTAGTTCGGGCACCACGTTCTTCTGCTTTGGCAAGGAAGGCTGTCTTACCTGGATTGTAAATAAGGTCGAACAGTATATGATCGCTAGAGATTTGCTCGAAGTCAATGTCAGGTGCCGCTGATGTTTTAGGATACATACCAAGTGGTGTGGTATTAACGATGAGCTCGGACTCCCTGATGAGTTGAGTTGACCTAAGCTCTTCATAGTTGAGATCTCCGGACCCGGAGCTGGAGACGCTATTTGTTTCCACAGATAGTGAATGGAGCACATACTGCACTGTTTGTGCTGATCCCCCAGTTCCAAGGATCAGGGCTTTGGTAATTTTTCTAGAGCCAAGAAGTTCTCTGAGCGCTGCTTCGAATCCAAAGCAATCGGTATTGTAGCCATCCAATTTTTCGTTATCGATTTTTATTGTATTTACAGCACCAATAGCTTTCGCCTGCGGACTAAGGTTATCTAAGAGGGGCATAACGTCTCGCTTGTAGGGGATTGTAACATTAAGGCCTAGGAGCTGAGGTTCACTTTTTATCAGATTGGGTAATTGCGCTATATTTTCTAACTCGAAGTTTTCATAGCGATGATCTGGTAATCCCAGTTCCTTGAATTTATTGGTAAAGTACTCCCTTGAGAAAGAGTGCCCCAGCGATTGGCCGATGAGCCCGTATATCTTCATTTGGGTATTGACCGGGACAGTCTGTCAATTACATAAACAAGAATAACTCCTGTCGCCATGAATAGGAGCCCCTGTAGCAGAAATGGTTCGGCCCCGGTTTCATTAAAATACTGGCCTGGTAATATGTTTCTTTCTACGAACGGCACCTGCTCACCATGCGAGTTTTGCCGAAACAAAACGCCTATTTTCCACGGCCAAATCTTGTTAAGTGATCCTATCATAAATCCCGATAGGGTTGCAATAGCGAGGTTATGATATTTCTTGAGCAGCCAATTTATGAACCTGGAAAACGAAAGAACGCCGGTAATGGCACCCAAAGCAAAAACTGAGATTACGGCTAGATCGAATTCCTTCAGCGCAGTATATACATATTCATATTTGCCCATGAGAAGTAAGAGGAAGGCGCCGGAAATGCCTGGTAGTATCATGGCACAGATGGCAATTGCGCCTGAAAGGAATATGAACCACAGTGCATTTGGAGTAGAGGCAGGCGTGACCACTGTTATAGAGTAGGCAATTGCAATGCCTATGAAAAGCATTGCCACAGTGCCAACGCTCCAGCGATTAATTTCCCTGAGGACCAAGATTGAAGAGATGATGATTAGACCGAAAAAGAAAGACCAAAGCTGAATGGGGTGGTTAGCCATCAAGTAGGTGATTACTCTGGCCAGAGAAAGCAGACTGGCAATTACTCCTGCTAGCAATATTACCAGAAAATTGCCGTCAATATGAGACCAGAACTCGGATAATTTCCCTTTGCGGATTTTCTCAATAGCACTAAGATCAACAGATTTAAGTGCTCCAATAAGTCTTTCGTAGATGCCGGTAATTAAGGCTACGGTTCCCCCTGAAACTCCTGGCACCGAATCGGCAGCTCCCATGACAAGGCCTTTTACAAAGAGTATAAGTGTGCTCTTGAAATTGCTCATTAAATCACACTAAGGTTTTCTCAGGAGTCGGATTGTTTTTCCAGGAAATGGGCAAAGGTATCACCTCGAAGGCCCAGACGTATTGTTTCCAATGGTATTACTTCGTTTGGAGCAATGTTACCTAGATTAACATTTGCGCCAAGGAGCTTTATAAACCATACTTGTTGCGCCTTCTGCGGTGCTTCCCAAAGTATTTTTTCAAACGGAATTTTAGTTAGAATTTCCTCTACCAAGCCAGATCTTACTTCCCCGGTTGATCGAAAAAGCCCAACATTTCCACTTTCCCTTGCTTCACCAATAACCTTCCAGGCTCCGGCGTCAAGTTCATCTTGCATCAGCTTTATCCACTTATATGGAGGAATTATCTTCTCTGCGTCTTTAGAGCCTACCTCAGATAACACAGTTACTTGCTCCGTAAGCTTGCGTACATACTCACACTTGAGGTCATGATCCAATTCAATTGATCCGTCGGAGACTTCAGCAAAGGACATATCATACTTATCAAGCACTTTACGGTAGTCATCAAATTGGCCACGAATAACGAAGGCTTCAAAAAGCGTTCCCCCGAAGTAAGTAGGAATGCCCGCGTCTTTGTAGATTTTTATTTTCTCCTTTATGTTGGGAGTTACGTAGGTGGTGCCCCAGCCAAACTTTACTATGTCAACATAGTCGCCACAAACACTGATAAAATCTTCAACTTCTCTAACACTTAGCCCCTTGTCCATTGCCATCGTAAATCCGTACTGTCTGGGCTTTTTCGTCCTTTCAGGAAGATTCTTGAGGGTGTAATTCATTCAAGATGGTCTTTTCTAAACTGATCTATAATCTTAAATAGTGCTCTTTGCATTTCGATCTTTGGGAAAAACTCAAAAAGCACGGTGTGGTTATCGAAGTTCAAAATTAAGGCATTTTCCAGATATGTAAAGGCTTCCTTGTATTTACCCCATGAGATCAGATAGGCCGTTAAATGGTAGTAGAGTTTCGCTTCTTCAGGGTTGGCCTCAATGCCATGTTCAATGAGGGTCGCCGCCTTGCCGTAGTCACCTTGTTCATAATAGATGTAAGACCAGTTGAGCCAGATTTCCACGTTATCAGGATCCAGCAAACTGGCCTCCTGGTATGCTTCCAGGCTTGACACTATATTACCAACTTTATGCTCAGCTTCGGCTGATGCTTTCCAATAGCTGCTGTTTTTTTCATCTAGCTTTAAGGCCTTTTTGAAGAAATGAATGGCTTCATACCATTTTTCTTGCTTTGCCAGGCAAACGCCTGCCCCATACCAGGCTTCATCATAAAAGATATCGAGCTTAATTGCTTTTCTGTAGTATTTTAGGGCCAATGGGTACTGATCCAGATGATGGTAGGCGCTACCGATACTATAATATATCTCGGGGCTTGCTCCCTCTTTATCAAATGTCTTCTTATAAGCATCAAGAGCTTGCGTGTATTTGCCTAGGTTCATATAGGTGTTACCCATATTGTAAAAGGCAGAAGCAAAACTCTCATCAATTAGTGTAGCATATTCGTAGGCCTTAATCGCCTCTTCTGAATTATCTAACTTATCGTAAAGTATTCCAAGATTGAACCAGGCAAAATGTGAGTAGGGCTCTTTTTCAATGAACTGCTTGTAGTATGAAACGCTGCTATCTAACTCTCCGGTAACATCCAAACAAAATGCGAGTTCGTATAAGGCACTTTCGTGATTGATGTTTAGCTCTATAACTTTTTTGTAATGATCAATAGCTTCATGATACTTTCCCAAATTTTGGAAGGCCAGCCCCATATTGTAATGAAGTTCATCTAGTTCTTCTGACCAGGCTAGCATATTTTCAAATTCTGCGATTGCTTCCTCAAACCGTTCGGATTGTAAGAAGATAACTCCTCGCAGCATAGAAATTTCTGAGTTATTGGGATGAAAGGTCTGGGCTCGCTCAAGTATCTCCAGTGCCTCCCTATAGTTTTCCAGATTGGAGAGTATTTCAGCTTTACTTAATAGTATTTCCAGCGAAAACGGATATTGGTCAGACGCCAGATTGCAGGCCTTTAAGGCCTTTTCGTATTTACCCCGATCGAGGTAGTGGCTAATTATGTGCTCGTAGGCTTCTTCTTCGAAGTATTGCCCGCCATGTTTCAAGTGATCCTCGAAACGCGATATCAAATCGTCCCCGTCCCTTCTTTTCTTAAACTGCTCCTCCATGGATTAGATGTTGCTGGTATTGTTAATATAATAATTAATCCGAAGATTCTACGACGATAGTTTCACCCTTTTGCACTGGCCTCTCCTTATTAAGAATAGACTGACATGCCCAGCGTAATGTTTCATCTAAGTCGCGAAATTGATAATTCAACGCGGATTTTACCTTGGCATTGTCATAGAACAGATCTTGTTTGGCCAATTGAATTGATTCTTTGGTAATGTAAGGTTCGGCACTTGTAAAAAGCATCCTGATTTTCTCCAGAACCAGCGCTACACGAAGCCAGAAGATATTGATTTTTATACTTGGGGGTTTGCGATCGAAGAATTTGCCGATGATGTCAAAGAGATTTTTGAAGCTAGTCGTGTCTCCGTTTACTATAAATCGCTCGCCACTAATTCCCTTCGAATGTAGGTCTGCTATTACCTGAGACAGGTCTCTCACGTCTACATAATTGACGTTGCCGGCAGTATAGAAAGAGTTACTATCGTATACGTACTTGAAAATTCGCGTACTGCTTTTTTCCCAATCACTTGGCCCGAGGATAATGGAAGGATTCAATATCAATACTTCTAACCCTTCAGATTCACCACGCCAAACCTCCAATTCTGCCAGGTACTTACTCTCAGCGTAAGCAGAGGTAAGATCGTTCTTCACCCATTCAGCTTTTTCATCGAGCACTGCGGTCTCTTTGGGTTTACCCAGCGCAGCAACTGAACTAAGGTGAATGAGCTTCTTAACCCCTTTCTTAAGGCAGGCGTTTACTATGTTTTGTGTCCCCTCAACGTTAACCTTATACACTTTTTTTCTATCCCTGGGGTTGAAGGAGACAATGGCTGCGCAATGCACAACGGTTTCAACACCAGCCAATGCAGCCTCCAATGAGGCTATGTCCAAAATATCTCCAGTTACCGTGCTGAGATTGTTATGGCCATTAATCATCCAACTAAGGTCGCTAGATTCTCTTATCATAGCCCTGACGCTCATGCCCTTATTGGCAAACTCCTGGCAGACAAAGTTACCGACTAAACCGTTCGCTCCAGTTACAAGAATCATAGTTGATTATTTGCCAGGTCTAGTTCCAGAACTCTTCTTAATTGCTTTCCTTGATTTCTCATAAGGTACTCCAGTTGGACCATGTTGTGGCAATCAGACCCAAGGAAGTCTACAAACTTCTTTTTAACAAGTTTGTGTGCTAAACTTTGAACCGGTTTTGGGTAAAAGCCCAGCAGAGAGTTAGTATTTAGTTGGAAAAGTACACCTCTATCGCGGAGTTCTTCAATCATCTCATCATTTCCAAAAAGATAGGCATAGCGTTCGGGATGTGCCATTACCGGTTGGTATCCTGAGGATTGTGCTCTGAAAACGAATTCCCTGAGGGTAGCTGGTTCATTTAAGAAAGACGTTTCAAAAAGTAGGTAATTCTCACCAAATACCAGTAAGGGTTTACCTTCAGAAAGTGTATCCATCAGGTAATCATCGAGGTAGTACTCAGCTGCGGCGTCTAGTTCGATGGAGAGTTCTTTCTCTCGTAGTACCTGCTGCAACTCAGCAAGTTTGCTAGTGATAATTTCCGGAGTGTTGGGATAGAACTCCGGCATTATATGAGGTGTGGTAATAAGCTTTCTAAATCCGAATGCCTCAAACCGGCTAATCATGGCGACAGAGTCATCAATATCTTTGGCTCCGTCGTCTATCCCCGGCAGCAAATGTGAATGAATATCAACTTCCACATAGGCAGAGGGAGCAGTTCTTCTTTTTAGAAAATCAAACACTTCGAGTATTAGCCTTTGTCTTCCTCGTAATATCCGTAGCCATATCCGTATCCGTAGCCAGCATTGGCAGAACGCAAAGAGTTAAGTACCAGCGCGAGGTTACTGAATTTATTAACTGAGGCAAGTCGATTCGCGGTCTCAAGGTACGAAATGCGCGAGTAGTCAGAACGAAGCACGTAAATGGCCAGATCGGCTTTTTTCATTGCCAGGATAGCGTCAGTAACCAGACCGACTGGTGGCGTATCAAGCAAAACTATATCGTACTTAGTTTTTAGTTCTTCAAGCAGTTCGTCGAATGCCGGCTCTAACAATAATTCCGAGGGGTTGGGTGGTGTGGGTCCGGCAGGGATGTAATCAAGGTTTGGAATTGAAGTCTTCTGAATACACTCTTGAATATTGTTCTTCTTTATTAAGATTGTACTAACCCCTTTGTTTTGCTCCTCCCCGGAAAAAGCGACGTGAATTCGAGGTTTACGCATGTCAAGGTCAAGTATAACCACCTTTGAGTTTGACATGGCGATAATACCACCCAGATTCACCGAAACAAATGTTTTTCCTTCTCCACTCACCGTGCTGGTAACGGAGATAACCTTGTTTTTCTGGCCAATTACCAAAAACTCAATATTGGTCCGGATTGCTCTCATTGCCTCACTAACGGCAGACTTGGGCTTTCTATCAACCAACAATTTCGTGATGGGCATTTTCTCACCGCTGTAAAAGGGGATGGACCCCATTAGGGAGATTTTGCTGTAGCGCTCAATTTCTTTCGAGCTGGTCACTTTGTTGTGCAACACGTAGCGCCCGGTTACGAAAAGGAGGCTGATTAGTAGACCAAAAGTGGCTCCGATGCCATAGATCAATGCCTGCTGCGGATAGATTGGACTCTTGGGCAGGGTGGCAGCAGAAAGAATTTTGAAGTCGGTAGTGGTGCCGGCCTGAGCAATCTGGAATTCTGCTTTATTTTGCATTAAAGACAAGTAGAACTCCTCATAGAGATCGTAATATCTTTTGGTTTTTGTAAAATCGTTTGATTTGCTTGGAAGCTGAACAAAACTCTGCTCAAGCGTGCTTTTTCTGGCAGCCAGGCCGCTCAGGTCAGCGTCAATCTGATTTACAACCGCCGTCAGTTGGGCTGCTACGGTCGAACGAAGTCTGTCTATTTCCTGTAGTTTACGCTGTACGGCAAAAGTGTTTTCTTTTTGAGTGGCAAGGAGTATCTCTTTTTCGGCAAGCATCTGGTTTAGCTTGTCAAGTTCGGCAGATAGTTGGGTTGATATGGTTGACCGAAAGGCCAGTGGAACAAATGTAATTTCTTCATTCACAATATCTTTCACCAACTCAGAAAGCAGTAGCTTCCGGTTACGCAATTGGAACCGCTGAGAATCCAGGAGGTTGATTTGCCGGATTGTCTCCTTAAGGTCGTTATCGAGGTTGGCGGTTTTGTTCTCGATGGTGAAATTCTCAAAGTAGCTTTCGTATTCCTTAAGCTTATCTTCGGTAACACTCAGCTGTTCATCGAGGAAATCTATTTTCTGCTTATTTGCCTTGTTCTTTTCCTGCCGGGTGTAATCGAGGTAAAGAGAATCAATTACGTTAACCAGGTCGCGGGCTTTAAACGGATTGTAATCTGTGAAGCTGATTCGAATGATATTTGCCGGCAAGTTCAGGGGTTCCACCCTTAAGTTGCTACCTAGATAATCCAAAAGAGCTTCATCACTATGAACAATAAAGTAATAATTGATGCCGTCGGAACTATCCTCAATTCCCCGTCTTTTCCTAACCAGGAAAACGAAGTCTTCAGTTTCGATGGTCTCGCCAAAATTGTAGCGCTCGTTTACCTCAAAACCGCCAAGTGTATATGACAGCTGAAAGCTGAATTCATCAACGAACTCCACAAAGAACTTTTGGTCAAAAGCTTGGGGGTTCTTTATTTCGTAATCAACTATGAATGGCGATTGTTTATAACGCTCATCTATAAGAATATTTCCCTGAACATAGTAGCCCACCTTGATATCGAATGATTCGATAACCTGGTTGAAGAATAACCTTGATTGAATTAGTTCAATCTCGCCCGAGATGTTATTCAAGTTTTGAGCTTCACTGTAGGTGTTGAGATTTAGAATGCTCGCTTCGCTTTTGACGTCTAATTTTAATTCTGATTGAGATTCATACAGAGGCTTAGTCCATCTCAGGAATAGATATGATCCCGAATTGGAGATAAGAATAATAGCGAGTATCCAAACCAGGCTGCTTCTAAATACTGTCCAGAGTTTATCTAAATCAATTTCAGAGATTGGGCCTTGGTTGACTGGCTTATGATCTGTATCTGTTGCCATAGCTACATCATCTAAGGATAACTACTAGTAAGGTGGCAATACTGGTTAAAAATCCAAGAATAGGAGTGAGTTGACTTATTGATTCAGGGAGTGGCTTTTTAATAGGCTCAACATATATGATGTCTCCTGGTTGCATAACTATATTGGATTGCCGCCACCCGGTTATATTTCCAAAATTTAGCTGAAATGCCTGATCTTTCCTAAATACCTTGATGTTATCAGCCTTGGCATCTTCAGTTAATCCACCAGCCAAAGCAAGCACTTCTAATATTGTGGTGTTCTCATTGAGTAGTGGTATTACCTGGCCCGAGACGCCCCCAAGTATTACTACACGCTTGTTGGTGTATTTGCAAAGAACGTAGGGTTGGGTATAGTAAACAGCGTACTTCTGTTCGAGAAGGTCATTGGCTTGCGACAAAGTCAAGCCTGCTAGTTCAACCTCACCAACTTTTGGTAGTACTACGCCTCCGTTTGAGTTGACAAGGTACTCCGGAACGGGCCGTAGTGACGTGTTGCCAGGTAAGTCTTTGTATAGCTCAAAATCTGGATCTATAATGCGCTCGCCGCCCTGCGTATATACTTCAACTTGTAGTCGGTCGTTGGGAGAAATCTTATAGTTGGTTTCAACATTCTGCGCGGCCAAACTGATGTCAGCAAATTCATATTCTTCATCAGATTTGAACATGACATCTTGCTTGTAGCTCTTACAAGCTACCAGCATAGCAAACATCATCATGTAAATCAATCTCATTTTATTCGCAAGAACTCTGTTCAAATCCCGTCAAAAATAGGCAATAACGGCCAAATAGTTTGGCTAGGAGGCTTTTTGTGCGTCTACCTCGGAGAGGGTGCTTAGGTACTTGTCAATAACCAGTTTTTCATCGAATTGCTCAACTGCAATTTTTCGGCTGTTTTGGCCAAGTTCGGCTAGAGATTCTTCACTAAGGCCATAGACTTTTTTCATTTTCTCAGCTAAATCCTGGCTGTCTTTTCGTTTGCAAAGAAATCCGTTTACTCCATCTACAACCACATTATTACACCCTGGAACGTTAGTTGCAACAATGGGCTTTCCTGAGCTGGCTGCTTCCAGCAACGTACGTGGTGTACCTTCTCTATAAGATGGCAATACAACGCAATCGGCATGTGCAATATGCTGGCGAACGTCGTCTGCGGTTCCCAGATAGTCCACTATACCTTGCTTCTCCCATCCGTCGATGATATCTACAGAGATTCCACGTTTGTGTTTTGGGTCTTTTGGCCCCAATAGTTGAAAATCTGCCTCCAAACCGTTTTGGCGAAGTTCTCTTACGGCATCTATATACTCCAAAATGCCCTTGTCATGAATTAACCTGGAAATAAGCAGGAATGTAAATTTGGTTTTCTTTGGCGGATTGGAAGGCTTAAAATCATTTACATTGATACCCGAACCGGGTACAATGTCCGCCACATTGGGGCGGATTAGTTTCCTGGAGATGAAAAATTCCTTGTCGTATTCATTCTGAAAGAAAATCTTTCGCGGAAACCTGAATGCGAATCTGTAGAGATTAACCACAATTCGCGAGAGGAAATTCTTTTGCAGAAAGGCTGTTCCCAATCCACACACATTATTCACCACTGGTATGTTCAATAATGTTGCGGCCAGTGTACCATAAATGTTTGGCTTGATTGTGTAGTGGAGTACAACATCTGGCTTCACTTTCCTATAAATATTGAAAAGCTCGAAAATAAGAGCCAAATCTTTGATCGGGTTGGCCCCCCGACTATCCATCTTCACCTCGTAGTACTTACACCCAATCGCTTCCAGTTTTGGGCTGTATTCATCGATTGGAGCAATGGCAAAAACCTCATGACCCTGGTCCTGCAAGGCTTGAATCAATCCCAATCTAAAATTGTAAATATTCCAAGAGGTATTTAATACTATGGCTACCTTCATCTTCTTCGGTCAAGATCAAATTGCAACAGGTTTCTTCGTTTTATCCTATTTATGATCAACTAGTAACCTGCTTTCAATTGCGAAGTTATAGGAATCTCCGTTTATTAAAAATCTGGCTGTGGAAAAATTGATGCAATCTTTCTAATGTAACTTTTTCAAGATCAACGCCTTAAAATTGACACTTTTGAGTAAGTCAGGCTTAAAACCCATAACTTTGCGAGCCGTTGAAGATACAACTTGGAAAAGCAGAAGAACAAGGAAAAATATGCCATCCTGGTTGGGGTTGCCTCTGACAACATTTCAATCCGGAAAACAAAGGAGTACTTAAGTGAATTAGATTTTCTGGCATTCACCCTGGGCCTGGAATCGCAGAAGCACTTTATCCAAAGGTTGAGAGTACCGAATAGCAGAACATTTGTGGGTACTGGTAAGCTTGCGGAAATAAAATCATATGCTAAGGCCGCGGGAATTCAAACAATCATTTTTGATGATGATTTGAGTCCATCCCAACTGCGTAATCTTGAGAAAGAGCTTAACTGTAAAATATATGACAGAAGCCTTCTCATCTTAGATATCTTTTTAAAAAGGGCACAAACTGCGCAGGCAAAAACGCAAGTTGAACTTGCCAGGTACGAGTACTTAATGCCTCGATTAACCAGAATGTGGACACACCTGGAAAGGCAACGTGGGGGCACGGGAACCCGGGGTGGTGCCGGTGAGAAAGAGATAGAAACGGATAGAAGAAATATCAGAAATCAAATAACGGTTTTGAAGAAGAAGCTGGAGAAGATTGACCGGCAAAGCCAAACCCGCCGCAAGGCAAGAGGCAATATGATTCGAGTGGCCTTGGTGGGTTATACCAATGTGGGGAAAAGCACCTTGATGCAGTTGCTCGCAAAATCTGATGTTAAGGCAGAAGATAAACTCTTCGCTACGGTTGACTCAACCGTCAGAAAGGTGGTGATCGATCAAATCCCTTTCTTGCTTTCTGACACCGTCGGATTTATACGGAAATTGCCGACACACCTAATTGAATCATTCAAGTCTACTTTGGATGAGATCAGGGAAGCGGATATACTCTTGCACGTGGTAGACGTTTCACATCCTAATTATGAAGATCAAATTGCTGTGGTCAATAGCACTCTGGCAGATATAGGATCAGCTAACAAGTCTACAATTTTGGTTTTGAATAAGGTAGATCTTTTGCCGCAAAACGGAAGCAATGGATTTAATTCAAATTCGGTGGCAATTTCAGCCTTGAAGCAGATGAACATGGCCAACTTGAAGCAAAAGCTGATTAAGAAAGTCAGGAAGAAATATGAAAGAATCTACCCTAACTCATTGCAGGCCAGTTACAAGTGATTGAAATTAGAAATCAATCGGCTCATTTCTAGACATTTTCAACTTACTACCAGACTAAACCAACAAAGGCAGCATTATACTTCTATATTGTGCTATGGAAAGGAATTTCGTGGTATTAGTAATCGGCCTGATCATTATCTCCTGTTCTAATAAAAAGAACCTGGAGCTTGCTGTTGTCCATTCAACTGAGGAGGGGAATCTGCTAGCTGCCAGCTGGGAGCACTCATTTCAATCCAAGCCCCCTACAATTAGAGCCGTTGATTCCATACTGGAGCTCTCAACGAATAAGCTAAATAATACTCTTTGGCAACAGGTTTCAGTACAACCAGGGAAATCCTATTTGTTCTCTGTGCTGGTCAATCACTATAAAGGGAGTACGTCAGATTTCGGAATTAGAGTAAGCAGCGAATCGAAGGAGGTGGGTTATCATATATTGCAGGAAGCAGAGTACAACAATCCTGTTTTGTTGAGTGCGAAATTTCAACCAAATACTGATTTGGTGAAGGTGGCCATTGGTTTTGATATGTACTCCGGGACGGCAGAGTTATCGTCTATAAGTTTGGTTGAATTGGATGAAATTAATAGCTACTTATCGCCTTTTGCCAATTATCTGGCCACTGAGCTTAAGCTTCCTGCCTTCGACAGTGTTAACTACCATTCGAACGTACTTGCTCTGGCCAAATATGTTAACCACAATCTAATTACCTCCCTAAACCAGTATTTCAATCACCCCGGCACTGAGACAGAGAAACAGAACTTTTTAATACAGGAAGAAAAGAAACGGGCTTCCTTCTCAGATCAGTTAGATACATTTATCCCTAATTCGCGGTTTGCTTCATACGCCAAGGTCCCTATTGAAGAGAGCCATCAAGCCTATTGTCAAAGTGCCAGCCTTTCCACTCATGACGTTTTGCATGAATTTAATATTCCTGCCAATCAAGTGCATATGGTAGAAGACGGCCAGGGCTTTCACCAATTCTTTGAGTACTGGCACCCTTATCTGGAGAAGTGGATAATTGTTGACCCATTCTACGGGGTAACCTACCAAGACCAGCATGGGACGCTGATGGGGTATGCCGAGTTTGTTGAGCATATTACCAACCAAAGTATTTCACCTCAAAGCCTGGTCCATGAAGACGTAGAGAAATTTTATTTTAACCTGCAAGAGCTTAGCAAAGGTTGGGAAGCAACCATATTGAATCAGGCCTACCATGACCTAAGAATGACATTCCCGCACTAGTATCCATTCTTGATGCACATTTCATCCCAGTATTTCATGATCTGCAAACGCCAATAATGCATTCGGACACCAGGACTAAACAAATATCTTCATCAAGTGTTATCTTTGACCTTTACAATTGGCCCCGTAGTTCAATGGATAGAATAGGAGTTTCCTAAACTCTAGATGCAGGTTCGATTCCTGCCGGGGCTACATTCCCACCTTATGCTATCGTTTCGAGTTTGTCAAATCGTCGTTTTACTCTTATTCAGTGGAGAGGGATCCATAATTGCCGGCAAGGAATTACAGAATTCAATAGAAACTGGTGAAAACCTGGTTGTGAACGGTTCTTTTGATAATTGGAACAATTCTTACCCAGAAGGGTGGATAGGAAGGCCCCTAATGCCAAAAGTGCGTAAGGTTCCGACATTCAACAATCATGGCATCAAAATAGCAAATTCAGAGTATGGTATAAGCTATGTATCGCAAACAGTAGCTACTACTCCTGGCAAGTACTATCATCTCAGTACAGACCTATTATTTTACTATGGCGAACTGAGAAACGTGGGAATCAGTGTTGTTGCAGAAAGCAAGCAGATTGGCTTTCACCACCTGGAGGATTACGTATACAATGCTAAACGAACCTTAGCCGTTAGGTTTAGAGCACCAGGTGATAAGGTAGAGATTAGAATGGGGTTTAGAAAGTTAGATGACGGAGAGGCAATATTTGACACGGTTACTTTGGTTGAGGTGCCGGCAAGTTCAACAAAGTTCGAAAGCGCCTTCGCTAATTACCTTGTGAAGAAGCTTGGTCTAAACTTCGGTGAAGTTGATTTTGATGACAGTGTACTTAAAATATCAGAGTATGTTTACAGTGTAATGGTTGCTCCCAAAAGGGAATTAGACTTTTACACCAAAAAAGACAGCACCTGGAACGATGAGAATCTGCTAGGAGTTTTAACGAAAAGAAGACTAAAGGCCAGGGACTCTCTTCTTCAACACTTTCCGAACAGCAGCTTCTACCACTACGTATCGGTTCCAATTGAAAAGGAGGATAATCTCTACTTGCAAAGAGCGCGTGAAGTGGTTTTGGAGGTGCTGGCAGAGTTCAACGTGCCCGGCAGGATGGTTCGTATCTCCTATGAAACAGACAAGGTGCACCCTACTTTTGAATATTGGAATCCCCATCGAGCTTCTTGGGCAATGGTAGATTTCTTTTATGGGGTTATATTCACAACCAACCTGGGCCCTCCCTTAAGCTTAAAAGAGGTACAGCAGCGACTTAATAATGGCGAACAAATAGAGCAGCTTCTTAAGGTTGCGAGTTTTAAGGAAGCTCATATTACCTTGGACGGCCTGAAACTAATGGAAAACGCGAGCGAGATAAAATATAGTTACAAAGAAAGAAGAACAACCTATGCCTACTAGCCTTAAGAAATTTCCAGCGGTATTGCTGGGGTTGATCCTAAGCCCCATTCTATACGCTCAAGATTACTACCCAAGAAACTGGGATGTTGATATTACCAGGTATTTCTACGAATTGGAACTTGCAGACAATAGTAATGTGATCAATGGCATCGCTACTGTTAATTTTTCGGCGAAGCCTGGAGTGCAGCATTTGGTTTTGGATCTTGTGGTTAATGATGGCAGTACCGGGATGACAGTAGAAGGTGTTAGTGGGCCTAATGGCAAGTATGAGTTTACACATGAAGGCGACAAACTGAGTATTGCCCTGGGCAATCGCAATGGAACCGAATTGATGGTGCAAATTGAATATTCGGGTATGCCAAGGGATGGGCTTATCATAGCGGAGAACAAGTTTGGAGAAAGAACCTTCTTCGGAGACAACTGGCCGAATAGAGCAAGAAACTGGTTACCCTCGGTTGACCACCCATCAGATAAAGCCGCAGTGGAATTTATAGTAACAGCCCCGGAGCACTATCAGGTGGTTGGCAATGGTCTACTGGTGGAAGAAACAAATCTGGATGGTGACAAGAAACTTACCCATTGGAAAGAAGATATTGAGATACCTACTAAGGTAATGGTGATAGGGGCCGCACGGTTTGCCGTGGAGTACGTCGACAGCTACGAAGGCATATCAGTGGAAAGTTGGGTTTACCCGCAGGATAGAGATAAGGGCTTCCACGATTACGAAATGGCCGTGGATGTCCTGAAAGTTCTATCAGAATATATAGGTCAGTATCCTTATAAGAAATTAGCCAATGTGCAGTCTAAGACTAAGTACGGGGGAATGGAAAATGCCAGTAATATATTTTACAATGAAAGTTCAATTACTGGTAATCGCACCGAGAGTACCCAGGGATTAATTGCTCATGAAGTTGCGCATCAGTGGTTTGGCAATTCCGTTTCAGAAAAAAATTGGCATCACATCTGGCTTAGTGAAGGCTTTGCAACCTATTTCGCCAATGGTTACATGGGTCATGTACATGGCCCTGAGAAATTCAAGGAGCGCATGGAGATTCAGCGCGAGCAGATATTAACCTTCTATAAACAAACTCCTCTTCCGATAGTAAATCCTGAGATAAGGGACTACAACCAGTTACTAAATGCCAATTCCTACCAGAAGGGATCCTGGGTATTGCATATGTTGCACCAAATGATTGGTGAAGACGACTTTACTGCCGGAATAAGAACATTTTACAGTACTTACAGAGATAGCAATGCATTAACAGAGGATTTCAAAAATATAATGGCAAAGCAATCGGGGCAAAACCTGGATTCTTTCTTCGATCAGTGGATCTTTAAAGCGGCAATTCCAGAACTACAAGTCAGTTGGAATTATCGCGGTAGGAAAGTCGAAATTACTGTGGAGCAAAAGCAGGAAGACCTCTTAGCCTTTCCATTGGAGATTGCTTTTGGTGGTAATACCCACAAGCTGAATGTCACCAAACAAAAGGAGACCTTTAGCGTGAGGGCGCCGAATAAACCATCAACCCTTACGCTCGATCCTGAAGTGAAACTGTTGTTTGAGGGGAGTATTTCTGAAAACTAGTCTTTTAAGTCAGGAAGTATAAACTGATTAAGTACACTTTCCTGCTTCATAACTTCTTCAATTTCGTCGCTTGTCCTCGGCGCCAGATGTGAAAGCAATTCAAATCCGTCAGCCGTAATTAAGATGTCATCCTCAATGCGCACGGCGATATTCCACCATTTCTTGTCGCAATCGCTATTGGATGGAATATAAATACCTGGCTCTATGGTAATGACCATGTTTTCTTCCAACACATCATAGCTACCCTTGTCGTGTACATCCAAACCGATGTGATGTGATAATCCGTGGGGGTAATAGAGGTGACGCTGGCTGGCACTATCGGTAACACCCAGTTCAACAAGTCCTTCGTTAATAATGTCTCTTGCTATCTTACTGATTTCCCTGAAAGTTACCCCGGGCTTACTTGCCTGGATAGCCGCCTCTTGGGCTTCATAAACGAGATCGTAGATTTTTTTCTGTTCCGGGGAGAATTTTCCGTTTGAAGGAATGGTTCGGGTTACATCTGCTGTATAGCCATGGTATTCCGCTCCGAGGTCCATCAAAACCAGTTCCGTATTGGAGATCGCCGGATTGTTATTTTCTATGTAATGTAGAATGCAGCCATTGTGCCCGGCACCTACAATAGAAGGGTAACCTTCGTATTCAGATTGATATTTCTTGAAAACAAATTCATGAATACCTTGAATTTCCGTTTCTGACAAGCCCGGTTGCATAGCTTTCATTACCTCAACTTGACCAATGGTAGAGATGTCAACGGCTTTCCTAAGAAGCGCTAATTCTTCAGGTGTCTTAATTCCCCTCAATTCAACCATGTAGGTATTCAAGGTTTCCGTGTCCAGGTTCTGTTTTTCGGGTTCTACATTAATGGCTACCCCTTCTCCAGGGTAGTTAACTTTTTGTTTGAATTGGACAATAAGGTCGTAGAGATCGCCAACAACTCTGGTATCCCTCACATCATTGTGAAAATCATAGAACAGGACTTTGTCAAATGACGCGAAGTCCAGATTATAGGCTGCAAACTCTGTGTTGTTAAAAGCCTGCGCAAATGCGAGCTTATCCTGCACTCCCTTATCCCCAAGTCTTCGCCCGGTCCACATCTCAGCTCTTGCGTTGCGAGGCTGAACAAAGATGATCTCGTTGTAGTCCTTACCCTCGTCAGCTTTTTGATTCTCTTTGAAAATGAGCAAAACCGAATGAGGCTCCTTGTACCCCGTAAGGTAATAGAAGTTAGGATCCTGGTGATAGATGTAGTCGACATCGTTGGCCCTGTTTCTTACGGGATTGGCAAAAAATACGGCTACAGAATTGGCTGGCATTTTTGCCCTCAATGCCTCACGTCTGCCCTTATGAAATTCATTACTGAGATAATCATTGGGTAACTTCACCTCTTGCCCCGCGACAGTTAATGTTGCAAACAAGAACAATGCAGCTGAGATATATCTATTTAAAGTCTTCATGCCCATAGTATTTTCCTCA
Source organism: Cyclobacteriaceae bacterium (assembly GCA_028285445.1). Classification (GTDB taxonomy): domain Bacteria; phylum Bacteroidota; class Bacteroidia; order Cytophagales; family Cyclobacteriaceae; genus JANQPQ01. The sequence continues at coordinate 36,261 of JANQPQ010000044.1, read as the reverse complement.
AATTAAAGTATTACCGGCATCAACTGATATATGTTTTTACAGGAAATTCCGGTACAATGATTTAAATGGCTAATTCCATTGCTTGAGTTAAAGCAATTCGGTTGCCAAATTCGCTAATTCAGACCGTTCTCCTTTCTCCAGGTTTACATGGGCATAGAGTGGATGATTCTTGATACGATCGATCATGAACGATAAACCGTTGCTTTGGGCATCCAGGTAAGGCGTATCAATTTGGTTGATGTCACCGGTAAAGATCAGTTTGGTGTTTTCACCCGCTCGGGTAATGATTGTTTTCACTTCGTGCGGAGTGAGGTTTTGGGCTTCATCAACAATAAAGCAGATGTTGGATAAACTGCGGCCCCTGATATATGCCAATGGAGTAATTACCAGCTTTTCCTGATTTACCATCTCCGTTAGCTTTATATATTCCTTGTCAGTTTCCTTCCACTGGTTTTGGATGAACTTCAGGTTGTCCCAAAGTGGCTCCATATAAGGATTAAGCTTGGACTTAATATCCCCTGGTAAGTACCCTATGTCTTTGTTGCTAAGGGGAACAATTGGCCGGGCAAGGTAGATTTGCTTAAAATCTCGCTTTTGCTCCAGAGCAGCTGCTAATGCTAGCAAAGTTTTGCCGGTACCCGCCACACCAGTAACTGATACCAGCTTAACGGTTGGATTCAGAATGGCGTGGATGGCGAAGGTCTGCTCGGCATTTTTCGGCTTAATGCCATAAACCGATCGCTTATCAATTTTCTCAATGCGCTTTTCTTCCGAGTTGTAGTAGGACAGCACGGATTTTTTGCCGTTTCTAAGGATGTAATAGTTGTTGGCTAGCGGCATTTCGCCATTGAGAATACTTTCCGGGGGAGTAAAGCCATCGTCATAAAGCGAGTTAATATTATCCGGATTGATATCGTCAAGAATGCTTTTTCCGGAATAAAGCGTATTGACATTCTCAACCTTACCAGTGGTATAATCTTCAGCAGGCAGGCTCAAAGACTTCGCTTTCAACCTTAAGTTGATATCTTTTGTAACAAGAATAACCTTTTTGTCTTTTACTTCTTCTTGCAATTGTAAGGCCGCATTTAATATGCGGTGATCAGCTTTTTCGCCAGCAAATATCTTGGTAGCATCAACCGGGCTTTCAACAGACATCAATACTTTGAATTTGCCCTTCCCTTGGCCATTTAGAGGAATCCAATCTTGTAATGTATGGCCTTCAGCTAACCTGTCAAGCAGCCTTATAAATTCCCGCGCTTCGAAATTCTTTATGTCGTTACCTTTCTTGAAGTTGTCCAATTCTTCGAGCACCGTAATGGGTATAGCCACATCGTGCTCCTCGAAGTTCATTATAGAGTTACTTTCATAAAGTATTACAGAGGTGTCGAGAACGAATATCTTTTGGATTTTTTTAGATTTTGCCATTTACGCGGGATCTGTCTGCCGGAAAATTGGGAACAAAAGTAGTCTAAATATCTCGATTCAAGGTTAGCTAAAAATTAATTGTTTAGTGAAGATTGTTGGCAACAAAAACATCTTCCTTTTCACCCGGAATAATCTCTAGGATTCCCGCTAACACAAACAGCACTAGTTTCTTAGATGCGCTGCTGCGCGGAAGTTTGGAGATGTTCATGTAGGCCGAAACGGTAATGGATCCTTTTGCCTCGAGGTGCTGCATAAGTGCTTTTTCATGAACACCAAACCTTAAGTTTACACCGTTTTCCTTTCGCCTTTGGCGGATAATTTCTGTGATTTCCCTACTAGCTTTTACGCTTTTGTCTTCTATTCTGATAAAGGCTTCATTGGAATTAGTGGCATTAACAAAATGGGGTCCAACTTCGCTTTTGGTAATCTTGTAATGCAACACATATTTCTTTTGGGAAATCGGAATTTGTATTAATTGATAGTTAATGGTCGGTTTGCAGAATTTGTCGATGGCGGTGTTTAGCGCGAAAGCTTCTTCCTCAGGGTTCCTCAACCCGCTTATATCGCCATTATCTGATACGCCGACTAACAAGCTTCCACCCTGCGAATTAGCAAAAGCCACCACTTCTTTTACTACTTTTTCAGGATGATCGATCTTCCTCTTAAACTCCAGGGTCTGGTGTTCTCCCTGCCTCACAAGCGTTTTTAGTTCTTGCAATGTTGCCATAGCCGTGAGATCTATTTCTATCCGAAATCTTCGTTTTGGTCATCCAGATCATCTTCATCTGGCATAGAAAACAAATTACTCACCAGGTCTTTAAATGTATGCCCGGATGAGAGGGTACTCTTGCTCAATAAGCTAAATTCTGCCAAGCCGTGCAACGCAAACTCCATGAGCAAATGCCTCATATCTGGTCCAGCGTCTTTGCGGAATTTATCTATTAACTGAGCCAATCCAGGCACCTTCTCAAGCTTGTTTTTGAATGTAATGGTATCGTCGTCGTGAAGTAGATCCAGGGTATTGCCAGCATTGAACCATTCTGAAATGGTAGCATACGGGTTGTGATCTTTCTGTTTCCTGGATCTTTCGGGATCGGGAAAATAGTTTAGGAATTGCGTGCGAATTGCCTTACCTACCAGGCTCTGTGCCACAATACCAGGTCCTTCCTGTTCTCCTTCATAAACCAACTCAATTTTGCCGGTTATTGAAGGAAGCACACCTACGAAGTCAGATATGCGTATGGAGGCTTTGGGTTCGCCGTTGATGAGAGCTCGTCTTTCGGCGGCACTGTGAAGATTTTCCATGCCAGAAATAGTGAGCCGTGCAGAAACTCCACTCTTTTCATCCACAAATTCGCTACTTCTTGCCTCGAAGGCAATTTGTTCCAGCAAATCACGAATGAGATCCGAGGCTTCAATTGTCTCCTGTTGTTCCGTTGACAACCTGGCTTCTTGCTCAGTAATTTTTTTACCGATCTCAATATCTTTCGGATAGTGGGTAATTATCTGGCTATCAATTCGGTCCTTTAGAGGAGTAACTATACTGCCACGGTTGGTATAATCTTCCGGGTTGGCGGTAAATACAAATTGAATATCCAGTGGCAGACGTACCTTAAATCCACGGATTTGGATATCTCCTTCCTGTAAGATATTAAAAAGCGCTACCTGGATCCGGGCCTGAAGATCCGGCAGTTCGTTGAAAACGAATATACCTCTATGAGACCGTGGAATGAGGCCAAAGTGAATAACTCTCTCATCTGAGTAGGGCAGCTTAAGACTGGCCGCCTTAATAGGGTCAACATCCCCAACAAGATCGGCAATGGAAACGTCAGGGGTTGCTAGCTTCTCAGTGTAGCGCTCATCGCGGCTCCACCATGCTATTGGAGTATCATCGCCTTTCTCAGCTACTAAATCCCGGGCAAATCTTGAAATGGGGTTCAGGGGATCATCATTCAACTCTGAGCCTGCAACTACAGGGATATAATCATCCAAAAGACTGGTCATAAGCCTGGCCAATTTGGTTTTTGCCTGCCCCCGAAGGCCCAGCAGGTTAATGTCGTGCATAGAAAGAATGGCACGTTCCAAATCTGGAATTACAGTTTCTTCAAACCCCCAAATTCCATCGAAAACTGGCTGTTTCCTTTTCAGCTTTGCAATAAGATTATCTCGAAGCTCCTGCTTCACGGATTTGCTCCCGTAACCGGAGGCTTTAAGATCGCCAAGTGTCTTAATCTTCAACAGGTTTTTAACCTCTGTTTTATTCGCCATCTTCTAAAGGTTCTTTCTTCTATTTCTTTTATAATCTTCAAATACCAATTGTCCCAATCCTCCTAAACTGCTATAGTAGGCATTGCCGTTGTTTGCTTTTGTAAACTCTCGCACAAAAGCTTTCAGGTAGGGATCCGAAGCAATCATGAATGTGGTAATGGGTATGCGCAACTTCCTGCATTGCCGTGCCAGGTTTAGGGTCTTATTCAGAATCTTGCTATCCAAGCCGAAACTGTTCTTGTAATACTTAATACCTTGTTTCAGACAAGTCGGCTTCCCATCGGTAATCATAAAGATCTGCTTGTTCTTATTCTTCCTTCTCCGCAAAATATCAAGGCCCAGCTCCAAGCCAGCTACTGTGTTGGTGTGGTAAGGGCCAACTTTGAGATATGGTAGATCTTTGATCTCAATTTGCCACGCGTCGTTGCCAAAAACCAGGATGTCTAGAGTGTCTTTCGGGTATTTTCTTGTAATAAGCTCCGCCAGTGCCATGGCTACTTTTTTCGCCGGAGTGATACGATCCTCACCGTACAGAATCATAGAGTGAGAAATGTCGATCATCAAGACTGTGGAGGTTTGTGTCTTGTATTCCTTCTCTACGATCTCCAGGTCGCTTTCGGTTAAAGAAAAATCTCCAAGTCCGTGGTTGATCTGCGCATTTCGAAGGGAGTCGGTCATGGAGATCTGGTCTAGGGTATCTCCAAATTGATAATTTCTCCGATCAGTTCCGGGCTCATCCCCCTGACCGGTATTGTGGGTATTGTGATCCCCTTTCTTTGATTTGCGCAGTTTGCCAAAGATCTCCTCCAGCGCGCTCTTGCGAACATCCTGCTCAGCTTTAGCCGTAATCTTAAATTCACCGGTTTGGTTATCCTCAGTGATGTAACCCTTGTCTTTTAGGTCCTCTATAAAATCACCCATACCATAGTCGCCAGGGGTAATATTGTATTGGCGATCCAGTTCATTCATCCATTGCAAGGTTTCGGCAACATCCCCTGAGGTGATCACCAATAACTCCTTAAACATTTGCAATAGCTTATCGAATGGAGACTGAGAGGAGTTGGGGTTAGGTATGAACTTAGAAAATCTATATCCGCGCATCACATTACAAACACTTAGTCAGACCAAATTGTTGCTGACTTGTTACACTAACTAAGTTAAGGTTAATTTCCGAATAAGGAAGCGTTGTGGCTATGCCTACTTGGGCATGGTGCGGAACACGTAGTCCCAGAAAGGAGAGGATACTCCAAAAGCGCGATCAGGCATTTTGTAGTGGTGAATCCCATGATGTACCCAAAGAACTTTAAAGAAATTCTTTGGAGGCTGATAGGCATGAACGATGTAGTGGACAAATAGGTATGATGCGTAGCCCATAAGGAAACCCGGTAGAAACCCGAATGTAAAATCGCCCATGGCTAGTTTCAACAGAAACAGAAGAATAGTAGCAATTGTGATACTCATTACCGGAGGCATGGCAAGACGCGTTTTGTCTTTAGGAAACTCGTGATGCACACCGTGCACTGCGTATTGAAACCTCTGCTTTCTTTCGGTATCAGTATGAATATGAAAAAGGTAACGGTGGGCCAGGTATTCTACAAAAGTGAAGACGAAAAGGCCAGTGAAGAATAAGCCAACGGTGGTGGCAACAGGCATGCTTGCCTCTGCGATGCTCCAGTACAATAGTCCTGCGGAATAAAGAGAGAATATTACCAGAGGAACCGCAATATGCGTTCTCGAGAGTTTTTCAATAATGGGATTCTTGAAAACTTTCGTGCCCTTGTTTTGGGGTTTGATATTTGCGTGCAACTCGTCAGCCATTACATATCCTCGTTTAGCACCACAAATGTAGTTAAGCCTCAAGAATTATAAAATAGTTCATGCAAAATTGCATAGCTGCGAATCTACCCTCAATGTGACTCAAGCCAAGCTTTTTCGTTCCTCTATCACCTGGTTGTAAAAGGACTCGTATTCGGGAAGGATTTTGGTCACATCAAACAGGTTGGCTCTGGCCAGGGCATTTTCTTTAAATTTTGGGAGGTTTTCATCCTTCAATATGTGAAGTGCATTACTGGTCATTTCATCAATATTCCCAACATCAGATAAGAATCCAGTTTCCCCGTGAATATTCAATTCTGGCAAGCCGCCAACATTTGACGAAATTACCGGTACCTCGCAAGCCATAGCTTCTAAAGCTGCCAAGCCAAAGCTTTCGCTCTCGGAGGGCATCAAAAATAGATCTGCAACTGAAAGCACTTCCTCTACAGCATCTAACTTGCCCAAGAACCTGATATCATCACAATTGCCAATTTCTCGGCAGAGCTTTTCAATATTGGCTCTTTCTGGGCCATCGCCAACCAAAAGGCATTTGGCTGGAATCTCCTCTCTAATCTTCTTAAATATCCTTACTGCATCATCTACCCTTTTTACCTTTCTAAAATTGGAGGTGTGAACAACCAGCTTTTCACCATTAGGGCAGATGGCAGTTTTAAAATGATCCTTCTTTTGCTTTTTGAATCTCTCTAAATCAATGAAGTTTGGGATAACCTTAATGTCTTTGGTAACCTTGAAATGACTGTAGGTATCCTCTTTAAGGCTGTCAGATACGGCCGTAACACCATCAGATTGATTGATGCTGAACGTTACCACCGGCGCATAAGATGGATCTTTTCCTACCAGGGTAATATCTGTTCCATGCAGTGTAGTAGCAATAGGAATGTCTATTCCCTCGGTTTGTAAAATTTGCTTGGTAAGGTAGGCTGCACTGGCATGCGGAATTGCATAGTGTACGTGGAGTATATCCAACCCTTCGTAACGGACAACATCGGACATCTTACTGGCCAATGCTAACTCATAAGGAGGATATTTAAATAAGGGGTAGGTTCTGATATCAACTTCGTGGTAGAAGAGATTTTCATTAAAGAAATCTAAGCGGGTAGGCTGCGAATAAGTAATGAAATGCACGTGATGCCCTTCCTTAGCTAGGGCAATTCCCAGCTCTGTGGCAACAACACCACTGCCCCCAAAAGTAGGGTAGCAAACAATGCCTATTTTCATATAATTGACTTCAGGTTAATTTGGTAGTTTTCCTTAAACAATAATTAAGGATAATAGGTTTGGAGCTAGTTGTATTTTTCATAGCTCCAGATAGACTCATAGATAAGGTCTTGAATTCTTGTACGGATATTATTCTGGATTAGTTTGCGATTGTTCCGTGTAGGGAAAACTCGATTTGATAGAAATATATAAAGCAAATCATACTCTGGATCAGCCCAGGCAGCGGTTCCGGTAAAACCCGTATGGCCAAAAGTTTTGTTGGATGCATAGCCACTGGTAGGCCCATTGAACACAGCAGCAGGTTTATCCCAGCCAACTCCGCGGCGATTGTTGGCATATTGCCTGGAAGTAAACTCCTCTAATACATGTTCTCGCAAATAGCGAGTACCTCCATAGTATCCACCTTGTAGGTTCATTTGCATCACTTTAGCCAGGTCGATAGCATTAGCAAAGATACCTGCGTGCCCCGCTACTCCCCCTGAAAGTGCAGCGCCCTCATCATGCACCGTACCATGGATGAGGTAGTTCCTAAAAATTGAATCTGCCTCTGTGGGTGCGATTAGGTCTTGGGGAAAACGACAAAGAGGTAAGTACCCCATGGTTGCCGCCCCGATTGGTTGGTAGAAGTTCTGGTCAAGAAAATCAGCCATGGGCTGATTGAGCAGCCTTTCAGCAATCCTTTGCATAATATAGTAGCCCATGTCACTATAGCGGTAATCGTAGGGTGTTCTTGCTTCCTTTTCTCTTACTCGCGCGGTTGTTGTCCAATGCCAAAGGGAGTCTCTAATCGACTCGGTGGCATAAATGCCTGGGATTACCTCAACATCAAATCCCTCTTTGTAGCCGAGGCTGTAGAAGGTCGTGTCCATGCCTGATTCGGTAAGCGTTTGTTGGTAATAGGGAATGAATGGCCAGAGTCCCGCCTGGTGAGTAAGAATATCACGTAAAATCATGTTCTTCTTATTGGAAGACTTTAGCTCTGGTAAATAATGCGAAGCTTTCTTATCCAGATCAATAAGGCCATTGTCAACCAGGAACATCACCGTTTGCAACGACGCCATTACCTTTGTGATTGAGGCCAAATCATAAATGGTTTGGTCGGTTACCACTTGAGTGGAGTCGTAGGTGTAATGCCCGAAAGACTTCTCATAGATAATTCTGCCCTTCCTTGCTATGAGAATTTGTGCTCCTGGTGTGGCTTCGTCATTGATGGCTTCCGCCATGATCTGCTCAATCCCTGAAAGAACATGGCTGTCCATACCCACTGACTCAGGAATACTGTAGCCTAATCTTTGCAGGGGCTGCAGCGCAATTCCATCACCTGCCTTGAATGATTCTGAGATACTTACCGGTAGTTTACCATTTGCCCCAAGTGCTCCAAAGATCACCTGGGCTGCTACTTGCTGCGCATAGTCTTGTTCTTCGTAAGTACATAGCAAATGACCAAACTCTTCGAAATTCTCCAAACAGTAGGCATTTCCAAAAACTGTAACTACAAGGTTTACTTCTTGTCTTAACAATCTCAGGAACTCCAAATCTGAATCGCGCAAACCATAGTTTGAGCTTCGCCGATTGCTCATATCGTGAATTCCCACCACTACAGTTTCGAAGTGAGCAATTTTGTTCAGCAATTCCAGGTAGGTATCTTCATCAGGTTCGGGACCTACCTGATAATGTGCAAATGAAGCGTATTTGCCTAAAGCCTGCTGGAAAGGGGTGAGCCCCGTAGCATTTAGGCTTAGAGATGCGAAAGTGGCAGTATCAATTGTAGCAACAGGAAGTAGATTACTTTCATTACGTACAACAGTGATAGACTCTTCAAAGAGCCTTTGGCGTAGTGATTCTCCGGAAGGGTTGTTCAGCTTTGTAACAAGGTTGTCAGTTGAAAGAGCTTCCCACTGATTTAAACCAGTCCAGTACTTCGCTCTCAGTATTTTTTTTACGCGTTGGTCTACGGCCTGTTGTTCTAACTTCTTCCTTCTAATTGCGCGCCGAATTCTATCAACAGCCTTAGGGACATCCATGGGGAAAAGAATGGCGTCATTACCTGCCAGCAATGCTTGCAGGTCTGCATCTCCGGGCTTGTAGTAGTTGGCGATGCCTTTCATATTCATAGCATCGGTGAAGACCAATCCCTGGAAATTAAGGTCTTGCTTTAGCAATTTGGTAACAACATTTTCAGAAAGCGTTGTGGGCTTGTCGGCGGCTTCGTCGAGCGCAGGTATGTTAATGTGTGCTACCATGGTACTCATGGCACCGCTATCTATCAGCTGCCTGAAAGGGTAGAGTTCAATGGAATCCAGTCGCTGCCGATTGTGGTTAATCACCGGCATAGTGTAGTGGGAATCAGTGTCAGTATCTCCATGTCCCGGGAAGTGCTTTATGTTGGCGATTACGCCATGATCCTGCAACCCCTTCATATATGCTAACCCCTTTTGGGCTACCTTTTCACGACTTTCACCAAACGACCGAAAATTTATGACTGGGTTTTCAATATTACTGTTGACATCGACTACCGGTGAAAAACTTACTTGCACCCCAATAGTTCTCATTTGCTGAGCGATCTCCCTACCCATTTCGTAAATCAGGTGGTCGTTCTCAATTGCTCCAAGTGTCATTTGCTTGGGGAATTTCATGGTACTATCAAGCCGCATAGCAAGCCCCCACTCAAGGTCCATTGAGATGAGCAATGGCACTTTACTTTTCTGCTGAAATCGATTGGTGAGGATGACCTGGCGCACTGGCCCTCCTTGAAAAAAGATCAGGCCACCGATGCCGTATTCAACAATAAGTGACTCCAGACTTTTGAAATGCTCTTCGTCCCGATTGGAGTAGGCAGCTACCATAAAAAGCTGCCCTATCTTCTCTTTATCACTCATAGTATTAAAGACGCTATCTACCCATTGTTCCTGTTTCGAAACATCTGAAACTTGCAGAACTGATTGAGCTTTTAGCGTTGAGATGAGCAGGAGCAAGAACGGAAAAACTCGTAACGCGTATAATGGCATAAGGCCGCTTCTGATTTACTATTGGGGTAAAAATAACGTATTTTTGTTAGGTAAGAAATTCGGTTGAGTTATGAAATTACCGTCCATTCTACGAGTTCCTAAGCATCAAAGATTTCGATTTGAACCGCGGTACTATGACCCGGTAAAAGAAGATATTGAGCAGAGGATTTCCAAGGCCAAACAGGAGCTGGCTGCTGAACGCAGGGAGATGGATGCAGAGCTTTCAGACCAACATACAACCCGAATTTCTGACGCCTTCGCTCGCCGCAGACAACGGCAACCAGTGACCAGCAAAAGCGGCATGCCGCAAGCTGTATTAGTAGTAATTCTTACCGGTGGTATTTTCGGATATATCTACTATGGGAACGTCGCCCTCTACGGGCTGTTAGCGACGGTCGCGTTTTACGTTTATTTAAGATTTCGCAGAACATTATAATAGTAGATGTCGGACGTCATAAGATTACTGCCTGATTCGCTAGCCAACCAAATAGCGGCCGGCGAGGTAGTACAACGACCAGCGTCTGTTGTCAAGGAGCTATTGGAGAATTCCATCGATGCCGGCAGCACATCTATTACTGTAATAATTAAAGAGGCAGGCAAAACACTGATCAAAGTAATTGACAATGGCCATGGCATGACCGAGACAGATGCCCGTATGAGTTTTGAACGGCATGCCACCTCTAAAATCCGTGCCAGTGAAGACCTCTTCAAGATAAACACTATGGGCTTTCGAGGAGAGGCCTTAGCCTCCATAGCCGCAGTTTCGCAATTAGAGTTAGTAACAAAAACGAAGGAGCGTGAACTGGGGACTGCAGTGGCTATTGAAGGTTCAGAATTCAAGAAACAAGAGCCTGAGGCTACTAATGAGGGTACTTCCATTAGCGTTAAGAACCTTTTCTTTAATGTGCCAGCGAGAAGGAATTTCTTAAAGTCGAACCCGGTGGAGATGAAGCACATTATTGAGGAGTTTCAACGAGTCGCATTATCTCATCCTGAGATTGAATTCTCTCTGTTTCAAAATGACCTTGAGACATTTAATCTTCCTAAAGGAAAGCTTAGTCAACGCATCGTTCGCATTTTTGGTAAGAATTATAAAGAACAGTTGGCTGCCTGTGAGGAAGACACTCCTCACATCAAGGTGCATGGCTACATTGGCAAACCAGAGTTTGCGAAGAAAACGAGAGGAGAGCAGTACTTCTTCGTCAATAAACGGTTCATTAAGAATAACTACCTGAACCATGCAGTTTACAATGCCTATGAAGGTTTGATTCCCGATGGGAGCTATCCCTTCTATGTCCTCTTTATTGAAATCGACCCAAAGAGTATCGACATTAATGTGCATCCAACCAAAACAGAAATAAAGTTTGAGGATGAAAGGACAGTTTATGGTATTGTGAGAGCTGCCGTAAAGCAGGCGTTGGGTACACACAACCTGTCACCTAGTATCGACTTCGACCATGATGTAAATTTTAATCTTGGGCCAGATAGAAGCAAAGGAGAGGGCCTCAATCTTCAAGATCGCGACTATGCTCAGTTCAAGAATAATCCTGCCGATAAGGCCAATAAGGAGAACTGGGAAAAACTCTTCGAGGGCTTGGAGGGACCGAAGGATTCAGATGTCGGCAATTTCTCCCTCACATTTGAAAGTGCAGCCAACCAAATAGACCCGAAAGAACTAAGTAGCAAGGAGTTCTCTTCTGGTGATAAATACAAAGCAGCATTTCAGATCCACAATACTTATATAGGCAAGCAGGTAAAGTCTGGGATGATGTTCATCGATCAGCAGGCGGCGCACGAGAGGATACTATTCGAAAAATATTTAACCCATCTTGAAAACCGTAATGGAGCCTCTCAACAGTCTCTTTTTCCGCAAACCATAGATTTAAACATTTCAGACTTCGCCCTCGTTATGGAACTGAAAGAAGAGATAGAGTCGTTGGGTTTTGTGTTTGAGATTTTTGGCAAGAACAGTGTTGTTATTCATGGTGTTCCTGCTGATATTGCCCATGGTAATGAGAAAGAGCTATTTGATGGCCTTCTCGAGCAGTTCAAAGAGAATAAATCAGAACTATCAATTCCTACGAAAGAGAACCTGGCAAGGTCAATTGCCAAGCGTTCGGCGATAAAGCCAGGTAACGCCTTAAGCGTGGAAGAAATGAATACAATGATAGATCAGCTCTTTGGTTGCGAAAATCCGAATTATAGCCCCGGCGGCCAGTTGATATATTATATATTGGACCTTTATAAGATAGCTAGCTTTTTCGGAAAATAAGATGTTTGGACGACTGACACCAATGGTTAAGGGCCTTTTGATTGTAAACGTTGGCGTTTATTTAATAGGCACGTTTACCCAAAGCTCCAGCTTTAATATCAATACGCTTATTGCCCTTTACCCCATAGATTCGGAGTACTTCTATCCTTATCAATTCTTTACCTACATGTTTGGCCATAGCTTACGCGGCTGGGGCCATATTCTTTTTAATATGATTGGCCTGATAGTTTTCGGAGGATTTCTGGAAAATTTTTGGGGCTCAAACAGATTTTTGGTTTTTTACCTGGGAACCGGCATCGGAGCGGCCGTTATATACGCCAGCATTAATTTCATTGGTAGTCAAAGTTTTGAAAGCAAAGTAACAGACTACCAACTAAACCCAAGCCCTGAGGCTTTTACGAAGATTATACTAGACGAGTCCAGGATAGCATATCGACAATGGTATGAGTTCATTGAGAGTTACGAGGAGAATCCGAACAATCCAAGGTATATAGCTGAGAGCAAGGAAATGCTTAGGGCACTGGCAATGCAAAAATCGAGGAGCTCCATGGTTGGTGCCTCCGGCGCAATTTATGGGCTGCTGATGGCTTGTGCGTTGCTGTTTCCTAATATGACCATCATGCTGTTAATTCCACCGATTCCGGTCAAAATGAAATGGTTGGCGCTTATATTGGGGGGCATCGCAGTTTATTCCAGCTTTGAAAGAAGCCCGGGTGATAATGTAGCTCACCTTGCCCACCTCGGTGGAATGGTATTCGCATATATTATGATTATGTTCTGGCGGAAGTCAGGTACGGATTACAGATAATGAACGGAGGAAGTATAGTAGACGATTTCAAGAACGCATTCAATAAGCCAAATAATGCTCATGTGCAGTTGATCCTTATCAACGTAATTATTTGGGCTGCAGTGAGGGTTTTTGGCGTCTTTTTGTCTGGCGACTCAATGGCTACTTTGATGTATGAATTTGGTGGCCTGCCGTCAAATCTCTCCAACATGATTGTGAAGCCCTGGACTTGGGTTACCTACATGTTCCTCCATTGGGACTTTTGGCACATCTTCATGAATATGCTTTTCCTTTATTGGTTTGGAAGGATAGTAGCCGAGTTCTTGGGTAGTGAGAAGGTAATTAAGCTATACGTACTTGGAGGAATAGCCGGAGGTGTTCTGTATATCATACTCTACAACTTGTTTTTTCCCGCGAGAGTAGCGGAGAGCGCTCTTGTTGGGGCATCGGCGGGAGTTTTTGGAGTTGTAGTTGGAGCCGCCACCTTCATGCCTAATTATACTTTCTTTCTCCTCTTTTTAGGCCCGGTACGAATAAAGTACATCGCCATTTTCTTCGTATTTACCTCATTCATTAATTCGAAAGGATTTAATGCCGGCGGTGAGATTGCCCATCTTGGCGGAGCCATAATCGGATACTTGTATATAAAGCAGCTACAGAGAGGAACTGATATTGGCAATTGGGTAATGGGTATTATCGGCTTCTTCAAAAGCTTCTTTACACGGCAATCGAAAATTAAGGTGAGCTACAGCAAGGGAGGTTCTGCCACCAGATCAAAGCCCAAAGCGAAGGCAGCTAATTCCTCGAAAGTTGAGCAAGAGGAAATAGATGCTATTCTTGATAAGATCTCGCAATCAGGCTATGAAAGCCTAAGCAAGGAAGAGAAGCAGAAGCTTTTTAATGCTAGTAAGAAATAGTGTCTGGTTTAGTTTTGCGAGTTTGGGTTGAGCTCGTAACATTCAATTCACAACAGATTTATTAGCCAATTGACCGCAGGCTGCATCAATATCCTGACCACGACTTCTTCTTACTTTTGCCACAATGCGGCTATCCGTTAATCCTTGTACATACATATCTACTTTCTCTGCACTAGCTTGCTCAAACCTTGGATCGTCTATTGAGTTGTATTGAATAAGGTTGACTTTAGTGGGAACTCGCTTACAGAGTTTTACAAGTGCCGAAAGGTGCTCTTCATCGTCGTTAATGCCCTTCCAAATAACATACTCGAATGTAACTCTTCGTTTTGTAAGCTTATACCAATACTCAAGTGATGCCTGGAGGTCGGCAATGGGATTTTTTAAGTTGATGGGCATAATCTCTGACCGGGTACGATCAATAGCCGAATGCAATGAAACCGCCAGGTTAAATTTCACAGTATCGTCAGCAAGTTTCCTGATCATTTTGGCCAAGCCAACTGTTGACAAAGTGATGCGCTTGGGCGACATGCCCAGTCCTTTCGGAGAAGTAATTTTCTCAATTGAGGCTAACACATTGTGGTAATTCAACAGGGGCTCACCCATTCCCATGTAGACAATGTTGGTTAGCGGCCTGTGATGGTATTCCATACTTTGTTCATGGATAGTAACCACCTGATCATAAATCTCATCCGGGTCTAAATTGCGCATCTTCTTGAGGCGAGCCGTGGCGCAGAAATGGCAATCGAGGCTGCAGCCCACTTGAGACGAGATGCAAGCAGTTATCCGTTTTTTGGTAGGTATCAAAACTGATTCCACCCGAAGACCATCGTGCAGTTGCAGCGCATTTTTGATGGTGCCGTCAGTACTTCGTTGCATTGTATCAACCTCCATTTGCTTAATGATAAAATCGGCTTTAAGCTTTTCCCTCACAGAGAGGGAGAGGTTGGTCATATCGTCAAAATCCTTTGCAGATTTCTTCCAAAGCCACTCGTAAACCTGCTTTGCGCGGAAGGGGGCTTGGCCATTGCTAGTGAAGTAGTCTTGGAGCTGCTCAAGAGTGAGTTTGCGGATGTCTTGCTGTGATTCTGACATTTATACAAAATTAGACATTAGAGGGTGTTTTATTTAATTTGGTTTAAACAGATATTCCAAAGGATGAGATTTTTGTCAGTTTTGGTCCTCACCCTACTGTGTGGGGTCACAAATTCACAACAACTAGATACGGCTAAAACCAATGGGTTGATTCGAAAGGCCTATGAGCAATTAGATAAATTTGACTACGATAGCGCCACATTTTACTTTCAAAGTGCTGCCACAATATACGAGGCCCATGAAGTTTGGGAGAAGTACTTTGAAATGCAGATAGAGATATCGGGAAATCTGTGGCTAGCCAGCGATTTAGATGGTTGTAAGAGCCTTGCATTGAGAGTTATCGAAGAGAGTGAAGATAAGATTGCACCGAATCACAAGATAGTGGCCCAGGCGCATGGTCGAGCTGGAACAGTCTACAGTTATAAGAACCAATTCGATTCAGCTTTTTATCACCATTCCAAGGCAATTAGCATTCTCAACCTTGATGGGGAAAACACGGAGGAGCTTGCGCGTCAACACAATAATTTTGGGCAGGCCTATTACCATAAGGCCTCATTTGATACTGCCTTGTTTCACTTTAGAAAGTCAGTAGCTCTTTGGTTCTCATCCGGCGATAGTACGCATAGGATGTTGAGCGCTCCACTTGGGAATATTGGCAATGTCTATTGGTATAAGGGTCGGTTCGATTCCACCATATGGTATTATAACAAATCCACAGAGATAGATTTGTTGCATTATGGCGAGATAGACCCAGGTACCGCCCAGGGCATTAATAATTTAGGTTATGCCTATTCAGCACTGGGCGATGAAGACAAGGCTGTCGCCTATTTTAAGAGAGCACTGGAAATTCGACGGCAAATATTAGGAGAATCTCATCGAGATATAGCCGAGTCTTATAACAATATCGGTTTCATGTATTCAAAAAGAGGTTATTTGGATTCCGCCATTTACTATCACTCCAATGCGCTGCAGGCCAGACTTGAAACTTTTGGGGAGTTAAGCAAGTTCACTGCGGATTCTTATGGCAACCTTGGCGCAGCTTTGGTGTCAAAAGGGTTATATCAAGAGGCAGAAATATACTTCGAGAAATCTAAACAAATTCGGGAGGAATTGTTTAAGGATGAGCCGCACCCCGATGCTGCAAACCACTACGGTCATTTAGGAGACTTATTCGTTGCAAAGGAAGATTACGAATCGGCTGTTGAGAACTATCGTAAAGGGATGAGTTATTTGGAGAAGACAGGACTCGTGCCCGATGATTTGGGATACAATTCTATTGGCATGTCGACAGCTTTTCTTCAACTGGGTGAGTTAGATTCCGCCTGGAGGTATAGCCTGCTTGCGGTGAAAGTTTTAACTGATTTAAATCCCAATCATAGCCGCTTGGGTGAAATTCAAATTATTCAAAGTAAAATATTGCAGGCAAAAGGCGATTTGATATCAGCTCGAAGAATCCTCAATCGAAGCTTAGAGATAAACAAGACTCACTTAGGAGGCCTGCATATAATCAGGTTTGAAGGGCTTAACGAATTGGGGAAACTGTTGTTAAGACTTGGTGAAGCCGACTCTGCCTTGTCATCCTTTACACAGGCAATTTCCCTAAATCTTAGAGATAGGGTGGGTATTAATCCTGGAGAATTCTATTATTATAACCTTTCTCCGCTCCAATTGCTTAGTTCAATGATTGGAAAGGCCCAGGCACATGATCTATTATTCACAAATTCAAACTCCCAACAGCAACTTGATCTGGCTTTCGAGTCTTACCAAAAGGCAGACACCATACTTACAAACATGCAGCGCTATCAATTTGGCCAGCAAGATCGAATCGCCATCAACAGTGGAGCCGTAGATCTTTACAGGGGTGGGATGCAATCAGCGCTGAAGCTTTATCATCGCACAGAAAATGCTGATTTCTTAGACTGGGCCTTTTATTTCCAAGAGCGAGGTAAGTCAAGGGTGCTAAGCCAACATTTGTATGAATCCACAGCTTTAGCATTTCTGCAAATACCAGACTCCCTATTGCGACTAGAAGAAAGATTGAAGGCAGATCAGTCATTTTATTCTGTTCAACTCTCTAATGCCAGAAATAGGGAAGATCCCAATGAACTCATTTTACAAACAGTTACCGACAAACTAATAGGCATTAGACAACAGTACGATGAACTGATCTCACTACTTGAACGCGACTATCCCAGTTATTTCGAGGCGAAGTATCACCTCATTGACTTAGAAATATCGAGCTATCAGGAAAAATTGCAGGAAGATGATCTGCTGATCTCATACACCACAAGCGATACGTCATTAGTCTCATTCGTTTTATCTAATACCGAAGCGAAAGTAGTAACATCGAAGGACGGTGCCGAGCTTCGATCTTTGATCGAGGAATTTAGAGAGTTAATTAATCCCAGGTCTAAAGACTTATTCTCCAAAATAGTTCCTTATTCGGATGTAGCTTCCAGGCTCTACCAAATTCTTTTACAAAAGGCTCTAGGGGGCCCAATGGCAAAACCAAAAAGGCTGAAGATAATACCAGATGGGACTATTGGTTATTTGCCCTTCGAGGCCATTCTATCAGCTCCCGCTACGGCAGATGCTGGTTTTAGCGATCTCCAATATTTGGTAAGAGATTTTATAATTCAGTATGGATTTTCTTCCACTTTGATCCTTAACCCTCAAGAAATAGCTTCTAGTGAGAATATAAAGTACGTAGGTTTCGCACCCAGTTACACAGCAACGGAATACCAGGATGACCAAGCTTTAGGCCCCTTCAGAAGCGAGGTTTCTGAATTAGCTTGGAATGATGATGAAGTTTCCGCGGCGGCGAAAATATTCGAAGGACGCACCCTAACTGGTAACCAGGCCACAGAACCTGAATTCAAATCTATTGTCTCCGATTACCAAATCGTTCACCTAGCCATGCATGCAATAGTTGATGACGAAAACCCTCTTAATTCGAAATTTGTATTTAGCAGATCTGACTCCACAGATGGGTACTTACACACTTACGAACTGTACAATTTGCAATTGAACGCCCAATTGGCGGTACTAAGCGCGTGCAATACGGGCTACGGGAAATTGGTGAATGGCGAGGGGATTATTAGCCTGGCAAGGGCATTTGCATACGGGGGCTGTCCAAGCATTGTCATGTCTCATTGGGATGTCGATGATGAGGCAACGAAGGATTTGATCAGTCTTTTTTACAAAAATATTGGGAATGGTATGAGCAAAGATGAAGCGTTGAGACAGGCGAAACTGGATTACCTTGAGAAGGCGGACGTTTTCAAGTCGCACCCATTCTATTGGGGTGGATTCGTTCTCATAGGCGATAATCGCCCCTTGCAAACTGCAGGTTACGGCAGGCAAGCAATTGTGATAGCCATGATTTTGCTTGTTGTAGGTTACTACTTATTAGTAGGCAGGCAGAAGAATTCACAAGCCTAGCTTCTTTAGAAAGTCGGCTGGCAGTTGATGGATTTTCCTAAGGCCATAATGGAAGCCAACTATACCTGTCTCGCCCCGTGCAATCTCTTTACCATCACTCACACGAACCAGTTGATAAACTAGGTCAAGTCCGTACTTATGCACCTGGCCAATTCCTAAACTAACTATTAGTTTGTCCTCATGGAATGCTTCTGCCTTGTAGAGCACGTTAGCATGAGTCATGGCAATACCTATCTCATTGTCAATTTCAACTTCGTTTTTATAGCCCATTGACTTAAACAACTGTAGCCGGGCTTCATGCATAATGGAGAGAACACTATCGTTTCCCAGGTGGCCACCATAGTTGATCTGGCTGATTTGGACACTAAGCTCCGTGGAAAAGGTGGTTTTCGAAGGAATTTCTATGATTGGTCTTGCCATGGCATTGCACGAGCCTTAGCTCTGTCAATATGTCTTGAAATTTAAATATCGATTCTAAAAATATGACAAAAATTCCGATTTGGATCGAAAAAGTGCTTTGGTTTGCATTTTGAGGATCAGGAGATGGTTGAGAATTCTTTTAAAAAAATCAGGAAATGCAATTAGATAAATATACAATCAAAGCCCAGGAGCTGTTGCAAAAAGCGGCAGAGATAGCCCAAAGTGCGGGCCAGCAGGCGATTGAAACCGGGCACTTACTTCAAGCCCTTCTGGAAACTGATGCGAACGTGATAAACTTTTTGGCTCAGAAGCTCGATGTGAATATCAGTCAATTGACGGAAAAGCTAAGTGACATTATAGCGAAATATCCAAAGGTAAGTGGACAGCAGCACTATCTGGCAAACAGTGCAGCCAAGGCATTGCAGCTTGGGGAAGGTTATTTGAAAAAACTTGGCGACGATTATATCTCCATCGAACATATTCTTTTAGGGTTACTAGACACTAAAGACGAGATCTCCACCCTTCTCAAGCAAGAGGGTTTCAATACCGGTGATCTATTGAAGGCTATTGAAGAGCTAAGAGGAGGACAATCGGTAAAGGATCAAAATGCAGAATCGAAGTATCGGTCATTGGAGAAGTATTCTAACAACCTGAATGCCCTGGCTAAAGAGGGAAAGATTGACCCTGTTATTGGAAGGGATGATGAGATACGACGCGTGTTGCAGATACTTTCACGCCGAACAAAGAACAACCCAATGCTTTTGGGCGAACCAGGTGTTGGCAAAACGGCAATTGTAGAGGGGATGGCACAACGAATAGTTGACGGCGACGTACCGGAAAACCTCAAAACTAAACAGTTGGTAACTTTGGATTTAGGATTGTTGGTTGCTGGGGCCAAGTATAAGGGTGAATTCGAAGAGAGACTGAAAGCGGTTGTAAAAGAAGTGACAGATTCCAATGGAGAGATCATTCTATTCATAGATGAAATCCATACCCTAATTGGCGCTGGAAGTGGTGGCGAGGGGGCAATGGATGCTGCCAATTTGTTAAAACCAGCCCTGGCTCGTGGAGAGTTGCATGCCATTGGAGCCACAACGCTTAAGGAATACCAAAAGTATATTGAAAAAGATAAGGCACTTGAACGGCGGTTTCAAGCTGTTACTGTTAATGAGCCAAGTGTTGAGGATTCAATTTCTATTCTTAGAGGCATCAAAGATAAATACGAATTACACCATGGTGTAAGGGTTAAAGACGATGCTGTTATTGCGGCCGTTGAGCTATCACATCGTTATATCAGCGACAGATTTTTGCCTGACAAGGCAATTGACCTTATGGATGAGGCCGCTTCTAAACTGCGAATTGAGATTGATTCTTTGCCAGAAGAACTTGATGAGCTTCAGCGTAAGATCATGCAGTTGGAAATTGAGCGAGAGGCAATTAGAAGGGAAAAGGATAAAGAAAAGGAAAGCCAACTAAGCAAGACTATCTCTGAACTGTCTACTGCCAGGAATGAGCTAAAGGCGAAGTGGCAAAACGAAAAGGAGATTATTCAGGGTATTCAGCAACAAAAGGAGGAGATAGAAAACTACAAGCAGCAGGCAGAGGCTGCGGAGCGGTCAGGAGACTTTGGTAAAGTGGCAGAGCTGAGGTATGGGAAGGTCCAGGAAAGTGAGGAGAGGCTTGAAGAGCTGAAGAAAAAGATGAAGGCCCTTCAAACTGATAGCCCCCTTCTAAAAGAAGAAGTGAGTAGTGAAGATATTGCCGAGGTGGTAGCGAAATGGACGGGTATTCCGGTTACTCGAATGTTGCAAGGTGAGATTGACAAGCTATTACACCTTGAGGAGGAACTTGGCAAGAGGGTAGCCGGGCAGCAAGAAGCAATAATAGCCTTGTCAGATGCTGTGAGACGAAGCAGGGCTGGGTTGCAGGATCCAAGAAGACCGATAGGGTCTTTCATATTCCTGGGCACAACGGGGGTAGGTAAGACTGAACTTTCAAAAGCTTTGGCAGAATACCTGTTTAATGATGATAGCGCAATGGTGCGAATCGATATGTCGGAGTACCAGGAAAGACATGCAGTCAGTAGGCTGGTTGGAGCTCCTCCGGGCTATGTGGGTTATGATGAAGGCGGACAATTAACAGAAGCTGTTAGGCGCAAACCATATTCCGTTGTTTTGTTGGATGAAATCGAAAAAGCCCACCCTGATGCTTTCAATATTCTCCTGCAAGTTTTAGATGAGGGGCGATTAACTGACAACAAAGGAAGAGTGGCAAACTTTAAGAATACCATCATTATAATGACCACCAATATCGGCTCAGAACTAATTCAGGAGAAGTTTAAGAATCTTACCGAAGAGAACAGCGAGGAAGTTATTGAGGACACCAGGGAGCACACACTTGAGATCCTAAAGCGCTCAGTAAAACCGGAATTCTTGAATAGGGTGGATGAGGTTATAATGTTCAGGCCATTGTCCAGGGAGAATCTTAAGCAGATTGTCGAAATTCAATTTGGCATAATTCAGAGAAGGCTTGAGGAGAATGGAGTTCGGGTTGAAATTTCCAAAGAAGCTTTGGATAAGCTGGCACAGTTGGGATTTGATCCTCAATTTGGGGCGAGGCCACTTAAGCGTGTGATGCAGAGATCTATACTAAACGAGCTTTCAAAGAAAATTTTATCAGGGGAAGTGAGTAAAGATAGCCTGGTGGGGATTAGCCTCAATAACGACGGAGGATTGGAGTTTCTAAATCTGGATGAGGTCTCTATTTAAGATTGCGTACTTACAGAAGTAAAAAGGAGGGCTCTCAAGAGCCCTCCTTTTGTTAAATATCTCAATTAAAAAACTACTGTTTCTTAAAATCAAGCTTAGTGGTGGAGGTAAATTCGTAGGAAATATCCACACCGTCTTCGCCCGTGACAGTCCTGCTTTCGGCGGGGTCATTGCGGAAAAGAGCCAAATTACCCTTGTTAACTTCAACATTAAACTCGCTTACCTTACCCTCCTCATTAGTTATAGCCATCAGGTCACCTGTTAACTCCCAGGTTCCCTTTTCGACTTCACCTCCGAGGTTTGCTTCGTAAGATTTGTCCGCATTGATAGTGATGTAGCTGGTGGCCAACATTTCCCTCATGCCATCGGCCGCGGTGCTTACTGCTTCCTTGTTTTCTTCCATTAATTTGTCAGCAGCAGTCTTTGCCTCATCGCTGAGATTAGCTGTTGCAACGCCATTATAGGAGACCATGGCAAAGTCAAATCCGAAATCCAGGAAAGTCCATTGACCGGTGATAGATTCTTCCAAAGAAGGTGTAGATACTTCGCCCGAAGACTCGGATGCATTTTCAGTATTGACTTCTTCTTTACCACCAGAGCACCCTCCAATCAGCAAAGCGGCGATAAGTAAGACAGATGTAAATTTCATAAGGTAGATTGGTTAAAATTACGGTATTGGTTATTCGAATTCGACGACGCCTTCGGCGTCTGCAATTGCTATTGGCTTTAGCACGATGGCTGCCACAGATTTGCCTTTGTGTACAATCTGCTGATAGACAATACCATAGTCATCGTGTTCAACTTTGTAAAGCATTTTTAGCCACTTCTCGGTGCTTTTTTCATCGATTAACACTTGCTTGGAGGAAACCCAGTCTGCAGGGAACTTAACAATATATGCTCCGGGTGTTTCAAGGGTATAGCCATCATAGTCCTTGTTAATAACTATCTCCCTTACAATCATGCCTCCGTCTTTGCTTTTTCTACCTTCATTACCTATTAGGAAATAAGTGTAGTCAATCACAAAGGGATCATTCTCCACGGCTCCTTCTCCAAACATGTCGTTGGTTATACCATAGTAAGTGTTTTGGGTATTCATAGCGAAGGAGTTTTTGTAAGTGTATTTGGCCGTTACCATATTGGCAAATTCCCTCGAATCAGCGCTAATTCCTTGCTGATTTTCCAGGTTACGGCCCCCTGCCATTTTGTTAATAGCGGCGTTCTGCGCCTTAGCTTGGCTTTTATAAGCTTGAATGCCAGCACTCTCCGCTCCTGGCTTTAGTGACCAAAAGGCGTATTTCAAAACTCCTTTTAGCTCATCATCCATTTGCTTTTTGCCCTTAATCGTTTTTAGGGCAGCGTATGGATTTGCGCTTAGAAAGAAGCTAGGCCCAGTACCACCCATGATGGTAAAATAACGGAGTCCGTCATCAGACAATTTGTGGTAGGCGAACATGCTTTCGCCCTGTGATGAGGTAAGATTGTAGAAGCAGTCGTTATCGCCAATGCAATCTTTGGAGTTCACGGTTAATGTTCCAAACGCAGTTATAATTTGCTCTGGGTCGTACTGACCTTCAACTTTGTAGCCTTCATTAATGCTAAATCCCATTTTGGTTTTTCCCACAGTCATCTTCCCCTTAATCATGGCAACACCATCATTAAAAGTAACCTCGGCCTTGCCGGGCATTTCCATACTCCCCTTTTCAGTATGAAATGTATTCCACTTTAGTGATTTGCCCTTATAGCTAGCTGGCTTGTCGACCTGGGCTATGGTTAAATTTGAGGCGCAAAAGAGCAGCGCCACAAGTGCGTTGATTTTTAAATTTTTATTCATAATTAAAAGTTTATTTCGTGAAGCGTTTAGTTGCCAGAAAGGCACTGTAGAGATTCCGTCAGGTTCTGCAATTCAACATCTTTTTTCAGATCAAGGAAATCTCCAGAAGTGACTGATTTAATTTGGATGAAATCGATGTTTGCCGCACGGATTTCATCGATTTGCTCAGTAGTGAGGTCGTAGAAGTATTCAACTTGCCTTTTAATACCTTTGAATGAAAACTTCTTTTCCTGGTACTTGCCAAAAAGCCTTATGCTTCCGCCGCTGTGGTAAATTATTAGGTCTGAATCGTGAGAGGCCAGAATATTCTTGGTAGCACCAAAAAGACATCGGACTACAAGCCTGTATTCGCTGGACTTCTTTACTACCTTAACTTCGCTGCTAACGATAGCATTTATGCCCATCATGTGCTTGCTTTTGGCCTTTCCACTGAGCGTTACATAATCAGAGTGAAGGTCTGTGCTGGCATCGATACTGTTGAGGCACTTTTGGCCCCATGAGGCATTAGTGATAAACAACAACAAAGTGACAGAGATCAGGAACTCAATTCTAGTTTGGGAGTTTTTCTTTGGAATTAGCATGCCCCAAACCTATCCTGAGTAAATGATAACGGACGCAAATCAGGATACTACAAATGCTCTACAAGTATTGTAAAGCACTGATCAAGGATGGGTAGCCTTTATTACTTCAATGGTTAGAGCTTTATGCCAACCACAAGAATATCGTCGGTCTGATCCTTACGACCTTTCCAATCGTCAAGGACTTTTTGTAAAACGAAGTACTGCTCCGATACCTTTTGGTTCCAAACACTATTAAGTAGTTTTTCAAAAGCCGGACGCATGAATTTCTTGTTCTGCTTACCTCCAAATTGATTGCTAAACCCATCGGTGGCAAGGTACAGCATACCATCTTTAGTAAGGGATGTGGTTTCGGTGTGGTAGAACTTTTCCTGTATATGCGGACTGCCAGCCGGGAAGCGGTTCCCCTCCAGCCGCTGCAAGTCGCCATTAGCCGCGTAGTAGACAGGCATTTTACTTCCGCTGTATTCTACTTCACCCTTGTTGGGATCTATGGCACAGATTGCAATCTTAACCCCGTAAAAATGAGAATCGGCATCAGGGTTTATCTTTTGTCTAATGTTTTGGTCTACCAATGAGAGCGCCATGTTCGGCGCGGTAATCTGGCCTTCAATCACAATTTGATTCAAGAACTTGTTGATGACCATACTGATCAATACACCAGACACATCGTTGGCCGAGCAGTCGGCTATTGCCAAAACAATTCTACCATCGGCTTCACCAAACCAGAGAAAGTCTGCCCCTGCTTTTTGCCTGGGTCGATGTAGAACAAAGGAATCGGGTAGCAGTTTCTTAAAGTCTTTCTCCAGTGGCAAAAGGCCTGCTTGTGCTTTATTTGCCAGGTCAATGCTGCTATTTAGCTTCAACTCCAGCTCCTTGTTTCTGTCTGCAGCAGTATCCTGACCAACCTCCGGTTCTGGGGCAGTATCCTCTTCCTGGCTTTCAGCTTTATACTTTCTGTAGTATAAAAATCCCCCTCCAACGCTAAGGGCCAGAAGTAAAAAGAACAAAGTCTGGTATATGCGTAGGCCAATTACTTTAGACTGCGATGATTCAAGTTGGGTTGAGGCTTCATTAATTTGCTCTTCAAGGGCTGTAACTTCCAACTGATGGAGGTTTTCTAGCCTGGCTTTTTCAGATTCAAAGTTCTCCTCACCTCTTTGCTCACTTAGAATGGAATAGAGCCTGAAGTGGATTAAGGCGTTTTGGGTATTACTTAGTTCGTAGTAAGATTTGGCTAAATGAAGGTGTAGTTCCAGAATAAGGTCCTCATTCCCTAGAATTTCAGCAACCCGCATACTCTCCTTAAAAGCTTCAGCTGCTTCGGAATGATTACCGTCTGATTGCAAGCTGACCCCAGCGTTTAGCCAGGTACGAGCGATTCTATTGTCATCAGATTGCTGATTAACGGCCTGCCTCAGGCTATCAAGATCTTGCGCTTGCAGGCTCGTTACCATAAATGAAATGCACAGGACTAACCTTCCCAACATGGAACTAAAGATAGACAATTGTAAAATAGGGCTTAGGACAACCTGTGAGATACGACATTAACCCTCTAAACCTTCTTCGGTCTTGAAGCGCTTGCGGACGTTCTTCTCACCGTTTCTATTCATAATCATTAGCAAATAGTCACCGGCGGCTACAACCAGAGAGTCCTCAGGATTTTTTAACAGCGTACGGTTGCCATTTTCTACTTTCACCATCCCAACCAAAATCACGTTGCACTCCTTTTTCAGGTCGTAGAAAACCTGGCCATATTCCTGGTTGGCGTAGGGGTTATTTTCCAATACGAGATACTCCTTCATATCGTATTTCTCGTCGGTATCTGCGTAGGCTATAATCTCCTCATTGAAACTCGCCACGTCGGGTTCAAAGATGTAGCTAGCCAATAGCTTTGATGCTAGTTCATTCTTGGAGATTGCGTAAGTAACTCCAGCACTTTGAAAAGTGCTCTTGAGGTTGGCGTTTTCCAAGGTCACTACATACTTCAAGTCACCAAAGTGTTTCTTCAGATTAAGAATGTATACCAACTTGTCGGTGTCGTCATAAAGATTGACGAATACGATGGAGCTGTCTTCAATATTCAGTTTCGTTAACTGATCGAAGTTGGTATAGTCTGTGAACAGTACGAACACTTGCCGGGTATTGTAAAACTCCCTAATCAGATCGACATTGTTCCTTTCCTTGGTAACAATTGCTACTTCTCTTCCAGCGCCTACCAATTGGTCTGTAACGGCTTTTCCAAATTCAGTCCACCCAATGATTACCACATGGCTGCTGAATTTGGTGCCAAACTGGCCAAGTTTTCTGTTTTCTTTTAGCGTATCCATAATAGTAGCAATTTGTCCAATAATTAAAGCGTAAGTACCAAGGCTTAGAAAGAGAAAGATATAGCCAATCAACCGGCCACCCTCAGTGACTGGTACAATGTCTCCATAGCCCACCGTTGTAATAGTAACTATTGACCACCAGATCACATCTCCGACAGTCTCAATATGTGCCTCCGGGTGAGGTTGTTCAATTCTATAGAAGAAAAACAGTAAAATGGAATAGACCAATACCACGCCGCCGGTAACGGAGATAATGCGCAAATAGTTGATACTTTTCATAGGTTAAGGCTGCGGCAGAATTGATTCCGAATATAGCAAAATTCTGGAAATCGCGGTTCTATTCCATAGCCTTCACAGAGGAGAGTACATCAGTGCCCAGATGCTTTTGCTCTTTGTTGGTATACCACTTCCTTTTCTTGGCAAGCTTAATTCCCTGCACTTCCATTTCGTCTTCGAGCACGATGTACTCTCCGTCGTTAATAGACTCGTCATGATAAAATCTGTAGCCTTCTAAAGCATAGGTTTCAGGATGGATATAGAAGTACCAGGTATCGCTGCCAACCTCAGCATCATAAGTAACTTTTAGCTGCAAATAAGACTTACCCATGAATTCTGTTTTCTTCACCTCGGGATCAAGTATGGTGCCTTCATCTTTTAATTTCATCGGAAGGCCATTGAGATATAAATAATAGTTACGCAAGGTTAGTGTACGATCACAGCTAAGTCGATGCGTCTCCATGTCTTCATCGCTTATTTCTAAGCTGCCATTTAACTTATTTGTGCAATTTTCTACCATTGCTTCCCGTTCAATCGTGGTTTCACCTCGCTGTTGTTTTAGTCGGAAGAAGCTTTTGGTATTATCTAGCTCAACCTCAGAATATCTGGATTTCTGGCCAGGCCGCTCATCGGTGAATTTCAACATAGCATGGAACTTAACCCAATTATTATCCGGGTCGTGATAGGAGATCGACTTGTTGAGTAGCTCGGTCGCAGTTAAGTTCTGAGCAAAAAGATGGGAGGAAAGGCCAACGCTAAACAGTATCAGTAGGATTCTCATTTTTGTTATGCTTTGATTATCAATTTACATAAAACTGATGTTAACCATGTGACAACCGGCAATTTCCCCTCACATATAGCCTTTCTACGAAAATCTTCGTAAAATATTTGCATATACGACAACCTTCGTATATTCTTGTATTTACGAACTCGTTCGTAATTAATAATGATAGAAATATAGATTATGAAGAAACCAACAGATTCAGAGTTAGAAATTCTCCAGGTACTGTGGGATGATGGTGAATCAACGGTGAGAGCAGTAAATGAAAAATTATCTGAAAGCCGTCATGTGGGCTATACCACGACCCTAAAGCTCATGCAGATCATGACAGAAAAGGGTTTGCTTGCAAGACGAAAAGAAGGGAAAACGCACATCTACAGCCCAACGGTTAGTAAGTCCAGCACCCAGCAGCAACTACTTAGTAAGCTGTTACATTCGGCTTTCGATGGCTCAGCATCATCCTTGGTGATTCAAGCACTGGGTAATAGTAAATCTTCAAAAAAGGAGCTGGATGAGATCAGGGAGTTCTTGAACGAATTGGATAAGAAAAAGAGGTAGGTCATGGATAGCATAATGACATTGATACCACCGCATGTGGTCAACGCTTTAGGATGGACATTGATCCATACACTTTGGCAGGCAGGGTTAATTGCTTTCGTCCTTTTCGCCGCTACTTGGCTAGCACGTAATCAAAAAGCTCAAGTAAAATACGCCTTATCTGTTTTCGCTTTCTCGGCGATATCCATTTGGGCAGCAAGCACTTTTTACTTCTTGGTTTCGCACCCTGAAATTAATACAGCGGGGATAGGGGAATTAAGGAAGAAAGGACAACTGCTAGTAGCGGATAATTTACAGGGGGTTGTTTCTTCCTCATTCGGAAAAAATAACTTCCAGGAGCTACTATTGGTTTTTGAACAGCAAATGCCACAGATAGTATTGATTTGGCTGATTGGTGCTATCCTGTTTGCCGTTCGCTTACTTGGCGGATTTTATTTGTTAGAAAGGATGAAAAGGAGGGCTGTTGTAGTTGAGGATTGCTGGAATAAGTTATTAGTTGATATAAAGAGTAAGCTCAATATCTCTAGAAAGGTCTTGCTCAACTATTCTACCGACGTCGCATCACCAGCGGTGATGGGACTTGTCAGGCCGGTTGTCTTGGTGCCCATTGGCTTCTTTTCTGGCTTAACTTCTAAACAGGTCGAAGCTGTGCTGGCACATGAATTGGCACATATAAAGAGACATGATTTTGCAGTAAACCTTGTTCAGTCGGTGATGGAGGTGATATTGTTCTTTAACCCCTTCGTGTGGTGGATATCATATGAAATCAAAAGAGAGAGGGAGAACTGCTGCGATGATATAGCAGTATCCGTAAGCAAAGATTCAAAGGAATATGCAGAAGCCCTACTGCACCTAGGTGGGAGGCCTAATCTAGCTGGGGACGTGGCACTGGGAATATTAGGGGGAAAGCACCACCTAAAGAGCAGGGTAAGGAGATTATTTGGGGAAGCCACCAACCATAGTGGTACTCCTAAATTCATCGTAGCCGGCTTTTTCGTCGTTTTGACCAGCTCGTTCTACTTCTATTCGGATTCAAGAAAAATTCCGACTGGAGATTTGCGTGAATTGTCCAATTTGAACTCCGGTATATTTCTACCCGGCGTCAGGCAACCTAAGGCTTTACCAACCCTTAGAATTCCTATGAAGGAATTTGAAGAGAAGTCTAACATATTGGATACCCCGAGAGTAACCACAGCCTCGGAGCTCAGAAAAGCTATCAAGGAAATTGAACTGAGGGAAAGAAAAGAACGGCTAAGTACGTTGCAAAAAATCAACTATATGCACCTTGAGATGTTGGAGCTACAGTTTAAAGAAGTGAAGAGACTTCGGGTTGGGCTCTCCCTGGAAGAATTGCAGGCGGAACTTCAAGCAATTGCGGCCTTACAGGAAAATTTTAACATCACGAACAGTGTTTTGGTAGAGAATGACGAAAACGCTCTGCAAACGCTTGAGGAAATGCAAATGGTGTTCAGACAACGCCTTATGGAACTAGAGGAAGCGGTGAAGAACAGACTTGATGAAAAGCGGATGAAAACGGATAACGCGATTAAAGCGGGAAAGCTATCCGCTGCCAGAATGGAGTCCAAAATGGCGCTCTTGGAGGAAAAACTCAGGAAAATGTTGCATAAAGATGGTTACATAGCCAATGAGGACGCTGAGTTTACTTTTCAATTTAGGGAAGACTTAAGGGTTGATGGCAAGAGAATAAAAAAGAAGCACTACCAAAAATACCAAGATCTAAGCAAGATATTGATAATTGCCGCACCCTTAAGGTTTGAGAAAAGAAGCCGGAACTAGTCCTGCATTCGGGCCAGGTCAGCCTCTGCCGCGATGTAACCAAATGCTGACCAGTGCTCGCCGGCAACTATCTCTCCAAGCAAGGCAGTAGCCGCCGTGGTATCGCCTTCGCTTAACTGCCAATTGGCCACGCCATAGCCTTGGGTCGCAATTGACAAAGCGCGATCATCCACATCGTCGCCAACATTCATGAGATCATCTGTGGATAGAATTCCTTTATACATAAGCAGCCGCTTATGATACGAGTTGTTCTCAATGATCTCCATGTCTTCGGTAATTGGTTCAAGTAGAGCGAGGGCTTCGTCGTCTCTGCCAAGTCTGCGCAAAGTCATAAAATACCAATCGCTGGTGGCTACCAGGAGATCATTATTCGTGGAAACTTCCATGCATTCTGAGTAAGCTACAGCAGCCTCTTCAAAGTTTCCTAGCAAATAATTGGCGAGTGCAAAATGATACCAAATGTTGAAGTGATGGGTAGATAATGGCTGATTTAGCCGATTAGGCTGACCATCAGGCTCAATCTCGTCGTCAGTACCAGCAATAAGTTCTGCTGCTTTGGTGTAGTCAACTATTGCCTTCTCAAATTCTCTGATGGAAATGTACCGATGCCCACGATGGCGTAGCAACTTAGAAGACTCCGGGAAGGCCTCAAGTCCTCTGCTAAATACCTCGATGGCGTCCTTGTATCTCATCAGATATCCCAGGCGCCGGCCAAGCCAAATGTAGTTGTCTTCCGACGGGTCGGCATCGAAGTTTTGCTTAGCTACATTCAGGTTGCTATCCAGCCTCGCCTGCCTTACTTCATCCAGGGCGCGGGGAAATAACTCTGTGCCTAGTAATGAAACAGCTTCTGGGCCAGGAGTAGCAGCTTCTTCCTTTGCCACCTCTTCAGCCGGTTGCTGGGGACTACAAGCAAATAAAAGTGAGATTAGTATTAGGTAGGTTAGAGATTTCATCATCATTTCTTTTTAGGTCGTTATTACATTTTACCCTTCAGCTTTCCTTTCAGCTCAATATCTTCAGGTGTACCAGGCTGTGTAATAATAAAGCCAATCTTTTCTTTTTCAGCTGTTACCATATTTTTTACATCCTCCAGTAACTGCTTGGCATCGTAAACAACTCCATCCTTAATCGTGTATTTCACTCCGCCAACGCGCACCACCTCGTTGTCTTCCGTGAGTTTGATGGCGCCAGTACCGTAAAGCACTTTCAGATTTTGTAGTGGATTCGCTTCAACGAGAACCATGTCAGCAAATTTACCAACCTGGATAGTACCGATTTGATCTTGCATACCAAGTGCTTCAGCGCCCTTCAAGGTTGCTGCCCTAATCACTTCCAACGGGTGGAAGCCGGCTTCCCGAAGCAACTCTAACTCGCGGATATAGGCAAACCCGTAAAGCTGGAAAATAAATCCTGAATCTGAACCAACAGTTACTCTGCCTCCCCTGTTTTTGTACTCGTTGAGAAATGTCATCCAAAGCTGATAGTTCTGTTTCCAGGAAACTTCCTCTTCGGTTCCCCAGAAATGCCAATAAGAACCATGCGACTTCTTGCTTGGTTGATAGAATTGCCAAAGAGAAGGCATAGTGTAATCCTCGTGCCACTCAGCTCTGCGGGCCCGCATCAGGTCACGACTTGCCTCATAAATATTTAAAGTTGGATCGATCGTAAAATCCAATTCAATAAGCTCGTTCATTACATTATTCCAATGTTCTGAATACGGCTTCGCCGCTTGTTTCCAGAGCCTGCCAGCCTCGCCGAAGCGGTCCTGCTCATTCATGTAGTTATAATCCAAGGGGTAGTCTTGAATGGCTTTATCTGTAAATAGTGCTTCGGGAAGGCCATACCAATGCTCCATGCTGGTGAGGCCGGCACGGGCGCTGTTGAGCACATTCCACCAGGCTACATTTAGTTGTGCATGGTGGCACGCCGATCTCAATCCCAGTTTTTTATTTTCCTCCAAAGCAGCCTGCATTATTTCAGGAGATGCTCCAAAGAATTTGATTCCATCTGCTCCCTTGTTGGCATTATCTCTTACCCACTGCCTGGCTTGCTCAGCAGTTGCAATGGGTTCTTTAGCACCTTGTCCAAAGCCAGTGTAGGCTAATATTCTGGGAGCTGTAATCTCATTTTTACTACTTCTTTCCTTTTGATCCAAAACCCAATCCAGGCCATTTCCAGCCGAAGGGTCACGGACGGTAGTTACACCATGTGCCATCCAGAGTTTGAATACATATTCGGCGTCGGCTCCTTGGGCTCTTCCCCCAATATGCCCGTGCATATCAACGAACCCAGGAAGCAGATACATTCCGTGTGCATCAATTTCATGCCCACCTTCTTTCAATTTGGGTCTTCGGTTAGGATCAATTTCCACCCCCGGATAACCGACGGTTCTCACCTCTTTTATCTTATTGTTTTCAATCACAACATCTACCGGGCCTATGGGAGGTGAGCCGGTTCCGTCAATCATTGTTGCTCCACGGATAATGAGTTGGGTCCAGGGGCCATCACCTCGTTGCCTGTCGGGTGCTTTGCTTACCTGTGCTTCTGCATAAACGATGAAAAGCGTGAGAGTGAGTATCAGGAAAGTAATCTTGCGAATGTTCATATTAAGAATTCTAAGAAATTTCAGTCTAAGATTTGGCGAGTTGGTGCAATGCCGACACCAAGGTATCCAGGTCGGATAATTTCGTATAAAGGTGCGGAGTAATGCGCACCCCGTCTAGTGCCGGCGATGGTTTTCTGGTAGTCCAGATGTTGTGCTCCTCCAGTAAGTACTTAGCTACATCTTTCGGTTCATGGCCCTTCACTTTTATGTTGGCTATGGCCGAAGTGAACTCATCTGCCAGCGGCGTATTAAATTCAATTTCGGGCATGTCCTTCACCTTGTCAGTCCAGTAGTGCTTCAGATATTTCAGGCGCTCTTGTTTCCTTTCGGCCCCAATACTTTCATGAAAATCGATGGCATTGGAAATGGTTTGCCATGTCCACACCGGCTGGGTGCCGTTGTGTTCAAACTTTCTAATGTCAGTAGCATCACGACTGGCATCTCCCATCAGTGGCCAAACTTTGGCAATTTTCTCTTTTTTGATATACAAAAGGCCAGCGCCCAACGGATTGCAAAGCCATTTGTGCAGGCTGGCACCAAGATAATCACTGTTAAGATCCGGAATTTTGTAGTTGAGATGGGCAAACGAGTGGGCAGCATCGTTTATCAATTCTATTCCATTCTGATGGGCCATTTCCGCGACTTCCTTTACTGGCAACACCGTTCCAGTGGCATTTACTACGTGAGAGATTAAGAATACTTTAGTCTTGTCTGTGATAGCTTTCTCATAAGCACGCACAATTTCCATTTTGTTTTTAGGCAGAATGGGGATTTCGATTTGGGTTTGTTTGATCTTGAAACGGCGCGATTGCTGGTCAAAAGCCTGGATCATGCTAGAGTAATCCTGATTGGTCATGACGGCCTCATCACCTTCGGCCAAATCTAAGCCCGAGATAATAATATCAAGTGATTCTGTGGTATTTCGAGTGATAGCAATTTCTTCAGGGCTTACACCAGCCAGTTTGGCTAATTTTTCTCGAATAGCCTCCTTCTCTTCAGTGCGCTTTCTACGCATATAGTAGCTGGTGTTGCTATTGATGTACTTAATATTGGCAACAAGGGCATCAAGCGTTTCTTTAGGCTGAGGGCTGAAATACCCGTTTTCTAGATTTATGTAATCAGGACTTGGACTAAATGCCTTTTGGATTTGCTCCCAGTAGTCTTCGTCTGTGGCTAGAGCTTTGGCTGGTTTGTCAATCGTCAGGCTGAGGGCCTTAAGTTCTTCAATAAAAACCGGGTTTAAGGCAAGAAGTCCTGATCCTGCCGAAATACCACCCACTTTTCTAAGAAAATCTCTTCTGGTTTTGCCCATGGTTTTTGGGTTTAGAGCACTGAATTTATGCATAATCCGCGAAGCCCACAATTAATTGAATGGCAGGCGGTATTTCAGTATTTTTGGAAGCTATGAGTTACCTGATGCGATTCTCAACCATCGTATTGTGCTTGATATCTATCAGCGGGTCGTGCTTCCAGGATCAGCGTGGAGGAGATTATTTCTTGCAAGCCGCCGATTCCTTGGTTGGTTTTGTCGCATATGATGCCCCTAGTCGAAAGAGGGGCGTAGACTCTGATACCTTGCGCGTACTGTATGGACAGGCAGCCGATGCATATCTTGCCGAAGGTGCAAAGGATGGATTCTTCATTGCCAAACTCCGAATTACCTGGTGTTACTTTATTGACAATAACATTGAGGGGGCTCAAGAGGTATTGAGGTCAATAGAGACCGATCACCCAGATCTCCTTGAGGTTAAGAATGACAATCTGATCCATTATTACGACCACTGGGCGTGGTCATATTTTAATGGGAGAGCCTTACCGAAAGCCATTGTTGGTTATCAGAAGGTGGCTGACTTGGTCACAGAACTAGGTGGCGAAGAATCCCCGTATTTGACTAAAGCCTATTATTTTTTGGGTACGTCTCATCAAAGAATGCGCAGCTACCAAACCGCCAAGCGTTATATGCTAAAAACATTGGAGCAGGCTGAGCGTAGCGGAAACCGTAACTTCGACCTTAACTGTTACAACAATCTTGGCATTATATATAACAATTTAGGAGAGCTGCAGTTGGCATTGAAGTATTATAACGATGTGCTAAATAGCCTCCCGGTACATAACGAATTTCATGGCGCCATTTTCTTCAACTTGGGGTCTTTGCTAACAAAAATGGGAGACTATGAATTGGCGATGCAAAGATTTGAAAGAGGCCTGGAGTTAACAGACATTACCAGGCAAGGATTCTTTCCAATTCATGGGGCTCTCTTTCAAGGAGTTGGTGAACTCTATAACAAATTAGGAGATATGGAGAAGGCAGAGGAGTTTTATCTAAAGTCTTATAACGGTTATCAGAGTAGTGAACGCTGGCGTGGTCGTATAGGGCCACCCATGTTTTTGGCCAAGTTCTATTACGGGAACAATCGACTGCAGGAAGCTGATAACTACTTCAGAGAATCTTATGGCCTGATGAAGGCCAGAATTGGCGAAAATTCTGTGGCCGCGGCAGAGGTTGAAATGTACTTGGGCCAAATCAAATCTCAGAAGCAAGATTATGACTCCGCGCTCTTTTACCTGCATAAGTCAATCGAGTCATTCACAGAGCAGGAGGTAGCTAGTATTTATGACAATCCCGAAGTAAAGAGTGCTACTCAGAATCCACAGCGTGCAGTAGAGGCCTTCTTTGCCAAGGCCGAAACTTTCGCATTGAAGTATGAAGATGGTGAAAACATTGCTGACCTGCGGGCTGCATTCGACGCTGGGGTTGGCTCCATTGAGATTATAAACCAATGGCGGTCGATTATGACCCAGGAAGATTCCAAGATAGACTTGGCCGGTAATACCTCCCAGATCTTTGAGACGGTTATCAGTTATGGTCAGTTGCTGTATGATCTTACCGAAGACGAAGCGGTTGTTGGTGATGTTTTTGCCATCATCGAAGCTTACAAAGCTTATAACCTGCTACAAGCAGTAATAGCCTCAGGAAGCTTGACTACCCATTCCTCTGTTCCGGATAGCCTGGTAGAACGGTTTGATTACTTAGCTGCTGAGTTGAAATACTTCGATCAGTTAACCAAGAACAGCACAGACTCTACCGCATTGGCCAATGCCGAAAATGAGACCATTCGCCTGAATACTGACCTGGAAAAACTGAGGCTGCAAATGTCAGCGGAATACCCCGAGTATCATCAAGCGCGATATAGTTTCAACCCAATCAATTTGTCTGACCTCCAGAAACAGGTGCTAAATGACAACAATTTGCTGGTAGAATACTTTGTTGGCGCAGAGCAAGTTTATGCTGTTGTTGCAACCAGAGACAATTCTCGACTACTCACATTATCTAATACTTCGGAAATTGAAGAGGAAATTTCAAAGCTACTCAATGGACTGAGGTTGAAGGATTTTTCACAATACGGGCTGGCCGCGAATAATGTTTTTGCGGAGATTCTTGAGCCGGTGTTGACTGAGGTTCCAGGTAAATCTAACTTAATAATTGTTCCTGATGGGCTAATCCACTATGTGGCATTTGACGCCCTTTTGCAGGAAGCTCCGACTTCAGAAAACTATAGCAGTCTGGCGTATCTGGTTAAGGATTACTCTGTGCTGAATCACTATTCGGCCCAGCTGCTAACTCTCAACCGAGCTCAGATTTCAAATGATAGTCGCTTTATTGGGTTCGCGCCTGAATTTAGTCAGCAGGTGGCACTAGCAACCAGGTTGGCAGCGGATTCTGTATTAAGAGATCAGCTGCAAGCGCTACCTGAAGCTCAGAATGAGGTAAAGGCTGGTGCAGATATATTTGGTGGTGTATCCAAAATTGGGGATGAAGCAAGCGAAGTCAACTTCAGGAATGACAATAACTATCGCATAATCCATATTGCCACTCATACTATCATTGATAACGAGGATCCCCTAAACTCGACCCTTGTTTTTGCTGATCCGCAAGACAGTACCTCTGATGGTTTACTTCATACTTATGAATTATATAATTTGAACTTACAGGCCAACCTGGTGGCACTTAGCGCCTGTAATACCGGAGTGGGGCGTTACTACAAGGGG
>JANQPQ010000043.1 GCA_028285445.1 Cyclobacteriaceae bacterium | reverse complement strand
TGCTGGAGCAGCTGGCCCAGCCTGCTTTCTGTCTTTACTGGCTAGGATCGACCGGAACTTACTCAGATTGATAGCGCCAGTACCCACTTGCAGTGTGGTGCCTACAATAGCCCTTACCATACCTCTTAAGAAACGGTTGCTGGTAATTTGAAAAACCAAGTGGCCTCCACTTTTTGTCCACTTTGCAGCAGATATTTCGCAACGGAAGTTATTAACATCGGAATGCACTTTGCTAAAGCATTGAAAGTCCTTTCTTTTTAACAGAAGCGCGGTGGCTTTGTTCATTTTCTCTATATCGAGTTCCTGCCGAAAATAGTGGCTGGTCTGGTTGTTGAACGGATCCTTAACCTGGGTAATATGGTATTCATAAGATCTGGCTAAAGCATCAAATCTGCAATGCGCATCAGGTTTTCCAGGTTTGATACTCAGCACGCTTACATCTTGTGGTAAAAAAGAATTGAGCTTAAAGATCAGCTGGGAATTGTCCTTGATTTCAACATGATCAAAATGAAAAAATTGTTGCCTGGCATGAACGCCCGCATCTGTACGACTGCTTCCCGTCAGTGCCACTTCGTTTCTAAGTACTGTGGTCAGTGCTTTTTCCAGCACACCCTGGATAGATTCAGCGTTCTTCTGGATTTGCGAACCGTGGTAGTTCGTTCCCAGGTAGGATATCTCAATGAAGTAGCGCACTGAATTTCAAACAAATCTTTATACTATTTCAAATTCTCATAGATCACAGCAGCACCTTGCCCCACACCAATACACATAGTTGCTAATCCATATTTTGCATTTTCTCTACGCTGCATCTCATGTATTAGAGTTGCACTAATTCTTGTGCCACTACAACCCAGTGGGTGGCCAATAGCAATAGCCCCGCCGTTAACATTCACTATCTCAGGATTCAGTTCCAGGTCATGGATGCATGCCAGCGACTGCGATGCAAACGCCTCGTTAAGTTCTACGAGGTCAAGGTCTTTTACTTCTAACCCCGCCCTTTTCAATGCTTTTCGTGTTGCTGGAACTGGCCCTACTCCCATACAACTTGGATCCACGCCGGCAATAGCCATTGAAACAACGCGGGCCATTGGCTTCAAATCAAAGCGCTTTAAAGTCTCCTCATTTACAATAAGGCTGGCGGCGGCTCCGTCATTCACTCCTGAAGAATTTCCGGCAGTAACAGATCCACCTTGCCTAAATGCCGCCTTCAGGGTGGCCAAAACCTCCACTGTAGAAAGTCGTGGATGTTCATCTTTATCAAAAACTATATCATCAGCCTTGCGCTGAGGAATAGATACCGCCTCTATTTCTGCGTCGAAACGGTTGCTTTCGTGTGCTGCCTGGTATTTAGATTGCGATTCAAACGCAAATTGATCCTGGTCTTCTCTTGATATCTTCCATTGCTCGGCTACATTCTCTGCTGTTTCGCCCATGGCAAATGGATAATACATATCAGCAAGTTTGGGGTTGGTAAACCGCCAGCCAATTGTAGTGTCGTAAATTTCAGGCTTTCGAGCGTATGCCGTTTCTGACTTGGCCATAACAAAAGGCGCCCGGCTCATACTTTCTACTCCTCCTGCAATGTAAGCATCACCTTCACCAAGCATTATCGCCCGGCTTGCGTCCATAATCGACTGCAGCCCTGAGGCACAAAGTCGGTTTACCGTAACACCGCCAATCTCAATTGGTAAGCCGGCCAGCAACAGAGCCATACGGGCAACATTTCTATTGTCTTCTCCGGCCTGGTTTGCTGCACCAAAAACTACGTCTTCCAGTACCTTTGGATCAAACCCATTATTTCGATCTAGTAACTTGCTGATCACGTGCGCTGCCAGGTCATCCGGTCTTATACCGGCCAATGTTCCGCCATAACGTCCAATTGGCGTTCGCACTAAGTCTACTACATATGCCGTTTCCATTTCTTTGTTTCTGTTGTGTTGAAAACCCCTGCTCTTTCCTTAAATTTGGGGCAATTTAACCCGAAGGCTAGATGATACAAAGGATACAATCTGTATTTCTATTTTTGGTGGGATCGCTGATGATCACCAGTTTATTCTTCCCGGTTTGGGAAAATGCCCAGGTCTCTTCCGGTGAGCGACACGAACTTTACGGGCTCTACTACCGATTCACTGCCGACATAGAAACAGCAAGTACATATACTTTTGTTCCCTACATTGCCATTGGTGTTTTGGCCTTCGTCGCTGGGGGAATTGCCTTCTACGAGATTTTTAGTTACAAGAATCGGTTACTGCAGATGAAGCTTGGTGCCCTTAACTCGGTGGTAATGACAGCCACCCTTGGGTTTTCAGTATGGTTTGCCACTGAGGGCCAAAAAAACTGGATGCCAGAAGAAATTGGCTCCTATGGAATTGGCTTATTTCTCCCACCCATCGCCATGATCTGCAATATCCTGGCGAATAGGTTTATCCGCCGTGATGAGAAGTTAGTGCAATCGGTGGATAGAATCCGCTAGTAACATTTGCATTGAAGTTGCCTGACAGATGGCGTATCCTGCACTGAGATAGCAGTATGCAACACCTTAAATCACGAGTATTATGAAATCAGCACTCACATTCGCTGTAGCCACCTTGATCGCCATTGGATCTGTAAAGTCTCAAAAAGTAGTTAGCCAGCAAGACTATGAGCGAGCTGTTGGCTTCCTCTGGAACAATGTCAACAATAAAAAAGCATTCAACCTTTTCGTAAGACCAAACTGGTTCCCCGACAGCTCCGGGATCTGGTATATTGTTCGTGAATTCGAGAAGAAATCTTATCGCAAGGTGGTGTTTCCAAGATCTGAAAGTGAAGACCTTTTCGACCATGAGAAGCTTGCGTCATTGCTGGGTGATAAGCTTCAGACTGAGGCTAAGGCAAGTGATCTACCGATTGCTGGAATTGAATACATCAGCCCCAATGAACTGGAGCTCTCTGTTGATGGCAAAGTATATCTCCTAAACACAAACAATCATGACCTTCAACTCAAACCCCCAGATAAGGAGGAAGAGGAGATAGAAGGCCTTTCACCCAATGAAAAGTGGCGAGCGTATACTGAGGACTTTAATCTCATCCTGGAAAACAGGGAAAGCGGGGACTCAAAGGGATTGAGTACTGCCGGCCAAAAAAACTTCGAATACGCCTCGTGGTATGGCTGGGGAGATATTATGGAGGGCGAGGGTGGTGATCGGCCTGAGCGTTTTTGGGTAAATTGGTCGGCCGATAGTAAATGGATTTATACCAGCATTTGCGATTTGCGTTCTGCTGAGAAGATGTATCTACTTGATTGGAGTCAAGATTCGCTCTATCGGCCACGGCTAATTTCCTATTACCGAGGTTCACCAGGGGATACCACTATGGTGCACATCAAGCCGGTTTTTTTCAATGTGGCAACCGGCGAAGAAATTTCACCGCAGCTTCCCAGGTCAACCCATATTAATAGCGCTGGCATGCGATGGTCAATGGAAGAGGGTACGGCCTATTTTTCGCTACAAAGCCGAGGCTACCAAAACCAAAAAATCTATCGCTACGATATCGCTGAAAATGCCCTGGAGGAGCTCTATTCGGAAATCAGCGAAACTAACATAGATAATTTCTCCTATTGGTTGGCTGAAAAAAGCAATGCGATTCTGTTTCTGTCGGAGAAGAGCGGTTGGCGACAACTCTACAGTTTAAATCTCAAAAACAAACAAGTAACGCCTCTAACAATTGGCCAGTATTATATCAATAATGTTCTTCGCATCGACGAGGATAGCAAAAAGGTGTATTTCCTGGCTTCAGGAAAAGAAAACAACAGGAACCCCTACCATCAACATCTCTATAGTATTGGATTAAATGGTAAAGGGCTCAAGCTTCTGACCGAAGAGGATCTTCATCACCAGGTTAGTATATCTCATGGCGGAGATTATTTTGTAGATAATGCCTCCACGGCAAACTCTCAAACCGAAACCCACTTAAGAGATATTAAAACTGGTAAAGTAATCGCCTCGCTGGCTAAAGCCGATGTGTCTCAACTCAAGGGCTGGTCGCCACCTGAGCTTTTTGAGGTTACTGCTCGCGATGGCTCAACTCCAATCTATGGGGCGCTCTGGAAGCCCACCCATTTCGACCCAAATAAGAAATACCCAATTATTGATCACAGCTATACCGGGCCACACACACAAATGTTCCCCAAAGATTTCCGAAGGGTGCTTAGTACCAGCAACCAGGCACTAGCCGAGTTAGGTTTTATCGTTATGATGGTAGATGGGCTCGGCTCGTCAGGAAGATCGAAAGCATTTCACAATTACTCTTACAAGAATCTGGGTGGCAACCTGGCTGACCATGTTGGCGCAATCCGTCAACTGGGAGCTCAATATGCCTGGATTGATACCACAAGGATTGGCATTTTTGGTCACTCTGCTGGTGGCTACGATGCTGCCCATGCTCTGCTCGCCTACCCCGATTTTTACAAAGTAGCAGTATCCAGCTCTGCCGATCATGACCATAGAATGGAAAAAGCCTGGTGGCCTGAAATGTATATGGGCTGGCCGGTGGATTCAGCCTATCACCTCCAATCCAATATTACCATGGCGCCGAATCTTAAGGGAAAACTGCTCATTACTCATGGCGGTATTGATGAGAACGTTAACCCCTCCGCTACTTTTAAGTTAGCAGATGCCCTCATTAAAGCAGATAAGCAATTTGATATGCTCATACTCCCAAGCCAACGTCACGGTTACCGTGGTACTTTTTCTGATTATTTTGTCAAAACACGTTGGAATTATTTTGTAGAGCATCTTCTTGAAGCAGATCCCATCTGGGATTTCAGCCTTAAAGAATAGCCTGATGACCTGCCATTTATTCCCACAATCTGACAGCCTGTCAGTGATTCGTTACCTGGGGCTTGCTGGAATAGAATTTGAAATGCGCTGGAAGATTAATTTTAAAATGATATGAGCGAGAAAGGTACTATATCCATAAATACTGAAAATATATTCCCAATTATCAAGAAGTTTCTCTATTCCGATCATGAGATATTCTTGAGGGAACTTGTTTCCAATGCCGTAGATGCCACCCAGAAGCTAAAGAGACTTTCTAGCATGGGAGAAATTAAGGAAGATCTGGAGGGGCAGGATCTCAAAATTGAAGTGAGTTTCGATAAAAAGAAGAAAACCATTACCGTTAGCGATAAGGGTATCGGCATGACGGCTGATGAAATCAAGAAATACATCAACGACATAGCATTTAGTGGCGCCACTGACTTCCTGGAAAAATATAAGGACGAAGACGCCAAAGAGCAGATCATCGGCCACTTTGGACTTGGTTTCTACTCTTCATTTATGGTTGCTGAAAAGGTAGAAATCATAACGAAGTCCTATCAGGAAGACTCGAAGGCAGCAAAGTGGGAATGTGACGGTAGTACCGAATTCGAGATATCCGATGCTGAAAAAGAAGAGAGAGGGACAGAAATCATTCTCCATGTCGCTAAAGATTCCGAAGAGTTTCTTGATGAGTTTAGACTAAAGGGAATTCTGGATAAATACTGCAAATTCCTGCCGGTCGAGATAAAATTCGGTACCAGGAATGAAACCGTGCCCGATGGCAAAGACGATGAAGGTAAGGAAAAGACTAAATCAATCGAGGTTGATAATATTGTAAACAACCCAACTCCCCTTTGGACCAAAACTCCTAAAGACCTCAAGGACGAAGATTATCTTAACTTCTACAAGGAGCTCTATCCTTTCAGCGAAGAGCCCCTATTTTGGATCCATCTCAATGTAGATTATCCATTCAACCTCACTGGCGTTCTGTACTTTCCCAAAATCAAAAATGATTTTGAGGTACAGAAAAACAAAATTCAACTGTATTCACGGCAGGTATTCATAACCGATGAGGTCAAAGACGTGGTGCCCGAATTCCTAATGCTGCTGCATGGGGTTATCGACTCCCCCGATATTCCTTTGAATGTTTCCAGGAGTTTCCTGCAAGCCGATGGTAACGTGAAGAAGATCAATGCCCACATTACAAAGAAGGTTGCAGATAAACTCGGGCAACTCTTTAAGAAAGACAGGGGCAGTTTTGAAGAGAAGTGGGACGACATCAGCATCTTCGTTAAGTATGGAATGATCAGCGAAGAAAAGTTCTATGACAAAGCAAAAGATTTTGCGCTGCTGAAAAATACTGATGAAAAGGCCTTCACACTTGATGAATACAAGGGGCAAGTGGAGAAGACACAAACTGATAAGGACAAGAACCTGGTGTATCTCTACGCCACCGATACAAATAAGCAAGATTCATTTATCCAATCGGCGAAAAACAAGTCATACGATGTGCTGGTAATGGATGGAGCGATTGATAGTCACTTTATCAATCACATGGAGCAGAAGTTGGAAAATACGAATATGAAGCGTGTTGACGCTGATACTGTTGACAAGCTGATTGACAAAGACGAGAAACTTGAAAGTGCATTAACCTCCGAAGAGGAAGAAAAAGTAAAAGAAATCTTCACCAGTGCAATAAATAACCCGGCTATGAATGTACAGCTGGAGTCCATGTCTCCAGATGAACTTCCGGTTACTATCACTCAAGCCGAGTTCATGAGGCGAATGAAAGACATGGCTGCAACGGGTGGTGGCATGCCCATGATGGGCACCATGCCTGATCAGCACAATGTGGTAATCAATGCTAACCATGCGGTAGTAGCTAAAATCCTTAAATCCAGGGGGCAAGACAGAAAGGCTGCGTTGGCCAAGCAAGCTTTTGACCTGGCTTTGCTATCACAAAATATGCTGGAAGGCCAGGATTTGACCAATTTTATTAGAAGAAGCGTGGATTTAGCTGCAGAGTAGCAAGTGAGTTTCAGGTTTCAAGATTAAAGTTAAAAGTCTCAAATGAAGTGGAAGATG
Source organism: Cyclobacteriaceae bacterium (assembly GCA_028285445.1). GTDB lineage: Bacteria > Bacteroidota > Bacteroidia > Cytophagales > Cyclobacteriaceae > JANQPQ01. The sequence continues at coordinate 233,367 of JANQPQ010000043.1, read as the reverse complement.
ACTTCCTACCTAAAACTTGAAACTTGAGACTTTAAACTATAACCTTACCTTTTACTGGTCGAAAGTATTAAAGATAATGTCCTCAGCGTAGCGGAAAGCGGTGTTACTACTTTTCGCTTGACGCGAACAATAAAATTGGATATTTTCGTTATCTCGTGGGTAAAAGACCCAAGGAATGAAAGCAGGAAAAATTCCATTCATTTTCTCTTTTTTGGCGGGTATAGTCATCTGCAGTAATGCCTATGGTCAGGAGCCAGAGCCAACTGAGGAAGATCTCCTCACAATTGATACGCCAATCACCATCGATTTTAAGGAGGATACCGAATTAGAGCGGGTTGAGCCCAAGAAAAAGAGGCGGAAGAAGAACGTTTTCTATGGAATAAAAACAAAGAAAATGTTCACCAGGAAGGGATATCAGGATAATCTCACACTGGAGTTATTCCATTACCTAAAAGAGCCAGTAGAAGTAGATCCATATGTTAGAGATATCTATTGGTATGACTTCCGCAGGAAATCCATTCGTAAATCGAAAAAGGTAAATGCCGAATACGGAGTTATTCTCCACGGGCCTTATAGAAAGGTGAAAGGCAATCAGGTGCTAGAGCAAGGCATTTATTTCAAAGGTACCAAGCACGGCCGCTGGACAACCTTCGACAAGAATGATATCCTCATAGATAAGAGAAAGTATTTCAAAGGTTGGCCCAAAGAGTCGTTGGTTACATACTACGATGAGGACAGAACCAAGATGAAGGAAATCATTCCTATAGAATACGGGTCAAAAGAGGGTAACTATTTCTACTTCCATGAAAGTGGAAACATTGCTGTTCAAGGTGAATACCAGCAAGACCAAAGAGTAGGCGAGTGGACTGAGTATTACGAAAGACGAGGAAGGCGTAAAAAAGTAATTCAGTACGGTGAAGACCCATACTCGGGAGACATAGCGCATATTTTGAAGGAATGGAACGAGAAGGGCGAACTGGTCTACGACCGAGAGCAGGAGATGAAGAAACTGGCTGGCAGAGATTAGTAGAAGGCGTCCTCAAATTGAGTTATCCTGGGGTTCTCTCCCAGTAGTATTGAAATCACATCAAATCTTATTCTACCATCCCAATTGTTCTCCAATACATACGCTTCGGCTACTCCAATAACTTTCCTGGCTTTTCTATCATCTACCGCTTCCTCCGGATGACCAAATTGCACTGAGGTCTTACTTTTTACTTCAACAAAAACCAAACAAGAGCCTTCTCTAGCTATGATGTCTATCTCACCATAACCTGAACGATAGTTTTGTGCTACAATTTGGTAGCCCTTGTTAACCAGGAAATCCACAGCCAAAATTTCGCCCTCATTGCCACGATCTTGTTGAATAGCCATCTATATTTACAATGTCAATTTGGAAAATCAGTACTTCTGCAGTGCTATTATAATCAATTAAATGGGCATTCTTAATCGCAAAAACCCTACAACCACAGATGCCTGGAGTGCGCTGTTAAGCCATGCCGAAAAGTTAAAGCAGCAAAGGATTGAGGGCCTGTTTCGGCAGGATTCTTCTCGTTTTGATCAATTCTCCGTTCAGTTGGATGATCTGCTATTCGATTTCTCAAGAAACCTGGCAGACCAAGAGACCATGCAACTTCTCAAACAATTGGCTGAGGAGGTTGGCCTGGCCGATGCGATGGAAAAGATGTTTGCTGGAAAGCCTATTAATGAAACAGAGGGTAGGCCAGTTTTACATATGGCCCTCCGCAGTGCTAACCGGGAGAAATTCAAAGTGGATGGGAAACCTGTTGGCCAGTATGTGCAAGCAGTTCTTGACCAAATGAGAGAGTTCACAGATGCTCTTCTTAAGGGTGAGAAGGCGGGTTTCAATGGCCAGGTAATTAAACACGTAGTCAACATAGGCATTGGAGGTTCTGATCTAGGACCCAGAATGGTCACTGAAGCGCTTAAGCCTTACCATAGCGATGTGCAGGTGCACTTTGTTTCAAATGTAGATGGCAGTCACCTCACCTCTGTACTTAAGGGTTTGAAGCCCGAAAACACCTTATTCATTGTCGCTTCAAAAACCTTTACCACTGATGAGACCATGACCAACGCGAAAGCCGCTCGTAGCTGGTATCTGGAATCAGGCAATGAAAGTGATATTCAATTACATTTTGCTGCAGTAACCAGCAATACGGAAGCAGCAAAATCATTCGGAATTAGGGAAGAATCAATTTTCGAATTTTGGGATTGGGTTGGTGGAAGGTTCTCACTGTGGTCGGCAATTGGGTTGCCCATTTGCTGTGCTATTGGCTTCAACAATTTTCAGAAACTCCTATCGGGTGCCCATGAGGCCGATAACCATTTTGAATCGGCCAACTTCGAAGAAAATATTCCGGTAATCATGGCCTTGCTTTCCATTTGGAACATAAATTTTATGGGTGCCACCTCGGAAGCTGTTATCCCCTACTACCAAAATCTTAGACTGCTTCCTTCCTATTTACAACAAGCTGTGATGGAAAGTAATGGCAAGTCTGTTGATAGAGACGGACAGCCTTTAGATTATCAAACGTCACCAGTTATTTGGGGAGCGGCCGGAACAGATGGGCAACACGCTTTCTTTCAGCAACTTCATCAGGGCACGGCAATCGTACCATGCGATTTTATCTCGGCGGTAAATCCCCACCACTCTCTGGAAAAGAACCATCACAAGTTATTGGCAAACTTTCTTGCTCAACCGCAAGCATTGATGGTAGGTAAAACGGAAGATGCAGTAAAAACGGAATTGGCTAGCAAAGGGCTAAATCAGGATAGCATCAACAAGCTGGCACCATTCAAGAGGTTTGAAGGCAATCGGCCATCTAACTTATTCTTATTTAAGAAAATTACCCCCCATGCCTTAGGTAAGCTAATTGCTTTTTATGAGCACAAGATATTCGTGCAAGGCATTTTGTGGAATATCTTCAGTTTTGATCAATGGGGTGTCGAACTTGGCAAGGGCTTGGCAACGGAAATGTATCAGAGCCTCACGGGAAGCGGTGGGGAACCCACGCCGGAAATTGCAAAACTGCTAGAGGTAATTAAGGATTTCAAAGATGGCTGAGCTGTACCCACTTAAATTTCATCCGCAATTCAAAGAAAAAATTTGGGGAGGCCGAAAGATTGAGTCTATCCTCCAGAAGAACTTTGATCCGTTGGAGAACTGTGGCGAATCGTGGGAACTATCAGCTGTTGATGGTAATATCTCGATGGTGAAAAATGGTGGTTTTGAAGGAAGGAGTTTACAGTCTTTATTGGAAGACTACGGCCCAAGGCTGGTCGGCACGAAAGTCTACCAATACCATGGAAACGAGTTTCCTCTACTGATAAAGTTCATTGATGCCCAGCAAGATCTTTCGGTACAGGTACATCCTAACGATGAACTAGCGGCTGCCCGTCATGGCCAGAAGGGGAAAACGGAAATGTGGTATATCATGCAGGCCGATGAAGGAGCATCGTTAATAGCAGGTCTCAAGCCAGGTGTAGATGGCGAAACATTCCGGACGGCGACCGAGGAAGGCAATTTGGAGGGTGTGCTGAACAGGGAATCTGTGTACGAGGGGGATGTGTTTTTTATACCGGCCGGCAGAGTGCATACAATTGGAAAGGGAATATTGCTTGCTGAGATTCAGCAGACATCTGACATCACCTATCGTATTTATGATTTCGACCGTGTTGATCAGAATGGTCAAAAAAGAGAATTACACCTCGAGGAAGCCTCAGAAGCAATTGACTACTCACCGATAGATAATGTTAAAACTACTTACCCCTTCCTAGAAAATCAGTCCGCTCCTGTAGTCTCCTGTGAATTCTTTACAACAAATATTATTACTGCCAATTCCCCGATAACCAGGAACTACGCTCACCTCAATTCATTTGTGATTTATATTTGTATTGAGGGGAATTTCAGACTGGAGTGCTCAATAAGTTCTACCAGGGTAGATTTTGGAGACGTAGTATTGATACCTGCGGAATTGAAGGAGCTGGAAATTGTGCCTGATCCCTCAAGCAAGATATTGGAGGTATATATTGAATAATGTTATCAATAAGGTAGTAGCATTTCTTGACTTGCCGAACGCTGATTACCAGCAAACTTGGGATTATCAGGAGTCTTTACTCAAAGGTATCGTTGATATAAAGATCAGCAACCGCGGCACCGAACAAGAACTACCCACCCCTAATTATCTTTTGTTTTGCGAGCACCCCCACGTCTATACTATGGGTAAAAGCGGTGACGAAAAAAACCTGCTGCTTGATGCGGAAGGCCTGAAGCAACATGATGCCAACTACTACCGCATCAATCGGGGTGGAGATATTACTTACCATGGCCCCGGGCAAATTGTGGGTTATCCCATTCTAGACCTTGAAAACTTCTTTACCGATATTCATAAATACTTGCGGGTATTGGAAGAAGCCATTATTAGAACTATCGCGGATTACGGAATCGAAGGAGGAAGAATTGAAGGCCTAACTGGGGTTTGGATTGACTTCGAGGATCCTGAGAAGGCTCGAAAAATTGCCGCGCTCGGAGTAAAAACAAGCAGATGGGTAACCATGCATGGTTTTGCTTTGAACGTTAATACCGACCTCAGTTATTTCGACCATATAATTCCCTGCGGCATAGACGACAAGGATGTGACCACCATGGAGCAGGAATTGACAAGTCCTCAAAATATGGATGAGGTCAAATCAAATCTCAAGAAACATTTAGTAGATTTGTTCGGAATGCAATTGAGCGATTAGCGGGGCCCCGTTACACTGACACAACTACGAATTTCATGGACGATAGAGTTTATAAAGAACTAAGGAATATACTTTTTCTTGATATTGAGACCGTCGCCTGCGCACCAAACTATCAGGAACTGGATGAGCGACTAAAGAAGGAATGGAATAAGAAATCACGCTTTCTGTTAAATAACGATGTTATGACTCCTGAAGAACTCTTCAATGAAAGGGCAGGCATCTATTCAGAGTATGGAAAGATCGTGACTATTGGCCTGGGCTCATTTCATTATAATGATAATAGGGAACTTAGTTTAAGAGTTAAGGATATCACCAATGACGACGAAAGACAAGTGCTGCTGGATTTTAAGCAACTGCTAGACACGAAGTTTGATCAACGACGTTTGGCATTTTGTGCACACAACGGTAAAGAGTTTGACTACCCCTACATAACCAGAAGAATGCTTATTAACGGCGTCAAGCTCCCTTATGCTTTGAATCATGCCGGTAAAAAGCCGTGGGAAATCAATCACATTGATACCATGGACCTATGGAAGTTTGGAGACAGGAAAAGTTTCACCTCCCTTGAGCTACTAGCTGCGCTGTTCAAAATAGAATCAAGTAAAAGCGATATTGACGGCAGTATGGTGAACCAGGTCTACTATCAAGACAGGGACCTTGATAAGATTGCCCAATATTGCAAGCAAGACATAGTTGTTACCGCACAGGTATTTCTGCGTCTGAAAAGTCTTGAAACCGTAAAACCCGAAAATATCCAGGTGCTCTAAGCCACCCTAATGGGACGAAAGAGAAAAAAGACCAAGAAGGGTCGTAACCGCAGTGGCGTAAATGCTGGTAAAATCAAGAGTGATATTCTGGCCTTTTTGAATGCTCATTTAGATCGAGCGTATTCCCCAAAGCAAATAGCACGGAAACTTGGCTATCGGGATAAAGTTAGTAATAACGCCATTCCCAGATTAGTTCATGAATTGGAGTCCGACAATAAAATTCTTAAGGTTCGTAACGGCAGTTTCAAAAGTAAAAAGGAGCCGAAGGAAGTTACAGGGATAGTAGACCATGTAAGCCAACGCTATGCCTACATAACCGAAACTGGTATGGACACCGATGTCTGGGTAAAAACCGAGCATCTACAATTTGCCATGGATGGTGACCAGGTGCAGGTGATGATCTATGGTAAAAGACATGGACCCCGACCAGAAGGTAAGGTCACTAAAATTCTAAGCCGAAATAGAACTGAATTGGTTGGAAGAGTTGAACTCGCGCCCAACTATGCCTTTGTCATTCCCGATAACCGTCGCATTCACGAGGACATTTTCGTTCCTCCTGAAAATCTCAAAAAGGCCAAACACAATGACAAGGTAATAGTTAAAATACTGGATTGGCCAACTCGTGATAGAAGTGCCAAAGGCAAGGTGACCAAAGTGCTGGGAGCTGCGGGTGAAAATGAAGCAGAAATACACTCAATCATGGCAGAATTCGGCTTGCCTTTTGAGTTCCCTCCCAAAGTCTTAAAGGCAAGTGAATCTATAGAAAGCAGTATCTCTAAAGAAGAACTAAAGAAAAGGAGAGACTTCAGAGACGTGCTCACCTTCACCATTGATCCGGAAGATGCAAAAGATTTCGATGACGCACTTTCCTACCAGGAATTGGATAATGGAAACATCGAACTTGGTGTGCACATTGCCGATGTAACCCATTATCTGGAGGAAGACTCCGTTCTCGATAAAGAAGCCATCTCCAGGGCAACCTCAGTTTATCTCGTGGATAGAACCATCCCCATGCTTCCTGAGAGGTTGTCAAATGATCTTTGCTCGCTAAACCCCAATCAGGATAAGCTTACATTTTCAGCGGTTTTTGAAATTGACGACAAAGCCAATATTATAAGCGAATGGTATGGACGAGCCATTATTCATTCTGATAGAAGATTTACCTACGAAGAAGCTCAAAAGCGTATTGAAACTCAAGGTGGAGATTTGGCTGATGAACTGGTGAAGTTGAATCAACTTGCCAAAGATTTGCGAAAGCAGCGCTTTGACAAAGGAGCCATTAACTTCGAGACGGTTGAAGTAAAATTCGATCTTGATAGCCATGGTAAGCCGCTAGGTGTTGTTCCAAAAGTTCGAAAGGATGCCCATAAGCTGGTTGAGGAGTTTATGCTTTTGGCGAACAAGAAAGTGGCCGAATTCATCTATAAACAAAAACAAGGCAAGCAGAAAAACACATTCGTCTATCGGGTGCATGATTATCCCGACCCTGAAAAATTGCAGGCCTTTTCAGTTTTCGCCATGAGATTTGGTCATGATTTCCAAATGGCGTCTGGGTCCATCTCCAGCTCCCTCAATAAACTCATGGATGACATAGAAGGAAAGCCAGAGCAAAATGTGTTGGAATCTTTGGCTATTCGGGCCATGTCTAAAGCTAGTTACACTACGGAAAGCAAAGGGCACTTTGGCTTGGCCTTTGAACATTATACGCACTTTACCTCACCCATTCGTCGCTATCCGGATGTGATGGTACATCGCCTCCTCGATCATTACCTGCAGCGCGGAAAGTCGCCAGACAGAGAACCTTATGAGGAGAAATGTGTTCACAGTTCTGAAAGGGAAAAGAGAGCTGCCGATGCGGAAAGAGCATCTATTAAGTACAAGCAGGTTGAGTTTATGCAAAATGCGGAAGATAAAGATTACGAGGGCATTGTTTCTGGTGTAACGGAATGGGGCATATTTGTAGAGATGACAGAAACGAAGTGTGAAGGAATGATTCGCCTGGCCGATTTAACAGGCGACTATTATGAATTTGATGAGCAAAACCTGAGAGTAGTAGGGCTTAAGAACAAAAGAATAATTTCACTTGGAGATCCGCTTACCGTGAGGGTGAAGAAAACCGACATCGATCGTAGAACAATTGATCTGGAACTTGTAGACGAAGAATGATGAATTCTCAGTTTGAAGAACTCTTAAAACTAATTGATGGGGAGGTCAGGCAAACAGACTTTGGCTCCTCGCCTGCTGAGCTGTACGATCCGATCAGGTATATTATGGATCTCGGAGGAAAAAGGTTGAGGCCACTGCTAACCTTGCTTTCCTACCGCCTTTTTTCAGATGATCTGGGTCCGGCGTTACCCGCTGCTGTAGCAATTGAGATTTTCCACAATTTCACACTAATGCACGATGATATTATGGACGAGGCTCCTTTGCGGAGAGGGCAAGCAACCGTGCATGAAAAATGGAACCCTGATATTGCCATCCTCTCCGGAGATGTAATGTTGGTAAAAGCCTATGAGAAGATGATGGAATCTGACTCTAAGCATCTCAAGCAAATACTAACTGCATTTAACAAGTGCGCCACAGAAGTTTGTGAAGGGCAGCAGATGGACATGAATTTCGAAAGTAGGGAAGCAGTATCAGTAGATGAATATCTGGAAATGATTGAAAGGAAAACTGCAGCCTTGTTGGGTTTCAGCCTTGAACTTGGAGCAATTCTTGGCAATGCTACACCTGGGGAATCGAAAGCACTAAAAAATTTCGGACTCAACCTTGGTGTAGGCTTTCAATTAAAAGATGACCTTTTGGATGTCTTTGGAGACCAGGAGAAATTTGGCAAGCGTAAAGGCGGAGATATTGTATCCAACAAAAAGACATTTTTACTTATAACAGCTTTAGAGAAAGCAAATGGCGAAGCAGCCACAGAATTAAAGGCATGGCTTGAGAACGAGGATGCTGATGAAAGCAAGAAAGTCGCTGCTGTTACCGAAATCTACAATCAACTGGGTATTAAGGAAGCTACAGAGCAAAAGGCCGATCACTACTTTCAAACGGCATTTACCTCCCTTGAAAATGCGGCGTTTGATCAGCAGAAAGTGAAACCGCTCATTCAGTTTGCCGAAGTACTCATCAATCGAGAACACTAATGTCTGTGACGGTTGTAATCATAGTGGTTACGGTCATTGCCAGCATGTATGCCTGGAACCAACCCCAGCGCTTGCAGCAGTGGTTGCTCAACCCCTATTTAGTTCAGCATCAAAAACAATATTATAGGTTCATAACCAGCGGCCTCATTCATAGCAACACCATGCACTTGTTGCTAAATATGATTGCACTGTATTTTTTCGGCCGAAGCGTAGAGATTACTTTCATTAATCTGTACGGCTCGCAGGGGCTGGTGATTTTCGTTCTCTTCTATTTGCTTGGTATAATTGTGTCAGACATACCCACTTTTCTAAAGAATAGAGATAATCCACACTATAATTCTTTGGGGGCTTCGGGAGGTGTTGCAGCATTGGTTTTTAGCAGCATATTGTTTTTCCCATTAAATAAAATCTATTTCCTATTTCTGCCCATCGGCATTCCCGGATTCATCCTTGGCACTTTGTATTTGATCTACTCCTATTATCAGGCTAAAGGAAGTCGAGACAACATCAACCACGATGCACACTTCTACGGTGCCGTGTTTGGTTTGGCTTTCACGCTGGTACTGGAGCCAGCTGTGCTAATTCGGTTCTTTCGCGAAGTATCCAGTTTCAGTTTCTTTTAGTAAATATTCAGGCATAAAAAAAGCGTTGATTTCTCAACGCTTATACTTAAAGTCTTTTGTTGTTAGGCTTCCTTTGGAAGAATAGAAACATAAGATCTGTTTTGCCTTCCTTTTCTGAAGTTGACGATACCGTCTTCAAGGGCAAACAAAGTGTGATCTTTACCCAGACCAACATTAGTACCTGGGTGATGCTTTGTACCTCTCTGGCGAACGATAATGTTTCCGGCCTTTGCAAACTGCCCACCGAAAATCTTTACACCAAGTCGTTTACTTTCCGACTCTCTTCCGTTCCTGGAACTACCTGCTCCTTTCTTATGTGCCATTTTACTTCGCTGTTATCTTTTCAATTAACACTTTGGTGTATCCCTGGCGATGACCGTTTTTCACCTTGTACCCTTTTCTTCGCTTCTTCTTGAAAACGATTACCTTATCTCCCTTGCCGTGCTCTACGATCTTACCAGAAACCTTTGCACCCTTAATTATAGGAGTGCCAACATTTACCTTACCCTTATCATCAGTCAGCAATACTTCACCAAACTCAACTTTGGCGCCTTCCTTGCCTTCCATAGTAGGAGCATAAACAGTCTTGTCTTTCTCTACCTTAAATTGCTTGCCGCTGATATTTACGATTGCATACATGCCTAAAATATCTTCTTCTAAAAAATGGATTGCAAATATAGACGCTTTTGTAAGAATTTTCAAACGATTGTCTCGGGAAAAACGAGGTTAAATTTTTTTTAATTTTTTTTTAATTTTTTTTAAACATTTCATGTTGCCCTCAGTTGAATTTTTCGTAGAAGCTGAGGTTATAAGCTATAAAATTAACTTACTATTGCACAGGCAGTTATACGAGTTTTTTGCCATTTGCTTTCGGCCATCTGACGGCCCATTTCAGCGTTGATTTTTAGTCTTCGTTTTACAATATTTGTGAGGGGTTTATCGCTGGTAATTATCCCACCAATAGTTTTGATCAATGGTGCTGATCAAAACGCATTCAACTATAAACTAATTAACAATTTAAGCGAATTGTTTAAGAGCAATTTGATATTACTCCTATTGACTAACGCGTAATGAGAATCCCTCATTCGGAGTAATTTCAGGCTATTAGGCAATTCGTTAATATTTTATTAGACATCGCTAATTGATAGATTAATGAACGACAACGCTGCAGCCGAACCGATACTCAAGGAGAACAAAGACAGGTTCGTACTATTCCCGATTGTTCACGACGATATTTGGCAGTTTTACAAGAAAGCAGAAGCTAGTTTCTGGACTGCCGAGGAGATCGACCTCAGTCAGGATCTAAAGGACTGGGATGAACTCAACGACGGAGAAAGGCATTTCATTTCCCACGTACTGGCATTTTTCGCAGCCAGCGACGGTATTGTAAACGAAAATCTCGCAGAAAATTTCGTTTCCGACGTGCAATACACTGAAGCGAAATTCTTCTATGGCTTCCAGATTGCCATTGAAAACATCCATTCTGAAACTTACTCTTTATTAATAGATACCTACGTAAAAGACACTCAGGAGAAAGACAAACTATTTCACGCAATCGAAACGATGGATTGTGTAAAGAAGAAAGCTGATTGGGCATTGCGATGGATCGATGACGCTACGTTTGCCGAAAGGTTAATTGCGTTTGCTGCCGTAGAAGGAATCTTCTTTTCTGGAAGTTTCTGCTCTATTTTCTGGCTTAAGAAAAGAGGGCTTATGCCAGGGTTGAGTTTCTCAAACGAGCTTATCTCAAGAGATGAAGGGCTGCACTGCGATTTCGCCTGCTTGCTGTACAACAATCACATTATTAATAAACTTCCTGTAGAACGAGTACAAGATATTATCACAAACGCCGTTGAAATTGAAAAGGAGTTTGTTACTGACGCCTTGCCTGTGAAGTTGATTGGAATGAATGCGGATTTAATGTGCCAGTACATAGAGTTTGTTGCGGACAGACTACTTACCGCACTTGAATGTCCTAAAATTTATAACTCCACCAATCCTTTCGATTTTATGGAAATGATCTCCCTTCAGGGAAAAACCAATTTCTTCGAGAAAAGAGTTGGCGAATACCAGAAGGCCGGAGTTATGAAAAACGACGAAGAAGAAGCACCAAAGTTCTCATTAGACGAGGACTTCTAATTTATACCACCAACCCCTAATGACTAAATTAGAATTTATCAATCCCCTAAATCACTAAGTTATGTATGTTATTAAAAGAGATGGTCGCCGAGAATCGGTAAAGTTTGACAAGGTAACAGCGAGAGTAGAGAAGCTTTGCTATGGACTGGATAGTCGCTATGTAAATACCATTGATATTGCCAAAAAGGTAATTGAAGGTATTTATGATGGGGTTACCACAGTGGAGCTGGATAATTTGGCAGCGGAGATCGCGGCATCTATGACAACCAAACACCCTGACTTCGCTAAACTTGCCGCCAGGATTGCAATTTCGAATTTGCACAAAGTAACCAGTAAGTCTTTTTCAAATACAATGAAAAGGCTTTACACCTACACCGATCCTAAAACAGGAGAGAACGCAGCCCTAATTTCAAAAGAAACTTACGGCATTATTAACAAGCATGCAGCAATGCTTGATTCCTCTATTATTTACGATAGAGATTTCAACTACGACTACTTTGGTTTTAAGACGCTTGAGCGCTCGTATCTAATGAAGGTTGATGGTAAAATAGTTGAAAGGCCTCAACACATGCTAATGAGGGTGGCAGTCGGTATTCATGGGGATGATATCGAAGCCGCAATTGAAACATACAACCTGATGTCGGAGAAGTGGTTCACACACGCCACTCCTACCCTATTCAATGCTGGTACACCAAAGCCACAGCTATCGTCTTGTTTCTTATTAACTATGAAAGACGACAGCATTGATGGCATTTATGATACTTTAAAGCAGTGTGCTAAAATTTCACAATCTGCTGGTGGAATTGGCCTGAGCATCCACAACGTTCGAGCTAAAGGCTCTTACATCAAAGGAACTGGAGGAAGCTCTAACGGTATCGTTCCTATGCTTCGCAACTTCGATATGACAGCACGCTATGTCGACCAAGGCGGTGGAAAGAGAAAAGGTAGCTTCGCAATCTATCTTGAGCCATGGCATGCAGATATCTTCGAATTCCTTGATCTGAAGAAAAACCACGGCAAGGAAGAAATGAGAGCCAGAGATCTATTCTATGCAATCTGGATCTCTGATCTATTTATGAAGAGGGTGGAAGATAATGGCATGTGGTCATTGTTCTGCCCTAACGAAGCTCCAGGTCTGGCCGATTGCTACGGCGAAGAGTTTGAGAAGCTCTACGAGAAATACGAGAAGGAAGAAAAATACAGAAAGCAGGTTAAGGCCCAAGACCTTTGGTTTGAAATTCTAGAATCTCAAATCGAGACCGGTACACCTTACATTCTCTATAAGGATGCTGCCAATAAGAAATCCAACCAGAAAAACCTTGGTACTATCAAATCCAGTAACCTCTGCACAGAGATTATTGAATACACTAGCGAAGATGAGGTAGCAGTTTGCAACCTGGCTTCTATCGCACTGCCTAAGTTTGTAACTGAAGATGGCAAGTTCGATCACCAGAAGCTTTATGATGTAACCTACGTCATCACTAAAAACCTTAACAAGGTAATTGATGTAAACTACTACCCTGTTGAGGAAGCTCGCAACTCCAACATGCGTCACCGCCCTATTGGTATTGGCGTACAAGGTCTTGCAGATGCCTTCAGCCTGTTAAGAATGCCTTTCGATTCTCAAGAGGCAAGAGGCTTGAATGAGGACATCTTTGAGACAATCTACTTCTCAGCCTTAACAGCCTCTAAGGATCTTGCCATGCAAGATGGTGCTTACGAGACCTTCAAGGACTCTCCAGCGTCGAAAGGAATCTTGCAATTTGATATGTGGGGTGTTTCTCCCAACTCTGGCCGTTGGGATTGGGATAGCCTGAAGAAAGAAGTTAAAGAGCACGGTATTAGGAATTCGCTATTGCTTGCTCCAATGCCTACTGCCTCTACTTCTCAGATACTCGGCAACAACGAATGCTTCGAGCCATATACTTCAAATATCTATACCAGAAGAACATTATCCGGAGAATTCATTGTTGTTAACAAGCATTTGATGAAGGATCTTATTGAAGCTGACCTATGGAACGAATCTATGAAGAACAGGCTGATTGCTGCCAATGGTTCCGTTCAGGATATCGCTGAAATACCTCAGAACATTAAAGATCTCTATAAAACCGTTTGGGAGATTTCCCAAAAGGCTATCATTGATATGTCTGCAGATCGAGGTGCTTACATTGACCAGAGCCAGAGCTTGAACATTCACATTCCAGATCCAAACTTTGGAAAGCTTACTTCAATGCACTTCTACGCTTGGAAGAAAGGCTTGAAAACTGGCATGTATTATCTCCGCTCTAAGCCAGCTACCGATGCTATCAAGTTTACTGTTGATAAGGAAGCTTTGAAGCAACCTGAAACTCAGGAAAAGGAAATGGCTACAGTTGCAGTTGGTGAAGCTGCCAACGATGGAACCGCCGCAGTTACAGCCACTGCTCCTTCAACAACATCAACACCGACAACTGAGAATACCATTACCAGTCCGGCTGATGTTTCAAGAGAGCAGAAGCTCTCTGACATGAGCTGTTCTCTGGATAACCCAGATGAATGCATAGCCTGCGGTAGCTAAGGAAGAGTTATCAAGAATTTAAAGCCCGACGCGAAAGTGTTGGGCTTTTTTATTTGTAATCCTAAATTGAGATATGACTGAAGAGAGATTTTATCATACCGAAAAAACAGCTGACGAATATATCCGTATGGCGGAGGGCTATGATGGTAAAGAAATTATTGCCACTCTAAGGCAACACCTGGAAGATAAAAGTACAGTTTTGGAGTTGGGTATAGGGCCAGGCAAAGATCTCAACCTACTTGCAGAGCACTACCAAGTTACTGGTTCAGACTTATCCCCAATATTCCTGGAAAAATACAAAGCCAACAACCCAGCAGCCGATCTCTTATTGTTAGATGCCGTTACGATTGACACTAACCGGACCTTCGACTGCATCTACTCCAACAAAGTACTACACCATCTAACCGACGATGAGCTGGAGCAGTCAATAAAAAGGCAAAATGAGCTGCTATCGCACAGAGGCTTGGTCTGCCATTCATTTTGGGCTGGAGAAGGAGAAGAATTCTTCCACGGCATGCGATTCAACTACCACACCAGAGATCACCTTGAAAAGCTGATTGATGGTAATTGGGAAATCCTGGAGTTATCAGTTTACGAAGAAATGGCCAACGAAGATTCTATTCTAATGATTGCAGCCAAGCGCTAACACCTACTATAGCAAACTCTAATTCCTTCCCCAAACAAAAAAGGGAGGCTTACGCCTCCCCTTCATTTATCGCTAGTACTATTGTTTACTAGTTTCCGAAGATGTATCTCACACCTACTTGCATCTGCCATCTTGCACTTCTGAATCCTGAGTCAACAATGTTGTCAGCCCAAGGCTCGTTGTTCTTAACGCCATCGAAAGTAAATTCAGGTGTAGTACCATCAGCCTGGAATCCTTCGAAGTTTAAGAGCTCGAAGTTACCGAAGCTACCGGCATTGTATCTTCTACCCCAATCCTTGTTAAGAAGGTTGGTGAAGTTAAAGATGTCAAGTGAGAACTGAATTGTGTTTCGCTTGCCATTGCCCATTTCAAGGTAGAAGTCTTGCAAGAATCTCAAGTCAATGATGTTCTCGAATGGAGAACGACTTTGGTTTCTTTCGGCATACTGGCCTCTTCTTTCGCTCAAGTAGTCATCGCTGGCGATGAATGCATCAAGCTCTGCCCACTGCTGAGCTGCTGTTCTTGAACCATCGTCAATCAAAATAATCTCACTGGCATTCGCAGGTACGTAAATCAGGTTACGCTCTCTTGAATCTTCATTATTCAGGTTACCACCATCATTGTAAATGTAAGAGAATGGTCGACCGGATTGGCCATTGTAGAATAGTGAGATTTGAGAAGCACCGAATCCAGCATATTCTTTTCTATAAGAAACCTGAGCAATCACTCTTGAACCTTGAGAGAAGTCAGAGCGCTGTGCTCCGGAAGTAAAGTTTCTTCCCTGCACGCTGTGCAGGCCTCTCCACTGTGAAGAGTTCTGAGAAGAAGTACCATCAAACACAGAGAACGCATCTCCGTAGGTATAGGCAACACTTGCAGTTAACCCATTTTCAAAAGGCTTCTGTACTTGCGCCGTGATGGTGTAAGCATAACCCTCACTGGTGTTGCTTGCCAATAACACTCTGCCATAAGTACCATCAATTCTATCACTATCGTTATAGAGAGGACGGTTATCAGGAGTTCCTGTTAAACGTGGCAGAGGAGACCCATCGTCTTGCGTTGGCTTAATGTTTACATTCTGATAAAGGATGTTATTGATGAAGTCAGTATAAAGACCTTCAACAGTTCCTATTAATCCCCAAGGTAGTTTATGGTCTACAGCGAGGTTCAGCTTCATTACCTGAGGGTATTTGAAGTCGTCTACGAACAGGTCGATATCTCCTGAAGGAGAGCCAGATCCTGGCTGAACAGACTGGAACTGACCTCTTGGATCTGCGGTGAATGGCAGATCACCGAATCGCAAGTCTGTACCTCTATTGAGACCAGTGTTGTTGTACGAACCACCTGGCCATACCAGAGGGATACGACTGTTAAAGACTCCAATACCACCACGAATTTGCGTAGTTTGATTTCCTTGCAGGTCGTAGTTGAAACCAAGTCTGGGGGCGAACATAACCTGAGGGTCAATGAATTTACCAACTTGAGCGCCTCCAAGGTCATAACCAAATCCTTCCATAGCGGGGATAGCGTTAGAGTTGAAGTCGCTATTAGCCGGAGTATCATCTGGCCATATCGGCACATCAATTCTTACACCACCAGTAAGTTTCAGCTTATCACTAACCTGGAATTCGTCTTGTACGTAGAAACCCAGTTGCATGCCATTAAACTCGGCAGCCGCCACAGAGCCATCTCCAACGATGTTATCTCTCAAAGAGAAACTTCTGATGAAGAAACTAGAGTTTTCACCATTGATGAAATCTTCTAGGTTGCTATTCCCGATTGGGGTGTTTCTCTCATACTCATACGATCCGAAGTTAAAAGGAATGAAAAGGTTATACACATCGTAGAATTCGTTGTGAGTACCAATAGTAATTGTGTGCTTTCCTTTGTAGATCTCAAAGTTGTTAGTGATAGTAAAAATGTCCTGGTCAAGAGCATTCGCGGTTGAAAACCGCTCACTACCAAATGTTATGGTACCGGGGCCATCAGCGATACTAACGTATGGGAAATCCGCACCGCTTGGATCACGATCATCACGAACCGATGTATAACCCAAAGTCAGGTGGTTCGACTTATTATCTCCTAAAGTACTTTTTAATTCAATAGAAGTGGAGTTAGTCGTAGATGGGAACAGTTCAGAGCTATTCAGGAAACGAATATTCCTGGTGTTACTTTGAACACCCTCTAAGTTCTCAATATTAGTATATGAGTGCCTTACTGCAAGTTTGTGATTGCTTCCAAGGTTAAAATCAAATTTAACCAGGAACCTCTCCGCGTTGGTAAATGCCTCGTTTTGATCAAATGGACCGGGGTCGTAACCTAAACCATTCAAGTGACTTATCAGGCTGTTGATGTCTCCAATAGTGGCATCGCCCTGGTATGTTGCAAAATCAAATGGCAATGGTGTTTCATCCCTCTGAACTTCAGCATTGAAGAAGAAGAACGCCTTGTTCTTAACAATCGGTCCACCTACTCTAACACCATAAGTTTTTGCTGAGAACTCATCCAGTTTGGTTCTTTCAATTCCCAAAGACTCATCATCTACAGGAGTTTTACCAGCAAAGTTTTCATTTCTTACCAAGTAGTAGGCAGAACCTTCAAATTCATTTGTTCCACTACGTGTAACTGCACTGATAGAACCGCCTGCAAAACCTGATTGCCTGACATCAAAAGGTGCTACTGCAATTTGAAACTGCTCAATAGCATCAATACTAATGGGTGAAGCTCCAGCTTGACCACCATTTGTACCACTACCAGCCAGTCCAAAAACATCATTGTTAACAGCTCCATCAATGAAGATAGCGTTGAACCTGTTATTCATTCCACCCAGGGAAATGGTAAAACCATCACTACCTTCCTGAATGTTAGCCTGTGGATTAAACCTGGCGAAGTCGCCAATTCTTCTGGCTAGTGTAGGAAGTGCATTGATTGTTTGCTCGTTAACAACTGTTTCCTGTCCGGTTCTGTTACCATCGAAGATATCGTTACGGTTTGCAACAATTTCCACACCTTCCAACTCTGTTACGTCTTCGCTAAGAGTGGCGTCGAGTTTCAATGTCTGACCCAGCGTAAGGTATACATTAGGTTTTTCAAAAGATTGGTAGCCAACAAATGAAATAGTGATTGTGTAGGGGCCACCAACATTCATGTTTGGAATCCTGAAATAGCCATCAGGATCAGTTACGTTGCCATACTGACTTCCAGTAGGAACGTGGACAGCTATGACAGTGGCACCGGGAAGTCCCTCGCCGTTAGCGTCTACCACCCGGCCATTCATGCGGGAGGTTGTCACACCTTGTCCGTAAATAAGAGAGAAACTGGCCATACACAGCATAGCCAGCAGTAGTAGTTTTCGTTTCATAACTTGAACGGTTGATTAATGTAGTTATTGATTTATTTTCTACTGTTGTAGGATTTACTCTATTGTAGATTTCTATTTCAAAAGTACCAGTTCTTGAAATTTTGCAAGATTGAATAATTTTATCTTTTAACTAATTGTTTTCAGAGAAAGTTAATATAAACGTAACATGGAATACTTGACAGAAGTTGGGTGGTATTTTGAGTCAAGTAAAGCCTTGCAATTAAGCAAAATGGTGATTTAAGTTATGAACAACTTATCCACCGGATTTCACACATTTGCGATCAGATTACATGTTCTCTTGAGGTAGCACACCAGGCCTACTGCCAGCATGACACACAATTCCCCGGATTGTGCAATTCCATATAATGTCGTGCCTATTCGTTCCAGAGATAGCGCTAATCACGGCCACTATTGCTATATTTGTGGTGAGATAATGGCTGTAATGGCAACCAAACCACTGGCAGGCAGCAAGTTATTTCCGTTGGATAAAAACTACATCCTTAAAGAAGCTCAGTTTGTTCAACGGCAGGAGCTCCTTACTCTCCTCGTAAAAAGGGCAATTCAATTCTACAGGCAGAATCACAATCCCCTTGGGCTGGTTGACGATACCATTGCTGATATTAATCAAAGTCGGGCACCGCGCTACAATAAGTTGTTTGAGTTTTATCAGGACCTGGCTGGCATCTATCGCTACCTGAGCCCGGATAATCAACTGGAGTTAATGTTCGACGGTAGGTCTCAATTTGATAAATTCCAGGAGCAATGGAGAGAGCAATTTTTGGCCTGGGCAGAGAAGTTTTACCAATCGCCCACATTTCTGCGGGCAGTGCTTGAAGCCGCAGTATTATCAGAAGGTGAAGCCAAAGCTCAGTTGGCAGCCAATCGTTTTAAAGTATTTTTAGCGCAGCACTTTAATCTGAAGGTTTACAAGTACAGGGGGATACAAGAGTTTAAAAGTGCCTAGAAATCAATATTTTATTTGAAAATCCTGAAATTGATTAACTGGTGCTTCGGCAATCTCAATGTTGGTAACTTTGGCCAGCCTTGGACCTTTCCTGCACCAAGCCACAAAGGCCTCCAGTTGATTCTCGCTACCTTCTACTTCAATATAAACTTGACCTTGCTGGGTATTCATAACCCAGCCCGTAACCCCAAGCTCCGCGGCTTTTTCGCGGGTTGAAGCCCTAAAAAAAACGCCTTGCACCCGGCCTGTTACTGTTAAGTTAAGATGCTTCATTTTGCCTGCCTTGCTTCACAATCTCCAATCCAGATGATGTCCCCAACCTATCTGCTCCCGCGGTAATCAACTCTTGCGCCTGCTGATAGGTCTTAATGCCTCCTGACGCCTTAATGCCTACATTGGAAGGAAGTTCTTTTCTCAGCATCACAATGTCGTCTACATTGGCCCCGGAAGGTGCAAAGCCAGTTGAGGTTTTTATGAAATCAGCACCAGCATCTTTAGCCAGATTTGCGGCGTCAATAATTTCCTGTTTAGACAAATAGGCGGTTTCAATAATCACTTTCAAGATAACGCCTGCCTCATGAGCCAACTTACTGCTCTTTGCTATCTCAATTTTGGTCCAGGGCATACCTGTTTTAAAAGCGGATATATCCATAACCATGTCTATCTCATTCGCCCCATCTGCAATGGCCCGATCCATCTCCGTCAGCTTAGTCTCTGTCATATGGTAACCCAACGGAAATCCCGCAACAGTAACTAACTGCACGTTTGAACCAGATAATTCTCTGCTTGCCCGCTTTACCCAAAAAGGTGGTAAGCAAATACCCACGAACTGATTTTCAATTCCTTCTTTTACGAGAGCGTCAACATCTCTATCGGTGATGGTGGGCTTGAGATTGGTGTGTTCTATATAGCGATGAATGTTGTCCACAACATAGTTGCTGGACCTTAAAGGTAAACAATAGGCTGGGTCACTCGCCCTACATATGATTTTTCTTACGAATTGATTTTTTAGGTATGTATCCGTATTGTAACAGGAAATACCATTCCTTTCTCATCTTCTTTTCGATTTTCCTATCGAGCTTACGGTTTTTGCGAAGGCGTTTGTGAAAATCTTGCCTTTTTTGTGCAAGCATCTCATCATACATCTTTAATGTGAGACGTTTGCCTCCTATGTCGCGCCCTGGCGTTTTTACACCTGAAAATTTCGCTCGGGGGAAGTTCTTTATAGGATATCCGCCCCAATTTCTGACTGGTGCTGGCTTTGACTCCTCAACACTTACAGGCTTGTTGTCCCTCGAGCTAACATTGTTAGTATCCTGGCCAAACAAGGCCAGTGGAGACAAGAACAGCAACATTGCGGTGTAGAGTTTCATAGTTCAGCATTGATTCGTACCGCAATAATAACAGTCTCTTTTCAAATAAATTGCCTGCGAACTACAGAATTTACCTTAGTTGTATTTTGCCATGGTAGAGGTTTGCTTACGTCTGAAAACCCAGGGTGGTGTTGGGCTCTCCTCTTCCCAAAGTCCTTCCTTTGATGCGCGAGCGTTCTCTTCGATAATGGCAAGGCTTTCGTCATTACAACGATAATCCCTCCAGGCCAAACCCTGCCTTAACAACTCGTGTGATAGCGTTTTTGATTTAGAGAGTTGGACAGTTGCCACATGGTTGCCCCACCTATCCTTTCCAAGAATCCTGACATAGACCTCTCGATTTTGCAGTTTTCGTTTTGTGAAAGACCGGGCCTCCTCGGCAAACTTCTGACCTAACTCCGGGCTGTCCACATCTTTTAGCTTAACAGTAATAATATCATCCTCAGCAGTGACTACTTCAATGGTATTACCATCGATAACTCGACTCACTTTCACCTTGATTAAATCTGTGGCCAAGGCTGATTTTACAAAAATTAGAAGGGCTAGCACAAGGAATTTTCTTATATCAATCATTTTATGTTCTTTTCAATTTTGAATAGTTCCAAGCGGAAAATTGTAAACGCTAAAAACCGTCTTAGACTTCTCAAATCTTACTCCTGTTTGCTTTTGGCCATATTGATAACATTGTGCCGGCCATAAGGTGGAATGAGAGGCTAGGTAGGAGCCGAAGTGGTAATAATTGCTAAATTTATCAAGTTCAAACATCTAACAACCAGACGAATTGCTAAAGATCTACAATGACATAAAGGACTTTTTGGAGACGCGGATATGGGACATAGACGTGGAGAAAAAAGGCAAAGTACTGAGGTTCTTTATCCAGATCCTGAAAATAGTACTGCTGGCCTACAAGGGCTTTCTAGACGACAAAGTTAGAATGCGGGCTTCGGCTTTGACCTTCTTTTCTTTGCTATCGATCGTACCGGTTTTGGCTATGGCCTTTGGCATTGCTAAAGGTTTTGGCCTCGACAGGGAATTAGAGACACAATTAGCCGAGAATTTCAGCGGGCGTGAAGAAGTACTTACTACTGGCCTCGAGTTTGCGCGCAACCTTTTAGACAATACCAAGGGAGGCCTCATTGCTGGAATTGGTACAGTGCTTTTGGTATATAGCGTAATGGAGCTGCTGAATCATATCGAAAAGTCTTTTAACGATATATGGTATATAAAGCAGGAAAGACCACTAGTGCGCAAGTTCACTGATTATTTAACCATCATTTTGATTGCTCCGGTGCTAATGGTGGTATCCAACAGCCTTACAGTTTTTGTAACAAATACAATTCAAGACCTTACACAAACCGTAAGACTGATTGGCTTGTTCAAAGGAGTAATCTTTCCTCTGCTTCGTCTTGCCCCTTATTTTGTAATCTGGCTGCTTTTTACGCTGCTCTATCTTATTATGCCAAACACCAAAGTGAAGGTTCCGGCGGCAATTACAGCTGGCGTTTTGGCTGGAACAGCATTCCTGTTAACTGAATGGGTTTTGATCCGGTTCCAGATCAATGTTTCAGAATTCAATGCTATTTATGGCAGTTTTGCCGTTTTACCTTTATTCCTGGGTTGGCTCCAGATTAGCTGGCTAATAGTACTGTTTGGTGGCGAGATCGCTTACGCCACGCAGAACATCAAGAAGTTTGAATATGAACGGGAGAAAGTAGATTACAGCGACCACAACAAAAAGATGTGCTCGCTGTTGGTGATGCATGTTATTGTAAAGGAATTTGTTGACGGGCAAGGCCCTGCCAGCTTCTCATCTATTAATCAAAAATTGAAAATACCCAGTAGATACTTACATAAAATTATAGGCAACTTAACCGCAGCCCGGCTGGTGTCGGAAGTGATTACCGACGAAGATGAATCACACTATCAACCGGCCCAGGATGCCAGCCGCCTAACCCCCTCTTATGTTATAGAGCAATTGGATAACAGCGGAAATAATGAACCGGTATTTGAGGAATCGGAGCTATCTGCGAGTTTTATTGATATCCTGTCGAACTTCAGAACTCAGGTTGACCAATCTTCGCAGAACAAATTGCTGAAAGAAATTTAGAAATTTAAAAGGAAGAAGGCCGGAACAAAGTCCGGCCTTTTTCAGCCACGTATAGAGAGGCTTGATAACCAAGCCCATTAAAGCCTATTTCACTTTGCAACTAACTCTCGTCGTCCTCGTCCAGGTCAATAGTGTAGGTCTCACCATTTTCAGTTACGGTGATGATATTATCGCAGGTGCCATCTCCGTAATCAATGGTAATTTCATCTTCGTTGTAAGTCATTTGCTCAATACCACTAACAAAGATGTCGGTATCCTCACATTTAAAGTCCTCAACTAGCGGTGTTACCACGGTTGACTTAAAAGTGTCGCCATTTGAACTTGACCCTTCAAAATCCCCCTTGGTGATCTTGAAGAATTCTAAATCCTCTTCGAATTCAAAGTTGGATTTATAAGTGAACTCTTCGTCATCTTCCTCAATGTAAACCATCATATCTTCTGTCATCGTACCAGTGTTTGCCTCTAAGGAATCCTCTGACCACTGGTATTCCGAACTGGAAGTGCCGTTTAGGACAATGCCATCAAAAGAGTAATCTTCGAAAATCTCCTCAAACCAATAGGCGTTTCCTTTTTCGCCACTATTGATTGTGATCTTACCCTTGATGAGCTCTCCGTCTTCTTCGCAACCTTCATCGCCATAGTCTATCACCAGTGTATAGCTTCCATCCGGATTCATTGTTTCCGTAATCTCGGCACAGGTCTCGTATTCACCACAGCCTTCGTGGGGATCGTCTCCCGAATGGTCAGTAGAATCAGATGAGCTTCTGGCAAAATTAAAATCATTAGATCCTTGATTAGTCATTTCAAGAAATGCTCGACCGCCAATTGGCGAGCTTGAGAAGGAGAAGCCACGTACAGTTTGAATCCGGCTGTTCATGTCCATTACCTGCGCAATAGATTGCTGATTTTGCGTAAGGTCTACTGTGGGCTCCACAGTATTCTTATCGCAGGCGAAAGCAATTAAGGCCACAAACACAATTGCCATGGCGCTCTTCACATAATTGGGTTTCCCAATTTTTTCTGTCATTAACATAGTTTTTAAAACGTGTTTAGTTGAACTTATCTGCACCCCGAATACACCGGGTAAGCTTTAAATTTTCGGTGTTACTCAAGCGCAGATTTTTGCTGATTGACAGAACTAATACAACCGGTGTTTATTACACCCTACCAAGTTTTGCAAATAAATTGTTAAGGGGCTTGCAATCAGAAACTTAGCCTTAAAGAAAAGTTGGGTGTGAAACCCAATAACTTTACGTCTGAAGACAGGTACCGTGGCTCATCCAGGTCCTGAAAGGTAACGGGGTCCAGGTCAATCCTAAAGAACCTCTTGGATTTGATGTTTTCTCGATTGTAAACATTAGACAGAGACAGCCCCAAATCTCCGCTTACGCCCCCTAACTTAAAAGAGTAATTCGCTGAAACATCCATGCGGTGATAGCTTGGCAACCTCTCACTGTTCACATTGTCGACGACAAAATCATCATCTAGTATTTCCTGACCAAGGTCTTCCGGTGCCGAAAAAGGTCTACCGGAACCATAAACCCAAGTAGCACCAAAATTCCACGACCCGGCGCTTATCATGTTAATGATCTTAAACTCATGGCGTTGATCTTGTTTGGAAGGAAACCTGTCATCTTCATTCAGCCCAGGAATATCATTTTCCGACTTATTGAGAGAGTAGGCCAGCCATCCATTATACTTCCCACTTTTCTTTTGTAGCAGAAAGTCGATTCCTTTCGAGTAATTGTTCCCTTCAAAATAAAATGAAAACGGCTCACTGGTTTCTACCACTTCAAAAGGAGAAAAGTATTCAAGCACACCCTGAGTTTTGTTCTTATATCCTTCAACATCCAACAAAAAATGTTCGGTCTCATAAGTAAATCCCATGGCATATTGGCTCGATGAGGAATGGGGAATAAAGTCACCGTCGTCAGATAAAAGCCAGAAATCGGGGTTGTTACTGTAGACCTCATCTCTAATTACCCGCTGTACGAATTGATTGTTGATGCCCCAAGCTGCCTTCAATCTTAAATTGCTATTGACCTGATGCATAAGAGACAGTCTTGGCTCAAGAAAGAACTGATCATTCAGATCATAGTAATTTGCCCTAAGGCCATAGCTAAAGTTCCAACGACCGATAGCCGAGGTGTTTTGGGCATACAATGCAAACTGACTAGCTGTTTTGTCTTCATCATCGTAATCAATAGAATTAAAACTAGTAACTAATCGGAGAGCGTTACTGGTAAAGGCACTGCCAAATTTAAAGGTGTTGCCTGCGTCAATATCCAATTCATTATCAAACCTCACACTGAAGTCAGATATAGAATTCTGCTGTGCACCAACTTCCGTAACGTTGAATACTATGCCCATGGAGTCATATTCAAAGTTCTGTAGGAACTCGGCGCTACTGTTAAAATTTGACTTAGCCACGCTAAATTGAGAGTAATACTGATCTGACCATTGCCTGGCCCAACGCAAGCTAAAGGCCTCGTTTCCCCAACTTACGCTTTCTTCGTATAGCAATTCCCCTTCACCAAATTCCTCAAAATTCTGGAGATTGAGTTTGTCGTTTCCAGTGTAATGACTAACAGATAAAACATCCTGCTCAGATGGCCGAAAAGTGAGCTTAGTGTTTAGATCGTAAAATCGAAAAGTGGGATCCGTTTCGAAGGTATCTTCAAATCCCAACACTACCTGGTTATTGTTAAGTGTAACCCTACTTATAATGTCTCTGTAAACGCCGCTTTCCACAACATCCGTATAAGAACGCCTGCCAGCAATAAGAAAGGAGGTTTTTGAACCAATTGGTACTTCGGCCAACAAACTGGTACTGAGTAAATTTAGCCCAAGATTGAAGCTAGGTTTATTGACGTTACCATTTTTACTGGTGATCTCCACTACGCTCGATGTTCTTCCTCCGAACCGTGCATCGTAGCCACCTTTAAACACCTGAACATTCTTTACTACTGCGGGATTAAGGGCGCTAAAGACACCGAAAAAGTGGTCTATATGATAAAGCGAAAAGCCATCATACAGTATTAAGTTCTGGCCGGGAGAGCTACCGCGAATGTTAAGGCTGGCAGAAGTTTCATCGGTGCCGGAAATACCCGGAAGGTACTGCAGGGCCCTGATCACGTCCCGTTCACCAAGGTTAGGCAGGTTTGCCATTCTACTGGGATTGATAGAAAACTTACTTGCCAGTTCGGGGATGTGTATGGTCTTCGACTCATCTTCCTCCACAACCACTTCCTCAAGCAACTCGGTGTCGTTGACCATTTCAATTTCCACTTCCTCACTCGACGCCGACAGTCTTAACTCCCTGGGATGGTAACCTAGATACTGGGCAATGATTGTGGCTGTGTCGGCGACATCGAGAAGGGAAAAGAAGCCATCTACATTTGACGATGTACCCAGGTTGGTAGACTTTATGTAGATATTGCAGTATGGTAAAGTCTCGCCGGTTTCTGCATCAACAATGCGCCCTTTTACTGAAATCTTGCGAAGGCTGCTTTCTTCTTTTGGTTTTAGAATAACAACTCCCTCTCTGGTTTCAAAAGTCAAACCCGATTCTCGACTTATACTTTTAAGGACCAAATCAACGGATTTAGATTGAAACTCCTGGTCAATTATTATGCTCCTGGCAAGCTTGTGGTCGTAGATAAACTCCAGGCCGGTTTCCTTCCTTAGCGATTTAAGCACTTGCACTAGCGGTGTGCGGGAGAATCGTTGATTAATAATGTGATTGAAGCCACTTTCCTTCTTTTGAGCCTGAAGGCTGTTACACAGAAGTATTGTGCAAATAAGTAATGTATTGCGAATGTTCACGTGGCTTACGAAAACGGTTTTATTCGATCTCTATAACTCCGTCACCTATCTGATATTTGAGGCCCATCGGAGTACATACTAAGTCTAGTGCTTCCTCCAGACTATTTGTAGTGAAAAAGCCAGTATAAATTCTTCCCTCCACTCCCTGCGCTTTAATCTCAACTGCAAATTGCCTCTGTAATTCTTCGAAGACCTTGGTAAGCGATTTCTCTTCGAAATAGAATTTACCCTGGGTCCAGGCACCACTCTTTTCTTCTGTTGTAGCAAACGGTGGTTTTAATTGATTATTATCCCAAAGTGTCGCTTGCCCCTTTTCTAATTCAATCCTTTGATCCATCACTTCAACCCTAACCTTACCTGTTTTGCACTGCACCTCGTAGCTACCTTCACGGTCATAAATATTAAAGCTTGTACCCAACACAACCACTTTACCGGATGAGCTCTGTACCGTAAATTCTTGACCTTTCTTCACCGAAAAGAAGGCCTCGCCATCTAGTTGGATATTGCGGTTAGTTCCCCAAGATGAGGACTTGTATGCTATACTAGTAGCGGCATTTAATATCACCTCCGAACCATCGGGAAGCACATGCGTTAACCGCTCCCCTACTTCGGCCCTAACTGTTGTTGTCTTGTTTACTGTGAGTACAAAATAAAGGGTGATGATTAACGACACCGAAGCTGCTACTGGTAGCATTAGGCGCCTCCAGTTTCGGGACGGCTCTAATACGCCAGGTTCCGCGTGGTGCCCCTCTTCAGGTTTTTCAACTTTACTTGCAAACTCTTGCCAGGCAGTTGCCGTGGATTTGCCCTCCGGAACCTTAAGCTTTTCGCTTTCACCAAGGATGGCGCTCAGCCTTTCCCTTTCCTCAGGGGAAGTGGCCTCATCCAACAGTTTGCGAATTTCATCATTATGTTGCTGATCCTTTTCCACTCAAATTTTCATATCAATTCTTTTTCGCAATTCAGTCAGCGCTTTGTGCATGCGCTTTTCTACTGCTTTTACACTGATGCCCAATCGCTCAGCAATTTCGGCATACGTCATCTTTTCTATCCTATTCATTAGGAATACAACTCTGCTGTTTTCAGGCAAAGCGCTTAATGACTGTTGCAGTTTTCTATTAAACTCTTCCGATTCCATCTGAAATTGGGGGGTTTCATAGTCTGAACTTGTCCGTAATGCATTACTGTGCTCAAATACAATTTGCCTATGTTTAAGTTGATTAATAGACAAATTGCCGGCAATCGTATAAAGCAAACTCTTTACCGTTTCCCTTCTTATCGTTGCCCGTTTCTCCCAGGCTTTCATAAAAACATCCTGAGCTATATCTTCAGCCATTTGCATATCTCCCACCTTGTAGTAAATAAAATTCTTAATGCTCTGGTAGTAGCTATTGAATATTTCCTCGAACTCCTGAATCTCCAAGCTGAAGTCTTTTGGCCAAAAAAACAGCTAGGTTCCTTCATTACCAAGTAAATCCATTGGAATTTACCCGTTGAGGCGCTGCCAAAAGTTCGAAGCTACGCTAGATTATAGGTACTACTGATTATGATACAGCGCGGAATGAAAATACCCTACCGGTGGGTTAGTTGACCAACTGGCCACTGAGCCATTTGAGATTTATTTCTGCAATCTTGGTATTGTATGCGGCGTCAATGAGACGGCCTGCGGCGCTTACGGCGCTGTTTTGCGCCTCCCGCCATTCCAGGGCGTTGCTATTTCCAAGCCTGTATCTATCCAGGGCTATTGCTGCGTTTTCTTGCGCAACTGCAAAGTTTTCTCTTTCCAAAGCAAGCAACTGAAGATTGGTGCGGTAATTCGCATAGGTTTGCTGCACCTCAGATTCAATCTGAATTTTTAATTGATTAAGAAGGTTGTCAGTAATTTCAACGTTGATCCTGGCGTTTTGCAGGCGACGTTGCAAATTAAATCCGTTAAATACAGACCAAGTCGCCCCTACTCCATAGGTAATCCCATCGGTACGATTACTAAGTAAAAAGCCGGCTTCGGAATTCAAGTTGCTGTAGTTGAAGCCCAGGTTCACGCCAATAACCGGAAATTTCTCTGCATTAATCTCCTTCATTTCCAAACCAGAAACTAGCCTGGAATGTTGGGCCAAAATGAGTTGATCGTTGTTTGCCAAAGCCAATTGCATGATGTCGGTAAGTATCAATGTGGAATCAATGGGCACTTGATTGCCCACTGTAAAGGAGTTATCCAGGGCTATTCCCATCAGTTGATTGAGATCAATGCGGTTATTATTCAGTGTTTCCTGCTGCTGAATTCTCTCGGACTTGTCGCTGTTGTAATCCACCTGGGCCGTGAGATATTCCAGCTTTGCTGCTTTTCCAACCTCATATTTTGACTGCGCTAACCCCAATCTCTCCGATGAAAGCTCGATGCTGCTATCGAGAATAGCCAAGCGGTTCTGCTCTAATATTACCTTATAATAGGCAAGTGTTACATCTCTTACTGTTTCTGCCAAAACTCTGTTTAGATCGGCAGCACCAGACCGATTGAGTTCGTTGAGCTTTTCATAGGTGTAGAACATTTTTACACCGTCAAATATCACCCAGTTAAGAGCAGCCCCTGCACTAAATACATCTGAAGTGGCACCGTCTCGCTCGTTAGATGTGCCTCCTATAAACTCTTGCTTTACATTTTGATTGGTAAATGATTGCGAAGCATTGAGGTTAAGGGTTGGGAGGAAACCAGCGTTACCACGCGTACGGTTGTTTTGGGCAATCTGGGCATTTCCCTTTGAAATAATAACTGCAAAATTATTTTCCAGGCTGGTGGCTATGGCCTGCTCAAGTGTTAATAACTCCTGTGCAGATAATTGACTAGCTGTAGCAACTACAATTGCCAAGAATAGATATTTCAATCTTCCTATCATTTCCATGTTAAAATCTGGCCATTCGACTCTCGGCACTGGTAAAGTACGAATAGATAGCTGGGATTACGTATAGCGTTAAGATAGTTGAGAAAATCAGGCCTCCGATCACGGCTATACCCATGGAGGTTCTACTTTCAGAGCCTGCTCCCAATGCTAGTGCTATTGGTAAAATGCCCAATATTGTTGAGAGGCTGGTCATTAATATCGGCCTGAATCTGGCTTCTGCAGCACCAACAATCGCGTCCATTACATCCATTCCTTGCGCCTTGCGCTGGTTAGCAAACTCCACAATCAAAATACCATTCTTAGTTACCAACCCAATCAGCATTATAATACCGATCTGGCTAAAGATGTTAAGTGATTCGTTGAAGTAGAAAAGTGTGAACAAGGCACCAGCAATGGCAAGTGGTACCGTGAACATGATTATAAGCGGATCTCTGAAGCTTTCAAATTGCGCCGACAACACCAGGTAAATAAGCACCAGCGCAAAAGCAAAGGCAAAATAGAGGCTGTTTGAACTATCTCTAAATTCTCTGGAAGATCCGGCTAAGGTTGTGGCGAAGGAGTCATCCAACACTTCCGCTGCTATGCGATCCATAGCTGCAATGCCATCGCCCACAGTATTACCCGGGGCAAGGTTTGCAGAGAAAGTGGCTGAAGCATAGCGATTATATCTGTACAATGCCGGCGGCGTACTTTGCTCTCGCACCTTTACCAGGTTATCTAATTGGATCAAGTCGCCTGCCCCGTTTCTTACATATAACGAAGTTAGGTCGAGGGGGTCATTGCGGTTGGCTCTGTCAACTTGACCAATAACTTGATACTGCTTGCCATCCATTATAAAAAAGCCGAATCGCTGGCCACTTAAAGCTAGTTGCAGGTTTTGCGCTACATCGCGTACTGACACACCAAGTGCATTTGCCTTTTCCCTATCAATTTCAATACTTATCTCAGGCTTATTAAACTTCAGGTCTATATTAACAAAAGTGAAAGCGGGGTCTTGCGCAGCCTTTGCGAAAAAGGTGGGAAGAATACGCTTAAGATCTTCCAATTCTGGTGCTTGAACAACATACTGTACAGGCAGGCTAGTCAACCCACGACCCCCGATTGTTTCTGGTTCTGAAACAAAAGCGCGGGCCTTGGTATTGGCTGCTACTACAGGCCTTATCCTTCCCACGATTTCCGATTGAGCAGCATTTCTGGTTTCGGGGTCTGAAAGAATGCCAAAGAACATGGCGCTGTTTACAGAACTGGCTGCACCAAAGCCCGGCGATGTCACGGATATTAGCCCATCCTTTTCCTGCACCGTTTGATCAATTGCTCCGTTGATCTCATCAACATATTGATCCATATACTCGAAAGTAGCTCCCTCCGGAGCAGTCGCAAATATTTGGAATCTGCTGCGGTCTTCTTTTGGAGCCAATTCAGAAGGAAGTATTCCGAAAATGGCATAAATCACAAAACCAGAAAGCCCTACTACCACAAAAGCTAGCCATCTGGCTTGCATGAAACGCTCGAGTGAGCGATTGTAGCTTTCGTTGAGCCTTTTAAACATGGGCTCTGTGGTACGATAGAACCAATTATGTCTTTCCCTACGCTTGAGGATTTTGCTAGACAACATTGGGGTGAGAGAAAGCGCCACGAATGAAGATATTATTACCGCTCCAGCTACCACAATACCGAACTCCCTGAACAACCTACCGGTTAAGCCTTGTAAGAATATTACCGGAAGAAATACTGCGGCTAATGCCACGGTTGTTGAAATTACTGCAAAGAAAATCTCAGTAGATCCTCTGGTTGAAGCTTGCTTTGGAGCTTCGCCTCCTTCGATTTTGGTGTATATGTTTTCCAGGACTACGATGGTGTCATCTACCACCAGGCCTATGGCCAGCACGATTCCTAACAGGGTTAGCACGTTAATAGTAAAACCAACCGCATAGAGAATGAAAAATGCCCCAATCAAGGAAATGGGAATGGTTAAAACCGGTATTAGTGTGGTACGCCAATCTCTGAGGAAAAGAAAGATGATTAGCACCACCAAACTAAAAGCAATCATAATAGTCTGCTTCACCTCGGCAATAGATTCCAGTATGTAGTCAGAAGTGTCAAGTGATACAACCGCCTCAATATCTTCTGGAATATCTTTGGCAACTATGGCCAACCTGCGGTGGAATTCCTCGGAAATCTCCAAGGCATTAGAGCCTGGTTGCGTATTTACCACCACCAGTACCATGGGGATGCCATCTTTTTTTAGAATGGTTCTTTCGTTTTCTGGTGCAAATTCCGCCCTACCTATATCTCTAAATCTAACAATTCCGCTTTCATCCTCTTCAATTATTAGGTTATTATACTCTTCAGGATGATTCAACCTACCCCTGGTTCGTACGGTAAGCTCGGTATTGACACCTTCGACTCTTCCAGAGGGAAGTTCTACATTCTCCCTGCTGACTGCATTCAAGACATCAGAGGGTGTTAGTGCATAGGCTGCCAGTTTATCGGGGAACATATGCAGTTTGATGGCATACTTTTTTGAACCCCAAACATTGGCTTGGCTTACTCCCGGAATAGTTTGAAACCTTTCCTTCAACACATTTTCTGCGTAGGAAGATAACTCCAGTAAAGAGCGCTTTTCGCTTCTTACATTGAGGAATATGATTGGAAAAGAGTTGGCGTCGGCCTTGGTAACCACCGGCGGATTGATGTCCGGCGGGAGAGCTCCAACAACACGAGATACTCTATCCCTGACGTCATTAGCTGCCGCCTCCAGGTCAACCTCCAGGCCAAACTCCACGGTGATGGTGCTTCTGCTATCACGGCTTACGGATGTTATGCTATTTATACCGGCAATTCCATTGATAGAACTTTCAAGTGGTTCAGTTATTTGGGTTTCAATGATATCGGCATTGGCGCCCACATAGCTGGTGCTTACGGTGATCACTGGAGGATCGACTGCTGGATATTCCCTAACACCTAAAAGGTTAAAGCCAATGGTGCCAAATATTACTATGGTGATTGACATCACTATAGCAAGGACTGGGCGGTTGATTGAGATTGATGATAGACTAGCCATTACTCTACAATATTTACTTGAATAGGCATCTCGGGCCTGACCTGTAGTATTCCCGATGTCAAAATAGTATCTGCCAGTGTCACGCCCTGAATAATCTGAATCTCGCTTTCTGTTCGCAAACCTACCTGTACCGAACTGGACTTAACCTTGCCATCCTTTTTCAAGTAGACCTTGTGACCGTTCAGTTCCGGAATTACAGATTCGGTTGGAACCATGATGGCATCATCAAGCGATTCCAGGATCAAAGAGATACGGGCAAACTGACCAGGTAAAAGCGATCCATCCCTGTTGGTACTGGTTGCTCTTAATTTGAGGGTTCGAGTTTTGGGATCTATCTGGGGTTCAATGGCATAAACCTCTCCACTAAATACCTGAGTGGATCCATCCACTTCGAAGCTGATTTTTGTACCGATCTTAGCCACGGAGCTGTATTTGCCTGGGATCGAGAATTCAATCTTGGCAGGGTTGAGACTGAACAAAGATGTCACAATCTCACTGGGAGTTACATATGCACCTTCACTTACTTGTCGCAAGCCGATGGTACCAGCGAAGGGAGCCTTGATTTTTGTTTTTTCCAACTGGGCCTCTATTACTTTGATATCGGCTTTAGAGGTATTGAGTGATGTCAGGGCCTGATCATACTCTTCCTGGCTAATTGCTTCTCTTTCCAGAAGCTGCCGCTGTCGGTATTCCGTGTCCTCGAAGAGTTTCTGATTATAACGCAATTTTTCCAACTGCGCTCGTAGTTCGTTGTCGTCTAAGCTTACCAGCAGATCGCCCTTTCGTACCTCTTGGCCTTCTTTGAAATGGATTTGCTCTATCTTTCCAGAAACTTCACTTGTAATCTCTACCGACTCATTTGGTAAGATGGTGCCAGTAATTGCTATCCTGTTATCCACACTTTTGGTATTAACAATTTTGGCATCAACAGTTAGCGTTTGCTGCCCTGCTGGCGGTCCGGCAGGGCCCTGAGGGGTGCTTTCTGAAAACAGATCCAGTTTGGGATATGCAATCAGGAACACGATTACCAGCACGATAACTACTGTCAGAATCCTCTTTATTACCTTGTTCATATTTAGGTCAATAGATATCTCAAATTCAGCCTAAAAATAAATCAAACCGAAACCGTTCGCTATCTAAATATCATGAATAGCCACAATTATTAGACAGTGGCCTCCATTAAACATATGAATGGTCAAATCAACAACTTAGTGAAAAATTAGTTCGAATGGTTGCGTACAAAGTTGTACAATCTCCGGAGGAATAAATTGCACAAATCAGACAAAAGATGGGTGTTAAGACTCCGGCGCCTTGTGAATCGTTGTTTCTCCGGCAGAAGTAATTTGAACAACCCTGACCTTATTCCTTACGGAATATTCCAGAACCCAAAGGGTATTGTTCTTATCAAAGAAACCACCGGTTGGACCCCAGCTACCACCAGACTTTCTTACTGTTACTAATTTGTTTGGGCCGATGATCTTATAGACTTTTTGCGCAGCGAAACCGGCCAGGTGTAGGGTTCCAATGTTATCAGTCCATAGCCCCATCAATTTGTGCTGATCATTTAAAAAAGAGAAGATGAGGGCGGAATGAGAAAGGTCCTCAGCTAAGGTTTGAACTTCTCCCGCTGCGGTTATCTTCTTCACAGACAATTGATCAACCAGAAAGACACAGCCACTTTCAGAATGGTGATAAAGCCAGCGTATGTTTTCAAAGTTATGCTCACAAACCAGGGCAGACGCTCCCTGTTTAAATTGTTTTTTTAACTTCTGCTCCCCGCGTCCCCCTTCAAACCAGTAGGTGTAGCCTGCGGGGTTTCCAACAAGGTGGCTATTGCGTGGAAACCCTTTACTTCTCGGAACAACGTACTCTTTGCGGCCGGCAGGAGTTAACTTCCAGATGTAATAGCCCCATTCATCAGTTGCCTCCCCTTCATACCATGAATGTGATCCATAAAGATTATCCTTATCGTCCACCAGCAGTTGGTGGGTGTGGACATCTCTAACAGCAATAGTGATCTGCCCCTCTGCATCAATCTTCCAAACATGTACAAGGTCGGTAAAGTAAATATTGCCCTGACTGTCTCCAACAATTCCAATTCCAGGATGCGCAAGTAATTGGGTTAGAACAAGGCTGAAAAGGCCACAGAGGAGAAGAGTAGAGGGTTTCATTGCTTCTTGAGTTTCTACTCTCTAAAACGCGAAGTTATGCCGCCGGGATTCGAACAAAAAGAAGAGGTGAGTCGACTTGCGGTCTACCCACCTCCATTTGCTGTCCCATGATGTTGGGGTATATATTTATGAAATTGATATTTGCCTTATAGGCTTGGGTTTTGCCTCCTCCCTTTTAGGGATTGACAATCGAAGTACACCATCTTGATACTTGGCGTTGATCTTCCCATTATCAACGGTATCTGGCAATTGGAAAGAACGCTTGAACGACCCATAGCTAAACTCTTTCCTTGTATAGTTGTCACCCTCCTTACTTTGAGATTTTTCAGTTTTCTCGGCGCTGATAAACAAGACATCATTGTCTACTTCAACTTTGAAATCATCCTTATTCAAGCCAGGTGCAGCAACCTCCACCAGGAAGTCATTCTCAGTTTCTTGAATATTTACAGCGGGCACCAAATTGCCGGGTGTAACGGAATTGCTATATAAGTCCCTGGTGAAAAAGTCATCAAACAACGATGGCCAATTTGGGAATACTCTGTTGTTATACTTAACAAGTTTCATTTTTCTCTGATTTTTTAGTCCAACAATTAAAACTTGCTTGGCTTTTTACAACATGAGTGCCAACATGAAAATCGGCCAATAATGCTCAGTAATAATGACATTATGGCCGAATATGCGAAATATTACTAAAAATTATCTGTCATTTTGGCGCATTTAGATTACTGTAGCGCTTGGTTGACAACCGAGGCGGGGAAGTTACATGTAGCTTTTTACCTGATCCTTGGCGCTTTCATAGATTTTCTCAAGATCTTTCTCAGCTTTCTGCAATACAGTAGATTGCTCCTGGAAAACCTTGTCCAGGTTAGATCTTATTCGCTCTTTCTTCTTAATTAGTTCTTTCAGCTTGGCCTCGCAATCTTTTTGCTTCTGGCCCCTTAGTTCATTACCCCTCAATTTCATTAATTCAATGCTGGCATTTATGGATTTCATATAGTAGGTAATAACGTTCTGAAACCTATCGTATTCCTTCATTTGTGTCCTTTTTATTGGAATTTAAGGCCTTTTCAAGTTAAAACCAACCGGACCATCTAAGCTGGCAATTTCGGTATATTTAAATAAGCCAGAGGGTCAATAGATTTATCCTATGATAAGTTTTGAAATAGCTGCCAACAAACCCACCGACCTTAGCCCTTGCCGCGATCTTCTATGTTTGAGTGAAAGGTTACAAGGCACACCAGCCCGGCTGGAAGATAAGCTTCGCCGTCTCGGTCCACACTCCTTTACCTTTTGCTTGGATGGTCGAAAATCCATTCAACAGCTGATCGGAGAGATGCTTTTGTTTGAATTACGCTGGAACCAGGAGTTAAACTTTCTAGGGATATTCAATTCATTGGCAACGATACGTACCAAAACCCAGCACTTTAATGCTAAATCCATGGTTGTTTTGCTGAGAGATGTTAGAGACTTAAGAAAGCACACAATTACCAACCTAGAAAGCCTGAAGACTCAAGGCATACAATCATCAGCCGTTGTATCAAAACTGCAAGAACTTGCCGAGAATGATGACAACTTTCTTGTCGATATCTCAAAGCTGTGCTCAGATTTGCTAGTTTCTAACCATCTGATGGCTGTAGAATCGGATCTGGAGTAGAAGCTCTTACTCATTTATCCTCAGAAAGTTATGTAGCCATTTCTTTACTTGAATAGCAATATTTATTAATTTCTGCCCCCAAATTGCCTTCCTTAATTAGGCAGCCATAGATTAACAAACCCTGAGTTCATGAAACGGCATATTGGAATGCTATGCCTACTACTCCCAATAGTGGTATGGTCGCAAGAATCTCCAAATCTTAAAAAAATTGAGCGTGAAGCAGATAGGTTGATGCGTGAGCAAGCCTGGCATAAGGCGCTACCGTTACTGCTAAAGCTTGATTCGCTAGATCCAACAAACGAAACTTATAATTTCAAAACTGGCGTCTGCTACTATCACACAGTTGATAAAGAACTTTCCCTGAAATACTTCAAGATTGCAGAGGAAAACAGCGACCCTTCAGAAGAATTAGATTTCTACATTGGCAGAGCATACCATTATAATCACCGGTTTGATGATGCCATAGTCTATTATAACAAGTTCAAAGAAGACCTGGTGGAGTTAGGCAATACAGACGATCCCAGGTTTGCCCAGGTTGAAGGTTTTATCAAGAACTGCATGATTGGGAAGCAATTGATGCGCGACTCTATTGATTTGGAGATTAAGAACATTGGTGGGGTAATTAATAGTGAATATCCGGATTATGTACCAGTAATACCTGGTGATGAAAGTTTCATACTCTTTACCTCACGAAGGCCTGACAACGTAAATACCGAGCCCGACTATGACGGACAGTATTATGAAGACATTTTTTATGCTGAACAAAAACCTGATGGCACCTGGACAGAACCTGAAAATCTTGGACGTGAGGTAAACACCTGGGAACACGACGCATGTATTGGACTCTCCTTTGATGGCACTGAGTTACTAATCTACAAATCAGCAAATGGAGGCGATATCTATGTCAGTCATCACAATGGCGACCAATGGACTAAGCCCGAGCCTTTGAAAGGGGATGTTAACACAAAAGGATGGGAATCCAGCGCCAGTTTTACCGACGATGGCAAGCATTTGTACTTCTCCAGCGATCGCCCCGGAGGTTTCGGTGGTAGTGATATTTATGTTGCAGAGCGTTTACCTGATGGCTCCTGGGGCAACGTTACAAACCTTGGTCCCAACGTTAATACGGAGTTCGATGAAGATGCACCTCATATTCACAGAGATGACAAGACGCTTTTCTTTAGCTCAAGGGGCCATGAAAGTATGGGTGGATTCGATATCTTCTCTTCTATTCATGATGAGACTAACAACACCTGGTCCACAGCCAAAAATATTGGCTACCCAATAAATACTGCTGATGAGGACATCTATTTCACATTATCGGGGGATGGCTCAAAAGCATACTTTTCATCTTATCGGGGTGATACCTACGGGGAAAAAGACATATACGTGCTAAGTCGCCCAAATTCCTCTCCTACCCAATTTTTGTTTAGGATGGAACTTGAAAGGCCTGAAGATTTGGTAGGGCCGGTGGCAGCTAAAATATACTTGAGAAACAAGGCTACCAATGCTGTTGATAGTGTTGTCACTGATGATATTTTCAGTGGCCACCAAACCATAACTATGGAGTTTGATAGTGACTATGACCTGGAAATTTACGCTGATGGCTATGCCGGAGCCGTTCATCCTGTTAGAGTTGACCACAGGGCAGATATATTTGAGTATGTTATGAATGTAGAATTGCAGGAAGAACAGGAGCCAGCCACAATTGTGGTTGACATGGGTGAAGAAAAGGAGAAGAAAAAAGCCATCGCTTCAAACGAAATAGCTATTGCTGAAACTACTGCCCGCTCTATAGTTGCTGAAGATGTTGAGGAAGTAAAACCATTCACCACCAAAGTTCTTCAGTTTGATTTTGATGACTTTAAACTCGGCTCCGATGCTTCAGCTAAACTTGATGAATTGGCAGAACATTTAAAAAGCACCAACAGCCAGGTTAAGATTTTTGGATATACAGATACCTATGGGCCTGATGATTACAACCTACTGCTATCTCAGTGGCGGGCAAAGGCGGCATTTGACTACCTCGTTAATACCGGGATCAATGCCGGAAGGCTTACTTATGAAGGAAAGGGGGAATCAAATCCTATCGCTGACAACAACAACTTCGAA
Organism: Cyclobacteriaceae bacterium; assembly: GCA_028285445.1. GTDB lineage: Bacteria > Bacteroidota > Bacteroidia > Cytophagales > Cyclobacteriaceae > JANQPQ01. Next base: position 195,197 of record JANQPQ010000043.1, on the reverse strand, counting down.
TCAAGAAAACTAAATCGTCGGGTTGAGTTTGAGATAAGCAACTAGCGTTAGGCATTTGCTTTTATGTTGTCAAAGTATTCATTCCAGGTAATGTGGGGCCTGCCAGCGGCTGTCTCGAAATGAGATTCTACATTGTATGCTCCCATTCTAATTCCCGTGTAAATTCCTGCGATTATTGGCCCAAGGAAATCCCCAAGTGTTGCTGTCCGCTCATCTAAGTATTCTTCAGCACTCATTTCCTGGTAGCGCAAATCGAGGCTAAAAGCATCATTAATATAATTGGTCAACTCCATCTGGGTTAATGGTGGGCCAGTTAAATTGTAGATTTGACCATTGTGCTTACCCTGAAGTATCATCTTAGCATATGCATACCCCAACTCTTCGCGGGTAGTATATCCACACTTTCCACTTCCGGCACAATTCGCGATTTTGCCCTCAAGGCTATAATCAGTAACGGCTTCTATATCTGGCTCAATATAGATTCCATTGCGGCCAATACTCCAGTCTAAACCACTGGACTGGAGGTAAGTCTCTGTAGATCGGTTGCTATTGACGACTGGGGAGAAGGATGAGCCCTCCTCAGGCCCAACAATGCTGGTGTATACCAATTTTTTGACCCCGGCTTCCTGAGCAGCATCAATTACATTCTGATGCTGCTGGATTCTCTTTTCCGGATGATCATTGCCGGAAACTAACAGAGCCACATCGACACCATCAAAAGCTTCAAGGAATTCTTCCTTAGAATTATAATCACCCTTTCTGTATTCGACAGAAACCCTGTCGTAGTTATCTGGTGATCTTACAATACCAATAATCTCGAGTTCAGAATCTCTTTCGAGCAATCCATCAATTATGGCCTGGCCCAACTGGCCTCCGGCGGCAGTTACTGCTATTTTCATCTTGGCACTTCTTGGCTCAGAAAAAAAGTAAATTGTTCAATTTTACGCAAGCAAAATTTGCAAATACCTAAAGGAGTTGCAATTGGTTTTCGAAGCCAACATGGCTAAATTGTCTGCCCTTAAACCTAACCTATGAAAAAAATAATCTCAGCATTCGCCTTTGCCGCATTGTTCTTTGTAACTGCTTGTCAGCAAAACAACAGTAGCGAGTACTCAGCCGGATTTGTTACATTACTTGGCAGCGACACCTTGGCCGTGGAACAGTTTAAGGTAGGTCAAGATGCCATAGTGGCCACGGTGGTCCTGAGGGCACCCCGTACAAGCTTGCGCACCTATACCCTGCAAACAAGCAACGGTGAATTTGTTGAAATGACTCGAGAGAGTTACGACCCGTCAACAGGCGAAATTCTGGAGAATAACAACGAGAAAATTTATTGGGAAGGTGACAGCCTAGTGCGACAATGGACTAATGATAATGGTACCCAAACCAGGAAGATGACCGCAAGTAAAGACGTGTTGCCATTTGTCGACATGGTGCACTGGCCATATGAAATTGCGCTCATGAGAGCCTACAAGGGTGAAGGTGATAGTTTAAGTCAGGGGCTCATTGCCGGCAACAGGGTTCGTCCATTTATTATAGCCAAAACAGGCGATAGATCCCTGAGCCTGCGACATCCTTCGCGAGGGGTAATGCAAACTACAGTCACAGAAAATGGCGGGTTAGAGTCACTTGATGCCTCCGCCACAACCAGGAAGTTATTGGTAAGCCGCGTAGAGAGCGTTGATGCACTTGCACTGGCAAAGGCATTTTCTGCCAAAGATGCGGCAGGTAAGTCTTTTGGAGCACTCTCTACCAGGGGGCAGGATAGCACAGGTATCAATGGTGCAACCATCAAGGTAGATTTTGGCAGGCCAGCCAAACGTGGGCGAGAGATCTACGGCAAATTAGTAGCTTACGGAGAAAGGTGGAGAACTGGTGCTAACAGAGCCACACACTTCTCAACTGACCAAGATTTGCAATTTGGAGAGTGCGCCGTACCAGCTGGAGAATATACCTTGTCAACAATTCCTGAAGAGGATGGTGGCATTCTCATCATAAACAAACAGACTGGCCAGGGAGGTACTACCTACAATCAGGACCAGGATCTATGTCGCGTTGCTATGAATCGATCGGAGGGAGAATTAGTTGAAATCTTCAGCATAGAAGTTGTAGAAACCGAAAGTGGCGGCGAAATAAGGTTACTTTGGGATACCACCGTACTCTCAATTCCATTTACGGTTGGTAGCGAAGGAGCTTAGTGGCTTCTAAGCGGCCTAGGACTCGATAGGCCTGTAACAATATTGCTGAAGTGCGAAAAAGCCTACTATGGCTGCTACAACCACTACGGAATAACGCCCTGCTTGCGACAGGTCAAAAAGGCCAGCTGCAACGACCACTACACTCGTAACCACCCACGCTGTGTCCAGGGCCAATATGGTCAATAACCGCCCTTTTGCTGGCGGCTGGCGCTGGGATTCCTTGTATACTGTTAGCGAGAACAGAATTAAACCAATTCCAACTGCTATTAGAATCCATTGGTTTTTTACCCCAATTATGCCACCTACAGGTACCGAAGCGAACGAAAGTATGCCTCCACTCAGCAGAGAGAATGCTGCATTTAACCTCAAATAGAATCTAAGTTTTTTCATAGTGCTTTTTTGGGGTCAAACTTAGATTGACCTCAACGGGAATAATTGATAATTTGTGCCAAAATGGAGGTTTCTTTTACCGCCATATCGCCATTCCTTGAGTTTCTTGAGATAAGAGGCCTTGCAACCAAAAACTTGCTTAAATCCGCAGGAATAACAGATTCTCAACCTGAGCGCATAAGCATGGATCAACACGACAAACTTTGGATTGCTGCCTTACAGGAGTTGAATGACCCCAGACTAGGGCTGCATTACGGGGCCTATCTTAAGCTTACCGCATTGGGCATAGTATACCAACTCTCCAAAGCATGCGAAACAACCAAGCAAGCTATTCCCTACTTGGGTGATACCATCTCCGCCCTAATTCCGTCAATTGTGATGACGGAGGGTGAAGATGTGGATGACCATTTAATTCAGTTAAGGCCAAGAGTGAATTGGGTAGCCCGTAACAGCACCGTGGCTCATAATGTGATGTGTGCAGTAATGTTGCTGGTTTACAGGGAGATATTAGTTATGACTGGAGTTGAAAATAGCTATGTGAAAATGGCCTTCCCGCACTCTGGCGAAGAAGCTTTAGAACTAAGAGAGATATTTCATACTTCCGTAGAATTTTCCGATAGTTACCAAGTAATTTTTCCCAAGTTCGTCTTATCTACAAATTTGCAAGCAACTGGTGGCAGTCGCCTGGAATTACTGGTGATGGAATTCCAGAAGTACATACTTGAAAATCGCCATAGTGCGATGAATCAAAAAGATATTATCTCATTAATAGTTCTTAACACGTTAGGAGACGGAGTAATGCCTAGTGTTGAAAGTGTGGCATATTGTCTCAATCAGAGCAGAAGAACATTTCAGCGGCGGCTACAGGAAGAAGGCCTGATGTTTCGGGAAATACTTGATGGCCTTCTCCGGACTTTAGGGAAGAGATTGACTGATCATAATTCCCTATCAGTCAATGACATCAGCCATGCTCTCGGTTATGCTGAAGCCAGTTCTTTCATTCACGCTTACGAGAGGTGGTTTAATACCACACCAAGAAGAAAAGGTTAACCCTTAATGTGCTGGCAGAATCCAGTGCTATCGATAAAGAATTCTTACTAAATTGTCGGCGAAATGCTAAGCCCCCGCACACCTGAAGGCAGAGTTCAGTACCTACAGTTCTTATTGGTTCTTGGAGCGACCATCCTTTCCGTGGTGCATCTTTTCACACGGGTCAATTACCCCACCAACAACGACCCATATGCCTTGCGGCTTGTAATCGCGGGATTGTGTCTGTCTCTTGCCATACTTTCTGTATACTCCAACTGGGTCAGGGATCGAATCACGGTAATGATCTATTTTATGGTTGTACTTGGAGTCAGCTGGATTCTTTACATGCTTCACCAAAACAGCCTTTCTGCTACCTACGTCGTAATATCCATTCTCGGCCACTTAGCCTGTTCGTTAGTAATGGCCAAGAAGCAGCACTTGCTTATCTATTCAATCCTCTTCCTTTTTGGAGCCGCCTACACCGTGTATAATATTCCTGAACCTATCTATAACCCCACTAATTACCTCATACATATCTCAGTGAGTATGGTCTTGCTTTATATCGTTGTAGGTAACTACGTGGAAGCAAACCTGGAAGCATCGTCCATGATCAGCAATTTTCAAAGCTTGATTGACAACACCGAAACTGCCTATTGCCTTTTGGATACTCATGGTGAGTTGGTTATGTTCAATCAGGTTGCAAAAAGGGGGATATTTGATATGCAGGGTAAGGAAGCAAAGGTTGGAGAAAGCTTCTATCAATTCGTGATGCCGGAGGAAATAGAAAATTTCAAAGGCCGATTTCTAAGAGCTTGCAAAGGGGAGATGGTGGAAATTGAAAGGGAAATAGCCGTTACTGGCAGCTTTAAGGTCTGGCTAGATCTCAAATATATCCCCATCAAGGGCAAAGGTGGAGAAGTAACCAATGTACTACTTTCCGTGCGAGACATTACCGACCAGGTGGTTTCAGTAAAGAAAATAGAGAAGAAGAATGAGGAATTGGAAAAGATCAATGGAGAACTTGACCGGTTTGTTTACCGGGCCGCCCATGATCTCAGGGCACCGCTTAGCTCAGTGCTGGGCCTGATTAATGTAGCCTCCATGGAAGAATCTAAAGGTGGCATAAAGAAGTATCTGGGGCTTATGACCCAGAGTGTAGATAAGCTCAATCGCTACATAAACGATGTAATTCAGCATTCCTACAATTCAAGGGCAGTGGTAAATACCCGGGAAGTAAACCTGCAGAATCTGGTTGAAAAGGCCTTTGAAAGTCACACTTTTATGGAAGGTGCAGAAGGCATAGAGAAACAAATTGCGTATAGCAACGGAAAAGCGCAGTTCTACTCAGACCCTGGCCGCCTGGAGATTATCATTAATAATCTCATTTCCAATGCCATCAAATATCAAGATCCGGAAAAATCGAAAAGGAAAGTAGATGTTAAAATTACTGTTGATGACAAACAGGCGGATATTGAGGTGGAAGACAATGGCATCGGTATCTCTGAAGAGCAACTGGATAAAATTTTTGATTTCTTTTATCGAGGTAGCGAGTTGGCAGTAGGCTCTGGAATTGGGCTTTACATTGCCAAGGAGGCAGTGGATAAAATAAATGGAAAGCTGGAGGTCAGCTCCCAATTTGGTCAGGGCACCAAATTCCGATTGATTGTGCCTAACGGCAAAAATGCCAATTAAAACTTGAGGCGGGTGCCATCATACAGGCCTCGCCAGAATTCGCCATCTTCAACAATAAGTATCTCTCCTGATTTGCCATACTTCATACTGGAGTCAACGGCAAAAAGCCTCCCACCAAAACGCGACTGAACTTCCTTTTGGGAGGTGTGCCCTACCACAATATGCTCTTTACCGAAGTAAGAAAGGATGGAATCCATTGTTGCTATACTAACTGTTGAATCTCTAAAATAACCCCTGTGCCAGGTCGGGCCTGCACTACCCCGAAGCAGATTGGCCTCTGCATCGGCTTTCTGCTCCTGCCGTGTTTTATCCAAAATCCGGTTCCAAAAAACCCGGTTCAATTTAGCTAATCCAAACTGACCGGTGGCAACTTCTCTTGAAAGGCCTCCGTGCGCGAATAAAATGTTATTGATGGAAATTGTCACCGGCTTTGATCGCAACCACTGACCCAATACTGTTTGCGGCCCATAGAGCTCGTCATATGTAAGGCCCAGCAATTCAGTTGTTTGGTTGTAGCGCTCATGAATGTAGCGCAAGTCAGCGTTCATCACCATAACTTCATGGTTTCCCAGCAGTAAATGAACTCGTCCACCTGCGGCTTCCGCTTGCTGTTCCAGCTTATATAGAAACCACAATACCTCTGTTACATAAGGCCCCCGGTCAGTAACGTCGCCAGTAATTACGAAGTGACTATCGCCATATGCCCAATTTTCGTCTTTATCAATAATACCATGGTTTTGAAGTAAAGGAATCAGTACATCTATCTGACCATGAATATCACTAAGGGCAGCAAGCCGATTGACCCCTTGGTAATCTGTTACTGAATCCCGTATTATTTCTCTATTTAGATAGCTACTTTCAAAGGCTCGCAAACCAGGATCGAAGCGCTTCGACTCCTCTCTTGTAAATGTCTCTTCCTGAACCTGGCCATCTTTTATCCAGCGGGCCTTGTATCCATCACCTTCAATAAATAAATATGGGCCATCGGTTATATTCTTCTCCAGATCTTGGGCATTTAGTGTCCCAAGAAGAAAGATTGCAGATGCCAAAGACAACGCCAAGGGCCTTGCCAAATCCTTAACTATCACTCGGCTAATGCTATAAATTTTAATAAATTGTTTTGAAGAATTCATCTTACCTAATCATGAAAACTCGTCGAGATTTTCTCAAAAATACGCTTTATTCTTCACTGGCAATTTCAACCTTATCTTCTTTTGATGGCAGAAGATTTAGTCTTTCAGATATTACCGACCTTGAAAACACCCTCTCTGAAGAAGAATACTGGAAGGCCATTCGCAAACAATTTCCATTAAAAGAAGGGCAAACCTATTTTAATAATGGCACCTTAGGCCCTATGTCTGGCTATACCTTAAACAAGATGATCGATGACTTGTACTATAATGTGGTGCATGGTGCTGAGACAGATTACAAAGGAAATGGCCCCCAATTGCTTTCAGGTTATGCAGAGTATGCGGAACTGAGGGAGAAAGCCGGTGCGTTAATCAATGCCGATATTTCCGAGACTATACTGGTACAGAATGCAACTTTCGGCATGAACTACGTTGCCAATGGGCTTGACTTAAAGCCAGGTGATGAAATCATAAATACTGACCAGGAGCATGGAGGCGGCCGTGCGGCCTGGCAGTTACTCGCCAAAAGGAGGGGCTGTACTTACAAGCAGGCTAAGTTTCCGGTCCCTGCCAACGATCCACAACAGATTATAGACTCTATCACGAAGGAGTTTAGTAATAAAACGAAGGTACTGGCGATACCCCACATTGTATCAGTTTATGGCGTAGTATTGCCCGTAAAGGAGATAACGGCGGCGGCAAAGGCGCGAGGCATCTTTGTTATTTTAGATGGCGCCCAAACTGTAGGGCAAATTAAGGTGGATGTGAAGGATATTGGCTGCGATGCTTATTACTCCAGCCTCCACAAATGGCTGCTGGCCCCGGGGGGTAGCGGACTACTTTATATTGCTAAAGATCGACTTCCAGAAATCTGGGCTACCATAGCCAGTTACCAGTGGGATAACGAGGAAGATCACGCTTTTAGAATCATGCAGAATGGTACCGGCAATCCCTCCCTCCTGGTTGGCTACGAAGCCGCCATAGATTTCTATAACACTATTGGTGCTGAAAAATGGATAGCCCGTATCAAAACTCTAGGAGATCGACTTAGAGCCGGCCTTAAGGAAATCTCTAAAGTAAATATTCACTCCTCCATTCATGACGACTTGTGCGCCGGTATGACCACCTATGGCGTGGATGGTATTTCAGGGCCTGACCTGCAAAAGACCCTCTGGGAAAAGGAGAAACTTCAACCCCGGTCGGTTGGAGAGGAGATGGTGCGCCATTGTGTTCATATCTATAATAATGAAGATGAGATAGACCGAGCACTAAAAGTGATTTCCGGGATCTAATCTATAGCAGATTGCTACTTTCTATCTTTTCGTATTTCACAAATAAGAGCCCCCAGTCCTAAGCCGCGGGCCAGGTATTTTGTGTTTTCAGGGTGAAGGTCGATTTCCACTACCAACACATGGGCGGGGTCTACTTCACGGTTAAGCAATGATTCATTTTCCTTAATAAGGTGAACAATCAATTTATGTTCACTATCTGTAACAATGTGATAAACCTCGGAATGCAAAGTGCCAAACTCGTGGATTATCTGCTTGTAGAATGCTACTTGTTTCGACATGTCAAGTGTTTTCAACAAGGTTGGGTGATAACTTGATCGAATGAACTCTCTTACAGCTTTGTCCTCTCCAGTGTTGTGAGCTTTTACGAACTTATCAAGTATGGCCTCAGCATCTCTATTTTGTGCCAGGGATGTGGTGGTGATTACCAGTGAAATGCATAGAACTGACATCAATTTACTCATTCGTTTATTTACGAAATTCTTCGTACGAATGTTATCGTATATTGCTACGTAGTGACCAATCCCCCAAATAATGTAACTGATATATTTAAAAGCACTGCCCAATAATGGACACTGTTTTCTTCCAAATGGACACCGCTTATCATGATGCATAGCGATTTTGGGCCAAAAAGGCCCATTTTGCCAATGGCATCCATATTGGGTAATGCCATTAAAGCAAAAACTTAAAAAGATGCCTTCATCACTAAAAGTATTGTTCCGCTACCTTCGAAACCACCCATTAGTTTCGGCAATAAATATAGCTGGCCTTTCTTTAGGACTAACAGCAGGAATCATCGCCCTAATCTTCGTTTCTGATGAGCTTAGTTACGACAAGTTCCATCAGAATAAAGACAGGCTATACAGAGTAGTAAGTGAAATGTATGACCCCAATACCGGGGAGGATCTGGGAGGCCCTGAAACTAACGGATGGCCTGTTGGGCATCGTCTGAGGAAATATCCGGAGGTAGAAGCTTCAGTCAACATTCGTAGGGGAACGGGGTACCAGATAAAGCACAATGGCGAATATTACCAGGAGCGATTCTACTTCGCCGGAAACGAATTCTTGCACATGTTTACCTTCCCTCTGATCAAAGGTAACCCTGAAACTGCCTTGTTAGAGCCGTGGTCTTTGGTAATCACTGAGGAACTGGAAAAAAAATATTTTGGGGATGAAAGCGCACTGGGCAAATCATTCGTTTTATCCGACACGCTGAACTTCACCATTACCGGTGTACTAAAAGACATTCCGCGCCAATCTCATATGCGGTTTAGCATGCTCGCATCTTTCTCAACCTATCCCCTGATCAACAGAAATTTTACTACCGATTGGGGCTTCGCTAATTTTCAAATGAGGAACTATGTGCTACTAAGGGAAGGCACAGACTTCGCAGCATTCAATGAAAAAGCTCGTAATGTAGTAATGGACGAAGCAGGTGAACGATTCCTAGAAATGGGCATGGAGGTGTACCAGGGCTTTGAACCTATGGGTGAAATCTACTTAGCTACTGATCATGGCAACGGCATGGGGCCACAAGGCAGCTATGACAGGCTATACTTAATCGCTACTATCTCTCTGTTCATAGTAATTATCGCTTGTATAAACTTTGTTAACCTCTCAACAGCGAGGTCGGTAAACAGGGCAAAAGAAGTTGGGCTAAGAAAGGTTATAGGCTCCAATCGCATCCAACTCGTTCGGCAATTCGTGCTGGAATCTTTTCTTCTTACCCTGCTCTCGTTTTTGATCGCCATTGGCCTGGCCGATTTGGCATTCCCATTTTTCAACGGCCTTTTGGATAAGCAACTTTCACTAATGAACCTGTTGGATCCGACATTAGGTGTTGGAGCTATCTTGCTAATCCCGGCAGTTACTTTGCTAGCCGGATACTACCCAGCCTTGGTGCTATCAGGTTATAAGCCATCGGAGGCACTTAAGGGAAAGATGGTAACTTCATCCAAAGGGGTTCAACTAAGAAAAGGGCTTACCATTTTTCAGTTTATCCTTTCCATTACCCTCATCGTGGGCACCTTAATGATTTCTGATCAATTAAGTTATATGCGATCCCGAGACCTTGGCTTTGACCACGATAAAGTGCTTGTGGTTAATACCTGGCGACTGCCATCATTGGATTTGGCAAAAGCCGCTGAAACTTTCCAAAGAGAAATTGAGGAACTACCGGGAGTTGAAAACGTCAGTCGTGCCTGGGCAACACCGGGCAGAGCCGGGTGGCGAGGGCAATGGGCCTTTCCGGAGGGCTTTCCTGATGGTGAGAACGTTACAGTCGAGTACGTGGCTGCAGATTATAACTACATCAAAGTTCTTGACCTGCAAATTATTGCTGGCAATGATTTTAACGCCGAAAAAGCCTCTGACCTGGATAATGGCCTAATTCTAAATGAGACGGCAGTAGAATTAATGCGATTTGGCACACCAGCGGAAGCGATCGGTAAAACCATCACATCGCCCAGTGGTCATCCTGCCGGCACGGTTATCGGTGTGGTAAAAGACTACCACCAGCGTGGCCTACAATCTAGAATTCCTCCCATAGTAATCGATCACTATCCCGATCTCAACAGATATTTTTTAGTTGAAGCTCAGGGCCTATCTGAAGAGTGGTTAGCCCTTCTTAATGATATCTGGACAAAGCACTTCGTCGATTATCCCCTTAACTACTCTTTTCTTGATGATGATTTTCAAAGACAATACACCGATGAAGAATCATATGCTCAAGTATTTACTGCCTTTGCCGCTGTAGCTATTTTCATAGCGGTAATTGGGCTTTTCGGACTAGTTGCATTCATCGTTACTTCTAGGTCTAAGGAAATAGGGGTACGAAAAGTACTGGGAGCCAGCGAGACCAGAATTACCTACCTACTATCAAAGGATTTTCTGATTCTGCTTGTAATAGCCATGGTAATTACTATTCCCCTGGCCTACTATCTTGCCGAGCAATGGCTTGATACTTTCGCATTCCGCACTACAATTGGGCCAACCGTCTTCATCCTGGGTTTCTTTATCACTTTCGTGGTAACCTTCGTTACCATTGGATTCCAGACAGTTAAGGCAGCAAAGGCAAATCCAGTAGATACGTTGAGAACGGAATAAGCAACTAGTTTCAAGTCGCAAGTTTAAAGTGCCGTGTAGTCACCACTTGTAAAATCTTTCTTCGATAGGTGATTTCCTTTTGATTAATTTCATGGTTCTTAAATATTAGAATCATGAAAACCCTAACCATCTTTTTACTTGCTCTCATTGTAGCCTCTTCCGCCGTTGCCCAAAACGAATGGACCGCGGAAAAGATAATGGAATACAAGAATATTGTGGACACCGAAATATCTCCTGATGGGAAGTATGTGGCTTATGTGGTAAGGGTGCCGTTGATGGAGGGAGAAAAATCGGAGTATAATAGTCAGATTTGGGTGGCAGCCACCGACGGCTCTTTTAATGAGCAGTACACGAGAGGAGAAAAGTCAGCTACTAGTCCACAGTTTTCTCCCGATGGTAGAAGCTTCGCTTTCCTTTCAAGTCGAAATGGCAAAAAGAATCAGGTATACGTAATGCGCCTGATGGGCGGTGAGCCTATACAAATTACCAAGGCCAAGACCGGAGTGAATTCATATAAGTGGTCACCTAAAGGAGACAAGATCGCCTACATTATGAAAGATCCGGATACCGAGGAAGAAGAGAAGATGAAGAAAGAAAAGAGGGATGTAATTCTGGTAGATAAGAATTTTAAGTACAACCACCTTTATACCACAACTGTGGGCGCGGATAGTGAAAACAGACAGGTGAGGCAGCTGACCGGCGGCGAGTATCATGTGAACTCCTATAACTGGTCCCCCGACGGAAACACCCTGGCTTTTTCTTATGCTCCCAATCCTAAAATCAATGACGGGGGGCTGGAGACTGACATCTCCTTAATCCCTGCTGATAGTGGTAAAATCACACAGCTAGTCAAAAGGCCTGGTGTAGATCGCAATCCCACTTTCTCGCCCGACGGCCAATGGATAGCCTTTCAAACCCATGGTGGCCAACCAGAGCGCGTGGGATTGAGCGATATCAATAAGATATCAGTAAAGGGTGGCGATATCATCGAGCTGCAGAAAACACCAGATCGTAATGCAGGCCTGGTTTCCTGGAGTAAAGATGGTAGCCATATTTTCATTGCCGAAGCAAGAAGAACTTCTCGCACACTCCTGGCTCTACCTTCGGCGAAGGATGTAAAGCCACTGCAGGGCGATAATCTAATTTTTTCGGATTCTGGCCTTCCAATTCTTACCAACCTCAATGGAAATAGTGGTAGTTTCTCTATTAGCAAAGATGGAGATAAGATGAGCTATGTCTACGAAGACCCCGATACCCCCGAAGAAGTTTTCACCGCCGGCTTAAAGGGTGAAAGTGTGAAGAAACTTTCCAGTGTAAATGCTGATTTCAATGCTCCGGCCATAGGCAAGACGGAGTTGATCACCTGGAAGTCATATGATGGACTGGAGATTGAAGGGCTACTGACCTACCCTGTGAATTATAAGAAAGGCACTAAGTACCCGATAATTCTACAGATCCATGGTGGTCCGGCCGGTGTTTTCACAAGAAGCTATACTGGAGCGCCTTCTATCTACATGACACAGTTCTTCTCGCAGAAAGATTTTATCATTCTAAAACCCAACCCTCGCGGTAGTAGCGGTTATGGAAAAGATTTCCGTTACGCTAACATTCGAGACTGGGGTTTTGGCGACTACCAGGATCTAATGACTGGTGTTGATCATGTTTTGAAAATGGGCATTGCAGATAAGGACAAGCAGTTTGTGATGGGCTGGAGCTATGGCGGCTACATGACCAGCTGGGTTGTAACCCAAACCGATCGTTTTAAGGCAGCGAGTATGGGGGCAGGCCTGCCCAACCTTATCAGCATGACAACCACTACTGATATTCCCGATTATCTCGTAGCCCACCTCGGAGGCAAGGAGATTTGGGAAGATTATGAAGAGTACGAAAAACACTCGGCCATTTACCAGATCAAAAATGTAAAAACTCCTACCCAGGTTATTCATGGCGCCAACGATCTACGGGTGCCATTCACACAAGGGCAGGAGTTTTATGTTGCCTTGAAAAGAATGGGGATTGATACTGAAATGGTGGTTTATCCGCGCACACCGCACGGCCCGCGTGAGCCCAAGTTGCTGATGGATGTGTCGCCGAGAATCCTGGCTTGGTTCGAGCAGTATATGGACTAGCCTAGAGCTTCCAGAAAATCACCTGGTAGCTAAATACGGTAAAAGCCACCTTATCTTCGATGGGCGACCAGGCGGGATGAGTTTTATCAGTTTTGTCAAAGGTGAGCTGACTCACTTGATCACCATCTACAGAAACCTTAAACAGCTGGTAAATGCCTGATTGGTCGGGGGCTATGTAGGCTACCCACTTTTCGTCATGAGAGAAGCTGATGCCTGAATAGCGCTGATCGCTCCTGAATGCATGGACTTTTCTCCCTTGGCCTCCAGCTATGGGTATGATGTGAATTTCCTTATTGTTTGGGTCTGCGACATACTCCACTACCAATTGCTTGCTATCACTAGTCCAGTAGCAATCTGTAATGTCACCAGATTCAAGACCCGGGGGTAGCAGTTTTTTTGGTTTGGTTGTCTCTCCCGTCTCCTGGTTTACGCCCACAATGTAAAGCTTCGAATCCCTGCTGCCCGGAGGTGCTGTGTTGTAGGCAATCCAGTTGCCGTCAGGCGACCAGCGTGGCCAACCTGTTTCATTGTTATCTACTTTGCCTTCTTCATTTGAAATGGCTCTACCTTCTTCAACATTGCCCACCGGCATCAGCCAAATATCATCAGTACCATCAGCGTGGGTGTGGAATGCTATCCATTTTAGATTTGGCGACCAACACATGCCTTGGTCTTCAGAATATGAGGAACGCACGGTGTAAGTCGGCTCGGAAGCCGGTAGGGGAAGGTTAGTATCAACTACGCCCAGATGCTGATCTATATCAGGATAGGCAGTATCATCAACAATTCTACGCCAGGTGCCATAGGTGAATGAGATCTCTTTACCATTTGGATGCCAATACGGAATCTCGCTTTGGAAGGTGGTGATATGTTGGATGTCTCCTCCCTGCCCTGAGACGGAGGCAATGAATACCCGGTAATCCTGAAGTTTGAACAGCACGGAGCCATCGCTGGAAGTTACCGGCCCGTAACTATCTCTGGTAAATGATGTAAGCTTAACTCCGTTCTGGGCTTCCAGGTTGTATTTCCAGAGATCGAGGACGCCACGATCATTTGGTCCGCTAAAGTAGAGATTTCTGCCATCGGGGCTAAAAGCGAGTGAGCCGTAGGCCTCATATTCCAAAATATCTTCTGGTGCGCTGCTCCTCAAATCCACATCAATGCGCCGATTCCCATCCAGCATTACAATGCCCGCTATGCTGCCATTTACCGGGTTCCATTGTGGGTTCTCAATAAAATCGGCCTCTGCCCAAATCTCTGCATTTGAGCCGTCGGCATTGAAGACCCATAGCTGCCGCTTGCCACCATTGAGCGCTACCCCAGCTACCCTGCTACCATCGCTTGACCAGGTAAAAGTGCGAAAGTTAGCTCTTGGCACTTCTTGTGGTTCTGTATCCTTACCCAAAACTAGCGCGCTGAAAGTTTCGCGATTACCCCACAACGGTTTGCCCTTCTTCGATTCCAGGTCATAGACATACCATGTTTTACCCTTTCCACCCAACTCATAAGTTACCAGCTGCTTGCTATCAGGCATCCAGGTCATGTAGCGCACAAATGCACCCTGCCTTTGTAATTCGTAAGTTGCGCCACCTTCGATATGCTGAATAACGATGTTCTCGAAGTTTGATGTAGCAAGTAGTTTACTATCTGGTGAAATCGCGCCTATCGGGTTTCGGTACGAAACCGGCCCCTTTTGCCGCACCGAGGTGATGAATTCCAGATTGGTTGCCGTTTGAGAATGGGCATTGGTTGCGAATAGCGGTGCTATCAGTATTACAAGACAAAATCTTTTCATTGCATTCGGCCTGATTTGGGAATTCGGCTTGATTCAATTTACTGAAAAAGAATAGTAATCATATTACAACTTAAGGAGGGGATGTATCTTTAGATAGTTGATATGAGCAAAGAGACACCACTAGTTGACAAAGAGTATCTGCTTAAAAAGTCCCCAGCAAAAGGCAGCTGGACCTACGCCGAAATCCCTGAGGTACTACAGAACAAAGGCAATCCTTTTGGGTGGGTTCAGGTGAAAGGCAGCATTGATGGATTTGAAATAAAGCAATACAAGCTCATGCCCATGGGTAATGGGAAACTATTTCTCCCGGTTAAGGCTACTATTCGCAAGAAGATTGGCAAGCAGGCTGGCGACACGGTCCATGTAATCCTCTTTCCTGACGAATCCAGATTTGAAGTACCTGAAGAAATTACTGATTGCTTGCTGAATGAACCCAAGAGTACTTATAGTACCTTCCTTGCCTTTACGGATGGCGAACGTAAGGCCTACGTCGATTGGATTTACAGTGCCAAGACTGAAACCACCAGGGCCGATCGAATTGTGAAAATGATTCAAAGATTAGAGCGTAAGCTCAGGCTTCGCGATCAGGAATAAATTTTTTCTTGACCCTCTGTGATTTTTCATTAGCATACACGAATAATGGAGTGTAATGAAAATGGAATCACATGATAACCTTAACCACGGAATTGTATATGACGGTGGAATCCCTAATTTCCAGTCAGGGAATAATAATGAAGGCGCTATTGATTTACCTGCTACCGATCAGGTGGCTGCCCCTCATTTTATTTCTGCTGAGGAAAAAAGGAGCCATCATCTAATGACACGCAACAAGGCGGCTTTCATGGAAATACTTGAAGATCACAAGCTGATCATCTTCAAAATCTGTAATAGCTACTGTAGAGATAGGGAGGAGCAGAAGGACTTAGTGCAGGAAGTAATTATGCAGTTGTGGAGCAGCTTCCCCAAGTACAACCCTGAGTTTAAGCTATCAACCTGGGTCTACCGGATTGCACTCAATGTCGCCATCTCCAATTATCGAAAGTCCACAACTAGAAGTAAACATTTGGCGAAGGTCGAAGAGGGCTATGTGGACATAGCAGTAGATGATGACAGGGATAGCCAGGAAGACATGCAGTTGCTCAGAGAGTTCATCAATCAACTGGACGAGTTAAATCGAGCTTTGATGATATTGTATCTCGATGGGAATAGTCACGAAGAAATTGCTGCCATTCTCAACATCTCCAAAAGCAACGTCGGTACCAAAATCAATAGGATAAAAGAGAAACTGAAAAAACAATTTAAAGACATAAATCATGAATGAACTAGAAGGAATAAGAGAGTTATGGCTGGGTTTCGACCAGAAATTAGAGCGAAACTGGAAGTTAAATATGGAATTGTTGAAACGCGGCAATCTAGATAAAGCCAGAAGTAAAATGATAAACCTGATTTGGGTGAAAGCAATTGCCCTGGCATTTTATACCTCCGCAATGTTCTTCTTCCTTTACTTCGCAATTAGTAATTGGGCAGTAATGCACATGGCAGGCGCCGGCTTCTTACTCGCCACCTGGGCGCTAAGTATTATCGTGGCCTCAATCCATGAACTGGATCTCATCAGTAAAATAGATTTTTCAGAACCAGTAACAGCTTCGCAAAAGAAGTTGCATCAGCTACGATTAACCAGTATTAAGTATATAAGATTGGGTGTTTGGATAGCACCATTGTATTTTACATTTATCATCTTGATGTTTAAGCTGCTTTGGAATATAGACATCGTTGCGGTTGGAGATTCTAGCTGGATACAGGCTAATATCGCGTTTAGCATATTGCTGGTGCCAGCCGCAATTTGGGCGCATCGCAAGCTTAGGGCGAAAAATGCTGAAAAGAAATGGATGAACCGGCTACTAGCTGGTAATGGTAGCCAGATCAATGGCGCGCTAAGTTTTATTGCAGAAATTAAGGAGTTTGAGAAGGAGGAAAAGTAACTGAACTTACGGGGGTCCTAATTGGAAGGACCTCCTTCCCAATACTCCTTGAGTAGCCCGAGGAAATAGCCCCATCCTTCTTTGAATGAGGAAATATCCTGGTCGGGGGCAAACTCCTGGTACAGCTCCACCCTGGTCCCACCATCCTCTTCAGTAAAACTGATTGTGACCACGCTATCCACTTCCATATACCGGGCGCTATAAACCACCTTCTTTCCAGGCACTACCTCTTTGAACTCGCCAATAATGGTATCGCCGTTTTCAAAAACCACTCGATAAATCCCTCCAACTACAGGATTGGTCTCTACTTCCTTGCCGTGCCACTTCAGCATGGCTTCAGCATTTGTGAAACTATCAAAGACTTCCTGCACCGAGGCCTTTATCCATATTTCCTTAGTAATGAAATTGCCGCTCATCGATTTTCAAGGTTTTGTTTTAACTGTTGCAGGCCACCATCCCAGAGGTTGTCGAAAAAACTCATCGCCTGGCGTAAGGCGGTAGTCTTTAAGGCGTAAAAGCGAAAATTGCCATGCTTGCGCTGGATAACCAATCCAGCTTCTTTTAGCAACTTCAAATGTTGCGAAGTAGCCGACTGGCTCAATTTCAAAGCCTTCTCCAACGCCCCTACTGTCATTTCCTTTTGGCCCAGTAACTTCACCATCTTACGACGATTGCTGTCAGCCAACACTTTGAAGATAGAATCTGTTTGCACTGCTGCCATATTTTCAAATATAAACTATATTAGTATTTTCTAATATTAATATTGATAATAAGTAATATTAAATGCTAAACGGTTATGAGTGGTACTCGAAAATATATACTGCCGAAAGTTGCCTTCACACTTTTGCTGGTGATGGCCTGTTTCCACACTTACTTTGTAATTACCGGTGGCCCGGCTTTCCCCACCACTACTGAATTTATTGAGATGCAAACTGCCATGGCTACCATTCCCTTTGATACCGGAGGCGGGGTGATGCGTACCATGCAAAACATACTGGATGGCTTCAATATTATCGTTTCCATCTTTCTATTCGGTTTACCCATCTTAAGTTGGCTGATGCTCTCGGAAGTAGGAACAAACATCAGGGCCCTGAGGAAGCTTCTAATAGCGGACATCGTAGCTATGGCAGCATTCTTCTTTACGTCGTGGTCATTACTAGCTGCGGGCGGCACCATCATATCCGGCATGGTTTGTCTTCTGCTGCTCATCTCCTCATTCATTTATAAGAACTAGATTTTTTGAGGGCAGATCGCTTCGCAGACTCGTCTTACCATTCCATTTAGCATATTACTTGAGACTTTAAACTTGAAACTATTAACTTCAAACTAACAGCTATGAACAAGAATCCGGAAGTAGATCAATACCTGGTTAAGAAAGAACATCCCATGACCACTGAGATCGAACGAGTACGCGACATCATACTAGCAACTGATGATCGCATTGAAGAAACTATCAAATGGGCTGTGCCTACTTTTATGTATAAGGGCAACATGGCCTCTTACTTCATGAATGCCAAAAAGCACGTGAGTTTGATGTTCCACAAGGGTGCATTGATGAATGATACTACAGGCCTTTTGGAAGGTGATGGCAAAGAAGGCCGGGTGGCCAAATTTACTACCTTGCAAGAAATTGAAAGCAAAAAGGAAGATCTTCAAGCTGTGGTAAAACAATGGATTAAAATGCAAGACGAAGCTTAATACAATGCCAAGAACCATTGCCATACTGATTTTGCTATCAATATGGAACTGGGCTCTAAGCCAGACAGATAGCAGTTACGTTGAATTATTAAATATTCGATATCTGCCAGCTAATGAGACCGGGGTTGATAGTTTGCAAAGCCTGAACCTGGTGCTGCCTGACGATGTTTCCCATGGGCCCATTTTAATCTGGATTGGTGGTGGGGCCTGGTCATTTGTGAATCGCCACGTGGAAATGGACTTGGCACGTAAACTTGCGCATGCCAGCATAGCCGTGGCCACTATTGGTCACCGTCTCAGTTCTGCAGTTTGGCGCGATCCTGAAAGGAACACTGGCGTGGTACACCCGACCCATGCAGAAGACGTTGCCGCCGCAGTAAAATGGATAGTTGATAATGCCAGCAAATACAGATATGATACTGAGCAGATCTACATTGGCGGCTTCTCCTCCGGCGCGCACCTGGCCAGTCTCATTGCGCTTGATCCCTCCTATTTGCAAAAACACAATTTGGATCTGGACATTTTCAAGGGAGTGATACCGATTTCCGGAGCATACGATATAGAAAACTATTACGAGGTTTTTCTCAACGGCAACAATCCGAACTTGGCCAAAGAACACGTGCAGGCTGTGTTTGGGGAATCAAGAGAAGAGATGCGTAAATACTCGCCTACTTCATACCTACAAAACTTAAAAGCACCCATGCTGATCATCACAGATGCCGGCCTCACCAACTACACCAGGATATTTGAAAATGGATTGAAAGATGCTGGCTTTAAAAACTACGAAGTGCACTATGAAACCGAGCTAGGCCACGGTGCGCTTTGGCGGCATTTGTCGTTCGACGAGGAGAGCAAGTACCGTCAAATGATGATCGACTTTATTCATAAGAGGTTGTAGAAGCCTTATTCCTCCATATATACAGCCTTCACTATTTCCCTACCAAAGAGATATTTTTTGTCGTTGTAGCAAAGGTGGGTACAGCCAATCTGGAACTCTCCACCCGGCGGCAGTTTATAAGTACGAGCCATGTAGCTCTCATCGCCTTCAATGTTATATGGAGCCTTAAGAATTACTTCTATGCCTTTCTCCTGGTTCTTATTAGCGAGAAACATTTTTTCACCACAATCACCATCGCCGCAAAAGCCCCTCTGGCTAATATCCAGATCATCTTTGGCTTCGGTGCTCATTTCTTCTCCGTGCCACTCAATGCGGTCTCCTTCATCGTTTGGCCATACCATGCCCACTACATCCCAATAGGTTAACTCACTTACATCCTTTTTACCATCTTCGCCTTCAGCGCTTTTTTCACCTCCGCAAGCCATTATTAGTGTGGCAAGCAGTAATACATAGCTTTTCTTGATCATTTTGGATTTGGATTTGAATTATCTGAACTACGGTACTAATATACTGGCTAGCGGCCTTTCCGGTTTAAAATTCGTGCAAATGGCGCCGAATTCGGTCACATTAATACCCAATAGTCACAAAATGCGTAATCCTAAGAGCACAAGATGCCTAATTTTGTGTTGTTTCCAGGAATTACAATCAATTGAAGCGACAACAATATTTTGCCAGGTTGCCATTTCCAGGTTGGTATATGCTACTGGCCGCGGCGGCATTGTGCCTTTTTCTACTGCTTCAGGACTACACCACCCACCTTGTTAATCAGTACGATTATGAATTCAGCTGGTATACGATTTCACTGCGGTTGACCGTAAGCTATGGGCTCTGGGCGCTGTTGGCCACTTTTATCTATGCCCGGGCTCTTTCCTTTCTCAATCGCCACCGTGTTGATGCCCTTTTCATTTTAAGCCAGATTGGAGTGGGGCTTCTTGTATCAACCTTACACCGTGTGGTGGCGCTACGAGCATTTGCATTTATAAAATATTTGCAGTCTGACTTTCTGGGCAGCATTTTCTCTCAAAACTCCCTGGCGTCATTGGGTGCCGGAGTTTTTTCCAGCTTTATTCAATACTGGATCTTTACTTTGATATTCATCGCAATCGGTTATTATCGTAAATACAGAGATAAGCAGCTTGAACTGCAAAATGCAGAACTCCGAGCGCTTAAGATGCAGCTTCACCCGCATTTCCTTTTCAACACTTTACATGCTATTTCATCTTTAATCGACTACAATGCTAAGGGTGCCCAGAAAATGCTTTCCAAACTGGCCTTCCTATTACGCTCGGTGTTGGAATCAGATGGAAAGGACACTTCTACCTTGGAGGAAGAAATAAAGTTTATTCAGAATTACCTGGAAATAGAGCAGGAAAGGTTTCAAGACAGGCTTAAGGTAGATTTTAAAATTGATGATGAAATTCTGGAAGCGGCGATTCCTCATCTTCTATTGCAACCGATTGTGGAGAATTCAATTAAACATGGGGTGTCAAAGCTAAAATCTGGTGGATACATAGGAGTTAGTGCCGTATTAAATAACGGAGATGGCAATAAGGAGAAAGTGCTGATAACTATTTCTGATAATGGTAGTCAACAGGGCGGCTTGAACACAAATGGTACTGGTATAGGACTGAAAAATGTAGATAAGCGCTTACGACAGTATTACCAGAACGATTATACACTAATGACCTCCCACGATGAGGAAGGTTATGCTGTTCAAATTGAAATTCCATTCTTAAGAAATTAATACAATATGAATATTAAGGCAGTAATTGTTGATGATGAGTTTCTAGCCCGCCAGCGGATTCTAAAGCTGCTTGAGGACGATAGTGACGTTGAAATTATTGCCGAATGTAGGAATGGCGAAGAGGCAGTTGTAACTATCAACAGTAAAGAGCCAGACCTGGTTTTTCTTGATATTCAAATGCCTGATTTGGACGGTTTTGGAGTTTTGTCTCAGCTAGAAACAAAAAATAAGCCTCACATCATCTTCGCAACTGCTTTTGATCAATATGCAGTAGATGCCTTCAAAGTGCATGCTGTCGACTACCTGTTAAAGCCGTTTGATGAAGACCGATTTAATGAATCCATGGCACAAGCTAAGGAGCAACTAAAGTTGAAGGAGCAATCGAAGTTCAATGAAAAGTTGCTTGGCCTAATGCGGGAATTCCAGCAAACGGATGATGAGTTTCTTACCACCTTTGAGATCAAAGATCGTGGTCGACTGCTGCATATTCCCACAGTGGATATTCACTACCTGGAAGCTAATGGCAATTATATCACGCTCCACACTTCCGAGGGCAATTGGCTTTACCGGGCTACCATGAATGCTGTAGAAAATGAACTGAACCCAAAGGAATTCCTACGCATACACCGATCCCTGATCCTTAACAAGCGCTACATCAGGAAGTATCAATACATTAGTAACAACGAGTACAAGTTCCAGCTTAAAGACAAAACTTCCCTAATCTCCTCCCGATCTTACAAAGAGAAGATTGCACACTACATCAGTCATAGCTAGGTAGAATACATTAACTATCCATCACAAAACCTGCTGCCTATCACGGCATCTTTTCGGAAGCTTCTTTCCCGCTCTACTTTGGTGGTTAAACTATAATTCCAACCATTAATGATATGAAAAGAATAAGTCAAATCTCGAAAGTAGGACTGCTGGCAGTATTGATTATCACTGCCATCAATCTGCAGGCACAGAATGTAACAACTCCAAGAACGGTTAGCTATGGAGCCGAACTTTCACAAACCATCGGCTTAACTAAGATTACTGTAAACTATTCTCGTCCCAGGGTTACACTTAACGGCAACGATCGCACCGGGCAGATCTGGGGACAACAAGTTCCCTACGAGCTCACAAAGATCAATTTTGCCAGCAATGGTGAAATTCCCTGGCGCGCAGGAGCCAATGAGAACACCACTATTAGTTTCTCGCATGATGTTAAAATCGAAGGACAGGATCTAGCCTCCGGCGTTTATGGCCTCCACATGATTATTCATGAAAGCGATGAAGCCACAGTGATCTTTTCTAACAACTCTTCTTCATGGGGAAGCTTCTGGTATAATCAATCTGAGGATGCGCTGAGAGTAAAAGTAAAGACTGAAAAGATCGCTCACACCGAAGTACTTACTTACGACTTTATTGCTATGGACCAGGACAATGGGGTGCTGGCTTTGAGCTGGGAGAGTAAGCGCATTCCATTTAAGATTGATGTAGACCTGCATGAGCAGGTTTTAGCCAACATGCGTAATGAGCTCAGGTCTATAGCAGGTTTTGGCTGGCAAGGCTATGCAACAGCTGCCAACTACTGTATGAACAACAATGTTAACCTGGAAGAAGGTTTGCAGTGGGCTGAGTTATCAATTAACAACCAAAAGCAGTTTGGAAATCTATTTGCCAAGGCTGGAATTCTTAAGCTAATGGGCAAGCCAAATGCTGAAGTCTTCCCCATCGCCGATGAGGCGGCCCAACTTGCGAATATTGGCCAACTCAATTTTATGGGCTACCAAATGCTGGGGCAGCAAGAAGTGGATAAGGCTATCGAATATTTTCAACTTAATGTAAAGAAGAATCCAACTGATGCCAATGTGTACGATAGCCTGGGGGAAGCTTACAAAACCAAGGGAGAAAACAAGCTGGCCATCAAGAGCTTTAAAAAATCGCTTTCGCTAAACCCGCCTGCAAACGTAAAGGCCAATTCCATTAAACTACTGAAAGAACTCGGTGTAGATGTGGAAGAAGGTATTTAATCCCAATGATTACAAACATTCTAAACTAAGCATTATGAAAAGAGTATTGTTGATATCTACCATGATCACCTTCTCACTGGTATGGTTATTCTCTTGCCAAAACAAAACCATGGCCCAAGGTATATCGAGCAATGATGTGCAAGCAGCCTGGGACAATATGACTACCATGGTTGTGGAAACGGCCAGGCTCATGCCCGCTGAGCACTACGGCTTTGTGCCGGTGGAGCCATTGTCAGATTTTGCTGGACTCATTAATCATACAACTGGCGCCAATTATCTATTCGCAGCGACAGTAAACCTGGAGCGACCGGACCCTATGCCTCGCACTGATGCTACCAAAAAGGACGATGTAGTTGCTGATTTGGAAGCTTCCTTCGCTTTTATCAAAGGAGGTATTAGCCAGCTTTCTGACCAGCAGTTAGCGGAAGAAATCGATTGGTTCGGAAGCAAAATGAGCCGCCTACAAGCAATCCTTACCATGACTGATCATTTGCAAAGGCAGCATGGTAAGGCCATCACCTACCTGCGACTTAAGGGCGTCGCCCCAGCCCGCTCAGCCGGATGGTAATATACCAGTAGAACACGGTTGTGTGGGTTGGATTTGGGAATAAGCACGCGGAATACTGCGTGCTTATTCGTCTTTTCCCCCTCTTGCACACTCTCATGTCACGAGCCCTGTTGAGGGATAACTATAGCTTTGAAAGACAAAGCGACCAGTGTCAATGTAGTGAGGATTACACCCTGGAGAATAGAAAACCATCAACTTGCTTCTTGCCTTGCCCACTAATCTGTTTTTCTATTCTTAATGATAGCTCCAGCCATACCCAAGAATGAAAATGACCGGCTTGCAGATGTAATTGCTCTTGACCTATCAAATGCCAGTAAAGTGGAGCAGTTTGACAATGTAACAATGATTTTGTCAAAATGCCTCCATGTACCCATCGCTTATATCTCTTCAATAGAAAGTAAGCAACAGGTAATTCATAGCGCTTGTGGCATCAATCCTGGAGAAAGCGACCGGTCGAAGTCTTTCTGTGGGCATACCATTCTTCAAGAGGAAGCTTTAATAGTAGAAGACACATTAAAGGATGCGCGCTTTTTTGACAATCCCATGGTTGTAAATCCGCCTAATATTAGATTTTATGCCGGTTTCCCAATTACTAGTCTGCTTGGACACAATGTCGGCGCCCTGTGCATTGCCGATACCGTTCCCAGAACTCTGGCCGGTGATGATCTAAAGATTTTCAATGTAATCGGTAAGCTATTAATCGAACGCATTCGCATGCAAAAGCTGGGAAGTTTGCAAAGCCAGATTCAGGCCTCAAAAGATCAACTGGAAACACTGAATAAGGAACTGACTGAATCGAATGAATACCAAAGGCAGTTGTTCGGGCGCTATATAAGTGAATCTCTATTAGATAAAATTGCGAAAGACGGGGAGCAACCCGAACTAGGCGGAGAAGAAAGATATGTTACTGTTATGATGACTGACCTGAGGGATTTCTCGCCGCTATCTGAAAAGTATAGGGCCAAAACGATTGTTGACATGCTCAATCTCTATTTCGATGAAATGATCTCAATCATTCACAAATATGAAGGTTACATCAATGAGATTCTTGGTGATGGAATTCTAGTCGTGTTTGGGGCTCCGAATAGAGTTAAGGGCTGTGCAAGGAAAGCAGTGAAATGCGCCAGAGAAATGCAGAAAGCGATGAAAAGCATCAACACCAAGCTTCACAGAAAAGACTTACCACCTTTGCAAATGGGAATCGGCATTAATAGTGGAAGTTTAGTTGTTGGGAATATAGGGTCGAAAAAAAGAATGAAGTACGGCGTGGTAGGTAAGACAATAAATGTGGCAGCCAGAATTGAAGCGTTAACCATTCCTGACCAGATCCTGGTGTCAGAATCTACTTTCGAAAAAAACGAGGGTTGGATCAAGCCGATTGGTCAAATTCGCGCCAAGATTAAAGGTTTCACTGACCCAATTACCATTTACGATGTCTCGGAAGTAGCTTCTTGAAAGCAGTACCGGGTATACTTCGTATTTTAGCAGAGTCATCCTGATTCTGCTATGAAGAATCGATACTTCCTTAAGGGCTTTTGTGGTAAAGACCGGGCTGTTGGCCTCAGGGAGGTTGAGGAGATTGTCAATAATCGGGGCTTCATTGTCGATTTCAAGATGTTCTCAGATATTGCCATCAGTATGGTTGTGGAGATTGAGGAGCAAAAAGTTGTAGCCCTTTACCAGGCACTAAAGGACTATATGACCATGAGTGATCTGAAAGAAGAGCCACGTCATTCCGAGAAGGAATGTGTAGTGCTGCTGAATATAACTTTTACCCGGGGATCTGGTAAAATGAGAATAGAAGTGCCAGCAAGTTGACGAAATCAGATCCAGATGATTTTCTTTAACGCATTCGATTACTTCATACTAGCAATTGTAATTCTTTTGCATTTCAGCCCATTATTAAAAAGGGTAAACAAATACCTGAAATATATTTTTGGTGCTATTCTATTCCTTTGGGCACTCCCTTACACTTCCTTTATAATAGAATTAAACTATGTAAAAAACACAAGAGGCTTTGTTGATAGCTTTGAGGTATCGTATGTACTGATGAAGTATCCCATATACTGGCTTTCGGGTTCTCTTTTGCTTTTCTTCACCTGGTTGCGACCAGTGTTTTCCAGGGAAAAATCAGAAACAGGTGACTAATGGACTTTGGTCAGGTAAAATTTATTAAGCCGCAAAAGCCTGAGTTGGAGAAACTCATAAAAGGTTACTACGTGCATAAATCCGGGGAGGCAGACTTCTATGCTAAAGTCACTTTTTACCAAAACATCACCACGACCATCAGCATTTACCATGACTCTGTAACTACCGCAAATGGCAGACAACGACAACAGCATCATCAGAAGAATGCAGGCTTTAACTCACTGCTGGTAGGTCAGGTAGATAAATACCAGGAAGTGGAGTTTTTTGGGCCCCTGGACAGGTTAGCCATTGTGTTCTACCCCGGTGGGCTTAACCACTTCATAGAACAGCCCCTCTCAGAATTACTGGCCAAACACTTTTCAGATTTTAGTTACTTCGGCACAGATTACGACCAAATGCTTAGCACTGTTTACGGGGAAAGTGACATCGAAAAGAAAAGAGAGGCACTTGATGATTTCTTTATGGAGCACCTCCACCAGTTCAACGAGCCTGAACTATTGCGGGCCATGGATCGCTTGATTTACAGCACTGAGCCCATTAGAGTTGAAGAATTAGCGTCTGAAATTGGTCTTAGCCGCAGAACCCTATTGCGAAAATTTAAGAAGCACCTGGGGTATTCTCTTGAGGCCTACCAGGCGGTAATTAAATTTCGCAGAGCTCTATTTAGCTTTCAAGAAAGAGGTCATGTCAAGAACTTATCTGACGTGGCCCTGGAAAGCAACTACTATGACCAAGCTGATTTCAATCACAACCTGAAATCACTAAGCGGCTTAACTCCCAAACAACTTTTCGAACAACTTGAGATAGTTGACGACGTGCTTTTTTGGAGATTGTAGAACTAGGTGTCCCAATTATACAAGACTAGGCAGCACGCGCCTTCTAGTTTTGGATCATGAAATGGATAAGTCTAACTACAATAGTTGTTGCATTCTTTACTTGCGATACCCCCTCAGAACAAGCAAAAGCACTAAATAGCGTGTCGCAACCTGTTCTGATCAAAGGCGAAGGCTGGGAGTTCAAGGGAACCGAGAACCTCATATTTGTACCTGAAAACAGAAGAGATCCTGCCAGTCGGCACCTGGCCTTGCACTATTTTCATTTTCCCGCCAGGGAAAAGTCTGATTTACCCCCGGTAGCTTTTTTGGGAGCTGGGCCGGGAGAGCCCTATTCGGTTAGAGTATTCTACGATGGAGATCGCGCCAAAGCCTGGCGCTTCGAACTCGATTTTGTCAACCAAAAGCGTGATGTGCTTCTAATCAACCAACGTGGTAACTCAGATGCACCAGGTTTACAAATCCCTAATTTCAGATATCGGTGGAAAAATGGCTCATTCGAGGAGCCACTAGACCTTGAAATCAGAGGGGAATACCGTCGCAAGGCCTACCAGGAGGCAATAACCAGGTATCAGTCGCAAGGGGTAGACCTACGTGGTTATGATATCATCAGTTTTATAGATGATATTGATGCTGTTCGCAAGCATATTAGTGCTGAAAAGTTGGCACTGGTAGGGAATAGTTTTGCTTCGCAGTGGGCTCTTGGCTATATCCAACGTTACCCAGATAGAGTTGACAGGGCATTACTTTCGGGCATAGAGCCACTGGATCATAACTATGACGACCCCCAAGGTATCTGGAATGTGTTTGAAAGAATTGAGGCCTATGCCGAAGGTGATAATTCAATCGCTAACAAATTGCCGGAAGTGGGGCTAACTGAAGCCTTCAAAGAGATAGTTCGCAGATTGGAATCAGCTCCTGTAACTGTACACCTGGATATACCACAGGAAGAAATTGACGAGCAGGTTATCGTGGGGGTAGACGACTTTAGATTTTCACGCATGGATCCGTTTGCCAACAGCTACCGAGGAGAAATTGGCTCTTGGCCTAAGTACATCACAGAACTGTACAATGGCGATTATCGCACCCTGGCCTTACGATCAAGAGGGCGCGGTGGTAGGTCACATGCACTGATGATTGATGCGCTTTTTAATAACAGCTTGGGAATATCACCCGAGCGGGAGCGGGAATTGAACAATAGGGAAGCCAGGAAGTGGCTCGGAGACCTCGCCTCTCACTACACTGCAACCAGGGATATCTGCCCTGCTACAAAAGTAGATCCCATGTTCCGAAAGCACGTGTCGCACAACATCCCGATGATACTTATTCAGGGAGACATGGACTTGAGCACACCTTATGAGAATGCCACCTTTCTTATGCAATACTTGGAAAATGGCCACCTGCTTACGGTGAAGAATGGATCGCACAATGCCAAAAGGGCCATGATCTTTGGTGACTCACTGTTGACCGAAAGAGTCTATGAGTTTATGAATATAGATTTTGCCAAAACCGACTTCCTCACATTCAAGAAACAACTCCCTGACACTTTTGAGCTACCAGCGTTTGAGTTTTGGGATATTGAAGGCAAATCGCTTTTTGATATTTATACTGAGGAAGAGTAGTTCTGGAAACAAGTCACCCACTTCTATTAACAAAGGTTAATTCTGTTAACTCTCTGTTCTATTTGTTGATAGTTGGAGAAATTAATTGGCATGAAATTGCTGACGGTAATCTCCTTCCTTATCATGGGTCTTGTTCAAACTGACACTGAGCTAGCATGGCTTACCAATTTCGAGGAGGCCAAGTCTGAAGCCCGGAAAAGCGGCAAACACATCCTCATGCGTTTTACTGGTTCCGATTGGTGCGGCAACTGTATCAGATTGGATACTACATTAATTGAAACGCCACAGTTCGAGGAATTCGCTAAGGGGAAATTCGTACTGCTTTATGTAGATTTTCCGGTCAAGGAAGAGAATAAATTGGCTCCCAAATTAGCAGCCCACAATGAACGACTGCAGACCAAATACAATCCCAGCAAAGGCTTCCCAGCTATGGTGGTGCTTAATGCTGAAGGCGAAGCCTTGGGTCAAATGAATGTGGCATCAAATACTGCGGAAGGTTTCATTGAGTTACTGGAAGAGATTTTGGAATCGAATTAGAGGCGATTCAAGGACTTAGCACTTTGGCTTTCAGTTTATTGTATTCGTCTTTGTTTATATCACCGCGCTCTTTCATTTGCGATAAACTCTCAAGCTTTTCGATTTTATCAAACACAATCGGAGCCCTTGGGTTTCTTTTAGAAACCAATCGCTGAACCAGCATTACCACAAGTACAGCTATGAAAAGGAGGAATAACCACACCAGAATTAAAATTCCCCAGTTAATTACGATTGAAGCCGCTATCTGAGTCCCTGCAAATGCTAACAATTCTGTAATATTTCAATTGTGAAAATATAATTAAATATACGATTAATTATATTATATGGTCTCAATTGGTTATTGGTTGTTTCCCATCCAACTCCTCCTTTGTTAAATCCTCCAGCTCAATGGCGTTTCCATTCAGGTCATATAAACGTTTGCGCAGGGCATAGCCTTCTTCTCCATTGGCAAAGTCACCATTCATATCAAATGAAGTTTGTTCAGTCCATCTTCCAGCCTTGTCCCGTTTCCATTTGTAAATAGCGGCACCCTCTATTAAGTTCCCTGTAAATTGGTAGAGCCGTTTTTCTGATAACGCTCCCAGCCGATGGTAATCATATTCCTCCCTTGCTATGCCCAGCGTGTCATTCGTGAGGCTAAGCCCTTCATGATAGTTCTCAATCAATGTTGTATTTCCGTACTTGTCATAGTTGTACTTTATCAACGCAATACCTTGGGGGCCTGAGGTTAATTCGTTTCGTTCATTGTAGTAGGCGACCGATACCACATTGTTGCCGGTGCTGTCATAGGTGTATTTTTGTTTGAATATCCCGTCTTCATTAGTAGGCTCACCAAACCTATTGTAGTAGGATTTCTCCAGGATCTTCCCCTTTTCGTTGTATGACCATCTGTTAATTGCAGCACCTTCAACCAGTTCCATGCGAGAGTTGTATTTTGCGAGATAGATCAAGTTGTCATGACGGTCGTATTGCATTTTTTTGATTGCCATGCCTGTATCCATCAATTCGTTGTCTTCATCGTAGTATCTCACTTCAGTCTCATTACTTCGCTCGTCGTATTTCCAGTCAATTCGCCCATATCCGTCAAAGCTTTTTAGTCTGTTGAATTTATCAAAGTAGCTCCTGGAAATTGACTGCCCCTTCTTGTTGTAGATATAGGTGTTAATGGCAACACCCTGATTTGCATTAGCTAATTGATCGGTAGAGTCGTAAAATGAAGCTTTTGTTTTGTTGTTTCTCTCATCGTATTCATAACGAAACACGGCGACATCTTCCTCTACTGGTGTTAGTCTATCAAGCGAATCGTAGTAGGAGGCTTCAATCAAGTTTCCTGCGGAATCATACTTATACCGCGCGATGGCATCACCAAAGGCGCCATTAATCAGGCTGTCTTCAGTGTTTAAATACCTGACCTCGTTAACGTCTCTACTAGACCCTGTGTAGCTAAACTTCTCGATGTAAGCTCCGTCACCGTTGTAATTGTATCTACCATAGCTATTCCAGTTGGTTCGCTCTATGATTCTTCCCACGGAGTCCCTTTTATACCTGGTAATACCGAAGCCATAATCGTCAAAAACCAAATTTTTTGATGCGCCGTATTGAGATTCCTCCACCACTCTTCCGTAATCGTCGTATCGGGAATACTTCGATGCCACGCCATCCTTATCCACTGTTATTAAACTATCCAGATCGAGGTGACTTACTCTTACAATATTCCTATTGCGATTATAGGCCCATGTCTTGGCTGCCACCAGGCCTTTTGCAGAGATATTTCCCAGCGCATCGTAATTGGCTTCGTAAGACTTATTGCCCCATTCGTCGTAATCTCTTATCGTGAAAGCTACCCCCTCTTCATCTTCTACCAGCCTGCCGTTTACATCAAATTGATCTGCCCTGGTGCGATTACCAAACTCATCGTACTGAAAACGGTATTCGGCGACTCCATACACATCCGCTTTTGGATTTCCGGCAGCATCTAACCCAAGGTTGGATAGCGTAAATCCATCAGCGTTAAGCCGATGCACTATTTGGTAGTCTCCGTAAGTGTCCTTTACAAATCGCCCCGCCAAGTCCCGATATTTCGTTGTCGCCATCCGAGCCAGCGAGTCAAGTATATAGATTCTGCTGGCATAACCTCGTGAATTAGTAGCGATTTCATAATTACGATCTAGAAAATCACGCCGGCGTTCTCCCCGCTCCTCAGTTATTCTATATCCATAGGAACCTAAATCATTTGCTATCGGCTTACCTTCGGCATCCAGGAACTTCCAGGTTTGTGAGTTAGCTGCATGTGAAACTTCCACTGTGGCGCAGTCGAAGTAGGAGTCGATGGCTTTTGAGCCGTAACTGAAATACCGCACCCTCTCCACTTTACCAAGGTCGTTTCTCTGAATGTGGTAGTAGGCGGTGTTTGTGGTATCGCCAGCGTTTATAGGGTAGAGCCCTACAATCTTATGTTTAGTATCAATTCGAACTCTGCGAAAGTACTGATCGCTGCTTTGCAAGTACACGGTAGGAGTTGCATAGTAAAGGTGTTCATTCAGTATACTGTCTACCGTGTATTCCCACTCCCTTTGCCTATCAGTAATAATGCTATGATCAGATTCCAAGTCGTAGGCATCTTGCATCTTATCTTTCTGATTGCGGATTTTTGCTTCCAGATCAATTAGAAATTTGCCATCAATTTCAGACTTAGGCGTCTGTTTTAATATTTTGCGAGCCATTCTCGCATGGGCTTCAGTGATGTTGAAATGATATTGCTCATGTCTTAGTAGCGATTCGCTATCCCTGGAGTCGGGGTTTATCCATGAATATCTCGTATTGCAAATGGCACTAACAACTACCCTATCAGTTGAGCCCGAGTCAAACCTTATTTTGACCTTTGAGCTAATGCCAGCATCGTAGTCTGTGAACAAATGTGAGTACCCCCTAAAATCGTCAGCGGTTAGTCCAACCTGGCTCCAAACCACAGGTTTATTCTCAATGAAGTAGTTACCGTTAAGTATTACCACTGCAGTTGCAGCGGTGGAAAAAATCAGTGCAACCGGTACCATCCAGCGTAATCGCAAATTAGGGCGTGGCCTGACTTTATTTTGGCCCAAGTAGTAGGGTAACCCCAGGAAATAACTTAGGGCAAGTCCCCCCAGGTACCCTGCTATTACTTCACCGCAAGTTAATGGAGAATAGAGGTTGAAATAGGAATTCAATGCAACACCTGAGGTCCAAAACGCCACAATGAATAGTCTTGTTTGAATGAAATTTCGGCGCCGGTTTATTGTTCCAAATCTGTAATTGATGAATAGAAAACAGCCGCTTATGGAAAGAACAAAAATCCAGAGGTTGTGCCATGTTCCAAACTCCCAATACTCCACATAGCCACTGTTCAGAATAATATAGGTCGAGGCCATAATTACCCCTACGCTGGCTAATAAAGTGATTGAGACCTTATCTAGTAGTTCAATATCTGTTTTAGCAAATGTGGACATCAGAATATTTAACAGTTAAAGATAAAAACAGGGGCCTGAAACCATTGCGGTTTTTTGATAATAACATTCAATAGTGGTTTCTAAGGTTAAATCCTTAACCCACCGAAGGCAGCAGAGTAAAATCTCTGCACGGACAAGGGGCAGCCTCAAAACCTATCTATTGTTGACTTAGTAACCAATTAATCGGTTATTAGTCTTTCTTACGACCAAAACTCAAAATTCAATAGCTATGAAACTTGCCATTTTCTACATGCCGCTAACAGCCATTTTGTTCTGGGCGGCCTGTACTCCGCAACCACAAACGGAAGAAGCAGCCTTGCCCCCGCAACTATTTAGCGAGGGCTATAAACCAGCAACCTTTGAGAATGACGCACGCACTGAGAAGATAAAAGCGATAGCACCCGATCTGCAGCAGTTGGTAGAGAATCATATTGAAGAAAGACACATTCCAGGTATGGCTTATGGTATAGTAGTCGATGGGGAATTGGTACTATCAGGATCGGCCGGCCTTATGAATATTGAAAAGGAACTCCCCTCTACCACCCAATCTGTTTACCGCATCGCCTCCATGACAAAGAGCTTCACAGCCATGGCCATTCTCAAGCTTCGAGACGAGGGCAAACTTTCGCTGGATGAGCCGGTGGTTAAATACATTCCAGAGGTAGGCCAACTACAGTATCTCACTAAAGATGCGCCAACCATTGACATAGAAAACTTGCTAACCATGACAGCAGGCTTCCCAGAGGACAACCCCTGGGGCGATCGCCAACTGGATGAGCCCGACCAGATGTTAATGGACCTGGTCAGTGATGGCATCTCTTTTTCAAATCCACCCTCCTATTACTATGAATATAGTAATACCGGTTATGCACTTTTAGGAAACATTGTCAGTCGCGTTAGTGGGCAGCCCTACCAGCAGTACATAAATGAGAACATTTTTGTGCCATTGGGAATGAACAATACCTACTGGGAATATGAAGATGTGCCAGCCGATGAATTGGCTATTGGCTATCGTTGGGAGGATGATCAATGGAAGTTGGAACCAATGCTGCATGATGGCTCCTTTGGGGCCATGGGAGGGCTAATTACTACCATTGAAGATTTTAGCAAGTATGTGAGCTTCCACCTGTCGGCATGGCCTCCACGAGACGATGCTGATAACGGCCCAGTCAGGAGAAGTACTTTACGGGAAATGCACACGCCAAAGTTTCCGCGCCTCAACGCCAACAATCGCAACTATAAAGACGAGCCTTGCGCTAGCATGACAGGCTACGGCTACGGCCTTAGTATTGTGAGAGATTGTGAGGGACGAGTAGCTGTTTCCCATGGCGGCGCCCTCCCTGGTTTTGGTAGCAATTATACTTTCTTCCCCCATTACGGCATTGGTGTCATGGCTTTTGGTAATTTGACTTATACCAGCCCCTGGCCAACGAGAGAAGTTATTGGCAGATTGATACTTGATGAGGTTGACCCTGAGCGAAGACGATTGCCCATATCAGATATTCTGCGAAAAAGACAAGAACAAGTTGCCGACCTCATTCAAAACTGGGATGAGCAATTGGAAGCGGAAATTATTGCGGAGAATTTATATCTCGACAGGTCAAGGGAAAAACGCAAGGCTGCCATTGAGGAAGTCCTGGCCCAAGCGGGAGCCATCACTTCAGTAGAAGATATTAATCCTTACAACCAGCTAAGGGGAAGATTTGAAATGAAAGGTGAAAATGGCACTGTAAGAGTGTTCTTCTCATTGAGTCCGGAAAAAGTACCCAAAGTGCAGCGGTTATTTGTGTGGTTTGTGGCGAATGAGTAGTCCGACATCTAAAAGCCCAGGATAACTATATTAACGTGGATATCACACTCGACATCACCAAAAACCTGAAGGATCAGTTTGACAATTATTTAGATCTAAACGAAACAGCTACAGGTTTTATTCCAAACCCAGACATTATTGAAGGGCAAATGAGATACCTGGAGTTTCCGGGTGAAGTGGCTTTGTATCACTTCCAAAAGTCACAGTTTAGAGTACCGATCAACATGATCTCCAGGAACCCGGTGGATTCTGAATGGTACCTTATCCACATAAATCTTTCAATGGTAAAACAGGAGAAGTTCGTTGGTGACAAGAAAATTGAATTTCAGAAGTATTTACCTATAGGCATTCTCGTTTATGGGCCCGAGCTCGAAATTGCCACCCCGATTCCACCAAACGTAGACTCTGAGTTAGCCTCTTTCCATTTTCATAGAAGCTTCCTGCTTTCATATTTTGAGAATATTGAAGAGGAAGCTCAGCTTAGACGTAGTCTGATCTATGAAGATTTAGATGAAAACCTGGAGAGAAAGCTGCTTGATACGTTAGGCGCCATGGACAATAAGCTGGAATGTCATGGCAAGGCTTTGGACTTCCTCAACTCTTTCTTTGCAAAAATCGCCAACCACGATAAAGCGCGATTGGATGGCTTACACCCGGATGATATTTCTAACCTTTTCAAGGTTGCCACTCATTTGAGAAACCCTCTCGCAGTTGCCACCGGATTAGATGAGCTAGCCGCTATGGCCAACATGGGCATGAGTAAATTCAAGGCATTGTTCAAGCAAATCTTCGGAAAAGCACCAGGAGAATATCGCAACAAGATCCGCATGGAGTATGCTGAGAAAGAGATTAACTCGGGAAGAACCGCCAGTGAAATAAGTCATGAACTGGGATTCTCGCACCCCTCAAACTTCTCCGCTGCTTTTAAGAAATATCATGGCCAGTTGCCCTCTGCTGCTGGCAATTAGCCTTATCGCACTAACTTTTCGACCAAAGGCATTAAAGCGCCGAACCAGCACGCTACTAGTTTTGGGTGCTTAAACAACCTTTTGCACCCATGAAAAACATAACTCTTATCGCATTTGCCTGCCTTGTTCTTAACAATGCTTTGGCCCAAACAGATAGCCTTGAAATGGTGAGGTTGGAAGCCAATAAAGCGATTGCCCGAGGATTCTATGAAGATCTCTGGTTATCAAACAATACTGATAATTATCATAAGTATGTGGCCGACACTTACGTTGTGCATGACATAGGAGATCGAAAGGGGGTGACAGAACCTGCTATCGAGCAAAAGAATATTGCTGATTTCTTCTGGAAGCACGGCGATTTTGATAGTAAGATAGATTTTCAAATTGCCGAAGGGGACCTGGTAGCCACCCGATGGGGTGGAACATTCAAATCTAAAACCCTCTTTGGCAAAATCGCCCTTGAGCCCCGTGAGCCAATTAGTATCATAAATGTTTTCCGAATTGAAGATGGTAAAATAGTGGAGTTTTGGAATCACCGCCATGATATAGATACACCACAAACTTTAAAGTTTACCCTGCAAGGCTTTTTGTTTGGTTTGGCTCTGGCGCTTGTCCCAACATTCTTTGCCTTTAGGTTGAAAAGAAAACTCAAGCAGCTTAGAGCTGCTTGAATCTTGCCGGGAGAATTTCGCACCGTACTTACCGCCAGATATGGTTGCAATATCTTGGTTATTCCATGGCGATTTTTCAATTTCAACTAATTGCCAGGAAATCAATGCGAGACAAACGCATATCTTTCAACTACGTTCTTGCTATTCTGGGCTCGGTAGCTTTTACCTGGCTCATTCATGAATTTGCGCATTGGGCAGCAAGCGAGCTCCTGGGATATGAGGCGGCGATGAGTCTCAACAAGAGCTTCCCGGTTGGAGAATACAAACCCAGCGGGTGGCACGCCACCTGGATCTCTGCAGCTGGTCCACTCGTGACAGTTCTGCAAGGGTTAAGTGCTTATTGGTTTTTAAGATCAAAAGGCTGGAACCAATATCTCTATCCGCTACTCTTTATTCCCTTCTACATGAGACTTCTTGCCGGTTTCATGAATATTATTAACCCCAACGATGAAGGCAGAATCAGTAACTTTCTAGGCCTGGGCACTTACACCATACCCTTCCTGGTTAGTGCACTATTGTTCTTTCTGGTGTTTAGAATTTCCAGGGAATATAATCTAAGTTGGAAGTTCCAACTGGGCACTGTAGTAATGGTGATGGTATTCAGCTCCATACTAATTATGGCTGATCAACTCCTCAGTTTTAGAATTCTCTAGTTGCCCTATCGCAGTCTATTTATTCAAGTATTCCATAATCGGATCAAGGCCATTTACATAGTGCTCCCAGGTGGTATTCACTTCAATTTCAGGGAATAGTCCGGGCGTGTCTTCGTCTATAAACTCTCGGTAGGTACAAGCCGTCGATCCAGGAATTTTTGAATTTGGCAATACAAAACCACAATTGTCTTGATATCCGTTGGGCCTGCCCGAAGTAATCTCACCAATCAACACTCCCTTGAGGTGCTTAACAAAATCAGTAGCGTTAGATACCGCAGCTGAAAATGTGTTTGCTCCAATACCCACATAGACCTGGGTGCCACTTTTCTTAACCGCCTTTTCCAGAGTAGGCAAAAAATGCTTCCTTACCCTGATAAAATCTCCACCACCATTTTGCCTGAGGTCAAGGAAGAGCCGTTTCGATGGGTCATTCCTGATTGCCTTGGCAATCTTTTTTCTGAACTGCTTGAATACTTTGGTTGGAGGGTACGAGGAAAATCGAAAGTAGAGAAAGTTATCCATTTGCTTCACCCATAAGCCTCTTCCCCCTTCATCTGTAATCTCCTGTTGGCGTTGTCTATATAACGGCCGCTGCTTCGTGGCAGATACCCGTTTGATAGCTGCCCGCCCTTCAGGGCTGTTTGTCGGTAGCGTAAGACTGGCCAGAGTGCCGTCTTTGAGCTCAAATTGATATTTGATGGATTCGTTATTGTTTATTATCCCCAGCCCATGCAAGATCTGCCCAACGGTGAGATAATAAGATATCCAGCCCTCCGAAAATGAGGTAGTCTCGTGCTGTGGCACCACCATTGACAATTTTGCTAACACCTCCGCAATGGGCATCCCATTAATGGCCTTGGGCACTGATCCCAGCAAGGAGGCATGATTTTCATCGATAGAAATAACTCTATATTCACCCGCTATCACATCTATGCTTATGGCCACCCTGCTGTAGTGATCAAAGGGCCTGAGATTACAATGTCCTTGACCAATGGCGGTTAGTAACCCTAACAGCCCAACCAACTTCTCATCATCATTCATTCCCGGTAGGTCTCTCTGGAACTCCTCAACCCTTACCTTAAAATCGTTTTGGGAAATGAACAAATATGGTTCGGGGTGGAAGGTCTCAATTTGTGTTTGCATGTATGCTAAGTCCTCCAACACGGCGTCATTGCTCAGTCCGACAAAAGGCGATTGAGCTATTAAAGTGTGACTTACCAGTCCCAGTATTATTGCAATGATTTTCCTCATGTCTTCCGTTTTTAATTCAATTCAATTCTACGGAAGTTGAACTCTCCGAAATGGAGCTAATATGAGAATGATGTATGAGTTTATAAATTCGAACTTTTGATAAAGGCCGATGGTGTCGTTTTTTCTCGTTGCTTGAATGAGCTGTAAAATACAGACTTTGACCTATAACCAGCCAAATGTCCAATCTCTGATAATTTTAGGTGGCGTAGATCCTCTCTAAGCAACAGCTGCTTGGCTTCATCCACCCGCAGGTCATTTAAATATTGTGAGAAGTTCATTTTCAACTTTTCATTTATAGCCTGAGACAAGTAGTTTTTTGAAAGCCCCATATCAGTCGCCACTTTCTCCAGGCTAAGATCTTGCTCGCGGTACCATTTACGAGATCGCATTCTTTCCGACAGATCTGTTATAATTTCCTCCTTCATTCTCTCATTAAGGGGAGACCCCTCGTATCTGACTTTCAATTCGAAATCATTTGAGTGCTTTAGCAGATAGAAGGCAAACAAATACGTGAACCCCGTCAGGAACACTCCATAGTAAGATTCACTGCCGGCTATGTTGAACAGAAATATGACAACACCAAAGGCCAAATAACAAATAGTAGAACCTACCATGAGGAATTCGATCCAGGGCACCTTAACTGGCTGGGAACGGTAGCGCTGGGCACTAAGCAAAAGATAAAACAGCAGATGTAGGAAGGTTACCAGCGCATGAGATGACAGCCCAGCTAGAAACCCAAAAGAACCAACATCATTCGAGTTGAGGTGAGTAAATATGTAGGAGCTTATAATCGATTGGCTTCCACTGATAAGATAAGTGACATGGAGTACGATCATCACAAAGAAAGGCAGGAGATGTACTAATTTGTGCTTTGCTGGTTGGCCCACCCCCAATGCCACCGCGAAGTAGACTAATGGGCCTATGAGAAAGGAAGGTGGCTCAGCAATATTTCGTAGATACCAGGTTTGCATTATCAAACCGCTTTCGGTAAGAAAAATCTCCAACAGCACAACCGCGTAAACCAGCCACAATGCCCCCAGGTACTTGGCCTGGTTTTGTTTTGTAATAAGAAAAAGGGCCACTACTACACATTGAATCACTCCTGCGAGTAAGAAAATGGAGAAATTATTTATTAGATCTAGGGTCATGTAGAAAAGACCCAACTGCAATGTTCTGGGTTGCATAGAATATATGTTGTAGTTTTGCACAACATATGCTTAGAACTTTCCCCTTTATTTTCTCTATTATCATTTTCCTCCACCAGAATGGAGTTGAAGCTCAACAGTTGAGGAATCTCTCCACCCGTATTGACTCAGTGATTATTTCCCAGAAGAAGATGGATTTTGGCGGCGCGGTACTAGTCGCATCTGAAGGAGAGGTAGTTTTTTACAGAAACTACAAGCTTAAAGCCGAGGATAGTTTCTCTTTTTGGATTGGCTCTTTGTCTAAACAATTTTGCGCCGCAGCTATTCTTAAGCTTCAAGAAATGGGCAAAATATCAGTTCAGGAAACAATTGATAATTATCTGGCAAATGTACCTGCCGATAAAGCGCACATAACCATCCATCAGTTGCTGACCCACACTTCGGGTTTGGGAGATAATTACGCAGCTGACGGAATTGAGTATAGCTCCAAAGCGAGGGAAACCATTCTGTCTCACAGTACTGGCGAACCAGGCGCCTACAGCTATTCTAGTGATGGCTATCACCTCCTGGCTATAATTATTGAAGAAATTACCGGCATCAGCTACGAGCAGTTTCTACATGAACAGTTTTTTATTCCTTTGGAGATGAAGGAAACCGGATGCGCAGGAGACCAGAAAAAGTGGCAGTCCCTACTATTTGCGTTCCCACCAAAAAAGAAAAATGGGAACCCCCAGGAATGGAGCACAAATTATGGATACAAAGGAGCAACCGGTGTGTTATCTTCAGCAAAAGACCTACTGAAGTGGAAAAACGCTTTACTTGAAAGGAAGGTATTGAATGCAGCCAGTTTAGAGCAACTGTTGACTCGTCATGTTCCTAAAAGGAGCATTCACTATGGATACGGCTGGAATCTTTTCGACGGCTCAAAGGGCCGGGTAATGGTACATTCCGGAGATGATGACTTCATTTTGCACAGTGCTACCTTGAGGCACTATCTGGACAAAGACCTCACCGTGATAGTACTCTCTCATCACGGATACTACCGTAAATCTCCAATGGCAAATCTATTGGCTGCAGAAATTCTTTCTGTCCTGTTTCCATAACCCCAAGAAACATAGCTCGGATATTGTTACATTAGAGTAGGTCAACAAACCTGGAATCTGACCTGCAAAAAACATGAAAACGCTAGTCAACACCGAAACCAATAAGAGTGTACCGGCCTTTATTAAAGAGGTTGAAAATCAAGTACGCCAGGCAGACAGCCGCAAGCTGGTTAAAATCATGAAGGAAATTACCGGCAAGCAACCTAAGCTTTGGGGCGAACGCATAATCGGATTTGGGAAATACAGATACAAGCGCAAGAGCGGCGATGAATTTGAATGGTTCAATGTAGGTTTTTCACCCGGCAAAACACACCTTACCGTCTACGTGATGTATGATATTAACGATGAAAAAGCTTTGCTCAAAAAGCTCGGGCCACACAAGACCGGCAAGGGTTGCTTGTACCTAAAGAAGCTGGATGACATAAATGTTGATGCTTTGAAGAAGATCATCTCAAAAAGCGATCAGTGGCAATATGGTAGCTAGCAGTAGATGATAGAAATTAGAAAAGCTGGCCTTGCAGATCTGGATAAATTACACCCCCTTGGCAGAGATACCTTCTACCATTCTTTCAAAGACGCAAACACGGTAGAAGACATGAACAATTACCTGGCAGCGAACTTCACCAGGGAAAAAATAGAAGAGCAGCTGACAAACCGTGATTCAATATTTTACCTCGCCCTGGATAAAGATGTGGCAGTTGGGTATTTAAAGCTAAACCGTGGTCCGGCCCAAACGGATATACAGGATGATTCCTCGCTGGAGATTGAGAGGATCTATGTTAAAGTCGGCCTCCAAGGCAGTGGTATCGGTCAGCAACTTTTCGAAACTGCCGTGGCAACCGCAAAGGAAAACAAAGCTGCCTACATCTGGCTTGGTGTTTGGGATCAAAACACCCGGGCTATAAAGTTCTATGAACGACACGGATTTAAGGAGTTTGCCAAGCATGACTTCCTTCTTGGCAGTGATCTGCAAACCGATATTTTGATGAGGCTCGATATTTCTGACTAACCCGGCACTAAATTGATTGCTTTTAAAAACACATATCGCCTGGCCAAGGCACTGGTAGCCATCAGCAAATTCAACTATGTGAATTCATCGTACCACCGAAGATCTAGAAAAGAGATATTGGCCACTACCTCTGCTCTGGGCATAGGTAGGGAGAATGAATTGCCGGCTAATGCCTTGATGAAAATGCAGTGGTACATGGCAGAGTTCCTTTTCGTCAGCGACCAGCTATGCCAACTTATTGGCCACAAATCCAACCAAAAAGAAAAGGCTGCTTTTATGCATTGTGGTGCTTTGCTGGCAGCTTGCGACATGGTTATTGATGATGTTGAACTAGATGGCACAACCCTGCGCTCTCTACAGTCTGAGCAATTCAATGACGTAAAAGGCGATGCGATGGTACTCTACAAGGCTTGCTTTCGTAAGTTTTTCAACTCATTACCTGAACCTGGCAAACAAGAAGCACTCCAATTCTATCGCCTGCTTTTCGAGGCGCAGATAAGAAGTAAGCGTCAATTTGACCCCAACATAACAGCGGAGGAAGTAAACGAGATTTGCATAGATAAAGGCGGTTATAGTATGTTGGTTTTGCGTTCGCTGGTTCCGCAGCACATGGAAGAA
The DNA here is from genome assembly GCA_028285445.1 of Cyclobacteriaceae bacterium. Classification (GTDB taxonomy): domain Bacteria; phylum Bacteroidota; class Bacteroidia; order Cytophagales; family Cyclobacteriaceae; genus JANQPQ01. Next base: position 153,682 of record JANQPQ010000043.1, on the reverse strand, counting down.
GCTGAACATGAAATATGGTTTGATCTTGGCGCATTTATACAATACTGTAACGATGCACAAGACTTACATAAAGACCTGGCAAAAGAAATGAAGACTTTTGCCTCGGTTAGACCAAATCTGGAAGCTATCGCCTCCGATCTAGTGTCTTACAGAAATAACCTCTTCCCCCGCATTAAGCACTCCAGATTCGCCGAAAACAGAAAAGATGACTTTCTCTATTTACTGTTTGTAATGAGTGAGGGAATTCTCATCAAACTGAAGGCTTTCGACAGGTTATGCCAAGGCAATTTTTCGTACGACAAATTCTCAACTATCAGGAAGGAAAAGGTACGAGCCGCCACTTCTTCCATAAACCTGTTGCGTATGGGTTTCGGCAAGAATCTGAATTACAGTTATCAAAATATACTATAAGACAGATTTATAGGGAATTCCATAGGGGGTGAAACCTATGTGGGCACTTGCCAGTCCAATGACCACAAACAAATTCCCAAACCTTGAAGAATTCTACTTTTCTCAACCTCTTAATTGCCACCCTGATATTTGGCTCTGCCACCACTTGGCCTCAAACGAAATCGACAGATCGAAAAAAGCGATTGGTGTCAGCCATTGATTCGCTGGTTAGCAGTTACTACTTCTCAAATAAGTTTTCCGGGTCGGTATTGGTGGCTGAAGACGGCGAAATAGTTCTGAATAAAGAATACGGATATCAAGATTTAGATTCGGCTCACAAAATTACTTCCAATTCTACTTTTGAAATTGCTTCGATCTCAAAGCAATTTACTGCGCTGCTGATGGTGCAATTGAAGCAAGAGGGCAAGTTGAATTACGACGATGCCGTTAGCAAATATTTACCCAGCCTCCCCTACAAGAATATCACCATCCGACATTTGCTTACGCACACTTCCGGCCTTTCCGAACAGCAGTTTTTTATGTGGGCTCGCAGCAATATGAACCAGGCCGAAATTTATACCAACCAGTTTATTCTGAAATACCTTGAAAAGGAGAAGCCAGCCTTGGCATTTACTCCTGGTAGCCAATGGGAATATTCTAATGTTGGCTATTTTCTTTTACCCTTGGTGATGAAAGAGGTGACAGGCATGGATTATATCGAGCTTCTGCAACAGAGAATTTTTCAGCCAACAGGCATGCAAAATAGCGGCATCTTCTCTCAAGCCCATAAGGGAACCGAAATGCAGAATTACGTTTTCGGGAAAGTTTTCAACCCCAGAGACTCTACCTTCGTATCATCGTTTGGATTAGCTTGGTCCGATTCAATTTATGGGGGTGTGGGAATTCTTTCAAATACATCGGATTTGTACAGGTGGGATCGCGCACTTTATTCAAATCAACTGGTTGAACAAGCAAACTTACTCGAAGCGTTTATTGACAACCCCCTTCCCAATGGAACTGCCAGTGGCTATGGTTTTGGTTGGTACGTAAAGGATGACTTCAAAATTGATGGAAAGAATCATGGAAAGCGGATTGAACACAATGGGCTCTGGCCGGGATATGAATCTTCTATTGTCAGGTATGTTGATAAGGATAAGACCATAATTATCCTTTGTAATCAATCACCATCTGCTAAGGACATGCTAGTTGAGGAAATTTCTGACCTACTTTTTCAACAGAACTAAACTTGTTTATGCCATATAGCTCCACTGGATCTATTCCTGAAGTTATCATACTTCGGGAGCTAATCTTTGCTTCGGATAGTACTATGCCGGTATGAAAGCTGTTTCCGGAGTTACTCTGTCCTGAGACTATCCACGGGGTTGCTTACCACGACTTTGTAAACTACTGACGATACTGTTAAAAGGGCTACTACCACCAGGAGCACTACGGCTACCAGCACAGGGGTAACCACAATGGGCATGTGGTATGCATAAGCCATCTCAAGTACAGATTGGTAGAAAATGAAACTGAGTGGCCCCCCAATGATAATGGCCAAGACCAATACCCCCATAAACTGGCTGTTAACTCCATTAATCATATTAACCACGCCTGCACCCAGCACCTTCTTAATGCTGAAATCCTTCATTTTCATTGCTACCCGTAATGAAACTAATCCAAACAAGCCCATGCAAGCCAGCACTATTGCAATGGCTGCAACGTAAGCCATCAGCTCTCCATGCTTACCAGCGTGCTGCAGCTGGCTTTCGAATACTTCGTCTTGAAAAAAACCATTGTAAGGTAGGTCTGGATACAACTCCTTCCAAGTTGACTCTAGAAAGTCTGCGGTCTTGTTTGCACTACCAGCAGCTACCAGGCATGATAAATACCTAAAGTCTTCCTCCTTAACCAATTTGAAGAATGCCGGCCGCATTTTATTATTAAACGACTGGTGGTGAAAATCAGAAACCACACCGACAATATTGTAGCGCGTGCTGTCGTAAATAATCGATTTGCCCAAGCCGCTTTCCCAGTTCATATTACGAATGAACATGTCATTTACCACTATTGATTCCTCAAAGTCTGTTTCACTACCCTCGTTGAAAAACCTTCCTTCCACAAGCCTCAAGCCCAATACTTGGTGGTAGTTTTCACCAACTCTAAAACGCAGCAGTTCACGCAACTCACCTTCAACTTCAGCGGCCACAAGCCCCGCTGTTTGTCCAATGTGACTATTGGAGCCTACAATGTTTAATATATCCGGATTTTGAGACAGCTGATTTTTCAAGGCTTCAAATTGTGAAGCATTGTCTAGCCTAATGCCTAGCACTTGCTCCTTACCATAGCCCCAATCACGACCCTGCTGATATTTGGCATTCTGCGTAAATGCAATTCCCGTTACGACCAGGACCAATGCCAACACATATTGAAAAGTAAGAAAGATCTTCGTGAATAGGTTTTTGGACCCAAACCGCTGCCGGCCGCGGAAGATCTCTACCACTCTATATGATGAAATATAGATAGCAGGGTATGCACCGGAGCCCAAACCCGTAACCAGTAGAACTGCCACGAAATAGATCCAAAGCGACGGATCTAGCAAATTAATCTCGATACCAATGCTAAACATATTGTCCACTCCAGGCACAATGAGAAAATAGCCTAGTGCCAATCCCAGTACCATAGCAATAAAAGTGATAACCAAGTTCTCCACTAAAAACTGGCCAATAATTCGTCTCCTGCTTCCACCAATTACCTTCCTTACTCCAATCTCTTTAAGGCGATTAGTCGCAGACACAATGGAAATATTTATATAGTTGAAGCAGGCGAGAATTAAGAGGAACGTTCCCAACGTGGAAAGCATTATGGTTCCGGTGGGATCTTCACTTCTAATTATGGTATTATTCATCTGGTAAGCGCTTCGAGATACTGTGCTTAAAGGATGTAGCAGGTAATTTTCGCTAGGCCAATCGGGACGAGCGGCATTTTGTAGTTCCAGGTACTTCGCCATTTTTTCGGAAACCACCTCGGCACCTTCCGGGTTCTCAAACTCAATAAAGGTCGCGGTTATAAAATCGCTCCAGTCGTCATAATCAACATCCGGGTCAGCCGTTTTAAGATTAGCGTGCCCCACCAATAATCTAAATCTAAAACTTGCGGTTTTAGGATATTCTGCAAGCACCGCCCCTACTTCGTAAGATTGCACAATGCCATCGCTAAAGGTGGTAGTGATTTGTTTCCCAACCGGGTTTTCATCCCCAAAATACTTAACTGCCATACTTTCACTAAGGATGATCTTAGAATTATCAAATAGCGCATCTCGCGACCCCCATTTGATGGGAAAGGAAAACATGTGCATAAACTCAGGGTCAGTGAATTGCACAAACTCATTAAATACCAAGTCGTTGTAGCGGAATATGGCACTGCGCCTCTCAATTCTTACCATGCGTTTTACCTGTGGAAAATCCTGTTGGATCATCGGCCCCAGTGGTGCCGGAGTAAACCCCCATAGCTCTGTTTCGCCATTGCGATTTATAGCATTCTTTATGTAGAAGACTTTGTCCTTGTTAACGTGAAAGGAATCAGTTTTGTACTGCCAGTTAACAAAGGAGTAAACCACCATACTGCAGCCAATGGCTACTGATAATCCAGCAATGTTTATGAAGGAAGTCAGTTGATTTTTTAACAAACTTCGAATAACCGTTTTGACGTAGTTCTTGAGCATATCCTTAAAGTATAAGTTGAGTTATTGCACGGATATAAGACTCAGCTTGCATGGCGCAAGTTGCACCTGCCATTGGTGATATGATAAGCGGTAGTGACCCCTCTGATCGCCAAGTCTCGAAAATTCGTATCTTCCTGCTAACAAACTTTAAGGACCCATGAAAGATTTGCTCTGGACCGCTTTAGCAATGGTCTGTCTAACCACCTGTGTTGAGAAACAACCAGAATCGGAGGTAGCCAACGCTGCCGCCACTGCGAGCCAAAGCAGCTCATCTAACGATAACAATGCCGACCCGGAACTTTATCAGGTTAAGGCAATAGATTTGCTTCCGGCCGCCCTGGGCAAGTTTGAAAGAAATATCACCACCAGCAGTTCAGAAGCACAGGATTTTTTTAACCAGGGCATTCAGCTGAAGTATGCATTTGCGGTTAATGAATCCGCCTCATCTTTCCGAGAAGCTCAAAAGTTAGACCCTGATTGTGCCATGTGTTTTTGGGGAGAAGCCTGGGCACTTGGTTCTTACCTCAATGGGGCTATGAGCGAATCAAAATCGCCAGTGGCCTTAGCAGCCATTCAAAAGGCAGCAGAGTTAGCTTCTAATGCTACCGAAGTTGAACAGGCCTTGATTACAGCCATGACCGGGAGATATATCGAGGACTACGTTCGCAGTGAACGCAGGATCCAGGATTCTATCTTTGCTTTAGCAATGGAGGAAGTATACCAGAAATTCCCCGATGATCTGGATGTAGCCACAGTTTATGCCGAAGCCCTTTTCTTGCTAGAGCCACGTCGCGGTACGCGGGAAATGGATGACCCTGGTGTTATGAAAATCCATGATGTGCTAGAGAAGGTCCTGGCAGTTGATATTGAGCACCCTGGGGCTTGTCACCTTTACATTCATGCTACGGAATCTACCAACCAACCGCAGCTAGGCGAATCTTGTGCTGATTACCTCGGCAACTCAATTCCGGGGGCCAGCCACATTAACCATATGCCTTCACACACCTGGAATGAAGTTGGCCGCTGGGGTGAATCGGTGCGGGCAAACCTCCAGGCATGGCATTCTGACCAAAAATCGAAAATTGGCGAAGGTATTGCCATTTACCCTTCGCACAACTTGCACATGCTTTTGTATGCAGCTTCCTTTGATGGACAGGGCGCAATCGCCATACAAGCTGGGAAAGACTACGCCAAATCCACTGGTAATACCATGTATCATGTGCTCACTTTAACTCGCTTTGGCCGGTTCGATGAGGTGCTTCCTATTGAAGACCGACCCACAGCTGATGTTGCCGGTGGTTTTTGGGATTTTTGTCAAGGGTATGCCCGATTAAAAACCGGAGAGGCCGATTTCGCCGGAGTATATTTAGACAGAATTCTGGCTACAGCCGATACTTCTAAGGCTTCCTTCAGATTTCACCCAGCGAAGCAGCTGCTTGGAGTAGTGGGTGCCATTTTGGAGGGAGAGATCTTTTGGCAAGAAGGCAATCTTAACCAAGCTATCCAATCGTTTCAACGCGGGGTGAATATTGAAGATGGTATGGCCTATGATGAACCTGAACCGCTGCCATTTGATGCAAGGCATTGGCTGGGAGCTGCTTTGTTAGAAGCAGGTCGATTTGCGGATGCTGAAAAAGTCTATCGCGATGAGCTGGCAGATCATCCCCACAATGGCTGGTCTTACTTCGGATTGATTGCAGCACTGAAGGCACAATCTAAGAATTACGATGCGGAACAGGCAAAGCTAGATGACAGCTGGGCCCGTTCAGATACGTGGCTAAGAGGAAGCAAGTATTAACATCGCCAGGCCGGTTAATTGCTAAATTCTGTTCCGAATGGGCACACAATTCTGTTTCATATTGGAACAATTTGCAATTCTACTTGGTTGCAATTTTGGGTACAACTTATTGATATTTAATAACTTACATATCGTGGCATTGTCTCTGTAAGTTTCATTTGAAACGAAAGAGTTATGTTTCTAAAGCATTTCAATTTAGCACTCCGCTCATTCCGTCGTAAGGGCGTCTATACTGCAACTAATACCGCTGGCCTGGCCGTTGGGATGGCTTGTGCAATACTCATATTTATTTGGGTTCAACACGAGCTCACCTATGATAGGTTTCACCCCGATGCGGAAAGAATCTACCGCATAAATGCGCTTTCGCAGTTTGGTGACCGGGAAAATGAAATGCTTTTTACTGCCCCTGCTTTTGCCGGCGCATTAAAGAATGAACTTTCATATGTAGATGATGCTATAAAAATTGTGTCATCGGGCTCACGCTTTTTCTCCTACGGGTCAGTATCTGATTTTGAGAATGGTGGACTAAGAACAGATCCCAATTTCTTCAAATTCTTTGGGTTCAAGTTGTTAAAAGGAAATAGCGAGACAGTCCTCAATCAGGCTGATGCAGTAGTGCTTTCAGAAAGCCTGGTGCAGAAATACTTTGGCGATGAAGAGCCCTTGGGAAGGATAATTGCGATTGATGATGAAAGCTATTCTGTGACTGGAGTTGTTGAAGACAACCCCGGAAATTCCTACCTAAGGTACAGGGCAATCTTTTCTACTGTTGGCAATGGCGCCACCTCTGAATCCTGGGACTGGTCTGGGTTCTTTACTTTCTTCAAAACGTCAGGACCAGTTCCAGATAGCCAGATAGAAGAAGATCTCAATACCATTGCAAGTGCCAATGAAAAGAGCGAATTCAGGAAGAACTACTACTTTCCTCAAAAGCTGGTTGATATACACCTCCATTCCAATGTTGTCGGATTCTTCTGGGAACAATTCAACGGAGATATTCAAAACGTATTTCTGTTTGTAGCCATAGCAGTTGTTATTATGATTATCGCCTGCATGAATTACATCAACATGGCGGTAGCGCACTCTCTTAAGCGAGCGAAAGAGGTAGGAATCAGGAAGGTAAGTGGCGCCACCAGACCACAGCTCATTTTCCTATATCTGGCTGAGTCAATAACTGTCAGCCTGGTTGCCATCTTTCTGGCTGGGTTAATTGTGGAACTCGTGCTGCCTGCCTTCGGCCAGCTAGTTGACAAGTCTCTTACATTTAGTGTTTTGGAGACACTCAACTTTTTGGTACTGGTGCTGATGGCTTTTTCGGTAGGAATCTTATCAGGCTTATACCCTGCTTTCTTTCTCTCGAGCTACGCTCCGCAAAGAGCATTACAGGCCAAGGGGTTAGGAGTCAACCAGGGCAAAAACAGGTTGGGAAAGGCACTAATTGCATTTCAGTTTTTCGTGTCATCTGCGCTGGTTATTTCCACTATGGTTATCGGCCAACAGATGCAATATACCCGAAACAAGAACCTGGGGTTTGATAAGGAACATGTGCTAATGGTACAAACCCGCGGAGAAATTCCCGATTCGCAATCCGAAGCTTTCAAGCGCGCTTTATTAAACACTACTGGTGTAACGCAGGTAAGCGCAGGCATTGCATTGGGATTTAACATAAAATCGTTAGCCCAGCCGCACAATTTTGCCCCCGTTTCTGAAGGAATTCAAACTTACTTTGCCCTGGTAGATCATAGCTACCTAAGCACGATGGGGTTCAACCTCATTGCTGGCAGGAATTTCGACCTTAACAGACCCACTGATGCCAAAGAGGCCATAATAATAAATCAAACAGCTGCCGATGCTTATGGCTGGGATAATCCCATCGGGCAGACGCTGAGGTTCAATCCAATTACCTCCGAAACAAGGGACGAGGAGGAGGTTGAGATGACAGTGGTCGGAGTAGTTGCAGATTATCATTCTACCTCATTGAAGCAGGAAATTTCCCCAATCGTTTGGGTAATGGATTTGAATCGCCCGCTGTTCAGCGCTACCATAGGATATGCCACCAACGATATGCGGCAGTTACTGGGAGACCTGGAAGCCACGTGGAAAAAGTTCGTCCCTCACCGGCCTTTTGAGTACAGGTTCGTTGATGACATTCTTGAACGTATGTATTCCTCTGAATACAAGTTTGCCAGAGTCTTTAACTTTTTTACGTCGCTGGCGATAATACTGGCACTGATAGGCACAGTAGGAACTTTCGCATATCACACTGAAAATCGCAAGAAAGAAATTGGTATACGCAAGGTCTTTGGAGCTTCACTGGGTAAGATATTGTTTCTACTAAACAGACAGCATTCATTATTAATCCTTATCTCTTCTCTGGTGGCAGTGCCCCTAGCCTACTTCGGAACCAATAGCTGGCTTAGTAGATTCGAATACAAGATCAATCAGGGATTGGAAATTTACATTGCTGGTATTTTCGCCCTACTGCTAGTATCTTGGTTAGCAGTAAGTTACCAGGCTATTAAGTCGTCAATCGTGAATCCCAGTGATACGCTAAGAGAAAATTGATTGCAGTTACTAAGTGTTTTTCTCTGTTTCCTTAGCCTTTGTTAGCGCCAAAACCCTAATAATCCAGGGTAATAGTTAGGCTGGTGATTGGCATTCCAAAACAGTGGTTCAGGCTGGAATCAACTCCTTATCGCATCCGTGTATAGCTGGCAACACCAAACTGCTTATACTGGCCATCTTTCTTCACGTAATCCGTTACACGGGCTACTGTTGTTGCAATGAACTCATAAATTGTCTTGCCTTCTTCCTTATCGGCGCTGCCCCAAAAGATTGTCAGCTTCTTCCCGCTGATCTCCCCTTTCAAGGGTTGCTGAACTCCGCGAGAATCAAACCAATGGCCGGTTATTGCTGGCCCCATATCGTAAAAGGCCTCCGCGTTCATTGTACGGGTTACACTATCGGCGGTAGTAAAGCTATTTCTAAACGTTAAGTGCGCAAATGCGCTATCCAGGGCCATTTCCCAGTTCATATTGAAGTTAGCATCAATGCCGAACAAGGTACCGCGGCCCTCCCACATACCGCTGATTTCCTTAAAGAAATCGGCGTTACTTTTTTCCTGGGCAAAAGCTGGTAACATCAGAATAAACATCGAGAGACCTAGTAGTGAAGTGCGCATAGCAAAAGGTTTAGGTTGCCTCCCTAGTTACTGAAAGTTTTGCATACTAAACAAGAAAGCACCATTGATTTTTACATCAATGGTGTTTGAAATTGTTGAGAGGGCCAAGCGTGCCTGTTTTTGCAAAAAGACTTAATGATGCTACAGGTGGTAGTTTCAGCTTACAGCACTAGCAATCTACATGTGTACTAATGCCAAGATAGGCTGACTAATGTTTATCGACAAAATCGAAACAACCCTAATTAATACACCGTATTATAAAATTATGAAAGGAACGAACCTTGGTGAGTTTGAGGAGATTGTTCTACTAATTGTAGCCAGCTTGGGTGAGGACGCTTATGGTGTCTCTATTAGACAAAGTATAAAAACTGAATGCAATCGGTCTGTAAGCCTTAGTACGGTACACGCCACACTACACAGACTTGAGAAAAAAGGTTATCTGCATTCGCAATATGGCAAAGAGGCAGTTGGAGAACGCGGTGGTAGGCCAAAGCTCTTGTTTACTATTACTTCAGATGGGAAGCTAGCGATGAATCATATAAGAGAAATGAGGGGGAGACTCTGGTCAGCAATACCTCATTTCGTAACTGGCCATGAGAAGCCATAATCTACCCAAATGGATCAGCTCTTTTCTCAGTTGGCTCTTAGCTAAACAGAGATTTGATGGCATATACGGTGACTTGTTGGAAGAGTACAATTGGCGACGACGCTCTCGCAATGCCCTTATTGCCAACATTTGCCTGATACGCGACGCCATCATCTTAATTCGTCACCAAAATCTTCACCAAAAAAAACTACCTAAACCCCGCAACATAATTGCTATGAAATCATATTTCCTATTCACCTTCAGAAGAGTACTTAAGCACAAGTTTAACTTCTTCTCCTCAGTTATAAACCTGGCAGTTGGCCTTGCTGTAGTATTGCTTATTGCCCTTTATGTAAACTCAGAAATGCGATATGATAAGTTCCACAGCATGAGTAGCAAGCTGTATCGCCTGAATAAACTGAGCAAAACCCCAGATGGCAGCTGGGTCAAGAATGCGGAATCTTCCGGTGCTATTGGGCCCGCTCTAAAAGAATCTTTCCCTGAAGTGGACGAATACGTTAGGTTTATGAACGTGGGTGAGTTCATTCTTGGTGTGGAAGACAACTTCTTAAGGGAACGAGAGGTCTATTTTACCGATGCAATCTTCCTAACCGTATTTGATTTCAATATTATCAGGGGCAGCCGCACTGAAGCGCTAAAGGAAAACCTATCCATTGTAATAACGGAGAGTTTGGCGCAGGAGCTTTTTGAAGACAAAGACCCGATTGGCGAAATCGTTGAAGTTGGCACATCAGGTATTCCTTTTAAGGTGACAGCCATAGCGGAAGATCCCCCAGCAAATTCTCATATCACGTTTCGGGCTCTAGTCTCATGGGCCTCCATCACTCCCGGCTCCGGAACCATCAACTGGCCCTGGGCTAATAATTGGTCTACCCAAACACTTACTACCTACCTGGTGCTTAATAACCCGGCCGGGGCCGAAAAGATCAAAAACGCTATGCCTGGGTTGCTTGCTGAAAACCTGCCCCACAAAGCGGAAGACTACCAATTCTATCTGCAGCATTTTCCTGAAATCTATCTTCACTCCGCCGATATACAATTCCAGGAAAACCTTGGAAGTTTCCAACTTCTGCGATTGCTGGTAATCTTAGCTGGCATTGTATTGTTAATTGCCATTGTCAACTACGTCAATCAAGCAACAGCGCATAGTTTGCAGCGCACCCGGGAGATTGGTATCCGTAAGGCATTAGGAGCACATAAGAGGCAACTGATTACTCAGTTCTTGACTGACTCATTAATCATAACATTCCTGGCAGGTATCCTGGCACTGGTTGCGGCTGATCTCTTCCTACCGACTTTCAACAACCTCAGTGGGAAGTCATTACAGATTGCCACTTTAGTCACTCCTATTAGTGCATCCCTATTCTTAGCGTCCATATTATTTACGGCTTTTATTGCAGGGATTTATCCCGCCTGGGTAATCTCATCTTATAAAGCAGTGGCCGCTCTTAAGGGCAAGATTGGCAATGGTAAAGACAAATCGCGGCAAGTATTGCTGACCTTTCAGTATGCCTCTGCAATTGGACTACTAATAACCAGTTTGGTAGTGTTAAATCAAATCCGGTTCCTAAACACTCAAGACCTTGGCTTCAACAGCGAATCTGTGATTACTGTTTCCAGAATACCCACGGCCATCGCAGGGAGAACCGATGCATTCAAAAGAGAACTGTTAGCCAACTCAGCAGTTGCCGATGTCTCTTTAGGCAACTCGGTGGCCTACCAGGGATCATACACTACTATGTATTCGATAAAAGGGGTGACTGACGCACTGGAGGTCAGGTGTTTCCCCTCGGATCTGAATTTCATGAACACCTACCAGATCGCCGTGGCAGAAGGCAGAGGTTTCCGCTCTGAGGCGGACTCTACTGCTGTGCTGGTTAACCAGAAGTTTCTGGATCTGGTGGGCAAAGAAACCTGGGAAGGGTTGGTCATTGCTGCCGATTCGGATGGCAAAGAACTGGATGCAATTGGCCTTATTGATGATTTCTACTATCAGCACCTTAATAGCTCAGTAGAACCTTCAATAATATTTCTGAGTGATCGTATTGAATTCCTATCACTGCGATTTGAATCGGGAAGGACCGAAGAAGCATTGCAACATCTGGCAGCGACCTGGAAAAACTTTGAAGACAGAATGCCTTTAGAATATACCTTCGTTGATGAAATACTGGGGCAACGGTATGCTACGGAGCAAAGAATCGGGAAGCTGATCAATCTGTTTACGGCGGTAATTATGGCGCTTACGCTATCAGGAATTATTGGCCTTACAGCCTTTATGGTAAACACAAGATTTTTCGAGATGAGCCTGAGAAAAATTCTTGGAGCCGACAAGTGGAGTATTATGGTCCTCACCAGCCGCGATTTTCTCAAGCTAACAGCACTAGCATTCGTTCTAGTGGCTCCTGGAATATACTACTTCCTGAGCCGCTGGTTGGAAGGCTACGCCTTCCGGATATCGATCAGCCTGTGGTGGTTTCTTTTGTCTTGGTTGGTGGTAGCGGTGTTAACGCTTCTATCAGTTTCTACGCAAGGGCTACGGCTAATCAGGGCCACGCCAATTGCGGCCCTGAAAAACCGCGATACATAGGTCAGGTTTATTTCAAACTAAGCCCCGTCATATCAACAAATCGTGCCTGCACACCCCAGCCGCCAAATGCCTCATAAACTGCAATGTTTACGGTGTTTGTCCCCTTTTTTAGATTGAGGAAAACTGAATCAAAGAAGCCGATGGTGCCGAGGTAGCGGTAATCGCGGGTGCGAAACATATCGTTACCAGTAAAAATTGCCTTATTGTCGAAATATATGGTAGCGATATCGCTGAATCCAAACTCAAGCTGTACTGTCCTGGCCCGATCAGACTCAACCTGAAATTGAGCTATCACTGTATTCTCTTGTTGCGTACGACGAAGTGCCCTATTAATATTAACAAGCCCGGAACGCTCCGCCTCTAATCCTTGCCACTTCAAACCGTTCAAGAATTTTTTACCTACAGTGGCCTGGCCCGCTAACTCAGCGCCGTTAAATCCCGAGGAAATGGACCAGTTCATCACCGTTCCGGGCTTAGTATCATATACAGGTTCTCCCTTACTTTTAAGCGTAATATTTTCATTCTTCTCATAAGAGAAGTTTGCAAAATGGGTGGCTCCTGCCCCAGACTTTAGACCAATAGCCCCGGCCCCTGATGGACCCAGCAAATCACGAATAAAAATTGATGGCTCCTCTTCATGGTTAATATATACCTCCGCCTGACTGTCTGTGATTATAAATTTGAAATGTACCCATTGGTCTAACGGCAGTTCAATAACTGCATTGAAACCATTAACTGTACTCAGTGGCCGCCAACCGACCAGGCCGTCGTTTGTTCCTGTGTGTAAATCATGATAGAGTTGCCAGGCTGCATTACCATTGTAGACAGGCGTATACTGAAAGGCATCAGGGTGCCCCGAGTGGTGGGATCGGGTGTAGAACTCTTCATAGTTTAATGCGTCTTGAACACGCCACACCGGTCCTGAAAATGATACTCGCTCGGTCATATAGGTATCGTACTCTATAATGCCATTCTTAAAATTCACATCAGGTAAGATCATAGCTCCATTTTGCAGGTAAATGCTCTTGTGGCCCTTAAAATTCTCAAAGATGTGAGCCTGGCTATTTATTACCCAAGCCGAATCGGTTATATCTACTGCCTGCCCAAGTGCCAGCCTACTGAATAAGATTATGATCAGTGGTAATTTTCTCATTTTGTAAATAGTTAATTTTAAACTCGCTGAAATGAACGGAAATGGTTTAGCCTCATCCGGCTAAATCCCGTACAAAAGGATACAATCGTGTTCAGGCTAGATTCTGAACCATTTCCGGGGCACTTTAACCGTCATGTTTATGAGTCAAGCGGCTGACGAGCGTTACCTCACTTTTTTCAAGATCCAACTGGAGTCCAAAATGAGTTGGGGTCCCTGTAGCGATTGGACCAACGAGGAATATATGTCTGCCTGCCGGCAGATTCTGGAAGCTACCGGCGTATCTCTAAGCCATACCACGCTGAAGCGTATCTGTGGCAAGGTGCGATACGATAACTCCCCAAGCATGACCACGCTCAATGCGCTGGCAGTATTTGTGGGTTATGAACATTGGCGTGAACTGATGAATGCTGTCAGCAATGGCAAGCCCGTTGCCAAAAGATTTAGGTTTAGCCGAAGAACCGGGTGGATTGCAGCTGCCACGGTGGCCTTCGGTTTGGTACTTAGTTTTACTATTATCAAATCGGGAGAGCTTCCAGGCAATATTAGCGACCAGGTGGTGTTTACATCGCGACCGGTAACCACTACCTACCCCAATTCAGTGGTTTTCGACCTTGATCTGGCTGGTATCTCCTCGGATGATATGAGGATACAGCAATATTGGGATCCTACGAAAACGATCAGCCTAAGTCCAGGACAAACGGCTGCCACAGGTATCTATTATCTGCCGGGCTATTATCGCGCCAGCCTTATTGTGGATGAAACGGTTGTCAAAGGACATGACCTTTTCCTGAAAAGCGATGGATGGATTGCAACAATTGGTGGGGACTCAATACCCAATTACATTTCTGAAGAGGTTGCTATTGATGGCAAAATTACCGTCTCAGATTCCATCGTAAATATTATTGCTGACCGATCTAAGCCAACGAGCCTGACATACCACTATGTTGCTGAAACCGGAATAGATGCCGATAACTTTCAACTTACCACCACCTTTCGCAATACACTGGCATCGGGTCCATCCGTTTGCAAGAGCTTACGATTGCTGGTGCTTTGCACAAAGAGTGCCATCATCGTTCCGGTTTCAATACCTGGCTGCATTAGTAACAACAACCTTATGGTTAGCGATCAATATTTTAGTGGAAAGGAAAACGACCTTTCAGCCTTTAGCAGCAACATGACCGGGCCCCAGCACTTACGGCTCTCCAATCGCAATCAAACGCTGACAGTATTCCTCAATGATGAAGAAGTGAAACAAGTTCCTTATAATGATTCCTTAGGAAAAATTGCCGGTTTCCGTTTCGCATTCCTTGGTGCTGGTGAGATTCTCTCCCTTGAAGTAAATGATGGGGGGGAATTAAGTTTTAATGCGGGGTTCTAGCGCCAGCGATGCTTGTAATCAACTGACTAGGCTCTCTGAAAATATATCCCAACGTTTTGGCTATGGCAGCTGTTTGAGGCCACTAAAAGTTCTGGGGACTGATTTCTCCACTAATCAAACAACAGCGACCCACTCCCTGTATATTCCTTCGGCGTCAGGCCGGTAAATTCTTTGAACTCCCGGATAAAGTGCGATTGATCATAGTAGCTGGCCTCCAGGCCCAGGCGAGTTAAAGAACGTTCATCTGAAATTCCCTTTGCTACTTTGTTCAGACGAACAATACGAGCGAAGTGCTTTGGACTAAGACCGACGGCTTCTTTAAACCTATCTCTTATCCACCTGGTCGACATCTTGGAATCTTTTGTCATTTGTTGAATTGCCACCCCGCCATTTTGCTTGCAAATGGCCTCTGCCAGCAACCGTACTTCGCTGATGGCGGCCGGCTTACCTCCTTTGCCAATCCTGTTTCTTCGCAGCCACTTCTCAATTAATTCAACCTTGAAATAGAATGGAAGCTTCCCGGAAGCCTCCAGCTTTCTGTGTTCAAATTCATGTTTAAAAATATCTTTCGCAAGCGCAGTTTGCTCAAAGACCGAAGATAGTGGCATGTTTGAAAAGGATGAAAATCCACCCAGGCGAAACCGAACCCCCAACACATTTACCCGGCCTTTACTCTGCACCCTAACCCCAGAGCCTTTTGGCCCCACAAGATGGCAAGCTATTATGGTACCGTTGAGGCCTTTGGTCCTGGCATTAACCAGTTCATGACTGGTCCCCAGATTGAAAACCACATTAGTGGTGGTATCGGGAAGTATCAGCGGACCCTCACCATTTAGTGTTAAGGCCCAGTAGAACTCAACTACATCCGCAAGATCGGGAGATGGCTGCCATTTTACCATATAGCAAATTACGATTTTAGGCCCATTCCGTTTTATCCAATTTTATTCCTGCGACTGCATTGATCTTTGGCCAGAACAAACATAATCATGAAACTCTTAGTGCTACTTATGATCGGACTTATGAATCAACAAGGGGCATCTACTCCGGAGATGGCTATCGATTATTATTTTGAAGGAACAGAAAAGGCTAACATCGATTTGCTGAAAAAGGGCTTCCACCCCGATTGCAAGATTTATTATGTAGATGAAAATCGCGACCTTCAGTATTATACCCAAAGCCAGTTCCACCAGCTTGTGCTGGAGAACCATGGTAAGTTAAATAGAAAGAACACAATTTTGAGTATTGATGTGTCTAACAATATTGCCAGTGCCAAAACACGCTCAGACTTTGACACATTCTATTTCATTGACTACCTAACCCTTGCCGAAGTTCGAGGAAGCTGGCTAATTATCGCCAAAAGCACTACCCGTTTTACCAAAGATGAAGCCTCTAAGGAATCTCCTGCATCCATAGAAGCGACAATTACCGCAGCCGAGATGAATTACTGGGAGAAACTGAAGGCCCTGGATATGCCGGCCTACAAGGATCTGCTGCACAATGATTTCTCCGATTGGCCCTGGATAAAGGAATCAGCTTTGGGTTCAGTAGGCGAAATGACAGAGCTGGTATCGAAAGCTTTCAAAGATGCCCAAATAGAGGAGTATCAGCTGAGCCCGATTAAGGTCTTTTCGTCCGGTGAGGTCGCGGCCGCCTACTACACTATTTCTTTGTCGACCACTGTTTCCGGTCAGCCTTCCTTGCAAACTTTCCGCATGATTCATATTTGGAAGAAAGAAGGAGCAGCGTGGAAATTATTGGCGGGTATGCAAGGGATAATAGAATAAGATTGATATGGGGGAAAGGCTTTGTAGGCCGGTATTAGTCTCCAGAAGAGTCGTAATCACGAATATCCACCCCGCATTTTCGCTCCAGGGCCGCTGGGCCCCGTTCACACAACCGCGGCGGGTTTTCCAGCCCCACAACCCCCACTGACCCAAAGCCGAAAACAATGCCGCTTGTTGTGTAAACTGAATTCGATACCCTATAAGTATCACCTGTGCGACAATTTGGCCACGGCAGCTGTCTGAAACTCACAAAATTTAATTAACCGCAAATTAGCTGCTGACAAGACACTTGGCTCTGGACAGTTGTGCCACTGAAGTGGTAGATAACTAAGTGGGTGCGCAAGTCCTTGGTGAGATGCAATAGCAGATGACAAAGTGGTCTCTCGGAAAACCTTGCAGAGCCAGAGATTTTTTTGGTTCGTTTTTTCATCAATTGGAAAAAATGAACAAAACAAACTAGGAGGCCGACTGCCTTCGGTGGACTGTTCTGGAGAATAGAAACTTCATCTTCCCAGAAATTGCTTATATTTAATTACGACAAGCCACAGTGATTGCGATCGCTGTGGCTTTTTTTGTGTTGTGGCAGTAGACATGGCACTAAATCGGTGTAGATACCAGCATTAACGAGTACGATGGATGACTGATAGGGATATCGTAGCAAACAAAATTTGGAGTCGTTATGAGCATATAAAGAAGCTGAAATGAACGGAAATGTAGAAGTCAAAAACGGGGACCTAGACCTATTTTATAGTAATTCACTTCTAGTAGATGCTAGCAACCCTACCACATTATATCTTGCCGGTGATGCTAATGAATCAATACTAGAATTCATTTTTAGTTTTGAAAATGATGATAAAAACAAAAGTAAGCCGGCCAGAAAGTTTAATGTTCTGGGTGACACGAAGATGGAAGTGATCTTTATCAATTTCAATAACGTGCTTGGGACTTATAGTAGTGACATTTGGGAGCTTGGTATCTTAAAGCATCGGAAATTATACATGTATTATCATGTCCGAGATTTTAGCAATTCGGAAATGAAGCAATTTGACTTCACCTTTTATTTAGGAGAGGAGGTAGTCAATGGCTAAGCTTAATGTTAAGACCGAAGTTGAAGGTCCAGATGAAATTAAAATCAACCTAGTAAGAGAAGACTATCTTGAAACCAGCAATACCTTCCGTATTTTCTTTGAAATTTGTCTTGCAATAGCAGGAGCTATCTTAGGCAATGTTCTGAGTCTAGTTGGCGAGAACAAGACTGTTCCATTTCTTAATTTGATATTTCTTTTGGTCATGATTGCTGGATGCATATCATTTTTAATAATGACTAGAATCAACTATAAAAAAGCTAAATCACAAGTAGACTCAACAGAATAACTATCCATTGGCCGCAGGGTTCATAACGCCCTCCAGGCAAGTCTTAAAGTTTCTAATTCGTGTAACTAGTTAGATCTCATACATTTGCGATACCTTAATACATGACCCCACTACCCTCTTCCTAATTGCTAGTGGTGATTCGTATCCATGCCTCTAGAACTTGAGGAATTTCTAATCCCCAAGAAATCTGGAATCACTGAACTAGCTCCTTCACCTCAACCGAGAGCGCATCAGCAATTGCCTTGAGAGTAACCAAAGTCGGATTCTGATGACCGTTCTCAATTGCAGATAAATAGGTCTTGTCCATTTTAAGTTTAGCGCAAACATCAAGTTGACTGAGGCTCTTTTCTTTGCGCTTAGCTGCGATCCTGGCACCCACTTTCTTGAGAAACTCCTTGTCGGTCATACCCTCCCAAGGTCAACAATAAAAGAGTAGCAGAGGTTATGATATATCGTAACATTGACTATCTTTACCATCCACGCATACCTACCTCCATCGCCAGGTGTCTTTGGTGCTTTCAGATACTTGTGTGGTGGAGGTTTGTGGTTTGCATCTTGCAGGGGAAGTAGTCACGATTAATCAACAAGATCCTTCGACAAGCTCAGGATGACATTGGAATAAAGTAAGGCTACTACCACTCCATCCTGCCAATCTTCCCTGCGCCTGCCAGCCAGGCGGTACCAGGTGCTGGAATTCGAACAGTATAAAAGCTGGAGTCGCTAACATGAGACCAGCTAGCTCCGCTGTCGGCTGAGTAGGAAATACCGGGGGAACCGATAGCCAGCATTTCTTCTCCGTTACTTCCTGGAATATACTGCACACAAGAACGGTAGCCAGGGCCGGCGCCATCGCTAACCAGTTGCCAGGTTTTGCCACCGTCAGTGCTGGTAGCTTTATTTTTTGTATTCTGCTCCTTGGCATTCCAGTCACCGCCGAATATTACTCCCTTGTTTTCGTCCCAGAAAGCAGAGGTGAAAATACCAGTCATCTGGCCTCCCTGAATAATAGGCGTCTCATATACCTGCCAACTTTCGCCACGATCGGGGCTGTGGAACACCCGCGCTTTGGCACCGCCACTTACCAGCCATACGTTGTCGCCTGAAAGTGAAATGTTGGTGTTGCTGGCAGCGAAGCCTGCCTCGCCATCAGCCGTAGTAGGCAACTGCTCACAGCTAAGCTTAGTCCAATTGAGGCCGCCATCGTGAGTACGGATCACCGAGAGGCAACCTTCAATAGGGTCGCCTACCGCAATGCCATCATTATCATCCCAGAAAGCCATGGCATTGTAAAAGGCTGAAGTATCATCTTCCTGGTAGGTGATCTCCCAACTTTGGCCCTGATCGGTTGAACGATAGAGCAATGCAGGCGAGGCCACCGAAAGAATCATCACCGCTTCGGCAGTAACCACGATCGATCGAAACTCCGGGGATCGTCCCTCGTGCTTAATACTATCGATATTCCAGCTTTGGCCCGCATCAGTGGTATAACCAAACTGACCATCTGAGCCGGCATACCAAAGAGTATTTTCATCAGTGGCAGTAATGGCCCGCACATTGGCTGTGATTGGAAACGTGCTAATAGTTGCGGATATCTTCTTAGGCTCTACAGGGTCGGTATCAGTTTGCTCCTGTTTGCCCGCACAGGCAAACAACCCGAAGAGGAAGACAATAATAGTAGCCCTGATCATCGTGAGATAACAGTCTCGGCCTCCAGGCCAGCCTCAGCAACGAAAGTTAGCAGTGCCAACTTGATGGCGTCGGCACCATTGTCGTTAATCCACCACTCATGTAGTGAGTGAGCTCCACCGCCATCTCCACCACGACCAATAGTAACTGCTGGAATGCCCAGGGCAATGGGGGTATTGGAATTTGTAGAACCACGGGTCAGCCTGGGCTCTACACCAAAATGCTCCGTGGCGGCCATGGCCCGCTGGACGAGAGGGATGTCATCTGCTAATTCTCCAGAGGGTCTATCACCTATTTTCGTAAGCTCCAAAACAACCGAATCGCGAATGCCGCTAGCATTGTATTCTTCGAGAGCTTTTTGCATACTCTCTTTGAAGATGTTTTCTATCTCTCCCAACCTCTCCACGCTTACTGATCTCATGTCTACATCCATAGAAGATTCAAATGGGATAGAGTTTATACTGGTGCCGCCACTGATTATACCCACATTGAAGCTGGTCTTAGGACCTTCTTTAGTGTATTCGGCAGCAGCTATGCTAAAAATGTCAATAGCTTTTCCTAAGGCATGGTGGGGGTTTCCAATGCCAAAGGCACCCCATGAGTGCCCTCCGCGGCCTTTGAATGTTACGCGGTATCGCTTAGAACCCAGGCCCTTGTTATTTACTCTACCGATTGAACCGCCATCAATAGAAATCCAGGAGTCAATTTTTTCCGAAGATTTTTCAAACAGATATTTTACACCGCGAAGGTCGCCGGGACCTTCTTCGCCAACCGTTCCAACAAACAGCAAGTTGGCTTTGGTTTGAATACCAGCTGCCTTAATGGCTTTAAGCACGGCAATGATCATACTCAATCCACGGGTGTCATCTGCTATACCGGGAGCACGTAAAGTATCTCCGCTAAATCTCACCGTCACATCTGTCTCCATGGGAAAGACTGTATCAATATGAGCATCCAGGGCTACTGTTTTGCTGCCTTCAGTGCCGGCCATTTTTGCCAACACGTTACCCTCCTCATCAATCCAGGCTTCATCAGCACCAGCATCCTCCAACATCTTCCTGAAAGCTTTCGCTCTCTCTTCTTCTTGGAATGGAGGTGCAGGGATTTCAGTAAGGTAGATCATGTCCTTTACCGTTTGTTCGTCGATAGCTTCAATGGTTTCGAAAGCAGAAGCTATTGCTGGGTGTCCTGTCAATGTAGACATCTCATCGCCGTATTGTTTCAGCACCTCAGGAGGCTCATTGGATGATGCCTGGGCCGGCTGAGTTTCCGTTGTTGAAGTTTCCTCGCTTTTTTCATTTGAGGTGCATGAAAAGATAACTGCGATTAGTAGCAGGGGTAGTAGTTTTTGCTTGATCATGGTTTGGTTACGGTTCTGAAACCAAAAATAGCAATAAAGGTTAAGAGCTACTAAGCTTTACGTGAGCGGCCAGGTTGATGGCCCAATGCACCAACCCTGATATAAAGAGCAGGTATGAAAGTGCTGCGATAATAGCTACCATGATCACAGTAGAAACCCTGGGCCGATAAATCTGCCACGGGCTCGTGCTATTCAGACGATAGCCTTTACCACGGATAGTCTCCACAATTTTTTCACTTTCATCCCCGAAGAGTTTCCTTAATTCTGAAATAGCTTTAGCCAGTGAATCGTCTGTGACTACAACTTCTGGCCAGCCCGACTTCATCAATTCTGATTTACTAACCACGCTGCCCCTTCTGCTGTTGAGTGTAACCAAAATGCGCATAATCCTGGGTTCAACGGCAGTTTCATGTCCGCGGTAGACTTGACGGTTGGTAGTTGGAAAGAACAGTCTTCCTCGAATATTTAGGCTGGATTCTTTGCTCATGGCAGGTATAATTTCAATCTGGGTAAACATCTTCAGAATTTCTTCAGGATTTCCATAGATGGTTTCTAAGCGGGCTGTATGTAATTCGACCTATTAGTGAACCATTGAAAGCATGAAGAAAATACTGAAGTACCTTGCCGTGGCGTTGCGGTTTCTGATGGGTATTATGTGGACTATGAGTGGCATCACCTGGTATTCCAGGACCGATGCTGTAGGCTACCTAAACAACGCACTTACTCAGGCTCTGGATCGAAACCTGACCTATGGGTTCTATCAATCCTTCCTCCGGGGGCATGTGCTCCCCAACCAGGAGTTGTACACCCACTTGGTCTCAGCGGGGGAGCTGCTTGTTGGCATCTCAGTCCTAACCGGAACTTTAACTCGTGTTGGTGCCGGCGGTGCCCTTTTCTTGCTGCTTAATTACGCTTTTATGAATGGTGGTTTGAGTGATCCATTCTCATTGCTCTTCCTCGCTTTTCATACTTACATATTCACACAGAGACCGGGGCGAACATTGGGTGTCGACGGAATACTTCATCGCATAAATCCGTTTCTGCTTTGGTAGCCTACCAGAGCTTGTAGCGCAGTTGTAAGGACAAACGGCGAGTTTGAAATTTAAACTCCTGCGTAATTTCAAACTCGTTTGAGAGCACCCTGGATCCAAATACCCTGGTGTTGAAAACATCGGTGAGGCCCAGGGTTATGGTGCCACGCTTTTCCTTTAGCTGCTTACGCAGGCCCAGATTCACATAGTACTGTCGGGCATCTTCCGATTGCGTGTTAATTCTTGGAGCGCGATAATATTCAGTTGTTTCCAGTGCCCAGTTCCGGCCAAATTCGAAACGCTGCTGAAGCCGGCCCTGCCAGGTTAGCTGATCGTTAAACTGTACATTATCTGATTGCGATAAATCTGTAAATCGGGTATGGTATAAACTCCAGTTTCCAGAAAAGTCCAATTTATCACCAACATCAATACTAAGGCTTCCTTCCACCCCGCGATTGAGCCGCTTCCCGAAGTTCTCATAACTCAGCAGAAGCCGATTCTGGTCAAAGGGCTCCACTGTTCTCTGAATTACATTCCTCGTTTGGCGATGGAAGCCAGTTAAGTCGATATTCAGAGGCCCAAAGGTGTGACTGAGGGTTAGTTCTATTGCATCAGCAAATTCCGGCTCGAGGAAGGGATTACCTGTGCTAAGGATTAACGGATCGGTAAAAGAAACGAAGGGGTTGAGGTCGAAAAAACCTGGTCTGCTTATTCGCTTGGAGTAGCTGGTGGAAATGCTGCCCAGGTTTGAGAACTTGTAAAGGATTTGCACACTAGGGAAAAGGTTAGTGAACGATTGGCGGAAGGAAGTGTTGGAGAGTTTCTGACTGAAATCACTGCTAAAGTGCTCCAGCCGAACTCCCACGCCTAGTTCGAGTTGTGAGAATTTTCTGGAATAGACCAGGTATCCTGCCCCTTTGTTTAAATCGACAGCAAATAGATTACGGGGCAGAAAAAGTGAATCGTTGCTGAAGTCGAGGTTCTGGTCGATATCATATCTAATCCAATCGAATTTTGCGCCTAACTCCAACCCACCCCAATTCCAGGTGGGAGTTGTATAATCCAACTTAAGCTGGTATAGTCGTTGGCTTTCGGTCTCTTCAGAAGTTCTTACATTTTGAATCAAGGGCGTGCCTGCCAGATCAAGGTTATCAATGTTGAATGCCGCACTATTGGATTCATCTTCCCCACTTCCGGAAAAATACAACTGCAGCGATTGGTCGTTCTTCCATTTCTTATCTATTGTGATGGAAAGTGACAGCTCGTCTTCAATTTCCAAAGTGCTGTTGCTTACCTGGTAAAATTCTGCTGGAGATTGGCTAAAGTAGAAGTTGTTTTCTCGAGTCTGCACCTCGTCGTCATCCCAGCGCCAGTAGTTAAACTCAACATTTAAAGACCAGGTACTGTCAGGTTCGAAAGTAAGACCGGAGGTGATGTTACGGTAACTCCCCAAACCCTCACCAGCGATAAGATTCTCGTAGCGAGACAAGCTATCATTAAAATTGCGTCTGATCTGGTCATTTGAGTTTTCGTACCAGGCCCGACTCTCGTTGGCGTTTAAATAGAGCGAAACTCTTTTGGATGATAAGGACGAATTAAACCCTGCTCCCAGGCGGCTGGGCACCGCTCCGCTCAATACCAACTCCAGTTCTTTCTTGTTAAATCTCGATTTTCGGTAGATCAGGTTGATGATACCCCCAACTCCCTCGGCATCAAACTTGGCGCCGGGGTTGGTAATTACTTCAATTTGCTGAAGCGCTGACGCTGGGATATTCTGCAAAGACCTACTGTCTCTTTGTGTTTCTTTGCCATCAACATAAATCACAATATTGCTGCTACCCCGAATACTCACATTGCCGTCAATGTCGGTGGTGACAGAGGGTACCTGGTCTAATGCATCTACCACAGTACTTCCAGAGCCGGCCAGGTCTTCGCCAATATTTAATACACGTTTGCCCAGCTGAGATTCTAACAGGCTGCGAGGCGCCCTAATCAACACCTCATCCAAGGTCTGGCTGGCCTCGTGCAACAAGATACTCCCGAGGTTGAGATCAGACTCGATTACAAGGCTGTCCTCCTGGTAGGTATCATAGCCCAGCATGCGTACCAGAAAAGTATAAGTGCCTGACTTAATTCCGGAAATCTCGAAAGAGCCATTTTCCAATGCGATGGCACCATCAATAATTTCATCCCCGGCCTGTAGTATGACGCTGACATATGAAACAGGCTGGTTCTTTTTGGCATCCACCACCCTTCCGCTGAGTTGAAATTGCGCCCGAGCAGAGGTTAACAGAGCCAGAATTATGATCAGGCCGGCTGTAACTTGCTTTATCATTATTCTGAGTTTTGAATAAATGAAGTGAGCAAAATGATTTATTCAGAATAATATCCGTAAGCAGCAGAAAAGCCGGTGCCAGCAACAGCTTTTAACACATTAGTGTTGATTACACCCCGCAAATTGTCATTCACGGAATTGTATTTCAACCATTAACCCCAGTCTAGTATTTTGCATGGTGGCGCGGCAAATTCCAACCTGGCTAAAAAAGGAACACCTTTTTACCCTCGGCTTTTTCCTATATAGTTGGCAATCTATTCGTGGAGACTCGTTCCTGGAATCTTTGAATGCTACAGCGCTTGTGGCAGTACTCATCTACTGGCTTATCCCGAAATTCTTCTATGAAGGAAAATACCTGTCATTTTTGGCACTTTATGCCGTAACGCTCTTCCTTGGGATGCTTGTGTTAGAAGGCTTTATTGAGGAAGGAGGAAACATCTCTGACGCCTTTACCTGGTTCGGAATATCTCATGAAATTCCACAACTGTTTTACAATACCGCTGCAGTAGGTGCGCTGAAACTAGTGATAGATTACGGGTATACGCTACGGCAACAGCGTATTGTTCAATTGGAAAAAGATAAAGCACAGAGCGAGGCTATGTTCCTGAAGTCGCAGCTCAATCCGCATGTGCTTTTCAACAACCTCAATAATATCTATTCATTTGCACTTCATCAGCCTGAAAAGACTCCTGAGATGATATTAAAGCTCGCGGAAGTTATGCGTTATATGCTCTACGATTCTCAGCATGACTTTGTACCTCTTAATCAGGAATTGCAATACCTGGACAACTATATAGAGTTGCAGATTACTCAGTTAGAGGGGCGCGGCGAAATCAAGTTTGAAAAAAAGGGGGATTTTGCGCATAATGAAATTGCCCCTATGATGCTCATTTCAGTAATTGAGAATTGCTTCAAGCACGCAGCCAGAACAAAGGCAGATGATCTTAGAATTCTGATAAAGATCCAGGTTGAAGACAATCAACTAGAGCTTTTCACTGAAAACACTTTTGAGGAGAAGCTGGCAGACAGCGAGGACGATTTGACTACCGGGGGTATTGGCTTAAGTAACGTTCAGCGACGGTTGCAATTGATTTATCCGGATAGACACCAATTGCTGGTTAAAACCATCGAAGACATCTATATCGTTAGTCTTTCTATTGCCTTGAAATGATTAATTGCATTGTCATAGAAGATCAGCTGCCTGCTCAGCGCATTTTGCAAACTTACATTGCTGAGGTTGGGGACTTAAATCTCGTGGGATGCAGCCAATCGGCCATGGAGGCTGATCAGCTATTGAGAGCCTCGCAGGTAGACCTGATATTCCTCGATATAAATCTGCCTAAGATATCGGGCATTAGCTTTCTAAGAAATCTGAGGCACCCACCAAAAGTTATAATTACCAGTGCCTATGCTCAGTATGCGCTCGAAGGGTTTGAACTAGATGTAGTTGATTATCTGCTGAAACCATTTTCATTTGATAGATTTTACAAGGCCGTAAGCAAAGTAATGGACCAGCTTAGTGGCAATCAGCAGCCCTTGCAACGTTTCGTATTTATTAAAACTGAAAAGGAACTTCACAAAGTAAACACGGAAGATATTGTGTACTTAAAAGCTGATGACAGCTTTGTGAGGATATACACCAAAGAGAAGATGTACATCCAATCAGGCACTTTGCAAAAATGGGTGACAGATCTCCCCCAAATATTCGCGCGCAATCATCGGTCGTATGCCATTAATATGGCCAACCTGACAAAGATATCTGGTAACAGGGTCTATCTCGACGAGCTGGAATTACCGATTGGTAGAGCCTATCGCGAGCAATTTCTTGCCACAATTGCCAGTTAGGGTCTTTTCGGCCAACTAATCTCCATGTCCTCTGGTGGACACTCTTGTTCATTTTCGGTCTGTTCGCGATGAGCATACGCAACCAAAATGCCCTTTTTTGCATCATATGGGCATGTGCTACACAAAGGCACAGAAATTGTCTATAAAGTCACCGTCAAAAACCCGTATAGTATGAAACCATTTACCCGGGCAATAATCACCAGTTTTGCCCTTGCCCTAATCATATCAATTGGTAACAATACCATGGCACAAAAAGCACAGGCCGGGGATGTTTATCCTGGTTACGTTGCTGCTGACGCCTTTACGCTTTCATCAACTTCAAAAGTAAAAATTAGCGGTACCGGAGGAATCTTCTCAGAAGATTGGAGGCAGCTGGTTTTTTATGGCTGGATCCTTAACAGCGACACACGCCAGGTTGCCTGGCACATGCTTGATGGCTTTAGAGATGACAGGCGCAGGCCAGATTATGGATTGATAGAGATTGATGAAGAAATTGAATTGCCTGCTGGAACTTACGAACTCTATTACACTGGCATGGTGCAAAACAGAAATAACGATTGGCGCGGAGATGGATTTAGAGATGTTATGGATAACATTTTCGGATCGAGAGGCCGCGACAGGTTCAGAGGTAGTCTCACTGATGAATTGTTCATTACCGCATTAGCCCCGGGCATGACTCGTAAGGATCCCAAGCAAGTTGTTGATGACTACGTAGGGGGAGCAATTATGAGCGCCATTAGAATTGGAGATGAAGAATCTTTTGAGCAAGGTTTTACAATAAATGCTGAAACTTCCATTAGAGTTTACGCCATCGGCGAAGGTACCAGGGAGTCTGTATACGACTACGTGTGGATATATGACTTAGAAAAAAATAAGCGAGTCTGGGAAATGGACTATCGCAGTACTGATTTTGCTGGCGGTGGAGACAAGAACATTGTAGCAGATGAGAAGATCACTTTGCCAGCAGGAAGTTATATGGTAAGCTACAATTCAGATGACAGCCATTCTTATCGTGAATGGAATGTTTTTCCGCCAGACGACCCTCAAATGTGGGGAGTTACCATTTGGCCGGAAACTGATGCTGACGCACGAAATTTAGTACCCTTCAAGAAGCCTGAAGCTGCTGAACCGGTAGTTGAACTAGTGAATGTAAGAGATGACGAAGATGTAGCTCAAGGATTTACATTGACTAAGAAAACTGACCTCAGGGTGCTTTCCGTTGGTGAAGAGGGTTCATCTCGATTCGTAGATAGTGGCTGGATTGTAGATGCCAACACCAGGCAAACAGTTTGGGACATGGAACTGGCCCGTACAGAACACGCTGGCGGCGCCAATAAGAATCGCATGGCGGATGAAGTTATCACCCTGGAACCAGGCCAATATATTGCCTACTACAGCACTGACGATTCTCATTCTTACAGAGATTGGAATGCAGCCAGGCCTCACATGCAAAATCGTTGGGGAATTACTATTTGGGCTACCAATAGCAATGACAGAAAATCTATTGAGCTATTTGATGCCAATGAATTCAAGAGCGCCAAGGCCATCGTCGAGATTACCAGGGTGCGCGATGATGAATACCTGAAAGAGAGCTTCACCCTTAATGAAGATACCCGGTTAAGAATTCTTGCGCTTGGAGAGGGAACAGACGGCCGCATGTATGACTATGGGTGGATAAAGAATATGGACACTGGAAGAGTAGTATGGGAAATGACTTACAGAAACTCTGACTACGCTGGTGGTGCTGATAAAAACAGGGAGTATAATGATGTGATCATTTTGCCAGCTGGTAACTATCGGGTCTATTACGAAACTGATGGCTCCCACTCCTACAGAGATTGGAATGCTTCTCCACCGCGCGACGCAGAGCGCTACGGCATTTCATTATTGATTGAGTAGAAGATATTTTATTAGGTTAGGTTATACGAAAAAGACCGACGCTTAGGTGTCGGTCTTTCGTTTTTGTGTGGCGTTAAGGCTGTTCCTTATTCAATGTCAAGTAAATAAAGAATCAACAAATAGATATATCAAAACACCAACAGCAGTTTTCACAATGGCCCTGATCCAAAGGTGTATTTTCACTTTAAATGACAGTTCACTTTCTCGCAGGAATCCATGCTCTGAGAAATTCAATGTCACAAAGATTAGGAAATAGACAGCCTTCCAAGGGTGCCACCCGAAAGTATCGTAGGTCAGAATGTCAATTACCCAAATAATGAATGCAGGCAACAGATATACTATTAATAGAACGAAGACATTGAGGCTCCATACGAATAAGCTTGCTGAGGAACGTGAACTAATTTTTTCCCATGATAATCCGGGATCGATATAATTAGCTATGAGATCAATGAAGCGCATGACATTCCATCGATCTCAAAACTAATGATAAGTAGTTGTAATTACCTTTGACTAGCTATCTCTACTCACTCCTCAAAATATTAGCAGGGTTCGATCTGGCTGCTCTCAGAGATTCGAAACTGATAGCCAACAGAGCAAGCAGCATTACCGCCAGTACACCGATGCCAATATCAAACACTCCGAAACTAGCCTTGTAGGCTACATCCGCCAATACTACCGAGTTAATGAAATAGTATGAAACGGGGATGGCTATGGCTGCGGCAACAATCAGCAAAATCATAAATCCACGACCAAGCAGGTAAAGTAAATTGTAGTCGGTTGCTCCGAGTACTTTCCTAATGCTTACTTCTTTTAGCCTGGTTTCGGTAGTAAAGACAACCATACCCAGCAACCCCATGGAGGCAATGGTAATTGCCAGCACCGCTAATACACCAATCACAGCAATCATTGAAGCATTGTCGTCGTAAGCGGCCTTTATCTGATCATTGTAGAAACTTGCCCTAATTGGGTGCACATCATCATATTCCTTCCATGCTTTCTCTATTTTGTTCATGGTGCTGAATATATCAGAAGTATTTACAAGCAGATTAACATAACCGCGCAGGAACTCATGCTTTTGACGGCCATATACAAAACCAAAGGACCTAATTCTACTTTCAACTTTACCATAGTGAAAATTTTTAAGTACGCCATGAATCACTTTCTCCTCCCCACCAAAAGTCACTAGCTCTCCCAAAGCCTGCTCCGGGGTTCCCATATCAAAGCGTTTTAGAAAGGCCTCGTTAACTATTATCTGGTTGTTTTCGGCACTATCACTTTCGCTTCCCTTGACAAAATTGCCTCCCGCCAGGAACTCATGCTTATGAATTGGCAGGTAGTTTTCGTCAATTCGATTGTGATAAACCGATGCAGAATCAAGTGGGTCCTGGTACTTAGTATATTCAGACCAGTAACTACCGAGGCTTGTCACCATACTACTGGTTGAAATGTTCTGGATCTCGGGGATTTGTTGTAGGTCGTTAATCAGTGGTTGGGCGTCCTCGCCAAATAGCTTTATGTTCAGAATATTATCTGTGGCATAACCTAAATTGAAGTTGAGCGCGTGGCGATACTGTTTGTAAGTGAGTGTTACTGCTACAATGAATATCAGTGATATTACGTACTGAACCAGGATCAGCACCTTGCGGAAATTCACCTTTCCCAAAATTTTAACCTTCGAAACATCTTTCAATACCTTGAATACTGAAAGTTTAGAGAAAAACATAGCTGGGAAAAAGCCAGCAGCAAATCCCACCAAAACAGAGAATCCGATAAAATAAGTGACTATCTCCGGAGTTATCTGCAGCGTCACCAAATCATCAAGAGAATCGTCGATGGTGAAAAAGTAGCTTCTTAGCACCACGAATAGCCCTGATGCTGCTATTAGTGCGATGATTGAAAGCACCGTTGATTCGGTGATAAACTGGAGCCATACCTGAAACCCTGAGGCGCCATTTACTTTGCGCACGCCCACCTCCAGAGACCTACGCATTGAGCGGGCGAGCGAGAGGTTGGTGTAGTTGAAACATGCGGATAAGACCACAACGAATGACAAAATCACCAAAGCCCAGATCATCGTGGTGTCCATGGAAGAGCCAATTTCATTATTGAGGTTCTCACCGGGCATAATGGCTAACAGCGGCTGCATGTAAGTGATGAACTCGTAATTTTCCACCTTGCTATTCTCCTCTTCACTAAGTTGAAATAGGCGCGATTGAATGACCTCCGGATCTTGACCTTCTTCAATCTTGAAGTAAACATAATAGCTCCACATGTACGTCCAGGAATCGAACCTTTCGTGATCCTTCATGGCTTCAGCGTGCGTAACATATGAACCCAATGCTTCGAATTTTAAATGGGAGTGCATCGGTGGCTTTTTTACTACGCCAGTGACGGTGTATGTCTCATCATTTAACACCAGCTGTTTATCCATGGCAGACTCATCCCCGAAGAGCTTCTTGGCCGATTCATCGGTAAGAACAACTGAGTGCATTTCTTTCAAAGCCGTTTGGGGGTTTCCCGCGATCATTTCAAATGAAAGCACATCGAAGAATTCATCTGAGGCCCACAGCAGGCTTAACGGTACAGTTTTATCGCCGTTGGAAAAATCAGAGTCTCGATGTATTAGACGCATGATGGTAAGACTCTCAATACCAGCAATAGACTCTTGCATACGCAGGCCGGTGATAGCAGAGGTAGAGGCATATCTGGTGTCATTCAGCCTTCCTAAGTACGAATGGCTGTTGTTAATGCGATAGACCCGATCAGCATCCTGATGAAAAGCGTCGATCTTTTGGGTTTCTGTAAGAAAGGCTATCAGCAGCAAGGCTACTGACATACTGATGGCTAATCCCACTATGTTGATGAGAGAGAAAAGGGGGTTGCCGATCATATTCCTGATCGAAGTGCGGAAGTAGTTCCGGAAGAGTAACAAGTTGTTCATGTTGTTATTTGTTTTGAGTTTTTGCACAGTGTAAGGCCTGAAGAACTTAAATACATCCATCACATAAATAAACTTAGCCTTGCGCAACCCAACCTCAATTACATTGCGCTGATAGAATTCATTGATATCTCCCTCCAGATCTTCCACCAATTGATCGCTGCAATACCAATGCAGAAATCGGGTGGCCCACTTTGGTGGCAAGTTTTTGTGACTTGAATTCATTTAAGCTTCTCTAGTACCAGGTTAGGAATGCTATTCCAAAGCACCTCACGGCTCTCCTTAGACTTTCTTACAGCTGCAAATCCGCTGGCAGTTAGACTGTAGTAGCGTTTCCTTTTCCCCCCTCTTTCCGCGGTTGGGTCTCCTAATTCGCTTTGGATAAATCCTTTTTTCTCAAGTCGATTTAGCATGGCGTGTACTACCCCTAGTTTGGCCTTGCGTTTAATTTGGGTTGCAAGCTGATCAACAATAGCCACGCTATAGGCTCTATTATCCAGCGTGGCAATAGTTAATAATATTATCTCTTCGAACTCTCCCAGGTTAGCTCTCTTCATGGGTGAAATTATTTATTCACTAAATGTATGTATTATACTGATATTTGGAAAATAGGTTACAGACCGCTAACTGATTTGAATTAGTGGAAATAAAAAAAACTGTAGGCCGAGCCCACAGGTCTGAATACAGTGTATAAACACTAAACCAATAAAGGTCAATCGAAGCTCCAACTCCCAGCCGGGGGTGGAGTAATACCCTTCGCTCGCAAATACATCATCGTCTTACCGTGCTCTCTTTGAAGGTGACTCATAATTATTAGGATGGCCTTAAGCCTGGTTATTTCAACTTGATTACGGCCCCACAATATCTTTTCGCTCAAATCCTTATCTGCAAGATTGTTTAGGGCTCCCTTGAAATAGCTGAAAGATTGCTCAAGAATGGGCATTACCTTCTCTTTCGTTTGTGGGGGATTGTTTCTGTCTGGGATAGGAAAGTTTGGAGGGCCTGCGCCTATGCGTGGTGCAAACATAATATTTGAAGCGGTGGTATGGTTCAGTTGGTCGGCGAAGTTGCGCAGGGGTTCACCCGGCGAATAAGCATAATGCTCATCAGGCATCAGCTGGGCTGATTGCACTACCATTTTTGTAATTATATCCCAGGCTTTCACTACGTCTTGCTTGGTTACCCCTTGCGCATGGGCTTGGGTGCCTATTATTATCAATCCAATAACTATAATGTTCCTCATTTCAGTTTTTGGATAATGATACAAGGCCGAAATGTGGTTTTAAAGGCCTATTCGACGAAATGGCCGAATAGGCCTCAAAACTGGCCCCTACAATTGGTGGAGCGACTAAGCCTGCCTAATGCCACATATCTGTTTTAATCTTCCATTCGTCGTCAATCTTAGTCCAATAGATCATCATGTACCCCTCAATTAGGGTATCGCTGGTGGCGGCTTTTTCCCGTGCAACAATTGTATATGCACCGGATTCAATGGCATTGTTGTCATCGATTTGCAGAAATTCAATATTGCTGGTTTCAACCCGAAGGGTTTTTCCCCAATTAAAACCCTTTTGGTAGAATTCCCGGATATTGGCCAGTCCTGAAATTGGTTTTTGACCCGGTGGCAGTAACAAGGCATCTTCCGCATATGCACTAAGTATTTTTTCGATATCCTGTTCAACATGACCCTGCAGTGACCGGTCGTTTATTTTATTGGTTTCTTTCATAATCATTTGCTTATCGGTTTGAGAGAAGCATGTGGTTACTACTATTACTAGCAATGCAGTAAGGAGGCAATTGAATTTCATAATCATTTTCTATTTAGTTCGGCCAAACATATTGTGCTTTTGAGCTACAAGGTCAAATGTTACATTTCTGTAACTAGCTCACAGTTCCGTAAGAATTGGCAATAGACTAAATTGGAAGTATGAAAGCATATGATTACGACTGCCCAATTGATGCCGCCCTTGAAGTAATTGGTGGAAAATGGAAAGCGTCTTGTATTTACTATCTGCTGGAGAAGCCCCAACGATTTGGCGAACTGATGGCCTTGTTGGAAACAGCCTCGTCGCGCATTTTATCAAAGCAGTTGAAAGAGCTTGAGCGTGATGGCATTATCTCACGAGAAGTATTTCCGCAGTCACCGCCAAGAGTGGAGTACCAACTTACAGACTATGGCAAAACCCTGGCGCCAGTTATCGATTCAATTTGCAGTTGGGGGGAGGACAGGCTGGAGCGAATTGGTAAAACATCTGTTTACAATTAATGAGATTCTCCTCGCGGGATGATTTCGGAACTAATTAATTTCTCTCAAACTCAAATCCAATGCAACCACAGAACGACTCATTTATAGTAGTTACAAAAACCACATTTGACCCTGAGGTTCAGGATGAACTCCTGGAAGTTGTTAGGCAATCAAAGCCCATTTTTGAGAAGCAACCAGGCTGCCGCTCCTTTGTAACTCACCTCAGCCAAGATGAAACACATATCATGACTTACATGGAATGGGCATCAGAACAAGATCATCTTAACTGCATGAAAAGCCCTGATTTCAATGAAACCAATGGCGTATGGCAAAAGCTTTTCGATTCGGGTAAGGCCAAGCTCGAATTCAGTATTTACCGAGCTATCTGATTTCCGCCCGTTTCTGCCTGCAAAAGGGTAATTACTCAAGTGGCTTAAGGTCTCCTAAAGTAGTGGGTATCAGCTCCGCTACCGTCGGATGAATGTGCACTGCTCTTTGAATAACGGTATAAGGTGCATCCGCATACATAATGTCCAGTAGGCAATGAATAATTTCGTCTCCCTCGATTCCCAAGATGGTAGCACCTAATATTTTATTTGTTTCGGCATCGACCAGGATTTTCATAAACCCGTAGGTCTCTCCTTTCTCCTTTGCCCGTGCAATTCGGCTCATAGGGCGAGTGCCAATTAGTGCCTTGCGCCCTGAGTTTCTCACCTCCGTTTCTGACATACCCACCCGGGCCAGGGCAGGGTCAGTAAAAAGTCCATAGCACAAGATGCGGTCTGATACCCGCCGAGGGTCGTTGTCGAATATGTTTGCCGCAACAATTTCAAAATCATTATAGGCCGTATGGGTGAAGGCACCCTGGCCATTACAGTCGCCTAACGCCCAGATCCCCGGCACATTTGTCTGTAGCTCGTCATCCACTTCAATAAATCCTCTGTCGTCTATTTCCACACCGGCTTTGTCAAGACCGAGATCATGTGTGTTTGGTCTCCTGCCTATTGCTAGCAATATATGGCTACCTCGAACCTCATTATCTCCACTGTCACAATCCACGGTTGCTATTACTCTATCACCTTCCATTCTGGCGCTAAGGCATTCAGCATTAAACCTGAAGTTGATACCTTCATCAGCCAGGATTCTTTGCACTTCTTCGGAAACGTCTTCATCTTCTCTACGGACTAACCGCGGCCCTCTTTCGATAATTGTTACCTCGCTACCAAAGCGCCGATACATCTGTCCAAATTCCAATCCTATGTAACTACCGCCAACCACAATCAGGTGCTCCGGTACGAAATCAATATCCATCATGGTACTGTTAGTAAGGTAGTTGACGTTTTCGTACCCATCTGGTACAAAGGCTCGGCCACCAACATTTATAAAGATCTTTTCGGCAGATAATTGCCTCTCTCCCACGCTGAGGGTATTGGCACTTTCAAACCTGGCGTGCCCTTCAATAACGGTAAGGTTTTCGAGGCTTTTGAGCCATTTCTCCACTCCGGTATTAGACTGCTCGACGATCTTATCTTTGCGGGCCTTCACGGCGCCCATATCTACCGAAATGGTTCCGTTAATGTTAACACCGTAATCTGCTCCCCGCCTGGCAACATGCGCAGCCTTGGCGCTGGCTACTAACGCCTTGGTGGGCGTGCAGCCATTATTAACGCAAGTGCCTCCGAATCGGGCTCTTTCAATAATAGCAGTTTTCAGGCCTTCGGCTGCACAACGTGCAGCCAAGGATGGACCGGCCTGGCCGGTTCCGATTACTATCGCGTCAAATTGTTCCATGAGATTCCACTTTTTTGGGTTAAGAGATCAAAATTTAGTTTACAACCTGCTGGGCAAAATAGCTATATGCCACACAACGGTTTGTATTAATAACCACCAAATATTAATCATAATTCATTAAAGGTAAAATATTTTACCGAACGTTCGGAAACTTTCATTAATTTATTTCGTATGTTTGAGCATGCGACCGCAAAAGGTAGATGATAAGACACTAATAGAAGGGCTAATGACCGTACTACGATCTAAAGGATTTGACGGGGCCAGCATAAACGACATGGCAGAGGCTACCGGACTAAAAAAGGCCAGTCTTTACCACAGGTTTCCTGGGGGCAAGAAGGAAATAGCTGAGGCAGTGCTGAAATACGTTAGCGATTGGAACAACAAAAATATCGCTCAGGTACTGCAATCAGAGGAGGGTACACCAAAAAGCAGATTAGACAAGGGGTTGCTAAGCATTAAAAATTTGTACAACAACGGAGACTCTATTTGTATTCTAAGGGCACTAACTATGGAAAATAGTGCCGACCTTTTTGGAGTTCAGATTGAACAAGGCTTTGAGCTTTGGATCGAGTCTTTTACTAAACTTGGGGTTGATTTTGGTTTCAGCAAGGCGAAGGCCAGAAAAGTAGCTATGGAAGTGATTATCAAAATCCAGGGATCGTTGGTGGTAAGCAAAGGCATGAAAAACCAATCTCCGTTTCAGCAAGCAATTAAATCGATAAAAGAGACATACACCTATTAAAAAAATTTTACTTAGTATTTGACCGATCGTTCGGTAATTAGGAATAAGAATCATGAAACAGAATTTTACAAACTACGCATTTACGGATAGCGTTCGAAAAGCTCAGGAAAAATACGGTAGCAGAGAGGGATACCAGCGTATAGAAGAAAACGGACCGGACCAATCACAGCTATTTCAGCGGGAGATCCAATTCATCCAAGGCAGGGATAGTTTCTACCTGTCTTCTGTTGGTGAAAACGGCTGGCCTTATGTGCAATTTCGAGGCGGCCCAAAGGGATTTCTGAAAGTTATTGATCAAAAGACTTTGGGTTACGCTGATTTTAGAGGCAACATGCAATACATCAGCACGGGCAATATAAATGCAACGAAAAAGGTTGCACTGATACTTTTGGACTACCCCACCCGTACTCGATTGAAAGTTTGGGCTGAAGCAGAAATACTTGATCCAGCGGAGCATCCGGAGCTGGCGGAGAAACTTGTAGATGGTAACTACCGGGCGAAGGTAGAACGACTGGTAATATTTCACCTCAAAACGTTCGACTGGAATTGTCCTCAGCATATTACGCCCAAATACACATTGGAGGAGTTCTCGAACCTGATTAAGAATGGAGTGATTGAGGTAAATGGCTCGGAGGTAACAACTTCAGAAATTAAGAGAAGCAAACCAGGCCTCTAAGCGCAATGGGGATACTTGTGTTAATATTTTGCTAACTTACAGTATATGAGCATGTTGATGCTTTCTACATTGAGGTTTCTTCAGTCTGTCTCCAGTGTATCGCCTGTAGTTTTTGGCGCATTTGACATTCCCAGTGATCGCTTGCTCTTCTCAAGTGCCGGGGAGTATCTAGGGTATGAAACCAACGAGAAGCTAGATACAATTTCCAAGATCGAGCAGCACATCCATCCCGAAGATGTTGACAACTACCAGGAGAAATTCAAGACGCTTTTGGTTTCCAAACCTGGGGAATTTGTTGAGTTTACCTTCAGGCTACAAGATGCCGAAGGCAATTACAGAACACTGCTTATCCGTGACATTCGTTTTTGAACGAGATGCCGCCGGAAAGCCCTTGAAATTCGCTTGCACGGCCTTGGATGTTTCGAAGTCAGCCAATACCGAAAAGCAACTTAAAACCGCGGTAGAAAGGCTCGATCAGCTTTCATTTAAGAATTCCCATGAATTCCGTGGCCCTATCGCTACAATTCTGGGCCTGATTCAGCTCATTTCTGATGACAAACGAGACTGGGCCCATGATTACAATCACAACATCGTTTTGCATCTCCGGAAAACAGTTAAAAAATTGGATGAGGTAATTAAGGAATTTGGGGAGTTGACCTATCTCGACGACAACAAAAAATAGCATCAGTTACTAATGAGGTCGTACGAAGCCTTGATCCAGGTCAAAAGCTGATCATCGATATCCTCCTCGCTGTCAATTGAAACTAAATGCACAACCCGATTCTTGGAGGTTTGCAGGTACTTTCTCACCGGCGGTTCATCTTCGAGGTGATCAAGAAAGAATTCTATGTCAATCCAGGCCATTTTTATTTTAACCATGAGGAAAGTGCTCTTGGTCTTAAAGAAGACTACATCTGGTAGTACCGCCTCTTCGCGGTAGGAACCAAATTCAGCAACTCTTTCTTGAATTGTCTTGTACAAATCTTTGAAGTGCGGCGGACGCCGATCAAAAAATCGATCTTTATCAACCCTTCGACATGAATGTGCCTGGTTTGTATTTCGGAACGACCGCTGGCATTTGGGGCAAGTCCACATAAGGTGGTAATTATCTTGAAGTTAACGCAATAGAAATCGCCTTCAAAATTCACTTGCTCGTTGCCTTAGCTGTAGGAAACTATACCTTTACGTGATAATCCATGCCGGGGAACAGAGATAATTCATATTGGACTACAGCCTTTAAATTTGGGCTGATAGGCGCACTAGCGGGGCTGCTCATCCATTTGTTCTGGGGTAACCCCGCAACTATTGTTTATACCATCGTTACATTTTTCTCCATTGGGCTAATCAACGGATTAATAGAGCCTCTATTCACCAGCCCAAGGGCCATCAGGATGCGATACTCTCTCTTACTGATTCTACGCTCAGTGGCTTACTTTATCATCATCATAATCGCTACTTTTTTCTCCTTTTACTTTTACACCAAGAACACCGGCCGCACCTTCACTGATTTTCAAGATCCAGAAATTCTAGCCCAACTTCAGAATGAATATTTATTAGCAAACATCCATGGTTTCGTATTTCTCGGAATGTCATTGCTGCTGTCGTTTGTTTGGCAATTACAGTCGTTTTTTGGAAAAGGTGTTCTGCGTAATTACCTGACGGGCAGATTCCATAAGCCATCTGTTGAGGAAAGGATTTTCATGTTTCTTGATTTAAATGATGCCACTACCCTGGCTGAGAAGCTTGGCCCTGAAAAGTACAGCCTGTTTGTTACTGACTTCTTCAGAGACCTTGATGGAGCCATTACTGCCACCAAAGGACAGGTATTTCAATATGTAGGAGATGAGGTGGTTATTATTTGGAAACCGGAAGATGGACTAAAACAGGGAAATTGTCTGCGCATTTATACTGAAGCTGAAGCAATTTTTGAGGGCAGGAAAACTTACTATGAAGAAACCTATGGTGCCTTTCCTCGGTTTAAAGCTGGCTTGCATATGGGTGAAGTAACGATCACGGAAATAGGCGTATCGAAAAAAGAGATTGCCTATCATGGTGACACAATCAATACTACCGCTCGCATATGTTCGGCGGTTCACAAACTTGGAAAACGCCTGCTAATCTCTAAGTACTTGTACGACAAACTAACTACAGATTTAAATCTTGTTGACGTAGGCGAGCATCAATTTAAGGGCAAGGAGCAACACATTCACTTGCTAGGACTTGGCTAGCCCTTAGTAGGTGTAGACAATCACACCTTAATGGTTTTTTCCAGTAACTCTGAAGATTGGTCCCAATCCATGTGCACTATTGGCAAGGAATACAAGGTGGGCAACCGTTCGCCATACTTTTCGCGTAACAACTTGTCTATGGTATCAAAGAGCAAGGCTTTGGTTTTGCCGTAAACCATAAATTGCTGCTTTGACACCGTCTGTGAGGCAGTTTCGCCGCGGGTTATCTTGGTGCCAGGAACCAGTACAGCATCTACAACTAATCGTTCGGATACTAGCAGTTCTGCTATATCGGTAGACATTTGCTCTTCATCACAAATTACATGTACTAAAATCATAGGATTGACAATTTAGGGCGCCACCTAAACAAATATACAGTGCAGACTTAATATTGTTCTAACTGGAGGTTGTTCTAGTTAGTTATTATTGCTTAATGAACTCAATATCTGTTACCCTTCCAGCATTAATGCTAAAACCAGCTACCTGCCCATTTGCTCTCTTGAAGCTGAATACCCTACCGCCCCCTGCAAATACATCCCTGTCTCTGGCTTCCAGAGCCAATGGATTTTGATACCTGATCCTTGATTGCAGTTGGTTATTTTCGACAAACAGGGTGTAAGTAACCCCCAGTTCTTCGCTGTAAAACTTGCCAGCGTAATCTTCCGGCGCCATATTCGAAAGATCAGGAACTGCGGTGGTTTCTGATGAAGCGTTGTTTCCATTGGCAGTATCACTTTCCTGGTCTTCTTCCTCCAAAACATCTTCAAGCAAAATATCTACTACCGCCCTAACCATGGTGCCCGAATTGAAGCTAGAGACATTGGCGAGGATAACTACAGAAAAGTTATGATCTGGCACGCGTAAGTAATAGGTACGATATCCTGCCAGCGCACCACTGTGGCCAACTGTTTTTACTCCCCTATAGGTGCTATTAACTAAGCCAAATGCATAATTGCTGCTTTCACCGCTGTTA
Source organism: Cyclobacteriaceae bacterium (assembly GCA_028285445.1). GTDB lineage: Bacteria > Bacteroidota > Bacteroidia > Cytophagales > Cyclobacteriaceae > JANQPQ01. Next base: position 113,960 of record JANQPQ010000043.1, on the reverse strand, counting down.
AGCAGTCCTTCTACATGCATCTTATCGATTAAACTTTGTTGGCCACCGCCCAGTTTGTTGTGGTAAAAATTCTGATCCCAAAGCAGCATGTCCTCCACATTAGAATAAAGGCCGCCTGACCCTACCAGATCGTAGCGCATAATAAGGTTATTATAGCCACCATCGTTATTAGGGGAATAACTGAAGGCCCTGTTCTTTACTATGTAGTTGACATCATCGTGGAAGTGTGTATTCTTCATACCTAAAGGTTCGAACATATTCCTCTTGGCGTACTCCCTAATAGAAAGCCCTGAAACCTTCTCCACAATTAGCCCCAGCATAAAATAACAAGAGTTGCTGTAGAGATAGCGCTCACCCGGTGTGAAATTCAAAGACTTCTGCTGCTTAATCAACTCATAGATGGCATCCTTGTCAATGTGGTCGTAGATGGTATTTCCTGCTAAGCTCCAAAGAGTAAGATTATCCCTCACTCCACTGGTGTGGTGTATAAAATGTCTAATGGTCAGTGGGTCATCGTATCGGGGAAAATCTGGTAAGTAAGTTTGGATTTCAGCATCAAGATCAAGCTTTCCCTCTTCTTCCAGTAGAAGAATACACATTGTAACGAAGTGCTTTGAAACTGAAGCCATGTAAAATACCGATTTTGATGTAATGGGCACGTCATGTTCCAGATCGGCGATGCCATAACCCTGGCTGTAGATCATCTGCCCATCTTTTATAATGCCAAGGGCCAATCCTGGTGAGTCATCCTTATCCCATTGGGCAAAGACCTTGTCAACCCGGGCCCTGTGATCATCACTAATTTGGGCTTGTAGGCAAGAAGCCAGAAAGCAAAAAGCAAGAAAGTAAACTGAGGTTCTCATATTGCTAAGGTCAAGTCTAAGCTAAATCTAAGCAGAATCGGCTGGAGATGGTAACGGCCGGCAAGCAAATTAGAAAGTTAATTATGTTAAAGAGATGGGCCTTTTACTATTACCAGCCGTCTTTGTTATACCATGGAGGAATTGCGTAAAAAAATAGCGAGGTTTCTGTCGGCCAAAACTACTGATAATGAATTGGTAGCTGATTTGACGCAGGAAACAATGCTAAGGTTGTGGAGCAAAAGCCAGGAAATTGACATTGAGAATGTGGAGGCTTGGTCTGTTAGAGTTGCCAGGAATCTGCTCATTGACCATTTCCGGGCCAGCCCAAAATCCATTCCCGATCAGCTCCCAGAGGAAGAAGAACTGAATGAAACCGAACAAGCAATGCTCGGATGCCAGCAGGAATTTATTTCAGCACTCGATCAGGAGTCGCAATGGATCATTACCGAAATAGATTTAAGAGGAGTCAGTCAGAAAGACCTTGCCGCTAGATTGGGCATGCCTTATCCAAGTTTGCGGTCAAAAGTGCAACGCGCCCGTAAAAAGATCAAATCTCACTTCGATAGCCGGTGCCGCTTCCAATATGATGCCGCGGGTCGTATTGTGGTCTGCGCTTACAAAAACGAACAAACATCCCAATCGTGCATCAATTCTTAATCGCTTCGTCTTCTGTTAAAAAAACAAATGAAGCGAACTCTTATGATCCTCACTTTTGTGGGGATGACCTTATATGGTTTTAGTCAACAGAAAGAAGTAAAAGCAGATTGTAAACCAACTACCTGTTCTAAAGACACAAAGAAATCTTGCGGGCCAGCAGACACAAAAACCGGAGAAGCCCAAGCACTTACGTTGCTGAGGGCAGAGATACAAAGTTGGAAATCGAAAAATGGCTTACAGGGAGTAATTCCTCCGGGAGCAGCAGACGACAGCAGTTTAGAAATCCTGGTTGAAGAGATGAAGGCTATTGCTGCAAGTAGAAATGTCTCCTTTCCTGAAATGCCAGAATCTGCTGCCAGGCAAGTGGCCACATTGAGAAAACTGTTGAACGAACTTTAGTTAGCGCGAGTTGAAACGTTCAATGGTAAGCGTCTTTATAGGCGCTTCTTTTTTTGTTTTAGTTGCCACGGGCCTGTTTGCCTTCTTTCTAGGTTACAATGACCTAAACATGGTTTTGCATGTTATTTTCGGTTGGCTGTTTCTGATCGGAGCCGCTTTGCATTTCCGCAACAATATTAAGCCAATCAAATTCTACCTTCAGCAGAAAAGGTCATGGTGGTTAGTCGGCGTGGCAAGTGTTTTAACTTTTGGATTCTCATCCTCTATGCAACCATTCACTAGTGTTAGTCAGTGGTATCTACAGCACAAAACCAAACTTCCTCGCCAAGCTAAGTCAGAGTTTTCCGTCTACAATTTTACAGCTGAGGCTATGCCTAACTTAGAAGTTGAAATGATGGCAGGCGAACACTTTTGGTTTCCCCAGGTGGTAATTTGGCTTGAAGATACTGCCGGCAACTACCTCCAAACCCTGTTGGTAACTCATTCTACAGCAAAAGGACAATTCTTCAGTGGCCGCAGCAAAGCCAATTATCAGGATGGTACTAGTATTCCTAAAGCCGCGGGGAGTACCCCAATCAGAATTGATGCCCTTCCGTACTGGTCTCATAAGCGAGGGGTTTTGCAAACAGATGGTTTATTCGCTCCCAGCGCACAACTGCCAGTAACTGATGGACTCACCGGGGCTACGCCTCAGGGCAGTTTCCTCCTGAAATCAGTAGTTGATACCATCTCAAACTTCAAGGTTTTGGTTGAGATAAACGTGGCATTCGACGATAATGAATTCTTCTCAGAATTTGAATATCCTGATGATACGCTCTATCATAGTGGCGGTGGATTACTGGGGCAACCCTCTCTCATTTACCAGGTCAACATCTCTGAACAAGATAACAAACGCTACTATATTATGGAACGGGCCGGTCATGGCCATCATTCGGGTCAGACTGGAGAACTCTATAAAGACCTATCTAGAATAACTACCGCAAGCAGAATACTGGAAAGGATTATCGTTAAATATAACTAAGTGGTCTACTCATCTCTCAGGCTATCAACGGGGTTTGATCGTGCCGCTGATAGAGATCTGAAACTTACCGTTGCCAATGACACTACCACAGTGATTGCAATGGCCTGCACCACAGCAAAAGCTGCGACATCTATATGATAGGCAAAGTTCTCTAGCCAACTATTGAGATAGATTACGGTTAGAGGTAAGGCTATTACCAGGGCCACAACTGTGAGTAAAACAAACTCTTTTGATATCAACATTAGGATAGATCTCACTGAAGCTCCAAGCACTTTGCGGATACCAATCTCTTTGGCACGTCGTTCTACGGCGAAAGAAATCAGGCCCAGCAGGCCCAGGGACGAGACCACCAGCGCCAAGCTTGAAAACCCGTTGAACAACTTACTGAATACAGCTTCTTCCCGGTATTGCGAATCAAGTTCGTCATCAAGAAAGTTGAAGTCGAAGGGGCGGCCATCACTGAGTTGGTTCCATTTGCTTTCTAGTCTGGCTATAGTTTCTTGTAGATTATCTCCACTTACCCTCAATACCAGGTTAGGATATGAGCCGTAGAGGATATCGCCAGTACTCATAAACATTAAAAGAGGCTTTATAGGCTTGTGTAGGGACTGGGTGTGGAAATCCTCCACTATGCCAATCACTTTACCTTTCTGACCATTTCGAAGCAGATTCATCCCCAATGCACCATCGCCCAATTCTTTGGCCAACGCCTGATTTATAACAAAGGCAGCTCCGGAGTCTGTAGCATGTTGTCTGGAGAACCATCTCCCCTCACTTAGCTTAAAGCCTAATACATCCTGCAGTTCATAATCTACCAACATCACTCTGCGCATCATAACCTCCTCGCTTCCCTCCATTTCAATGCCGTTGCCGCCAATTCCCTCGTCAATATTAGAACCGGCAGTGCCAGCCACAGTCAAAACTTGAGGTACTTTGGCAAACTCCCTTTTAAGTAGGTTGTAGTTTTTTGCATTAGTAGCGGTTTGAAGGTTAATGTAAAGCACATTCTCCTTTTCAAAACCAAGGTCTTTGTCTGCCATAAATTGCAATTGTTGATTGATCACAACCGCCGATAGCACTATGCCAAATGAGATCATGAACTGCACCGTTACTAAACCTCTTCTAAAAACTGACTTTCTACCGGCATCATCCTTGGCCTTCAACAATAGTATGGAAGAACGGCGCGTAAGAAAATACGCCGGATACAAGCCGGTGGCTAAGCCAATAGCAATCACCACCAGGAGCATGGCAATTATCACCTTACCATCTAATAGCGTAGTGGCGTCAAGGCTGGTGCCAAAGGAAACGTTAAATGCTGGCAGAATAACTATCATTACAACAATCGAAATCAGAAAAGAGGCCAGGATGAAGAATGCCGACTCTGCCACGATCTGAAAGAAAATGTGTGTTCTTCGTGAACCCATAACTGTCCTTACACCCATCTCTTTAAATCTCACTGCTGCCTGAGCGGTTGTTAAGTTTACATAATTGATGCATGCCACGAGCAGTACCAATAAAGCTACCAGCGAAAAGATGTAAAGAGTTCTGATGTCCGCGTCGGCCCCTACTCCATAACCTCTCTGATTAAGATGAATATCTGTAAGTGGTTGGGCATAGAGTGTATGCCAGAAGTCCTCGCCGGCAACAGCCTTTAGAGCCATATTCATCTTCTCATTAACTACCTCTTCCTCCGCATTAACTCTTTTTCTGAAGTAAGTGAAGCTGTTTACGTTTTGCGGATCTTTCGTAACCCTGCCAATAGTCTCATAGGTAGATACTGAAACTAACATCTCGAAAAAATTGAAGTGAGAGTTTTTGGGCAGGTCTTCTATCACACCACCAACTGTAAGCTCGTGTTGGCTGTCACCCGAAGAAGCACTAATAACTTCTCCAACGGGGTTAGATGTGCCAAACAGTTCCTGGGCGACTGACTCTGTGAGTATAATCGTGCCGGGTTGGGAAATGGCGTCCGCTGGCTCACCGTGAATAGCATTGAGTTGAAATATCCGGAGGAATTCAGGATCTGTATAAAAGACTTTCTTTTCGTAGACTTTATTTTCGTTACTAGAAAATTGGTAGTTGTAAAAGCCCTTTGCCATAGAAGAAGCTATTTCAATTTCCGGCACTGACTCCATGATCATTTTTCCCAGGCCCAACGAAGTATACTTCATGTGAGCGTTCATGTCATTGAGTTGGGCCTCCCCAGCCACCCTGTAAATGCGATCTGCATCGTTAAATGACTGATCAAATGAAAAGTGAAAATTGACATACAGTGAGATAACCAGGAAAGTGGAAATGCCCAGCACCGAACCTGTAAGGTTAAGCAGGGAATACCATCGGTGTTTGACCAGATGACGAACGGCGACTTTAAGATAATTACTTATCATACCTGTAGAATTTATGGCGCGATGATGTGCTCTTCGAGAGCGATGAAAGTTCAATGATTTCACCAGATCAATAATTAGGTAGAAATTGGCCTTAGCTCTTCCAAAATTGGCTTCCCGCTCATAGTACAGTTCCAGTAGGTCGCCTTCTATTTCTTCGTATATCAGTGGGTTACAAATGCCCCTTAGAATTTTGAATGGCCAAGATGGAGGTTGCCTACTCATACCGAAAAATCTGGGATTAGAGACCAGAGATGATTTCGGAGGTCTTTGCCCCGTTGCAAGGCAAGCTTCCCCTGCCTGGTTAGTTGGAAAAAACGCTTTCTTCTTCCTCCTCTTTCGGATGTGGCACCACCCATCTTGCTCGTAAGAAATTTCTTGTCTTCCAGGCGATACAGCGCCAAATGCACGGCGCTAATATTTACTTTCCTGTTGGTGTGCTTACTTAGCTCGTTCTTGATAGCCACAGCGTAAGCCTGATCGCTTAGGATGGCCACGGTGAGCAAAACTATCTCTTCAAATTCTCCAAGATAAGTTCCTTTCATTTCATTTACATTTATAAGGATAATAAATGCTAATGAAATAGCAAACGTAATTAATACTACCAGGGTTCTGTCTTCCTTACTTAAAAGTACTTTAGCTCATAGCCTACCACACTGATTTGTAACTGAGGTCACCCATTGAAACATTAGTCATAATTTTACGTATAGTAGTAATACTATCATTAAATTGTGTAATACTTTAACTTATCAGGCCATGACAGACATTTTAGTTCTAACAGATTTTTCTCAAGAGGCGAGGTTTGCCCTGGACTTCGCTCTGGATCTGTCAAAAAAAAGTGAAGCAACCGTACACGTTGTACACATTGCCGAACTGCCCTTGACGGCCATGGATACTGCTTATGATAGTCCCGACCGCTCGCCACAGGATTATTTGGCCAAGGTTAAGGGTAACGCTGAGGCGAAATTGAAGTCGCTGGTGGAATCTATTGAGGAGGACGTTATTACTACTACTCACTGCGAAACGGGAGTCTTTATTGACGCATCCTTGGAATACATCACTGATGCCGGAATAGATCTAGTGGTTATGGGCCGAACTGGCTCTTCCGGCATCCAGTCTTTGCTAATTGGCTCCAGTGCAGAAAAGTTGATGAGATCAGCCGAATGTCCCGTGATAACTATCAACAGTCCTACGAGGGCCATCGATATCGGCAAAATAGTTTTCGGCTACCATGGTAGCGAGAAAGCCAGCCTGGTTATTGAGCAGGTAAAGGATCTTCAGGCTTCGCTTGATGCAAATCTTGTTCTCGTCTATGTTAATGATCCGGCCTCCAAAGATGAAGAGGACGAAATTCTTGGTAAGATGACCGAGTTTTGTCGTGAGCATAACCTCAATAGTCAAGTCGCCTTGCAGTATGACACATCGGTATCTGATGGATTGCTGAATTTCGCAAATGACAACAACGCGAATCTCCTGGCCCTGGCTAAGCGCAACCAAACTACACTGGAGCGATTTTTCAGTAAAAGCGTATCGGAGAAGATTCTGAATAAGTCACCTTTTGCCATCTGGACCCTCAATACTGGCTAAAGTATGTAGCTTCGGTTTTGTATTTACTTCCTTAGTGAATAGATTAGATTGTGAGGTTACGTACCACAATTGCTGTTTTTATACTGACCCAGGTTTGCTTTCTAAGTTTTTGCTGGGCGCAAGAGACTGTAGAAGGCCACCTCATAAATACGCTGGATGAAGTAATCTCTTCACTACCAGCAAGCGGTACAAATGTATATTCATCTCCAGAGGGAGACGACGTCCAGCGATGGAAGGGTCTAATCGAGGATGTGCTAGAAAAACGATTCATGGACGCCACGGAGAAAGCTACCCTGCTCGAATATGAATTGGTATTCTTTAGAGATAATTCAAGCACAGAGAATAAGGAGTATCATCTGTTAAGGCCCACTGTAAATTCCCAAAACTTTTGGGGCCTTTATATTTTCAATCCTGAACCAGAGATTGAGGAGTTGGTTATACAAAGCCCCCACCCCCGTGCTGACCTTAACACTGGCTCGCAAGGTGCTTTCATCTTCCAGCAAACTGGAGCCGGGGCGTTTTTCTTATCAGGCACACATCGCTGCAACGCTAGTGCCGCCTCAGATTGCTCGGGAAGTACCAGCATCTGTGCCGGTTTCTCTGAAAGCTACCGGGTCTCGGATGTGGCACACAATACCAGTTCAGCCTTTCAACTTGCAACTGAAGTTATGAGTGATTTGAGGGCCTCAGTGTTTGTGCAATTGCATGGTTTTGCTAAACGAGACTCAGACCCCTATGTGATAATGAGCTATGGAACGCGAGAACTTGCTGGCGAGGATTACCTTTCTACCTTACGCCAGGAGCTAAGAAAGCAAGATAATTCGTTAACATTTAGGTTATCTCACGTTGATGAAGAATGGACACGGCTGTTGGGATTCACTAATACCCAAGGCCGTTACATTAACGAAAGCTCGAACTCCTGCTCAGAAAATGCAACATTATCAGCAGGAAGGTTTATGCATATAGAGCAAGAGTTTACAAAGCTTAGAGAAAACGAATCGGGCTGGATTAAAATGGCAAACGCTTTAGCTTTTACTATGCGGCCCAGCACCATAACCGCTCTGGACCTTTCGCCATTATCAACAATTAGGGCCTACCCTAATCCATTTGCTGGCGAAGTGACATTCTCAGGATTACCACCAGGTGATCTTGCCTCAATCATTATCCTCAACAGCCACGGCAAATTAATGCTGGAGAGGCGTGTAGAGAATAGCAGGGTAGGCTTAAGACTACCACAGGGATTTTATATTTACAGGCTAAAAATTGAAGGCAAAGAGATCGCTGCAGGCACTTTGATTAGGCGCTAATCAGTGAAAGGAAGGTTACTGCGCGTCTTTGGGGTGAGTGTATAAGGCGAGGCCAAACCATATGGCAAATACTCCGTAGCAAGCTCCCAGGATCCACAGATAGTAGCCTTCCGCACCAAAGGCTGCTTTTACTAATGTTATTGTTCCCACCAATAAATGCGCAAAATTGCCCGCGGTTATCGGGCGGCCATAGATACCACCTAGCAAGACACCTTTTGCTCCCCAGTTGATCATGGCAAAACCAAAATAAGTCGCTCCGGCCAATTGCAGAACAATAGCCGAAACCGCCGATGAGCCTGAAAGCAAAGACCCAATCTCCTCCGGCAAAAAGATCAACCCTACTCCCATTATTAAGAAGAAAACAGCTGAAGCAGTCATTAAAAGTCGCGTGTTCATATTGTAAGATATTCAATGCAAGCATCTTCTCACCACAGTCAACTTAGGAGATTTAGTCTCCGCTCTTTTCTTTTATAGAAAAAATCTCTTCACAATAACGCCAGAGCCCAGAATACAACAGACTTGGGCTTTTTCAGAAAGTGGTAATGCCTACTAATTCTTAGTATTGTAGCATGATTCTGGATAGCAAAATCATTGAATTCCGTGGCATGCCCTTGTTCCAAAAGGCCAGGTTCAAGACCCCATTGGATATGCAGGGGTCCATACAAGAATATGCTTGCTTTTTCTATATGATCGAAGGCAGCATGCTCAGTTACGACTCCCGTGGTGTGCATAAGTTGGGAGAGAAAGAGGCTGTTATAAAAAACTGCAATAACTACGTTCAGCGTTATCAGCCTAAATCTAAGTCAGAGGAATGCGAGGTGATTGCCATCTATCTTTACAGAGAAATACTGCTGGAGATTTACAAAAACGAGGTGCCCTCATTCCTGAAAAGCGATTCTATACCGACACCAAAGAAGTTTATTAGCAACAAGCTAATTGACCAGTATATGACCAATCTGGCCATTTACTTTGAAGAGCCAGAAGCCCTCGATGAAGAACTTGGCGTTCTCAAATTGAAAGAACTCATGATGATCCTGTTGAAATCTGAAAATCACGAGAACATAAGAAAGCTCCTATCAGAGATATTCACTCCAGTAAATGTAGCTTTCAAGGAAACGATAGAACGCAACCTATTCAATCAGCTGAGTATTGAGCAATTGGCATTCCTCTGTAACATGAGCCTGTCATCCTTCAAGCGGGAATTCAGACGAGTATTTGACGAATCTCCCGCTCGTTATATCAAAAACCAGAGATTAGAGCATGCGGCGGGATTGCTCCTCTGTAACCAAGACCCGATCGCAAATGTTGCTTTTGATTCCGGCTTTCAGGATGTCACTACTTTTTCGGCAAACTTTCAGGTAAAGTTTCAAATCTCACCAAGCAACTACCGCGCAAGCCATATTAGAAAGCAATAGAGCTTTTCCAGAAATTCCTTTGGGCCTTACTTTTTCACATTTGTAGAAACAAAAATGTGAGGAAGATGAAAAGTGTATTAATGACAATGACGGTATTATTAACCTTAAACTCTACAACAATGGCACAAAAAGGATTTGACGTTCAAAAGGAAATCACAATCAATGTTCCAGCCACAGAATTGTGGGAAATGGTTGGACCTGGATTCGTCGATGTTTACAAATGGTCTAGCAATGTTGACCACGCTGAAGGATTTGGTGACGCGAAGTTCGAAGGTGCCGTATGCAGCGAACGTGCTTGCAAAGTAAATGTAAAGGGGTTCAGTGAGATTAAAGAAGAGCTTATCAAATACAGCCACCAGGACATGAACCTGGCTTACGAAGTTAAAGAAGGGATGCCGGGCTTTATCACTAAGGCTGTTAACGACTGGACAGTGGTACCGGTGACCGAGGGCACTTCAAAGCTTGTGATGAAGGCTGAATTCAGGTCGAAGGGTTTAATGGGCCTCCTCATGAATGGCATGATGGAGAAGAAAATGATCAAAACTCTGGAAACGGTTTTGAACGATGCCAAGATATACGCTGAAACAGGGCAGCAATCAGAAGCGAAGAAAGAAAGGGTAGCGGAGCTAGAAAGAAAAAGCAAAAAGGCCGCTTAATAATATATTAAAATCGCCAGCATATAGAAGCGCCCGAGTGGCGCTTTTTTTGTGATCCTGCCGCCTCCAATCCCTCAATTAATTAATCAGGAAGTCGGGTTAATTAACAACTGGTAAGTTGCCCCTCCGCTTGGCTACATTTCAAAAAAAGCGAAAGTCTATTTCAGTAGAAGAACATTATGATAAAGCATTATATCAAGGCCACTTTGCGGGCCATTAGGAAGCGATGGGTATTATTCTCTATTAATCTGTTCGGTATGGGTGTTGGCATTGCTTCATTTCTGTTGCTGTATCAATATGCGAAGCTGGAATTATCCTTTGATCGCTTTCATCGTCAGGCCGAAAACATCTTTAGGGTTTCCATGCAGATTACACCTCCGGCAAGACAGGCCTACCGCACGGCTGCAACATTCTCAAGAGTAGGACCGGCCCTGGTGGAGGAAATGCCGGAAGTAAAAGAGGCTTGTAGAATAGTTGGCATCCACAACGAAGGATACATAAAAGTTGGCGAGGAGCACTTCGAGGTTGAATTGCCGATGTACGTGGATACCACGTTCTTCAAGATGTTCTCTTTTGAGCTTCACGAAGGCCATCCCGTAAAATCAATAAAAGACGTACATACAGCAGTTATTTCTATTCAGCTGGCCTCCCAACTGTTTGGATCTGAACAGGTTGTGGGCAAGGTAATTCCCCTAAGCACCCGAGATGGCACCTTTGACTACACCATAACCGGCGTTTATGACAGAAGACCTGATTCTCACTTCCAAAGCGATTTACTGCTGTCGTTTGTCTCCCTCGTGCACCTAATTGGCGTGGAAAATGCCAGCTCCTGGAACTGGTTTGACTATGTAACCTACATTAGGCTAAACGAAGGCGCTAATCAGGAACAACTGGCGGCGAAACTTCCCGGTTTCGTAGATAAGCACGGCGGGGAAAGACTGGGTAGCAAAATGATCAAGCTTGAACTCCAGCCCCTGAAAGACATTCACCTGCACTCTAACATAAACCAGGAAATCTCCATTAATGGTGATTACAAGACGGTAATGTTTCTGCTTGTTATCTCCCTCACTATCTTGGGAATGGCATGGGTAAATTATGTAAACCTATATACCGCCCAGGTAGCTGATAGAACGAAGGAAGTTGGCATCAAGAAGGCGCTGGGTTCAGTTAAGTCCCAAATCAGGAGCCAATTTCTTGTTGAATCAGCATTTGCGAATATTGCAGCGCTACTTCTCGGAATTTTATTACTGATTGTGGCTATTCCAATTTTCAACCAGCTTTCTGGAACTTCGGTTCTCTTGGAGCATTATCTCGATTGGCAATGGATATTGATCCTTACGGGCTTACTCTTATCCGGTATTGCCGCTACCGGAATTTATCCTGCTTTTCTGCTATCTAATTATAAGGCAGCGGCTAGTTCTGAAAGCGGTAAGAACAAAGCGGCTTCAGGTCTATTAAGAAAAACCCTGGTGGCTGGTCAATTCGCCATCAGCGCCGGGCTCATTACCTGGAGCGTGGTAATCTATCAGCAATTTCAATTTATGAACGATCAGGATCTGGGGATTGAGACTGGCAGCAGCTTGATATTGGAAGTGCCGGATCTCCTCCGTAACGAGCCTGATCATCATCGTAAACTCACATTGCTAAAAAATGAATTACTCAAGGAAAGCACCGTGCAAGAAGTCACCATGACCTCTGATATCCCTGGCAAAGAGGTAGGCTGGCGCGGTTCTACTGCTAAACTCGGGGTCTCTGGCAGAGAAAATCCTGGAATTTGCTTGAAGCTCACATCAGATGAGGATTATTTAAAATATGTAGACGCAGATTTACTTGCCGGGCGCTTCCATAGAAGTAGTGCCGATAGTAATAAACTAATTATTAATGAACGCGCTCTTGATCTTTATGGTCTTGCCACAGCGGAGGAAGCCATCGGTCAGCTGGTCTGGTTTGCCGGCATGGATACACTGGAAATCATAGGTGTAATTGCTAACTATTTTCAGGAGTCGTTGCGTGAAGATTTCAAAGCGACCGCATATTTCAACAAGGGCATAGAGCTTACCAAAATGATGGTAAAGTTAAATGCTCCAAATGCTGAAGCTCCGGAAAGATTGAAAGCCACCTTTGCCAGCATCTTCCCGAATTTGCCTTTCGAATATGCTTGGCTAGACGACCAATTACAGCTTCGGCACAGTAAGGAAGACAGTCTTTTTAAAGTCTTTAAAGCTTTCACGCTACTGGCTCTGCTGTTGTGCTTCTTGGGCTTAATCTCTCTATCTTATTTTATGGCCTCGAAAAGACTAAAAGAAATTGGGATTCGCAAAACGCTGGGAGCCAGCTTTCATTCCATCTTAAAACTGCTCTTTAAAGACATAGTACTTTTAGCCTTGATTGGTAATGTGGTAATGGCCCCGATTGTTGCTATTGTAACGCAAGATTGGCTGGGTGATTTTGCCTTTAGAGTTTCCTTCCAGTGGTCTTTGTTGATTCTAACCCTGCTAACAACCATCTTCTTCGGTCTGGTATCAACTGGCTATCAGGTGCTGCGAGCGACTCAGGTCAATCCTACTAAGGTGCTAAGGGTGGAGTAGGCTCAATATTGACATTATCAAGCTCTGGTAGCAAGAAATGACTAGGTGACTATCCTAATTTAAAAGTAATTGGCAGCGTTATTTGAACACAAACGGGTATGCCGTTCGACTTACCCGGCTCCCACTGGGGGCTAAGCCGGATTACTCTTTCTGCTTCTTCTCTGATACCCCCTTCTTCTGGCCCCTCTATTGCCTCGACTTTGCCAACAGTACCGTCTGTTAGGATTACAAACCGAACAAAGACCCGTCCCTCGATGCCCAAGTCTCTGGCTTGATCTGGGTATTTTAGTTTACTGGCTACAAAGAGATAGAATTCTGATATACCACCGGGGAAACTGGGATGTTCTGTGACTATATTAAAAATACCACTCTGGTGACACTCTGATGTCCTGGCAAGCTCAAACTCACTATTATACTCGCACCCCAGAAAAGGGAGAATTGAGAGTATAGAAAGAAGAGGTATCAGTCTCACTTACTTGTAATTGCTAGCTAAGTATACGAAAAATCGTGAAAAACCGGTTTCACCGGCCGTGAGATCGCAATCGGATGCAGCCATTGGTAAAAACAAAAGTCCCCCGTCGTGGATTGACGGAGGACTTTAATCATCTATACTAACTACTATGGGATGACCTATTGTCTTGTTACTGTCCCAGTAGCCAAGGATCCCAAATTAAGACCCAGGCTGTGGGTCGCAGGCGCTGTATCTTGACCAGCAGTACCTAATAAGGGCTTGATTGCAAATGGAGCTGTTGAATTATCAGGTACAGGTTCCACAGAGATCACCACTGTTCTACCTCTAACATCCAATGGGAATGTCTCGCCTGATGGTGCATTGTTGAAGAAGTCTTCACCGGGAATTGGAGGGCCTGCTTGTGAAGTTCCGCTGAAAGGTGCGTCGTCGTCCGCAACATCAAATGCTGAAAATACACCAGTTGTAATCGGTCCGCCATCTCCAACTACCCATCCTTCGTAAGCCCAACCTTCGGGCAGAGTAGGTAACACCAAACTTGATGTAGGAGGCATTCCAGGGTTTCCAAACCAGATTCCGTTTTCGTCATTGCCATTGTTGGTTCCAGTTTCGTCAGTTGGCGTTCTTAGGAAGAACACACCTGACGCATTGCTGAAGTCACCAACGATGCCAGTTGTTATGCTAGCAGAGGTTCCAGAGAAATCGCCGCTAAGAAGCTTCGTTGCAGCTGGAGCCGGATCTGTATCTGGCACAGGCTCAATAGAAAGAACAAATGCTGTGGCGCTTGCCAATTGTGCAGCATCTACGTCAAATGAAGTCTGTGAAAGCACTCCATTGCTACCGGTTCCTGCAACGGTAAATGTACCTGTTGAGACCGGTGATCCATTGACGATAATCCAGCCCTCATAGGCGTAATTTGAGCCCAGGTCTTCCAATCCGCTAATGTTAAGCGTTAGAGATCCTATAGAAGGTTCATCATCGTCACATGCTGTAAAAATCCCTACCATCAAAAACGGTAGTAGTAGTGTTAGTAGTTTTTTCATCTTGAATTAAAATTTCTAGTTCAAAGAAAGCTTTGAAGTATTGCAGACGAATTGTGAAATCTTCACATTTTTGTAACATTATAAGTTACAGTACTTGCTAACAGGATTGTTTAGAGTGAATAATCAAGCGGAGTGGATCGTGCAGGATGCTTTTGAAATAGAAAAGGGCCTCAATCTCTTGAGGCCCTTTTGCGCTTAACCACCAAATTGTGTATTAAGGTACGACTAGGTGGCAATGTAGAATACTTCTTAGTAACAGGCTATTAAATAGTCTCTACATCATCTCTACAACCAAGGGGAAGGCTAGCTTGATCCGATTTCTGAAATTACATTACGGTAGTACTGGAGTGGTTTCGTCCGGTAGTCAGGTAGGGCCACAGTTTTAACCCCGTTTGTTTCAAACAAATCGAGTTTCTCTCTTGAACTCTTTTCATACTTTTCCGGATAGTAGTAGTAGATGTTGTTATCGATATCCATTTTGGCCTGAACCCTGGCCCTTTCCCGGAAAACCAGCAGCCACCATAAGTGCATTTCTACCAAACTAAAATTGAAACCAACGATATGGATATCGTGGGTAAAGAAAAAGTCTATCCAGCTGTCGTGGGTTACCTTATTGTATCTCACTCTTTTTATTAGGGAAGGAAAGTCTGAATTCTTATAGGTTTTGGTTAATCCGTTTACCACATAGGTTCTCATCCTTTGTAAATAGCCGCTATAATGTTCGTAGCCCAGCGTGATACTTCGGGGTAAGGTCTCTATTCCGTGAATATGCCAGAATACGTGCGAGGCATATTCATACTTACGGAACAAACTATACGTAAACTCCCTAACTTTGCCAGAGTTTTTGACTTCTCCCTTCCCCAATAACCTTTGGAATGTAAGGTCATAGTTGGTTGTGAATATATGACTTATATCCAGGCTTAGAATTTCTTCATGAATTTGGTTCGCTTCCAGCCGCTTGGTATTGGAGGCTATTCGGCTTTTTAGCGTTTTCTCCTTTAGACCTGTTACTCTGGCCGATTTAAGAAATATCTCTTCGTACAACATTGGAAAAGGCTTGGTCCCCTTCTTTATTGTAATGCCGGGAGGGCTGAATTCCTGAATTAGGTCGTCAATTAGCTTCGACCAGGAATATCCTCCAGCTGCATTATTAATATCGTTACCGATAAAAAGCGCTTTCTCGGGCATAACCGTAACTTAAGTGAATTTTAAATTACTCAAGCAAATAAAGTGCAACGGTTTTGCTGTTCGTACAAACACGTAGTTCTTATGGGTATTTATACTTACGGGAGAAGATCGACATTACGCGGGCGTGGTTAACTTGAAACATGAGCAACAGCCAGATCACCTCGGAAGAAAAAGAGCTGCTAATAACTTTGTATAAGGAATACTACGTGCAAGCTCGCCATCATGATAACATAAGCGCCGCGATGTCAAGGTTGTTTTTGACACTAGGTGGAGCCGTAATAGGAGGTTTGTCTTTAGCGGACCTCGATAACGAAACGAATGTCGTATTGTCATCTTTTCTAATCGCCATTGGGGTTGTTGGCGCTATCTCAACTTTGAAACATGCCGAGCGGCATGGCAGAAGCGCGACAATTGCCAGACGCTATAGAAACAAGCTCGATGATGCCTACCCGAACGCTGAAATAAAGATTTTACGCGACGAAGCCAAGTTGAGAAATAAGAAGAGGTACGGTGGGTTTGCGGTTGCTTTAAAGACTTATTGGATGTGGATGTCTATCCATATCCTGCTTACTGCCTTCGGTTGCATCTTTCTTTTCCACCAGGGTTTATAAAATCATTATCGGCGGCAGATGCGTAAGACAGTTGATACAATCTCAATAGTTGCCGGAGTTGTGACAATAATTGTGTTCATTATTGAATACCTGTTGCCCTTTGGCAATCATGTTGAATCCACAGGTGTGCTAACCTGGAAAATTCTAGGTGAATTTATTATTAGTCCCTTAGGGTTTATCTTCTATTCGGCGGTTGCCGTTTTAATTTACAGAAGGTTAGTAGAGCCCCGAAGGCAGCTTGATATAGCTGTACTCGTTGCCAGCCTGTTTGCTGCTGCAGGTATTTATATCACCATTCAAAACATGGTACGAGGAGCACTCTAACTATACGGGAATATCTTTTCCGACCTTAGCAATCCCTTTCAATTCGCTGTTGTAATGATGAATACTATTTTTCTGAGCTCAATCCGCTGTTACTGCCCGCTTCAATTATTCTGATGACCACTTGCATAACGGGATCAACAGCGGTAAAGTAATCCTGTGATGACAATGCAACAGGAACCTGTGGCGGAATCCAGATACGCAGGTCTCGAGAACTGGCCGCTTGATTGTATCCGCTCGAAATGCTGCCCAGCAGCCCGCTATAATTCAACTTGAATTGAGTTTCGTTGCCAAAGCGGTTGGGTTTCGATCCGCTAGGTTCTCCTACAAATGTGGCGTTTGTAAAATTCTCTAATCGGTTAAGCAGGGTTTGGGCTGCCGAAAAGGTATTTCTACCCATCAGTACAAAAATCTTTCCCTCCATGGCCGTCTCAAACCAAACGGCCGTTCTTATCAACTCTGGCAACAACCTTCCATCACCCCCATTGTTATACCGCAGATCTATAACCAGATTTTCTGATTGGCTTGAATTGAGTATCTGGCGAAGGCGTAGTGCAAAATCTTTGAGCGATTCTTTTTTGCTGTTGCCAATGCTATTTAATTGGGTGTAGGTTAGTCGGAGGCCAGGGTCAGACACAAGCCAAAAGTTGTCGTTGTTCCTTTCCAGGTAGGGAGAGGGCTTTATCCCTTTGGCGGAGTATGCCGGGAGCCTGACTGGTATAATTGCAGGGTTTACCGCCTTGTTACTTAGTGGTACGTTGACCGTTGAACTCGCCCCGTCCGCCCCAAGAACCGTGAATGCAACTGCTGCGGTCTCTATCTTCGCTCCGGCGCCAGAAAGGAACTCTCCAAACATCATATACATCGGTGCCACCCACCGGAATTCCGATTCATTTTCCGCGCTAACATATTGTTGCAGGTTCGTTAGAAGTTTATCAACCTTCACACCACCTATGCTTAGCACTTTAGTGCCAATAAGGTTTTTCTGTTTTTTCGGAGCTGATATTACAAATACGCCGTCGGAGAAGATATAAGTTGCCACAGGAATGTGTGGTGATTGACCTCGAGTCATGCCAAAGGGGTAGCTCACAGTGTGTCCGTCCTGCAAAGTGGCCAGGGCCCGTTGTATTTCAGATGCTATCTCACTATCGTTAAGTTCCGAAATACTACCACGCAAATCTTGATATATATTACTAAATGATGGTGGCAATGCGTGATCACGGTAGTAATAATGTAGTCTTTTCAATTCCCTCTCCAACTGGTCCAGGTCGGCCAACCACCCATCCTCACGAGAGGTATATTCCCGATAGGGAAGTTCCAGAATGGTTTTGAACTCAGGAAGATCTATAACGCTGGCGAATGCCGTGTCTCTCAAGATAGCCGAACGGAACCTATATCCTTCTTCAATTGTTTTTCTCAGCCACTGCAGCCCCAACTCTTCGTTGCCATTGAGAATATGGGCCCGTGCAATTCTGGCAGTTCCAGATCCGACCCTGAAGTATCCCAGGTCGATTGCTTTCTTGTAGTCACTAATGGCATTCTCATATTCTCCCAGATGCATTCTGCTTCTGGCTCTCTGGTCCCAAAGTGAGCCATCGGTGGTATCAACATCTAACAAATCACTAAGTAGAGCGGCTGCCTCTGCGAAACGTTGGGTTTCCAAATGGTCTTTGACCACTTGCTTTTGCAAGTAATACTGGATTGGATCTTTAAGGTTTACAGGTTGCTTTGTTTGCCCATATAAGGTACCTGTTACTAATAGTACAGCTGTAATAACGTTCAGTTTCATTTCTAACGGTTTGATTTATGCCATATACATAATTTACTAATACATAAGATAATTATGTATTAGACGCAAACCGGTGAATGGAAGTTGCGTGACTTCCGGAACATTTCTGTTTATCACAAAAAATTCAATACCAATCATCGCCTCTTCCTACTTTGCACCAGTATGCTAAACTTGGTAGATTTATCTGGTTTTTTATAAGGGGCCTATTGAAAATGATCAACAATGTTTTTTCGACAATATTGCTACTGCTAGGCATATTTCACATTAGTTGCCAAAGGCATGTAGAACCGAAAACAGAGGCAGTCTCGGAAGGCTCGGTTCAAGTCGACCCGCGTCCGGAATTTCAAGCAGAGCTTTCCAATATTTTGAAGCAGGACGCCATCAGGGCGATTCTCAATTATATCGAAGAAAGTGATGGACAAACCATCGCTGATCTTATCGAATTAACTGAGATTGAGTCACCTCCATTTAAAGAGGAGTTGAGAGCACTGGCTTTTAAGGAAAAGCTTTCCCAGGAAGGTGTTGATTCTATTTGGATGGATGATGTGGGCAATGTGTTTGGTCTGCGGAAGGGAGGCTCAGAAAAAACTGTTGCGTTGGCAGCGCATTTAGATACAGTATTTCCGCAGGGAACTGATGTCAAGGTAAAACAAAATGGAGATACGCTTTTCGCTCCCGGAATAGTAGACAATGCCAGAGGGCTTGCAATAATCCTGGCCGTCTTGCGTGCAATGAATGAGCATCAATTAAAGACCTCTGCAAATATCCTGTTCATTGGTAATGTTGGGGAAGAAGGCCTCGGCGACCTCAGAGGGGTCAAGCATATATTTCGGCCCGGAGGTCCTAGAATTGATTCATTTATTGCCTTCGACGGTAATATTATTGACATTATCAGCCGGGGTCTGGGTTCACATCGATATAGAGTAGTCTATCGTGGAAATGGAGGTCATTCCTGGGGAGCTTTTGGATTGGCTAACCCACATCATGCGCTTGGTGCCGCCATCCAGGCATTTACTGTAGAAGCGGACGAATACACCAGCAGTGGTTTAAAAACCAGTTACAATGTGGGAAGGATAGGTGGAGGGACCTCTGTAAACTCCATACCATTTGAATCGTGGATGGAAGTAGATATGCGATCTGTAAGTCCAGAAAATCTAATTGAGATCGACTCGATATTCCAGAAAGCCATTAGGAAAGGGCTAGCAGAACAAAACCAACGTCTCAGGTCCGGTCAACCACTTGCTATGGAAGTAGCTATGATTGGCAATCGCCCTTCAGGGAGCAATCCAGACGAGAGTCCTCTAGTGCAGCGGGCACTGGCCGTAGCTGGTAAAATGGGCAAAAGAATGACTTTAAGAACAGGCTCCACCGATGCTAACATTCCCATCTCATTGGGAATACCTGCAGTAACGATTGGGGAGGGTGACAACGGTGGTGGTTATCATTCCTTGAATGAATACTTTATCACCACGAATAGCTTCAAGAGTGTACAAGAAACATTTTTGCTTTTAGTTGCTCAGGCTGGAATTGCAAATTGAGGCTCTTTACCAGTTTATTTGGTCTTTGGTGATTCGTTAGCATCTTGGTGCTTAGCTGCAGCCATTTCCTGCTATCAATGCATAGACGCAATCGGTAACAAACCGATTACCTCTGGTATCCCATCGTTAGTTTTCTTATTTTCCAAAGCGTTATTGCGTAAGACTCAATAGTTTATCAAGGTTAAAAACACATTCACCAATGTTAGGCAATTACCTGAAGGTTCTTTTCCGGTCAAGTACCAGGAACCTGAACCATTTCCTATTTAAGATCCTCGGATTGGTACTCGGCATCACAGCGGCTACCACACTTATCCTTTACATTAATAATGAGGAGAGTTTTGATTTATTCTTTTCAGAACCTGAGAATTTGTATCGAGCCACAACTTACTTTAAGTCTGGTGATCAGGAAGTAAAATGGGCCATTACTAATGGCCACCTGGTTAATGTTCTCCGCGACCAGCTCTCTGAGGTTAAGGATGCGACCAAAGCACAGAGCATTCAAAGCCAGGAAACTTTTCTCTTTGACCAAACCCATTATTCGATACCAGAAAGGCAGGGGTTTTACACCGACGGAAACTTTCTTGAAGTACTGGATTTTAAGCTTATCTATGGCACTGCCGAAAGTGCGCTGAGCGATCCAAATAGCATGGTGATCACAAGATCCTTTGCTGAAAGGTATTTTAGCACCATTGATGCGGCGCAGGGTCAAACTATCACCTGGTTAGCGCGAAATGGTGACAATACAACATTGCAGATTACCGGTATCCTGGAAAATATCCCGTCCAATTCACACATAAAATTCGATTACCTCCTTAGTGGATCAACGAGAGAAGGCTGGGAATCTCTTGACGACCCAGTTCGAGGGGGATTCCCAACCTATGTCTACTTTCGTACCCATGCACCTGCAGACCTCGCGCAGATACAACAAAACCTCGACTCAGCAGTTGCTGATGTCTATAGATTCAGGGTCAAGTTTCCAATCCAACCCGTTACAGACATTCACTTTAATGCTGATAATTTATTTGAACACACCCAAAGTGCTAATGAAGATTTTGTAACCCTGCTGAAAGTGGTGGTTTTATTCATCATCGTACTCACCATAGTCAACTATGTTATTCTTGTTAATGCTGAGCAAATGGATCGCATGAAGGAAAATGCCATCCGAAAAACACTGGGCTCAAGCAGATTTAGAACCTTCGGACAACACTTGTTAGAGTCTGTTTTTTTATGCCTGTTCTCCAGCCTGATTGCCTTGCTTCTGATTAAGTTCAGTTTGGCAATTCTTTACCCCCAGTGGTTTGGCAACAGTTTGACAATGAATAACACTGAGATGATGATCTGGGTGATGATCATTGGCAGTGTTGGATTGGGTATGATATCTGGAATTTTACCCGCAATGCAGCTGTCGGGGAAGGAGGTAGTGGATATTTTCAAACAACAACAAATAAGTGGTCAGTCTCGGTTGAATCTTAGAAATGTGCTGATTGTCGTACAATTTTCCCTTACAATAGCAATCTTCAATGGTAGTATCCTGGTAATAAACCAATTGAATTACCTAAGGAACAAAGACGTAGGATTTGAACGAGAATTGGTGATCAACATACCAAGGTCGGCAAACGTCACCGAGGCGGGATGGACTTCTATCAAACAAAAACTAAATAATCAGACCTTTGTAACTGGGGTCGGCACTGTCATTTATGAGTTCCTAAGTGATTACAATGCTTCCGGATTTAGATTAGTTGGAGTTAGCAACGACACCTCATCGATTCGAGCACAAATCAACTACATTGATGAAGGTCTTATCCCTACGATGGGATTACAACTTATATATGGAAGGAATTACATTCCGGGGGAAGTTTCAGACAGCTTGGGAATTATTGTAAACAGAGCCGCCATCGATCACCTGGGATTGGCATTGGATGAGTTGGATGGTATTCAGGTATTATTCCCCTTGTTCGATAACGAGCCTGGCAAGATAGTGGGTGTATTGGAAAACTTTCACTACCAAGGATTTGATAAGGAGATCGCTCCAGTAATGTTCCTGTTGAGAAGGAACTGGTTTTATGAGCAGAATATGTTGGTGAAAGTAAATACTCAAGACTTCTCTGAGGCCATCGCACAGATCCAGCTCCAGTGGGATGAAGCCGATATTGACTCGCCATTTGAATACCAATTCATTGATTCGACTTTCGAACAAATGATTTTGGCTGAGAAACAGCAAGCAAGCCTAATAACTTCATTCGGGGTGCTATCCATGATCATTGCTATACTGGGCATGCTGGGAGTAGTAAAGCATTCAGCCAATAAGAAGCGCAAAGATATTGGGGTTAAGAAGGTATTTGGCGCTTCAGTGTCAATGGTATTGATTGGGATAAACCGATACTTTATCACTTTGATAGCGATTGCTTTTGTGATTGGGATACCCCTAACTATGTGGGCTGCTGATCAATGG
This sequence comes from Cyclobacteriaceae bacterium, assembly GCA_028285445.1. Classification (GTDB taxonomy): domain Bacteria; phylum Bacteroidota; class Bacteroidia; order Cytophagales; family Cyclobacteriaceae; genus JANQPQ01. The sequence continues at coordinate 91,672 of JANQPQ010000043.1, read as the reverse complement.
CTTCAGAACTTTGCCTACCATATAGACCTGGGATGGAATACTTTTCTCCTATCCGGCATCATCATAATTGCCATAGCGATGGTCGTAATAACCATGCAAAGTTATGATGCCGCCAAAGCCAATCCGGCGGATGTACTGAAGGAGGAATAGAATGCGCGTATTAAAGACGATATCTGGCCAACAAAAAAAGCCCGAGTTTTTCAACTCAGGCTTCTCTTAGTAGCGGGGGCAGCGTTATAAATACTTGATCCCATTTGATCCTATTTGATATCATTTTTTTTCAACTCATTGATGGTCAGTGATTTGATAGCAAATATCTTAAAATGTGTCCTATATTGTTCAAACAGAACAGTACGGTATACAGTACGCTATTCTATCGTCTATGAACATCAACTACTTTTTAGACAAGAGGCAGAACCGCAAAGGCGAGTGCTTAATCTTCCTATATGTTCGCAGTAATGCCCAGCAAGTAAAGGTATCCACTGGCCTTAAAATCAAGCCTGCCTATTGGGATATTAAAAGGCAACGTGTAAAATCCACTTTTGTAGGCTGTCCTGAACTTAATGCCCGCTTGCAAGACTTGTATTCACATACCCTCAAATGTGGAATACGGCTTAGCGAGGGCAAATTGAAAGCAAACGAGCTGAAGGAAGAGGTGAAGCACAATATTCAAGGCGGAGAAATGGCTAGCCCACAAAAAGAGTTTGACACCGCGTTGCAGGACTGGCTGGAATACAGCGAGGGTATCCTTTCCATTGGCACTACAAAGAAGTACAAAACATTGGTCAATGACCTCTACCGATTTCAAAAATTCAAAAGCCGTCACCTATCATTCGATACAATAGATCTTAGATTTTACGATCAATACAAGCACTATTTGCTAACCGAGCGAACCTCAAAGCGATTTGGGAAGGGCCTACTGGATGAAACAGTAGCGAAGTTTATTGAAACTCTGAAGACATTTATGAGATGGAGTTTGGAAAGAGGCTACCACAGCAACGAGGCATTTAAGAAATTCAAATCCACTAGAATAAAGAAAAATGAAAACATCGTTCTGACAGAAAGAGAACTTGCAGTACTCTACAATTTTGACCTCTCAGCTAAACCACACCTAGAACGCGTAAGAGATCTTTTTTGCTTCGCATGCTTTACAGGGCAGAGGTGGAGCGACATTAAGCAATACTCGTCCTTTCAAATTGAAAATAACTCGTGGGTGTTTAGGTCTGTAAAAACTAAAAAACTAACTCGCGTTCCTTTTATCGGTTATTGCCAGCCTGCTTTGGACATTATACGCAAATACAACGGAGCCCTCCCGGAAATCACACTGCACCAACTTAACAAGCAGATTAAGGAGGTTGGTCGAATAGTAGGTTTAGATGGTATCGTGTCTAAAACAAGATCATCTGGATCCGACCTTCGAACGCAACGGGGCCCCAAGTATGAGTTTATGTCGAGCCACATGGCCCGGCGAACAGCGGTGACGTTGTTGCTTCAACGGGGAGTACCGATCACTTCAGTTCAAGTACTCACTAATCACGAGGACATTGAGACGTTGATGAAATACGACAACAGCTCCGAGAAAAATCTAGAAGAGCACCTTCAAAGGACGAATGATAAAAGGGAAGCAACTGTTGTGTCTATTGGAGATATTCACCAACACCACAAATGGACCTTGTGAGTTTCGCCTTATAAAGATCTCTTATGGGCATTTAGGCCTTTTCGTTTAGCCTAATAAGGTTTCTGAAATCATACTTGTGCACGATGTGTTTCTTTTCTTTCTCAACAATTGGTTCTACTCCTGCCAGCTTAAAAGCAGCCAAGACAGCATCCCTGCTTTTTCTATAACTGCATCGAAATATTTCCATTGCAGATTGATTGTGGTTGTCATGAAAATAAGTCCCTCCGGCCCTGTAGGGCTGCAGTAATCGGTGAACTTTAATCTCGACGGCCCCGGACTCAACACATCTCGCTGTATAAAGTACTTCCCAGTCATTGTAGGAAGCATACCCGGTTCTATTAAGTGATTTGGCTCTGTCATTTTTAGAAGCTGTTGCCCCAATTTTTATCAGTTGCCCACGTAATGTCCCTGCTATATATACAAAGCCATAGGAAGTCATTCTCAACATAAAAGCTATTCTGGCCGTATCGCACTGAATGCAATGACCTGCTCTGGTACGAATGCGGTGCCCCTTCTTCTTACATGGCGTTGCGTTATATGCGAATAGCTTACCTTGTTCCTTCATCTCCGTCGCCATCTTAGGGGATGAAGGCCTTCCTCTTGCATCGAACAGCAGTAAAAATGGGATTTGATTTGCTATCAAAAACCTTTTCTCTTCAGCAGTAATTTGCTCGTACGTAGGGTGTGTCATAGCCCAGATAGAGCCTTAATACCTCGGCACAATTAGCTGATTTGCCCCTTGATAAAGACGATTGGCTCTCCAGGCCAATTTCCTCATTTCCCATGACCTCCTCGCGTCATTCCCTTTCTTTTCAGTTCTTCCCCAAGGCGGTTAATAACATAAATGTTATCAATAACATGATCGAGGATCTCAATAGCCAGTTTCAACTCCTCTTTTGAAGGTCGTGACAAGTTATGTAAGGCCTCATTTCCCAAAAATCTCAAATGTAACAGTATTTCAACATTCCCTTCTGTCAGGTATCCTTCTTCCATTAGACCATAAATCTTACCAGGTAATGAGCTTGATTTACGTTTTGGACTGCCGTCCCTGAAATGCAAATTACCCCCTTTGATATTTCTATCCTTACAGATAGCCTCTATGATGGCCCTAATACCCGCGATGCACAATATTGGTGAGTTACTATTGTAAGTAGCAATCGTTTCACTATACAATTCGCTTATTCTACTTGGAACGTACCGAGAAGGCTTCGCCTTGAGGCTATTGGAATCTCGTTCAGGATAGAGGTCAACTTTATAGTACACCTCTTGTTCAGGTGGACCCTGCATCGCTACATCAGTGTACAGCTTTCTGAATGTGGTTTCACTGCAACCTCCACATTCAATGATTTGGTAAATGGTCTTATCCCACCAGTGTCCTTCATTCTCTTGATATAAAACCTCAAATTCCTTACGAACTGTCTGATTAGTTGATCTATTGCAGCTTAGGCAAAAACTTTGTAGTGACATTAAAAATTCGGTTACCGTCTCTTGTTCTTCTTATCGGCGCCAGTTATCTCCTTTAACTTTTCCTCTGCCAGCTTGGCAAGATAAGGAGCGCTATAAATGTATTCCAGGATGGCGCGGGTGAGAGAAAAGACAATAGGAATTTCGTTTTCACTTAACTCACCTGCACCCGCATGGGCGCCAATATTACCGAAGATTCTGAGGCCTCCCGCCACCTTTACCAACTTATCCGGGATCTCCTTCTTAGTGGCTAAATCGTTCAACATAAGTGCCAGAGTTTTGCCTTTGGCCTTTCTATCCAAGCAAACTAGTTCCAAGAGCCTTCTCATTAGAATAGCATAAGCGTTTACATCAATAAACCTAACCTTCTCGGCAGCCCGGAAAGCAGGTCCTATGGAATCGGGAAGGCCAATGGGAAAGTCCCTGTCTGCGGGATATAGTACAGTATAGGTTAAGTCGTCATCAGACTCCATAAAATCATTCCAGTAGTATTCAACTATGTTTTTCTTTTTACATGCTGGGCATATAAGAACAGCAAAATAGTTAATCTCTTCTGGGAATGGACCATGCAGATCATCATCAACATCCTTGGTGAGTCGTTCAGTTACCTGCCCAAGAATCTCCATCGCTGAAATATTTGAACAGTGACCGCATGTAATAATTTTTGACAATGACATGGCTTAACAATTGTATGTGACTATCATTGGATTATTCCCTCTGCTTGGTACTCACTGGTCACTCTCTGCAAAATCTGATCTGGAATATTGTGGGGTTTCGCCATGAATTCATTGTAAATCAAATATAATTGGGCAACGATGGTCCATACTGCTAATCGCATTTCGGTGAGAATGCTCTCAAACTTGCCAAAATTTTTTCCTCCACAGGTCGGCTCTGGGTTCAATCTCTGATAATCCGTTAGAAATTTCCCTAGTCTAAATATAATTTCTTGGATCAATGATTCGGCCCACCTATCAGCCCATAGGCCTTGACGTAGTTCATGAATTACACTCTTCGTTTCTCTAATTCTCCCATAGACATCACCTGGTACTTCATCGATGGTGGCATCGTAAAATGATCTTGCATCATCAATCTCATTAAATATGCTCTTGATTCTCAGCGCATCATCATTTCTTGGATTCACCTCCCCTACCATTGGTACCTTCAGTTTGATGGCGCCATTTGACCATAATTGCTTGAAATACCCAAGAACTGTTTGACCGGATGTTCCAGGAAATTTTAATCGTTCAATGTCACTCATAAGCCATTTTCTAGTTGAAGGGAATAAAAAAAGCCACCACCTAATAATAGGCCATGGCTTTCGTCAAATTCAATGTAACATTTATTGCAGTTTGGATCAAGCAAATTGGATTAAATGACGAGTGACTAGGACACCCTCACAAAGTGCCAACCAACATAAACAGCAAGGACTAAATGCGAGTTTATGTGCAGCAAATAGCGCGCCTTTTCCTCAGTTCAGGTACTCACCAATAATGAGGACATTGAAACTTTGATTGAATATGACAATAGTGCTGAAAGGCACCTGAAAGACACCCTACAACAACGGGTGGAAGCATTGTAAAATTTGCGGTTGTGGGGGCAATAAAGTATTTGCCAATGACCAACTTCTATATGAGACCTCAATAGGGGAGAATCACTTCTTTGGTTTTTTCACCGGCTTGGACCCGCCAGCGACGTTGCCTTTATTCGTAGCGATGGCTCCAGTCTTTTGTAGTTCTATCGGCAAAGGTTTGACTTTTAAGGCTCTATTATAGGTTAGCCCAACCTTTGGGAAAACTATATCCTTTTTGTTAGACATATTGCATTATTTTTTATCTGATGTCGTATTTGGTTTCAAATCCGCTGGTAAAGGTTTCAACGGTAAGGCCTTTTCTTTGTAACCCAATTCACCGGGATTTGGAGCTCCCCTCTTTGTTGCGGAATTGTTTTTTTCGCTTTGGATCGAATGATTTGTCTTCTCAACATTCATGCTGCTCAAATTTATGTTTACAAATTGTACCAGGCCCAATATTCCGGACACCAACAGTATTATAAGGGTCATATTTAGAAATGGGACTAGCTTATCTTCTTTTATCTGATCATATTGCTCGGCATCTGCTAACTGAATTGCTCTGTTAATTTTATGACTTGAAACGTAATGGGCTATGAATGAAACCAGTATGACAACTACGAATATCCATAGGGCAAGTTGAAATAGCCAAAAATGCGTGGCTTGACTAATAGGGACAATGTCCTTTATAAATGCCAAGCTTATTCCAAGTGCGGCACTGCTGATATACAATGTTTGATTATCAAAAGTCGATATACTGTAGTTGTAGTCTGAGTATAACTGCTTAATGAATTCTCTCTTCGCCTGGTCCAATTTCCGTGTCAACTATCTGTCTTTAGGTAATAGAGTAATATTCTCTTTACTGGCTTTGCTGTAGATGGCATTTGTAGTCCGACCTAATTTCCTAGCAATACCAAGTGTTGTAAAGCCCTGACTCGCTAGTCTGCTGAGTCTCTTGGTGTCAGACGTGTCCCATACCTTGTTGTGATTCTTAGGTGTTTTCATCGGATTGGGCTTCGTTTAGGTGGGGGATCTTAAAGCCAACTGGCTCCATACCCACATTCGGTTCTTCTATCGCCAGAGGGTGCAAATCTTCGATATCTACCCTAGTTTTTTCCCTGACCTTCTTAATAAGTACCACGATTCTCTTTTGATTCGCGAATAATTTCGCCAGTAAGCAGCCTACTACTAGTAGGACTCCTGAAATAACAATAACTCTACTCATAACAGATAACTCGTTTCATTTAATCAAATGTAGCAAATATTTTGAGACAGATACAATATAAATTTACTTTTTTTTATGTATAATTTTACAAACAGTTTGTGATACTTTACTTTTTGTAGTATCTTTGTGTGTAAACAGTTTTGCAATGACCTCGAAAGAGCAACTGCTCCTATACTCCATAATTGGTCATAAAATCTCAGAAGCCCGAAAAAAAGCTGGATTGAAGCAAGAACCTTTCGCCAGGTTAATTGGATTGACGAGAGCTTCTGTTGTGAACATTGAGAAAGGCCGCCAAAGACCATCCATTCACCTCATTTGGGAAATTGCCAGAAAACTTAACGTGGCAGTCAGGACCTTACTTCCTTTAGACTTCTTTGTTTCGGAGGAAACCAAAGTTCAGACATTAAGGAAGGAATTCAAGAAGAGTATAGACGATAAAGATGCTGAAGCCAAAATTATCTCCTTCATAACTGAAATCACTGCTAAAGACTCCAATAATGAACTTTAAGAGAATCGAAAACCAAGCACTTTCCCTTCTTGAAAAATTAAGGCTCAACAGGATACCAGTTTCGGTGCAAGAGGTCGCTGTAAAATTAGGAGTGGATATCAAGCCATACGACCTCGGCCAAAATGTTTCTGGCGTTTTGTTGATTCACGAAGGAAAAGGAACAATCGGAGTGAATCCAAACGATTCATTAGTTCGCCAACGCTTTACTATTGCGCATGAAATAGCTCACTACGTGCTTCATAGGCAGAAAACAGAATTATTTGTCGACAAGCAATTCTCAATCCTGTTTAGAAGTGATAATCCCAGTACCGCTGAATTGAGAATTGAGAGAGAAGCCAACGCATATGCCGCCGCTTTATTGATGCCGGTGAAATTGCTCCAAAAGCAGATTAGAAGCGCCGATTTTAACCTGTCAGATGATAAGGGTATTAAAAAACTCGCCGAAAAATTTCAAGTTAGCGAAATAGCAATGACATACAGATTAACCAATCTAAATCTCTTCTAAAATCAATGAGCAAGCCTACCATAAAGCATAAGAAATCCGAGAGAATAAATACGGGAGAATCAACCAATGCCTTAATTCATTCTGCGCACGTTGCCACAAATGATGAGGTCTTCCCTATGATTCTCGACTTATTCGTTCCTACGTCCTCCAAAGTAGCTGATGTAACGTATGGTAAAGGAGTATTTTGGAAGAAAGTTAATAAGGAGGACTATGACCTCTTTTTTAGCGACATTAAGACAAAGGGTCTTCCCGAGGGGTGCGTTCCCGGAATAGACAGCACCTCCCTGCCATACGAAGACGAGTCTTTTGATGCGCTTGTATTTGATCCTCCCTATATGCACACTCCAGGAGGCACTGCGCACAACGGGCATCAGAATTTTGAGCAGTACTATGCGAATAATGGAAATGGCCAGAGTGTGAATAGGGAAAAAGGTAAGGATAGTACCGAACTACCTAAATATCATGAGGCAGTACTAGACTTGTATTATAGATCAGCCCTTGAGGCCTACCGGGTTCTCAAGAAAAATGGCATTTACATCGTTAAGTGTCAGGATGAAGTCTGTTCTAATAAGCAAAGGTTGACTCATCTCGAAATCACCATTGAGTTACAGAACTATGGGTTTATTACTGAGGATCTATTTGTAGTAGTCAGAAAAAACAAGCCTGGGGTGTCTAGAATGAAAAAGCAATATCACGCGCGAAAAAATCATTCTTATTTCATGATATATCGCAAACTCTAGTTAGGGCTCAACTCCTTCCATTCTTTAAAAAATTGAGAAAACGGTCTGACAATTATCTTGGGCGTAGCTTGATCCAGTTTCTGATATTCTTCAGGAACATCTAGGTAATACACTCTTTTTAGTCTTGCAATGTGGATTTGGTAGACCTGCCATTGTCTAGGAGTGCAAATTTCAACAACTTCCCTCTTCCGCTTGTCTGTTTTGGTTTCAGCCAAGCAAACAGGGGTCCCCATAAAGGTGCCAACACCATAAACACCATCCAGAAGTCTCTGATGGGCCCAGAGCATAATTGCTCGTTCCCTAGTTGACGTCTTGACAGGAAGGTGAAATTTGTTTTGGCCTTGACCCAAATCAAATATGAAATCAGTTTTCAATTTCGTATCTCCGTCTAAATTTAACACCTGAATTTCCCGTATAGGTGAGCATCGCAATCTCCATGCGTATAAAAATGCGATGAAATACTCAAAAAAGGTTCCAGGTGTTTTTTGATCCCTGGATTTAATCAGGTCAATCGACGCACAGAAACTGATTGCCGTCGAATACAAAATCTTATCAATATTAGGATTGTCGAATTGGTCAAAGGCCCCTTGTACAATTGACGTTGCCAAGGAATCCCACTCTTCTGCATCTAACTGGAAAAGTGCTTTATTAATTGCCCTTGAGTATTTCTCATTAGCAGCAAAAGCGAAGTAATGCTTTCCCTTAACTTTCGACTGAAGCTCAATAGCTGGTAGGCTAGACAGGTACTCGCTCGTGAGGTACGAGATTTCTGTGATTATAGAGCAAGCATCATGCGAATAGGAATCAGCTTTCTTAAGTTTTTCGTATGCAGCTAAGATTTTATCGCTAATCAAATTACGGTAATAAGATAATACATAGCTCAATTTAACATTAGCTATGAATTGATACGAGCAATTGCAGATTTAAATTTCATCCAAAATCTTTGAGATTTGAGGCTTATGCTCTTGTCCCATAAAGAGAGCAACACCTACAGCTTATATACTTTGATCTCATTTAGCCTTATTTTCTGAACGCAAAAAAAACAATGACTAAACCACTTTGCAGGGATGGCTATATGTCCAATACTTGTATTCATTTACTAACTCAAAAATCTAAGCAAATGAAGAAGTCGAAATTAGCAACAAAAGAAAATGAGAAGTTTCAAGTAGATGAATGGACGGTAGTATATGAATACCATGCAGTAGAAGATTTGCACTGTGATCTCAACGATCTGAATTCGCTGCTACAGGATAGTAAGTCAAGGTTGATCGAAATGGCGCAGCCAGTGCCGATCGATATTACTTTTGAGCTGCTGAGAATGCATGTTTATGAAGATCACGGTGTAATATCTTTTGCCTTCCTGCCAGAGATAACCAAAGTCGCAGATACTACGGTCGTAATTGCTAGCTAATTATCATTACATTTCAGGTGATAAAGAAGGTCTTGGTGTTTGGTAGTTCTTGTGATCATATCCTCCTAAATGCTTCAATAGCGAATCCAGCGCCAGGACCTTGTTATGAAGTTTGAGGGTAGTAGTGGTTTGAGCAATTCCTGTAGCGGTAATTTTCTTATCTATTTTAAGAATGTCAATAGCAGCCCTGTTGTCACCCTCTATTTCATCCAATGGCAGAAGATTCATGTCTTTGTCATAGAAATCCGCAATGTTAGCAAACCCTACCTTGCTTAATTCGATGACAACCTCATCAGCTTGTAATTTAAGCCTTTCGTCTCTCCCTTTCATCAGTCTCTGAATTTCTGCTTGAATGTCAGCATTTGTCAACAGGCGATTACCTTGCTCTCTTGCTGTTTTTCTACTGTAACCAGCACGGAGAGCAGCCTTAGTAGCGTTTAAGTCCAACAAATACTCTTTGCAAAATTGCTGTTGCTTAATAGTCATCAGCTTTATCACCTACTAATCCACTACCGTTTAACCATTTTACCCTATACGTATTACGTAAAAAAGTTAAAAATATAGCTTTCTCTATCATGAAAGACATGCCACAATCAGTCTTGTTGCAGCTTGCGAAGTTTGGCATTCAAATCGTATATCTTATCCAGCCGTTTTCTTTGCCCATCTCGTGACAATTTGCGCTTATCATTCTTGAGTTCATACAACGCTGATTTGTAGTATTTCTCGGCCTCACTTTTGTCTCCCAAAAACTCAGCCTTCTTGGCTCTTTCATAATCAATTCTCCATTTGGAGGCAGGTCTTGACTTTTTCTTTTCCGAAACTGCAACGAACAGTAGCCCGATTATGGGGCTGAAAATAATAGACATTGCTAGGGCGGTACCGTAGCCGATATTTCTCTTGTCGCCTGCATTTGCAACCATAAAAGCTAAGATTATCCATGCCAAAAAAACAATGACGCCCATAGGTGTAAGAATTGTTTGAGCAATATATCAAAATTGAAAAGAATTATCATATATGATAACCTAGCATTTTGCGCATTGCCGTTCATTGCCAACCTATGGCATTGGATAAGGATAAGGAATTAACAAAGCTTGCTTCAAGAATCCGCCAGCTTCGTGAGGACAAGAATGTTCCTAGTTCGGTAATGGCTGATAGACTGAATATGGAGAAAAGCAACTATTCCAGAATAGAGGCTGGCAAGCAGAACTTAACATATTTTACCCTACTTAGAATTTGTGAGATACTTGAGATTAACCCAGCTGATTTTATGGCTGGCATCGACTAGGACATTACCATCGACGCCAAGTCGCTTTTCATATCGATCCATCCAAAACCATTGATCACTCCATGATGTCGCCTAACAACTTCTTAAAATGCCATGCTGTAGGAGCTTCTTTCAAGTGCGGAGTAGCCACCTAATCTTTTCATCAATATGATCTCTGATCGTTGTGTGTATGTTGTTGCCAGCCGCGGCCTCCAACAAATCGTAAAACTGGTGCTTATGATAGGAGAAGTTTTCTTTTGTCCCTTCACGGAGGCTCGCCCAGTAAGATGGATTTTGGGCCATAGCCCAAAATAACCGCCGATCTTTGGGAACATCCTCCTTTTTTACTCTATAATCATTAAGTATAATTTGGTCGAATACTGACAGTAGCTTGGCTCCCAGTAGTTGAATTAGCAGTTGGTTTTTCAAGTCATTTAAGCAAAGAGGGCGATCAATACCGATGTCTTTAAGTATTGATTTTATGAATTGCATTCTAGTGGTCTTTAGTTCGAACCGGAAAGTATCCTTCTTCAATCCATACTGGACAGATTTGTTGTAACCCTTTATAACGAATTGCTTAAGAACGCAAGATACACCAAGAAGTTTCCCCTGAGGATCCCTTATGGCCATGTCATTGAATTTCTGGCTCTTGTAGAACAAAAATGCCCCATGCAACTTGGCAATATCCAGAGGCATCCCTGATATGTTTACTCCAAATTCCAGTTTTCTTAGAATAGCCGAATCTGGTTGAAATCGGAAATCGGCACAAAGCTCATCGATTGCCGTGCATATGTGGGAAAATGTAAAATCACTATAATTTTGACCTCCATGCCAATATTTGTGAAGAGAGCCTTGGAAGACTATTAGGTCATGGGGGTAGATATGAATATTGAGACCTTTATGAGAAGCTATTTTTTTGATTTCTCTACCAGCATTGTCAGCAATACTAATGAAGTCATTTACTCCCAATTGATTGCCTATTAGCTTCAAATTCTGGGTACCTCTAACGTAAAATTTTACGAAATCAATCATAGCCAAACCGCTTATTCACCGACGGGTTCATCGTCATCTGCATCCAGGAAGCAATCATCGATGTATTTGTAAATGGGGTTTAGCTCATAGCCATGTTGATTACTAATTATAGGCGAAATGGCCTCCATGAGTGGAACAATCTCCAAATCTACAAATACAGAGTCATCCACCAGTTTGATACTACTTTCCCAGGATATAATCTCAAGGCTTACCAGTTTTAGAAATCGATAGTAATCGGACGCTGCCCTCTTGCTATAATTAAGATGAAGCTCCGAAACTATACCGCTGTCAGTCCGGGTTGTTGTGACTCTAAGTCTGTAGTACCTGAAAAGATCACGTTCGTAAAACCAATGCGTAATGCACCCGCATTGTCCATAAGAAGTAAAACCGTATTGCGTGAGTAGGATATTGGGATCCTCTAATTGTGTGATGTTCATATCGCTTTTTTTTGCTTTCTAGCCTGAATCGCCCTTAATTCTGATGGCGCAAAAAAAACTCTACGTCCTATGCTAAATCCTTTGATGATCCCTTGTTTTCTCCAATTGTAAAGTGTTTGCACCTCAATTGAGAAAAATTCCGCTGTTTCCTTCAACGTTAGGGGTTTTTCCAAGAGTACATCTGCCTCAAGTGGTAATGCCAGGTCCTTAGTAGCCTCATCTACGGCTTCCTTTATTAGGCGCTTAAGATCTGAGCATTTAATTACTGTAATACTGTCCTGCATCTTTTCTTATGTCAAGTAGATGACTGGGCAGAACAGCAAAATAGGTTTGCTTTTCACTTGGAAGAGGTATTACGCTTCGTAATGAGAGGCACTTATCTACCCTCCAAGCCATCCGGATTAAAAATGTATTATATTGATAATTCATCGACTCTATTCGTAATAACCCTTTGTCGATGACAGACTGAGAATTCAATCTGGTTTCAGAAGGAGTTTCAATATACCTATTTTCTTTATCAGTGAAAAGCCCAGGAGGCTATAAAAGGGTTTGCTGTTTCGAAACACCTTGAAAGGGGACAATTCCATATATTTGATTGTAATCCATATAGGTCTATTAGCCACGAATCCCATGAATGTCCCCATACTGGTTTCCGCAATTTCAATCTCGTTTTCACTTAGTTTTGCTGCTCTTGCACAAGAGGTCAAGGTTGTAACCAAAGCCCAACCCATTAAGGAAGTGACTTATGAGTGGAATAATAACAATAATCTCGTTGTAAAGGTCTTCCTTAATTATAAGAAGCTTAATGAGGGTATTGATATCGGGGACTCCTATTTTCTCCAAAGAGATATGGCAATAAAAATGATTGTGAATGGGCACTATAATCAACTACGAATTGCAGATAATGTTGAGATAAGTCCCGAAGATGAAGGCTCCGAACCTCTGAAATTTACTCTAGACAATCTCAAGTTAATGAGGGCAGACAGCACTCCTTATAAGAATCCAATTAGGACAAATCAGTGGAGCTATTTTACTTTTAAGTTCTTATTCAAGAGTAGGTCAGGCAACGACAACGACATTCTCTCCTTAGAGTTTCCTCTATACAAAGAAGAGATAAATATACCTAGCCCAGGTAACCCTGTAAAGCTCACTTCGAATGAACTCTTTTTCAATGAAAAAACGGTCAGGTTGCATTTTAATAGTAATACTCCTGACTTCGAGTATGAGGAAATTGAGCTTCTTACAAACAATGAAAAACAACTTAAAGTGGGAACTTTCATTGCCGACCATATAGAAAACGTTAGAAGAGGTACAACACTCAAGGCTCATTTCGATATTGCTATAAGGGAAATTACGGATGGAGATGCATTGATGATAAATGTCACTAGTTCCACCGGACAAAAGTTCACATTGATCGACAAAGTTCTTAAGGAAACGGAGTTTACTGCTCTGTCATTTGAAATCAAGAAAGGAGACAAGTTCATCCCCTTCTCAAATGCCTTGACCTTTGACAAGCAAAAGCTTGAAATTAGGGTTCAAACAAATGCAATAGCAGGCAGTCGAGATTTTGATTTAACTGAAAGCAAAGTTAGCCTCGAGCTAATTAGGGATCCAGTTGAATTACATCAATCCCTCAAACGAACTATACATGAACTCAAAATTGACGAGTCGGGCATGATTAACTTTAATTTGGATTTGACCGGTTTGAATGATGGCCTCTACCGAATGAAGTTTGGCAGTATCAATGACAACTTTGGGAAACCCAAATCTCTGACGTTCAAAAAACAACCATACCTGACACTGGATTCTAAAAACACACTCAATGATCTCCAATTCTCGTATTCTCCGCAATCAGTTAGAATCGATTTTAAGCTATCCAAGACAGTACCCGAAAACCGAGTGTTTGCAAGAAACAAAGGGTCAGGCGAGATTGAGCCTAGTGCCGCTGGGGAAAGGGAAGGATATTACACGATCGATATTTCGAGATTTGAAAGAGGTGCTTTCAATGCTTATGAAATTTTGGTTTCCTTTGATACGGTTTTTGATTTTTCCTTTAAAGTGGTTAGCGAAGAAGAGATACATAACAAAGTCAAAGAGACAATTAATACACACATCGCAAACGTCACAGAGGGAGAAAGAGGTAAGGAAGCCCTGGAATACTTAAAATCCCAAGAATCTAGGGACAAACTAAAAACGCAGATTCTTTCCGAAGTGAAAGCCAAGATTGTCACCGGTGATGACTTGATTAATCCGGCACATGTTGCCACCTTTTCTGCAGATCTGGAAGCGCAAGTAGAAACAACTATACAAGAATTAGTTGGGTTCGGGAAAAAGGCTCTTAACAATAAAAGCTTTTGGGAAACGACCCTTGGCAAGATAACTAAGGTGGCGGGAAGGTTAGCAGGACGATATCTGGGCATTATAGTAGCCTGAAAGATTTACATTAGTACGCTCTACAGTACGTCAAAAAACAAAAGTCCTTGCAACTTATTCAGTTACAAGGACTTCCTTTTTGTTGTAGTAGCGGGGGCAGGACTTGAACCTGCGACCTTCGGGTTATGAGCCCGACGAGCTACCAACTGCTCCACCCCGCGATATGGGATGACAAAAGTAGAGTCTTCACATATAAAAAACAATAGCTCTATCTGCCATTATTCACCAATTCCAATTTCCTTTTCCCACTTCGCCTTATACTTGAAGAAAATGATGAATCCTATCACCAACACCCCTCCCGAAGCAACACCTACCATTCTGAAAAATGGTGACTCTGGAATTCTAGTCAGCAGCTCTGACGCAAAAGCTTCATACAACGCCACTACCGACCAGTACATAAAGTTGAAATGAAGGAAGCGCCAACGGTTGCGGGGCCGTTTGAGCCAGATGGGTATCATGCCTATGGCTAAAACTATAGTTGCAGCCACAGCAGCCCAATGAAAAAGTCCAAATCGGCCAAACAAGCGGTACATCAAAAATGAGGTAGCCAGCAGCACCACCATATTGGTAAAATAGAGATAGCCCATCCTTACATGTCTACGATCGCCCTTTTTCATCACCACCACCATTGTTCCAAAAATTAAAGCCAGGATGGAAGAAAGCAAATGCACGAATCCCACCCCGTCATGAAATAAATAGTTCATATTGGTTTTGTTTAAACCTAATGCGAGGCCACTATTACCTCGTCATCAGGATAGTAAATAAATTGGTTTGGGATTTAGACCTACAAAGGGGCCTAGTACTAATATAAAACGAACTGCAGAGACTTTGTAGTCAAATGCAAAATAAACTTTCTACAATTATTGATAGCGCAGCGCCCGATTCTCCTCCCCTTTGGCCCTTCTAAAGTCGAATATGAGATGAACACCCTTAACAGGCAATATCATTCGGTAGTACCTGAAATATTCTGATTTCTTAAACATCACTTTTCCGTGGTACCGCTCACCCGGTTCTATTTGCTTCTTTACAAACAGCTCTTCTGGCAGATAATCCAGCTCTTCCACATCTTGATATTTAGAAACGTCTACCGCTGTACCAGCCGCATCAACGGCTAGCAGGCCCAGTGCCGTCAGTCCATCGCGAGCAATGGCGCGGTCAAGATCATCCTCACTGGTTATTGGAGCACTATCTTGAACTATGTCATTTACTATCAGCCCTACACCCACAATAGCCAGGAATGCCATGGCTGCATCTTTGGCCTTAATTTTTTCTTCATAGTACTTATTAACCAATTGCGGACTCATGGCCCAGGATCTGTTTGTGTAAGCCACCTCTTCCTCCTTAGAGTAAATCTTACTGAAGGGCTTAGTGCTGCCATAGAGCCTTGCGTCTCTAACATTAATATCCAGTGCGTTTTCAGAATCGTTGGTTACTTCCAGGCTAAAAGTCATATGGGTCGATGTCACCTCGAGATTCTCCAGTCTGTATTGCACATCACCATCATCAATCACGGCATTGACGTTCTTCACATCAGCCTTATAATTGGTAGGCACCAACATTCTGTTGGTACAGGCCGCAAAGGTCAGTAGGCTTAAAAGGATTATAAGTATTAGCGTGGTTCTCATGCTTTATAGTTGGCAATGATGGTGCCAAGTCCTCTCCAGCAATTCGGCTAAATTGTGATTCAAGCAATATTTATACTTTAACTTTGATTTTGTTCAGCAAGTGTGAATGAACCTGGCAGGAACATGAAGAATATACTCATTACCGGAGCATCTACAGGCATAGGACATGCACTAGCTAAAGCCTTCGCCAATAAAGGCTATCGCGTATTTGGCAGCGTCAGGAAAGTCGATGATGTGGCGAAGCTTAAAGCACTGAGCGACAATGTAGTACCATTACTGTTTGACGTTACCGACGGGGAAGCTATTAAGAAAGCAGCGCAGGATGTTGAAGGCCAAATCGGAGCCGAAGGCCTGCACGGATTGATAAATAATGCCGGGATTGCGTTGACAGGTCCCTCAATGATGCTTGATCTGGATGTTTACCGACACCAGCTGGAGGTTAACCTGATAGGTACAATTGCTGTTACCCAGGCGTTTATAAGGCTACTTGGTGGTGAACAGAATTCTCCCTACTCTCCAGGTAAGATCATGATGATGAGTTCCACAGCCGGTCAACTTTCAGCGCCATTTATGACGCCCTACAATGCTTCCAAACATGCATTAGAAGGTTACTCGCATGCCTTACGCCGCGAGTTACAGATATTTGGTATTGATGTCATAATTCTGGGGCCGGGAGCTATCCAAACGCCAATCTGGACAAAAAGTAATTCAGAAACTCCGGCGGAGATTCTAAACTCTCCCTATGCCTTACCCTTAGCGCGGTTTTCCAAGTTTTTCCTAAAGCAGGGTGCAAACGGCATGGGCGCAGATAAATTTGCGAAAATATGCTTACACATATTTGAGAAGAAAAGGCCCAAAGCCCGTTATGCCATTATGAATAACAAATTTCGAAACTGGACTATCCCACGCTACCTTCTCAGCGATAGATCCTTCGATCGTTTTATCAAAAAGTTGCTGAAGATTTGACGAAGCAGAAGCACAAGGCGGGATTTGTCAGCATCATTGGAAAGCCCAATGTAGGTAAGTCAACGCTAATGAACCAACTGGTTGGAGAGCGTCTTTCCATCATCACCTCAAAGGCGCAAACTACCAGGCATCGCATTTTGGGCATCGTTAATGGTGATGACTTTCAGATTGTGTATTCCGATACTCCAGGAATTATCAAGCCCCAATATGAACTGCACCAATCCATGATGCGATTCGTAAATTCCTCTCTTGAAGACGCAGACCTGATACTATTTATGGTAGAGTTGGGAGAGAAGTATAATAAGGAGGATGAAATCTTGACTAAATTGACTAACACCAAAGTGCCAGTGGTTTTGGTCATTAATAAAATTGATCAGGCCAAGGGCACCCAGCTGCAGGATAAGCTCACTTACTGGAAAGATGTATTCACACCTTCAGAAGTGATTACTATTTCAGCCCTTAACGGTACTCATGTTAAAGACCTATTTGGCTGCATCCTCTCGCACATGCCAAACCATCCGCCGTACTTTCCGAAAGACGAACTGACAGACAAGCCGGAGCGGTTCTTTGTAGCCGAGATGATACGAGAGAAGATCTTCCTCAATTATAAGCAAGAGATACCCTACAGCTCTGAAGTGGTAGTGACTGAGTTTAAGGAAGATGACAAGATCATTAGAATTAGGGCCGAAATTTTTGTGGAGAGAAAAACCCAAAAGGGCATTCTCATTGGCAAGAATGGATCGGCATTAAAGAAAGTAGGTACAGAGGCCAGGGCCGAAATGGAAGCTTTTTTTGGCAAAAAGGTATTCCTGGAAACCTTTGTTAAAGTTGAACCCGACTGGAGATCGAAGTCGTTACAGCTGAGGCGTTTTGGCTACAAGAGCTAGTTCAAGGTTTCAGGTTTCTAGTTTAAAGTAGTCGGAATCAGTCTAAATGCTAGTGTACTTGAAATTTTGAACTTGAAATTTGAAACTATTTGAGCACCGAAAACCACCCATTATACTCCTGTGAAACTCCTTGCGGGTCTAGCGTTTGGTAGAACACCACCACTGTATAATAATAGACCCCGGCTGCAATGTCTCCTGAAGCAAGCTCTTTAGCACTCCACAATGGGTTTCCTTCCCGTAGTCCTTCATAAACCGTTTTGCCCCATCGGTTGTGGATCTTTATATAAATACTGGAGACGGAAGGAGGAATTCTAATAGCTTCGAGGAAATCATTTTTATTGTCGCTATTTGGCGTAATCACGTTAGGCATCTCAATCGGAATGATACAATTGTCAATGCAATACACTGCGCTGGAATCACTTTCATTACCGAAGTCGTCCAAAGCGGTTACATAATAGCAGCCGACCGGGTTGTTACTGTTATGATGAGTAAAAGTGGATAATTCCGTGGAATCGATTAAAACAAACTGTCCCTCCCGGAAAGGCCGATAGTAGATATTGTAGGATGATATGTCTTCTTCGCAGGTGGCGGTTGAGCCTGCAAAATTCAACAAATTGGTGAAATTACTGCCAGTCTCATAAGTGTCGCAGTTAGCCGTCTCCAGTAACAAATCGGGGGCACAAGGTGGTATTGTATCAATTGGCTTGGCGCACCCCTCTTGTGAGCGATTTACTATTGGGCCTGGCAGCTTAGTGCTTGAATACCTGCCTTCCGATTCCACATAGTAGCAATAGGTCAGATTACCTGACAATCCCTCCTCTTCCTGACCGGAATCAACGTAGCTGAAACTCCTTGTACGATCTACAACCAGCACCGTGTCCGTATACTCCGGAACGAATAGGGTATCGATTAGCGTAAAGTCTCCTTCTCCTGCCCGGTAGATATAGAACCGGTCGTTTTCCCAGGAGGTGTTGTAACTCCAATTGAGCTCCACACTGTTCTCTGCCGAAGAAACCAGCAGGTCAATTGAAGACACCCTGTCTGCTGAATCTACAAATTCCTGATTCACTCCAAAATTCAGCAATACCCGGTAGCTGTAACCTGAATCAACGGTGTTTAATCCTTCATCAAAATAGGTAGTATCCCTACTGTCGTTGGTAGTGTATATCCTTTCGAAGCCGGTGCCATTAATTCCAGTGGTGCGGAAGAGTTCATACTGATATGGCGGCGGAAAGTTAATTTCATTTATTTCGAATGGCTGTGTCCAGCTTACCTGAATTGACCCATTCTGGGCATCGGTCGTGAGCACATCAGATTTCATCATTACCGGTGCCTCAAAAACCAATTCCTGACAGACGCTATTTGATGGCAGACTTCGGGCCCCATTGGCCATCTTAACCATAATGCGGTAGGTGTAAGAGACCCCTCGTATCAACCCTCTACCCTGATCGTTGTCAAGGAACGATGTTTCCGTGATGGGCACCCGGCCAATTTCTGCATAGCCCGGAGGAATATAATTTTTGCACATATCGGCAGGACTGCTGTCACAACCTTCCTTTCGCAGAATAATATATTCCTCTCCATTAGACAGGGAGTAAGAACTCCAGCCTAGCATCATGGCTCTTCCGTCTGGCACAGCAGATTGCATAGTCGGCGGAGGTGCCACCACTTTAATTTGCCATGTTTTGATGTCGATGAGCTTAAAGGGGTTGGTGGGTGTAGGCACTGTTTCAGCTCTAAAAATTACATTATGGGGGTTTTGTTGAATATGATCTTCAGTCGTCATCCACTGGAATTCACCGAGAGCTGGGCTTATCTGTGGATTGGTGGCGTCAAAAATCGCCGGTGAGGGCCGGAAGCTGTCAAAGATAGTACCGACCGCCAGTAGATTCATATCCAGGTTCTCGTTTGTCGCGGCAATAACCTCATTGATGTTTGTGCCGGGGAAGACGCATATATCGTCCGGTATTTCCAGCTCGGGGTTAGTGCCTTCACAGGAGGTTACTACTATTTGCATATCTCTGGTAACAAACCCAATAAGCTGGCCCTCTCTCCACTCCTCAATGATAAATGCTATGTTGTACTCTCCCAAAGTATTAGGGGAGTCCCAGGTTATATCTCCCGTAAATGGATTAATGTCGAAAATTACCGGGCCACCGGTTGATGAGCTACCACCGAAGAAAGGGTCATTAGGAAACCTGTAATTAGTGATCAAGGAGTCTTGCATCTGCTTAGGCGTAACCAATCGGTAAGCCAGGCTGTCACCATCATCGTCAAAGGCTCCGGGATTATGAAAAAATGATCTACCACTACAGGCAAAGTCCAGAGGATCAAGTAGCAAGTCGGGGCTGTTGAAACCCTTGATACCCGCCGTAAGCATGGTCTCTATATAAAAGCCTTGCGCTTCCGGAGGCCCTATGTTTATCACGTCCTCGTTTCTTCCAACATCCAGTAAACTGGCAATATAAACTCCCGGGGCAGAGTAGATGTGCTCATACGTTAGTTTCACAATTACCGAATTGCTCAATTCATCAATTGTGCGCTCCTCGGTAAGTATGGTACCAATAGTACCATCACCGTGATTAAAAGTTATTCTGTTAGAAGAGAGGTTTGGGAAGTTTCCATCCCAGTAAAGCACTACCAGGAAGGTAAATTTCAAGGGATTATCTGGGTCCTGTCGGGCCAGGATCTGGCCGGCTTTGACATGCAATGCTTGCGCAGAATTCGCGAAAAGCGAAAGCAAGATAACAATAGTTGTTGCCCCCAAATAGCGCATGTTACAGCCAGGTCGGATTAGGTAAAATACAAAAAGCAGCAAAAAATATGCTGAATAAACTCAACATCCAATAAGAACTACAAGTTCATAGGAATAGCCCGGCCTGGCTTACATACCAGGTTGGCCCTATTGTGGCAGGCGTAACGTAAACACTGTGTCTCCTCTTAACTCCGACCTCACCTGTATACTACCACCATGATTATTCATAATCTGCCGACAAAGGCTTAGGCCAATACCGCTACCTCCTTCCCGGGTTGTGAAGAAAGGCACGAATATCTTATCTATTAGCTCATCAGTAATTCCCTTTCCGTTATCGGTTACTAAAATGTCGATTTGATTTTCACTCTTTAGGGCACTAAGCCTAATACGCTTTTGATCATTTGATGTATCTAAAGCGTAAACGGCATTCTTTACCAGATTTATCAGCACTTGCTCCAGCTGAGTTTTATCAGCCATCACATGTAACTTTGTCTCTTGAATCTTCATCAGAATTCCAAACTCCTCCAACTCCCGCTTGTGAAGATTCGCAACATCTTCGAAAAGCGACTTTAGCACTATTGCTTCTTTTTGCGGTTTAGGTAAAACACTTAGTCGCCTGTAGTCTTCCACAAAAGATGTTAGGCCTTCAGATCTCTTGTTGATTATTTCCAGGCCATCAACTGTTTTTCTAATTGTACCATTATCTAATTGTGAAGCGTCTTTTGACTTACCATCTTCCTTATTCAGAAAATACCCCTTAATTGTTCCGGACAGTGAAGTTATGGGCGCTACTGAGTTCATTATTTCATGGGTAAGAACGCTTATCAACTTTTGCCAGGTGTTGATCTCGTTGCGTTCTAATTCTCCTTTGATGTTTTGCAATGAAACCAGCTTTAGCTCCTCATTTTCTCGTTTAAGCAGGGAGGCTTTCAGCGAAACCAGCAGTGTTTCGTGATTCGAATGTAGTGTTACCACCTCTTGCTGACTTACTGCCAATTGCTTGAGTTGCTGTGATAAGCCAGGAGACAATTGATCACATTCCTCAATATCCGAAATACGTGCTTGCAGCAAATCGGCAGCAGCTGCATTTATCAGCTGTACCTTACCACTATGATTAAAGGCCAAAAGCCCTACCGGCAATTGTTCCACCACATGCTGAAAGTAGTTGTTTTGATCCGCCAGTTTTCGCTTTACACTGCCAACATGATCTCCCACTTCTTGCATAGCCTGGGTCAATTCCTCAAAAGCCCCTTGCTGTGCTTGCATAGAAAAATCGTCGCTTTTTACCGATCTAAAGAAGAAGGCAATATCACGTTGAAATTTGTCTATATATCTCACCAGCAATACTGCCTGAATTACGGTAAGTAATGCCAGGTTAACGGTGGTAAGCAGATAGTCACCCTGCAACCAGGTGTAAACCATTGCTAACATGGTCATGGCTATCAGGGCCAGTCTTAGCGTTATTTTTAGGGTAAAATACTTATAGCCCATACTTGCTCATTTTATTGTAGATAGTCTGACGGGTAATGCCCAAATCTTTTGCTGCCTCCGTAAGGTTGCCCTTATGCCGATCAAGGGCGACCATGATGGCTTCCCTCTCAATATCTGCAAGCTTACGGAGATGGTTCTTCTTCAAGTTTGAACGAGGCTCAACTTGTAGGGCACTGCTGTCTATAATCTTGTCTTCAGCCATAATTACTGCCTTTTCAATTGTGTGCTGCAACTCACGAACGTTACCCGGCCATCGATGTCCCCTAAGCGTATCGTAAGCTTTGTTATCAAACTGCAGTGTTGCTTTGTCATATTTCCCTGAGTATTTCCTAAGGAAATGATTTGATAATGGAATAATATCTTCTTCTCGTTCCCGCAATGGAGGCACCTCCATTACAATTGTATTTATCCGATAGAACAAATCTTCTCGAAAGGTACCCTCCTCCACCATCAACGGTACATTTTTGTTGGTAGCACAAATCAATCGGAAGTCAATAGGGATGCTTTCATTAGACCCCATGGCCACTATTGTTCGCGTTTGTAGTGCGGTTAGTAACTTGGCCTGCAATTGAAGAGATAAGTTCCCAATCTCGTCGAGAAATAAAGTTCCGCCGGAGGCACTCTCAAACCTGCCGACCCTATCAGTCTTTGCATCAGTAAACGCCCCTTTCTTATGGCCAAAGAGTTCACTCTCAAAAACTGATTCACTGAGCGAATTCAAATCTACCAATGAAAAAATTGCTTCCTTCCTGTTCGATAGCTTATGAATTTCCTGTGCTATCAATTCTTTCCCGGTGCCATTCTCTCCTGTAAGCAAAATGTTAGCCTCGGTGCTGGCAACCTTCTGCATGGCTAGGTAAAGCTCCTGCATTACTTTCGACTCTCCCACGATAAACTTGGCCTGCGAGAGTTGTTGGTTAGAAACATCTTTGGATTGTTGCTTCAGCCGTTTTACTTCTCTATTCGATTGGCTCAATTTCAAGGCCGCTTGCAAAGTGCTTAGCATCTTGTCATTATCCCATGGTTTAAGAACAAAGTCAGTGGCACCTTCTTTAATGGCCTTTACTGCCAGGTCTACATTGCCATAGGCCGTCATTAAAATCACCACCGTTTCTGGTTTAATGGCAAGTATTTCCTTCAGCCAAAAAAGGCCCTCATTCCCGGTATTAATGCCGACGGCGAAATTCATATCCAGCAAGACCACCTCAAATTCTTCCCGGGTCACCAGGCTTACCAACGACTTGGGAGAGCCTTCCGTACTTACTTCGAAATCCTCTTCCAATAAATATCTCAGGGCCTCCAATACGTCCTTATTGTCATCCACTATCAGTATCTTTCCCATGGTGGTTGCTTCTTATATCGTAGGCTCAAATGTCAAAATATTTTACGTGAGATGTCAATTTTTTTTACAGTTTATAATCGCCCCCAGAGCAAAATAAGCTCACACTGCCCGTATGGTGTGTTTTTGATGAATGGCACAGCCATTGAAAGACTAAGGGAAATCTCAGCATAAAATGATCAAGAACTATCTCAAAATCGCGTTAAGAATATTAGTTCGGCAGAAGAGCTTCTCTGTTATTAACATTCTTGGATTGTCTGTGGGCATGGCAGGGTTTATACTCATTTCCCTCTGGGTAATGGATGAACTGAACTACGACAAGTTTCACAACAATGTTGATCGGCTCTATTTAGTAGGGCAAGATCAATACTTTGATACAGAGGTATTCTCGGTGAGGAATACTCCGGAAGCATTTAAAGAAGCTGTGGCATCTGAAGTTCCTGAAGTGGAACTGGCTACCCGTTTTTGTAACTATATCTCCTTGCAGGTAAATATTGGGCCTGACAGTTTTATCGAGTCAATTGAATTCGTTGATCCTGAGTTCCTGGAAATGTTTACTTTCCCCTTTATTGCTGGAGATCCGACTACAGCTCTTAACGACAAGTTTTCGGCAGTCATCTCTGAGGAAATGGCCAAGAAGTATTTTGGAGATGAGGACCCCTTAGGGCAGACCTTAAAGCTTGAAAATGAACACAACTTTCAAATAACCGGCGTATTTACTGATCCCCCGGCAAACTCATTTCTTAAGCCAAATATTCTTGTCCCTTTTACTTTTACGAAAGACCTGGGATACCCAGTGGGTTGGGGCAGCAATTGGCTTAACACTTTTGTTTTGTTGAACGAGGGAGCCAGCATGGAGGCGGTAAATGACAAAATATTTGATCGACTCAGTAAGGAATTCGAAACTACTTCAGAGTTATTCTTGCATCCTTTTGGAGATATTCACCTGCATACATTTCATTACAAGGGAGGTGCAATTGAAACGGTTTACATTTTTGGCAGTATAGCACTTTTTATTATTGTCATCGCCTGTGTCAATTTTATGAATCTGTCAACCGCGAGAGCTACTAAGCGGGCAAAGGAAATAGGGGTACGTAAAGCTGTTGGAGCAGAGAGACGAAATGTGCTGTTTCAATTCCTAGGGGAATCACTACTGATCTCTTTCTTGTCGCTTGACATCGCCATTATTCTGGTGGAATTGTTTACTCCCATGTTCAACACCGTGGCACTTAAAGAATTGGGGCTAGATTATGGTAGCATTGGAACTATACCCATGCTACTAGCCTTATGTCTCATAACTGGCCTTTTGGCAGGTAGTTACCCTGCTTTCTACTTATCAGGGTTCAACCCTACTAAAGTGTTGAAGTCTGCTGAAAAAACAGGAACATCATCGGTATTGAGAAAAATATTGGTGGTTTTCCAATTCACACTTTCAGTGGTATTGATAGTAAGCACAATAATTATCGGTAGGCAACTGGCCTATATCCAAAATTTTGACCTTGGTATTAACAAGGACAATATTGTTTATTTCACTGTAAAAGGTGACGTTTCAAGCAAAGCGGAAATCCTGAAAAGAGAAATGGGCAAAATAAGCGGTATTGAAAGTGCCACATTCGCCCGTCACTTTCCCACTCGCATTTATTCAAATGGTGGTGGCTACAACTGGGAAGGCAAAGACCCAGAATCAAACATCCTCATTTCCTTCACCAGCATCGACGAAGATTTCTCAGCTACCTTCGAGCCTACCTTGATTGAGGGACGCTTCCTTAATCACGAAATGGATGATTCTACGGCTAATATCATGATTAATAAAACTTTTGCTGATATGATAGCTGGCGATACCAAGGAGGGCCAGGTAATTTCCAATGGCAATTTCCGAGCTACTGTTGTGGGCGTTTTCGAAGACTTCATTTATACCGACCTCAACCGCGAAGTTGGACCCCTGGCGCTTTCCTATAGCGCAACAAACCAGTTTTTGTTTATGAAGATCAGCGGAGACTTGCCGACGGCTGTTGCCAGTATAGAAGAAGTGCATAAATCCATTTTTCCTGACGATCCGATTACCGTTAGATATTTCGAAGATAGCTTCAATCGTGACTACCGCCAGGAGCAACGGTCTAGCCAGATCTTCATGACTTTCGCCATACTTGCAGTGGTTATCTCCTGCCTGGGACTTTATGGCCTCTCGCTTTTCATGGCTGAACAAAAGAAAAAAGAAGTAGGAATTAGAAAAGCCATGGGTGCTTCTAGCGGGGGCTTAGTTATAAAGATGTCAATGGATTTTACGAAGTGGGTAGTTGTTGCCAACGTAATTGGCTGGCCTGTTGCATACTATTTTATGAAAGATTGGCTTTCTGGCTTCGCCTACCATACCGAGCTAAGTATTTGGGTTTTTGTATTGGCGTTGGTGATTTCTTTCGTGGTTGCTTTGGTCACTGTAATGTACCAATCGTACAAAACTGCAAGCGGCAACCCCATTGAATCACTGCACTACGAGTAGTTTGACCACACTTTCAAAAACCAGTCGACCAAGTACATATATCTGTCGATTGGTTTTTTGTTTTTTGAAACTTGAATATTGCTACTTAAGTCAATGTCACAACCTATTTTTGCACCATGGCAAATGTGGTGGCAATTGTAGGAAGACCCAACGTAGGAAAATCAACGTTGTTCAACCGACTGGTAGAGAGGCGACAGGCAATTATGGACGACGAATCTGGTGTGACCCGCGATCGGCACTATGGCTATGCCGAGTGGAATGGAAAATTTTTTACGGCAATTGACACTGGCGGTTATGTCTCAGGTTCAGATGACGTTTTTGAGGGAGCTATACGTCAGCAAGTGACAATTGCAATTGAGGAGGCCACGGTATTGATATTTATGGTGAATTGTCAGGATGGCCTAACCGGCCTGGATAAGGATTTCGCCAATGTACTCCGCACTACTAAAAAGCCGGTATTTATTGCAGCCAACAAAGCCGACAATACCGATCAAAGCTGGATGGCCCATGAATTCCATGCACTGGGTGTTGGTGAGATATTCCCAATCGCGGCCATTAGCGGATCCGGAACTGGAGATTTACTAGATGCTGTAGTTAAAACGTTTCCCAACCCGGGAGATGAAGACCCAGATGGTGGCCTACCCAAGATTGCAATTCTTGGTAGACCCAATGTTGGTAAATCGTCTTTTCTAAATGCTCTAATCGGGGAAGAGCGAAGCATCGTTACCGACATTGCCGGTACAACCCGCGATGCCATTAATACCCATTACAAGCTTTACGGTAAAGACTTTCTACTGATTGATACTGCTGGTATTCGAAGGAAATCCAAGGTTAAGGAGAATATTGAATTCTATTCCGTAATGCGAGCCATCCGGGCGCTGGAAGATAGCGACGTGTGTATTATAGTGATTGATGCTACCAGAGGTCTCGAATCGCAAGACATTAATATCATCGGCCTGGCGCAGAAGCAAAAGAAAGGTGTGCTAATAATGGTTAACAAATGGGACCTGGTGGCCAAAGACACTCAGACTGCCGCTAAGATCAAAGATCAGATGCTTGAGAAATTGGGTACATTGGATTACATACCCATCATATTTGCATCTGTGCTTGAGAAACAACGCATTTTCCAGGTGGTGGAATTGGCTACCAAAGTCTTCGAAAACAAGCACCGGAAAATCACAACAGCTAAGTTAAACGAGGTGTTACTACCGATTATTGAGAAAAGCCCACCGCCAGCACTTAGAGGCAAATACATCAAGATTAAGTATATCACCCAGTTGCCAACCCAAAGCCCGGCTTTCGCCTTCTTCTGTAACCATCCTAAGAATATAAAGGAACCATACACCCGGTTCCTTGAGAATCAAATGAGAAAACA
Source organism: Cyclobacteriaceae bacterium (assembly GCA_028285445.1). Lineage (GTDB taxonomy): Bacteria > Bacteroidota > Bacteroidia > Cytophagales > Cyclobacteriaceae > JANQPQ01. The sequence continues at coordinate 64,470 of JANQPQ010000043.1, read as the reverse complement.
CTTTGATTTACAAGGAGTTCCAATTTCAATCGTGTTTAGAAAAAAGTAATTAGCTCATCCTATTTGGAATTATCTCTATACTTTTGCAGGATATAGTTCTGACAACCAAACCTAATTAACCTATGAAAAAACTATTGATGCTATTGCTAGTAAGTGGATTCTTATTCGCGGTTAGCGCTTGTGGCGGTGGTGAATCGCAGTCTGATACTGAGACAACTACCGAGGAATCGACTGAAGGTACTGAAGAGGCGACCAACGAAGCTACTGAAAGTGAAACTGAAACTGATTCGACTCATGTTGAAGGCGAAGAAGCTGAAGGTGAACATCAGGAAGGCGACGACGAAGATGGTGAGCATGAGGAAGGAGAAGGTGAAGAATCTTCAGGAAACTAAACTGATTAAAATCAACAAACAAAAAGGCCTTTTATAAGGGCCTTTTTTATTTTTGAACGGTGAGAGAATTACTGGCCAAACATGTGCCCGCAGCAGCAGTAGATTACTGCCACCACTTGTGGCTAAACTACCCCTTTCAGCTTAAGCTAAAAAAGAAGCGCTCAAGCAAACTTGGCGATTATACCTTCAAACGTAGCGAAAACAAGCATCTGATCACCGTCAATGCCGACCTCAATGCTTACACGTTCCTCATTACCTACCTACATGAAGTTGCTCATCTGGTGGTGGCTGTAAAATATAAAGGCCGACAGCAGCCACATGGAGCTGAATGGAAAAAGGAATTCGCTGCAATTTCGCAACCAGTACTGAATACAAACATTTTTCCCGTAGAACTATTACGGATATTGCAGGCCTACTTCAAGAACCCACGGGCCTCGTCATATTCATATCATCCCCTGGCTTCGGCCTTGAAGGAATATGATACGTCACCAAAGACCACCATTATTGATATTAATGATGGTAGCTATTTTAGAATTAATAAGAAAGTATTTCAAAAGGGTTTGCTAAGGCGCACTCGCTACCTGTGCCGGGAGGTTGGTACCGGCAAAAAATATTTGATTTCAAAGTCGGCTGAAGTAGAGGTTGTGTGAGTCGACGGCAAACCAAGTAATAAGTATTTACATTTTAATAGGATTTAAGGAGATTGCATCTGACTTTCATGAGTACACCTTGACTTTGCGTACCCTTGAATATGATCTGAAGCACCCAGAAAGGTTTATTCCCAACCTTAAAGACTATACGCATCGTGGTAGAGAATTCAAGTTCAACTTCTTTACCAACTGGTGGAGTGACCTGACAGGGGAAGTCTTCGGAAACTTCTACGAAAATGATACGAAGTTTGCCTTATGCCCTGTCTTCAAGGCATGGCCACACAGTAGGCTTTCCCTAATTGTGATCGAAGGAGAACTGCCTGACTTTAAGTCCTCCACCCTTGAAGTCAGACTAAGGTTGAACAGAAGATTTGGGTTTGGTTTTTGGGGATCTCTGGTCCTTGCCATCTTTTTCACCTTAATTCCATGGCCCTCAAACTGGGTACTGCTGATTCCACTTTTTATCCTACTTAATGCAGTATTTAACATTGAAAGAGATGTTAAGCAGGCTGAAAAGGCATTCGAGGATCTTCTAAAACTTGTCGACAAATAATTTGTGATGAGAGGTATTAAGTCAACTCGATCCTGTTCTGCACCAACTTCTCTACTTTCTGAAAAAAAGCAAATGGCAGCATAGTTCGCCAGTTGTTGATCTGAAACGCTGGCCCTTCGCAGATATAAGAATCGATATTGTAGTTGGACCATTCTCGCGTTACATGTTCAAGAAAGTTCACTCCAACAATCCAACCATCATTATCAGTCACCTCATCAAACCATTCTTCATAGTAGGAATCGTCGCTACCATGGAAGTTCAACACATTCCCTCCTATCAAAATGAACTTATTGATAAAATTCATCTGCATAGCCTCAATGATGTTGCGTTTGAGATGCATTACATCATTGTTAATGGCATCGTTCCACTCTCCGATAAACTCCAAAATCGCAAAATTCCTTTCGTAATCCACAAACAACACCTTCATGTAAAGAGTCTCCGAGCCGAAAAAATCCCAGCCCGGATCTATGTAGTAGCCATAAATGGTGTCGGAGTATAGATCGAAGTTGTACTCTTTACCATGGAAGGGAGAATACTGATCATTTGCTGAATCATAGAACTTCAGCCAGCCGGCGTATGGCTCAATCTGGTGCATAATGCAAGTTAGAAATCTCCCCGCCGAATGGCATCAATTACTTTGCGTACTGAGCCATGCTTCTTGAGTAAGTCCTCAGCCTCACCTCTGCCGATGCAAAGCTCTTCCATAATCATGCGGGTTCCTCTATCAATAAGCTTGTTGTTGGCAATTTTCATATCAACCATCTTGTTACCCTTCACCCGACCAAGCTGGATCATTACCGCAGTAGATATCATATTTAGAACCAACTTCTGGGCTGTTCCGGCCTTCATGCGGGTACTGCCCGTTACAAATTCCGGGCCTACAATAATCTCTATGGGATGAACTACCGACTTTGCCAATTCGGTATCGCGGTTGCAAGTAATGCAGCCTGTGATGATTCCATGCTCTTTGGCTTTCCTTACACCACCAATTACATATGGTGTTCTACCCGAAGCTGCAATACCAATAACCACATCCTTATGATTAATTTGAAACTCCTGCAAATCAGCCCAGGCCTGATCCAGGTCATCTTCAGCAAATTCTACCGCCTTACGCATGGCTTGATCGCCGCCAGCCATAATGCCCACCACCAAACCGTGTTCAACGCCAAATGTTGGCGGGCATTCAGAAGCATCAACAATTCCCAGCCTACCACTAGTGCCAGCTCCAATGTAAAACAACCTGCCTCCTTTCTTCATCTGCTTTACTATGTCTTTAACAAGAGCCTCCACCTGGGGCAGAGATCGCTCGACAGTACTGGGGACGGACTTATCTTCCAGGTTGATATTAACCAGGAGGTCCTTTACTGACATTTCTTCAAGATGATCGTATTTGGAAGGGGATTCGGTAGTGCTCAAAATAATTGGGTTAAGACGTATAAATTATACCGATAACCGGGCCATAAAGTTCTGAAACCATGCTAATTCAACATATTCAACTCTTCCAGCAGCGATTCGTTCGGGCTACTCCAATGGATATTCATGCTGAAAGATTTTTTGAATTGCGGATTGATTGGCCCAAGACCAGTACAGGTAATTTCAGTAGCACGAATCAGCAACTTCTTTGACTCAGAATTGGAGGTTAAGGCATCGCCAGTCATGAAATTAGCTCCAGCAACTTCTTCAGTATCTATGACAGTCCCTTTCTCGGCCGTGGCCCATTCGAGTTTGGTTACGGCCACATCAGTGCAATTTCCCGGCAGCGTATTATACATCATTTTCATCTCAACAGATCTGGCTCTTCTCGACACTCCCTCCCGCCAATCAAAGGGCAGGCCATCCGCATAAAGAGCAATAAAAGGCTGATCTCTATCTGTTGTAGGCAGGCCAACTATATCAAGCAGCTTGTGCTTCGGTCGCTGAGTTTGAGGATCTATAGTTGTTTGGATTATCCCCACGAGCGCTACGGGCTTCTCGGAGAATGTAATGTGCACCTTTTGCCCAAAATGGAGACCCGCCGCCCCAACAACTACCACCTTAAGCTTGTTTGTATCAAGATTCTCAGGTGTTTCAATTGCCAGGCTAACCTTTTCACCTTTCTTAAGTATGCCAACCGGCGACCGCAGGCTTACCTTGCCTTTTTGCCCGTGAAAAACAAAAGTAGAATCCCCTTGCGCCCAGCCAGCAACTAACGCAAGCATCAGGATGATTACCACTGAAAAGGCTTTTTTCATTTTGTCACTGCTCATATCAAATTGCCAGGATTAAGATTTGTTCTTTTTTATTTTCTTGTTCTTCTTCAGGTAGTCTTTTAGCTGCTTACGTGCGGGGTGTTTCTTCTTCGCATTGTCATAAACTAAGTCCTTATACTTCTTGAGGTCTTCATTGTTCCCGGCTTTGTGCGCATACTTAGCAAGGTGCATTGCCGCATACAGGTAGTAGCCGCTTCCTTCCCCCTCTTCCTCTTCGCCATAAGCCAGTGTTTTAAGGTAGAACTCCTTGGCCCTGTCGTGTGCGGCGCGCCAACGACTGAACTCTGCAATAAAGAAAGTAGCATACTTACCCGTTCTAGCATGGTAACCAATTTGGTCAGCTTCCACTCTTTGCAACATCTTCTCAGCCAGCTTCTCGGCTTCAGGCCTGCCAGTCGAGTACATCATTTGCACATAATAGCGATGAAAGTAAGAATTATCAGGATAGGTCTCAGTGAGGTATTTTGATACCTGCAGTGCCCTGGCCCTATCGGTGTTTTCATTGTAAAGAATACGCATCAAGAATAACTGCGCTTCTGTTCGGGTGTAGAAGGCAAAATTTGCCACCTCGGTAAGTTGTGCAATTCCCAATTCTTTATCTCCCTTAGGAAAAAACCAGAGTATGGGCTTGAGCATAGGATAGTTGTCAGGAATCCATACCGAATAGTAGTTGTAAAGGGCATCTCCAAAGAGCAACTCGGGGCTGAGTTCTTCATGACCTTTGCTTACATTTAGGTACTTCAAGGAATTCTTTCCTGCAGTTGCAGCCTTACGCCAACTTCTGCGCTCCGAAAGCAATCGACCTTTGAAGGCATAAGCGGCTGCCAAAAAGAAGGCAGCTTCAATTTTGTATTCTGGATTCTCTTTGAAAAGCTTTTTCCCTTTCACAACAGCCGTATCCATGTAAGCAGTAAAAGTAGCATCGTACTGCTCGCTTTCCTGTTGCGGCATTATTTTCCACCACTCACTTAGACCTAGTAAAAAATAAGGCAAAGGGTGCCACTGGTATTTCTGTTTTATCCAGCGAAACTGCTTTTCTGCTTCCGCATACTTAAAATTATAGAGATCATTTACTGCCTGGGTGGCTTCGATTTGGATTGCCAAATCGGAAATGAGAATCTTTTGTTCAACACCCTCGAACACTGTTTTACTACCCGCAGAATCCTGGCTAACCTGCACAGTATTTTTCGCCATCTCTTGCGCTAATGCAAAGCTGGAGAAGCAAAATGAAGTGATTATTATGTGCCAAAGCCTCAAAACCATAAACCGGAATAATCAACCTATTATCAGAATCCGTTACCCAAATCTAGTCTATTGGTTGAACTTGGTGAATTAACGGTATTTTTGGACAAACCGATGTGTTTGCTACCTTTTGCCGCGAAATAAGTACCTATTGAACCAATTAGAAACTCAAGTTCGGGAATATTTAGATGTTGACAAAAGGCTTTTTTTCGCCTTTATGGTCTTAGCCACTTTCCTGCTGTTACTGATGAAGAAGAATTTCATCGAAAGTGAAATTGCAGCATTTGAAGTGCTGGAGCAAGAAGGGCAAATGGGAGTATTCAATATCATTAACGGCCTGCAATATCTGTCCATCCCACTGGTCTATCTCTGGAAATTCACCGTTATAGCTTTTCTGATCTGGATCGGCTGTTTCATGTTTGGCTATAAAGTCACCTTTACCAAAACATGGCAGGTCGTAATGATCGCCGAAGCTGTCTTCTTCGTCCCTGAGCTGATCAAGATTTTTCATTTCATATTTATCTATTCAGACCCCGACCTCTACGAAGTAAGGGCCTATTATCCCTTGTCGTTAATGAACTTCTTTGACCATGAGACTCTTGATGGCCGTTGGCATTACCCTTTGAAATCCATCAATCTGTTCGAGATTATCTATTGGTTTGTTCTTGCTTATGGCATACACTTGGCGGCGAAGAAAAAGGCCGTTATTGCGCGGGCCATCGTCTTCAGTTCCTACGTTTTTTTCTTTCTGCTCTGGTTGGGCTTTTACGCCATCGTTTACAAGTAGCAATTCTTCTGCTCATAAAGCGCATACCTGGTGCGATAATTTCTGGCACAGCAATTGCAAATATGGCGGTAGGTCAAATACTCAAAATAAATTAGACAAATGAAAATAAAAGCGATGTTGATGGCTGTCATGCTGCTGGGAGCAGTAGGATTGCAAGCTCAGGAGAAAAAAGAGAAACTTTCAAAAGAAGAAAGGAAAGCCAAGCGAGAATTGGCGAAAGAAGCCAGGACCGAAGCCGTACTGGCTATGATTGAAAATCAATCATTTGTACTGGAGGCGCACAGCCTTTTTAATAGATACGGTAGCAGAATCTTCGTTCCGGCTAATGTAAACTTCATAGCATTGAACGATCAGGAGCTAACTATCCAGGTTGGAAATTTCGGGGCGATTGGAAACAATGGGCTTGGAGGTTTTACAGCTAAAGGTAGGGTTAGCAGTATTACCGTAAGTGAGGTTGATGACAAAGGGCGAGTGAACTTAAGGATCGAGGCCTCAACGATAGGATTGGGCCACACTTCAATTCTAATGGAAGTGGCGAAAGATGGCTCGGCGAGGGCTACGGTTACAAATAATTTCGGGGGCAGACTAACTTTTCAGGGGGATCTTTTCGCGCCAGAGGAGAGCAGGGTCTATGAAGGGTTGACATTATTTTAGTCTCAACCAGAACAATGCATATACATCCATCCCGGACTAAGTCCGGGATTTTTTATTTTGAATGGTGGTCAATATTCAAACCAATTGGTATCTCGCCAGTTGTTTGAATTGGCCTGAAACCGGTGTTAAAATCGTTAAGCCAGCCGATTATTCCTCATAAAATTGTTATTTTCGCCACTTCCAAAAATGTGTAAAAATGCCATTTAACAAAGCAAATAATATTGTGGGTTGGGTTGTTTTCGGGCTAGCTACGTTGGTGTACGGATTAACCCTTGAAGAGACTGCCAGCTACTGGGATTGTGGAGAATTCATTGCTGTATCTTATAAACTGATGGTACCACACCCTCCGGGAGCTCCGTTCTTCCTGTTGCTGGGCCGCATGTTCTCATTCCTTGCATTTGGCGACCAAACTCAGGTAGCATTCTGGATAAACATGCTTAGCGTATTAGCAAGTGGCTTTACCATTCTATTCCTGTTTTGGTCTATCACATTATTGGGAAGAAAACTGTTGAAAACGGCTGAAGATGCCCTTTCAGCTAACCAATTAATCGCATTGATGGCAAGCGGCTTGGTTGGTGCCTTAGCATATACATTTTCCGACTCGTTTTGGTTTTCAGCGGTAGAAGCAGAAGTATATGCTATGTCTTCTTTCTTCACCGCTTTTGTTTTCTGGGCGATATTGAAGTGGGAGTTGATCGAGGATGAAAGTGACGCTAACAAATGGCTCATCCTGATCGCTTATATGATGGGCTTATCTATCGGAGTACACCTGTTGAATCTCGTTACCATCCCGGCATTGGCATTAATCTACTATTTCAAGAAAAGCGAGGCAGTGACAAAACGAGGGATTGTAACTACCCTGGCCGCGGCTGGTGCAATTATCATTCTAATAATGGTAGTAATTATTCCGGGCCTGCCTAGTATCGCTGGCTCCTTTGAGGTGTTCTTCATTAATTCCATCGGATTGCCCTTTGGATCGGGAATTATAATCTTCGCACTGCTTTTTATTGGCGCCATCGTTTTTGGAATTTATTACACAGCCAAAAAGCAGAAGGTTTTATGGAATACAGCCATGCTGTGCCTCACCTTCATTCTTATTGGTTATGCCTCATACGCTATCGCGCTAATTCGGTCAAGCTACGATCCTCCAATCGATCAGAACGATCCAGAAAATATTATAAGCTTTGTTTCCTATCTCAAAAGGGAACAATACGGTAACCGACCGCTTTTTAGAGGGCCCTATTTCGACGCTAGCCTGGTTAAACAAGAGCGTGGAGCTCCGGTATACATCAAGGGCGAAGACAAGTACGAAATTGCCGACTACAAGGTAAAGAGTATTCATGACCCTAGCCGTTCTACTATTATGCCTCGAGCTTACAGCACTGACCCAAACCACATCAGGCGCTACCGCGAGATTATGGGATTGGGCTCGAATGAGGTGCCAACCTTTTCAGATAACCTGGTCTACATGTTCAGGCATCAAATGGGCAAAATGTACTGGCGGTATTTCCTATGGAACTTCGTCGGTAGAGAAAGTGATATCCAAGACGCCAGTTGGCTAGGGCCTTTTGAGGCGATGCAGGACGTACCCCCTTCAATAAAGAATAACCCAGGCCGCAATGCCTATTTTGCCATTCCTTTGCTACTTGGCATCATTGGCTTACTTTTTCAGTACCGAAAGGATCCGAAAAACTTTGCGGTGGTTATCCTGCTGTTTTTCCTTACCGGATTAGGTCTAATCCTGTATTTGAACTCACCACCAATTGAACCTAGAGAGCGAGATTATATTTACGCTGGCAGCTACTACGCCTATGCCATTTGGATAGGTTTCAGCGTATTGGCACTTTTTACGCTCCTAAGCAACGTATTTAAAGAAAAGAAATTTGCAGTCGGCCTCGCAGCAGCCATAGGCTTAATCGCTCCGATTTTAATGGGAACTCAAAACTGGGATGACCACGACCGAAGTGACAGATTTTTCTCCGTTGATTCGGCCAAAAACTTCCTGGCATCTTGCACTGACAATGCGATACTTTTCACTGGAGGAGATAACGATACCTTCCCGCTTTGGTATGCACAGGATGTAGAGGGCTTCCGAACTGATATGCGAGTTGTAGTGCTGAGCTATTTCAACACCGATTGGTACATCAATCAAATGACACGTCCCGCCTATGAATCAGCCGCTTTCCCGTTTTCACTGGAGCCGAAAGACTACCAACAAGGCGGTCCTAACGATTATTTGCCTTATGTAGAAAACCCCAACATAACCGGAGCAATCGACTTAAGGCAGTATCTGTCGCTCATTAAGCAAGGTCACCGCGCTTTGGTTGTGCCGACATCTGTAAGCACTTACCATGCAGTACCTTCAAGAACGTTGTTTTTGGATGTTGATAAGGAAGCGGTTCTTGCTAAGGGCATCGTACCCAAAAATAAGGAGAGTAGAATTGTTGATCGTATGTATTTCCAGGTACGAGGCAGCGGTTTAGAAAAGAAAGACCTGATGATTTTGGACCTGATTGCAAATGGCAATTGGGATCGGCCCTTATACTTCAATAACACCTCCAAGCAGGGCATCAATATAAATCTCGATCGGTATCTGATCCAGGAAGGAAATGCTTTCAGGCTACTGCCAATCGAGAATCCCAATCCTCAAAATGATTTCGTCAATACGGATATTATGTATGACAACCTCATGAATAATTTCCACTTCAGGGGACTTAATAATGAGGATGCTTACTTCTCTGAGGATTATAGAAATTTTGTGCTCAACCACAGGTCTAGCTTCAATACGCTGGCTGAGGCCCTGATAGATGAAGGTCAACTACAAAAGGCACGCGAAGTTGCCCTGAAAAGCCTCGAAATTATGCCAGATAGTGCCATACCATACGATTACAGTGCTACCAGAACAGTCGACATACTATTTCAGGTTGGAGAAAAAGACAAGGCCGTTGCTATTGCTGAGGCTCTTGGTCGTAAAGCTGACGAAGAACTGGAGTACTACCTGGACAGAAATATCTCCCTTGGATTTGAAGTACAAAAGAACATGATCATACTTAATGATCTTGGTCGTACTTTGAATCGTTTTGGAGAGGCTGAAATGGCAGTTAATTTCAATGACGCCTTCCAGGAACATTCGGTAAGGCTAGGCGTATCTAACTCTCGCCGGTAACTATTTGGTGGCAATAAGGAAGAGGTCTAAAGAGTCCTCAGCGTTTTCATGTAAAAGGTAATCTTCCGCAGTAATACTTGCTACCAGGTCATCATTACCTTTCTTCAATTTATCGCGGTTTAACCTATTTAATAGCTCATACGGAATTCTCAACAGTGAAGAGGGTAGCTTATGCTGCAGGTCGAATATATCAAATCGGGTTATACGCTCTACTGATTTCTTGTTGTTAGCATAATACTCCCAAATTTTGTCATTACCGGTAATACCCTTCATTTCCACCTGTGAAAACACCAATGAGGCCATATTGGATAATTCCTGTGCCTGATACTCACGAATATGCCAGGGATTCCGGGTCAATGTTTTCTTAATATTGGGGGTGGTAATCAATGCCTTACCTCCAGGCTTAAGCACCCGCTGAATTTCAGACAAGAAGGTTTTGTCATCCTTAATATGTTCTATAACCTGAAAACTGACTACTACATCAAAGCTGTCATCATGCAGATCCGAGAAGGGAGGTATATTGGCTTGTATAAACTCGCCTTCAGGATATTTCGACCTAAGTGTCTCCAGGACCGCGCCAATTTTGTCAATGGCAGTATAGCTGTCCACTTTCTTCAGGAGCAAATCCAAACCGCGTCCTTCACCACAACCTACTTCCAGGAGGTCTCCATGTACATAATCCTGGGCAAGTACATAGGCCTTTAACAACCGCTGATGAATGGGGTTATCTGAGGGGATGTTATCGGAAGTTATTTCAGTGGTATAAACCTTCATTGATCACCAAAGTGGCCTCAAAAATAAATCAAAAAAGGCGCCATTAATTTATTAGGCCGATTATATTACTTTTGATTTGGCACCGATTGTGCTAGACCCTTAACCAGCTGTGATAGCAAATATAGCAACTTGGATTTCCCTACTTGGACTGGCCATTGCACCAGCATCTAATGAGTTCTCTTCGAAGAACTTACGGCATTATTATGACCCGGATGCCGAATTCCACCTGTTACACCAGCTTCAAACCACGGGAGACAAGACCTTGCTCCATCTTGGCCTACGCTTTAGCAATGATCTTTATGAGCTCGCAGATTATACCGTATTGGTGGAATGGAAAGACTCTTATGGCCAGCGGCTATTTACAGACCTTGATACTTTACAATTACCTCAATACAATATTCACAGCGAAGGGCTAAGATCCTTCTATAAAATACCTTTAGAATACCCAGAGTCAAAACCACTTTTGATCCTATCCTTTCATAATAAACACAATCAAAATAGTTATTACTTTGATATTGACGTCAACCAGCAGCGGCGGATGGGTCTCTCCGAACTTTTGTTAGTAGATGATTCAGACAGGCCGGTATTAAGAAACTATGTGGCAATAGACGAATCTTTCAACCTTACCGCAATCAACCGGCAAGCCACATCACATTGGTTTCAATACAACAGAGATTTTGAAATTGCCGAACCCCCAATGATTGTGAGAGGAAGCAGAGTACAGCCCACCTTATCAATAGACAGTACGTTCACAACCCCAATTAATGAGTCCTTTGCCCTAAATGAGGGAGGGCTATACTTTGTGCAAACAGATTCCAGCAATTTGCAAGGCCTCGCGTTTCGGGTGGTAGATCAGCATTTTCCAAAAGTTGCCAAAGTAGAAGATATGATTGCAACGTTGAGATACTTTACCACCAGATCAGAGTGGACAAAGCTCAGTTTAGCCGTGAACAAGAAAAAAGCACTAGACAACTTCTGGCTGCAAGTGACCAAGTCGGAACAACGTGCCAGGCGAATAATTAAGAATTACTTCCGGCACGTGGAATTGGCTAACACCTATTTTAGTGGTTACAAGGAAGGTTGGAAGACGGATATGGGTATGGTGTACATAATCTACGGACCTCCTGACGAAGTTTTTAGAAATGCCAGCACCGAACTGTGGGTGTATAACAAAAACGATAACTTTGGCAAAATGCGCTACTCATTTTCCAAGGTTCCCAACCTCTTTTCAAACAACCACTATGTCTTAAATCGGGAAAAAGGTTATCAAAACAATTGGTTTAGAGCGGTAGACTTGTGGAGAAAAGGGCGCTATGGCCTTAGTTCAGAATGAAGGAAAACTCAGATTTTATATTTGGCACCAGGGCCATCATGGAGGCTATCCATGCAAACCGAGATATTGATAAGGTGCTTATTCAGCAGGGTTTAAACAACGAACTGATTAAGGACCTGCAGGAGATGGTGAAAGAGAATGGTATACCACTGGTTAAGGTGCCAATCCACAAGCTTAACCGTGTAACCCGCAAAAACCATCAAGGAGCAATATGCTTCCTTTCTGCTGTAACCTATGCTTCTCTCGAAAATGTTATTTCACAATGCTACGAGAGCGGCAACTCACCACTAATAGTGGTATTAGACAGAGTAACTGACGTAAGAAACTTTGGCGCCATTGCCAGAACAGCAGAGTGTTTTGGTGCACAAGCAATCGTAATTCCAGATCGTGGCAGTGCCCAAATCAATAGTGATGCCATGAAGACTTCGGCAGGAGCCCTAAATCATATACCAGTATGCAGGGCTGAGAACCTCCGAAAAACACTGGAATATTTGCAGCAGAATGGTTTGCAGTTAGTGGCCTGTACCGAAAAAGGAGCAGATTCAATATTTGATACCGACCTGACAGGCCCAGTTGCCCTTATACTTGGCTCAGAAGAAAACGGGATCCAGACTGACTTCCTAAAGATTGCAGATAGCCTTGCCCAAATTCCCATGTCTGGGAAGATTAGCTCTCTCAATGTGTCTGTATCAGCTGCGGTATGCCTGGCTGAAGCGGTTAGACAACGGCTATGAATAATCAGGGTTGTTTTCGCGAACGTTAACAACCATGTCCTTGATCTTCTTTTCGTTTTCTTTTTTGCAAATAAGCAAAGCATTACCGTGGTCGGCAATAACATACCCTTCCAGGCCTTCCACAACAATTAGTTTGTCACCAGGCCCCTTAACCATGCAGTCGTTGGAGTCATAAACTACTACATTACCATCAAGCACATTTAGGTCGCTATCTTTCTTCCTAATATCATGAAGTGAATTCCAGGAGCCCACATCTGACCAACCAAAATCACCGGGTACCACAAACACATTTTCAGCCTTTTCCATGATGCCATGGTCTATGGAAATATCCTCAGCCTGACTGTAGACATTATGGACTGCTAACCTTTCTCCCTCTGTACCTAAATCCCTTTTTACCTTTTCGAAAACCTTCGTAGTATCAGGAAGGAATTGCTCAAATGCGTGCAGTATAGCTTTTATCTGCCAGATAAAAATCCCTGAATTCCATAGATAGTCACCGCTCTCGAAAAATCGCTGTGCGGTAGTTAGGTCAGGCTTTTCTTCAAAGTTTAAGACCGGCGATGGGTCAGTATCCGTTTGGTATTGTATGTAGCCATAACCGGTATCGGGGCGGGTTGGTTTAACGCCAATAGTAAACAGACCATCTATTTCACCGGCATGAGAAAGTGTTTTCGTGGCAACTTGCTGGAATGCCTGTTCATCTAGAATGGCATGATCACTATGGGCAGAGACCATAACCGCATCAGGATCCAATGAATTGATCTTTACAGCAGCATATAATATGGCGGGGGCAGTATTCCTCCTCACTGGCTCAAAAAGAATATTACCAGATTTAACCTGCGGCAATTGCTCCTTAATCAGGTCCTCGTACTTTTCGTTGGTGGAAATAAGGATATTCTCTGCCGGACAGAGCTGTGCAAATCGGTCAAAAGTCATTTGCAGCAGTGACCTACCAGTACCCAGTACATCAAGGAATTGCTTGGGCTTATCTTCCCTACTATGGGGCCAAAACCTGGTCCCCGCGCCGCCCGCTAGGATTACAACATATGTATTACTCATAGAAAAATCTTATTGAATTAGAACAGCCCTTCTTTTAAAAGGTCATGAAGATGAACTACGCCAACTACCACCTCATCATCAAGCACAATTAACTGGGTGATATCATTTTGTTGCATTACTTGCATAGCCTTCGCCGCATGATCCCCCTTCTGCATAACCTTAACTTCCCGTGACATCACATCCTGCACCTTTAGCTCTTCAATATTGAGACCTTTCTCGAGCATTCTTCTTAAATCTCCGTCGGTTACAATTCCCAGTAACTTATCCTCTTCGTCTACTACAGCTGTGGCGCCCAGCCTTTTGGATGAAATTTCAAGAATAGCCTCCTTTACAGTTGCATTTTCGGCAACCTTAGGCAATTCGTTATTTGGATAGATGTCATCAACTTTCAAATAAAGCTGCTTGCCCAACGATCCTCCTGGATGTAACCAGGCGAAGTCGTCACTGGAAAAATTACGAAGCTTTAGCAGGGATACAGCCAATGCATCTCCCAGGGCCAGGTGCGCTGTGGTGCTGGTAGTTGGAGCTAAGTTGTTTGGACACGCCTCCTCGCCAACGGTGGCATTCAGGACAAAATCTGATTGCTTTGCCAGATAAGACGAAGTGTTGCTAACCAAACCAATCAGTTTTACACTTCTTCTCTTAATTAGGGGTACCAGCACTTTTATCTCTGGAGTATTTCCACTTTTACTTATGCACATCACGATGTCATGGCGCTGAATTATTCCCAGGTCGCCGTGGATTGCATCTGCAGCATGCATAAAAATTGCCGGCGTACCAGTGCTATTTAGAGTGGCAACTATCTTGTTGGCTATGATGGCACTTTTGCCAATTCCAGTGATCACAACACGCCCTTCCAACTGCAAGATTTCATTAACGCAATTATCAAAATTGTCATCAAGATAATTGGTTAACTCATTGATAGCCTGGGCCTCATTTACTAGAACTTCCTTGGCTATTTTTCGAATATTTTTTGCTAAATTCAATTCAGTGCAATTACTGATGCGGAGTAGCAAAGATACTGAAATACCTTAGTATTCAAGGATCAAGCTGGTATGTTATTAGAAAAAGAAGACGTACTAAAGTCGAAACTTAAGGAGGTCTTTGGGTATGCCCAATTTCGTGGCAACCAGGAGAAAATTATTAGGAACGTGCTGGCCGGGAATAACACTTTTGTGATTATGCCAACCGGAGCCGGCAAGTCTATGTGCTACCAGTTACCCGCCCTAATCAGTGAAGGTGTTGCTATCGTGATTTCTCCATTGATCGCCCTAATGAAAAATCAGGTTGATCAGATGAACGCGGTTGGCGTTAATGCCAAATTTCTCAATTCCACTCTTACAAAAACTGAAATGAACCGGGTAAAGCAGGAAACCCTGGATGGCAAGGTGAAACTGCTTTATGTGGCCCCGGAATCTTTGACAAAAGAAGATAATGTCACTTTCTTAAAAGATGCGACAATTTCCTTCGTAGCAATAGATGAGGCCCATTGTATTTCGGAATGGGGTCATGATTTTAGACCAGAATATCGCCGAATCAGATCAATCATTAACCAACTGGGCGAACTACCCATCATAGCCTTAACTGCAACTGCAACACCGAAGGTTCAACAGGATATTCAGAAGAACCTCCAGATGGAGGCTGCTGATCTCTACAAATCCTCATTTAATCGAGAGAACTTATACTATGAAGTTCGGCCCAAGCAAAACAGTAAAAAACAGTTAATAAAATTTATTAAAGAACATAAGGGCGAGTCAGGAATCATTTATTGCCTTAGTCGCAAAAAAGTAGAAGAGATCGCTGAGTTCCTACAGGTAAATGATGTCAAAGCTGCCCCCTATCACGCCGGTCTTGATAGTAACATTCGTGAAAAGAACCAAGATGACTTTCTCAATGAGGAGGTAGATGTAATCGTAGCTACCATCGCCTTCGGTATGGGTATTGACAAACCAGATGTACGGTATGTCATCCACTATAATGTACCAAAGTCTGTTGAAGGCTACTACCAGGAGACTGGCCGCTCAGGGCGAGACGGGCTGGACGGGAAGTGCATTATGTTCTACAGCCCGGGCGATATTAGCAAACTTGAGAAATTCAATAAAGATAAATCGGTGCAGGAAAGAGAGAACGCACTGATACTCCTCCAGGAGATGACCTCCTACGCAGAGTCTGCCGTTTGTAGAAGAAAGCAGCTACTCCATTATTTCGGTGAGAGCTTCGACGACAATTGTGGCAACTGCGACAACTGCGTAAGACCCAAGGAGAGCTTTGAAGGAGAAGACCATATATTAACCGCCCTTATGGCAGTTAAGCAAACCGATGAGCGCTTCGCGATTTCGCATCTGGGGGATGTTATTCGCGGTGCCGATACCCAATATGTGAAAAGCTACAAGCATCATGAGCTGGAAGTATACGGTAAAGGCAATACCGAGACCGCCGAGTTCTGGAAATCAGTACTAAGGCAAGCCCTCCTACATGAATTTTTGATTAAGGATATTGACAATATTGGGGTGTTGAAGTTGACCGGCAAGGGAGATGAGTTCATCCTCAACCCCGCGAACATAAGGCTTACGAAAGATCATGATTATAATGATCTTGGTGAGGAGGAAGAACCAGAAAAGCAAGCAGCACCAAGCAAAGCTTATGACGAGAACCTGTTTGAGCAACTAAAATCTCTTCGCAGGCAAGTTGCAAAAGACAAGGGCTTTCCACCATATGTAATTTTCCAAGATCCCTCATTACAAGAAATGGCTACTACCTACCCTACTACCAGGGAAGAACTTGAGAGAGTGAGTGGCGTAGGTAAGGGAAAGGTTGAAAAATTTGGCGATGCCTTCATTAACACAATTAAGGAATATGTAGAGGAGAATGAAATTATGACTGCCACTGACGTACTTATAAAGACTTCAGTGAATAAGTCTAAGCTGAAAATCTACATCATCAATCAGGTTGATCAACTGACGGATTTGGAAGAAATAGCGGAAAATCAAGACATCAGTATGGAAAGCCTTCTCAATGAGATTGAGAACATTATATATTCAGGCACCAAGCTCAATCTGGATTACTATATAGATCAGGTACTTGACGATGAAAAGCAAGATGATTTGTACGAGTACTTTATGAATGCTGAATCCGATGACATCGGTGACGCACTATCAGATGAGTATAATCAAGACTACTCCGAAGAAGAGATCAGACTAATGAGAATTAAGTTCATGTCTGAATACGCAAACTAGCAACTGCACACGCGCTACATCCTAACTTGCTTTTCCTTATTTTTGAATCTTCACTTAGCAATCCTCATTTATGAATATTCTGGTATTGGGGTCTGGTGGTAGAGAGCACACCTTGGCCTGGAAAATAGCTCAAAGCCCACTTTGTAACAACCTCTTTGTCGCTCCGGGTAATGGCGGCACCGATCAAGTAGCCACCAACCTGCCCATCTCTGTTGATGATTTTCAGGCCGTCGGTAACGCTATCCTTGAGCATAATATAGACCTCCTTGTAGTTGGGCCCGAGGCACCGTTGGTGGCTGGCGTACGCGATTATCTGGAAGCCGACGAAAGATACCATAACCTGAAGATCGTTGGCCCCGGAAGTAAAGGCGCGCAATTGGAAGGCAGCAAGGACTTCTCCAAAGCTTTTATGGTTAAGCATGATATCCCTACCGGCAAGGCTGAAACCTTTAGGAAGGGTCAACTTAGTGAAGCTATTAACTATCTAGATACTATTAGTCCGCCTTTCGTTTTAAAAGCGGATGGGCTAGCCGCCGGGAAGGGTGTTATCATTACTGAAGACAAGGGTGAGGCTATTAAATCACTTAAGGAAATGCTGGAAAACAGCATGTTTGGAGAGGCAAGCGAAAAAGTTTTGATAGAGGAATTCCTGGACGGTATTGAGCTATCAGTTTTTGTGTTAACAGATGGCACCAATTACAAGATTTTGCCTGAGGCCAAAGATTACAAACGCATTGGCGACGGAGATACTGGTCCCAACACAGGGGGGATGGGAGCCATTTCTCCCGTATCATTTGCTGATGATAGTTTTATGAGCAAAGTAGAAGAGAGGATTATAAAGCCTACCGTAAATGGTTTGAGGGAAGATGATATAGAATTCATCGGTTTTATTTTTATTGGCCTGATGAATGTAAATGGCGATCCCTATGTAATCGAATACAATGTGAGAATGGGAGACCCAGAAACTCAGGCAGTAATACCCAGGCTGGATACTGATCTGGCGGCGTTGCTCAAAGCCGCAGCTACTGGTGATCTTCAGAATACTGACTTAGCTATTAGAGAGGATTTTGCAGCTACGGTAGTAATGGTAGCCGGCGGCTACCCTGCCAGTTACAACAAGGGCGATGCAATTGAGGGCATCTCAAATGCCAACAGCCTTGTCTTCCATGCCGGCACGAAAAAAGATGGCCCTGGTCTTGTGACCAATGGAGGTAGGATACTGGCGGTTACTGCCTTAGGAACCGACCTCGCATCAACTGTTGAAAAGGCCTACGATGATGTCACTAACATCCGGTGGGACAACGTTAGCTACCGTAGAGACATTGGTAAAGATCTACTTGAACTCCAGTAGTAATTCCCTGGTTTTTAAATTGGCCATTCTGGACTATTTTTACCTCTTGCTGATTCAGTAATCATCAGTTAAAATGCAATAGTATGGCATGCAGTACGTGTACAGATGGATCAACGGCCGGTTGCAAGAATAACGGGGGATGCGCCACCGGAGGATGCAATAAAATGAATGTATTTGACTGGCTGTCGAATATGGAAGCTCCCCGCAACCAGAAATTCGATATTGTTGAAGTTAGGTTCAAGAATGGGCGAAAGGATTATTTTCGAAATACCTCTGATCTGGAAATTGTAACCGGAGACTCTGTGGTCGTGGATGTTCCCAACGGCCACCATATTGGGTACATTTCTTTGCAGGGAGAATTAGTACGCCTGCAAATGCAAAAGAAGAATGTCGAAAACAACGACGATATACGAAAGATCTACCGCAAAGCTTCTTTGAAAGATCATGAGAAGTTTGAAAAAGCTAAAAACAGGGAACTACCCACTTTATATAGAACCAGGGAGATTATAGGTAATATGAACCTGGGTATGAAGCTTTCAGATGTTGAATACCAAGCTGACAATGCTAAAGCTACGTTCTACTACTCGGCTGAAGATCGCGTGGATTTTAGAGAACTGATTAAGGTACTGGCCGCGGAATTTAAGATCAGGGTGGAAATGCGACAAATTAGCCTCAGACAAGAAGCAGGCAGATTGGGTGGCTTGGGGTCATGTGGGCGCGAGCTTTGTTGTTCAACCTGGCTTAGCGACTTCAAAACCGTATCAACCAACGCCGCGAGATATCAAAACCTCTCTTTGAACCCCAGCAAGTTATCAGGGCAATGTGGAAGGCTAAAGTGCTGCCTGAATTATGAGCTGGACACTTATATGACCGCACTCGAAGATATCCCGGAGCTAGAGGGCCCACTTGTAACTGAAAAGGGTGCTGCTACTCTACAAAAGACCGATATATTCAGAAAGATCATGTGGTTTGGTTATGCAGACGAAAGCAACTGGTATTCAATCGATGTTGCTCGGGTAAATGAGATACTGAAACTGAACAAGGCAGGGCAAAAGCCAGCCTCTCTTCAGGAAAATGAAGATAAGGGTAGGCAAGCTTACTTCCAGGCTGTCAATCGAGATCTAGAGTATATGGACAAAAAATTCCGGGAGAAGAATAAATCCAAGAGTAAAAAAGGCCGTAACCGGAATAAAAATCGTCGCAGAAAACGCTAGATGAAGTTTACCTGCCAAGCCATTTTCTTCTTACTTCTACTGGCCTCATGCGATGGCTCGCGGCTCTTCGAGAAAAATGAAGAACTAACGGGAAAAATTTGGCACGTAGACTCTGTAAAACATTTCTCTGTTATCATTCCTGATGCCACAACTCAGTACAACATTTTAGTTAACGTAAGAAATACTTCATCGTACCCCTACCACAATTTGTATCTAACTTACACACTTACCGATACCACCCTGGTCGAGTTATCATCAGATCTGCTAAACAACAATCTTTTCGACCCTGTTACAGGTAAGCCCCTCGGCAGAAGTGGACTTGGAGATGTTTTTGACCATCAATTTCCTGTTCTTGAAAATTATCAGTTCCCTGACAGCGGTCGATTCTTGATCACTTTGCAGCAGACAATGCGACTGGATTCACTTCCGGAAATTATTTCCGTAGGAATTAGGGTAGAGCGTACTGAGTAGCCTTGAAGGCAAATAAAAAAAGCGCAGACTTTCGCCTGCGCCTAACTACGTGGTGAGAGAATTATAGAGATATTTAATTTGAGTTTATTATCGATCCTGAACCGGAAACAGAGCTTGTTACATCAGGGTTTCCTCGATAGAATACGCTACCACTTCCAGAGATAGTAACAGACAGATTATTATTGACCAAAACCCTGGCATTTCCTGAACCAGCAATGTTTACATTGCTTTCATCAGCTTCCAGTCCATAGGCATTAAGTGAACCAGACCCATTTATGAACAGGCCTTGATCTACTGTGGTGCCTAACAGTAGCATATTACCCGAACCATTCACTGTAGCATTAAAAGTTGCATTGTCGAAGGGGTCAAGCATATTTACATCACCTGAGCCATTTAGTGTAATCGCTGACAGGGTTGGGGTTACCACACTAACCGCAATTCTGCGACTACTGTTTATGCAACCATCAACATCAATAACCAGGTTACCATTTTCAATTGTTGTGGTAATTCTATCCAAAATATTCTGTGGAGCGCTGATAGTGACTTCGGATACTGTCCCCGAGCTAATGGTCATATCTCCGGCAATATTTTGCACAATTCCGGAAAAGTCACCCGTTGCACGCACTTCGGCAGTTATTGGACCAGTAGCATCAACGCAGTTACGACGAAAGTGATCGTGGTAGCATCCCTGCAACATTACAAGACCAGCCATAGCAGCAATTAGTAATACTCTTATTTTCATATTGATCTTATTTTCTTGTTTCACCTAAGGTGAAAGACCACTATCTTATCCAAGGGTTTCCATTTCCCTGTCTTTTTTACCTGGCTTTCTCTGTTGATGAAAATAAAGACCTGGTATGATCCGGCTTCCTTAAGTAGTGGCAATGACACTCAACGACTAGCCGCTGCAGTTTGGACAGAACTAGAGCTGGCCTCAGGATTGTCTCCTTACGGTCCCGTCATTACCGGTTCAATACCAATTGCGATCAGCACGGAAAAAAGTGATTTGGATATATGCTGTTGTGCTACTGATTTAATGGAACTAAGAAGCGCAATTGAAACTCATTTAAGTGGCAAGGTTGCCTTAATTATTAATCTCAAACTGATCCGAGGTATCCCTTCCCTGGTTTGCAAATTCGTTTATAAGAATTTACCAGTAGAAATCTTTGGACAGTCAATCCCAAGTACTGAGCAATGGGCTTTTAGACACATGGTGGTTGAAAAAAGATTGTTAGAACTGGGTAGGCCTAAACTAGGGGAAGATGTTGTTGGACTCAAAACGAAAGGTGAAAATACGGAATCAGCCTTTGCCAAAGCGTTGGGCCTTGATGGTGATGCCTTTGCCTCCGTTTTGGCCCTGGAAAAATTGAGTGACTACGAGTTGCTGCTATTACTGAAAAAGGTTGGTTACTGACTGTTGAGGCTGACAAACCGAGTAATACTTTCTTTTACTTTTTCCGGATCATTCCAAAACTCTCTACTAAACACGCCTTTGAATTTCCAATTCTTATTACTCAGTGCAAACGGCTTATAAACATGCATTTCCTTAATAGAAACACTTTGATGATATAGATCATCATCAGTCACTACCAGGCCCAGGTATTTGCCATTTTCTCTAATAGTCAGATCAGCAAAGGGAAGTTCCTCCTTAAACTGATAATCACCGAGGGCCTCTTTCGTCCACGCTTCAATGCGCCGTTTTAGATACCAATCAGCATGGTGCTTCTCTGATGGAGGTAGTGAGGGTTTGAATTTACCCTCAGAGACCTGAAGCGCGTATTGCAGGTAGTCTTTTAGCAACCGGGGGCCTTCATTTCTCACCTCATCGGTTCTTAATTGTTGTGGATAAATGCTACTTACAACGTATATCTTCTCTCTGGCTCTTGTAATGGCCACATTAAGCCTATTCTCTCCACCCTCTACATTCAAACTGCCAAATTGCATTATCACCTTCCCATTTTTATCAGGGCCATATCCGGTGGAGAATATGATAATATCCCGCTCATCGCCCTGTACGTTTTCGATGTTCTTTACGAAAAGGTTATTTGGAATAGCTACTTTCCTTTCGGCAGCCTCCTCTTCAAGCACATCCAGAATATGCACCTGCTGTTTTGCGTTAAAAGTCACAACTCCGATGTCTTTATCTTCGCTGGTTTCTAGCAAGTGGAGCACCAAACTAACCACTTTACGCGCTTCGATATCGTTAATATTGTTTTCCCAAATACCATCAACTTTGTCGTAAACGATAGCTGGTTCGTTCCTGTTTACAATATTGCTGTCTGGCAACAGGCGCAGCCGGCCTTTGTAAAAATGCTGGTTTGAAAATTCAATCAGGTCCAGGGTTTTACTGCGGTAGTGCCCTTTCAATTGAACATTCATCAGATACTGCTCCGCAAGCTCCAGCAAAGAATCTACTTCTAAAGCGGCAGAGTCCATTTCTTCCTCCTCCCATCTTACCTTGTAAAGATCATTTGGTCTTAGCTGTTTGCTGTCACCCGCTATCACCACTTGCCTGCCCCTATACATTGCCGGTATGCCCTTCTCCGAGAATGCCTGGGAGGCCTCGTCAAACACAACCAGGTCAAACAGCCCTTCAATAGGGAATATAGCAGAAACAGACTCTGGCGACCCTAACCAGCAAGGGACCAGATCGAATATTTCATGGGAGAAATTGGAAAGCAGCTTTCTCAAGGGCCAAACTTGACGTTTCTTGGTCACCTGATGTTTTAGATCACGATATGTAACCATGTTATTAAGGCGGTTGTACTGTACATCCTGGTAGGTTCTTTCCCGCGCTCTTAACAGCAATATCTCCCGACTAATTTTGAGCTTATCTCTAACCGCATGTTGTAGCTCTGCTTCAAGCTTTTGAAACTTCAAAGAAGATACCGATCGCAGTATTGGGTATTTTGTTTCGATGTGATCGATCCATGCCAACCGCACACTGTTCTGAAAAATGGCCTCCACAGCTGGTGCATCTAAAGATTCTTCACTTTCAGTATAAATATTATCAATTACCTTCCACTGGTGCGGTGCGAAGTTGGCTTGCAGATTGTCAAATTCACACAATGAGTCGAAATCCTTCTTGAGTATCTTAATCAACTCCGATGCCACCACTTTGTCATTGAAAAGGCTATTGAGCTGCTTATCACTTAAGTATGTTCTCCATTCGGCAAGCTTTTGGGGAATTGGATCGATTACTTCAAATAGCTCATTGA
Organism: Cyclobacteriaceae bacterium; assembly: GCA_028285445.1. Taxonomy (GTDB): domain Bacteria; phylum Bacteroidota; class Bacteroidia; order Cytophagales; family Cyclobacteriaceae; genus JANQPQ01. The sequence goes on along the minus strand of JANQPQ010000043.1, from coordinate 41,387 downwards.
GCTTTGCTTTCAGTTGCTCGAATGTGAGGTTTTGCGGATTGAAGTAGTCCTTAAAGTTCCTGACTGAATTGAAAATGAGCTTCGCCCTTAGAGCATCTTTCACGGCGTGGAACCAATTCTGAAATACACCTTTTTGATAAGTTGCGGGAATATCAATAATCCAGGCCCTCTCTTTGAGCTTGGTTAGATTGTGTTCGAAGTTGAGGCGGTTGTCAATTTTCTTAACCAACATTCTATAACCCTGCCGGTTAGGCTTGAGGCCGTTGGCGGCGAGAATGCGCCTGAGAAACTGCTTGTCTTTGGACACGAACAGCCAACTGAGAAATTTTATTGGGCTTTTAGTGGCATCCATACGCCTCTGCAGCGCTTCCTGGAATTTACCCAATTCTGATTGCGCCAGGTTAGATTCCAGTCCTTCATTATTAAAGCAATCCAGCAATACCCGCTCAGTATTTGACAAACTAAGCGGATCTGTGTCGCTATCGGCGTAAGGCGCCATGTGGGAGAAGTACTTATAACTTTCAGGCAAACCTAAATGGTGCAACATCTCCAGTACTTGTTCTCTCCTCTCCAAAATATATCCTGCTGTCTCAAAATCAATATTTTGGCCTATCGCCCTATGAACACCTGCTGAAATGACCGAGGCAAATTCCGGGATTTCCTCCAAAATATCGACCATCCGCTGCAGTTCATTGAGACCATAATTGGTAAACGGCTTGCGATCTATCCAGCTATATCCTTCTTGCCGAAAGCTGGAGGCGTAATCTGCGTAACTTCGAAGATTAATCAGGAATTCATCTAGCTCTGCAAAATTGAAATTTTTGTATTCCTGTCTAACATTTATAGCTGGCGCGTTCAGGTCAGATGTCAGATAAAGTTGTTTTACCGAAATACCACATTCGCTTTCATCAAATAATATTGACTTGAACTCTTCTAACTCTTCGCTAATCTGATCAATCCTTCTGCTTAATTGGGTAAACTTCCTTTCCAGTTGGATGGCGTCGAGACTATTGTTCTTGTACTTATACTCATCGAGCCTGTCAATCTGCGTACTTATTTTCTCATAGAGGCTTTTTCGGTCGTTCTTAAAGTCGTGCACCAAGGCAGCGAAATCGTTGATGTCCTGCTCTTCCAGTCTCTGGTAGACTATATCGAGAGCAGCTCTTTTCTGGCTTACCAACAGCACATTTCTTCCCCTGGCAATAAAATCTGCAATGAGGTTGCAGATCAGTTGAGACTTGCCAGTGCCGGGAGGCCCTTGCACAACCAACGAATTGCCTTTCTTAATTGCCTTCAAGGCATTTTCCTGGTAGGCGTCCATTTTGAAGGGGGTAAAAGTCTGCTCCTCCTTCACTTTATGTAAGTAGGTAAAGTTGTCTTTTCTGAAATCCTCCTTATCTGACTCCTCCGCTATTGACTTGCTGATGAAGAACTCCTCCAGATCCTGGATATTCTTTCGCTCCAGTAATGCCAGGTAGTCAGGCACCAGATGAGATCCGGCCTGTGGGAAGATACCCAGAGCCGCTTCGGGGTAGAGTTTTAACTCTCCGTTCTTTTGGTCCTCATCAAATTCCGACTTTTTGAAATTTCTGAAAGGAGTAAGCTTATCAGTAAAATTGTCCTGATTAAAATTTATCTCGACAGGACTATCCTTAAAAATCTGGTATAGCTCGGTTCTAAATACGGTACTATCGGTATCATAATCGTCAAACACTCTTTCTATTAACTCTTCATCAACATTAGTTTGGTTGAAATAGGAGTAGGCAAGTAAGAAGGACTTGTTAAGTGTTATGTTCACATTCGGGCGAAGCTCCAGGTACCAATGTTTGTCATCTGAAACCAGTGCTACTGGAAAGAACATGAGAGGTGCCCGCACCAGGGTGCCATCAGCGAACTTACCGCGTAAAAATGGCCACCCAACATAAAGATCTTTTGAGCCGCGCTCTTCAAAAATGAACTTATCAATGCGCACCAGTTTCTTTAACCGTTTGCTAAGATTGTTGGTGTCTTCATCGCGGCTATCTGCGGTCTTGCATAACTCTATCTTTTTTTTTCTGGCAATTAACCCTTCTATTATTGAGAAAGAGGGCTGTCCGTTTTGAAAGTCGAAAGCATGCACATCAAGCGTCTGGTCTGAGATGAGACGGAGAAATAACAATGACCTATTGTTGCCAGAAAGGTTAGTTAGTCGTCTAAGATAAGATTGCAAGATCTTGTACATGAAGCTAGGGCGCCTTCAAAAATAATTTAACGAAAATTTAGACACATCACGTGTACACTATCAATATTATCGCCAGCTAATGTACGGTGTCAGTTTGGTAGCCAAGGAATCACTTACCAGTTCAACCTGCTCGAGGTTTTGTCGTGATGTGAAATTGCCATGTTGACGGCGGTAATTGTAGAGGGCTTTCGCGAGGTTCCAGCTTATATAGGGATGAGATGATAATTCCTTTATAGTTAAGGAATTGATTTGTATACGGTTAGGTTGAAACGCATTCGAGACATAGCATTCCGCCACTAATCTGGCAAGCGCTTCTTCCTGCAAGCCATACACCTCTGAAAGTTGTTCTAATGAGACAAAACCACCCAGCCGGTCTCGGAAGTTTAGTATTCTGGAAGATAACACACTTCCAATTCCTTTGATGGCTTGCAGTTGTATGGTGTCGGCCAAATTGATATCGAATTTTACAATTTGTTTAGCTGGTCGCTTTACTGGGTTTTGCTGCTTGTTTTGATTTGCTTTTGTTCGACTAATCTTGTCGGGCAACTGCAGTACTGGCTTCAACCTTTTGTAAGTGTTAGTCTGTAACCCATAGATTTTTTTAAAGTCTGCCTTCACCTTAAATGTTCCTCCCTTTCGTCGGTAGTTGAGTATATTATTTACCACTTGCTGGCTAAGACCTAGGGCTACCAGGTCACGCTTTGAAGCGGTATTTGGATCAAAGGCGAATAAGGTGTCTTTAACAGGAGAGGGTTTCTCACTCCCCGACGGTATCAATGCATAGAGACTGTCTAACACTAGTTGATCGTGTTTGGTGATCGGCTGATGTGGCCAAAAAAGATCCATTGCAGCCGGAAAAAACGTGATGGCCGTCAATAGTGGAAGGAGGATAACAAATCCGTTGGTCTCAGTTTTGGAAAAGCCGAAGTAGTTTCGAACCCAAAATCTTATTTTCCTCACAAATCAATATAATTATATTGTTTATAAATATAACCATATCGTAGAAAAACTAAATTGAGAAGAATAAATACGTTGCTGGTGGAAAGAGATCAAGCAGTTAGCCTAACTCCATTTTTAAGTCTGTCTCCGCCATTTCTCTAAAGCCCCCGTAGACGTTGATAGGTTTTTCGAAGCCGTGTTTTTTTAGGATGGAAGATGCGATCATGGATCTATAGCCGCCAAGGCAATGCACCAAATAAGGTTGTTTAGGGTCAAACTCATTGAGGCCCTCTTCAATGTTGGCGAGAGAAAGATGCTTAGCTCCCGATACATGGCTGGTGCTCCATTCTCCTGGTCTTCTTACATCCAGCAATTGCGCCCCGTCGGCCGCCATCTGTTTTACCTCTGATGCGGCGATTGATTGTATGTTATCTACAGGCTTGTTAGCGTTTTTCCAAGCCGCGAAACCACCATCGAGATATCCCCTGACGTTCTCAAAACCGACTCTGGCCAATCTTGCCACCGCTTCCTTCTCTTTTCCTTCATCAGTTACCAGAACAATGGGTTTGTTAATATCTAACAAAGTACCTACCCAAACCGCGTAGTCGCCGTCCAATCCTATATTAACTGAGCCCGGAATAAAGCCCTTCTCAAAATCATTGGCACCACGAGTATCTAGCAGGATACTGTTTGCTGTTTCTGCCCCAAACTCTTCTGCACTTAGAGGCTGTAAATTATGTTCTAGCACTTCGTCTAACGATTGATACCCTTGCTTATTGATTCTTGCATCTTCAAAGAAGTATTTTGGAGGTGGTACAATACCCTCCGTGACTTTGGCGATGAATTCCTCTTTGGACATTTCCTGTAGGGCGTAGTTGTGTGCTCTTTGCTCTCCAATGGTGCTAAAGGTCTCTGAACCAATGTTTTTACCGCAAGCTGAACCAGGACCATGGGCAGGATACACTATCACGTCATCTGCCAACGGCTTAATTTTGTTGTTTAGCGATTCGTACATCATACCTGCCAGGTCTTCCTTGCTCATTACTCCATCAAGCAAGTCAGGCCTGCCTACATCACCTACAAACAAAGTGTCACCAGTGAATATTGCATAGTCTTTACCATGCTCATCAGTAAGCAAATAGCAGGTTGACTCGGGAGTGTGACCTGGTGTATGCAAAGCGGTAATCTTGACCTTTCCTAATGAAAATACCTCGCCGTCTTTGGCGTTGTAAACTTCATAAGCAGTGTTGGCCTGTGGTCCGTAGACAATCTGCCCCCCACTTTTCTTAGCCAGATCTATATGACCAGATACAAAATCAGCATGGAAGTGTGTCTCGAATACATATTTGATCTTTCCACTCCTGGTATTTGCTTTTTGCAAATAGGGCTCTGTTTCTCTTATGGGGTCTATAATTGCTACCTCTCCATCTGATTCAATATAGTAGGAGGCTTCTGCTAAACAACCGGTATAGATTTGCTCTACGTACATGCTTTAATTTGTTTAAGGGTTCCAAAATTAAGGAACTGCGGTAAAGTTTCCATGAGGAATATCAGATACTAAACGTGGTATTGATCAACTTAATTCACTGGATAAGTTATTTTTGAATTGATTGTAGTCAATTCCTATAGGTTGGTTGAATTGAAAAAACAGGCAAGAGTAACCCTTTCCTTAATATTTGTTTTGATGGTATCAGGCCTGCTGGCTGCTCCGGAAGATGCTTATCAGATCATCATCAAAGACAAAAAGAAGGGACTGGTAGACGCTAAGGGAAATATCATTATTCCAGTGAGGTATGATGATCTCGGATGGTCGAACAGGCAGGATCAACCTTTGAGAGATGTTATTGGTTACAGAGAAGGTGATCTTTGGGGGCTCATCAATCTAAAAAACAAGAAGGTAACCGCCCCGGAATATACCGTTCTTGAGAAGACAACATCTCCCCTGGTAATTGCCGCCAAGAAAGGCACCTTTTCAAAGGTAGATTTTTACGGGGTTATGAATACTGAGGGCAAGAATGTAATTCCCTATCAGTATCACCGTATCACCCATTATAAATCGCGGTTTGTCGCTACTTATAAAGACAAAACCAACTTTTATCAGGGCCTGTTAAGTGCTGATAATCGTATCCTGATTCCATTTAAATTCAAGTTAGTCGCAGGTCTCAACGACAACCTTTTCAAGGTAGAGAATGAATTGGGACAGGTGGCCATATTTGACAGAGATGGAAACAAAAAGTACGATTTTAAGCTGGACAACGTAGCCATGGCCGGAGATCATGTCTCAGTACTGCACAATGGCCGCCGTGGATTGCTGGACCCTTCGGGAGATCTTATTGCCAACCCGCAGTTTCACAGCATCAGCATATCGGATGAGGGAGTTAATGGACTTGCCTTCTCAAAATGGGTTATTCTCAATGGAGACAATGAAAAACAACTTGAATTTGATGCTGATAAAATTCGCCCAGTTGGTGACTTATACTTGGTGCAAAACGGTGATTATCAGTGGCTAATGGACAAGAAAGGTCAACAATTGACTAATCCATTCCATGAAATTATTTGGGCAGAAGATGGAATTTCGGTGATCGTTAAGGATAATAAATTCGGTCTGATGAAGTCGGATGGCAAAATCATTCTGAGGCCGGTCTATGATAGCATCTACTACAAAGAAGGCTTTGCCTATGTTAATCGCCAGTCTAAAGGCGACAACCGGTGGTCCATTTACGATACATTAGGTGTGAAGAAAACGCAATTTGGCTATCAGCAAATCAGACCGTTCCAGGACCGACTATTTGCCGTAAAACGACGAGGAAAGTGGGGATTTATAACCAGAACCGGGCAGGAGGTTATCCATTGCGTTTACAACTCTGTCACAGACTTCACCGAGAATAAATCGGTCGTAAATTTTCATGGGGAAACGGGAATCATAAACAGAAATGGCGATTGGATTGTGCTGCCGAAAAAGTCGAATGTTCAAATTGTCAACTCAAATCTCTATTCTCAAACTGACGGCCGACAAACTCAACTACGATCTTTCGAAGGGGATTTGGTCTATTTCACCAACAATGAATTAACCAGGATCAGTAATTACTTCGAAGAGAAAATTGGAGACAGCGTTCTTTGGAATGTAAATTTTAGGGGTACTGTTATGGACAGCACTCAAACAGTTGAAGCTCCGGATTTTGAAGATGGCGAAATCAATATTGTGTTACGAGATGGCCGTTGGGGTGCTGTTAGTACTGAGGGCACAACCATTATTCCCTTCCACAACTACTACCAGGAACTGCACGAACCATCTGAGGGCTTCTTTGGAATAAAACTAGGTAGTGGCTACGGCTTTATCGATTACAATAATCAACTGCGCATTGCTAATCGCTATGAAGGCATATCTAAGTTTAAAGAAGGCCGGGTTGCTTTTAAGCTTTTGGGCCGATGGGGGTTCATGAATAAATACGAGCGGATAGTAGTCCAACCTAGTTATGACCAGGTTTTTGACTACTATGGTGGAATTGCTATTGTAAGCAGAGATAACGCATATGGGATTATCAACAAGAAAGGCGCCGAGGTGCAGCCGATTGAATACCAAAAGATAACCCGGCTGGAATCAGGCCATTACCAGGTAATAAAGAATGGTAAAACTGGTTTGCTCGACAAGGTCGGAAGGGAATTAATAATCCCTCGATACGATGCCTTGCGCTACTTTGGAGGGGACAGAGCTATTGTGAAGAAGGGGGGCAAGTATGGAGTTGTGAATCTAGATGGGGTTAGTATCATCCCCCAGCTATATGACGATATCCATTACAATCCGCAATCAAAATCGTTTATTGGAAAAGTAAACCCTCAGTGGGTTAAGCTTCAATAGTAGACCTTACCAGAATTAGGCCTAATTACTTCTTACCGCCCTTAGATGATGATGAACCAGAACTTTTCTTGCCACCAGTAGCAATTGACTCTCTCATACTGGTGTCAGCTTCAATGTTCTGCATTTTGTAGTAATCCATGATGCCAAGGTTTCCCTCCCTAAAGGCATCTGCCATGGCCAAAGGCACTTCCGCCTCGGCCATAATTACCTTAGCACGAGCTTCCTGCGCCTTGGCTTTCATTTCTTGCTCCAGGGCAACGGCCATGGCTCTACGCTCTTCAGCCTTTGCCTCGGCAACTTTCAGGTCGGCACTCGCTTGATCAGTTTGCAACGTTGCACCGATATTGGTACCCACATCAACATCGGCAATATCAATGGATAAAATCTCAAAAGCAGTTCCTGCATCAAGCCCTCGCTGTAATACAAGCTTAGATATATTGTCAGGATTCTCCAGCACATCTTTGTGTGTTGAAGCCGATCCAATAGATGTTACAATACCTTCTCCTACTCTGGCCAGAATAGTGTCTTCACCAGCTCCGCCAACCAACTGCTGAATATTAGCTCGCACAGTTACCCTAGCCACCGCTATAAGCTGAATCCCATCAGCGGCGACGGCGGCAACCTTAGGGGTAGTAATTACTTTGGGGTTTACCGAAATCTGCACCGCTTCAAAAACGTCGCGGCCAGCAAGATCAATCGCCGTCGATTGTTTGAAATCAAGACTAATATTGGCCTTATCGGCCGAGATTAGCGCCTTAATAACGGTGGGCACATTTCCGCCAGCTAGGTAGTGCGTCTCCAAATCAGGTGTAGTTACTTCCAGTCCTGCCTTTGTAGCAGTAATTAATTCTCCAACAATAATTCTGGGAGGCACCTTCCTAATCCGCATGAACACAAGTTCAAACAGGCCAACTTTCACACCAGAAAACCTGGCTGTAATCCACAGGTTGACGGGTACAAAATAGAGAAAGACGAAAAGAAGTATTATCGACCCAAATGCTATGAGAATGTAAACCGGAAAGCCTTCCATTATTCTTGATTATAGAGTTCTACAATTATTTGATTATCCCCCACCTTTACGACCTGCACTTTATTACCAGCTTCAAGATAGTTGCCATTGGTCTTAACTTCAAAAACCTTGTCGTTAAATTCCGCTTTACCTATAGGTCGTAGTGCCGAAACTGTCTCTCCTATATCCCCTTTTGCCAAATCAGGCTGAAAATCTTCATTGAATTTGCTTCTAATAGCCTTCTTGTTGGCAAATCGCTCCCAGGTATTTGATTTCAGCGCATAGATTAAGGCCGTAACCGACACAACGCCCGAGCCCATCAGTATAATGAAACCAACCTGCGCTCCGAAGTAGTCAAACCCAAGCCAAATGCCCACGGCGGCAACTACAAGGCCTAGCACTCCCACAATGGTAGTACCTGGCACAAAAATCAGCTCCGCGATGATTAATATCACCCCTATCGCTACCAACAGTATTACGGTAATCCACTCGAGCATATTGCGAGTTATTTATGCTTCGAAATTAAGAATATTATCAAAGCTTTAACCATGAACTGCGGGATTAGTTTGAAGGACACCTATTAGTAGGCTTTCGCAAATACTACCCTTCCCTTAGAAGGCTTGCCGGAGTATATACACACTCCGTCCTCCTCCTTACGATCTAGTTCTATACAACGAATAGTAGCTTTGGTCTCCTCCTTTATCCTATCTTCAGTTTCGGCAGTCCCGTCCCAGTGAGCCCGCACAAAACCACCTTGCTTATCAAGCACTTCCTTAAACTCCTCGTAGGTATCTACTTGATGTGTATTGGCCTCTCTGAATTGCAGGGAGCGATTAAAGAGATTCTGTTGGATTTCTGTCATGAGAGCTTCTGCCGTGTCAACCACTTGGTCGATGGCTACCACTTGTTTTTCCTTGGTATCCCTTCTGGCAACCTCCACCGTACCATTTTCCAAATCCCGAGGTCCCATGGCCAGTCTCACGGGTACGCCTTTCAGTTCGTACTCAGCGAACTTCCACCCTGGTTTTTGTGTGTCTCGGTCGTCATATTTAACACTCAACCCCCTGGCTTCTAACTCTTCCTTTAGCTTTAGGGCTTGTTCTGAAATTTTGGCTCTTTCATCCTCCCCTTTGTAAATAGGAACGATAACCACCTGAATAGGTGCTAGCTTTGGTGGCAGAACCAAGCCATCATCATCAGAATGGACCATTACCAAAGCTCCCATCAGCCTGGTGGTAACGCCCCAGGAAGTACCCCATACATGCTCTAAGTTGCCATTTTGGTCAGCAAATTTTACATCAAATGCTCTGGCAAAATTTTGGCCCAAAAAGTGCGAAGTACCAGCCTGCAGCGCCTTTCCATCTTGCATTAGCGCTTCTATGCAGTAAGTGTCGTCTGCGCCAGCAAAACGTTCGCTTTCAGTCTTCACTCCACGCAATACAGGCACGGCCATAAATTCCTCGGCAAATGTGGCATATACTCCCATCATCTTTAAGGTCTCTTCCATTGCCTCCTCCCGAGTTGCATGTGCAGTGTGGCCTTCCTGCCAAAGAAATTCAGCAGTTCTGAGGAAAAGCCTGGTTCTCATTTCCCACCTTACCACATTGGCCCATTGGTTTACCAGAATAGGCAGATCTCGGTAGGATTGTATCCAGTTTTTGTAGGTGTTCCAAATAACCGTTTCTGAAGTAGGCCTAACTATTAACTCCTCTTCTAGTTTTGCTTCGGGGTCTACTACCACACCTTGTCCACCTTCATCGTTTTTTAGCCGATAATGGGTAACAACCGCGCATTCTTTGGCAAAACCTTCTACGTGATCAGCCTCTTTGCTTAAATATGACTTCGGGATGAATAAGGGAAAATATGCGTTACTATGCCCAGTATCCTTAAACATTTTATCTATTGCAGCCTGCATTTTCTCCCAAATGGAGTAACCATAGGGTTTTATTATCATGCAACCACGTACAGGGCTGTTTTCAGCCAAATCAGCCCGCTTTACAAGCTCATTGTACCAGAGAGAATAATCCTCACTTCTTTTAGGTAAACCTTTTGCCATCAGTTTTTTGGCATAAATTTTGAAAATGTGTTAGTGCGTGAAAAACAGCGACAAATATACAGGAATAATGACAATCTGGTCGCTTGGTAAAATCGCTAACTGAATAAATTTGATTAATTTTATATACGAACCGCAGACAATAAAGCCATGAAGAGAAATTCGAGTTACTTAGCCGTCGTTTTAGCAGCAGCTTCAGTAATGTGGGGATGCAGCAGTAGCAACTATTCTCAAAGCGGAGAATATGATGACTTGTACTTCAACTCTCAAGACAGAGAAGCTCTGAATGCAGGTACTACCGTGGATGTACTTTCTAAATTCCAGGAAGTAAATCCGGACGCAATTAAGATTGAGAACGATGGGCAATTAACCGGAGAAAATCTATCGGCTAAAAATGTCAATCCGGAATACATTGCAAAATATCAAACTGACAATGTCAGTGATGAGGCCATTAGCCAAAATGCAGGTTATGGCAACGATGATTACTTCGTAGATGATTACAACTCCGCCAGGCGAGGAACGGTAGTAAATAACTACTATGGAAACAACTGGGGATGGGGACGCAATGCAGGGTTTTACGATCCTTTCTGGGATCCCTGGGCATTTAATAGAGGAGGATTTTACGACCCTTGGGCTTTTGACCCTTGGTTTTCACCCGGAGTAAGAGTTGGCTTTGGCTGGAACGCTGGATTTGGATGGAACGCCGGCTTCGGATGGGGCGGCGGATTTGGATATGGGTCGAGATTCCGACGCTGGAATAGAGCCAGATTCTGGGATCCTTTCTACGGGTATCGTCCTAGTTACGTATACAGTGCATTCTACTGTCCTCCTGCCGGATTCTACTACGGAGGTAACTTCGGAGTCTGGGGTGGCGGACCTAATGTGGTCTATTACAACAACAACTTTGTTAATGTTAACCCTGACAATATCAACAGGAGAACACGACAAATTGTGCGTGGGCCTAGGCCTCGCAGAGGATCTACAGCCAGGCTTGCTGACAACACTAATCGCGATGTGAGATCAATCACTTCGAGAACTGTCAACACTCGCAGCCGTGACGTTAACAGGAATGTAAGAGCCAGAACTGAGAGGCAGAACGATTACTATCGTAGAGGAAGAGACTATTCTACATCCAGAAACAACACAGCTGTAACCAGAAGCAGAACTAGCAGGTCTAGAGATAACTACAACTACAATCGTACTAGGTCTAATTCGAACTATACAAGGTCGAATACAAGAAGCTCTTACGATCGTAACCGTACTTACCAGAACAGGAGCAGAACCAATAGCTACAACCGTGAAGGTTACAACCGATCGAACAGCTACAATAGATCTAATTCTTACAACCGTTCGAATTCCAACAGGTCGAATAGCTATAATAGATCGAATAGTTATAACCGATCGAACAGCAATCGGTCTAACTCTTACAATCGTTCGAATAGCAACAGATCGAATTCTTACAATCGGTCGAATTCCAACCGGTCTAACAGCTATAACAGATCGAACAGCTACAATCGGTCGAACAATCGATCAAGCTACAACCGATCGAGCAGTAGTAACCGGTCAAGACCAAGTATAAACAGGTCTTCTGGTAGTAACCGGTCTAGCACCGGAAATCGAAATAGCAGCAACCGGTCTAATAGCTCGAACAGGAGAAGAGGCAACTAATTTAGATTTAGCTCCACACAATCAGGAACAGCTAAAATAACAACGTAATGAAAATCTTTAGGACGCTTATATTCATAAGCAGTGTGATACTGCTACATCAAAACCAAGCTGAAGCGCAGGTTATCGACCCCTCTGCCGCAGGCTACTACAACGAAGCTTTGATCTTTAGCCGAAACAATTTTGGAGGCAGCGCGAGGTTATTGGGAATGGGTGGTGCTCAGGTTGCGCTCGGAGGTGATCTCAGTTCGGCACTTTCAAACCCTGCCGGGCTTGGATTCTACAACCGCTCAGAGTTTAGTTTTTCACCTTCGCTGAACTTTGCTAATAGCGACTCTGAATTCCTTGGAACAATCACCAGTGATTCCAAAGCTAATTTCAATTTCAGCAACATTGGTGCGGTAATAAATAAAGGTCAGAGTGACCTTGGTGAACGTGGGTTTAAGGGTGGATCTTTTGGTATCTCTTTAACAAAGACCGCAGACTTCAACAACAGGGTGACTTACGAAACGAACAACCCGACTACTGATTTGTTTGATGTTATTCTCACTGATTTGAATGATGGTTTTGATACTAATCTTACGGATATGGCGTTTAATGCCTTCCTTGTAGATCAGTTTCCCGTGGTTGACGCCAACCAGGATACATCCTTCGTTTTCGGTTATATAGATTCGTTCTATACCCAATTGAATCCCGATTCTATCGTGATCGTTCCGGTATTCCCCATTCTGCAAACTGAAACAATAACCACACGGGGAGCCCAGTACCAATTATCACTCTCCTACGGAGCGAATTTCAATGACAAAGTATACCTGGGGGCTAGTATTGGTATGGTGGCACTGAATTACAGAGAACAAAGAGCTTATCGCGAATTTAGGGATGATGGTGTACTGGACGACTTTACCGTGCGTGATGACGTTGACATCACTGGTTCAGGAGTAAATTTAACACTTGGGGCCATCATCAGGCCCATAGATCAATTAACCCTTGGCGTCTCGTTTATCTCCCCTACTTTCTATAACCTGGAAGAAGTTTATGCAGGTTCAATCGTAGCAAATTTCAACAACTACGTTTATAGCCCTGAGTTGACACTGACCCAGGAAATTGCAGAAAGCGATATCTTTCTTTCGAATTATTCTTTGAGAACCCCCTGGAAAATAAATGGTGGCTTGGCTTACTTCTTTGGCAAAAACGGATTTATAACCGCAGATGTGGAATGGGTAGACTACACCAAGAACCATCTCAATTCAAACGACTTTTCGACTACAGGTGACAACCGGACCATTAACAGTTTGTATAAGTCTGTGCTGAATTATAGGGCAGGAGCGGAATACCGTTACGATATCTTCAGATTCCGTGGGGGCTATGCTTTTACTGCTGACCCTTATGAAGGAGATGGCATAGATCGCAGTATCTCCAGTATTTCTTTTGGTGGTGGCATCAGGCTTAAGAACTTCTATGTAGACCTGGGCTTTGTTAATTCCTGGAATAAATCAACCGCCAGCCCTTATACGCTGGTTGACGGCACGGGACCTGTTGCAAATATTGATAACAATATATTCAGCGCTGTCACAACGGTGGGGTTCAACTTCTAATGAATTTAAGAAGGTCGGTTAGTTGAATGCTGGCGCCTTCCACAACATATTTGGCCTGAAGATAGTAGCGCTCTCGTCTTTGCAAGAGATTCTTCAGCACCAAATCAAGGTCTGTCTGATAACTTAGCAGGGGTCGGGTTTCCGGCCCTTGTCTTTTTAAGCGTTTGATTAGCTCAGGCAAAGGCACCGAGAGGTAAATTGTTTCTCCTGATTTAATAGCTGATAAGTTATCTCTGAAGCAGGGAGTGCCTCCACCCAGTGCCATTACAAAGCTCTTGTAACTGGCGATACTTTCCAGTAAAGCTGACTGCTCTGCAACCCGGAAGACTTCTTCTCCGCGCACATTAAAAATCTCAGGAATTGTTCTCTCTTCCCGCTTCTCTATCTCAATGTCCAAATCAAGAAATGGCAAATTAAGTTTGGAAGCAAGTTGTCTGCCTAGCGTCGATTTACCGCTGGCAGGCATTCCCATTAAATAAATCTTAGGCATTATTTTCTCGCAAGGCTCAGAACCTCGCCGGATTCCGGCACGTCATTATGATGCCACTTACCCAGCACGGTGCCTTCCTTTACCAGGATGATACCAGGGTTGGACCTGATCATCGCTTTCAATACAGTGGCGTCCACGAAGAAATAAGGAACAGCCAGCTGATATTCGTGCCTAAAGTTCTCAAAGCTTGCGGCGTCCGCAGAGGTAAAGGCAATCACTTCCATTTGTGTATCTGTACCAGAAATGAGCCCTCTAATTTCATCCAAGTGTGTAGTGTTCAGGGTGCCCATATCATGAAACAGCAACATCAGTTTTGTTCCTTGGAATGTCTGTGCAGTGTAATCCACATCCTCTTGATTCCAAACGTTATAATCCTGGATCTTTGGTGTTGTTTTATCAGCGTTGATCACTTCGTAACTAACGTATTTATAACCATCCGCTTCTGTAAGATACTGCTGTGACCTCACTTGCTCACCGTCTTTTTCGAAGATATATTCGAAAATCGGATCTTCTTCAGGCTGCATGTTCTGTTCAATATTGTCTCCAACTTTGTAAGGCCTGAAATCGATAAAGGGTAAATGCCTGATAGCGATTACACCAATAAGCATGGTCACCACACCGGTTCCACTTATTAGGTAGGTTCCCACCCGGGCACTCAAAAGTGGTTCGAAGTGATTCCGGCGCCAGAATAAATAACCAATGAAAACAACCAGGATCAGATCCTTGTAGAAAGACTCCCATGGAGTAAGAGGAATGGCGTCACCAAAGCAACCACAATCAGTTACCTTGTTAAAGTATGCTGAGTAAAATGTTAGAAAAGTAAAGAAGGTGATCAGTACCAAAAGTATTTTGGAGGCCAACTTCATGCGAAAGTTCACCAGAACGGCTACCCCGAGCACCACCTCCAAAATGATTAATACCATCCCGATGGGCAGTGCCAGTGGAACGAACCAATGAAAGAATTCAGCGAAGTCAGACGAGAATACTTCGAAGTATTCCTCCAACTTGATTTTAGTACCGATTGGGTCGTTGATCTTTATCAGGCCGGAGAATATGAAAAGCCCCCCGACAATGATCCTTGCTAACAAGTCAAGAATTTTCATTGGCGTATTCCAGCTTTATAAGAGAAAAGACAGCATAGTTAATCATGTCCTGGTAGTTCGACCTAACTCCCTCTGAAACCAGAGTAGCACCCTCATTATCTTCAATTTGCTTCACTCTAAGGGTTTTCATTAAAATAATATCAGTGATAGAACTCAGTCTCATTTCTCGCCAGGCTTCACCATAGTCGTGGTTCTTATCCATCAGAAGGCCTCTTGTCTCCTCGGCAATTCTGTCGTACACGGGCTCGAGTTCTTCAAATGACATTTCCAGCTTGTCATTATCATAAAATTCAGCCTGCATAATGGCCATAATGCAATAATTAATGATTGCTACAAATTCAGACGCAATATCCTCATCTACTTTTTGAGTGCCTTTTTCCTGTACCGATCGTACCCTTTGCGCTTTAATGTAAATCTGATCCGTCAGCGAGGGCAATCTTAATATCCTCCAGGCCGTTCCATAATCCTTCGTCTTCTTCTCAAAAAGGGCTTTACAAGCCTCAATAACTTGTTTATATTCGCCGACAGTTCTCTCCACAGATTATATTTTTACCCGATTGATACTGATTTAAAGTGGCGCAAGATACACTATTTTCAAAAAATAAAACATTGAATATCAAGGGCCAGGTGTACGATATCAGTGAACCGAAGGTAATGGGAATACTGAATGTTACACCCGACTCTTTTTACGATGGCGGCAGGCATTTCGATACGAGTGATGCACTAAAGCAAGTGGAAATGATGGTTGATGCAGGTGCAGATATGGTTGATGTTGGAGGGTATTCTTCAAGACCTGGAGCGGAGAATGTAAGTGCCCAAGAAGAGAGCAACAGAGCAATTCCGATCATCTCAGCCATTAGTAAGGAACATCCGGCTTTACCGATATCGGTAGACACCTTTCGCAGTGAGGTGGCTATTGAAGCCCTTGAAAGTGGAGCTTCATTAGTTAATGATATTTCAGGGGGTAACCTTGACCCCAAGATGTACGAATTAATTAGTAGCAGGAATGTGCCATATATTCTAATGCATATGAGGGGAACTCCGCAGACTATGGCCAAAGAAACTGACTACCAAAAGGTGGTTTTGGAGGTTGTTGAAGACTTGCAGGACAAAGTAAATAAACTTAGGGATTTGGGGGTTAATGATATAATTGTAGACCCGGGATTTGGCTTTGCCAAAACAGTAGAGCAAAACTATGAAATACTGAAAAATTTGGAGTATTTTAAGGTATTGAACCTCCCGCTACTGGTTGGTCTATCCCGAAAATCAATGGTATATAAGACTCTGGATATTACACCAGAGCAAGCTCTTAACGGCAGCACCGTGTTAAACACTATAGCGCTGATGAAAGGAGCTAACATCCTGCGGGTGCACGATGTTAAGGAGGCAAAAGAGGCTGTAAAATTGTTTAGTGAAGTAGCGTGATTTATGCATTCAAAATAGGGTTTCTGGATATTTCATGGGTAGACGTTTTTGATATCCTGTTTGTAAGTATACTGCTCTACCAACTTTACAAACTCATGCGGGGTAGTGTGGCGGTCAGAATTTTTCTCGGCTTCCTTTCCCTCTATTTGATATTTCTAGTTGTTAAGGCAGCTGAAATGGAATTGCTAAGCGCCATCCTTGGTCAGTTCATGGGCGTAGGAGTATTGGCGGTAATCATCCTTTTCCAACAAGAAATCCGCAAGTTTCTGCTACTAATTGGAAAGTCAACCTCTTTTGATAAAGAAAATATTCTTGAAAATTTCAGATTGTGGAAACGCGGAGAGCAACACAGAGAATTTAATGTATCGCCAGTAGTTGATGCCGCAAAGTCCCTTTCAAGCTCTAATACGGGCGCACTTGTTGTGTTCTCTAAAAGTTCGCAGTTAAAATTCTATGCCGAATCTGGTGACCCCATTGATGCACGTGTATCCAAGAGACTGCTACTGTCGATCTTCAACAAGTATAGCCCTTTGCATGATGGCGCGGTGATTATTTACAAAGGCCGAATCGAGGCCGCCCGCTGCATTCTGCCTGTTTCAGAGAATGACAACTTACCAGCCCAATATGGACTCAGACACCGGGCTGCACTCGGTATGAGCGAAACAACAGATTCATTGGTGCTTGTCGTGTCTGAGGAAACTGGTGAAATTTCACTTGTACGAAGCGGTAAATTCTTCCATAACCTCTCATCGCCGGACTTAAGGAAGAAAATAACAGAATATCTATACGAAGATTCAGAAGACGCCGCCGAATCAGTGGAATCAGAAGAGGCTACCCCGACTACCGAGCCTGCCACTCAAGAACTAAAAGAAGCGTAGGTTAATTTATTACTCCCAGTTCCATGCCAACCGCCGTGAAGCTTTCTATGGCCTTATCAAGGTGTTCCTGGTCATGAACTGCCGAAATCTGTACCCTGATTCGGGCCTGGCCTTTGGGTACCACTGGGTAGTAGAAGCCAATTACGTAAATCCCAAGTTCTAGTAGCCTCTCAGCAAACTTTTGTGACAGCACCGCTTCATAAAGCATAATGGGAACAATAGGGTGATCTCCAGGTTTTATGTCAAAGCCAGCGGCTGTCATTTTCTCCCGGAAATATTTTGTGTTGCTTTCAAGCTTATCTCTTAATTCAGTAGTCTCCGATAGCATATCTATAACCGCAATTGATCCGGCTACTATTGATGGTGCTACCGTATTTGAAAACAGATAAGGTCTCGATCGCTGACGCAACAACTCAATAATTTCCTTCTTGCCGGACGTAAACCCTCCTGAGGCGCCACCTAAGGCTTTGCCCAGTGTTCCGGTAATTATGTCAACGCGGTCCATCACGCCCCGATATTCATGTACACCACGTCCGGTTTCACCCAAGAATCCAGTGGCGTGACATTCGTCAGTCATTACCAATGCCCCATACTTATCAGCTAAATCGCAGATTTTATCCAGTTGGGCAATGGTGCCATCCATGGAAAATGCGCCATCCGTAACTATGATCTTTTGCTTGGCATCTTGTGCCTCTTGGAGCTTTTGCTCCAGGTCATCCATATCGTTATGATTATATCTAAGTCGCTGAGCCTTGCACAACCTTACCCCATCTATAATTGATGCATGGTTTAAAGCATCAGAGATAATAGCATCCTCGGGCCCAAGCAGGGGCTCAAATACTCCGCCGTTGGCATCAAAAGCCGCCGCATATAAGATCGTATCTTCCATTCCCAGGAATTCGGAAATCTTGCCTTCGAGCTCCTTGTGTATATCCTGCGTGCCGCAAATAAATCGTACTGAAGACATACCATAGCCATGAGTATCAATTCCAGCTTTGGCAGCCTCAATTACCTTGGGATGAGACGAAAGCCCCAGGTAATTGTTGGCACAGAAGTTAATTACCTCCCGCCCATCTTCAGTCTTAATTACAGCTCCTTGGGGAGTCGCTATTATTCTTTCATTTTTATAAAGTCCCGCCTCCTTAATGTCAGCGATTTCTTGTTGCAGCTTAGGCTTAATGGAATCGTACATTGATATATTCTTTGAATTGACTTACTGTCGCAAATATAGCAATATGGTTAGTGCTGGCCTTACGGTTTTGGAGCATCTTAATAATTTGTATTTTCGCGCAAAACAATTGGTTTGACAGAACGCATATTAGTGATTGGGGCGCTTGGTCAGCTCGGCTCCGAATTGGTTGTTTCCCTTCGAGACATTTTTGGCTCAGATAATGTCATTGCAAGTGATGTCCGAACACCTGAATCTTCGTTTTCAGACGGGCCTATGGAAATCGTAGATGCGCTCAATCCTGAAAGAATCGTCCAAGTAGTTGACCAGTATAAAGTCAACCAGATTTATCATTTAGCAGCCATGTTGTCTGCGAAAGGTGAGGCGAAGCCAATGCTGGCATGGAACCTTAATATGCAAAGCTTGCTTAATGTACTGCAGATAGCAAAGGAAAAACAGATACAGAAAGTCTATTGGCCCAGTTCTATTGCATGCTTTGGCCCGGGCACGCCCGTGGAAAATACCCCACAGCATACTATCATGGACCCTAACACAGTTTATGGTATTAGCAAACTAGCTGGCGAACGTTGGTGTGAGTACTACTTTAACAAGTACGGTATAGACGTGAGAAGCCTGCGCTATCCGGGCTTGGCTGGCTACAAAACACTGCCTGGCGGCGGCACAACGGATTATGCCGTAGATATCTTTCACTACGCAATTCGTGGCGAAAACTATGAGTGCTTTCTTCAGCCTGATGCCATGCTGCCGATGATGTATATGGATGACGCGGTGAGAGGTACAATTGAACTCATGCAGGCCCCGGCTGCCAGTGTCAAAATCCGGTCTAGTTACAATATCGCCGCTATGAGCTTCACGCCTTCGCAAATTGCAGAAGCAATCAAATTAGAGTTGCCTGCATTTACTATTAATTACAAGCCGGATTTTCGTCAGAAGATTGCGGAATCATGGCCGGATTCAATTGATGACTCTGCAGCACGGGATGATTGGGGTTGGGATCACCGCTTTGATCTTGAAGCTATGACTAAAGATATGCTTGCTAACCTTAGTATTACTGGCCCTCAAAACACCTAAAACTGGCTAGAGTTGACCTAACAGGGTTAATGCCGTCATGGGTCACTATCTTTGAATGTTAAACAAGAACACATGAGCAATTATCAATACCTAAAACTTGAAGACTTTAATGGTATTAGAACTATTACCATAAATAGACCCGAAAGTTTAAATGCTTTGAACACTCAGACAATGGCTGAGATAAAAAACGCGTTCCAGGAAGTATATGATGACAACTCCGTGAGGGGCGTCATCGTGACTGGGGCCGGAGAGAAATCTTTCGTAGCCGGTGCTGATATCAAGGAGATTTCAGAACTGAATGAAGTAACTGCGCGAAAGTTTGCCGAGAACGGGCAGGAGATTTTTTCCATGATCGAAAACCTTGAGAAACCTGTTATTGCTGCCGTCAACGGCTTCGCATTAGGCGGGGGCTGCGAACTTGCTATGGCTTGCCATATTCGGTTAGCTTCTTCCAACGCCAAATTCGGCCAACCTGAAGTAAACCTGGGGCTGATTCCGGGTTACGGTGGTACCCAAAGGCTCACGCAACTAATTGGCAAGGGAAAAGCCATTGAATTGATGATTACCGGGGATACAGTCTCGGCAGAAGATGCCAAGGCCTTAGGACTTGTTAACCACGTAGTTGAAAGCCACGAGGAGTTAATGACGCAAAGTCGGCAAATACTTGAAAAAGCATTATCAAAGGCTCCGGTGGCTGTTGGCATGGTTATCAACAGTGTTAATGCTTATTACAATGACGATGGGAGAGGATACCAGGCTGAGGCCAACAGTTTTATGAATTGCTGCAAAACGAACGACTTCAAGGAGGGAACCGCCGCATTTGTTGAAAAAAGGAAGGCCAACTTCACCGGAAACTAAACGCGAAGTCAAGCCGCTCCGTGCCTATGAATAAAATAAAGGCCCTGGCCGGACAAACGGCACTTTATGGTGTTAGCAGCATTCTTGGCAGAATGCTGAATTTCCTATTAGTTCCCTTACACACAGAGGTATTTGCTGAAGGTCAGTTTGGGTCAATTAGCCTCTTATACGCGTATGTGGCGGTTTTCAATATCCTGTACACCTATGGCATGGAAACGGCATTTTTCAGGTTTTCAACCAAAGACAAAAAAGCAAACTACTATCACATCGCTGCCTCAGCCATCCTTATTACCAGCCTTGTTATAAGCGTTGCAATTTTTCTCCTGGCTTCTCCTATTGCCTCTTACCTTAGTCTACTTCATGGCGAAAGCATCGTGCAATGGCTTGCGGGAATCATGTTGCTTGATGCCATAGTGGCCCTACCCTTTGCCAGGCTTCGATTGCAAAACCGTGCCCTTAAATTCGTCGTTACCCGGGTATCGGGAATCGCTATCACGTTGGCATTGAATTTCATCTTCTTAGTGGTTCTCAGGGATATCGCTGCAGGTAAATACCTACCGGTCGCTAATCAGTTGGTATCTAACTTCTACTCACCTTCCCTAGAAATCGGCTACGTTTTTCTGGCAAATCTACTGGGCAGCCTATCAGTAGTTTTGCTACTGTGGAGGGAGTTATTGGGCATCAGACTGACCTTCCAATGGCATGCATTTAAGCCAATGCTCTTATACGGTTTACCTATTCTTCTAACCGGGCTGGCTGGCATGCTTAACGAAAATCTTGATAAAATACTATTGCCAGCCATATTACCAGACAGCTTTTATAGCCATTTAAGCTCCATGGAAGCCCTTGGTGTTTATAGCGCAAGCTTTAAACTTGGCATATTCATGATGTTGGCCATACAGGCCTTTCGCTTTGCTGGCGAACCGTTTTTCTTTAGTAACTCCGCCGATAAGAATGCCCCGGAATTGTTCGCCCGGGTGATGCGATACTTTGTAATTGCAAGTGCTGTAATAATGGTGGCTATTAGTCTTAACGTAGAGCTTATTGCCAGAATTACCCTGAGAAATGAAAGTTATTGGCAAGCCCTATACCTGGTGCCGATAATATTACTGGCAAAGTTGTTATTTGGTGTATATGTGAATCTTTCAATTTGGTATAAACTCACAGACAAAACACTGTATGGCACCTACTTTACAATTGTCGGGACAGCAGTTACGATTCTGGGTAATATAATTCTCATCCCCATCTTAGGCATGGCAGCAAGTGCGATAAGCGCGGTTCTATGTTATGCAACTATGTGCTTACTGGCTTATGGCTATGGAAAGAGACATTTTCCAATTCCGTATCCGTTGAAAATAATTTCCGCATACATATTGGCCGCCTGCGCAATCCCCGCAATCTTTCAATTTGTAGAAATTCAAAACAAGGTGCTTGGCTATGGTGTAGGCCTGTTGGTTTCATTGGCATTTGCTCTTGTAGTTTTTATGATTGAAAGAAAGGGTTTAAGGGAATCAATTGTTGCAGTTGAGGAGTAACACCAGGGCTTGGGCATCAATTTTGTAATTCACTAATGTTGAATGGGTGATCATCCCGATAAACTCATTTTTGCTATTTTTCGTTAACTTTGAAAACTATGTGGGAGAGAATGAAAAGGATTGGAAAGCGTTTTGGCCAACACGCAATTAGTCTCTGTTTGATGGTTGTGCTAAGCGTCACTTCTATTGCCGACGTACAGGCTCAAAGAGGCAGAAAGAAAAGGAATGCGCCCGATACGCAAACGCAAGAACAAAGTCAGCAAAAAGCAGAAGAGCAATTTATAGAAGGGCAGAAATACTTTATTCTTGAAGATTATGCCAAAGCGTTTGTTTATTTCCAGCGGGCACTTGATCTCGAGCCCAAGAATGCAGCCATTCATTATAAAATAGCGCAGGTACTTGCCAAAGGGGAAGAAGTTGATAAGGCTTTGTTGAGCATTAACGACGCCATTGAGCTTGATCCTAATAACGAGTACTATTACCTGCTGGCTGCTGACTTATACACACGCCAATCTAACTTCGACCAGGCCACTACTATGTATGAAGAACTGATCGGACGCGTTAAAGGCACTGATCAATACCTGTTCGACCTGGCCGCTATCTATCTTTTTAAAAGTGATCTTGAACAAGCTCTTGCTACCTACAACAGGGCAGAAAACGCTTTTGGCGTTAGTGAGCAAATCTCATTTCAAAAACAAAAAATTTACTTGAAGCAAAATAAGTTAGACGAGGCGATTAAAGAGGGACAAAAACTTATTGATGCTTTCCCGGCAATAGAAAATTATAGAATGGCACTTGCCGAAATATTGATTTCAAACAAAAGAGAGAATGAAGGAATTAAACTCCTTGAAGAACTTCTGGAGGAGAATCCCGCAAACTCCCAGGCAAGGCTAACGCTTTCTGACGCCTACAAGACTGCTGGTGAAGAGGAAAAGGCTCAAGAGCAAGTTGCTCTTGCTTTTGATGATCCCCAACTGGATCTCCAGTTTAAAGTAGAAATTGTTAATAGTTTCTTAGGTAGGTTGTCTGATCCGGGCATGAGAAGGTGGGGGCTGATCCTCTCTGAAAAGATTGTTCAGCTCCATCCAAATCAAGCGGTAGCCCACACCACTCGTGCAAACATCTTTCTTGAGCTAGCTGAAAAAGAGAAGGCAGTAGAAGAATATCTTTATTCAATCACGCTCGATGATTCCAATTTTGCCGTTTGGCAGAACATACTTAACCTGGAATCTGACCTTGACTTGATAGATAGCGTACTTGTTCATTCTGAGGCTGCATTGGAGCTTTTTCCCAACCAGAATGTGTTTTATTACTATAACGGCTATGCGAATTACAGAAAAGATAATTTTCCGGAAGCCATTCAGGCCCTTGAACAAGGAAGAAAACTCTCTCGCTCCGATGCCAAGCTAACGAGTTTGTTTAATAGTATGCTTGGAGATGCCTATAATGGAGCAAAACTGTACGACAAATCAGATGCGGCCTATGAAGCAGTTTTGAACCACAACCCAAACGACGACCTGGTGTTGAATAACTATAGCTATTTCCTATCCCTCAGGAGGGACAAGCTGGAAACCGCAAAGAGGATGTCTGCTAAGTTGGTGGAGAGGAACCCCGATAATGCTACCTACCTGGATACCCACGCCTGGGTATTGTTTATGCTGGGAGAATATGAGGAAGCTCGAAAGTACATCGAAAAGGCATTAGCCAGCGAGGAAGACAATGCAACACACTTTGAGCACTATGGCGATATACTCTACAAACTCGGGGATATTGACGGTGCCGTAGAGCAGTGGCAGAAGTCCAAAGAACTAAATCCTTCATCCGATCTTATCGACAAGAAAATTGCTGACCGGAAGCTTCATGAATAGAAAGGCGTCATTCTATCTATTGATATTATGGGCCACAGTTACTTCTTGTAGTAAGAAACTGAGTACAACCGACACCCGCGACGTAGAAGGTGCCAAACTTGAAGTTAACGACGTAGATTTCGACTATTTCACCATAAAATCTAAAATATCACTGGTTGATCAGGAGAAGAAGCAGAATGCAACTTCCTTAATTCGAATGAAGAAAGACAGCATTATCTGGTTTAACCTTTCTGGTGCACTTGGCATACAAGGATTGAGAGGAATTCTCACTGTAGATTCGGTCAAAATTATCAATCGGGTGGAGAAAACCTACTCGCGCTGGACATACAAGGAACTTTCGGAGCAACTGAATTTCGATGTTGATTTTCAAATCATTCAATCTATGGTTGTTGGAAATATGCCTCGCGGCAATGAACTACCCGGCAACTTAGAAAAGGTTGAAAACAGCTACGTACTTAAACAAAATACCAGTGATCTGCACATCACCAATTACGTGAATATTAACTCACTAAAAGTAGAGAAAGTAGATCTCCGTGAAGCAAACAGTGAGAACATGCTGACGATGACGTATAAAGATTTTCAACTGGTAGATGAACAATTTTTCCCCTTTTTCTGCAATTTTTCCCTAAATTACCGCGGTAACAACAAGAACGTGATCACCGATTTGGCAATAAATCACAATAAAGTGGAGTTCTCTGAAAAGCCATTGAAGTTTCCATTTAACGTTCCAAACAAATATGAGCGTAATTAGGCGCATATTTCCATCACTACTACTCTCAATAATCTTACTGGCACCTTTATCTCCAACTTTTGCTCAAAAGAGCCGAAAACAGCTTGAAAAGGAGAAAAAGGAGAATCTTCAGAAGATTAGAGACGCAGAGAAAATACTTGGGCAAACTGAGAGAAAGCGAGCGAACTCGTTAGGCCGACTAAATGCCATTAATGAGCAAATAAGAGTAAGGAAAGACCTAATTCGTGCCTTTAAGGAGGAAATTGCCATCCTGGATAGCGAAATTGAAGAGACTAATTCCATCATAAACTCGCTTGATGAGGATGTACGTAAGCTCAAAAAAGAGTATGCCCAAATGGTTTATGCTACCTATAAGGCAAATCAAGGATATTCAAAACTGACATTCGTCTTCTCTTCCCATTCATTTAGCCAATTTCTGATGCGACTTGAGTACATGGAGCAATATGGGAAAGAGCGGCAGAATCAGGCTAAGGAAATAGAGCTGATAACTGACGTGCTGCAAGATCAAATAGCTAATATTGAGTCAAAAAAGACCGAAAAAAACTCACTGCTGGGCGATCAGCTTAAGGAAAATAACAACTTGGCTGGGCTTAGAAACGAGCAGAGAAACACCATAGGCGCTCTTCAAAACAAAGAAAAGGAGCTAAGAGATGAAGTTGCATCAATCAAGAAGGCCAACGAAAAACTGGAGGAGATGATCTCTGCTGTAATTAAGGCTGAAATAGCAAAAAATGCTAAGAGGACAGCCAATAATCGCATTACCATGACTCCAGAGGCTGCTGCCCTCTCGGCATCTTTCGCCAAGAATCACGCCAGGCTACCTTGGCCAGTGGAATCTGGATTTATATCCCAGAAATTTGGTGAACAGCCCCATCCAGTGCTTAAGAGATTGAAAGTCAACAATAAGGGAGTAATAATTCAGACTAATGCCCAGGAAGACGTAAGAGCAGTGTTTGATGGAAAAGTATCTGCTATCGTTAATGTTCCCGGTAAAAACAATGCGGTGCTGGTAAAGCACGGAGAATACTTCACGCTGTATGCCAACCTAAAGGAGGTGAACGTCACCAAAGGGCAAGACCTTTCAACAAAACAGGTAATTGGCAAGGTATATACAAACAGAGATGGTGTGTCAGAGCTCCATTTTGAACTTTGGAAGAACACAAAGACGCTAAACCCTCAAAGTTGGCTCTATCGGAAATAGCAGCGTTTTGCATCAATTTGGTGCAAATTGTCTGAATATGCCTATCTTTACTTTAATTATAGTCAACAAACTCACAGAGAAATTATGCAGGTACTATTTGGTTTTATCGGTGGTTTAGGCGGTTGGGAGATTCTGCTTATTCTTTTAGTACTACTTATTTTTTTCGGAGCCAAGAAAATACCCGAATTGGCAAGAGGTCTGGGCAAAGGCATTAGAGAATTCAAAGATGCCACCAAAGAGATCAAGACTGAAATTGAGGAAGGCGTAAAGGAAGACCCAAAACCCGGAGACAGCAAATAATTGGAACAACCTTCTTCTTTAACAGCCATTAAAGAAGCCCTCCAGAAAAAACAAACCTCCTGCGTGGAGGTTGTTGAGAATTCCCTAAACAATATCTCAAAAAACTCAGCAGTAAATGCGTTCGCTGAGATTTATGCAGATGAGGCTAAGGAGCGTGCTCGAGAGATTGACGCGAAACTTGCTGACGACAGGGCCGGAAGGCTAGCTGGATTGGTGATAGCCATCAAGGACAATTTATGTCTGAATAACCATCCTGCGGAGGCGGCAAGTGCTATCCTTAGTGGATCAAAAGCAGTTTACACTGCTACGGCCATCCAGCGTCTGCTAGATGAGGATGCAATAATAATCGGTAGAAACAATTGCGACGAATTCGGCATGGGATCGTCGAATGAAAACTCCAAACATGGACCTGTCAAAAACCCCGTAGATCCCTCTCGGGTTGCTGGTGGTTCATCAGGAGGGTCTGCGGCAGCGGTGGCATATGGTGGCTGTCACATAGCCATTGGCAGTGATACCGGGGGTTCTGGGAGGCAGCCAGCAGCTTTTTGCGGAGTTTTGGGCCTAAAGCCAACCTATTCTCGCATCTCCAGGTATGGCCTTATAGCCTATGCGTCGTCATTTGATACCATTGGTATTTTAGGAAAATCGGTTGACGACATGGCTTTGGTGCTAAGTTGCATGGCAGGTTACGACCCACATGATGCTACTAGCTCCCGGCAAAAGGTACAGAACTTCACTAGGCCGGATAATACTACTAAGTACAAGATTGCCTATGTGAAGGATGCGCTAATGCATGACTCTTTATCTACTGAGGTAAGGGACAGAACGCATGAGCAGCTTGAAGCTCTTACGAATGAGGGGCATCAGGTAGAACCCCTGGATTTTGAGTTGCTTGAATACTTATTGCCAACTTATTATATACTAACCTGTGCCGAGGCCAGTTCTAACTTAGCGCGGTACGATGGAGTGAGATATGGAGAAAGAGCCAAAGACGCAAATAACCTGGAGGAGATGTACGAATTAACCAGATCAGTTGGATTTGGCGAAGAGGTTAAGAGGAGAATTTTGACCGGCACATTTGTACTTAGTGCAGACTACTACGACTCGTACTTTTCCAAAGCTCAAAAGGTAAGAAGGCTGCTACGTGATGAAACCGCACGAGCTGTTTCAAAATACGATTTCCTGATAACACCAACCACACCAACAACCGCCTTCAAGCTGGGAGAACACGCTGCAGACCCATTGGCCATGTATCTTTCTGATCTGCTTACCGTACAAGCATCAGTGGCAGGAATTCCCGCTTTGTCAGTTCCTATTGGAAATGATGAGTCGGGCTTACCGATCGGAATGCAGATAATGGCTGACAACTTTCAGGAAAATAAGTTACTGTCGTTTGCTAATTATCTACTAAGCCTAAACTGAAATGTGGAGGAAGATTAAATACGAATTTACCCTTGTAATTGCCCTTGCCACTATTGCACCATTTGCAGTAGCACAGCCTCAAACTGTAGCGGAAGAAGATCAACCTTTTGATCATTTCCCAGAATTCTCTGACTACGATCTCATAGCCGACAGGATGAGTTGCCTGCAAGAAACGATTCCTTTAAATTTTAATAATAGGGTATTTGGCTTTGTAAAATACTTCGCTGAGAAAGACCGGGATTATACGCGAATGGTCATTGATCGCGCAACTTACTACTTCCCCATCTTCGAATATTATCTGCAAAAACACGGTCTTCCTGACGAAATAAAGTACCTATCTATTATTGAATCAGGTCTCAACCCCAGGGCAATTTCTCGAGTGGGCGCCGTAGGCCTTTGGCAATTTATGCCATATACCGGCAGGGAATACAAACTGCACCAGGATTGGTACATTGATGAAAGAATGGACCCATATAAAGCAACAGAGGCTGCTTGCATCTACTTGAAAAGGTTGTATGGTATGTTCAATGATTGGGAACTGGCAATGGCTGCCTATAATACGGGGCCAGGCAATGTGAGAAAAGCCATTCGCCGTTCAGGCTACAAAAAGAAATTCTGGGAAATATACAGGTACCTTCCCCGAGAGACTCGCTCCTATGTTCCGCAATGGGCAGCAATTATGTACGTCATGAATTACGCTGAGGAGCATAACTTCATCGAGCCCCAACGGGAATATCAAATGGCATACGACACGGTGATGGTAGATAAGTTCGCCGACTTAAAAATAGTGGCAAGCCACCTTAACTTATGCGAAGATGACCTCACCAAGCTAAACCCCGCCATTAAGCACAGCGCTTTACCCGATACTAAAAGGAGTTATGCTTTCAGGCTACCGAAAGATGTAAAGCCCTATTTTACAACTCATAGAGATTCTATTCTCACTGCGGCCAAAGCTGGTAAAAGTAGAATTGAGTATAAGGCAAGAAATAGCGTGGGTAGCACCTATGGACGCGATCGGATTGTATACCGGGTCAAAAGCGGAGATGTACTTGGAACCATCGCACAACGGTACAAGGTCAGAGTTTCTGACTTGAGGAATTGGAACAACATCAGGGGTAACATCATTAGAGTTGGTCAAAGACTGAATATTTGGCTGTACCCAGATAGGAAAAGGAAGATATTGGCAGCTGCCAATGCAAAACCCAAACCAACCCCGATTATAAACTTAGACGGTAAGAAAGTTTATCAAGTTCAACCGGGAGATACCCTGTGGGATATTTCAAGAAAATTCAATGGCCTCACCATTGAGAAAATAAAGAAACTCAATAATTTGAGTGGCAATAAAATTAAGCCTGGCCAAAAGCTTATTATTGGTTAAGTGTCTTTTTTGAAGAACTGAATTATGCAAACGAAAATGGCAATCAGATTTATTACCGGTATTCTATTAGTTTCAGTTCTTGCCGGTTGCTCTGGCGGCGGAGGCCAGAACAAGGGGTTAATGCGCAAGGCCAGCGGCCGAGGTGGGGAAGTGATGCTGGTTATGGATTCAACAAAGTGGCGCGGGAAACTGGGTGACGAAGTGCGGAAAACTTTTCGGGCGCAGGTTGTGGGTTTACCAAGGCCAGAGCCAGTGTTTACACTCCACTACGTTGACCCTCGCAAGCTAAACAGTGTGTTGAAAAGTGCCACTAACATGATATTTGTGACCACGCTGAGCAGCAAGTCCCAAGCATCGGCGGTGTTGAGAAACTACTTCACATCTAGTTCCCTTCAGAAGATCCAAGAAGACCCATCTCTGTTCTTGCATATTAATAAAGATGAATTCGCAAGAGGGCAAAGTGTCATGTATTTGTTTGGTCAGAATGATGAGACATTGATAAAGAACATGTCGGATAATCGAGATCGTTTGCGGCGTTACTTTGATGAGATTGAAAAGGAAAGACTGATGTCAAGCTTGTATGTAGCCAAAGAAGTGACTGGCATCAACGATCATTTACTTAACACGCACAATTTCCAAATGCGTATCCCCAATGGCTATCAAATCGCCGATGAGCAGTCTAACTTTATCTGGCTCAGGAATGTAGGTGTCGAAGTAGATAGAAACTTGATTATTACCTATGTAACCTACAAGTCAGAAAGCCAATTCGATGATGATGAGCTTATTAAGTGGCGCAACATTGTAGCCAAGAAATACTTGTTTGAGGATCCTGATATCCCTGAGTCGTTTGTGGTTACCGAAGACAGGCCGGCACCGGTTGTGAAACAACTTACATGGAATGGTAAGTATGCTAAAGAAATGAAAGGCCTCTGGAAGACTAACAACTTAGCTATGGGTGGCCCCTTCATTGGTTATGCTTTTACTGATGAAGGAACAGGTAGAATCTATTATGTAGAAGGCTTTTTATATAGCCCGGGAAAAAGTCAGCGCGAATTCATGCGTGAGCTAAGCACCATTCTTAGTACATTTAAGACTCAGGCAGAGTTGGCAAGCGCCAACTAAAAAGTTACACTTACTACATACTTTCATCACAATATTTTGTTTTTTTACTCTTGGTCGTAAGGGCTACTTAGCATTCGATACCATTAGTCTATGTCTAGAAAAATCAGAAAAGAAGACGCCCTCAAATATCACGAGCAGGGCTCTCCAGGTAAAATAGAGGTCACCCCCACCAAAAGGCTCAGTTCTCAGCGAGATTTGGCGCTAGCCTATTCTCCCGGCGTAGCTGAGCCATGCCTGGAAATAGCCGACAACCCCGAATCTGTTTTTCGGTACACGGCCAAAGGAAACCTAGTGGCAGTGATATCCAATGGTACCGCAGTGTTAGGGCTCGGCAACATCGGCCCGGCTGCCTCCAAGCCAGTGATGGAAGGAAAAGGTGTGTTATTCAAAAAATTCGCTGGCATTGATGTTTTCGACCTGGAAGTTGATGCCGAAGACCCCGATGAATTCATAAAAATTGTGAAGTCGCTGGAACCAACTTTTGGCGGCATTAACCTCGAAGATATTAAGGCCCCGGAAAGCTTCAAGATTGAAAGAGAACTACGGGATCAGATGAATATCCCCATCATGCATGACGACCAGCATGGGACTGCAATCATTTCTGCTGCCGGCCTTATTAGTGCTTTGGAGATTGTACAGAAAGATATCGCCAAAATCCAGATTGTGGTGAATGGGGCCGGCGCTGCTGCAATTGCTTGTGCAAAGCTGTATCTATCATTAGGGGCTAAGGTCGAAAACATAGTAATGTTAGACTCGAAGGGGGTCATAAGAACCGATCGCGACAACCTGGATGAAACCAAGAAGCAATTTGCTACTGAAAAAAATGTAAATACACTTAGTGAAGCCATTAAGGGCGCTGATTTCTTTTTGGGCCTTTCTGTAGCTGATAGTTTGCCAGCTGAAGATCTGCTTGAAATGGGTAAAGACCCAATAGTCTTTGCCTTGGCCAATCCCGATCCGGAAATCCCTTACGCGGTGGCTTTGGATACTCGCGATGATGTGGTAATGGCCACCGGGCGTTCTGACCATCCAAACCAGGTAAATAATGTATTGGGGTTCCCATACATCTTTAGAGGAGCATTGGATGTTAGAGCCACAATGATTAATGAGGAGATGAAGCTGGCAGCTGTGAGAGCACTGGCAGACCTTGCCAAGGAGCCTGTTTCCGATTTGGTTAAGAAGGCATATGGTGATTCTACGTTAGCTTTTGGCAAAAACTACTTGATACCTAAGCCTCTTGACCCTAGGCTGATAACTGCAATATCGCCAGCAGTTGCCAAGGCCGCTATTGATTCCGGGGTTGCAAGTGCACCAATTGAGGACTGGGACCACTACAACATTTTCCTCCAGAAAAAACTAGGCATAGATCAGAAGTTAATTTCCAGGATTATTAACCGGGCCAAAAAAGACCCCAAGCGTGTAGTTTTTGCAGAGGCAAATAATTACAAGGTTCTAAAAGCAGCTCAAATTCTTAAGGATGAAAATATTGCCGAGCCAATACTTTTAGGTAAACGCGATGATATAGTAAAACTCATTGCCGATAATCATCTGGATCTGGATGATGTAAAGATCATTGATCCCTATGAAGATCAATCACTTTTGGAAAAATACGGAGAGATCTTCTACGAAAAACGAAAGCGAAAAGGTGTTACCAAGCTAGAGGCGGTAAAAGCCATGAGAGAACGCAATATGTTTGGATCAATGATGGTTCACCTCAATGAAGCCGACACACTGATCTCAGGTCTTACTAAAGACTACCCCAGAACAATTCTACCGGCATTGCAAGTTATTGGAAAAGAGGAAGGAATAGAGAAGGTAGCTGGCATGTACATCATCAGCAATAAAAAAGGCACCTTCTTTTTCGCAGACACCACAGTTAATGTGGATCCCACCGTAGACGAATTGGTAGATATCATTGGCCTAACAGCTCGAGCCGTACGGTTCTTTGACATGGAACCACGAATCGCTTTACTCTCTTATTCTAACTTCGGCTCAAACAGAGGTGCTGTGCCAGACAAGGCTATGAAAGCTGCTGCTCTTGCTAAAGAGAAGTTTCCGGATTTGATTATTGATGGCGACATTCAGGCAAATGTTGCCCTGGATGTAGACTTGCAAAGAGAGAATTATCCCTTTAGCGCATTGGCGGAGAAAGGGGCAAATACACTTATCTTTCCAAACCTAATTAGCGGAAATATTGCCTATAAGCTGCTGATGGAAATTGGTGGTGCAGAAGCAATTGGGCCGATACTGCTTGGCATGAAAAAACCTGTGCATGTTCTGCAACTTGGTAGCTCCATTAACGAAATCGTTAACATGGCATCAATTGCCGTAGTAGATGCCCAGTCTAAACAAGGCCTCAACGAATAATAAGAAGGAAATTACCCATCAATGATTGCTTACATTAAAGGAAGACTGGTCACCAAAGAGCCCGCTTTCGTGGTGATTGATGTCAATGGAATCGGCTATCAGATAAATATTTCTCTGCATACCTTCGGCACGCTTAAGGATGAAGAAAGCTGTATGCTTCACACTTATCTGCATGTGAAAGAGGACGCCCACACACTCTTTGGTTTCCTCACCGAATCCGAAAAGGCAACCTTTCTTGATCTGATATCTATTTCAGGTGTTGGACCCAGCACCGGCTTGATGGTTCTTTCCTCACTCAGCCCGGATGAAATCCGTCAGGCCATCGCCAATGAAGACGTAAAAACCATTCAAAGTATCAAAGGAATTGGAGGTAAAACTGCTCAAAGAATCATCCTTGAACTGAAGGACAAAATGCGCAAAGCTGGCTTCGTAGAAGAGGCCTCAGATAAGTCTCCAACTTCAAACAATACTTTGCGAAATGAAGCGTTATCAGCATTGTTAACCCTTGGAATCGGCCGTCCTGCGGCGGAAAAAAGTGTTGACTATATCCTGAAAAACTCGGGAGATAATATTACTTTAGAAGAATTAATTAAGCGCGCGCTGAAGACTTCTTAAGCCTTTTTAGAAGATTTTGGTATTGGAGAGATGTAATCGAGCTACGCTCATTTTTCTTACCCTTATCCTTACTGTCACCTGCAATATGCCTACCACAGCAGGAGGTCTGGATATCGGCGTTGCCTACTATTTTCAGCAAACCCAAAACGACTCTACGAAAAGCGATTCTACTAAAACCAGAATCTCGCGATCAGACAGCCTAAAGCTCGACTCACTAAGAAACAGAAAGGCCTTGGATAGCCTGGCTCAACTCCCCTATCGGCCATCCAAGTTGCCAACTTTCCAGCAAAAAGATAGGTTTGGTGATCCCTTCTCAAACTTTACCAGCCCTTCACCACTTCTGTTAAGCGACCCTTCCAGTCTGAAGCTTGATGTGGAGATGGATACTGGTAATAATTACACTATCTACGAAAAAATTGGTGACCTGAACTATCGACCCACTACCACCATGACCTTTGAAGAGTTTAGCCAATACCAGGATAGGCTCAATCGCAAACAGTATTGGAAAAACCGGTCGGCAGGTTTAGATGGAGAAAGTGCGGTTAGTGGTAGAAGACTGATACCACCCATTTACGTTAGTCCGGTCTTTGACCGCATCTTTGGCGGAAGCTATGTAGAACTTACTCCCAGGGGATTTGTAACACTAGACCTTGGAGCCAGGTGGCAGCGCATTGATAACCCGTCCATTCCAATTAGGCAACAGCGTAATGCCACCATACCGGAGTTTGACCAGCAAATTAGCATGAACGTAGTGGGCAAAATCGGAGAGAAACTGGCTGTTACTGCTAATTTCGACAATAACAACTCTTTCGATTTTGAGAATAATCTCAAAGTAGAATATACTGGGTTCGAGGAGGATATCATCAAGAAGATTGAAATTGGAAACGTTAGCCTGCCACTTAATAACTCATTAATTTCTGGGGCTCAAAACCTATTCGGCCTAAAAACCCAGATGCAATTTGGCAAGCTCTACGTCACGGGGGTGGCCTCGACCCAACGGGGTCGTACAGACGCAGTAGAAGTTGAAAGTGGTGGTGTACAAAAGCGAGAATTTGAAATTAGAGGCTCCAACTACGATGAAAATCGCCACTTCTTCCTCGGGCATTTCTTTAGAGATAATTACGAAAGTTGGCACGCCCAAATACCGCAAATATCCTCGGGTGTAAATATCAACCGTGTAGAAGTTTATATTCTGAACCGAAACGCCAACACCCAGTCGTTAAGAAATATACTTGGATTAATGGATTTGGGAGAAGGCACACGTGTCAGGCTCAATGATGTTAATTTACCCTTGGCTGGAGTTGGAACATTATTCGGAGGGCCCACCAGAAATGGGGCGAATGACCTTTTTTCCAGAGTAGATAATCTTGCTAGCAAGAAAGCTGATGAAATTGGAGGAACTCTGGAGGGCACTTCTTTTGAGTTTGTTAACGGCACCGACTACGAAGTGGTAACCAGCGCCCGTTTGCTTGATGAAAGTGAGTACACTGTTAATAGGCAACTCGGTTATATCTCGCTATTTAGGAAACTTCAAAATGATGAAGTCTTGGCTGTGGCCTACGAGTATACGCACAACGGCCGGGTTTACCGTGTTGGTGAACTGAAGGAAGATTATGCCAGCCGCTCAGAGGATGAAGTAATTGTGCTGAAAATGCTGCGCCCCAGAAAGATTAATATTCGCGACAATCGCAATCGCATTATACCTTCCTGGGACCTGATGATGAAGAACGTTTATTCGCTGAATGCAAACCAGGTCGATAAAGAAGGATTTCAATTTCGCATTATATATCGCGATGACCGCACCGGGATAGACAATCCAAGCTTACATGAAGGGGCAAACACCCGAGACGTGCCTTTGATTGAACTGCTCAACCTTGACCGATTAAATCCCAATAATGATCCGCCGGGAGATGGTAATTTTGATTTTGTGGATGGCGTTACAGTCAATTCTGAAAGTGGACTGATACTGTTTCCTGTTCTTGAGCCCTTTGGTGATCACCTCCGTGGAAAGTTCGAACTAAACGAACAAGCTTTAGTACAGAAGTTCGTGTACGACACCCTTTATGGTACCACAAAAGCAGATGCTCAGCTACAAACGGAACTGGATAAATATTTTCTTGTTGGAAGCCTGCAAGCAGGAAGCTCCAGCGAAATTATTCTCCCCGGAATTAACATTGCTGAAGGCTCGGTAAGGGTGCTGGCAGGAAATACTCCGCTGCAGGAAGGGGTGGATTATACAGTTGATTACAACTTTGGCAAAGTCACAATTATTAATGAGGGTGTTATCAACTCTGGAAATCGGCTGCGCATAACATATGAAAAAGCAGATCTCTTCAATTTCCAGTCACGATCCTTGCTAGGAACACGGTTTGACTACCAGGTAAGTGAAGACATAAACTTCGGGGGTACATTACTATATCTTAATGAGCGACCTCTGGTTACGCGAGTTAGCATTGGAGATGAACCTACCAGGAACCTCAAATACGGATTCGATGTAAACATTCGTAAAGAGTCCAGATTACTTACAAAGATGGTTGATGCCCTGCCGGTGCTGCAAACTAAGGAGCCCTCCATCATTAACTTCAGTGGTGAATTTGCCCAACTGCGGCCGGGTACCTCTAACATTATCAACGGTGAGGGTACTTCCTACATTGATGACTTTGAAGCTACCGCTACCCCGTTCAATCTTGGAAACAACTTCCTAAGTTGGAAGTTGGCCTCGACTCCACAAACAAATAACCTTGACCCCAGCCAGTTGAATCCTAGTGACACCTTAAGCTTTGGACACAAGCGCGCCAAACTGGCATGGTATATCGTTGACAATGTTTTCTATAGAAGTGGTGGTAGAGCAAAGCCAAGCAATATTCAAGATGATGACCTCTCCAATCACTACGTTCGTGCTGTACAACCCCAAGAGATTTTTCCTCGTCAAGATCGGCAGGTAATTAACACCAACGAAACTATTTTCGACATGGCCTATTACCCCGGAGAAAGAGGCCCCTACAACTACAACACTGGCTGGAATAGTGCCGGAGACGACATAAGAAGTCATTGGGGGGGAATAACCCGGGCGATAACTTCTGAAGTTGATTTCGACAAGACCAATATTGAGTACATTCAATTCTGGATGTTAGATCCATTTATAAACGGACCCAATGGGGCCGTAATAGATGGCAATTCCAATACCAATAATATTACTGGCGGTAAGTTAATATTCAATCTTGGAAGCATCTCTGAAGATGTGTTGAAGGATGGCAAACACGCCTTTGAGAATGGCTTATCTCCTGATGGCTCTAAAGGAAGCCTTGACAGAACACCGTGGGGCTTTGTCACTCGGCAGCAGTTCTTGAATAATGCTTTCGATAATGATGAAGGGGCCAGGATAAATCAAGATATCGGCTTAGATGGGCTCAACAACGAAGAAGAAAGAAACTTTACCAATTTCCCCCAGGCTTTGCGAGTTCTTGAAGACCCCTCTTCAGACGACTTCCAGTACTATCTCGATCCTGAATTCGATGCCAACGACATTAGCGTACTTGAACGGTACAAGAACTTCAACGGCCCAGACGGCAACTCGCCGGTGTTGACTAACAATAGTCTACCTTACACACCTTCAGGGAGCACAATCCCTGAAAATGAAGATCTTAATAATGACAATACTCTTAGTGACTTAGAGGAATACTACGAATACACACTTGACTTGGGCCCGGGCCAGTTAAGAGTCGGCGAGAAGTTTATCGTTGATAAGGTAACAAGCCCTGTGCGTTTACCTGATGGTTCTAGCGAAGAGGTTACCTGGTATCAGTTTAGGATCCCAGTAAGAGATTTCGATGGGAGATTTGGAAACATACAAGGATTCAAGTCCATCCGGTACTTAAGAACATACCTAACCGGATGGCAACAACCGGTAGTATTACGTTTCGCCAACTTTCAGTTGGTTGGCAGCCAATGGAGGCGGTTTACTGAAAGTCTGCGTGAAGATAGCTTTGAGCCTATTCCAGAACCAGACTTTACCGGTTTTACTGTTTCGGTAGTTAATGTTGAGGAAAATAGCCAGGGCAGCGAAAACAGCTCTCCATATGTACTCCCTCCCGGGTTCAGCCGAGACAGGGATAATACATCTGCTATTGAAAGAAGTCTTAACGAGCAAGCATTGCAGGTATGTATAGACGACCTTCCTGACAAAGAGGCCAGAGGAGTATTTAAAAATGTTGATCTTGACCTGATTAGTTATGGCCGCATAAAGATGTTCTTACACGCTGAAAGCAACAACGCTACTGATGACGAGCTAGTTGCCTTCCTGCGCTTAGGCACCGACCGCAAAGACAACTACTATGAGGTTGAGGTACCGCTAAAAGTTACTCCGTTTGGGCTGACTTCAACCGGAGAGCAATTACAGCGTGATGTGTGGCCTCTTGAAAATGAAATTGACCTGGCCCTAAGCCAGCTATTTCAACTTAAAGCCAGAAGGAACCGAGTACGCAGCAACGACGACTTTGTATCTATCTATTCTGAACAGTTTTCAGATGGAAACCGAAACTATACGCTGAGAATTCGCGGTAACCCTGAGATAAGTGCAGTAAATGTTATGATGATCGGGGTACGTAATCCGGCCACGCCAGACCAAGCGCCGAAGTCTGTTTGTCTTTGGGCCAACGAGCTTCGTGTTACTGATTTCGATCGAAGATCAGGCTGGGCTGCGAATGCCACATTAAGCACCAAGCTGGCAGATTTCGCAACTGTATCGGCATCCACGCGCCTAACAACGTTCGGGTTTGGAGGCATCCAAACCAAAATCTCAGATCGAGAGCGAGCCGAGACCTTTGAGTATGATGTAGCCGCAAATGTAGCAGTGGACAAGCTCATCCCCGGAAATACCGGTATCAAGATCCCAATGTATGCGAGTTACCAGAAATCTACTACCACTCCCGAATTCGACCCCAAGAATCCAGACATTCCTTTAGAAGAAACCTTAAACTCCTTCGATACCGAACGGCAGGGTGATACTTACAAAGACATTGTACAACAACAATCGGTCAGGCGAAGCCTAAACTTCACGAATGTTAGGAAGGAAAAAACCAAGCCTGATGCAAAAAGCCATGTTTACGACATAGAGAACTTTAGTTTTACCTATGCCTACAGTGACGAAACCAGGAGCGATTTTAATACCGAATCGTATGTAAGGAGAAACTACAATGGCGCAGTAGATTATAACTTCACCTATGAACCTATATTTCTTGAACCCTTCAAAAAGGTTAAATTGCTAAACTCGCCCTATCTTAAGCTTATCCAGGACCTAAACTTATCGCCGCTTCCTAGTAGCTTCTCGGTTAGGGCCGACCTCAACAGAAGTTTTATTCGTACCAGATTCCGAGATGAAAACCTGGATCCTTTGGCTGAGGCTAACTATGAAAAATCTTTCATCTTTAACCGAACCTATTCGATGAGATGGAGTCTAACCAGATCGATATCCCTCGACTACAACGCCAGGGCCAGTTCTATCATTGATGAGCCGGATGGCGAAATTGATGACGCCGCTCGTGAGCAGATTTGGGAAAATTTAAAAGACCTCGGCCGGATAAAGAATTTCGATCAGGATATTGGGGCCAACTATCGGGTGCCTCTGGATAAATTTCCTGTAACAGATTGGGTTAATGCCGACCTGCGATATGCTGTGGGTTACACCTGGACGGCTGGCGCAATAGGGCAGCAAGACACATTAGGAAATGTTATACAAAACAGTAGAGACCGGAACGTTACAGGGAAATTCGATCTGGTAAAGCTATATAACAAGGTTAAGTTTTTGAAGGAAATAAATTCGCCCCCACGTAGAAATGCCAGGCCGAATAATAGGAGGACACAGCAACAGGCGCAAGACACAATACCACCAAAACCTGAACTGAAGGCTGTCAAGGGGTTCTTCAGATTCCTGATGTCGTTGCGATCCATTAATGTCACTTATGGGCAAAGGGAGGGGACATTACTACCTGGTTTTTTACCTGAACCTAGATTTTTTGGTCTGGACGATGCCTTTGAAACACCAGGGGTTTCCTTCATCCTCGGCAGTCAAAACCCCGATATTCGAAGACGTGCAGCCGCCAATGGATGGCTCGGCACTGGTACAACCCTAACAAATCCATTTAGCCAGTCGAGTACTGTCGATCTCAGTATAAGGGCTTCCGTGGAGCCGTTTAAAGATTTTAAGATCCAGCTGGACGCTAAGAAAAGTAAATCGGCCATCTTCCAGGAGATTTTTAGAGATACCATTCCCGGAAACGATATTTCATTTGCTAGCTTGAACCCATCCCGGAATGGCAGCTACAGCATATCATTCCTCTCCATTAGAACGGCTTTCATCTCTGATCGAGAAGATAATTCTTCGCCCATTTTCGATGATTACCAAAATAACCTGGCCATTATACGGAGTAGGCTAAACGCTCTAAATCCGCAAGGAGAGTATGATACCTTATCCCAAGACGTTTTAATTCCGGCATTTATAGCTGCATATACCGGGAAAGATCCTAATTCGGTGGATCTTACTCCCTTCCCCAGGACACCTATCCCCAACTGGCGGGTGGACTACAAAGGGCTTGGCAATATCCCAGCTTTGAAGGAGGTATTCTCGTCGGTTACAATTACACATAGCTACAATTCGACCTATAGCATTGGCAACTTTGCAAACTCGCTTCTATTTCAGGGAGATATCGGTTTGGACAACAACATTGAGGATTACCCATTGGGGTTTGTCAATCCTAATGCCACAGGAATGCTGCTACCGGCCTATGTGGTCAATCAAGTAAATATCACCGAGCGTTTCTCTCCCCTAATTGGTGTCACTATAAGAACAAAGAGCAGGATGACCGCCAAGGTGGAATATAAAACCGAGCGGAACATGACTCTTAATCTATCAAATACTCAGATTACTGAGTTGAGCAATAAGGACTTTGCCTTCGATTTTGGTTGGACTAAGGCCAATTTCAAAGTACCATTTAGAGTGAAGGGAAGAACGGTTACCCTGAAAAATGACCTTACTATGCGGGTTAACTTTACCATCCGCGATACCCAAACTTTACAGAGGAGTCTTTCAGAAGGAAGCACAGTTACTCAAGGTAATCTAAACTTCCAACTCAGGCCAAACATTGGATACGTGCTAAATGAAAGACTTAATCTGCAGGTATATTTTGAGCGCAATATTAACGAACCGAAAGTATCCAATTCCTTCCGCCGAACCACCACAGCTTTCGGCGCGCAAATACGATTCAGTTTGGCTCAATAATATTTCCCTGTTTGGAAAAAGGGTGTATTTTTGAAGCAAACAGATAAGAAATGAATATCCCCACCAACCTGAAATACACCCAAGACCACGAATGGATCAGCTTTGAAGGCGATGTCGCTACAGTCGGTATCACAGATTTCGCGCAAGGAGAGCTAGGTGATATTGTCTATGTAGAAGTCGAAACTGCTGGTGAAGAGCTCTCGCAAGGAGATGTCTTTGGGACAATAGAAGCGGTGAAAACTGTTTCAGACCTTTTCATGCCAATCGCTGGAGAGGTTATCGAAGTCAACTCCGAGCTTGAAAGCAACCCGGAGGTGATTAACGAAGATCCATATGAAAAAGGGTGGATCATTAAAGTTAAAACTGCTGGTAATGGTGAAGCCGGAGATTTGCTTTCGGCAGAAGCCTATTCCGAATTGGTTGGCGCTTAATCAGGAAAGTGACATCCCGGTATACGGTTATGGCAGCGGCCTGGGCCATCATGAGTATGGCTATCACGCTGCTCCCCTCCGCACTAGTGCCAGTCAGTAGTCGAATAGCCATAGCAAATTACGATGTCGCTATTCATGGTATCATTTTCATGGTTTTCTCATTTCTCCTTATCCTAAGTTTCAAACATGAAAAAGGGTGGAAACCAGTTGCAACTTCTCCAGCTCTCATGGCTGTATTATTCTCTGCATTTTATGGCATCACCCTGGAAATAATACAGATTTACATCCCTGGGCGTGGCTTAGAACTGAGTGACATTTTGGCCAATTTAGTGGGAGCATTTTTGGGCTACGGGCTTTATTGGATTTTTCGCAAATCGTGGGCATAACCGGAATTACTTTCGTATATTGGAAGTTATAAGATTAAATACCTATACCCTTTCGAGATGGAAGCGAAAAAAACACCGAATGCTGACTTAACTAAGAAAACAGGGCTATTCCTAAATATTGGATTAGTAATTAGCCTGCTTTTAGTAATCAGCGCATTTGAATGGAAATTTTATGATGACGGATCTTTGGTAGATCTGGGTCAGGTTGATGATGACTTCGAAGACTTGCTCGAAATACCACCAACCGAACAACCTCCTCCACCTCCACCTAAAATTCAGCAGCCAGAGATTATAGAAATCCCTGATGAGGAAGAGATTGAAGAAGAAATTGAAGTTAATCTCGACGTTGAGATTACGGAGGAAACAGTAATTGAGGAGAT
>JANQPQ010000057.1 GCA_028285445.1 Cyclobacteriaceae bacterium | reverse complement strand
TTTGGGTAAACTGCCTAATGGCCCAGCAAAGGGTTTGATTCTGACTCGGGTTAAGTACCCTTCGGGCATCTTTTTAAGATAATATGGAATAAATTTGCTAAGCCATTAGGCAGTTTACCCAAACCCAACACCCTTGGAACAGGAGCAACTCAGCGGCCGGATTTTAGATTTCAAAGTTCTTAGAAGACTACTACAATTTGTAAGGCCCTACCGAATTCAGTTTTTCTTACTGGTAATGCTAACCATCTCACTGGCTGTGGTGGTGCCTGTAAGACCGGTGATTGTACAGT
Source organism: Cyclobacteriaceae bacterium (assembly GCA_028285445.1). GTDB lineage: Bacteria > Bacteroidota > Bacteroidia > Cytophagales > Cyclobacteriaceae > JANQPQ01. Next base: position 14,442 of record JANQPQ010000057.1, on the reverse strand, counting down.
TGGCCCTGGACGATGCCGTTCTGCACGGTGATTACCCTGCATTGCTTAACATGATACTCATTCTGATTGGTCTGTTATTTCTAAATGCCATTGTCCAGTACTTTCATACATATTTATCAGGTTGGCTCGGCCAGTTCATTATCCGAGATATCAGGATAAAGCTCTACAAGCATCTGTTGGGCCTCAAGCTGAAGTTCTACGATAACACACCTATTGGCAGGTTGGTTACAAGAAATATCTCCGATGTAGAAACCCTCTCAGATGTTTTTAGCCAGGGCCTGGCCGCCATGATTGGAGACCTATTACAGCTATTTGTGATTGTTGGAGTCATGTTCGCCCTAAACTGGAAGCTGGCTTTAATTAGTTTGGCCACCTTTCCCATACTGCTTATCAGTACTTACATTTTCAAAGAGAAAATTAAAGTGGCGTTCAACAATGTGCGCAATGCAGTAGCCAACCTTAATTCCTTTGTTCAAGAGCATGTAACAGGAATGAGCATCGTGCAGATATTTAACAGCGAAGAACGGGAATACAAGAAGTTTGAAGAGATAAATAATGATCACAAGCGAGCAAATATTCGCTCTGTGTTATACTACTCCATTTATTTCCCGGTGGCAGAAGTAATTGGCGCGGCTGGTATTGGCTTACTAGTGTGGTACGGCGCCATGGGGGTAATAAACGAGGAGGCTACAGGAATTACACTGGGAATGCTAGTAGCCTTTATCATGTACATAAACATGTTTTTTCGACCTATACGAATGATAGCAGATAGGTTTAACACCTTACAAATGGGAATTGTAAGTACTTCCCGCATCCTAAAATTGCTTGATAGCAAGGAGCATATCTCAGACACGGGAGAGATTGAGCTGCATGATATCGCTGGAAAAGTAGACTTCAACAAGGTGTGGTTTGCCTACAATGAAAGAGACTATGTATTAAAGGATATCTCTTTCCATGTGAATCCGGGCGAGACCGTTGCATTTGTGGGAGCTACCGGTGCCGGAAAATCCTCTATTATAAATTTGCTTAACCGCTTCTATGAGATAAACAGGGGAGGGATTACAATTGACGACCAGGACATTAATGAGGTGAAACTAGGCAGCCTGCGGAAGCATATAGGAGTAGTACTACAAGATGTCTTCCTCTTTTCAGATACTATTAGGGGAAATATAACGTTAGGAAACAAAGACATCACCGATGCTGAAATAATGAATGCTGCATCGTTGGTGGGAGCCAAGAAGTTTATAAAAAGGCTTCCCCGTGGATTGGATTTCAATGTGATGGAAAGGGGAAGTACTTTATCAGTAGGACAACGGCAGCTGATATCATTCATCAGGGCTATGGTCTACGATCCAAAGATTTTGGTGCTGGATGAGGCCACTTCTTCAGTAGACACTGAAACGGAGGAGATGATCCAAAAAGCCATTAAGAAGATGATGAAAGGTAGGACGGCAATTGTCATTGCGCATCGATTGTCGACCATCCAAAGAGCTGATAAAATAGTTGTGTTAGACAAAGGAGAGATCAAGGAGCAGGGTACGCACGAGGAGTTATTAGACAAGGGTGGATTCTACTCGCAACTACATAAAATGCAGTATAAAGCAGCCGGTTGAATTTAGGTTACTATGTAATCATTCTTTATATTAACGACAAGAGCACTTTAGATTTAAACTTTCTTTCCCATTACACTTCAACCTTCAATAAAACTACTGGTGTGTGCTCTGCTGCTACTAATGTCAGTAGGTGAAATTAGTGCGCAGCAGCGTAAGCATGGCCCTCCTCCTCGTTTCAAAAGGAATAAGAAGATGGCGAGGATTTGCCCAATTTTTGTCCCCAGTGAGTACCCTTATCAGGGCATCGGTGCCAAAATTGGCGATCCCTTTGCCTTAACTTATAAGCTCTACGCCACCGAGTATTTGGCTTTCTCAATTGATGGTGGTTCGGCGGCTAGCGGTTTGTACAACGATTTTCATAGAGATAATTTCACTACCTACCCGGAATTCGATACAGTTACCTATGATGGTCATAATGTAGAGCGCGAACTGGTAATTCAAGCGCGAATAATGTTCCACAACCAGGTGCTACACAAAATAATACCGGGCCTGGATTGGTACCTCGGTGTAGGGTGGCAGTTCAGAGATTTGGAAATAAAGTACTTTCTGCTGTACGAGCCAACACCAAATTTTAGGGAGAACCTTACTGCCGATCAAAATGTATTTAGCCAGGGGCCTGAAGGAATTATTGGTATCGAATACGCCTATTTCGATATTCCCATTTCTGCCTTTGCGGAAGTAAATCTTTTTAAGAATATAGACTTTAGCAATGCCCCTTTGCGTCTGCAGGGAGGTATTGGTTTGAGGTACGTTTTCTAGTACCTATTCAAGAATATACCCTTTTCCGTGAACGTTGGTGATTTTCACGGTTTCATCATCTCCCAAGTACTTTCTTAGTTTCGAAATAAATACATCCATCGAGCGTCTACTGAAATAATCTGAATAGCCCCACACAGACTGGAGGGTTTCCTTGCGGTCAAGGATTTGGCCACGATTGAGGCAGAGCAGTCTCAGAATTTCCGCTTCCTTAGTAGTAATGGCTCTCTTTTCACCATTGAAGAGTAGGGTTTGACTGGGGTAGTCAAATGTATATTGTCCAATTTGAAACTGGCTGTCTTCGCTTTGTGCTTTTGGAACAGCGCCTGTTCTTTTTACGATTGCCTGAATTCTCGCAATAAGCTCCTCCTCATCAATGGGTTTTACTATGTAGTCATCAGCGCCAATCTTAAAACCTTTCAGCTTGTCTACTTTCAAGGCTTTGGCGGTGAGAAAAATGATAGGTGTAAGCGGACTGGAATTCTTGATATCTTCAGCCAAGGAAAATCCATCTTTCTTGGGCATCATGATATCAAGAATGCAAAGGTTAACATTTCCCTTTTTGAATAGTTCGAATCCCTCTTCGCCATCCTTGGCCCAGGTGACGTCGAAGTCATTCATCTCCAGGTACTCTTTCAGAATGTATCCCAGGCTGGGGTCGTCTTCAACCAAGAGAATTTTTAGCTTATCAGACATGCTAGGCTAGAGGCAGGTGCAGTGTAAACTCGCTGCCTTTATTAATCTCACTTTTTAAGTTTATCCAACCTCTGTGGGCATCGACAATGCTCTTAACATAACTAAGGCCGAGCCCAAAGCCCTTTACGTTATGTATATTACCAGATTCTGCGCGATAGAATTTATCAAAGATGAACTTCTGCACTTCGCTACCCATGCCAATGCCATTGTCTTTAATACTGATTTTTAAACCTTCAGGAGCGTCCTCGGTAGATACTACTATGTCCGGCTTTTGCTCAGTATATTTCTGCGCATTATCTAGCAGATTGTAAATAATGTTGTTGAGATGCGTCTCGTCAGCATGAAGGTAGTGGTTCCTTCCATCAAGGTTAAGCGTCAGGCTGCCATTGCGCTCGCTTACCACCAGTTCGAAGCTGCGAGCGACTTTCTCAATCAACTGATGAACGTTGACTCTTTTCTTTTCTAGTTTGAAATTTCCCGAGTCTATCAACGCCATTTGCAGCACCTTATCTACCTGGCTTTTCAGGCGCTTGCCCTCATTGTCTATTAACTCAGTGTATTTGGAGAGCTTCTCAGAATCTCGCACCGGTACTGAGTTTTTCAACATTTTGGAGGCCAAGGAGATAGAGAAGATAGGAGTTTTGAATTCGTGGGTAAGGTTATTAATGAAATCATTCTTCATTTCAGATAGTCGCTTCTGTCTTCTTATGGTAATAATGGCATAAAAGAAGCAGCCCATCAATAAAAGAATGAAACCTATCGTTGCGATTAAGGAGCTACTAGCTTGCTGGAAGAGATATTGTTCTTTATTGGGGAAATGCAGAGCCAGATGGTAGGAGCCATATTTATCCGCCTCACTCCAACTACAGGTTAGAGAGGTACCACAAGTGATTAGCGCAAAATCACCATCTCTGATGTTAGTGATGACAAACTCGTTTTGCTCCGATTCTACATGTTCGAAAACTCCATACTCATAATCAATATCCAAAGAAAGATCCCTGAAGGCAGAATCAATGAGGTTTTTCATGCCCGCCTCAAACCACTGCGTTACCGTATCATTAGTGGGGTGCTCCTTGAGATAGAGCACGTTCTTCGCCATCATCTCATTATTAGTAAAGCGCAGGCGAATATTTTCCAGCGCTATGTCAACCTTTTGATTGAGAATTTGCTCATTGGTTGTTAGGGCCTTGTTAAGCCAGGAAACCTGCACAAGCGTCAATCCCAACATGGAGATTGTCACCAGGATAATGATGATGGATATCGTCCTTTTGCGAAATGTCATTTTTGCAGATTTAACTAACTAAAAATACGAAATCTCCAGCCTAAGGGGCCTTTTCTCAAGCGCAATTAACCTTTTTAACATTTCGGTACATGGATTTAACTAATCGTTAACCTTGGTTAATTCCGTTAACGCGTAACAATAATTGTCACAACATCAACCGCTATGATTGCCAACTATCTGAAAATTGCTGTCCGCTGCCTACTTCGCCAGAAATTCTACTCACTTATTAATATTGGAGGCCTAAGTTTGGGCCTTACCGTGGCCGCCTTGGTAGCACTTTATATTAAGCATGAAGTCAGCTACGATAACTTCCATCATTACCCCGGCCAAACCTATCGCATTGTTGGTGAACATGGCGGCAGTTGGTTTTCATTCTTAACAATCAAATACTCAGATTACCTCACAAAGCAAGGAGACAAAGATGTTGTTAAGCTTGCTCGATTCAGGAGAACACCGGGACGCTATGTGGTATACAATGAATCCAGCTTCCCTGAGAACAAGGTGCTGGTGACGGATACAAGGAATGCCTTTTTTGAAATCTTCAAGCACGATTTCATTGAGGGTGATCCAGCCCGCGCGTTCATTGAACCTTACAAGGTGATATTAACGGAAACTACCGCGAGAAAATACTTTGGTGATGAATCGGCGCTGGGTAAGGAACTAACTGTTGATTCCTTGCTGCTAACTGTGGATGGTGTAATTGCTGATACTCGCTCCAATTCACATATTTACTTCGACCTGCTTATCAATCTGAAGGACATGCCAGAGCATACTTCTGCGGCCGCCACTTATGTGGTGCTAAATTCTAAAGCAGATATATCTGGAGTGCAAAGGCGATTGATGGCAATGGATACGACCGGTTTGAGCAATTTTAGTAAACTCACCGATGTAGAGTTTCAACCAATAGAAAGCATTCATCTAAACTCAAACCTTACTTATGAGCTTCGCCCACCGGGAAATAAAGCATACCTATATATTTTAAGTGTAGTGGCCGGTTTGCTGCTTGTTATTACCATAACCAATTACATGAACCTGTCTGTTGCCATGTATGCCAACAGAGGCACGGAGATTGGAGTGAGGAAGACTATAGGGGCCGGCAAGATTGGCCTTGGAACTCAATTTATGCTGGAGGCCATGATCCAGGCCATGCTGAGTTTTGGTGTGGCACTGGTTGCGGTAGACTTATCGATGCCCTTCTTCAAACTGTGGCTTGGAATAGCAATGGACAGCACCTTTTTATATTCCATTTCATCCATGTTGCTCCTGGTAACTATGGCCCTGGCCACAGGATTGCTCTCCGGTTTATATCCTGCCATCGTGATGGCTCGATTCAATGTTCTCAGGCTTTTCAGAAGTTCAACAACAGGTAGCCGTCAAGGGTTGCGATTTAGGAAAGCACTGGTACTGACGCAGTTTTCACTGCTGATTTCCCTCTTAACGGCCACTTTTATCATAGACAAGCAACTGGGCTTCATGACGCAATCTGATCTGGGATTCAACAAGGATGGCATTTTGAAAATATACCACGCCTGGAAACTAGGGGAGGGCAAATTTCAAAGTTTCAAAACTGAGTTACTGAAGCATAAAGACATTACCATGGTGGCCGATGGCTTTTCACCTGGCGATGAAGATTATCCTGGTTCATACCAGCTCGAAGGTACAGAGGTAGTGCACAAGGACGCCATCATATATGCCGTAGACCACGATTACTTTGAGCTGTTGGGCATAGAGGGTAGTGGCACTTATTTCGAAGAGGGTGAAGGGGATCATCCTAAGGCATCTGCAATTATTAATCGAACCTTGGCCAAGAAGCTGGACCTACTAGACCCGGAAGCAGAAACAATAATTACCAGCCCTGGAGCCGAGTGGGAACGAAGTAGGAAGATTCGAGGAGTTTTCAATGATTTTAACTTCTTCTCTTTGCACCAGGAGATTCCACCAATGATGCTCATAGCTAGAGAATCAGGAACTTATGTTAATGGAATTCTCATAGAAATGAATATGGGCAATGCTGGTGAGGTGGTGGCCTATGTTGAAAAGACATGGCTGGCAATGAGCCCCGAGGGGCCAATTAGCCATCGTTTTATGGATGATGATCTGCAGCTTTTATACGAGCGTGAAAATCAATTGGCCAGCCTTACCACCAACCTTTCTATGGTGGCCTTGTTCTTGGCATTGATGGGACTGTTCGGACTTACTAGCTACCTGGTTAGTCTTAGAATTAAAGAAATAGGCATTAGAAAAGTTATGGGAGCCAGCCTAAGTAAGATATTCTGGCTACTTAGCAGGGAGTTCATCTTTATCATCATTGTTGCTTCCTGGCTGGCTACTATCATTTCCTGGACTGCCATGGAAAGCTGGTTGGAAAATTTCACCTATCGTATTGACATCAATCCAGTTGTATTCCTGGTTGGAGGACTAATAACTCTTGCAGTAGCGCTTTGTGTAGTGAGTTATCAAACTATCAAGGCGGCCAACGCCAACCCCGTAGACGCACTTCGTTACGAATAACCAGAATCTATAAGCAAGCAGAATAACCTTTGCCAAAAGCTTGCGTATATTATTCCTACATTTAGGAGTGATATAAATGAAAGGAACCAACCTTGGCGAGTTTGAGGAGCTAGTACTTCTCACTATTGCCGCTTTTAATGAGAAGGCCTATGGCGTACTCATCAAACACCAAATCGAGGAACGGACTGGCCGCAAGGTAAGTATGGGAGCAATGTATTCGGCTTTAAGCAGGTTGGAAGAAAAGGACTTCATCAGTTCTTTCTGGGGAGAAGCGACCAGGGAAAGGGGAGGAAAGCGCAAGAAATTTTTCAAGGTTGAAGCTAGCGGAAGAGCAGCCTTAATCGAGGCCAAGAAAATCAGGGATGACCTCTGGACACTTTCCGGAGATTTGCTCTTATCACCAAACATCTCCAAATGAGCGATTGCCATCCACCGGCTTGGATTACTACCATTCTGCGAAAATTCTGCGACCCAAACTTCTTTGAAGACGTGCATGGCGATCTCGGCGAGCTCTACAATGAAGATTACGTGAGAAAGGGCAAGAATGCCGCGGATTTCAACTACCTGCTCCGGGTGATGGACGTAGCATTACGATTTAAAAAAAGCAATAAATCAAAGCGCATAAATAATTGGGCCATGTTCAAAAGCAATTTGTTGTTCTCTTTTCGCTACCTGGTGAAGCAGAAATTCTTCACCCTGGTAAATGTTACCAGTCTTGTGCTGGGGTTAACTATTGTAGCCTTGGTAACGCTTTACGTTAGGCATGAGTTAAGCTACGATAAGCATCACCATGACTCGCAGAATACTTACAGATTGGTAAGTAAACGGGGTGAGAATTGGTTTGCTTTTTTATCAATACCTTATTCGAATCACCTGGTTAAGAACCGGTACCCTGAAGTTGTTCGGATGGCGAGGTTCCGCCGTACACCAGGACGCTATGTGCATTTCGAAGACCAGGTGTTTCCTGAGGATAACATTCTAATAACAGATTCAAAGACGGAGTTTTTTGAAGTTTTCAAGCACGACTTTCTTGAAGGAAGTGCTGAAAGCGCTCTGGCAGGTCCTAACACGGTGGTAATAACTGAATCCACGGCTCAGAAGTATTTTGGAGCCGAGACAGCTTTAGGTAAGTTGATCCAGGTAGACTCTATCCTGGTGAAAGTAGACGGGGTAATCAAAGATGTGCCCTCCAACTCTCATATAGGGTTTGATCTTTTAGTAGGTCATTCCGGCTGGGTTCAGCCGACTTCAGCGGCTACATATCTGGTATTAAATGAAAAGGCCCAAATTGAGGATATTAAGAACAGAATACTAACCGCAACAATTGACGAACTGACCCCGCCATACAAGATCTCAGATTTGGATTTTCAAAACTTACCGGATATCCATCTCACAAGTAATCTTACTTTCGAGTTGTTGCCTCCCGGTAATCTCAATTATGTGCTAATGGTGGCTGCCATTGCCGGGTTAGTGCTGATTATCACCATTTTCAATTATGTCAATTTATCAATTGCATTAAATAACAACCGGAGAAGGGAAATCGGGACTCGGCGAGTATTGGGCGCGAATGGTCAGACAATAACCGGCCAGTTCATGATCGAGGCAACAATACTGGTGCTAATAAGCTTCTTAGCGGCCATATTACTCACCAGAATACTAATGCCTTCTTTTGCCCTATCTATGGGCCTCAATATGGATCATGATTTTCTGTTTTCAACAACCTCCCTACTCTGGCTTGCGGTGATTGGACTGGTTACGGTAATGACGGCAGGCTTTTATCCAGCCATGCGCATGTCAAAAGGTAATGCCCTCAATTTTCTTCGCAAGAAGAAAGCAATATCTGCGGTAAGGTTCGGCATAAGAAAAGGACTGGTACTCGCGCAGTTTGTTATGCTAATATCGCTGCTTGCTGCTACACTTATTCTAGATGAGCAACTAGGGTTTATGATGACTGGTAACAGCGGTTTTAAAACAGAAGGAATTTTGAAAGTTGGGGAAGCGTGGAAGCTGGGCCCTGACAGATTCCAAACCTTGAAAACGGAGCTTCTCAAGCATCCGGGAGTAATCACTGTGGCAGACGGATATGCCCCAGCTGATGCCATATATCCCTTGCCATATCAATTGCTGGGGAGAGAAACAGTTTACGAGGATGCAATTATTTTTGGTGTAGACCACGACTATTTCCAGGCATTGTCAATCAAGGGGCGGGGAGAATACTTTCAAGAGGAAGAACACCCCCGGGTGTCATTGCTCGTCAACCAGACCATGATGGATAAGCTGGCATTGCAAGACCACAGTCAACAGACAATTGTGACTAGCCCCGGGCAGCCGCGTGAAAGACAAAGGGAGATTAGAGGGGTATTTGATGATTTCAATTATTTCTCAATGCACCAGGAGATCCCCCCTATGATATTAATCGCTCGCGAAACCAGGGGGTACGTGACCAGCATCCTGATCAAAATTAAAATGGAAGAAGCCCAGGATATAATTGCTTCACTGGAAGATACCTGGATTAATCTTGATCCGATGGGCCCAATAAATCATAGGTTTTTAGATGATGATCTACAAAAACTCTATGAGAAAGAATCCCAGTTGGCTGCAATGGGTACCAATTTGTCTATAGTAGCACTGGCTTTGGCTTCTATTGGTCTAATTGGCCTAACAACCTTCATGCTTAGTGTTCGCATTAAGGAAATAGGGGTAAGGAAGGTTTTGGGGGCTAAAGTTTCCACTTTATTCTGGCTCCTAATTCACGGATTCGTGTCAATAATTGGCATAGCTACTTTGATAGCCTCAGGGCTAACCTGGTTCTTAATGGAGAGTTGGCTCAATAATTTTGCCTATCGAATTGAGATCAACCCGGTACTTTTTCTCTTTGCAGGCCTGCTGACATTGATAATAGCCATAGTGGTAATTAGCTATAGAACCATAAAGGCGGCCACCGCTAACCCGGTGCAGGCTCTGCGATATGAGTAGCCGATAATCGTGTGAATGGCGCCAGCCATACATGCTCTGCTAAAAACTCGATTGAAGGGAGCTGATGCGAAGACATTTAATTCGTAATTTGAATAAAAATCTTTGTGTCTATGAAAGCCGTTTTGATAACTCTTTGCTTGGTGATAACAATTGCAGCGGGCGCCCAGCAAGTCACAACTGCCAAAACTTACATCTGCCCACCTTGTGGCTGTAATGACGATCATCGTACTTTCGATGCACCTGGCACCTGCCCCAGTTGCAATATGACTTTACTCAATAAAGATAATCTCGACGAAGGACTGGACTATTACAATATCTATCCTGATGATGTCTGCGATCGTGTGTCTGCCAATCCCCAGGTGTTGCTGCTTGACGTTAGGTCACTGGGAGAATGGGATGGATCTACCTCGGACTTAGGGAGATTCAAAAACGCAAAGCACATTCCTATCGCTGACATTGAGAGTAGAGCGAACGAACTGGCAGGCAAAGAGAATGATGAGATTATCGTTTATTGCTCAATCAGTGCCCGCAGTGCCCGAGTCAGCAAATACCTCTCGGAAAATGGCTTCAACAATGTTAAGAATATGATGGGCGGCCTCACCTTGTGGAACCGCCTCACCATTGACAGCTTACAGTGCAAGAACGAACTCTTGATTAAGCCAAACTAGCCAAACCTAGCCTTTTAGCCACCCATTCATTTCGTCTGTATTCGAGAAAAATCTTGTGTCGAAATTCGCATTAGGGTGCCTCGGAGGATCCGCCGGAGGCAGTTGCTCTGCTTCACCAACAAACGCCATTTTCTTAACCCCGGCGGCACTGTATTTTGGAAAAATCTGCTCATTTCTCCACTCAGTTAGTTCGTCGGACATGGCTCCCTCAAAATTAAATTGGTGAATATCCACAACTAAATTTGTGACTTTGTGTTCCGTGGCAAAGCATGCGTAGAGATAAAGGCTTGCTTTAAAATCAGCCGCCGACATGCCAGCAGTATCAGCCTTCCATAGCAATTCCAGGTCGTTTCTGTCATCACTTAACGTAAAGACAAAATGATCGTTCTCATAAATTTTCATAATGCTCTGTTCAAATGTTTATATGTACTAAGACAAATGAGGCCGGAGAAATGATCGGGATTTTTTAGTGGCAGACTAAATCCCTTGAAAATCAGTAGTTATTGACCTTCTTTAGGTGATTCATAAGGCTATCGTGCAAATCGCTGCCATTAGCTGTCAGTGGATCGATTTCGCTTATTAGCTTGGCCCGTAACGCATGAAGTTCTTCGCGGTTGCCCTTTTCAGAGGCTTGTTTCATGAGTTTCTTTTCCGGCCCAGGCTTGTACATTGGCTTGAAAATTTCACTGAGTTCATCACATTGATAGCAGGTACCAGCTTTGTTTATCAACGAACAGCGATTATGGTATTTGGTCTGTAGCCACCTTCTGCCTTCATGCACGAGGTGTTTTGCCCTCCCTAAAGTGGTGCCAATAATATCCGCAACATCTTCTGACTTAAAACTGTAGATGTCTTTCAGAATAACAGCAATTTGCTGCTCAATTGGCAGGGCTTTGGATATGCAGGTAAAGCAAAAATCGATATGTTCCTTTATCTCATACTGAATGGCCTTCCGAGACATGGCGGTTTGTGCGAAGGCCTTTTGCTCTACGGGGTCATTTACTAACGAATCCCTACAAACATCTTGGGCATTGAGATCCCAGCGATTTCGCTTCATCAGTACGTTCTTTGTATGGTTGGAGGCGATTGAGAAAATCCACGACTTAAATTTGTTGCTATCCCCCCTAAAGCTTTTGATAGCGTCAAAAGACTTGAGAAAAACATCATGAACAATATCCTTACTTTCTTCGGAGTCGGCTATCAGCCTATAAACAAATGACCTGAGCGCAGCCTCGTATTTCTGAAAAAGCTCATGGTACTGTTCAATATCGCCTTCTTTAGCCGCCTTTAGATATAGGTCTAAATCAATGCTTGTGCGAGATATTTGGTCCATTAAATAAGGAATGGTTTCTAATCAAGATAGCAATTTAAAGCTTGAAATGGAGGCTGCTGTTCTTGGATTTGGCGCTACTCCACCATTTCGTCAGCGCGTAATTGCTTTTCGTAAAGCTCCTTGTAAACTCCTTCCTTTTGCAGAAGAGTTTCATTCGTGCCTTCTTCTATCAGAAGGCCGTCATCCAATACAATAATCTTGTCGGCCAACTTTGCGGAGGAAACTCGATGCGAGATGATTATCGATGTTCGGCCCTGCATAATGCGCTTAAGACTCTGCAAGATGGCATTTTCTGTTTTGGTGTCAACCGCTGAAAGGCTATCATCCAGAATGAGGATTTTCGGGTCTCGTACAATTGCCCTGGCAATAGATACTCGTTGTTTCTGCCCACCTGAAAGTGTAATACCTCTTTCTCCAACCTTGGTATTAAACTGATCTGGAAAGTCGAGAATATTCTCAAGCAGGTCTGCATCTTTTGCTGCTTGTTCTACCCGCTCACTTTCAATTTTTATAGACCCAAAAGCAATATTGTTATAAATAGTATCTGAGAACAGAAAAACATCCTGTGGTACATAGCCAATTTGCCCTCTCAGCGCTGAAAGGTTGTAGTCGCGAATGTCCCGGGAATCAACTGATACTTTGCCTTCAGTGACATCAAACATTCTACAGATAATATTGGCTACGGTGCTCTTGCCTGAGCCGGTTGTACCAATAATAGCGAGGCTTTGACCAGGCTGAATTTTAAAGGATAGATCCTTAATGGCTTCAATTCCTGAATCCGGATAGGTGTAGCTTACCTTATCAAAGACAATAGAACCCTCCAACTCTGAATCAATGTTGGCTTCAGAAACAATATCATTTTTAGTATTGAGAAACTCATTGATGCGTTTTTGAGAAGCTGCCGCCCTTTGTGTTATGCTTGTAATCCAACCCAGAGCTGTTACAGGCCAGGTGAGGTAGTTTACATAAAGGATGAACTCCGCAATATTCCCGAAAGTGATTGACCCACTAATAACTTCCGAACCGCCAACATAAACTGTCAGTACCACGCTCAAGCCAATCAGCCCCATAATTAGCGGAAAGAAGAGCGCGTTGACTAATGTCAATCTCAGGGATTTATGTTTGTAGGCATTGTTTTCTATATCAAAACTTCTGGCAGACTCTTCTTCGCGAGTAAAAGACTTTAATACCCTAATTCCGGAAAAAGCTTCCTGCACAAAAGTTGATAGCTTTGATTGCTGTTGCTGTATAGCTTCAGATCGCTTATTTATAATGTTGTTAACAAAGTAGATGGAAAAAGAAAGAAGTGGCAGCGGTATTAGTGCATAAAGTGTCAACTTAACATCCAACGATAGCATATAGGGTATAAGAATCAGAAAGAGTGTTACCAGATTGATGCCGTACATGATTGATGGGCCGAGGTGCATGCGTACCCTGCTTACATCTTCAGAAATGCGATTCATCAAGTCGCCCGTGTTATTGCGGCGGTAAAAACTCAAAGGCAGGGTTTGGTAGTGAGCATATATTTCATTCTTCAGATCAAACTCTATTAGCCTGGACATCACAATGATTGTTTGCCTCACCAAAAAGAGAAAGAAACCTCGCAAGAGGGCCATCAGCAGTATAATCCCACCATATATCAGCACATACTTAGCAAAAGTGTCATAATACGCGCCCTGTAAACTCGTGCCAGCATAGTTGCGATAGAGATCAATATTGCCAACTATCAGGTCAAGGGAATGGCGCACCATCTGCGCAGGAATAAGCAAAAATATGTTGGTGATGATGGTAAAAATGACCCCCAGCAACAAGTGATATTTGTACTTTATAAGGTATTTATTGAGGTGTGCGAGTTCTTTCACTTAGTCTTACAACGGCTTTAGCAGCAATCAGTTTTACCTTCTAATAGTTAGTTTTTATAGTGCCGAAAAATGGCTTACTTTTGCCTTACTTTTTTCGAAAAACGCGAGCGAACCCCAAAATTAGTAGAAATTTCATTGCATAAAACTGATGGAGATTAAGGAATTTGAAACGGCCGCTGAGAAATCTGTATTTAACGACTTACAGGAGCTAGGTCATGAACAATTGGTTTTTTGTTATGATGAGCCCACGGGCTTAAAGGCGATGATTGGCATTCATAATACGGTGTTGGGACCTTCTCTTGGAGGTACACGTATGTGGAATTATGCCAGCGACGAAGAGGCAGTAAGAGACGTGCTGAGGCTTTCCAGGGGGATGACCTTTAAGGCTGCAATTACCGGCTTAAATTTGGGTGGTGGTAAGGCCGTAATTATTGGTGATGCTTCAACAATGAAGACAGAGGCGTTCCTAAGAAGGTTCGGAAAATTCGTAGACAGCCTGGGAGGAAGATATATCACCGCTGAAGACGTTAACATGAAGACCAAAGACATGGAATATGTCGCCATGGAAACGGCGCATGTTACTGGTCTTCCCGAATATCGTGGTGGTGGTGGCGACCCTTCTCCAGCTACCGCTTATGGTACCTACATGGGTATGAAAGCCGCGGCAAAGAAAGTTTACGGCGATGATTCGCTAGCAGGTAAGAAGGTTGTGGTGCAAGGAGTTGGGCAAGTCGGAACATACCTG
>JANQPQ010000029.1 GCA_028285445.1 Cyclobacteriaceae bacterium | reverse complement strand
GAAGCCCCAATAGACTGATAACCAGCTGGATTTAAAATAATCCTCAACCACCTCTAACTCCTCCGTATTGCTTTTAGCATCATTTTTAGGATTATTTATAGTTTATGTATACTTGCGGTTTGGGATAGGTACTTTAATTTATATTTTTAGCAGGGTTACCATTACCGGAAGAAGCGTATAAAAAAAGAAGTTAATGAACGAAAAGGAGATTTTTGATAGAATCTGCCGAGGAGACGAAAAAGCGCTTGAGGAGTTATATAAGAAGTATTACCGTATGATGACCAAACTGGTTATCACCAACAGTGGTACTGAGCAAGAGGGGAAAGATATATATCAAGAGGCCCTAATCGTTTTCTGGCAAAAAGCTATCAGCGGTAATCTGGTATTAACTTCTAAGATAAGTACGTACATCTATAGTATTTGTCTAAACCTTTGGAGAAAGGAACTTGATCGGAAGAGCAGATTAAGTCATGAACAGAAAGATTCTCCAGAGTATCAAAATGAAGATAAAAAGGAAAGAATACGAATTATTCGAGAATGTATAGATCAGCTTGATGACACCTGTAGAAAGGTAATCTCGTATTACTATTATGACAAGATGTCAATGAGTGATATCGCTGACAAGTTGGGATTTGCAAACACCGACACAGCAAAAACAAAGAAGTATAAATGCAAAAAGAAACTAGACGAATTGATTAAATCCCAATACACAGAAAGTGACTTTTTAGATTAACTCCATCTTATAAATGAGTAACATCCAATCCATAGACGACTATTTTGAGGGACGCATGACTGAGCAAGAGATGAAGGCTTTTGAGGCGGAAGTCAGTCAAAATCCCGAAATGAGCAGGGAGTTTGAATTTCAGCAAGAGATTATTGAAACAATAAAGGAATATCGAAAGGCGGAGTTGAAAGCACACCTTGATACGATTCCTGTTGGTGGCGGGTTGGCGTTAACAGCTGCAACCAAAATTGCATCGTCCATTGTTATCGTTGCCGGCATTGGTATCGGTTCATATTTCATATTTGGAGACAAAGATCCTAGCCAGACTACAGAGAATATCGTACCTCCAACTACTGAAGAAATTCCTACGGAAAACGAACCTATTCCGGTTGATCAGACAGAATCGGAGGAAATTGCTGAAGAACCAGTTGAAGAACAGGTATCTGAAGAGCAAACTCCAACCACAGAAAGCAGTACCCCAGCAGAAACAGAGGAAGTTGTTGCAAACAACCCTACTCCAGTAACACCAGATGTAATAGAAAGCTTCGAAGACGAGGAGTCGCAAGATAGTACCATGGAGATTCCCGAGAATGAACTGGAAAATGCAGGCAGGATGCGAGGCTCTCAGTTCGAAGTTTCAATTGCCAGCTATGGGAACTATGACTTCCACTACCGGTTTGACCAGGGCAAGCTTTTCCTCTTTGGAGATATTTTTAAGGAAGAAACATACGAAATATTGGAGATCAAGAGTAAGCCCGAGTTAGGCCTATTCCTCTACTTCCAGGACAAATACTATGAAGTTGAAAGAGACCAAAAGATTGTAACAAAGCTGGAAGAGATAGACGACGATGAAGTACTTCGGATGTTAAACGAGTTAAAGGAAAACTAGAAACCGCTTCTTTTACATAACTTAGAAAACCTCGCCTTTATAGGTGAGGTTTTTTTGGTACCACGTTTTGCATCTCTATTCTGAAGTATATTCTTAAATTTGCTTTGTGAACAAGAAAACCCCAACGAAGCGGAAAAAGAAACTTGGCAGTTACCCATACCTGAGTGTTGTGGTCAGCATTACTATTGCTCTTTTTGTGCTTGGCTCCTTCGGCATGCTGCTAATCCACACCCAAAAATTAGGAGCAGTAATTAGGGAAAACCTAGAGATACAGGTATATCTCACGAAAAGCACCAGCGAAAACCAGAGAATTCAAATTCAAAGGACACTAGCAGCAAAAGACTTCGTGGCACTAGAGGGCGATGAGGCCAGAATAACTTTCGTATCCAAAGAACAGGCTGCTGAAGATTTCAAGAAGGAAACCGGAGAAGACTTCACGGAATTTCTTGGAGAAAACCCACTGCGCGATTTATTTCTGGTAAAAATCAGAAGCACGCATCAGGACACCGCCCAACTGTCTTTGATTAAAGAAGATATTGAAAATATTGGTGGTGTATTCGAAGCAGTTTATGTCGAAGGCTTGGTCAATTCAATAAATGAGAACACCACCAAAATCGGATTCGTGCTTGTTGGTTTTTCACTTATTCTTATTCTCGTAGTTGTCATTCTTATTAACAATACCATCAAGCTTGCCCTATTCTCTCAGCGATTTCTAATTAGAAGTATGCAATTGGTCGGTGCCACAAAGGCATTTATTCAAAGACCATTCCTACTACGCGCCTCATTGCATGGCATGCTGGGAGGTGCATTTGCAATAATCGTACTCTATGGCGGCCTCCAATACGCTTACGGGAAGGTGGAGAACCTCCAATCTTTATATAATTTTGAAGCAGTAGTACTACTATTTGCTTTACTTTTGCTTGCTGGCGGTCTACTGGGGTTTTTCAGCACCTTCCGGGCCATCCGTAAATACATGAAAATGTCTTTGGACGATCTTTATTAATCATGTCTGAAAAACAAAAATTAGCCTTTCAAAGAATAAACTACATAATCATGCTGGTTGGCATCGGCGTACTAATCGTCGGCTTCACCATAATGTCTCTTGATACCGAGATGCATGGCTTTGGGTTTCTAGGACTTACCTTAGGTCCCATTACTGTAATGATCGGCTTCCTGATCCAGTTTGTAGCGATTCTTTACAAGCCCAAGAAACGTAAATGACAATACTTGAGGCACTCATCCTTGGTGTCATACAAGGCCTTACCGAATTTCTTCCAATAAGTAGCTCCGGTCATCTTGAGATTGGCAAAGCAATTTTTGGTCACGAAGAGGAAAAAAGTCTAGTCTTTACAGTTGTCGTACACGGAGCTACCGTCCTCAGTACGATTGTGGTTTTTTACAAAGAAATTATAGCTCTGCTTAGAGATACGCTCGCTTCTGGCCGGGCCAAATCTACCAGCTATTTAGCTAATCTGGCAATTTCTGCTATTCCTATCGCCGTGATAGGATTACTTTTTCAAGATGTTATCGAGTTGTATTTTTTTGGGAATATACTCATCGTCGGCTCCATGTTATTAGTTACCGGGCTACTACTGCTATATGCTGCTTCTGTTAAAAGTGGTGATAGAAATGTTGGTATACTTGATGCGCTTATAATAGGAACGGCCCAGGTTTTTGCTGTACTCCCAGGCATCTCCAGGTCCGGGGCTACCATTGCCGCAGCGCTTATTTCAGGAGTAAAGAGAGAAGAAGCGACGAAATTTTCATTTCTAATGGTGCTGGCCCCAATTATTGGAGCCAACCTCTTGGCAATAATTAAGGGTGAAGTAGGAGCTTCTCACGTTTCAATCGGTGCGCTGGTAGTAGGGTTTATTGCCGCATTTGTTGCTGGTGTTTTAGCATGTAAACTAATGATTGGCATCGTCAATCGTGGCAAACTAAAATACTTTGCGTTCTATTGTTTTCTCGCCGGCATTATAGCAATTACCAGCCATCTGTTGTAGCCAATGTTAAATCCCAACGGTGATATTATACTTATAGATAAACCCCTAAGGTGGACATCATTCGATGTGGTGAAGAAAGTTCGAAGCCAGCTGAAAGTTAAGAAAGTAGGCCACGCCGGAACGCTTGACCCTCTTGCCACAGGCTTGCTAATTCTATGCACCGGCAAGAAAACTAAGGAAATTTCCAAAATACAAGAGCTTGAAAAAGAGTACGTTACAACCATGGTTATTGGTGCCACTACTCCATCTGTAGATCTTGAAACAGCAATAGAGAATCACAAGCCCAGCAATCACATAACCCGTGAAGACATTCTGGAGCTGGCACCAGATTTTACCGGCACCATCAGTCAGATTCCCCCTGCATTTTCAGCAATAAAAGTTGGGGGAAAAAGGGCTTATGAGAAGGCCAGAGCTGGCCAAGCAGTTGAATTAAAGGCAAGGCAGGTGCAAATTAAAGAGCTGGAGTTTCTACAAATCGACATACCAACTGTAACTTTTCGGGTGGTTTGCTCAAAGGGCACTTACATTAGAAGTTTAGTTAGAGATTTTGGAGAAAAAATGGCTGTCGGGGCCTATATTAGTGCTTTACGGCGCACACGCATTGGCAACTATCGCGTGGAAGATGCGGCCGGCATCACCGATTTTATGCCCTCTTCATGATAGTTTATGACGACCTAACACAATTTCAGACCCTTCGAAATGCCGTTGTTACTAGTGGCACATTCGATGGCGTGCACATTGGTCATCAAAAAATCCTGGAGAGAATCTCGCAAATAGCTAGAAAGAATAACGGCGAATCTGTAATTCTCACTTTTTGGCCACATCCAAGGCTGGTTCTTTACCCAAACCAAGCCGACTTAAAACTACTTTCGACATTTGAGGAAAAGGCGGAATTATTGGAAGCGCAAGGAATCGATCATCTGGTCAAGATTGCATTCACTCCTGAATTCGCCCAACTTTCCTCACAGCAATTCATTGAGCAGATATTGATTGATCGAATCGGGACCAAGAGGCTAGTTATTGGCTATGACCACAGATTTGGTCGTAATCGGGAAGGTAGTTTCGAACACCTCAAGCGCAACTCGGAAAGATATGGCTTCGTGCTGGAAGAAATACCCAGGCAGGATATTGAAAATATTGGGGTAAGTAGTACCAAGGTGAGGGAAGCCCTCACTGATGGTGACGTACAAAAGGCAAACAGCTTTTTGGGTAGACACTATTCCATTAAGGGACAGGTAGTGGATGGTGATAAAATAGGGCGAGAAATGGGTTTTCCAACTGCCAACTTAGCTATTAACGAAAAGCATAAATTAATTCCCGCCGACGGCATCTACGCGGTTAAGGTGCAAGTGGGAGATAAACCCTATCAGGGCATGCTTTACATTGGAAATAGACCCACTCTTGAAAAAAGCGAAAAGGTTATAGAAGTTAACATTTTCGACTTTAACGAGGAGATTTATGGAGAGCACCTAAAAGT
Source organism: Cyclobacteriaceae bacterium (assembly GCA_028285445.1). GTDB lineage: Bacteria > Bacteroidota > Bacteroidia > Cytophagales > Cyclobacteriaceae > JANQPQ01. The sequence continues at coordinate 102,985 of JANQPQ010000029.1, read as the reverse complement.
GGATTTCGTAACACAGATCAGGAATGACTCGAAGTTTGAAACCATTGATGAGCTGAAAGCGCAGTTGGAAAAGGATAAAATTGATGCATTAAATTATCTCAGCTAATGGATGAAACCAGCAAACTATTGTGGGCTCCCTCTGAGGAATTCAAGGCGAACTCAAACCTCGCGAAATACATGACCTGGCTAGAGGTCAACCGTAATTTAAATCTTGAAACATACAAGGACCTGTGGGAATGGTCGACATCCAACATTTCTGATTTCTGGGAAAGTATTTGGGATTATTTTGAAGTAGAAGCTGACGGAAAGCCCAATGAGGTTGTAGCAGGCTACATGCCCGAAGCTAAGTGGTTTCAAGGTACAGCCCTGAATTATGCTGAGCACATTTTTCGCAAAGCCAGCGACAACCCCGCGATCATCTTTAAATCTGAAACGACCTCCCTGAGGAAAATTTCTTGGCTAGAGTTACGACAACATACAGAAAACTTACAGGGCTACCTCACTAGCGTAGGGGTCAGCACTGGCGACCGGGTTGCAGCTTACCTTCCTAGTATTCCAGAGGCAACTACCTCCTTTCTCGCCGCTAACGCCACGGGAGCTGTTTGGTCAAGCTGTTCTCCTGACTTTGGTCTAAGTTCAATTATCGACCGTTTCGCACAAATTGAGCCCAAGGTCTTAATAGCAGTAGATGGCTATCGTTACGGAGGAAAAGAATTCAACAAACTTGAGATTATTCAAGAACTCCAAAAGGCTATTCCCAGTATTGAACAAGTCATACTGATACCCTACCTCAACCCTGAAGAAAAAGGTGAAAGCATTCATAACTGCATATTGTGGTCAGAAGCGATAAATACGCCTGGAAACTTGCATTTTGAACGCGTCCCTTTTGAGCACCCGATTTGGGTACTCTATTCCTCAGGAACGACTGGAATTCCCAAAGCAATAACGCACAGTCATGGCGGAGTTTTGCTTGAACACCTTAAATACCTCGCTTTACACAACAATGTAAAGCCAGGTGATAATTGTTTCTGGTATACCACTACGGGGTGGATGATGTGGAATTATATCCAGGCCTCCTTACTCTGTGGTGGCACCATGGTGCTCTACGATGGTAGTCCGGCGTACCCGGATATGAATTGCCTATGGCAATTCGCGGAAGAAGCCAGCATAACTCATTTCGGTACCAGCGCTGGCTTCGTGGTCGCCAATATGAAAGCAGATACCCATCCTGGGAAAGACTTTGATCTTAGCGCATTGCAGTCCATTGGTTCCACCGGGTCGCCCTTGCCTCCTGAGGGTTTTGATTGGATTTATAATGAAATAAAAGAAGATCTCTGGTTGGCTTCAATTAGCGGAGGAACAGATGTTTGCAGTGCCTTTGTTGGGGGAAATCCTCTGACGCCTGTTTATTCGGGAGAGATTCAGTGCAGGGCCCTCGGTTGCAAACTAGAATCGTTTGACGAGGATGGTGGGGCAGTAATCAACCAGGTAGGAGAAATGGTAGTTACCGAACCAATGCCGTCAATGCCAGTGTATTTCTGGAACGACCCGAACTTCGACCGGTATAAGTCCAGCTACTTTGAAATGTTTCCAGGAATATGGAGACATGGAGATTGGACTATGATAACCCCGAGAGATGGCGTCATAATACTGGGTCGATCAGATTCCACTCTCAATCGGGGTGGAGTAAGAATCGGCACCAGTGAAATATACAGAGCTGTTGACAAAATTGAAGAAGTGGCTGACAGCCTCATAATTTGTTTGGAGAAAGGAACTGACTACTACATGCCACTATTTGTAGTAATGGCAGAAGGCCACGAATTGAGTGAAGAAACAAAGAAAAAGATCAACACTACGATCAGGAGTGAATATACCCCTCGGCATATACCAGACGAAATAATTGCCATCAGTGAAGTGCCATATACCATCAGTGGCAAAAAAGTAGAAACACCTGTTAAGAAAATTCTACTGGGAAAAGCAACGAGTCAAGCAATCAATCCGGATGCTCTCAAGAACCCGGAGGCCCTCTCCTACTTTGAGGAATTATCCACTAAACTAGATCTTCAGTAAGCTATGAATAAATCAGATATTAATTTCACCATTGAATTAGACGAAGAACGAATTCCGGAAAAGATACTTTGGAGCGCCTCTGACAAAGGGGACTCTGATCTGGAAGAAACAAAAAGTGTAAGCATTTCCCTTTGGGACCATACCCAGCAAAACACGATGAGGATTGATCTGTGGACCAAGGAAATGCCCATTGACGAAATGAAGCGTTTTTACATAGATTGTATAGGCGGATTGGCGCAGAGTATTTTAAATGCGACCGGAGATGAATACATGTCTGAAGAATTGAACAGTACCTGCGAAAAACTGATAAAACACGTCAAGAAAGAAATGGGCGGGTAGCCCTAAGGTATTACTTGTATCGGGTCTATCCAATCTCCGGATAATCCCACCCAAAAGCCCATTTTCCTATATTTACTGGTAATTAATTCTTAATTTGGGATAAATAAGAACTTGAACATTATGCAGAAAAGAAGCACTAGAAAACTTTGTTTGACAATCATAATGGCCTTATTAGGGTGGCATTTTGGGTATTCTCAAACCACCATATCCGGAACCATCACCGATGAAGGAACAGGAGAAGGCCTTGCCGGCGTTAATATTGTAGTAAAAGGAACCGTCCAGGGAACCATCACAGATATTCAGGGTAATTTCAATCTTAGTACCGGGTCCGTCCCACCCTTGACTCTAATCATATCCTACGTAGGTTACCAAACTCAGGAAATTGAGGTAACTGATGCCAACACTAGCGGTATGGATATCAAGATGCAGGAACAAACCTTGCTCGGTCAGGAAATAGTGGTTTCCGCCTCTAGGGTTGAAGAAAGCATAGTTCAATCTCCAGTAACGATTGAAAAACTGGATATTCTTGCCATACAGCAATCGACTGCACCAAGTTTTTATGACCAGTTGGCATTTGTAAAAGGGGTACAATCCTCTACCAGTAGTATGACCTTCAACGCAATTAACACCAGGGGTTTTGCGACTATTGCCAATACACGGTTTGTCGCTCTCGTGGATGGAATGGACATCTCTGCCCCCCTCTTAAACTTCCCTACTGGGAATTTGGTTGGAATCTCAGAGCTGGATGTTGAAAGTGTTGAGTTGGTACCAGGAGCAGCCTCAGCTCTTTACGGACCTAATGCCTTTAACGGCATCCTGTTCATGAATGGGAAAAGCCCCTTTGAATACCAGGGCTTAAGTGCCACAGCGAAATTAGGTTCAACAGACTCCGAGGCTGCGGATACCAACCCTCTTTACAATTTTGCATTGCGGTACGCTAAGGCATTCAATGATAAATTTGCTTTCAAAGTAAACTTCTCAATATTAGATGCTACAGATTGGTCAGGGAACGATTACACCACTGACAGAGTAAGTCGGTTCAGAGAGCCAAGCGACCCGAATTTTGATGGACTCAATTTGTATGGTGATGAAACTCCAATAAACTTCTCACTCGGCCCATTCATAGCCCCTATTGATGCGAGAAGAACTGGAATTCGCGAGGAGGATTTACTTGATAATCAGGATGCTCGTAGCCTCAAATTCGATGGTGCTGCCCACTATCGGATCAATGATAAAATGGAGGCAATCTACAACTTCCGTTTTGGTGGAGGTAGATCTATCTACCAGGGTTCAGCAAAGTTCGTTCTTAGAGACTTTACCCAGCAGTTTCATAAACTGGAATTAAAAGGAGATAACTTCTTCGTGAGAGCCTATCGTACTGAAACTGATGACGGAGATTCTTACAACCTTGATGCCATGGGCGGTTTGGTGAATGAAGCCTTTAGTCCAACGGCAACCCAATGGGCACCAACCTACATTCAAAATGTGGTACTAGCATTGCAAGGATTTATACCTGGTGTACCAGCTGGAAATCGAGAAGCCGCCGACGCTTGGGCACGGACAGCTGCTGATGCCGTTATTCCCGCTAGAGGCAGCGCTCAATGGAATCAAACAATTGAAAATGTAAGAAACGCCAACTTCCAACGGAACCCTCCCGGTGCTGGCTTTATCGAAGGTTCCAAGCTGTGGCATTCTGAATTTAACTACAACTTCAAAGACATGATTGACATCGTGGAGATTCAACTAGGAGGTAATGTTAGGCGATACGATATCTTCTCGGATGGAACAATATTCGATGAAGTTCAAAACCCAGATGGATCACACGAAAGCGTAATAATTGATGAGTGGGGTATTTATACCCAACTGAGCAAGCAAATTAGTGATCTGAAACTTACCGGTTCAATTAGGTATGACAAGAATGAGAATTTTGAAGGTCAGATAAACCCAAGGGTCTCAGCGGTGTATACCCTTAATCAGAACCATAATTTTAGAGCTTCATTCCAAACCGGTTTCAGAAACCCTGATTCGCAATCGCAATTCATTTGGTTCCCAACCCCAGCGGGTGTTTTAGTTGGCAGTACCGAAGCCAATGCGGCTCGTTATGGAATCCATAACGGCGGTGCTTGGACGGCTAATTCCGTCGCGGCTTTCCTTGGTGGCGGAGGATCTTTTGATCAAACTACCGGAGACCCTATTGGAGGAACTCCCACGGTTCTGCAAACCGCAACATTCGACTTTGTGCAGCCAGAAAAGCTACAGGCAATAGAAGTTGGTTATAAGGGCATAATCGCCGACAAGCTTCTACTCGACATAAACTACTATCATAATTCATATGAAGATTTCATCGCCCAACAAACAGTCTTCAATAAAGTACCAGTAATGCGAAGAGGAGCGGTGGTGACGGGAACAACCGGAGACGCAATCACGGGCTTCCGTCCTTACATAAATGCGTCAGAAACAGTATCATCTGACGGTATCGGTGTAGGACTTACCTACAACTTAGGTAGTGGTTTTACGCTTGCTGGAAACTACAATTGGGCCGACTTCACCATCAATGAAGCCGACGCCAGCAGCGATTTTGAAGCTGGGTTTAACACACCAAATCACAGATATACCCTCACCTTTGGAAATAGAAATATTGGTGAAGGTATTGGGTTTAACATGGCCTGGAGATGGCAAGATGAATTCGTTTGGCAGTCAGCATTCGGCACCGGTACAATCCCGGATTTCGGGGTGTTCGACATGCAAGTGAACTATAAAATAAAGTCGATAAAATCTATAATTAAGGTTGGTGGAACGAATCTCCTTGGTGGTGACTACCGAACAAACGTGGGTGGAGGATTTGTTGGTAGACAATACTATATCTCTCTCACATTCGATGAATTCTTAAACTAAGGGTAAAATGAAAGTTAAAATAAACACGATGAGAATTAGGCGATCCATATATACCGTAATTGGAATTACGTTTCTGCTAACTGCTTGTGAGCAGGAAGTACTAGGCCCGCTTCCAGATCCAAGTTTTACTCCAGGATCTCCAGTAGCTGACCCCAGTGCTGGAAGTGCGGACTTTACAAAATTTGTGGCAGTAGGTAACTCCCTTACCGCAGGCTTTCAAGCTGGAGCGCTTTTTAATGATGGACAAGCTAATTCCTTGCCTGCGATCATGAATGCTTCATTTCAGCAAGTTGGAGGTGGAGACTTCAACAGTCCCGATATTAACTCAGTTCATGGTTTCAACAGTAGCTTCTCGAATGTCACAGTTTCTCCACCCGTTATTTTGGGAAGGCTAATCCTGTTTGATGCCGGAACTGGCGCCGGCCCACTGCCTACGCCAGTGGGCGCACCCGGGCTTCCAGCCCCATATGATGCTTCAGTGATGAGCTTGGCTGATATTCCTTCAGCTTTTACCGGAGACAAGGCGGCCCTTAATAATTTTGGCGTACCGGGCATCCAATTAGGCCAATTGCTTACTCCCGCAACGGGAACTCCAGGTGACCTAATAGAGAATGCTCTTTACACCCGATTTGCATCTGCCCCAGGCACCTCCACAATAATTGGTGACGCGGTGGCTGCCCAGGGAACATTCTTTATGCTCTGGATTGGCAACAATGACGTTCTTGGCTACGCCGTTTCTGGTGGAAGTAATTCCAGCATCTTCACTGATGCCGCTACTTTTGATGCGCTTTATCAACAGGCGCTTGGAGCTCTTACTACAGACCCAGACATTAAAGGAGTGGTCCTTAACATTCCGGAGGTTACGGCTATCCCATTTTTTACAACAGTACCCTGGAATGCTATTCCAATGACATCTCAAGCAGATGTGGACGCTACCAACTCCGCATATGCTGCATATAACGCCGGTCTTGACGCGGTAGCTATGGCAAACCCGGCTCTGCAGACAGAAGTTGACAGCAGAAAGATCAACTTTGCACTGGGGGCAAATGGCATTGTGATAGAAGACGAATCATTAACTGACCTTTCAGGAAGCGGCCTGCCCAGTATCAGGCAGACAACAGCTGATGATCTTGTACCTCTAACTGCAGCGACTCAGCTTGGCATGGAAGAAGTACCTGGCAATCCAGCAACTGTGATAGGGGTTGGCGTGGCCGCTGGTGATGCCTTGATATTGACTGCAACTGAACTGCAAGAAATAGCAGACCGCACTACAAGCTTTAACGCCTCAATACAAGATGCAGTTGATGCCGTTAATGCTGGTGGAACCCGCATTGCCCTAATGAATGTAAATCAGCGGTTTAACAACTTGGTTGCCGTGCCTGGTTTCGAAGATGGAGTATCGGTTGACGCCACTTTCGCCCCACCATTTGGTGGGTTCTCAGAAGACGGCGTTCACCCAAACACCAGGGGTTATGCCCTAATTGCGAAAGACGTGGTTAGATTGATAAACACAACATTTGGAGCTAATGTACCTTTGCCAAATGTTGCAAACTACCCCGGTACAGGGTTGCCCGTAACTCCTTAAGAATTTAAAAGCCCCGAAAAGGGGCTTTTTTTATGACATTTTCAGATTTAGTCTATCTGTGGATTGCAATAGGAATACTCATTTTCCCATTGACACTTCTAAAAACCGCCCCTTATGGCAGGCATAGCACAACTACCTGGGGGCCTTTGATCGGCAATAAGATGGGGTGGGTGATAATGGAACTGCCCGCGCTCATACTCGTCCCTCTCCTATTTGTCATTAGTGAACAACAAAGCCCGACCATGGCCGGTTTTTACGTTTTACTTTGGGCAATTCACTACGCCAACAGGACTGTGGTGTATCCCAACCGTATTAAAACTTCAGGCAAAAAAATCCCCTTAGCAATTGTGTCTTTTGCATTTGTTTTTAACCTAATCAATGGATTTCTTAATGGGTATTATTTCGCGCATTTCCCCACAAAGGAATTCTCGGCAAGCATTCGCACAATTCACTTCTGGCTTGGACTTTCACTTTTCCTATTCGGACTCATCAGCAACTGGCTTCATGATAACAAACTAATTGCTTTACGTAAGAACCACTCTGGTTATCAAATTCCCAGGGGGGGGCTTTTCAGATGGGTGTCTTGTCCCAACCACTTTAGTGAGATTATTGAGTGGTGCGGGTTTGCATTAATGACCTTGTCACCAGCTGCTCTTTCCTTTGCTATTTGGACCCTGGTAAATCTATTACCGCGGGCCTTGGATCATCATAGATGGTATCGGAAAGAGTTTGAGGATTACCCCATAGATAGAAAAGCGGTAATACCTTTCATCCTTTAAGATGTACTAGTTCGATCTGATAATGAACTCGACTCTTCTGTTTTTGGCTCTACCAAAAATGGTCTTGTTGGAGTCGATCGGTTGCGATTCGCCGTAAAAGGTGGTAATGATGTTCTTTTTGTTTATACCCTTATCAATTAGATAGCTAGCGGCGCTATTCGAACGTTTTTGAGACAATTGCAGATTATATTCTTCCGACCCAACGTAATCGGTATGACCAACAATCTCGACCTTTAATTTAGGATCTTTACTTAGGACATTATAAACATGATTTAGCATGGCGCTGTCTGGAATAGCGTAAGAATCGAATTCGAAATTGATATCGAGAACCTCTCCAGTAACTTCAGGCTGTTTTGCAACTATCCTTGGTACCTCAAATTTTGGCTTCACTGTTGGCAGATCAAAGGAAACCGGAAGTTTTGGAATTGCATCAATGCCCAGTAAATCAGATTCGTAAATCCTTTTGGTAATGGCTACAACCTCGTCTCCATAACTACGGAATGAGCCAGCCTCCAAAAAAACCCCGGAATCCAAAATTCCATCGGAAACATCCGCAATGGCGATCTTAATATGGTAGATCTCATTGGGTATAACCTGGTATTTCGCTTTCAAGACAACCGTGAAACCATCAAACTGAATGTCGTATGAAGGCAGTTCCGGGTTCTTATTGAATTCCTTATTCTTGACTAGCTTCTTTCTACGTGGGTCGTAAACGTATTCGTGCACCGCATCTTCATAGGCATTGTTGATGTAATAACTGCTATTGTAGAGGTGGTTTACATTGTTAATTGTTATAGGCACAGGAAGGTCGGGTAATCGGGCGATATTAACATCGTTAGCATTTGGCCCACTAATAATGAAGGCAAACACATCATTGAATTTGGAGCCAACGTATTCCAGGTACTCCTCAGACGCAAAGACGTAATTAAACTCCAGATTTTCAGCCACCGTAATAAAATCGAATTCCAAAACAGCGGCATCATAAGTGAATCCGGTGGTGTATTTATTTAGGTCTGCATCGCCAGCTTCACCACTGGCCCAACCCTTGGAGGCAGTTTCATTGGGCCCCTGGCAGTAGAAAACATTGCCGGAGGTTAGGATTAAGCCATCCTGAATGCCGATAATTTTATCATCGTCATTGAAGCTACCCACAGCATGGGGCGCACCAGTGTATTGGATATTCCCTACTTTCACACCACCGCCAAGCAGAATTTCCTTAACCAAGTATTCATCAGTATGAGTGGTATCAACCTGTATTTGGGAAAATACTGACGTACTTGTAGTGAAAATCAGCGCAATAGATAGCTGAGACAGCGTGTTAACTCCGCGAAACATACTATATAAATATATTAAATCTTTGGCCTAAAATCGGGTTAACACCCTTATAACCCCATTTCTGCGATTTTAGTATGTAATGAAAACGCAAGAATTTCCAGAAATCTTTGTATTCCTGGGTGATAATTATCTGCACCAGTAGGTTAAATTGAAATATCTGCTCCTTGGGTGTTTATAAACATTGAGTACTGATGTAATTTTATTGTAAGCAAATAGCTAATAATGCCAAAGGAACTCACCAAAAGGGCCTTCGTAACCATCCTACTTGTGTTGCAAATGTATGCAGCCAGCACGCAGGTACTTCCACGCGATTCCCTGGCTTTGGTAGATTTTTACAACAAGACCAATGGAAGTTCATGGCTGGACAACAGTGGCTGGCTGCAACGGCCTGTAGCCTTCTGGCGCGGAGTACAACTTGACCCGGGTGGGCAGGTCATAGCCTTACGCCTACCAACCAATAACTTGTCAGGGCTAATTCCCCCCACCATCAAGGACATGGTCAGCCTTCATGTGTTAGATCTTTCGGGCAATGAGCTGCGAGAAGTATCTGATGCCCTTACCGAAATGGAGATAACCTCCCTGGAGTTGGATCATAATCTTCTTGAAAGTCTACCAGATTTCTCTGATCGCCAGGGTGGGTTTTCATTGGTAGTCAACAACAACAAACTAACCTTTGGTGATTTGGAGCCAAATTCTGGCCTGGCTGGCCTTGTCTATACGCCCCAAGATAGTCTGGGGCAGAACTTGGAGTTGCAAATTGATCTTGGTAATGAACTAGAACTAAATTGTTCCACACCAGGTGCATTCAATCAATACCAATGGTTTCTTAACGGAGATCTCATTCCAGCCGAAACTTCACCCACTTTGCAAATAACCAGCGCCACATTTGACGACGTTGGAGTATACCAATGTGAGGTAACTAATGACCTTCTCTCAGATCTTACAATTGTTTCCAGGCCCCAAAAAGTAAGGGCCTTGGCTAGATTGGAAGCCAACATTGCAAATATCAGTGGCGAGCTTACCCCTGTTGAGCTGGAATTCTATAGGAAGAATGCAGCTAGCACAGTCTTTGAATCCTCACGAGTGATACAAGGATCAATTAATGATGACGTGTATATGGGCCAGTACTTAATCAAAGCCCGGCCCTTTACGGAAGATTATGCCCCAATTTATTTGGGAACGCAAGAACTACAATGGGACAAAACGGAGTTTCTGAGAATTGACGGTAACCAGGGGAGTTTTGATCAGCAACTCCCAGCCATTCAAGTATCATCCGGTAATTCTAACCTAACCATTGATGTTGAGGCGCCAGGAATAGACTTCAGTCATGCCGATGCCTACTTGTTCCAAAAGGTCAATGGTAATGAAATCCTTCGGGGACATGGGCAACCTGATGATAAAGGGCAACTCATGTTTTCCTCACTGGAAGGTGGGGAATATGAGGTGGTCATAGACATTCCTGGTGTATCAAAATCCGATAACGAAATCATTCTTACAGTAGATAATGAAGATCTCGAGATTACGGTAAATGTTACCAGCGATGGCAGTCAATCCGTATTAAACCATTCCATTGCCCGAAAATGGAGCGAAGTGCTGCTGGATGCCATTAGGAATGATTTCGCCAGGCCTACCGTTCATGCGCGAAACTTGTTCCACGTATCAGCAGCCATGTACGATGCCTGGGCGATTTTTGACACCAACGCCAAAACATATCTGCTGGGCAATACCATAAATGAGTTCTCCTGCCCCATTGAACAGTTCCCGAAGCCGGATGCAGTTGAGGATATAAATGCAGCCAGAGAAGAAGCCATCAGTTTTGCTGCGGCTAAGCTTCTCAATGTTAGATTTGGGGAATCTCCCGGATCAGAAACAGCACTACTAAGCTTCGATGAAATACTGGTGCAGTCTGGCTATGAACTGTCAAATATTTCTACGGACTACACAAACGGTGATGCTGCCGCATTGGGAAATTACATAGCCCAATGCTATATAGATTACGGCCTGCAGGATGGCTCCAATGAACAAAATGGTTACGCTAATAAGCGATATAAGCCAGTAAATGGGCCTTTGGTTCCAGCCTTTCCCGGCAACCCCAATTTAAATGACCCTAACCGCTGGCAGCCCCTTACTTTGGACGTGTTTATCGATCAGGCCGGCAACACAATACCCAGAAATACTCCCGAGTTTCTCAGCCCTGAATGGGGCATTGTTTCGCCTTTTGCACTTACGCGTGAGCACCTCGATATCCGCTATCGAGATGATTTTGAATACTGGCTTTACCATGACCCTGGTGCACCTCCCACCATTGACCTGCAAGGCAAGGGCCCTCTAGAAGATGAATACAAGTGGGGATTTAGCCTTGTTTCAATCTGGTCAGCTCATCTCGACCCCGCTGATGGTGTGATGTGGGATATCTCACCTGCCAATATTGGGAATAGCGCTCCCTTCCCTACCAGCTTCACTGATTACGAGCAATATTACAATTACATTGAAGGAGGGGATCAAAGCAGAGGTTATGATGTAAATCCCAAAACCGGCCTGCCTTATGAGCCTCAGATAGTGCCTCGAGCCGACTATGGAAGAGTTTTGGCTGAATTCTGGGCTGATGGGCCAGATTCTGAAACACCCCCGGGGCACTGGTTTACTATCCTCAATTACGTAAATGATCACCCACTATTTGAAAAGCGCTTTAAAGGTGATGGAGATATCGTTGATGAATTAGAGTGGGATGTTAAAGCCTATTTCGCGCTTGGCGGTGCCATGCACGATGCGGCCATTAGTGCTTGGGGAATAAAGGGGTTTTACGATTATATTCGCCCTGTTTCAGCAATACGTAGTATGGCCGACAGGGGACAAAGTACGGACCCTGATCTTCCCAGTTACCATGAAGATGGCATTCCCCTGGTTCCTGGTTATATAGAGTTAGTTGAGGTAGGTGATCCGCTTGCCGGAGCAGGGGGAGAGAATGTTGGCAAAATAAAATTGTTCGCCTGGCGCGGGCCAGATTTCATCCAGAATCCAGATACCTTCATTGCGGGAGTGGACTGGATTCTTGCGGAAAATTGGTGGCCCTATCAAAGACCGTCTTTTGTTACACCACCGTTTGCCGGTTATATTTCCGGGCATTCCACTTACTCTCGGGCAGCAGCAGAAGTAATGACGCTACTTACCGGTGATGAGTATTTTCCAGGAGGGTTGGGAGAGTTTCACGCACCGAAAAATGAGTTCCTGGTTTTTGAAGACGGACCCAGCGTTGATATTACCCTGCAATGGGCTACCTATAGAGACGCCTCCGATCAAACCAGCTTATCCAGAATTTGGGGGGGAATACATCCTCCTGCGGATGACATACCTGGACGTATTATCGGTGAACAAATTGGTATTGAGGCTTTCGCATTTGCTGAGGAGCATTTTACTGGTAGTGTCGAAAAGGTCGATGGGTTGCAAGAAGAGATGGATCAAATACGTTTCTTCCCAAACCCAGTTCAGGACGGTTCTGGTATTAATATTGTGGTTGATAGGCCATTCCAGCAATTAGAAATTAGACTCGTGAACATGCAAGGAGGCCTCGTATTGTCAGAAGAAAGGGCTATTTGGCGCGATAATCGCACTTTGAATTTAGAGGTAGGGCTTTTACCTAATGGATTGTATCTTTTAGAAATAACATCCGAAAGCTGGCGTTCGGTACACAAGGTGGTTGTTGGTAGATAATTCTATAAAAAAGAAAATTATAAATACAAATAATACTAAATTAGATAGAATAAATTTTTTGCATTCTCGTTCCTAATTTGAATATTTCTTAATTATCCACATACTAATCATGAAACGCACACCATTTCTATTACTACTAGCCCTTACAGTAATTAGCACCTCCTGCGATCAGGATCTAGTTGGTGACGTGACTGTCACTTATCAGAAAGGTATTCCGACTTACGGAGACATGACTGCAATCCGGAACACTCCCATTTTGGGCAGTGTACAAAACATTGAAAACGCCGGCAAGATATTCGTTTCACCTGAGTACCTATTCATTGGTGAAGAAGGCAAAGGGGTGCATGTTCTTGACAACAGCAACCCCGAAAATCCGCTAAATGTTGCTTTTATAAATATCCCAGGCAACCGTGAATATTTCCTTACTAACAACACCCTGTTTGCCGAGAGTTACTATGACATGTTGAAAATTGATGTTTCGAATCCGTTGCAACCTCAATTAATCAGCCGGCTGGAAGGTGGAGTTGCAGAAGAGTTGGTGAATAGTAATGGAGAATCCCTACTGTCATTCGAATTTGAGCAAGTGACTGAGAAAATCTCCCGAGACGACAATATCTTCGACCTGGTTTGGGGAACCACAAATACCACAGTCTTTTTCGATTTTCAAAATAACCTGATCCCAACATCTGCTGTCCCAGCCTCATTCTCCGGCAACAGTGCCAACAATATTGGGTCGGTAAACCGAGTGGTAGAAAAAGACGGATTCATTTACATGGTGAGCCGTACTAATCTTTTGGTTTTTGACAACAGGACGAGTTTCGATAAAGTTTCTCATCAGAGCATTGGATGGGACATGGAAACAGTATATCCCATAGGTGATCGCCTTTTTGTAGGTTCAAGGAATAGTGTAGAGATCCTGGATATTTCAGATCCTACCAATCCGCAATGGGAGACCTCTTTCTGGCATGCAACTTCTTGCGATCCTGTATATCCCGTCAGTGAAGAATTAGCCTATGTAACTTTGAGAACAGGGGATTTTGCTGAATGTCCAGGTGACCAAAACGCCTTGGTGGTTCTGGATATCTCTGGATTCAACCTGGCTCAGAGCATTCAGGAAATTCCAATGGAAAGTCCATTTGGGCTTACCAAAATAGGTACGAAGTTATATGTTGGAGAAGGAGCAAATGGTCTGAAGATCTTCGACGCCAGCAACGAGAGGTTTCTAGTATTGGAAAAATCTGAGACTGGGTTGTCTGCTTACGATGTACTGCAGCATCCCACACGAACTGACATTATATTAATAGCGGGCCCTGATGGTCTTGGTCAATATCAGGTACAAGACTCGTTCGACTTACTTAGCAACGTAGCCTTCTAAATAGGCTTCATGTCAGCTACAAGCATTTGGCAGCCAGCGCGTAGCACAGCTTTGGGGATAAAATGCATTATCTCCAGTGTTGTGTTCGCGCTGGTGTTCACTAATCTCACCTTTGCCCAACTTAACGTCAAGGGCAAAACAATTATTCACTATCGCGATGGTTCCGTTTTTATAGGGGATGTAATTTCTAATGTCTATCCGGTCATTAAGTTCAGAATCACAACAGGTGATACCCTGAGCCTGTTTACGGGGCAAATCAAAAAAATGCAGCGGCCAGATAACATTACTGTCCACAACAAGGGTAAATTTCATTTTATTGATGGCAATTTTGGAATCGTTGCCCTCAGCCTTGGCTCAGGCAGCGTGCAAGCAGAAGCCAATGTACTCAAGCGCCTGGAGGATAAATTTGCAGTAGGAGTTGGAACCAGCTTAGCCTACTCAGATTTTGATGTTGCTGGAACTTTCATTGGCCATGACTTCTTTACATTACACGGAATTGGTCGTTACTACCTGAATAACAACAGGATACGAGCATTCACTGATTTACGGCTTGGCTATGGCTTCTCCCGTGACACATTTCTAGCCCCTGACCATTCCGGAGGTATTCACGCTCAACCTGGTATTGGTATTATCTTTCCATCGCGTGGAAGTTTCAGGTGGTTCTTTGCAATTAGTCAGTTTATGCAATACACTCGAGGTACCCAAACCGAATTTGGGCCCTTCCAAACTCCATTTGTGTTGGAATACAATGTACTCCACAACCGTACTTTGTTTAAGTTTGGTTTGGAGTTCAAGTAGGGAGACTTACTCGTATCTAATAGCATCTACCGGATTAGAGATGGCTGCCTTAATGGTTTGTGAGGCCACGGTAGACCAGGATATAATCAAGGCCAACGAACCCGCGATTAAGAAAGCTGTAACCTGTATGTCTCCCCGATAGGCAAAGTTCCCTAACCACCAATCCATAACAAACCAAGCGACCGGAGCAGCAATTATAAAGGCGATTGCCACTAAACTGGTGAATCCCCGGGTAAGCAGTAGCAACACCTGCATAACAGAAGCTCCCATGACTTTTCGAATACCAATTTCTTTTATTCGTTGTTCTGTTACAAAAGATGCCAACCCGAAAAGCCCAAGTGAAGCGATTATTACTGCTAGAGCTGAGAAATACTTAACCATGCGCTCAAGCCTGTCTTCATCAGCATATTGTTGGCTAAAGTCGTCATCGACATAGGAATAGTTAAAGGGGAACCCTGGTCGTAGGTATGACCATTGCTCCTGCAAGAAGGCCAACACTTCCTCTTCCTGATCAGCGTTGATCCTTACCGCTATATTGCTATTGCGGCCACTGGTTACTAAAAACACAATTGGCGCTATCGGTTGGTGCAACGATTCAAAGTGGAAATCCTTTACTACCCCGATAATTCTTCCACCTGTTCTGCTGCCATAATTAAATTGCTTGTCAATAGCTTCTTCTGCACTTTCCCAGCCTATGGCCCGTACAGCTGATTCATTTAGAACAAAACTAAGCGTTGAGTCACTAGCTATATTTCTATCGAAATTTCTCCCTGCAACAAACTCAACACCAAAGTTACTGAGGTAGTCGTGGTCAACGTGAATATCGGCGATCCTGAAGGTAATCATCTTCATCTCACCGTCGATTTCAGCCGTTGCTCCTTGGGAATCTAAAAGCCGACCAGAGGGCACCCTGCTTGCCAATGTCACGTCAATTATGCCCGGATGTTGCTCTAATTGTCGCTGTACCGACTCAAATTGGTTGTATATCTGTCCGCTCGATGGCAATACCAACATGTTCTCCTTTTTAAATCCAAGGTCTTTTGTACGCATATATTCCAACTGATCTTGTACAACACCAACACCAATAATCAATAGTATTGAAATGCAGAATTGCACAACAACCAGCACCGAACGCAAGTTAAGCTTCTTACCAACTGACTTGTGACCTCCCTTTAGAATAGAAGCAGGCTCGAAGGCTGATAAAAAGAAGGCAGGGTAACTACCGGCTATAAAACCTACGAATATTGTAATGCCAATTAACAGCACCAGCACAAAGCTATTGCCAACAATATCGATTGCCAGAGCCTTACCAACAAAGTCATTAAAGCTAGGAAGTGCCGCAGCCACCAACACCAGTGCGAGAACTAATCCCATAATGGCGAATATTACCGACTCTGTAATGAACTGCCTGATGAGTGCTATTTTTTGCGCACCCATTACTTTCCTTAGTCCCACTTCCTGCGATCTCTTCGCAGAACGTGCGGTGGACAAGTTCATAAAATTGATGCAGGCAATTATGAGCGTTAGCAGTGCTATAATTGTGAATATGTAGATATATGCGATATCACTGTTAGCTTCTATTTCTGAGTCGAGGTTAGAGTGCAGGTGAATATCCGATATATTCCAGAGGTGTAGCCTGTTTCTATCCCATACCGGCACGCCACTATTGGTAGGCCCACGGTGGCGCTCCTGGAAATCTGGCAACTCCGCTTTGAAGTCCTCTATGTTATATCCTTCTGGAAATAGAAGGTATGTCGAGTAATTGTTACTGCCGAAGTTAGACATCAAGTTTTGTGGGCCACCCATGAAATTCTCCACTGTCTTAAACGATGCCAGCATATCAAATCCAAAGTGTGAGTTCAGTGGCACATCCTGCATTACTCCAGTAACCTTCATCTCCAACTCAGCCCCAAAATTATTGTAGGTCATGCTTTTTCCAACAGGGTTTTCGTTGCCGAAGTATTTTTCGGCTGCACTTTCAGTCAGTACCAAAGTGTTGGGTTCTGTCAACGCCGTGCTGGGATCACCACTGCTCATTTTCCAGGAAAAGACTTCGTATACATCAGCGTCAACAAAAAAGAACCGACTTTCTACAATTTCCTTGTCATCAACCTTCATCAAAGGGTTGTAACCAGACTGAAACCTGACAGCGTTAAGTACAACGCCTGGAAAATCATTCTTTAGGAGCGGGCCATATGGAGGAGCTACATGCCCAAGATGCAAAGATGTCTCACCATCAGAATTGCGCCATTCACGAGTAACACGATATATATCTTCATACTTATCATGATATTTGTCAAAGCTTAATTCATCTTGCACAAAAAGCAGAATGAGAATACAAGCTGCCATACCGATACCTAATCCCGAAATATTAATAAAGGAATAACCCTTCTGGCGCATCATATTGCGCAGAGCTATTTTTACGTAGTTCTTAAGCATTTTCTTCGACGTTTAGATTGACTTAATAAAGACCGCCATGCAAGACAGTGGTTGCATATATTCCTATCACTTGAAATTCCCTAAATAGTTACAAATTAAGACCTACTCAGAACGCAGTGTTTCTGCTGGATTAGAGAATACAGCCTTAAGCGATTGCAGCATTACAGTGAACCAAGTAAGTAATACCACTGAAAGGATTGTAACTGCAATTATGCCGAACCCAATATTGATACGATTTGCAAACTGTTGCAGCCAGCGTTCCATTATGAAGAATGACAACGGCGTAATCAACACAAAAGCGATTACCGCTAGTTTTACAAAGTCTTTTGTAAGTAGAACCGTAATGGTTGAGTTATTTGCTCCGAGAATTTTCCTTATTCCAATTTCTTTGGTTTTTTGTTCTGCCACGAATGCTGCCAGTCCTACAAGTCCTAGAGCAGCCACCAGTATAGCCAGGCCGGTAAAATAGCCAAATACGCTAAGGAATCTACTTTCTGACTTATAGAGTTGTGCGAAGTTCTCATCAACAAACTCATAGACAAACTCCTTATTAGGTGAAAAGTCATCCCAGGTATCTTCCAGTGATTTCAATGAATTGCGAATACCATCTGCGCTTAACCTGGCGATTACATTATCATTACTTATTCTATTGCCAGGCCTCGCCATCACATAAGCAATAGGATCAACATTATCTCGTAGTGAAGAATAATTATGGTTCTGAGCTACACCAAGTACTTGCACCTCATTTCCTCCGATAGTGATTGTTTTGCCCACTACCTCTTCGCCACCAATAAGTTTCATAGCAGCTTCGTTAATTACCACATTACTGCTATCTGTTGAAAATTCAGGGCTGAATCCCCGACCATATAGGATTGGAATATCCAGCGCATCAAAGAAGTTGTAACCTATGGAAACAATATGGGCTGCCCTATCTTCCTCCTCATCTAGTCCTTGCCAGCCAATATCCCAGGTATTATTCATTGCACTAGGCAAGCTCTCACCGGAAATGGTGATAGCCTCAACCCCGGAAATTTTCTCCATCTCATTCCTCAATGAAACTATTTGGGTCTGCAGGTCCCGATCTTCCACAGGAATACTAATGAGCTGATCTTTATTAAACCCAAGCGAGGCGTTTTGAAAGAATTCAATCTGAGAATAGATTACAACCGAACCGAAGATCAGGAAAACCGAAATGCCCAATTGCAGGGTCACCAGCGTCCGTCTAACCAACAGGTTTCTGCGGCTACCTTTAGAGCTGTTTCTTATAATCAATGCAGGCCGGAAGTTTGAGAATAAAGTTGCCGGATAAATTCCTGAGGCGATACCCATGCCAATGGTAAATATCAAAGCGATACCAATGCCATTCGATTCTATTAGTTGCTCAAACGACAATTCCTTTCCAACGAGATCAGTGAAAACCGGCAGAAATAGATAGGCCATTAACGTACCCAACAGAACAGCACCTAGAGCTACCAATATTGATTCCCCAAGAAATTGCTTGAAGAGTTCGCTTTTGGCAGCGCCTAGCGATTTTCTGACACCCACTTCTTTGCCACGAATGGCCGACCTTGCAGTCGCCAGATTCATATAATTGATACAAGCTATTATTAGAATGAGGAATGCTATGGTTGAAAGTGCGTAAACCTGATTGATATTGCCGTGAGCCAATCTGGAATTGTCTGCTTCTGGTTTCAAGTAAACATCTTTCAAAGGCTTCATTATGAAAGCATTATTTCTGGAAGCTCCTTCCCTTCTGTACTTCTCAAAGAATTCACCTGAATTTGCCTCCATTGCCTTGGCTTCCGCCTCAGAAGGCACCAGTGCATAAGTAAATAGCCAATTGAGAGACCAATGATTACTGAAGAATGGGTAGATATCTCTCATGGCCGTATTCATCGATCCTAAAAACTTAAATCGCAAATGAGAGTTCTCGGGCACATCGGCTATAACGGCAGTGATTTCAAAATCCATGGTTTTATTGCCATCGAAAATTTTTATCTCTACAATCTTGCCCAAGGCCTGCTCAGAGCCGAAATATTTCTCGGCCATAGACTTTGTAATTACCAAGGAGTTAAACCCAGCCAGCGCCGTTTCAGGATTTCCCTGCAGTACCTCGTAGGAAAAAACATCAAACAGTGTTGAATCTGCCCAAAAAAAACTTGGCTCGTAGAAACTCTTATCTCCATAGGTTATTTGCACCGGGTCGTTGCCGAAACTAGTCACGGTGATACCAGGATATTCATTTACTAATGAAGTCTGCACGGGATAAGAGAAATTCTCTGCAACGGCATCAGCCTCTGGATTGTGCCTCAGCACCATGTAAATGTCATCAAGCTTCTCATGGTACTTGTCATAGCTAACTTCGTAAAGCACGAAGGTGGCCAGTAACAAACTTGCAGCTATTCCTACTGCCAGGCCTATCACATTTATGCTGGAGAAGAACTTATGTCTAAAAGCATTTCTAACGGCGATTGTAAAGTAATTTTTGTACATGGGTAGATTTGATTTTGGGTTGACCTCGTGAATCTTTTTTATACGGAATGTTCGAATAAATCGAATAACATCAATAATGTAGAGCAGCCGAGCTTTAGCCACACCTTGCCTCTCCACTCTAAGGCTATACCATTCATGCAGGTCACCTTGAATTTCCTCAAGGAAACTAGCTGAGCAGTACCATCTCAAAAAGGCATCGGCCCACCTCGGTGGCTGTTCATATCTATTCATATCTTATGGAGTCGACTGGATTGGCACTGGCTGCTTTTAGCGACCGTAAGCCAACGGTAATTAAACTTATCAGGCCTACTGCTAATCCCGCCTTTATGATTATGGAAACTTCAATAGAAGTACGGTAGGCGAAGCTATCAAGCCATGACTCCATTAACCATGCTGACAGTGGAATACTTAGCAAGAAGCTTGTAATTAATAGTAATGAATATTCTGAGGTGATAGATAACGCAACCTTGCCAGAACCAGCGCCTAGCACCTTTCTGATTCCAATCTCTTTTTTACGGCGAGCTATGGTAAACGATGCCAGGGCAAAAAGCCCCATGCCGGCAATTGTAATGGCCAGAATTGAAAAGTAGCTTATAGCGGTGTGAAATCGTGAATCAGCCTGATGCAATGCATCAAAACTGTCGTCTATAAAAAAGTACTCATAGGGTAATCCCGCATTTTGTGATTTCCATTCTCTTTCAATATAACTTAGAGAGTTAGTAAGATTACCGCTATTTAGCCGAATTGAAATAAACTCTTTCCACCAGTTCTGTTTCTTGTTAAGATGAATAACTACAGGCGGTATTTTGTCATGCAAAGAGTTGAGGTGAAAGTCTTTTACAACACCTACCACGTGGCCCCTTTTGCTATTTGACCATACCATTTCCTTACCAATTGCTGTTTCCACATCGTTCCAGCCAAAATCGCGTACAGCAGTCTCATTTATTACAAATGCCGATTCGTCACTAGCTCTTTCATTATCAAGATTTCTTCCAGACAGAAATTCCATTTGATATGTTTCAGCAAAGCCCTGATCTGCAAAACAGCTTTGTACGTCAATCGTCTCATTCATACCTTCTGGCTGTACTGGTCTGCCATCATAGTTGAGATCGTTTACAGGCAGCTGTTGGGAGACACCCACCAGGCTGATACCGGTATGAGATCTAAGCTTATTTAGAAAAGCCCCGTCACTTTTGCCGTAAGGAATTACCAGCACCTGACTTTTATCAATTCCAATGGGTTTGGAATAAATAAAGCCAAGCTGATGATCAATAACGAAGGTTCCAGTAATAAGAACAGTTGAAACCAGAAACTGAAAACCCACCATGGATTTTCGGATGATCCCCAGCGAAAAATTAAGTTTAGTGTTACCGCGCAGTACTGATGGAGCTTTCACACTCGCCAAAAAAATTGCAGGGTAAACTCCTGCCAGTAGCGACATAACTACAATCAACGCGCATAAGAGCGCTAGATAGAATGGGCTTAATAAAGCTGATAGAGCGAATTTTACCCCTGATAGCTGATAGAAGGGTTCTGAAAGTAGCGCTATTATAATTACGGCTGCGATTGCCGCTATGAAGGTGGTTAAGCCTGTTTCCAGTATGAATTGAAATACCAATTGCCTTCGGTTGGAGCCCACCGATTTCCTTACACCAACCTCTTTAGCCCTGGTTGAAGCCAAGGCGGTGCTTAGGTTGACGAAATTTACAATGGCAACAAAAAGTATTAATGCACCAATTGATGTAAACAGGTAAATGTTAGAAACGCTAGCGCCAGGTTTCATATCCCGGGAGCTTTCCGCATGCAGGTGCAAATCCTTTATATTCTGAATAGCTAATTTGAATTGCGGATCTTCTTCAACCCTATCAGCCAAATGCCTGGCAGCAAAAGCTGGCAATAACCCATTGAGGCTAAGAGCCTGGGATTGATCTGTAAGTTTCAAGTAGGTGAATACTGGCTTGAATGAACCCCAATTGTCACTTTCAACACTATGACTATTAATTGAAGCCAGGAATTCGAAGTCCAGGTGGGTCTGTACCGGCAGATCCTCCAAAACCGCTGTAACCGCAAATTCCAGCTCTCCGCCGGGATATGCCCTGTATTTCAGCACCTTCCCTAATGGCTCTTCGGACCCAAAGTACTTTGTAGCTGTTGCTCGTGTGATGGCAATTGAATTAGGTGACGTTAGGGCTGTGGCAGGGTTCCCCGCAATAAATTCAACTGGGAATAAGTCAAAAACCTGCGCGTCGGTGAAATAGAACTTCTCTTCCGGGAATGCTTTCTCTCCGAATGAAACTGCTGGCCTGCTGGCCCTCCAAAAACGCACAGCTTGCTCCACTGATGCAAATTCATTCTGCATGGCCTTAGCCATCGGCACTGGACCACCAGCATCTTTCCTTATACCGAAATCGCCGGTTCGCTGCGAGTAAACTCTATAAATTCGGTCATGATCAGGCCAAAACCTGTCATAGCCAGATTCTGTCTTGACATAGTAAGAAACCAGAATCGCGGCGGAAATACCCACAGATAACCCAAAGATATTTATGAAACTATATCCTGCCCTTCGCCTCAGACTTCTTACAGAGACTTTAAGTGAATTGCCAATCATGCCCATGTTGTTATTATTAAATTTTGAGTTTAAAGATCTTAATCGGAACGTGCGAAAAAATCTAATTACATCAATGAAGTAAAAGAGTCTGGCCTTAAACACGCCTTGCCTTTTTACTCTCAAAGCGTACCACTCTCGAAGATCACCGGCAATCTCTTCAACAAACCTCTCCGAGCAGTAAAGGCGTAGTAGCCTCTCGGCCCAAGCTGGAGGTTCTATTTCCTTTCTATTCATCTTTTAAGTGCTTTACGGGATTTGCCAGAGCCGTTTGTATACTCTGATACCCAACCGACAGCAGGAGTATTATCGCCAGCAACAGCAAAGGCAGCAATAACATCATGGCATTGATATTCACCCTGTAGGCAAACTGCTCTAGCCACTGATCTGTGATATAATAAGCTGGCAATAGCCCCACAATAAATGCAATGCCGACTGGCCTACTAAATTGCTTGTACAACAGAAAAGAGATGCCTGAGGCCGAAGCTCCCATCACCTTCCTCAAGGCCATTTCTTTTGCCCGCTGAGCACAAATGTGAGTTGCAAATGCAATTAGGCCGAGGACAGCTATGATTATGGAAACTGTTGAGAATATGCCAATAATGGTCCCCAATTGTTGATCATTACGATATTGCTCATTAAACCTTTGGTCAAGGAAATAGTAATTCATAGGGATGTCTCCAATGACTTCACGCCATGTCTTCTCTAACCCCTCAATTGCCGAAGCGACCCGATTCGCTTCCAACTTTACGCTTATCTTCCTGAACTGCTCCGGCCACATTTGAAAAGATAGCGGCTCTATTTCAGTATGTAGCGACAGGAAATTGAAGTCTTTAACTACACCAATCACTCTCCCCCTTCTTCCCCATTGTAGAAATTCCTTATTGAGAATTTCTTCATTGCTGCCGAAACCCATGGCTTTAACAGTGGCCTCATTGACCACAAGCCCCGAAGAATCTTCACTTAAGGAGAAATCGAAACTGCGGCCAGCCACTATTTCCAATTCGTAGCTATCATAAAACTGATAATCGACCATGTTGGCATATATTTCGCCATCTATTACTTCTCCTTCATTGTAAATCCTTGTTCCCACACCATGGGGTTTCTCAGATGGTATGTGAGATGAAAAAGTTACGGCCCCAACGTTCTCAAGATTCTCAAGCTCATTTCTAAGCGTATGGTACCTGGCAATCGGCTGTTGATTTAGGCCAAAATCAATTACCAGTGTTTGCTCTTTTGAAAACCCCGGGTCTGTGTTTCTGAGGTAATTCAATTGCATCCACATAGCTACAGTGGCAAAAATAAGTATGCTGGAAACTGCGAATTGAAAGGTTGTTAGCACCCCTCTTAATCTGAAACCTCCCTTAGTTTGATGTCCCAAAGTTTGAATCGGCTCGAATGCAGCCATTACAAGAGCCGGGTAGAATCCTGCCAAGAAACCAAGTACCAGGGGTGTAACGGCTAGTGCCAAAACAAAAGGGAGTGTTGTCAGAATGGCCCCATCAAACTGCCTGCTAAGCAGATCGCTGAACGATGGCAAAAGGGCGATATAAACCACTATGGCCAGCGCCAGAGCACCCACAGCATACATTGTTGACTCTACCAAAAATTGCCACTTGATTTCGCTTCTCAACGCCCCCAAAGTTTTCCTTACGGCTATTTCCTTGGCCCTCCGAGTGGATTTGGCCGTGGATAGGTTAATAAAATTTGCTACTGCTAATAGCAAAATGAAACCGGCTACAGCAGCCAGAAAATAGAGGTAGCTTTTCTCTCCTTTGACATCCATCTCCCCTAGTCTTGCTTCACTAAAATGTATCCCAGCAAATGGTTCTATACTCAGATTGTACTCTGATGTCTCTCTTTCGTTAACCATGTACTTATCTCTAAACGCCGGCAGCTTTGTCGCAAATGTGGCTTCGCTGTTTTCAGTTAATTGCAGATAGGTTGTTACCGGAAACCAAAACCAGTTAGTCTCGGTTGGCGGCCTGAGGGCTATCCAAGTGGCCATAGAAACCAGGAAGTCGAATTGTATATGGGAGTTTGTTGGCATTGGCTGCACAACACCCACCACCTTGTAAGTTGTGCCATCAAACTGCATTTCCTCTCCGATTGGGGAGCTCTCACCAAAGTACTTGATTGCCATTTGAGGAGAGAGAATCACTTCGTCTACCTGCTTCAACACAGTCTCTTTATTCCCCAATGCCAGTTCAAAATCGAAGAGGGTAAAAAATGCAGGGTCAGCGTAGATCACTGATTCCTCATAGAATTGCCTTTCCTTATTTCTCACCAAAACTGAGGCGGGGTTTTTTGCAATCCGCACATAGTCCTGGACTTCAGGTAGTTCAGACTGTAACGTTTGCGCCATCGGCCCGGATGAATATGCCAATTCAAGTTTACCAGTACTCGTGCTGATATCTACATTGAGCCTATAAATGCTATCCTTCTTGCTATGAAATTGATCATAACTTAGTTCGTCTTGGAGGTAGGTGACAATAAACAAACAGGAAGTAAAACCTGCCACCAAGCCAAATAGGTTAATGGCTGCATAGAACTTTTGTCGTCGAAAATCTCTAATTCCTGTTTTGATGTAATTATTCATTTTGCCACCAAAGCCAACTTTTGTTTTATGTTCTTGCATTGATCTTAATCGAAATGTTCTGAAAAATCTGATAACGTCTATGAAGTATAGAACCCTGGCTAAGGTTAAGCCTTGCCGCTTTGAGCGTCTATGAAACCACTCGTGCAGGTCACCTTGTACCTCCTCAAGAAATTCTTCCGCACAGTACCACTGGAGAATCCGGTCTGCCCACTTCGGAGGGGATATCTTCTTGGTGCTATTCATTACTCACTTCTTAAGGCATCAACCGGGTTAGCCACCGCTGCTTTAATTGTGGTGTAGGCTGAACTTAGAAATACCACTACCAGGAGTGAGACTATCGCCAGAATGTAGATTCCCATTCCCGGTTCAATCTGGTAAGCGAAATTGCTAAGCCACCAGTTAACCATATAGACGGAGGTTGGAATTGATAGCAAGAGGGAAACGCCAGCCATAAACATAAAACTCCGGCTCATCAGTGAAATTATTCTGGTTGTTGGGCTTCCGAGGACCTTTCTTATTGCAACTTCTTTGGTTTTGCCTTGGGCAATAAAAATGGCAAGACCAAGAATCCCGGAAAAAGTTAAAAGCAAGGAAATAATGCAAAACACCAGCACAATTGCCTGCAATCTATTCTCCGCAAGATAGAGGTGGTCAAAACGCTTATCCAGGAACTCGAATTCGATTGGCGGCAGGTCCGGAAATACTGTTTCACCGGTTTTAGTAATGGCTTCCACAGCGGCTTCGGCGGAGGTTGCATTGAATCTAACCGCACTGTAACGAATCCAACCCTTATCTCTGATAATAGCCAGAGGGCCGATGGCCTCATGGAAAGACTGAAAATTAAAATCTGAGACGACTCCTACAACAGCGCCCTCTCGGTCGCCCCAGGCAACAGTTTTTCCTACAGCTGCATCCTCGCCAAAAAGTTCCTGCTTTGCGGATTCATTGATTACGAATTCCCAGCTCCCCTCAACCAATTCGCTTCGGGTAAAGTCTGAGCCTGCCACCAGCTCGAGACCATAGGCTTTCGTAAATTCCGGGCTGGCAGCTACTACTCTCATGTTTGTGGCATCTTCGGGTTCTTCGCCACCTTTCCGAATTCCCTCAATCATGATCCTATATCCCGGCGCATGTGACGAGCTTGAAACTTCCTCTACAGATGCATAGGTTAGCAACCCCTGCCTAAACGCCTCAAAGCCCTGGCGCATTTCGCGATTAAATGGCACAGTTACCACTTGATCATGATCAAACCCCATGCTGGTATTCTGAATATGAGATAGCTGCTTATAAATTGTAATTGAGCCGACTATCAGCACTGTTGAAACCATGAATTGGACCACGATAAGAGTTTTCCGGGTGATGCCAATTCTGGTGTTGTCGCCAGAGACTTTTGACTTTATTACTTCTGCAGTCTTATAGCCTGAAAATATCCTGGCTGGAATGTATCCACAAAAAAGCCCGGTCAACAAGATGATAACAACCAGAGGCAGTAATATGTAGGGTGAAAGAATTGTGGTTAAGGGAATGGGCAGTCCTGAGAAATCTCTAAAAACAGGCAGAACCACATATACTCCTACTAACGAAATTAATGAGGATACGAGTATAATCGTGAAGATTTCTGTTAAGAATTGATTAGATAATTGACCCCTAAGGGCGCCTAATGTCTTTTTAACACCAACCTCTTTGCCCCGGCTTACCCCTTTAACAATGGTAAGGTTAGCAAAGTTGATGATGGCAATGACCAGGACAAACAGCGCAGCGAAGGAAAGGATGTATATGTACTCAATCTTACTATTGGCTGTAATCTCTTTTTCGGCATTGGATTTTAGATGAATATCTGTAAGTGCCATGAGTTTCGCTTGCACCCCTGGTCCACCATATTGCCTGGTGTATTCTTCTGAAATTCCAGCTGCAATGCTTTGTAGGTCGGCTTCAGGTGATGCTACCACGTAGGTGTACGTTCCCCAATTGCGAAACTCCCGCAAGCGTTCATCACGAAGTACATGCATTGGCAGGAGCATGTCGAAAGTGAAATGCGATTGCGGATCGATGTCCTTAATAATAGCCGTAACTACTCTTGTGTGGCCACGATCTTGCTCTAACGTTATTTCCTTGCCAATAGGATCTTCATCACCATAGTATTTCTTGGCCATTGATTCGGTTAATACCGCGCCGTGGACAAGTTGCAGCGGATCTTCACTGTTGCCATTTACTACCTCAAAATCGAAAATGCTAAAGGCAGAAGTATCAGCAAAAAAGATATCGCCCTCAATGAATATTTTGTCCTGGTACTTTACCCAAGACCGGGATACCCGCTGAAACCTGGCCATTTCTTCAATGCCGGCAAAATTCTCTAAGGCATATGGCCCTACACCAACTGGCGTTGCTGCCCAGGGGTCGCCCCGCAGTTCGTGTTGCAGACGATAGGTATTGGCCGCCTTTGCATGATATTGATCGTAGCCGCTTTCGTAGTTTACATATACCAGAATCAAAAGAAAGCAGACCATCCCAAGTGTAAGATTGCCAATTCTCAAGAAAGCTGAGAGGCGGTCTTTTTTTAGCGACCGCCAGGTAATTTTGATGTTATGTCCTGTCATGTTTGCTGTTTTTGAGTTTTTTATCGACCGTAATCTGAATGTTCTGAAAAATCTAATGACATCAATAAAGTAGAGTAGTCGGGCCCGAAGCAGCCCCTGTCTTTCTACTCTGCGGAAGAACCATTCATGGAGATCTCCCTGCACCTCCTCCAAAAACCTCTCTGAGCAATACCACTCTAAAAGCCAGTTGGCCCATTTTGGCGGGGAGATCTGCGACCTGTGGTTCTTCGTCATCTTCTATTTCTAATAGTACTAGTTCTCTCTGAGTGAATGGACGGGGTTAGCATTCGCCGCTTTAACCGATTGTAGCATAACCGTAACAAAAGCCACCAATACACCAACTACAGATGCCAAGGCAAACAACCACCAATTAATACTAGTCTGGTAAGCAAATCCGCCCACCCAATCTGACATTATATAATAAGCAGCTGGCCAGGCTATAATATTAGACAGCAGTACAAGCCTGAGAAAATCCCATGAGAAATGTCTTACGATGTCTGATATTCTCGCTCCCATTACTTTACGAATAGCTATCTCTTTTACTTTCCTCCTCAACGTAAAAGCAGCCAAGGCAAAGAGTCCGAGACATGAGATAACAATAGCAACGGCGGCAAAAGCAGTAAAAGTCTTACCAAATCGCTGTTCTGCCTGGTATTGTTGGCCAAAATCTTCATCCAGGAAAAAGTAATCAAATGGGCGACTAGGAATCACGCTGTTCCAAATGTCTCCGGCTACTTTCAGTGATTCTTCGACCTGATTGGCATTAACTGCAAACGAAACATAAAGTATGTTGACACTACTAAATGGAGAAGGAGTTGGTACAATTGCCAAGGGTTCGAGCTGGTCCTTTAGAGAAGTGAAGTGAAAATCCTTGGCTACTCCAACAATTGTTCTGTTGCCTCTAAATGTAAACGGCTTGCCAATCGCCTCCTCGTTGGTCCAATTTAACGACCTCACCGTAGCTTCGTTGATAATCACGGCATTGGTAATATCAGAGTCTCCTACTGGGGTAAAATCTCGGCCAGTTAGTATTTCGATTCCATAAGTGGCCAGAAATTCTCGATCTACGAACCATGAGCTTATTGGCTTAAATTCATTCTCGGCAAACCCCTCTGTGGCATAAGACAATTTTAGAGCTCCCCTTCCTGGAATAAGAAAGCTGGCCGAAGCATGATCAAACTGGCTTAGCTGCTTAAGTTTCATTCGGAAACTCTCGAAGTCTTGCAGGGCATTCTGGTGCCGGTGCAGCGGAACTACCACTATCTGTTCTGGTTGATAACCTAAATCCTGGTTCTCCATAAATAGCAGCTGATTGTACACAATTCCAGTTCCGATCATAAGGAATATTGATGCCGCGAACTGAATCATTACCAGCCCCTTTCTAACCAGGGCTGTAACGGTTTTACCAGATACCCCTTGTGTAATGGCCTGCGTTGGTTTAAATGCTGCCAAAACCAAAGCGGGGTATGCTCCGGATAGTAAGCCAATAGCTACTACTACACCAGCCGCAAATGGAATAGTCTTGGGGTTGAGAAGCTCCGTGTACGTTAGTGTTTTGCCGGAAAGCTCATTTAACGATGGTAGTAAGATCCAAATAAGACCAAAACCAATGGCCAGGGCAAGGACACTAATCAACAAATATTCAATCTGAAATTGCTGGAGCAATTGTCTTCTTGTTGCGCCAATAACCTTTCTAACTCCAACTTCTTTCAACTTTATGGTGGCCTTGGCCATACTTAGGTTGATAAAATTGATGGCAGCGATTAGCAAAATAAAAATGCCAATAACAGCAAGAATATAAAGTCTGGTGATGTCACCCCCGGCTTTGATCTCACTCTCCCGGTTAGACTTCAAATGAATGTCAACCAGTGGTTGAGCGAGGAACTCAAATGAGTAGGTGGAAGTCAAGCTTACATTTCGCTCTACCAACTCCTTCAAATCACTCTCAAGAATCTTTTGATCGAAACCGTCGGGTAGTAGAAAATATGTTAGGTACATATGTGGCGCCCATCTTCCTACCAATCCAGGCACCCTAACTTCCCAGGTTTTGAAAGAAACCAAAATATCAATGTCGATATGGGACTGTGCAGGAAGGTCTTCTATAACGCCGGTTATTTCGAACTGCTGATCTTCGTCTACTCTAATTACTTTCCCAACTGGGTTTTCCTCACCGAAGTACTTTTTCGCCTTAGTCTCGGTTAGCACCATTTTGTAGGGTCCGTTTAGTGCTTCGCTTTGATTACCATAAACAAACTTGAAACTGAAGACATCAAAAACGGTGGAATCAGCGAAATAGAAGTTGTTCTCTTCATACACATTGTCTCCTTGTTTTAAGATTGTTTGCCCCTGCTTGTAAAACCGCACTGCACTGCGTAAATAGGGCAGCTCCTGTACGGAGGTCATGGCCAGCGCCGTGGGGGTAGTGCTGAGGTGGCTTACATCCCGGGGCGATTTGAGATCTAGTACAATACGGAAGATATTATCAGCATTTTCATGATGCCTATCGAAGCTCAATTCATCAGTGATGTACACATAGATAAACAGGCTACACGCAATACCTATTGATAAGCCAGCAATGTTTATCGAAGTGTTGAATCGGTGCCTGGCAAGAGATCGGAGTCCTACTTTTAGATTATTTGCTAACATAATTAGTGGGTTATTTTTCGAATCGAGTTCTTCCATTTTCTTCAATCGGAACGTTCTGAAGAACCTTATAACATCAAAGAAGTAAAGTGCCTTAGCAAGGATTGGCCCCTGACGATCTAGCCGGCGATAGTACCACTCATAGAGGTCACCCTGGATCTCTTCGATGTACTCCTTAGAGCAGTACCATTGTAGCAGTAAATCGGCCCACCGCGGTGGGGATGACTTCGTCCTTTTAAGCATTAACCTTTGACCTTTGCTTCTTATTTGTAAAACAAATTCTTAAATAAATGGCCTACAAACGACCGATAAACTCAAACTGGTAGTTTGGCATTTGTCCCCATAACTTGTCACGTAACCCTCTCGACTCCACCAGAGCTGCATGCCCGGCTGATGTTATTGTGTAGAGTCGCTTTCTCCTCCCTCCTCTTGCCTTGGTTGCTCCATCCAATTTCGAAGAAACGAAACCTTTCTTCTCCAATCTATACAGTGCAGTATGCACAGTACTAATCGTAATCGCTCTTCCGGTTTGTTCCTGCATGGCTTCAGTTACGGTAACTCCGTAGGCGTCGTCTTCAAGCACTCCTACTGTTAGCAGTACTAACTCTTCGAATTCGCCAAGGTGTGTTCCTTTCATAGCTTTTATAGTTTACATATGCTTCTTATATGTAAATATAATATTTTATTCTTATTTGTAAATCTAATGTTTGAAAATGGTGACTTTCTGGAGCTCTTGTCTAAGGATTTATTCTTTCGGTTTCCTTCCGCCAGACTTGTATGATTCACCCACGTTGACCCGCGGAATGTGAATCTCCGGTATTTCAATTGGTGGTATAGTAATCTCCGGAATTTCGATTTCCGGAATTTCGACTGCGGGAATCTCTACGTGAGCAAAATCAATTTGGGGGATCTCAATTACGGGTACCTCAATTTCCGGAATATCAATATTGAAACTCAGGCCTCCGCCGGAGTTTGGCCCGAAATCGAAATCGAAATCAAAGTCATAGTCGTAGTCGTAGTCGTAGTCGTAGTCGTAATCAAAATCATAGTTGTAATCGAAATCATAGTCGAAATCAAAGTCGTAATCAAAATCGTAGTCATAATCGAAATCGAAACTGCCACTCCAACTCTTCTCCCAGTTATCAGCCCATCGTTTTAATTTATCTTTATTCTTTTCTTTCCACTCCTTACTCCAATCCTTGCCCCACTCCTTTTTCCATGACTTACTCCACGATCGTGACCAATTCTTACCAGAATGAATTTTGGTAAGGCCATCATAATCACGGGTAAATCCCATTACTACAAATTTGCCTGCCCCTCCACTAAGCACCTCTGCTCCTTTAATTTCCAGGTCGGAAGCTCCCTCTATGCGATCAAGCCCCGAATTGCTAATAGTTATTGCAACCCCGGATGGAACAGCACCTGTCAAACTCAATTCCAAGGTACGCGCAAGATTGTCGATGTTAATCTGGCTTTTGCTAACACCCTCAACTCTTATGTAAGGCCTGCCGGTGGTAATTGTTACCGTCTTTATTCTTTGGTCTAGAATAATCTTTGTAAATGGGTCGAGATTATCCAGGTTAGTATTCTGACCTAATGCCAGCGTAGATACCAGCAATGCACAGATCAATAGATAGTTTTTGAGTTTTTTCATGGTCGAAGCTTTATGGTACTACTTTTTCCTGAGGATTATATCACCATTATAATTCTTAAACAGAATCTCGGGCCCGCCTCCGTTGATATCGGCGATTACATATTCGTCAATAGAGATCTTATAAACACCATTATTTCGGCTGGTTTCCCTTCTGGGCTCCGCCTTGCGCACTGTCATATCGAAATCGGTTAGGATCTCACCGCGCTCAGACTTCATTTTGGTAGTTGCTTTTACTCCTGTCGGAAAAGTGATATCTATATCTCCATTATACGTGCTAAACGCCATAGGGGTATCAGCTGTTACGCCATCGAATGTAACCTTAATGTCACCATTATGGCTATTCACCACAGCCGAACCAGTGATGTTCAACAAAGTGATATCTTCATTATGATGCTGCACATCCAGCTCGCCCTTAACATTTTCCACTCTAATAAAGCCATCGTTATGGCCGCTCAGTTTTAGATCAAAATCGGTGGGCACTTGTATTTCCAGGGCGATGTCTTTGTTGTGGTGTGAGGAGCTAACCTTTACGTAGTTCCTTTCCTCTCTCACGGTAACACCCAAAGACCGGTTAGGAATCCTTCGCAGACCATCTCGCGTTTCCCTTTCATACTTCTTTTGCTCGGTATGAACCTTAACGATTACGTCTTGGCCTGAATAGCCACTAACTGAAATGGAACCGGTGTGAAGGCTAACATGCAGTAAGCCTGATTTCCCTGGTTCAGATAAAGGAACCACCAGTTCTTGGGTGTCCTGTGATTGGACAGCCTTAACACTGAACACTAGTGCAATTAGTAGGGCTCCGGTTTTAAACATTGTTTTCATTTGTCTCAATTTTAAAAGATAATTAGTCCTATTGTATTCTAAGTTGTTATTTCTTTTTGATAAAGATGTCTCCGTTGAAAGTTTCAAAGTCAAGCTCAACCCCTCCCTGACCTACACGCACCGCTGTTCTTTCATCAATCTTGTAAGTAGTTCCCCGCGAACGCCTGGAATCAGAAGTTATTCTTGAAGGCAATTGCTGGGTAATGTCGAAGTTGGTATAGAAGTCGCCATTGAAACTCTTAAAGCTCATATCGGCGGAAAGGTTAGGCAAGTAGAAGACTGTTAAGTCTCCATTCAGTGTATAGTACATTGAATGCTCTTTAGGATTACTGGTATAGGTAATCTCTACGTCTCCATTAATGGTGTGGGCTTTAGTTGCTCCGGCAATCTTGTCAAGATAAATACCGCCGTTTACGTTCTTGGCCATTATCTCGCCAGTAACACCATCAACTCGAATATCTCCGTTATTGACAGTATATAACTCCAGATTTGTGCTGGCAGGCACTTTTACCTTAAAGTCCAAGATAAATTTGTAATCGTAGTCACAACGGTTCCAGTTATAGCGGCGGTTGCGGTCACGACAATCACAATTGCATGGTCCGTCAACAAAGTAAACCAAACTGTCTCCGCGCTCTTCGGTGCCAAGTTTCACTTCGCTCTTAGCTCTTTCTAGCTGTCGGTCGGTTCTGGCTCTTAGCTCCATATTAACTTCAACTAATACCTTCGTTCCCTGGTAGGCCTCAACTACCAGGTCACCGCTGATGTTGTCTATTACAAGTACCTTATCTCCCGAGCCAGTAAAAGTGTATTCTTTGTTGATAGTCTCTTTGTGACTTTGCGCATAGGCTCCTGAAATCACAACTAATGAAGCCTGAAGTGTTAATATCGTTTTGATCAAACGTTTCATATCTAGATCAGTTTCTGTATGCTTTCAGTAAGTTTCTCTTCCACACCTTCATCCAAGTGACCATGATCGATGATCTTCTGCAATTCATCAACGGAACCTTTCTCCTGTAGAACAACCATGACTTCAGCCAAAGCCACCATTACCAGTGGTGAATCTTGATGTGCAATCGCCTTAACCAAACCCTCACGAACTGCCGGCTTATCAGCGTATCTAAATAGTGCTTCAAGGGTAGCGATCCTCACATTTACATTGTCATCGTAATTCAGTGTTTGCAACAATGCATTGATCACCTGATCATCTACATCAGTTATTTCATTGCTGATGCTAACTGCCTTAAGTCGCTCAGTTGCAGACTCTTTTTCCAACATGGTCAGCATCATCATAGCTTTCATGTCTTTCATCTCCGCCGACAACTTATCAATCTCACCTGCAGAGCCGCCATTGAACAGGACCCCTACCCCAAATCCAACTACCAACAGTACCATTCCATAGGCAAGTCGTACTGCTGACGGAGAAAGCCCCAGGTTTGCGAGCCAATTGTCTAAAGCTTCCAACCAGTTGGTTCCAGCCTTTGCTTTATGCTTTCCCAGCATTTGATAGAATTGCTGGTCCATGTTTGCGCCAGGTTCTGGCACCTCGATTGCATCCATTTGCTGATCAATCTTCATCAGTTCCGGCATCTCATCAATAGATAGCAAGCCCATTTCTATAGCATTCTCAAGCTCTGACATTTGCTCTTCAGCAAGTTTGCCTTCATTAAAGGCTGCCAGCAATTCCAATGCTCTTTCCTTATTCATAGCTCAATTTCGTTTCATCATAAATACTTTTAAGGTCTTTCAGAGCTCTGAAAACCTTAACTTTCACTGCTCCCTCACTGCAATCCAAAATCTCTCCTATTTCTTTGTACTTCATTCCTTTCAGCTTACTCATTGATATCAGTTCTCTCTTTTCCTCGCTCAGTTTTTCAATGGCTGTGTTAAGCAATTGCAGCTGTTCATCTCTTAGCTTCACTTCCTCCTCTTCCTTCTGTGCTGTCAGTCTTTCGTCCCAATCCATAATGTCGTCTTTGTGTCCTAATTTTTTGTTTTGTCGAAAGTGATCGTGACTAACATTTCGCGCTATATGAAATAACCAGGTCTTGAATTCTCCACTTCCCTTAAATGCATGTTTGTACTTCAGCACCCTCATAAACACATTCTGTACTAAATCCTCACTCAGATCTTTGTCGCGGTTTATTCTATAAAAGAATGCAAACAGCATCTTCTTATAGCGCTCGAAGAGCAAGCCCAGCTTATCCAGGTCTCCTTCCTTCACCTGAAACATTAGAGAATTATCCGATAGTGAATCCAAGTGCTTCTTTGAGTTAGCTAGCTGGTTAGATCTTCGTTTAGAACGTAAACCCAACCGTTAGTTAATAGTTACAGAAAAAAACAAAAAAAAGTGAAGTTCTTTATTGAGCTCCTTTCCACTTGATATTACAGCCAACGCTAGGTATCTGATTTTCGCTGACTGGGTTTCCATTTATAACACTGTCAAGTGCTTCGCGAACATCTTTTCCGTTAAGGGGTTTCTCGTTTCCCGGGCGGGAATCATCAAGTTGACCTCTATAAACCAGCTCCAGGTTGCGGTCGAATATATAGAAATCAGGCGTACAAGCGGCGTCGTATAGTTTGGCTATTTGCTGTGTTTCATCATAAAGGTAGGGAAACTGGTACCCATGCTTCTTAGCCTCCTCTCTCATCATCTCAGGAGAGTCTTCAGGAAAGTCCTCTACATCATTTGAACTAATGCCGGTAAAACTCACTCCTTTTGGAAAATAGTCATCATACAGTCTTACCAGTTCTTCTCTGACATGCTTTACATAGGGGCAGTGGTTACAGATAAACATGATAACCGTAGC
This sequence comes from Cyclobacteriaceae bacterium, assembly GCA_028285445.1. Lineage (GTDB taxonomy): Bacteria > Bacteroidota > Bacteroidia > Cytophagales > Cyclobacteriaceae > JANQPQ01. Next base: position 67,436 of record JANQPQ010000029.1, on the reverse strand, counting down.
AACTTCTGATTTTACATCGGCAAGAGTAACGAGGTTATTCGAAACGGAGTCTTGTAACTCGAAGTCTGGGGCTATTGTACCCAGGGGAATCATCTTTGATGGAGTAAGGGCCATAGTGGTCGTTGCCAAAAAGTTTGAAGGATTGACTAAATTAAAAAAATCTTTGACAGTTACCGAGATCAGACTTGAGCAATAGATGTCTTTAGAGAGAATCAAACAGCTAGAAAAAATAAGCAAGCAGCTGGAGCCAACTGCGGATGAACGCGAATTAATCAGGCGGGCGGTAATTCAGCATACTGAATCATTCTTAGAAGAGATGGATTCTAAAAAAACCTATGCTGAAACACCAGAAAGCAACCCAACCATTATTGAAAACCCTATTAGTGAGGAGGCCATTTCTATTGATAGTGCAGTAAATCTTATAGCCAACTCTGTGGATAAGGACGGCATAAACCCAGCATCCGGCAAGCACCTCGGCTATATTCCCGGGGGAGGCTTATATAGTTCTTCTTTAGCCGACTACTGGGTAGATATTACAAATCGATATGCGGGAGTATTTTTTGCTAACCCCGGGGCGGTGCAAGTTGAGAATGTCCTAATCAGGTGGATGACCGAGTTGATGGGATATCCGCAGCAAGCCTTTGGCAATCTTACCAGCGGTGGCAGCATTGCAAATCTTACCGCAATTGTGACGGCACGAGATGCAAAGGGATTAAACTCTTCCAACATACGTAAGGCAGTAATTTACCTTTCTGGCCATGTACACCACTGCCTGCATAAGGCATTTAAAATTGCGGGGGTGGCCGAAGCCCAAGTTAGGCAGATAACATTAGACGGTAGATTCAGGATGAAAGCTGATGATCTCCAGGAGCAAATAGCAGCAGATATTGACAATGGTCTGCAGCCTTGGATGGTTGTTGCCTCCGCTGGCACAACCGATGTGGGTGCCATAGACCCCTTGGATGAAATTGCAAACATAGCAGAAGAAAATGGCCTTTGGTATCATGTCGATGCAGCTTATGGTGGTTGCTTCATGTTGTGTGAAGAGATCAAGCCACAACTGAAAGGTATCGAGCGCTCAGACTCCGTAGTGATTGATCCTCATAAGGGCTTTTTTATCCCTTATGGCCTGGGAGTGGTATTAGTACGGAATGGAGAGGATATGAAGAAGGCATTTACCCAAAGTGCCAATTACATGCAAGATGCCCTGGACGACGATATTGAAATTTCCCCCGCAGATGTATCACCTGAGCTGACTAAGCACTTCCGTGGATTGCGCCTGTGGTTGCCATTGAAAATTCATGGCCTCTCTGCTTTTAGAGCTGCCCTACAGGAAAAGATCCTCCTCGCCCGTTATTTCTACGATCAACTGAATAAAGTTGAGGGATTTGAAATGGGCCCTTACCCGGAGTTATCTGTTGTATTTTTTAGATATATCCCCGATTCTGGAGATGCCAACGAATTCAACAAAAAGCTGATGACAGAAATCCACAAAGATGGCAGGGTATTCCTCTCATCTACAGTAGTTGATGATAAATTTGTAATACGTGTAGCAGTACTGGTATTCAGAACGCACTTAGCTACTATCGATCTTACCTTGGAAATTCTTCGGGAAAAAGTGCAGCAGCTACTGCAATCTCAGCATACCACCGTCTAGCAATTCTTCTAGATTCTGTTTTTGATGCTGAGGTAATCTATGAAGTAGATAATCTTAAATGAGAAACTGTTAATCTGATCAGAGGTGATGGTATTTTCAAAATTTTTGAAAAATCCATTCTGCACTTGTGAGGTGGAATTAATTATCGAATCTTTCCAGACAATATTCACAAAGCTACCGGGCCCTATTTGCCACGTATAAACTAAATCCACATTGAATGCATTAAAATTGGCATCATGCATCGAAACGCCATCCTCATCCAGGCCAGTATAATCGCTGTCTACCAGTTCACCGTCAGTTTGCAGCGCAAAGAAATCGAAGTATTGCACCTTCGTCCAGTTGTGCCTAACTCTTAGGTTTATACCCATTTTATTGTTGAAAGTATATTTGGCACCTACCACGTTGTTGACGGTTTGAACGTTCCTCAAGCCAAAAATGATGTCTTGGAGATTGTCGTCATCATCATAGAGCTTGGTCGCGTAACCCCGGTCATTGCGGCTCTTATTATAATTGATCTCGTAGTTGAAGGTCAGCTTATTATTGACTCGGTATCTTGGAAAGATACCCCACCAATCTTCTTTCTGGTTCCAGTCAGGTCTTCTCCAGAAACCCCGATAACCGCCAATTCTAAAAGCTTTTCTGTTATCCGTTCCCAAGAAGGCATTCGCCCATCGATCATAGGGTCTGGCAAAGTGGTAGCCGTCTTCTCTTGGTTCGAAATAATCAAAAGTGGTTTCCGGAGTAATTCCGGTACCCATATTAAAGTTCCAGAAATTCTTAAACTGACCACCCATATTAATATCCACACTCCAGTCGGTTCTAACCCGAGGATCATATAGCTGAGAGTGATCTGCTCCGAAGCCCACTCTGAATCGGTTTAGCTTCCAAAAGGGCTTGAATATTTGATGACTTACATTGAAGCTGTGTGAAATCTGGTTGGCACCTCGTATGAACCCAAGATCGTTAATATCATAGTTATCGCTTTCCACCTCCCTGCCAATGCGGTACTGCCATTTCCCACTTACTTTTCCAGCCGAAATACTATATCTGTATCCAACATCATTAGAATAAGTACCATCGCCGTTGTTAGACATTTTTTGGCTAATCGCTGTAAAACCCCGCACGCGGTAGGTGTTTGTTTTATCAAAGAACGCGAAGTCCATACCGGTAACATTGGCATTGTCACCGCCATTTGCCCTGGTAACATTGGTATTGATAAGCCCAATCTTTGAATTATTTTTTAGGTTTTGGTCAAGAACGAAAACATTAAAGTTGGTAAAAGGGTCGTATTGTACCTGCCGACTTACGTCGGTTAGTGTATCTCGAACGGTAACGTAAGAGGCCGCAGTCATTGAATTGAGGAAGCCTATACCCAGTCCTCCCTTCGTTCTTCCTGAAATCTTAGACGAATTAATGAGTTTAGCTTCACTTGGTGTCGAGCCTACTAACTCCTCAGTATCCTCCGGATCGAAAACATTGCCAAAAGATTTTCCAATTCTTCGAGAGAAGAATATCCTGCCCTTACTAAACAATTCCGTTCCTTCTGTAAAAAAGGGTCGGTTCTCATCAAACCGCACCTCAAAGGGTGAAAGGTTCAAAACCACATTATCAGAGCGTACCTGGCTAAAGTCTGGAATCAGGCTCATATCCAGGGTAAAACTCTCATTAATGCCATACTTGACATCCATCCCGGCGCTGAAGGTAGCATCAGCCGAGTTGCCATCAGTATTGTGGGTTGCGGTTGTAGCAACAAATGGTGTAAAGAATAATCTTACTGGCGGATCAATTCCTTCAAAACCAGAAATTTGCCCGCTTTGATTTACAAATCCCTCTATTGAGTTATCTACAAAATTCCAAAATGAATCTTCTTGCTTACGCTGAATTCTGCGTTTGAAATTGATACCCCAAACGTGCGCATCTTTTTTAGGAAATCTAATGGCAGAATAAGGAATCTCCATTTCTACGTTCCAACCATATTCATCAATTTCTACGGCACTTTTCCAAACAGCATCCCAATTCCTATCTTCTCTTTGTCCACTATTAAACAAATCGGCCTGAACACCAGCCGCTGTAACAAAAAAGGAGAAGGCATTTAAGCCTGCGTTGTAAGTATCAATAGTAACACCGAAATGATCCGCATTTCTAAAAAGCTCATCCCTAATACCCAGTTCTCTTTGGATTTCGTTAGGCTCGGGATCATACATCTTGGCCGCGAAATAGATACCGAAATCTGTATAGATCACCTTCACCTCAGTATCAAATGAAGCCGGCTCTCCATTATCCGGACGCAATTGGAAGTACTTCTCACCTCCTTCCCACAAACCCCACACAGGGTCATCGAGTACACCATCTACTTTTGGTGCTGTTTCTACTCTCTCAGCCTGGAATTGCCTTTTTTCAGCTTGAAGGGCAAGCAGGGAATTCGTACATAAAAGGGCACACAGAAGGGTTAGTAGTGAAGTTAGTTTTGGTTGATGAAACATGAGTTTGGCCTTGTTATTACAGTATTACCCTATAGACCATAAAAGGTTACGAAATGTGGCTTTTTCTCGGTTAAAATTGTTAAACGGTAATAAGCTGCGTTTATTTGGTAGCAATGACAAAAATCGGCCTTATTTCTGATACTCACGGGTATTTAGACCCGAAAGTGTATGACTATTTCGAAAACTGCGATGAAATATGGCATGCTGGCGATATTGGGCCATTGTCGTTAATTCAGGAATTGGAAGATTTTAAACCAGTAAGGGCAGTATGGGGGAATATAGATGATAAAGAGGTTACAAGTCGCTATGCAGAAGATTTAAGGTTTTCTGTGGAAGGAAAGAGGGTTTGGATGACGCACATAGGGGGATATCCGCCTAAATACAATAGACGAGTGAAAAACCTTCTTACAGCTGATACTCCAGACATTTTCATTTGTGGCCATTCCCATATACTTAAGGTGATGACCGACCCGGCTCTTGATAATATGCTATTCCTGAATCCAGGGGCAGCGGGCCAACAAGGGTTTCATCAAATGAAAACTCTATTACGCTTTGATATCAACGGTAAAAAGGTAGATAACCTGGAAGTGATTGAATTAGGAAAACGGGGAGCAATAAAAAACCACTGACTATTGCCAGTGGTTTGAATATCTTGAGTTCCTGAATTGTTATTCCTTGTCGCCTTCAGCTTCTTCAGTCTTCTCCTCTTTCTCCTCCTCAGCAGGGGCTTCAGCTTTTTCGGCTTCTTCCTTCTTGGCAGCTTTGGGTGCAGCCTTCGCTTTGTCGTCTTTCTTAGCTTCCTTCTTCGGAGCTTTCTTCGCAGGGGCTTCTGCCTCGGCAGTTTCTTCTACAGCCGCCTTGGTCTCCTCAACCTTCTCTACAACTTCCTCCTTAGCCTTTGCTTTTGGTTTTGATTTAGAACCACCTTTACCGAATGAAGCTTTTATCTCCTCAACATCAACCTGCTTAATAATGGGCTTACTGTTGAGCAATTGTATTCTTTGCTTCTTTTGCTTCGCTCTGGAAACGTTCCTTCTTGCTTTTCGCTGTAATCGCTGTGCCATAACACGTATTGTCTTTAAACGAGGTGCAAATGTACTGCATAACTTTCAAAAAAAGTAGCAACCACGAAGAGATAGTAATAGCGAAAGGGATAAAATGCATCCTATACATTCCATCTATAATTGATAGCGAATTTTGTAGCTTTGCGCTGAGTTATTACGCAATGTCTAAGCAAAAACCAACCATACCTAAAGGGACCCGAGATTTTCCACCAGAAATGATGGTAAAGAGAAACTTTATTCTTGACACCATTCGCCAGGTATTTCAAAAATTTGGATTCCAGCCTATTGAAACACCCAGTATGGAGAAGCTTTCTGTACTGACTGGTAAATACGGAGACGAAGGGGAGCAACTACTCTTTAAAGTGCTAAACAATGGAGATTTTCTCTCCAAAGCCCCGCAAAGTGCACTTGATGGCGGAGCCAAAAAGCTTTCAGCCTATATCGCGGAAAAAGGACTGCGATATGACCTGACCGTGCCGCTGGCCCGCTTTGTGGTAATGAATCAAAACGATATTGCACTACCATTCAGGCGCTATCAAATGCAGCCGGTATGGCGTGCTGATAGGCCTCAAAAAGGAAGATATCGAGAGTTCTTCCAATGCGATGCAGATGTTGTAGGTACGGATTCGCTGCTGGTTGAGATGGAAATCATTCTTCTTCTCAAAGAAGTTTTGAACCGACTGGGAATTGTAGAATTCGAGATTAAAATCAACCATCGTAAAGTACTCGAAGGAATTTGTGAGGCCATTGGCAAAGCTGGTGAAATGAATGCGCTGGCTACGGCCATTGACAAACTTGATAAAATTGGTACCAACCAGGTGATGGAGGAACTGGCCAATAAGGGGTTTGAACCACAATCGCTGGAAAAGCTTCAGACTATTCTGGAAATTTCCGGTTCAAACGATGAGGTGGTAACCGGTGTGTCAAAAGAACTAAACAAGTCTGCCGCCGGATTACAGGGAATTGCAGACATTAAAGAAATACTAACACTGCTGGATGAAATTGAAAATGGCACTGACAAAGTTTCGTTTGACCACAGCTTAGCCCGCGGACTCTCCTATTATACCGGTACTGTCTTCGAGGTAAAAGTTACCAATGTTGACATTGGCAGCATTAGTGGTGGAGGGCGCTATGATGATCTCACTACCATGTTTGGTATGCCTAACACACCTGCAGTTGGCATTTCACTGGGAGTAGATAGAATCTACGATGTACTAACAGAATTAAATCTATTCCCCAGTTCGGTTCTGGAAGCATCCAGACTGCTGATAGTGAATTTTGAGGACTCCCTTAGACATGTACTTCCTATCTTAGTAAGGATTAGGGAGGCTGGTATCAGCTGCGAACTATATCCTGACTCGGCCAAGCTTAAGAAGCAGTTTAGCTATGCTAATAAAAAGAACATTCCTTTCGTGTTAATTGTAGGTGAGGAAGAAATAAACAGTGGAAGCTACACCTTAAAAGACATGCATACAGGTGATCAACGTAATGTCACTCTTGAACAATTAATCTCAGCACTCAACCAATAATTTTCAATGGCCGAATTTCATTATATATCTAATGAAACCCTTAGCATTGATACTATCTACCGAATCATAAGCAATGATCTCGATCTTGCATTGGCAGAGGAAGTAAAGGACCAAGTGGCAACTTGCCGTAACTACCTAGACAACAAAATTGAAAACGGCAGCGGGCCAGTCTATGGGGTAAATACTGGCTTTGGATCGCTTTACAGCAAAAACATCAAAACGGAGAACCTTGAGAAACTACAGGAGAACCTGGTAAAATCTCACGCTTGTGGAGTTGGACCCAAGGTAGATGATGACATAGTGCAACTGATGCTTCTACTAAAGGTTCAGTCACTCGCTTATGGAAACTCCGGGGCGCAAGTAGAAACTATCGAAAGGCTTATCTCTTTATACAATCACAAGATATACCCAGTAGTTTACCGCTATGGCTCGCTGGGGGCCTCAGGTGACCTGGCTCCTCTGGCACATCTCTCCCTACCACTACTTGGCCTGGGAGAAGTTGCGTTTGATGGAAAGGTCGATTCAGGTAAGCACATAAATGCCACCATGAATTGGGAGCCCATTCACTTAAAGGCAAAGGAAGGCCTGGCGTTACTTAATGGCACACAGTTTATGAGTGCCTTTGGTGTTCATGCTCTACTTAACGCTAAGCGGATACTTACCCTGGCGGATGTCATTGGTGCCTTGTCTTTGGAGGCTTTCGATGGCAGAATTGAGCCCTTTTGGCCGCAGGTGCATCAAATTAGGCCACACCAGGGGCAAAAATCCGTGGCCGCCCACATGCTTAAGTTACTTGCTAACAGTGAGATCGCTCAGAAGGAAAAGGAGCACGTACAAGACCCGTACAGTTTTCGGTGCATACCGCAGGTACATGGTGCCAGCCTAGACAGCTACAATTTTGTGCTTAGAACTTTCGAGACTGAAATCAATAGTGTTTCTGATAATCCGAATGTTTTTCCGGAAGAAGACCTGATCATTTCTGCTGGAAACTTCCATGGCCAGCCTCTGGCGCTGGCTCTGGACTATCTTGCTATTGCCCTGGCCGAGGTTGGTAATATCTCTGAAAGAAGAACATTTCAGCTTATATCTGGTTCTCGTGGCCTGCCAAATTACTTAGTTGCCAATCCAGGCCTAAACTCTGGACTGATGATGCCTCAATATGCGGCTGCTTCTCTGGTCAGTAAAAACAAAGAGCTAGCAGTGCCCTCAAGTACTGACTCAATTGTTTCTTCTAATGGCCAGGAAGATCATGTTAGTATGGGAGCAAACGCTGCCACAAAAACTTTCGATCTTATCAATAATCTATATTCAATTCTTGCTATTGAACTATTAACTGCGGCACAGGCTTTGCACTTTAGAAGACCGTTGAGAACCTCGCTCATTTTGGAGCAATTTTACAGCAATTTCAGGGAACAAGTTTCGTTTATTGAAAACGACAAAATTCTCCATACAGAATTGAAAAAGGCTGAGGATTTCATAAAATCAGTAGATTTACATAACCTGAGTGAATAGGCAATTCAAATATTGCACATTTTTATATTCTCTTTTAACTCTCTTCACGGCTTCCATCTCAAATGCGCAAAATACCAGCGCCTTAGGTAGGTTTGAAGTAGATGTGATAAGAGGTTGCGCACCCCTTTCGATTCAAGTAACTGATAATTCAGGCAGTGGTGTTAGCGTGTTTCAATATGAAGGGTCGGCCTCAACCCAAACCAATCTTCTCAATTACACATATACCACCCCAGGCACCTATGTACTTATCCAAACCATTCAAAATCTGGTTCCACGTCAAGATAGCCTGATCATAGAGGTCTTCGACCCAATCCCTCCTGATTTCACCGTACTTACCTGTGAGAATGAAGGCGTTTCCGTTCAAATAAATGATGCCAACTACGAGCAATTCATGATTGACTACGGAGACCTCAACGCTGTAACGGTAAATCGAGCCGATCCCGTGCCCACTCATTTCTACGCTGCCCCAGGCACATACACCATAACCGTTCGTGGTTTATACAACAATGCTGCTGACAACTGTGCCCAGAACACTCAACAAGTCCAAACCATCTCCACAATCTCGCCGGCAAGCTTGCAGTCATTGTATATGCTTCCCAATGATAGAATTGCACTCAATTACACTTTACCGCAAAGTATTTTCTATGATTTGGAAATAGCAGTTAATGGCAGTTCTACCTTCCAAAAACTGAAGGATATTTCCAATACATCTTCTACAGATACTATCTCCGGCTTAGACCTCAATCAGCGTTACTGCTTCCGAGTTACTTCGTTTGACCCTTGTACTAATAATACGATTGCCTCTAATGTGGTTTGCACCGTAGATCTAGGCCTAAATATTGCCAATAATGTAAACCAGTTATCCTGGAATACCCTTACCGGGGGAATCAGCAATTTCACGGTGAATAGAGACGGACAGCCACTAAGCACGGTAGCTAATTCACTCTCACAGTTTGCTGATAATAACATTACATGCAATACGAATTACTGCTATCAGCTAGTGGTAAACTACACTAGCGGTGGAATGAGTTTTTCCCGGGAATTGTGCGGAATTTCCATTTCTACTGATGCACCAAGTGCCGTAAACAATCTATCAGTGTCGGTTAATGGCGATCAGTATGAATTGGACTGGTCGGCACCTGTGGGATTTGTACCGGTAGATTACTTTGTGGGGCGCTCAGCCAGCCTGGTTGTTACTGACAATATCGATACGGTCCAGACCAACTCGTATATAGACAATTCCATCGCGGCCTCTCCCGGTCAACTTTGCTATGCTGTGTCTTATCAAGACCAGTGCCTAAACAATTCACCCCGGAGTATAGTTGCTTGCTCCATTCTGCTTGCTGGTTTTGAAGCACTTGATGGAAGTATTCGCCTAAATTGGACAACCTACGATGGCTGGGCCAACGGCGTGCTTAACTACAGACTTGATGCCTTTGATGAGAGTATGAATCTGTTGGAAACAATAGACGCTGGCACCAACAACGCATTTCAAGACTTAGATGGGCAAACAGTTCAAATTGTTTACTACCAGGTCACAGCACAGCCCGTTGATGGTAGTCTACCGGCCGTACAATCCAACCTGCTTAAAATTGTTGCCGAACCTAAAGTGTTCTTTCCGAAAGCATTTACCCCAGACGGTGATGACTTAAATGATGAATTTATGGGGTTTGGAAAGTTTATTGACGGATTCTCCTTGAAAGTTTTTAACAAGTGGGGTGAGCTAGTATTTGCAAGTGAAAATATCGACGTTGGGTGGGACGGTAGAGTAAATGGAAAATTGGCACCGCCAGGGTCATATCTTTACGTTGCCGATATCGATGATTTCGAAGGCAACCGCATCTCAAAATCAGGGAGCATTATTCTTTTGAGGTAGAATGCGCTAAATTTGGTACCGCTAAAATAGATTACACTATGTTCGACATGATGAAAATGCTGGGTAAAGTAAAGGAGGTGCAAGCCAAAGTGAAGGAGGCCCAGGAAAACCTCGTTAATGTTACCGCTAGTGGTGAAGCCGGGGGAGGAATGGTAAAAGCCACCGTTAATGGGAAGAAGCAAGTTGTTGAACTGGTAATCGATGACGAAATCGTAAAGGTTGAAGACAAGGAGCTGATGAAAGATCTTATTGTTGCCGCAGTTAACAAAGCCCTGGAAGAGGTAGACGTACTGGCAAAAGAAGAGATCAAAAAGAGCACCGAAGATATTATGCCAAATATACCAGGCCTGGATTTCAGTAATTTCGCTTAAATGTCAAAAGTCTCGGTAGTTATACTTAACTACAACGGCAAAGGCTTTCTCCAACAATTCTTGCCCAACGTTATTCGGTGCAGTCCTGGCGCCAGAGTAATAGTAGCAGACAATTGCTCCACAGATGATTCGGTTGCTTGGCTCTCCCAGGCACATCCTAATCTGGATCTAATCACATTTGAAAAAAACAGGGGCTATGCTGGGGGGTATAACCATGCACTCAAGCACCTAAATGAGGAGTATTTCATTCTTCTTAATTCAGACGTTGAAGTAACAGAGCGTTGGATCGAGCCCATGCTGGAGTTGATGGAATCTGATAAGTCCATCACAGCTTGCCAGCCAAAAATTCTGGACTACAACAACAGGAACCAATTTGAATACGCGGGAGCTGCTGGAGGATTCATTGATAAGCTAGGGTATCCCTTTTGTAGGGGAAGAGTGTTTTCCACGATAGAAATAGATGCAGGGCAATATAATCAAGCTATCCCTGTTTTTTGGGCCTCGGGAGCCTGCCTGATGGTGCGTGGCTCAGTGTTCAAAGAAATTGGTGGTTTCGATGAAGAGTTTTTTGCTCACATGGAAGAGATAGACCTTTGCTGGAGAATGCAAGCCAAGGGCCTTAAAGTTTACTGCGAGCCAGGAAGCGTTATATACCACGTAGGTGGAGGTACCCTTAATCAGGGTAACCCCTTCAAAACATTTCTTAACTTCAGAAATGGCCTTCACATGTTGACTAAGAACACGTACTCAGGTTTGATCTGGAAAATTCCCTTAAGGATATTCTTAGACTTACTTGCAGCTGTTATGTTCTTGTTTCAAGGAAGAGGCAAAAGTACATTGGCCGTATTGAGGGCACATTGGCATTTCTTACTAAATCTAGGTACAACACTTGGCAAGCGGAAGAGTCTTAAGTTTGCCAAAGCCAAAGGTGCTCTAATATATAAGGGATTATTGCCCTGGGCCTACTACATGGGGGCCAAGAGAAAGTACTCAGAACTTATGGATTAGTAGTACCAGACTGAATTGTTCCTTCGGCGCAAATGTCTCCGGATATTCATCACGAATGCCAGCGCCAAATAAATCAATACTGGTGAGCCGAAAGTGAGGAAAGAAGTGTAAATAAAGAAGAGTCTAATGGAGGTGGTGGCGATGCCTAATTTCTCTCCTAATCTGGTGCAAACCCCAAAGGCCTTATCCTCAAAAAAGCTTTGAATTCTCTTCACTTTCCATCATTTTTACTATACAAATATACATTGTTTGAAGCTGCAGGTTGTAAAATTTCCGATTAATTTTTAGGGTATAATTGCTTTAGAATATTTATCACGATAATTTCGCACCTCGGTTCAACCAAGCATATAAAAACTACTATTACAATGAGAAAATTATTCTACGCCAGTTTTCTGCTTGCAACTCTCACTTTTTCAGGTTGTTCTCTTAACAAGATGATTCAAATGGCGAAGGATCAGCAACTTACCGTGACTCCCTCGCCTCTGGAGGTACATGCCGACACCGTAAATTTCGAGATGTCTGCTGTGCTACCAGTTAAGATGTTGCAAAAAGGAAAAATTTACACTATTAATACCTTCTACAAGTACGGGGACCAAGAGTTGGCCCTGGAGGGTATTGAGTTTAAGGGTGACGACTATGCCGATAGTCCTGACAGTCAGCCTAGAGTTAGTAAAACTTTCACGTTCCCTTACGATGCCGCAATGAAAGACGGCGACCTTGAGATTATGGGTGTTGCCCTTGATCCCAAGAACGGAAAGACCAAAGAAACTGAGCGCTTGAAAGTTGGAGACGGTGCTATCACCACTTCTAAATTGGCCCAAAACGTTTACTACGCTGCTTATGCGGGTCATGGCTACAACAACGCCGAAGAATTGGAGCCTGTCGACATCGACTTCTACTTCGATCAAGGAAGGTCTAACCTGAAAAGATCTGAAAGAAGAAGTGACAGAGGTAAGTATTTTGAAGCCTTCATCGCTGAGAAAAATGTTACCAGAACTGTTACTGTAACTGGTACTCACTCTCCTGAAGGTACAGAGAAGATCAATTCCCGATTGTCAAATGACAGAGCGGAGGTAATCGAAGATTACTACAGAGCTCAAATGAACAGGTATGACTACCAGGGAATGGCTGATTCAATCAACTTTATTCAAAAACCAATTATTGAAGATTGGGCTGAGTTTAAAGACGCCCTGTCTGAATATGATGGAATCTCGTCAGCTGAGAAGTCTGATTATCTGAATATCGTGAATGGATCAGGAACTTTCGAAGAAAAAGAAAGAGAACTAAGAAAATTGTCTACTTACAGACAAGTATTCAAGGATGTGTATCCTCCACTACGATCAGCACAAACTGACATCTTGAAAGTTAAAGACAAGAAGTCTGATGCTGAAATTGCTGTTCTTTCTAAGCAACTTGCTGGAGAGGAAGTTTCGGCAGATACACTTTCCAATGAAGAATTAATGTACGGAGCTACGTTAACTCCTTCTCTTTCTGAAAAAGAAGCCATCTACAAAGCGGCTACCAAGAAAAATGATAGCTGGAACGCTCACAATAACCTTGGAGCAGTTTATGTAGAAATGGCCATGGAGAATTCTTCTGAAATGAGCAGATATGCTGAAATGGCTGCTACTCAATTAGAAATCTCTTTGAACAGACAAGAAAGTGCACAAGCATACATCAACCTTGGATCAGCTCACCTGATGCAGGGCAATGTATATGCTGCATTAGATGCACTTAGAAAAGGAACAAGCATGAGCCCTTCCAGTGAAGATGCTAGAGGCGCTAATGGTGTTCTTGGAACTCTCGAAATGATGGCCGCCAATTATGGTAGAGCTGTCACTGCTTTATCAAGATCAGAAGAAACTGCTATGAACCTCTTCAACAAAGGTTTGGCGCAGGTTCTTAACAAAGACTATCAGAACGCACTGACTTCTTTCCAGGAGGCAGTACAAAAAGATGGCGATCTTGGTTTAGCAAATTATGGTGCCGCCGTGGCAAACGCTAGATTAGGTAACACTGCACAAGTTGTAGAGAACCTAACTAACGCTGTGCAGAAAGATCCTTCACTCAAGCAGACGGCACTAGATGATCTAGAATTCAGAAACGTTGATATAAGCAGCGCGTTGAATTAATTTTCTCAACCTGAAGAAAAGCCTTGAGGATTTCCTCAAGGCTTTTTCATTTTGGGGCCTTCTGTTCATTTTGTTAATTACCCTACTAGTGATATTTTTGTTTCCCACGAAAACTACCTGAGATGAGAGAAATCCAGTTTAGAGAAGCATTAGGTGAAGCCATGTCTGAAGAGATGCGCCGAGACGAGAGCGTATTTCTGATGGGGGAAGAAGTTGCCGAGTACAATGGCGCCTACAAAGTTAGCCAGGGTATGCTGGATGAGTTTGGACCGGAAAGAGTTATCGATACGCCGATCTCCGAGCTTGGGTTCGCTGGACTTGGTGTTGGAGCTGCCATGAGTGGCTTAAGGCCTATCATAGAATTTATGACCTTTAATTTCTCATTGGTTGCTATAGATCAGGTAATTAACAGTGCTGCAAAAATGCTGTATATGTCTGGCGGGCAAGTACCGGTTTCTATGGTATTTCGTGGCCCAACCGGCAATGCCGGCATGCTGAGCTCTCAGCATTCACAGAACTTTGAAAGTTGGTATGCCAATACTCCAGGACTAAAAGTGGTCGTTCCCTCAAATCCAGCAGATGCCAAAGGGCTATTAAAGTCTTCTATCAGAGATGACGATACCGTGATTTTTATGGAATCGGAATTAATGTATGGTGACAAAGGTGAAGTCCCTGAAGGGGAATATTTGATCCCAATCGGGCAATCTATAACTGTGAAGGAAGGCACAGACGTTACGCTTGTCTCTTTCGGTAAAATGATGAAGGTTGCCAATCAAGCCGCAGTTGAGTTAGAGAAAGAAGGTGTATCCTGCGAAGTAATTGATCTTCGCTCTGTTAGACCCATTGATTATCAAGCGATTGTTGACTCCGTGAAAAAAACAAATCGATTGGTAATTGTTGAGGAAGCCTGGCCTTTGTCGTCAATTTCAACGGAGATCACCTACCACATTCAAAAACATGCATTCGATTATTTAGACGCTCCGGTGCATCGCATTAATAGCATGGATGCGCCACTACCATATGCGCCTACATTAATTGAAGCAATCTTACCTAATGTAAAAAGAACTGTAGAGGCTGTTAAAGCTGTGGCTTACGCGTAGTCTAATTGGGGCGCATCATACCGCCTAATCTCTTCATTCCTCCCATCTTATTCATGGTCTTCATCATTTTGCGCATTTCGCCAAATTGCTTAAGTAGATTGTTCACCTGCTGAATTGAAGTACCACTGCCATCTGCAATGCGTTTGCGGCGACTACCGTTTAAAAGGTCAGGATTTGCACGTTCCTGCTTAGTCATTGACTTAATAATAGCCTCAATAGGTCTGAAAGAATCGTCGTCTATATCTATGTCCTTTATGGCCTTGCCTACTCCTGGAATCATTCCCATCAGATCCTTAAGATTTCCCATCTTCTTGATCTGCTCTAGTTGTGAGAGAAAATCATCAAAATCGAATTGATTCTTTCTAATCTTCTTATTAAGTCGGCGGGCCTCTTCTTCGTCAAAAGTCTCCTGGGCTTTCTCCACCAGCGACACCACATCACCCATACCCAAAATTCTATTTGCCATTCGATCGGGGTGAAAGAGATCAATGGCCTCCATCTTTTCGCCGGTCGATATATACTTAATCGGCTTCTCCACAACGGTTCTAATCGATAGGGCGGCCCCTCCCCTGGTATCGCCGTCTAACTTTGTTAGTACAACACCATCAAAATTCAATCGTTCGTTGAATGCTTTAGCGGTATTAACCGCATCTTGCCCGGTCATCGAATCCACTACAAATAGCGTCTCAGATGGCCTAAGGCTCTCTTTCAGACCCGCAATCTCTGCCATCATCTCCTCATCAACTGCAAGGCGACCGGCGGTATCAACTATGAGGATCTTCTTATTTGTTTGCTTCGCATGCTTTATGGCATTATTAGCAATTTCAATAGCATTCTTATTTTCTGGTTCTGCATAAACTTCAACGCCAACCTGCTCGCCAATTACTTTCAACTGATCAATAGCGGCAGGCCTGTAAATATCACATGCAGCTAGCATTACTTGTCTTCCCTGCTTCTTGATAAGGCTTGCAAGCTTTCCTGAAAAAGTTGTTTTACCAGAACCTTGGAGGCCCGAAATAAGGATTACCGCCGGGTCTCCGGATATAGTAATCTCCTCGTTCTTACCACCCATCAAAGCAGTAAGCTCTTCATAAACAATCTTTGTCAGCAACTGGCCCGGTGAAACTGCAATGAGTACATCCTCTCCCAAGGCCTTTTCCTTAATAGAATCGGTTACATCCTTAGCTACCTTGTAGTTAACATCGGCGTCTATAAGGGCTCTCCTGATTTCTTTAACCGTTGTGGCAACGTTGATCTCCGTTATGCGCCCCTGCCCTTTGAGGGTCTTAAAAGCCCTATCTAATTTGGTACTAAGATTGTCAAACATACTTGTTGTAATTAGCCTGCAAATTTAAGTTAAACAACCTGTATTTGAAACGGAATAGCCGATGCTGCTATCTATACCGGTAAATAGGGAAAGTCTCTCCCTTGTTAAATGCCTTCTTAGTGGCGGGAAGTTCCATGAAAGCATCGCATTCGACAAGGTTAGCCAAATCACCAGACCCTCCCCCAGCAATTGGAGCGGCTTTTAGAACTCCCTCGTTACTTAGTTTCACCTGTAAAAAGTAGGTCAAATCCGGCTCAAATTTAAAGTCGCCATCCAGAGTGGCAATTTCATTGGTAAGGTTGCCACCCATAGAACGAAAAAGCCACGGCTTAACGTATCGGTAGTAGCAAAGGAACGTGCTAACAGGATTTCCAGGCAGGGCAAAAACATAATTGGTTCCCTCCTCTGTTTGGCGAACACCAAACCAAAATGGTTTCCCAGGGCGCTGCTTTACTCTGTGAAAAAGCTTCTCCACACCAAGTTCTTCAAGTACCTCTGGAACAAAGTCCTTCTTTCCCTTTGAAACACCTCCAGACAGAATCAATACCTCATGCTTATCCAAAACCTCCTCAATGGTTGATTTCATCACCTCTTTTTCATCGTTAAGATGAAGAATGGTAGATGTGACACCCAGCTCCTTCAATGCGCCATCAATGGCAAATGAGTTTGACTTTCGAATTTGGTGAGGCAGAGGCTCTTCATCAATGTCAACCAACTCATCGCCAGTGGTAAGAATAGCCACCTTCGGGGGCTCAGCAACTTGCACAATCGATTCACCAACTGTCGCGATCACAGCGGCTTCGGCGGGCCCTATGATGCCCCCTGGTTCCAATAATTGATCACCAATTGCACGATCGCTGCCCTCATCGTGTACGTTGGCACCTTTTTTCAGCTTAAGTTCTTTAACAACCGCAACCTTCTTTTCAATTTCGAAATCTTCATATCTTACTATGGTATCAGCACCTTCAGGCATCATGGCTCCGGTCATTACTTCAATGCAATTCCCCGATTTGCGCAAAGTCACTGGGGGGTTGCCAGCCACTTGCATTTCCTGTACTTTGAATTCCCTAATACCTTGTTGCCAGTCTTCAAACCTGATTGCAATGCCATCCATGGTAACCCTGTCAAAGGGAGGGAAATTCCTATCTGCATAAATTGATTCTGTGAGTATTCTACCCACCGACTTTCTAATGTCTACTGGTTCTGTCTTGGACTTACATAAATTTGACATCAGAATTTCGTAGGCCTCTTCGACTGGTATCATGTCGGAAATTTTTAAATTGATTATAGGGCTGTAAATTTATACTGATGACGACAAACAGTAGCAATGAGCGCAGATAAACTTACTCATGTTGATGACAGTGGAAACCCTCGCATGGTGGATGTCGGCAGTAAAAAACTTTCCCGCCGAACGGCCAGGGCCCAAACCATCGTGGACCTTGGTGAGGAAATCATGTCACTGATGGATGACGGTGATATTAAGACGGCTAAAGGGCCAGTATTTCATACCGCCATTGTTGCAGGTACCAACGCAGTTAAGCAAACGGCCAACTTAATTCCTTTCTGTCACCCTTTACCTGTAGATGGTTGTCGTATAGAAATTGAGAAACACTCGGCAAGAGAAATACGCATTTCTTGTGAGGTATCGGTTGAAGCAAAAACCGGTGTAGAGATGGAGGCTATTGTTGGCTCCAGTCTTGCTGCCATCACAATTTATGATATGTGTAAAGCCCTTTCACATGACATCGTTATTCGGGAAACCAAACTAATGAAAAAGACCGGTGGCAAAAGAGACTTCTCCAGGTAGAGAGAATGTAATAGCCGCTATCCTCATAGGCGGACAAAGCCGCAGAATGGGAATGGATAAGGCGTTTCTCTACTATCACGCCAAGAACCAAGCTGAACATCTGGGAGAAATATTACTTGATCTACGTTTGCCTTTTGTAGTTTCCTGTCGGCCTGATCAGGTAGATCTTTTGCCAAAAGAATTCGACACCATACTGGATCTGGAGATTGCCCAGGGCCCAATCTCTGGAATCAGATCGGTGATGATTTCTAACCCTAGTAAATCCTGTTTATTCCTTCCTTGTGATTTGCCTTTTCTTGAAGCAACTGCTATAGAGTCTTTAATTCAAACCAGGGATATGGCGAATGACATTACTTGTTTCAAGAACGAGGGTGATATTGCACCGCTACCCAGCATTTGGGAGCCTTGGGTATTAACCGATCTTGATAGCTACTATAATCAAGGGAAAAGAGGGTTGATGGAATTTATGCACACCAAACGATTAAAACTAATCCCGGCTGCAATGGAAAGTATGTTCAGAAATGCAAATACTCCCCAGGAATATCAAGCAATAAAGGACACCATTAATAAAGGCGCAAGATAAAATCACCCTCCAGCTCAATTTCACCGGCATCCTGCATTTTTCTCAATGTATCAATGAGCCTGGATTCGTTACCACCAACTAATTTCATCAGTTTCGACTTTTCCACTTTGCTCTTGCCATCCAATTCTTTCTTTACCAGATCACGATAGCTTTCAGCTACCGTGTAGTCATCTGCCTGTTTCTCATTAAGGCAGATATCACAAACCCCGCACTTATCATATGAAACTTCATCGAAATACTCTAGTAGTATTTGGGTCCTGCATCTATGGCGGTGCTGGATGTAATCGACCACAGATTGGGCGCGATCAGAATCCTGCCTTCGTTTTTGTTTAAGCCATGCTTCATCAAGTTGCAAGTTGGTTGCATCCAATCGCGGCTGAGCAAAGGCTATTTGTGGCTTGTCTTTTTGTGGCGAATAGATAAGTACTCCCTGTTTGGAAAGAGCATGTAAGCCTTCAATTATTTCTGTTAAATCAGTTTCTAAATAAGCGGCCAATCTTGTCTCAGAAACTGTGACAAAATTCGAGTACAACTCTCCACCATATAATCTTAGCAAGCCTTTTATAAGACTATCATATTTGGGATAGGCCACTTGAAATCGGTAAAGTTCTTCATTTTTGAACTTGATCAGGACCCTGGATGGATGGTGGAAACCCTCCGACAATTCAATAATACTGGCCCTCTCCAATACCTTTAACCCATGAAACAATTGGATTGGATCCAATTGGTATTTAGTAGCAAATTCCGAGATTTCAAAGTCATAAGTTTTGAAGCTATTGCTGCCGACTGCCAGTTGAAAATGGTTAGCTAAAGCCTGATAAACACCCTGAATAAATGCAAGCTTTGGATTTGACCCGGAGGTCTTCTTTAGGAGTTCCTCTAAGTCCTTCTTCTCATAGATAACTACCGCAAAAGCATTTCGTTCGTCGCGGCCAGCTCTGCCTGCTTCCTGGTAATATGATTCAAGATTAGGCGGCAAATCCATATGGGCCACAATCCTTACATCAGGCTTGTCGATTCCCATACCAAACGCGTTAGTACAAACCATAACCCTAATTTTATTCTCTATCCAGCCCTCTTGCTTTAACATTCTCTCTTTATGGTCTAGCCCCCCATGGTAGTAGTCAGCACTTACATTATTCTTCTGCAGCCATTTTGCAACATCAACTGTTGCCTTCCGTGTGGAGGCATAAACTATACCCGTTCCTGAAACTTTAGTCAGCACCTCCAATAATTTATTTTTCTTGTCTTCAACCTCCCTGACTGAATACGATAAATTGGCTCGTGCGAAGCTCTTCCGGAACAATGTCCCGTCTTTAAACCCAAGCTTCTCCTGAATATCTTCCTGGACTTGCTTGGTAGCCGTGGCAGTAAGTGCCATGGTATTTAATTCAGGCCATTGCTTTTTGAACTCCAGTATCTCCAAGTAGGCCGGTCTGAAGTCATAGCCCCATTGCGAAATACAGTGAGCTTCATCCACTACAAAAAGCGCCAACTTCATTTTCTGTACCCGCTCTTTGAAAAGATCTGTTTTCAGTCTTTCCGGGGATAAATAGAGAAATTTAATATCACCATAAATGCAATTATCAAGGGTCAGGTCAACCTCTCTTGCCGACATGCCCGAATAGATAGCCGCTGCTGAAATGCCTCTGGCCTTAAGGTTTTCTACCTGATCTTTCATCAAGGCTATCAAGGGAGAAACCACCAGGCATAGTCCCTCCAGTGCTAAGGCCGGTACCTGAAAACAAATAGATTTACCCCCTCCGGTGGGCAACAAGGCCAACACATCATGGCCAGCTATTGCGGCGGATATGATGTCTTCCTGAAGTGTTCTGAATGAATCATAGCCCCAATACTGCTTCAGGATCTCTATGGGCTGCTGGCGTTCCATCGATATTAAATTAGCCTATATTTAAGGGGGAACAAACATTTTCTTATGCCCTACATAAAGGTAATACAACATGATGAAGCCGAAGGTCGATTGCTGGAGATCTATGATGACCTGGTAAAGAAAAGAGGCAAATTGGCAGAAATACATAAGATACAAAGCCTCAATCCGGAGTCGATTCTAAACCATATGGATCTATACATGACCATTATGTTTGGCCAGTCTCCTTTACGACGGTACCAACGTGAAATGATGGCAGTGATTGTTTCAGCTGGCAACAAGTGCAACTACTGTGTAACCCATCACGGTGAAGCACTTAATCATTTTTGGAAAGATCAGTCGAAAGTTGACCAACTGGCCAGGGATTGGAAATCTTTAGAACTCAGTGACTCAGACAAAGCTCTGTGTCAATATGCGCAAGACCTGACAGTAGACCCTTCATCACTTGATGAAGAAAAACAGATTGATCAGTTGAAACAAACCGGTTTGGAAGAAAGAGCCATATTAGATGCTGCCCTGGTAATTGCTTATTTCAACTTTGTAAACAGAATTGTGATGGGCCTTGGAGTTGAGTTGGAGGTGGATGGTGGCAAAGGCTACCAATACGATTAGAAATTTACTAGCTTTAAGTAAACTAACCCGGTATGAGAGTACTATTGTTTTGTGCTATTCTGGTCTCATCACGTTCTGTTGCCCAAGAGGTAATATCTCTTCCATATTACGGCATAAAGTTTACTGTACCGCAGGGATGGGTAGCTCAAGAAGGCGAAGACATGTATATTTTGGGAAGTCACACGATTCCCGGTGTCATAATTATCACTGAACATCAGTATGGCAACTTAGATGAAATAAGAAGAGAGGCCGCACAAGGTATTGTTGATGAAAACGGGACGAATCTGAAATTAACATCAGAGCTCAAGCCTTTTGGAAAACAGGGATTGGTAGGTGATTTCGCTGGCACCCTTGAATGGCAGCAAGTAAAAGCCAGGGGCATAAGCCTGGTAGCCAGAGCTAACGGCGGAGTAACCATGCTGATAGTAACCGAACCGCAGCTATTTTCATCCGAACACGAGCAAGCCATTGCTACTCTTGCAAACAGCTTTGAGTTTTCCACACCAAAAAGTAATCCCGCTGTTAGCCAGTGGAAGACTGACCTAAGTGGCTGCCGATTAAGTTACTACAACACCTATAGTTCCAGTGACGGAAGTGATTTTAGTGGTTACAGTGACAAGACCGTAATTGACCTTTGTGCACAAGGCTATTTTCAGTACAGCGATAACTCTGACATGAGTATAAGCACAGGTGGCTCCAGTGCATACAGTTACAATAATAATGACGGTGCTGGAACCTGGGAAGTTGTTCAAGACGGTGGCGAGCCAGTTTTACAACTGAAATTCACGAACGGCAACATCTCCGAATACGCGCTCACAACCAATCAAGATGGTCATACCCTATTAAATGGATCTAGATTTTTTCGTACCTGCAATCCTAACGATTCAGTAGAGGCGGCCCGGCCGAATTGCAATTAGAGAAGCCGGTTACCATTTGATCTCTTCCTTGTCAAGAAATGCCTTTATGCCTTTCTGGCAATCGCTACTTCCTCGCGCTTTCGCATTTTGTTCCGCAGCGAATTGCAATGCGTCCTCCAGTGACAAGGACTGCACTTCAGCAATCATTTTCTTTGTAAGTGCCATTGATTGAGCCGAGTTATTTTGAATTAACTCCTGTGCAAAATCCTCTACATAAGAACTTAACCCATGGGCGGAGACCACCTCATTAATTAGACCCAATTCTTGAGCATGCTGCGCTGAAACAAGTTTGCCGGTTAACAACAGTTCCTTTGACTTTGCTTCACCTATTTTTCTTAGAAGAAATACTTTTACCAAGGCAGGCACAAACCCAATTCTTACCTCGGTGTAACCAAATTTTGCCTCAGGTACAGTTATGGAGTAATCGCAAAGAGCTGCCAGCCCGGCACCCCCCGCAATGGCATGTCCCTGAATCTGACCAATTACAACTTTGCCAGATTTATAGATCTTCAAAAATAGATCTCTCAAATGCGATGAGTCTTCTAAGTTCTCTTCATAACTGTTACTTTGCAGCTGTTGAATATAGGCCAGGTCAGCCCCGGCACAGAAAGCTTTTCCCGCTGCCCGGAGTACAATCACTTTCGCATTTTCATCATTTTCGGCCAAATCAAATGTACTCTTCAACTCAGACACAAACTCATAATTAAGGGCATTCCTCTTATCTGGTCGATTAAGTGTTATGTAGCCAATACGATTCTGGGTGGAATATTCTGTGAAGTTCATAGCTTATAAATTCACCTCTAAGGCTCCTGAATGGAGCAATGAGTAATGGGGTAAATTTAATTCTTCAGCCTTGGTTTTGAGCCTTTCTGCAATGTAAAATTTGTTTGAACTGTCGATTACCAGGAACTGAAATTGAAACTTGGCCAACTGAGCAAAGTCATTAATGGCATTGTTGGCAACAATCAAATAATCTAGGCTAAAAGGTAATTCGCTTGCCGAAAGGCGCTTTAATACCCCAATAGTTTGGCCATTCCAGCTAATCAAATCAAAATCATCGCCTCTCTTATGTACCATGTTTGCACTGGGCAAGTATGGCAACCCCAGGGCATTTCGATTTGGTTGGATATGATAATCAATCTTGGATGTCGGCGTCTCATCACTAGACGACCGATAGCTTCTTAACTTTCCACTGTCTATGAAATCAATGTTGGTATAGCCGGGAACAGAATATGCAATAAACTTAGTGGCTTGGTTTTTTTGCACCACATGGTCTACCTCCAATAAAAAGACCAATATCCAGCTTGCAGCAGCAAGTTTTAAGTACCTGACTTTCCGGTAAGCAAACAATAATGCGACAGCTACGATAAATACATAGATCAAAGCAGATTGTAGCCCTGAAAGTGTTATCGGTGAGATTGTACTAAGCGGCAGACCTTCGATCATTAGCACAAACTTATTGTTAAGGCCAACTAGCACATCGATAACCTTACCTACTGCTCCAGCCACTAACTCTATGGCACTAAATGCTATAAGGCTTAGCCCCATGGCAAGAATCAAAAATGCTGCGGGAATTACCACTAGATTAGATACGAAGAAATAAGTTGGGAATTGATGAAAATAATAGACGCTAATGGGAAAGGTGGCTATCTGTGCTGCCAACGACACGGTGGTCAATGCCCACATTTTATCCAAAATCCACCAACGACAGTTTATCAGGCGATAGAATCTCTGCTGAAGGTAGACGATTCCTATTACCGCCACATATGATAACTGAAATCCAACTGAGGTAATTATCAAAGGATTGTACAATAGGAGGAAAAAAGCTGAGGCAGCCAGAGTATTGTATATATTGGTTTGGCGGCCGGAGTTTTGAGCGATAGCAATAAATGAAAACATCGTTGACGCTCGCAACACAGACGGCGAAAGTCCGGTAACAAGCGCGTAAGACCAAAGCAACGCTAAAGAAGCAATTATGAGAACAACCCTTCCATGTTTATATCTTCTTAAGCGACCTAGACAAGCCATAAGTATTCCATAGATAATGCCCACGTGCAAACCCGAAACAGCCAGAATATGCATGGCGCCAGCAGCTGCATAAGCCTCTTTCATTGAATTGTCTAATAAGTCCCGTACTCCAATTACCAAAGCAAGCACCACTGGTCGAGTGTCTTCTGCTGTAAATCTCTGCAGGATGTTCTTGAATAGTTCCCGGTATTCAAACGCCAGAGATTTCAGATGGCTAGTCTTCGTACCCAGCACCACTAAATCATTGGAGCTAGCAAAATGCTGCAGATGTATGCCCTGATGCTCCAGGTAGTTGCGGTAATCAAACTCATGGGGATTTTGTGGCCCTCGTGGCCTGGTTGGCTTTCCTTTAACAAGCAACTTGTGGCCATATTTGAAATTAATAGATGAGTCATTATAAGCTGAAACTGTAATACTAATTTTGCCATTGGCCTGAACCCAAGTTGAGTCTACTCTAACGGTTTGCAACTCTCCCAACACCCGGGTGTTCTTTCCTTTATCAACGGGGAAATCCACAAGCATAACCTGGTAGCCGCTTACCTTGTCCCATGGCATCATGGAAGGTCTTGATCGTTCAATAGCTGTGGATGTTCGATAAAAACCTGCCAGGCCTAGAAGGAGAAAAGCAGATGCCCCAATCAGAAAGTTGTGAGTGAAAAAGCCTTTGTCAATAACCACCTTCCTGACATAAAGGAAGATCACCAACGCGGCTATAGTAGCACCAGCTGAAATATTTGACGGGCTGTCCGTTTGCAGAGAGAGAAGAATACCTATTAGGAAGCAGGCGGTTACTCGAACAAAAGGAAATGGGGACCATGAAATCATAGTCCTTTCAATATATTACTTTAATAATAAATAATAGTAATATATTAATTTATGATTTTTTGTTCTTACTGTCGTAGGCTTTAATGATTTCTCGTACAAGCCGGTGTCTGATAACATCTTTAGCCTCCAACTTGATAAGGCCCACTTCCTTCACATTTTTAAGGACATCTATTGCCTCGATTAATCCAGAAGATTGATTTTTAGGCAAATCAATTTGAGTTACGTCCCCCGTAACAATCACCTTGGAATCGGGGCCCATTCTAGTAAGGAACATCTTAATCTGCATCGGGGTTGTGTTTTGGGCCTCGTCCAAAAGAATAAATGCATTGTTAAGAGTGCGACCTCTCATATAGGCCAATGGAGCAATTTCTACTACCCTGTTTTCCAGATAAAATTTTAGCTTCTCATGCGGAATCATATCATCAAGGGCGTCGTATATCGGTCTCAGGTAGGGATCGATTTTCTCCTTCAAATCCCCGGGGAGATACCCCAGGTTCTCCCCTGCCTCTACGGCTGGTCTAGTAATTATTATCTTCTTAACTGATTTGTTCTTTAAAGCCTGTACGGCCATAGCTACCGATATGTAAGTTTTGCCGGTGCCGGCAGGACCGATAGCAAATACAAGATCTTTCTCTCTTACCAAATAAACCAGTTTCTGCTGGTTAATGGACTTCGGTTTAATAACAACCCCACTTGGGCCATAGATTAATACCTCGTCGTCAGACACATCTGCACTTTCAAGATCTACATCCTCAGCCAGAAACTGCTGCACATTACTTTGAGTAAGCTTCCCATACTTATTGTAATGCTCCAATAAGGAATTAATTATCTGGTTTATTTTAAGGATCTCGGTGCTATTGCCCTTAATGCGAATTTCGTTGCCCCTGGAGATGATCTTACTTCGGGGGAATGCAGAGGCCACCTCATCTATGTTCTTATTCTCAACGCCCAGAAAGTCGATTAGCGAGACGTTGTCTAATGTAATTACCTTCTCTACCAATAGTATCTCTTAGGTTTTCTCTTAGTCTTATAGCTGGATATTAAATGGTTGAAAATTAACTATTTTTGCTAAGAATCTAATCATTTTTATCATATAAGCTTTTATGGCGATCATTACTCTGACCACGGATTTTGGCTTAGCAGATCACTATGTCGCCGCCGTGAAAGCCAAGATACTTAGCCTCAATCCTAACATTACAATTGTTGATATTAGTCACGATATCGATCATTATAATTTAGCTCACGCCAGCTACGTCTTGCGGTCGGTTTTCAGAGATTTTCCGAAGGGAACTGTTCACCTGGTAGCAGTTAACAGTTCGGAAGTACCTACAGGGCCATTTATTGCTGCCCAACTGGAGGGACATTATTTCGTTGTTGCCGACAATGGGTTAATAGGGTTGCTCAGTAATAACGAAGCAGACATGGTTGTGGACGTTAACAGCATTAGTACAATCGCTTCTAATTTCGGTGCCGCCGATATTCTGGCACCAGCTGCTGCCAAGCTCGCAAGTGGAACAAGTATATCCGAGCTCGGCAATCGGCAGGAAACATACAAGCTTCTTTTACCCCGACAAGTTAGGGCAACAAAAAGCCAAATAAGCGGTAATGTAATCAGGGTAGACCACTACGGTAACCTGGTTACTAATATCGAGAAGAGTGTGTTTGACCTGCTCAGCGAAGGCAAAAAATTTGAGGTAAATTTTGGCAGGGAAAAGGCCACCGTAATTCATAACGGCTATAACCAGGTTGAGAACGGTGAATGCTTCTTAATTTTTAATGCAGGAGGTTTTCTTGAAATTGGGCTTAATAAAGGCAACGCAGCCCAGTTACTAGGATTAACCTACGACAGTACAGTGGTAATTAACTTTCAAACAGACATATGATAGTCAGAATCGTTAGAATGACATTTAGGGAAGATTCAATAGATAAATTTCTAAAGCTGTTCAGCGCCAGCAGAGGCCAAATATCTCAAAGTCCCGGCTGCCGTCATGTACAACTATTAAGAGATACCGAAAATCCACTTACCTACTATACTTATAGCCTTTGGGAATCCGAGGAAGCCCTGAACGCTTATCGGCAATCTGAACTTTTCAATAGGGTTTGGGGTGAAACCAAAACTTATTTTGGGGGCAATCCTTCGGCCTACTCTATGGAGGCTGTTGACCTTCAGTAAAGGCTGATTGTAATCATTGTAAAAATCGGTGGTAATGAATATGTTTGCATCCCCAATTCTACAGGAATGCCGAAGTGGCGGAATTGGTAGACGCGCACGACTCAAAATCGTGTTCCTTCGGGAGTGTGGGTTCGATTCCCACCTTCGGTACAAATAAAGCCAGGACGAACAATCCTGGCTTTTCTATTTTTCGCGCCTACCTACGGTCGCTGATAAACCATACATCCTATCATTTCTTCTCGATCAAAATTTGCTTTGGAAGTTGGCCAAAGACGCCAATAAAGCACAGTTTATTGTCTTTCCCGACCATTTTATAGATTTTATATGTAATGTTTATAATTAAATAAAGTCTTATATAAATATATATGTAATTAATTTTGACTTATTAATATTAATTATATAACTATTTTAATTCGATGAAAAAAACCCTTGCATTCACCGCCTGCCTGACCATAATTCTAGTATGTGACGCCTTTGGGCAGTACCGTGACCGGACTGGTACGCTCAACATTGGACTGAAAGCGGGGGGAACCGCAAGTTTCATACAGAACCCAAGATGGCCCATCAGCGGGATAAAAATAGGCTCCACCGCAGGTCTGTTTCTCAATTATTTCCACACAGAAAGTGTGAACTTACAACTTGAGGTGGGGCTAGTTAGCAAAGGCGGTATTTACGAAAGGTCCTTTCGTGATTCTGCAACTCAAGCACGAGCCCTCAGGAGAATAAGTCAGAATTTGCAATACCTTAATGTACCAATTACCACTAATTTTTATTTCAAAGATAATGGCGTAGCGTCTCTGTACATGCAATTTGGTTTTTATAGCAATTTTCTACTTTCGGCAAAGATGGAAGATCTTTCAGGCTCTGACGAACCTGGATCTATGAGCAGCGATAATGAGGAAGCCTTTAATGATAGGGAAGCCTTTGGTATCGTGGGAGGAATAGGAATGGATATTAACGGGTTTAATGTTGAAGGCAGAATTAACTTAGGAGTTCTGAATATCAATGCTGATCCAAGAATCCCAAAAACCACAAATCAAGCTGCCCAGGTAACAATTGGCTATTTCTTCTAGCCCTCCCAGAGCTAGTCCTCAGTCTTTTCTGAAGGGATACGGCGAATTATAGCCACTGAGGTCCAAAAGATTGTCAATACTATCCCGAGGATAGTTTTGGAGACTCCGGAGAGGTGCAAACTAAAAAGCACGGCGGCTGTCACGTTTAGGAGAAAAAATAAAGCCAGCGTGATATCTAGTAACTGTCGTTTACGTTGTGCTCTAAATTCCAAGGAGGTATGATTTGATTTCAAATTGAGCAATGGCCATGTGTCATCGGGTTGTCACTTGAATGATGCTATTCTCTCCTACTGTGCAAACTGACATGCTGATTTTATCCGTTTCTTGATAGTAGCTTGCCAACCCCTTTATAAACCCTATGCTCAGGCTTAGCATCCTACTTGAATAGTTGTCAATTACGATTTTATTCCGATGCACACGATTCACTTTTGGTCTAATATTGTTGGTACGAAATTGATTAAGTTTAAAGAAGTTGTAAAAAGTAGACTCACTACCTTCAATGAAGTCTAATGTTTTCCATTCCGGCTTAACATAGACGGAAAATGCCTGGAGCAAGTTCGGTACGAGGTAAAACCCAAACCCCTCAAGGATCATCGCAGTACGTAACCCGGTAATTTTGTTGGAAGCTTGGACAAGACTGAGTATATCTTCACGCTCTTGGTATATGCCACTTTCCTTGCCGGTATAATTTCTGCGTGCTTCAGATGCTATTCTCTCCCAAACTTTGCCTCCGAAAGAATCAATTGCATACTTACGATATTGGGCGGTAACTATTCCTATCATTCTTTCTTCGTCCTATCTCACCTGGGCAAAATGCTCTACAGAAATTTGTGGTCGCCCCAGCTCTTTCCAGGTACTTTGGGCTCGGAACTCCTCCACAAAGTATGTGTTAGAACTAAGTGTCTCGAAGCTGTCCTTAAGATCTTTTGAAAAGAGTGCGAACAACTTAGCTACTTTTGGAGAAACTCGGTTTATTCTGATCCTATCCTTATCGTAAGCTCTAGCAAATCGCTCAAATACCGTTTCTGCATGAATTAGCTCCGGGCCTTGCACAAAGTATTCGCGATTTTCAGCTTGTTCCTGATTAAAGGCTTTGCAAAGAAGCTTACCAAGGTCTTCTCCCGCTACCCAGTAAAAGGAATTATTGATATTCGATGGTACCATCAACTTCGTACCTCTTTTAAAATCCAGGATGGACTCAAAGAATCTGGAAGCATAAAGAATATAGTAGGGCACACCAGAAGTCCGCACTATGTTTGAGTATTCACATTGCATTCCACTGTACACCTTATCCCCTTTCATAAAGGGGATTGTTGACAGAAAGGCAAACCTTTGTAATCGAAAGGATTTACAGCATTTCAGCAACCACCTAAACTCGTCAATTGCAAATGAATCGGATTTGCTCCAGTTCGCTGGTGGATGGTTAAAGTACAGAGCCTGTGATTCTTGTATATTACCCATAATAGCGGCCCGGTTTCTTCTGATCACTTGCAAACCTTCGCCGATAAGATGTTGTATAGATCTGGTGCCTTTCCCTTCTTGTATGGCCACCTTGAATCCATTTCCCACCAATTCCTCTACTACTGCCTTCCAAATCAAATCCTGGCTGCCAAGAACTACTACCTTTTTAATCATTCTCCTTACTTTTAAGCAAAAGTAGAAGCACATGAAAGCGGTCTATGGTAGGATCTTCCCAAAAAACAGGCTATATGTAACTGCTCGTCTTGAGCATTCATTTAGCCCTGCCTATTTCAATTTTTGGATCTTGAAATGCCTATGTCCCTCCGGTGAGGCTATTTGCAATATGTACACGCCGTTGGGGATGTTTGTCAGTTCTTCCTGCAGCAGTATAGTCTCCTCCGCATTCCCCGACAGTTTTGTTTGATAAAGGGTTCGACCAGAAAAGTCCAATAAACTAACCTGGTTACTTTCTCCATCAGGATTGTAAATCGTTATACTTAGTCGGTTTTGAAAGGGATTCGGAACAATAATAGGATCCTGGATGAGGCTGTGGTTGGTAACCGTCAATATGCGACTAAATGCGAAAGTGCCGTCGTAGTCGACCTGCTTAAGTCGATAGTAGGTCAGTGTCTGGCGGTTTGAAGAAGCTTCATCGAGGAATTCGTAACGGCTTGGGGTGCTGGTGGTACCAGCGCCCGTCACTGTTTGTAAAGTGGCGAAGTTAAGGCCATCAGTACTTTTCTGCACCTCAAAAAAGTCATTATTGATTTCTGAGGCTGTTTCCCAGACCAGCATTGTGCCGTCGTTTGTGCTGTGTGCTTCAAAAGTCGTAAGTTCCACAGGTAAGGGGTTAGCATTTCCCGCAGACATAAATGTAAATGGGCTGAATGTCGATTGAGCTGTTATGGTGATTGACCCGGCAGCACCGGGTCCAACAGCGCTACCGCCATTTATTGTGCCGCCAATATTCTCCCATTGCATTGCGGTAGCGTTATAGTGAGCAATAAATAGATCCTGAGGAGCAACTGAGATATCCAATATTTCGCTCAAATCTGCATCTTTCCAGTGAAATGTGACATCCACAGTAGCTCCATCATTATGATCAATCTCCCAGTATTCCAGGCTACTGATGTGGTCTACACCCAAGTCAAGGTCGTTATCATTTGGGGGAACGGCTTGGAGGTAAGTCACTTGGAATTCTGTTGCAGCGCTTCCTCCAATCATGCTGGAAATAGCCAAGGGTTGCCAAATCACGTCGCCAACTGGAAATTCAAAATCATCATCCCCGATTTTCGTCATGGGGCCTTTAACAAAACTTGAATTACTCGCACCAGATGCTGTTGCATTGTCCTCAATATGCAGCAGGCCACTGGCTGAGGAGTTTATTATTCCGTTTATGAATGTCATGCTCCCTCCGGTGTTGATTGTAACGTCGTCATTGAGATTCAAATCTCCGGACGTCTTGTCGATAACCAGGTGGTTAAAATGTTCGCCGGGGACGCTGTTTATGTTTTGAGTTCCGGAACCATCAAATGTTACCAACCCACTGGTTTCGGTGAAGTAGTCATTTGAGTTATTTTGAGAGAAGTCACCTGCAATTCGGATATTGGAGCTTCCAGCGTTAAAGCTTGCATCAGATTCAATGATGAGGTCGCCGTCTAGTAAAAGATCACCTGTAAGAAACAATGTTCTGGTCCAGAAGTAATCATCAATAACCAAATTATTGAACCTCATCGTTTCCGAAGTGCCTACCGGATTGAGGGTGTGACTTTCTACAAAGTTGTTGAATACTACGGTGGAGCTACCAGGATCAACAGTTCCTCTAATGTAATTCCAATCTTCCGTAACGGTAATTGTGGAAGCAAGCAAAAGGGTGCCACTGGGTTTATCTATGATAACAAAAGGTAAACATCCTTCGTTGTTGACGCCTGATCCGGTTAAAGTCTGGTTGGCTGTACCATCAATATACATTGTGCCACTTCCGTAGTTAAACCTGTTGTAGTCAATAAGCATATCTCCTTTCACATGGAGTTCTCCAATGTTAATGGAAATTTGATAAGTTCCGGTGAATGTGAGGTTCCCATTGATGGTAAGCGTAGATAGTAGTTCGAGGCCTAAAGCACCATTATCTGAATTAACCTCAAAATCACTGTCAATGGTCAGATCATCTGTAATGTTAATGCTGTTCCACCAAGCCCGAACAGTAATCTGATTGAAAATGAACGACCCACGAATGAAGTAGTCTACTTGGCTCAGAAAATGAACAATCGAAGATCCGGCATCGATTGTACCATTTTGAAGCGTCCAATCTCCATCAATAGAAATTTCAGAAAACAGGGAAAGTACACCTGCTGGCTTATCAATAACCACATGCCTGACATTACCATTCTCGATAGTTCCGGAACCATTAAAATTCTGATCCGTGGAACCAACAAATTCCAGCGTACCACTTCCTCCGTTGGCGGCAGAATTTGATGCGTATACATCGCCATGTACTTGGAGGGTATCCTGCTCTATTTCGATGGCATTGGTTCCGGTAAAAGTCACGTCGCCATGAACTATTAAGTTCTCAACTAACTGCAAATCAGTGGCCCCAGTATTGGAATCAATAACCAGGTTCCCCAGCAATGTCAAACCATCTGATACAAATAAGTCGTTATACCCACCCCTAATTGTTACATTATTTAGCGTCGGATTGCCATTCAGAAAGGTATCTCCAGTAGCATTTTCAAAATACACCGTTGAACCGATTGTATTTAAAGTCCCAGAGATGTAGTCAAAGTTATCTCCATCGGTAGTTATTGTGTTCACCAGGGTTAAATCACTACAGTTTATGCGAATATTAGGAAGATCGCCATTACCCAATATCGTTGAGCCGGTCATGATTTGGGGGCTAGTACCGGTTATTGCTATAGTTCCACTTCCACCGCCGGTTATGTGACCAACGTTAATATCACCTTTAGCATCTATTATCAGATCATTAATGGATATTGCGTAAATACCCCCAATGGTGTTAAGGGTGTTAGTAACGGTCAGGCTATTTGCTCCAGTGCCGTTTAAGGTTACTGAACCTGAAGAGGAAGTGATGCTCAAATTTACACTACTATGATCCCCGGTAAAGTCCATTGCATTCCACGATGCCCTCAATGAGAGGTTGTTAAATGCCAGGCTTCCATTTATCGTAAGGCCTCCACCCAGGGCAAATATCTCAGCACTACCATTATTATGATTGAAAGTGGCTGTTGCTGCATGGGTTATATTGCCCCATATTCTAAGTTGCCCGGATGTCGAATTGAATATGGAATTGAGCAGTAAGGAAAACGAAGATTGGCAAAGAATAAATCCGCTGCCACCTTGAAAAGTCCCACCTGAAAAACTAAACCCACCGGCACCAAAAACCATGGCGTTAGTATTCTGTGAAATTATACCTGCGTATGCAGAAGTGCTGGTTAAGCTACGGATGTTGACCGACTGATCAACATTGCAATCTCCAGTACCACCACTATCGAAAATAACATCTTGTATGTTATTCGGAGCTGATGCTCCTCCGAGCCCTCCTGAAGTTGTTGACCAATTTGCAGTATTGCTCCAATTTCCTGAACCCGTACCATTGTAAACCCAATACCGTTGGGCTGAGACGTTTAGGGAGAGCAACATTACCACCGAGGCGCATAGTTTAAATCGCATTGACTCTAATAGTTATGTGTTGAGAAATATTCCCACAACAAACGACGAACAAACGAATAAGAATGGATAGATTGATCTAGGGCTGAGAACTAATAAGGTAGATCAAAGGTGGTACTATTCGCTAAAGATTAGCTGGATACAGTTCCCAAAGGCTGGAAATTATGTAACATCAATTCTTGAATTCAGATGGCGAAACGCCATACTGCACTCTAAAGCACTTCGTAAAGTAAGAGGGGTCACTGAAACCAACTTCGTAGGCAATTTCCGAAACAGTACCCGCTTCCTGCTCCAAGAGTTGAGCAGCTCTTTTCATCCGTATGAATCTTATAAACTCACTGGTTGATTTTTCAGTAAGGGCTTTTAGTTTTCGGTGCAGTTGCATCCTACTCATGCCCATCTGTTTCTGGAAGACTTCCACTGTAAAATCCGGATCAGAGATATTCTCCTCAATTATTTTGATAGTCTTATCCAGAAAGGCTTCATCCTTATTGGTAATTACAATATCTCTGGGCTGCAGCGTAACTTGCCGCTCAAACCGGTCTCTTAACTTTTGCCTTTGCTCCAGAAGGTTATTTACCCTGGCTTTAAGCTCGTTTATGTTAAAAGGTTTGGTGATATAGTCGTCGGCTCCGGTTTCCAAGCCTTCGATCTTAGTCTCCAAGTTCGCTTTTGCGGTAAGCATGATAACCGGAATGTGGCTTGTTCTTTCATCCACCTTAACCTTATTGCATAATTCAATACCATTCATCTTTGGCATCATAACATCGGCAATTATTAGATCTGGAATGGTCTCTACGGCCATGGCCAAACCATCCAGGCCATTGGAAGCCTCCCTGAAAGAATAACCCAAATTTAGGTTCTCCTTAATAAATTGCCTTACATCCGCATTGTCCTCCACAATGAGGATCATGGGGGCATTTTTCAGGTTTTCGAACTCAATAGCATTGGGGTCCGGCTTGACATTATCCTGGAAGTAGTCATTTTCGATGATGTCGAACTCGTCTGGAACTTCCGTATTGGAGCCACGCGCAATTTGCTTCTCACTTATTTGCGAATTCTTGAAATATTTGCGGTTTACCGGAATTGATACGCTGAATTTAGCGCCTTTGGCGTTGTCACTTTCTACTGTGATGAAACCACCGTGTAATTCGACTAACTCTTTGGTAAGAGCCAAGCCGATACCGCTACCTTCATGTTCCCTGGTATCTGAAGAATCTACTTGATAGAAACGGTCGAAGAGGTGGTATACCTCATGTCCTGGGATGCCAATGCCGTTATCTTCTACCGATATAAGAATGATATCCACTTCCTCATTTTCGCCGCTCCCGTTGTGATTCGTTGCTTCGTTATATATTGGTTTGGCTTCAATGGTTATCTTGCCTCCCTTCGGAGTAAACTTAAAGGCATTAGAGAGAAGGTTATAAATTACCTGCTCTAGGTTCTCAGGGTCAAAGTAAACAAGTTGCCTTAGCTCGGGGATGTAAGACTTCAACTCGATTTGCTTCAAGTCTGCTAACGACGAGAATGAAGAAACCAGAATTTGGAGAAAAGACATAATGTCACCCTGCCTAACCTCCAGCACCATGTTACCTGCCTCTAGTTTTGAGAGATCAAGGAGTTGATTTACCAGACGTAGTAGTTTCCTTGAATTCCGTAACATCATTCTTGCTTCTCTGAGATCTTCGGCGTCTTGGCCGCTTTCCATTTTTCTTTCCAGCGGGCCAATCAACAAGGTTAGTGGTGTTCGAAACTCGTGGGAAATATTTGCAAAAAACCGAGATTTTAGGTTATCGATTTCTTTCAGCTTTTCTGCTTGTAAATGTAATTTCTCGGCTTGAGATCTTATCTCGTCAGTCGCTTCCTGAACCCTGTTTTCAAGCAGTTCTTTTTCCTTAATGAGATTGGCCGATCTCCACCGTACGACGAAAAGCACAAATCCAAAGAAAGAGACAAAGTATATTAGGTAGGCCAACCAGGTTCTGTACCACGGCGCTTGAATCGAGAAGGTAACTAACCGTTCGCTATAATTCGTTTGGCCTTCGACTCTTGCCCGAATTCTCAGATCATATTTTCCTTCAGGAAGATTAGTGTAGTCTTTTTGATTTTCGTTCGACCACCTGGACCAGCCTTCATCGAATTGGCTTAGAAAATACTGAAACTGGGCAACGCTTCGGTTTGGGTTGGGGTAATTGAAAACGAACCTTAATGAATTGTGTTGATAAGGGAGATTAGGTTGTTTATCAAAACTGATTACGGAGTCCTCTTGTATTATCGTAGCTTGAACAACTATGCTATCAACTGACTGGAATTTAGCTAACGAGGGGCTAGTAGACCAAAAGGTCATTAATAGTATTAATCCGAGTAATCGTGAGGCCGCTTTCACCATGGTCAAAAATCCTGGGCATTTTCCCATCAACAAAAATTAGCAACAATTGTTTGTTTGTAACTGTTAACTAGAACTGCGCTAAGGAATTTCCAAAATTAATGGAAAGTGTCTAACGCACCAATCAAGGTCATTCGGGATGACCTCACCACACAAACAACAATCGTAGAAGGGTTTAGTAAGGCTTTTGGTTGGAATAGGAACAAGGCGCTAAGTTAAGTAACTTTTAGTATGAATCCCTAGTAGGCAGCAGGATATGACCTGATATATCAGCCTAATTTAGGCTTATCGGCTAACATTGCTAACCCTCTCTTCCCTTGAATAAAGTTCTGGAAAATATTCACTGCGCTAGAAGTTTTCAACTGCAACTTCCCTTTTTCCGGAGATATTAGCTGCTCCAAATTTAAATTTTATATTGAATAGATGTACTTAAGTGATAATTACCACATCTTATGTGTCTTTTTTAAGTATTAATTGTATTTATTCCATTAATTATGGAAATATACCTTGGAAGAAATATTGAGTTTCTACGAAAGCGTCGGTCCTTAACGCAAACT
This sequence comes from Cyclobacteriaceae bacterium, assembly GCA_028285445.1. GTDB lineage: Bacteria > Bacteroidota > Bacteroidia > Cytophagales > Cyclobacteriaceae > JANQPQ01. Next base: position 31,383 of record JANQPQ010000029.1, on the reverse strand, counting down.
GAACTGGCACAGCATCTTGGAAAAAGAAAGAGTGCTATAAGCACCTATGAGAAAGGCATTTCGGACCCACCTCTTGATACGTTGAAGGGCCTTTCAGATTTGTTCAAAGTCCCACTCAACGACCTGATCTTTAAAGATATTAGACATGGGTATGATGAAATTTCGTACCTGGTAAAATTTATTAGCGAGGAATTGAAAACCTTGTCGCACAAGGAAAGGAAAATAGATGCTGTTAACATGCAAACTGCCAATTTGGAAGAACTGGATCAGGTGACATTACAAGAGTTTATACGATCGCTAATGGGCCAGTTGGAAGAGTATTCGAAGATAATCAACAGCTTTGTACACTTAACAGAGCTCCTCATGGCGTTCAAGCCCGATGGCAACTTACCTAGAGACAGGGAGAAAAAATAAACCAAAGCCTTAGCTACTTCCAGAATCACTATACTTAAATAAATTATATTATTACCTTAGATAATTATATATAATTCTGGGGATGAAGAACTTCTTGCCGTCAAATATTAGATTTCTACGTGAAAAATTTCAAATGCCACAGAAGTCAATGGCGCAACTCATAGGCAAGAAAAAAAGTGTTATAGGCAATTACGAAAGCGGGATATCCCTACCACCAATAAATTCTCTCATCATTTATTCAAAGTACTTTGGTGTTTCGCTGGACGACCTGGTATTCACAAACTTGAAGCAGGAGACTGAAATTCTACGTCATGCGCTGAGCATTGATGAAAACAGACTACTACGCATTCTAATAGCCAACACCAATACCCCGGAGTTGACAGAATATATGCATTATGACACCTTAGACCGCAAGGACCTCCTGCTGCAGGTTAGAAAACTAGAGAGTATAGTAAGGGATTTGTCAAACAAAAGCACGGCATTAAACAAAGTCGTATTAAAACTGATTCTAGGCAGCAAAAACACCCTTACCGAGCTGGAAAAAATTGGTAATTCCTGACTGCAACCTTGAAGTTTGTTGATTACCCTTCTTCGTCGAAGTACTTGACTACCGCAACGAGCTCATCTTCCTTCTTTAGATTTAATTTTTGCGAAGAAATATATGCTTCCACTTGCTTGTCTAATACCCTGGATATGTCTTTCTTTTTAGGTTTAAGCCGCCATAGAGATTCGGAATTTTTCATTACATAATAAATGTGAGGAGCTGGCTTGAATTCATCATATGCATTACCTGCATTATAAGCACCCTTGTAATCGGCCTGCACCAAAGTCTTTTTTAGCTTCTTAAGCAAGCTTACCTTCTTGCCCTCATACAGCAATTCAAAAAAACCAATGTCCGATTTGCTATCCATCTGTTTTACCTTAACCAGGTATATAAATGTTCTGTGCTCAATATTAAACCGCTTGATTATTCCTGAGGTAACTATCATTGAATCTCCGCTAGATCGCTTCATTATGACCTCATCGGCGTAAACATCATACTTAAGCTGTAGATCCTGATACTCGATACCACTCAATGTTATACCTCCGGCACGCCACTCATCGTACAGAAATGGATGCCCTAGCACCCCTTCATAGCGATTATCAAAGCTACGTACTATTGAGCCTGTTCCGAGCAGTTGCAAATTCATTTCTGCTTCCGTGCCTGAGGTTTGGCCAAAGGAGTTGGCTGTTAGTGCCAATAAGACCACGTACAAAATTTGTTTCATAACAGATGCTATTTTACTACTATTTGCTTGCTAAACAATTTGTCATCTATAATTATTTGAAGAAAGTAAACGCCTGGGTTTCTAATCTCAAATTCCACTTTGGATGGAGTTAACCCAGTTATAGTTGGTTCATGTACTTGTGCTCCCAGGTGGTTAAAAATTTTCATTAACACGAGACCAGAACCTGTTCCTTCAAGATCGACAATGAATCTCCCATCATTTGGATTAGGGAAGATGTCAATTGTATCACCTGCTAAATCCAAGATATTTGTTACCGGCTCTTGAATTACTAAGTTATCAATTACCCACCCCCATCCGGAGTTCATTCCATTGTCAAACAATCGAAATCTGATCAATACCTCATCTCCAGATCTAAACACCCCATTGCCGACTAATCCGATCTCACGAGATCTAAATAATGATGAGCTACCTGTCCCTGTAGAGACCCCATTGACTACATTGGAGTTATATGCCTCCAGCCAATCCGGATCACCAGAAGCATCATAACCATCATCAAATGGAAGCCAGGTAGCTCCGCCATCTTTTGATCCTTCTACAACAACAAAATCAGCAAAGTTAACAGAGCCAAAAGCCGAACCTGCCGAGCCAGGCTCTACTAATACAACTTCATCAAAGGTAACTACTGGATTTTCACTACCAATAAGAATTGGCGTTTTGAGAAGGTAAATGAAGTTAGTCGCCTGTAAAGAAATAGCCTGGTAAGGATGCATTGTATGCATAGCACCAGTGCTGAAACCATCTTGAAGAGATATATCGAATCCTCGGCCTACAAAATCCTCACGCTGATCTTCAAAGTTATTGGTGTAGGTAGAAGCCACTGCGCCCAAGGCACCCACCTGGATGGTCTCAAATTCTGAAGTCGGATAGGTCGCGGAATTTGGAGAAGTTGCTAAATCCGTTGCTATTATCTGGTATTTAAGCAAGTCTCCATCTTGTAAATTAAGTTGAGACAAGTCCAATTGGGTAAAATAGGATTCCTCCGTTAGCAAGGAAAGTTCAAGGGTTTGCGATATCCCATCATTAATATTGTACTCCAGCGTAACACCATTTATTCCGAGGTTGTCCGTAACCGCAGCCTCGATATCAAGTGTGGATGAAGTAGTTAAAAGAAAATTCTCCGGAAGGTGTAAAATTTCCGGAGGCTGGAGATCGGTTCCAACTGCAAAGGAATAAGCTTCATTTGGAGCATTTCCTGGTGAAAAAAGTTGCCTTTGAGTTCCCTGTTCTATAACAGAGAAGTAATAAGACACCTCAGTGCCATCCGGGAATGGCCCAATGTCTGCAAAGGCAAGATTATCGGGGCTCAAGCCTAATTGAATGGAAGTAGAATTTTCGAAGCCATCAACTGAATAATGCAGTAGAGTTTGATCGGCCACCAACAAAGTATCTGAAGTTATGGTGGCCTCCACACGAATAGGATCTACCAGATTTTCGGTGTCTTTTAACTGCGTGTGGTCAACGAAGGTATAGAACCAACCCATCTCCGCGAAAATACTCAAGGTAATATCTCCTGGCACGTGGATAGCTTCTGCCTGTCCAATCTGGGGTGTCATTAAGGAATTGTCATCACCAGCTGGAAAGGTTCCTTCATCCAAGTGCGCAATACTAGAACCCCCATTGAAGGGATCAGGGGCAAACAGCCTTGCCTTTGCTCCGAGAAGAAGCGTTTTTACGATATTACTTGAAAAGAACACGTTATTACTAGTGAGTTGGTCCTTCAGAGCTCCGCTTGGGTTTGGAAAAAGGGAAGTATCTATTAGTTGTTGCTCCTGACCATTTACTACAAAATAATCATAAGCAACTGGCAAATTTTGGGTTTGAGTGCTGCCCCATATGCCGTTTGTGGCATTGGCGTTAAAGGTATCTACCATACCGAGACCATGGCCAATCTCATGCATTACTACACTAACAAGATCTGTTAAGCCGGTTGGTGTATTGCCATCCGTGCCAAAATACCAGTTGGCATCGCTGTTAAAATTGGCGTTGATATCCGCCTGCGTGTCAGGATTAAGATTGGTTCGGGCCAATTTTTCAGCCAAAGCTACCGGGTACATAATGTCTTCCAAAAGCGCTCCTTCGAAATTGCTGAAGAAACGGGATGGGCCAGCAGAGCCCAACACATTGGCTCCAAGTTTTGACCAGCTAGCTGTGATCCTAATCGGTACTTCTGAATGCAGAATAGATTCCCAAATATCAACTGCAAATTGGAAGGCTTCCTGGGCCTCAGTGGTAAAGCCAACATAATTTACGATGATAGTGGAGTTTTTTGTCGTGCGATTGGTGTGGTTGTGGTAAAAGTGTGGAGCTGCTAGTCGCTTTGTATGATAGTTTTCATTAGCGGAGTAGCAAACAATATCGTACCCGGGTTGTGATTGTTGAGCCACTCCTAAAGTGCCCCAAAACCATGCCAAGGCAGAAAGTAGCAAAAGTTTCCAGGTATAGGTCAAAGGTTTAGGGTTTAAAAAAGGGGTCACAGTATTGCGACCCCCTCTATATGATTATTAGATACTACTAATATCCAGGGCTTTGCTCGACATTAGCATTATTATCTACTTCATCTTGTGAAATAGGTAGTACGTATTGGTTGTCGCTAGTAACAGATGCCTTCAGCGCTTGAATGTTGTCGTACCTGATGGCATCAAACCACTCAGTACCATTCTCAAAGGCCAGCTCAAGCACCTTTTCAGCTTGAATTGCCGTAAGTAGATCAGCAACCGTGCTGGCAGTTGTATTTGCCAATCCAGCTCTGGTTCTAACAGCATTCAATTCTGCCTGAATATCCGCTACTGAACCCCCACTTCTTGCTAGTGCCTCAGCACGGATTAGGTGAATTTCTGCTAAACGAAGAACGTATGCAGGGTCATCACCAGCAGTAAGATTGGGGTATTTCACCACTTCAACACCGTCAGCAGTAGTACCAATGCTAGCAGCTTCCCTAGGGTCGCCAGACATAACGCTGGTAAATTGCGCGGTTGGTCCGTAATCCCAACGACCCTGGCCCAAAGGAGAGCTAGGTGTAAGGATAAAGAAGGAGTGACCGCTGCCTTCGATTTGGCTAAAGAAAGGTGAAAATATCAACTCAGAAGAGTTCAACCTATTTACGAAAATATCACTGTAGCTTGCTTCCAGTTGGAAAGTTCCGCTATTGATTACCGTATTGGCTAATGTAGCTGCCTGGGCGTAATCTTGCTGGAACAAAGCCACTTTAGCCTTTAAGGCTGTAGCCGCGATACTAGAAACAGATACCGTACTGCTAAATGCTGGTGCATTAGCAATTGCAAAATCTAAATCTTCATTAATTGAGGCATATACTTCTGCAACAGTTGCTCTAGGTTGCTCTGAATTACTAACGTTGCCAGGTTCCAACCGCAATGGAATTCCCAGTGGTGAGCTATTATCCCAATGACGACCAAAGTAAGAAAGCAAGTCGAAATGAGCCAAAGCTCGTAGGAAACGTGCCTCAGCAATAATCTGAGTTCTTCTGCTACCGGCAAATCCATCAGAATCCGACAAACCTTCAACTAAAGTAACCACATTACTTGCCCTGTTGGCCACACGATAGATGAACTGCCATGTAGCTTTCAAGGTATTGTCGTTAGGGTCATTAGTGTTAGTCTCACTTTGGAATGTACTGTTTCTGGTAGTTTGAGAAGTACTTCCCATATAACCACTCAAAACAGCTCCCCAAGCGAGGTGCATTCTACCGTAGTAGTTTCCAGACTGCAAACCACTGTAAACGCCGGTGAGGGCTGTCTCAGCAGACTGCGCATCTACAATGGCAGTTGCATCAGAAAGTGACTGTGCTGGCTCTTGTTCCAACACCTCCGTTACTTCACAAGAAGTAAAAGCGAAGATCAGTGCCAGACTTAATATTGATAACTTTTTCATTTTATTCAATTTTAAAAACTAGAATGACACGTTGATTCCTAATGTATAAGTCTTACCTCCTGGGTAGGTATTGTTATCAACACCATTTCCACTTGAGGTATTTACAAACGTACTAACCTCAGGATCTACACCACTGTAGTCTGTGATTGTAAGTAGGTTAGTTGCTTGCGCGTAGATTCTAACGTTGCTAAGAAAACCATCGTAAATGCTATTAAGCAAAGATGATGGAAGGTTGTAAGCAAGAGTTAAAGTCTTCATCCTAAGGAATGAACCATCTTCAACCATAGCGCTATTAAATCTACGATTCTGGTTAGGGTCGCCAATTACCATTCTAGGAATGTCAGTGTTGGTGTTAGTTGGAGTCCATCTGTTCAGCGCAGCAGTTTGCACGTTGTCAGCGTTTCTCATTGAAAGCACACCATCTCTAAGATTCATATTCAGGATTTCATTTCCAATGCTGTATTGGAAGAATGCGATTAGCTCAAGGCCTTTGTAGTTAATGCTATTTGTAAAACCACCAAGGAAATCAGGCTGTGCGGTTCCAAGAATTACACGGTCTGCATTTGTGATCGCACCATCGCCATCAGCATCCAAGAACTGGAAGTCGCCAGGGGCAGTACCAGCAGTTTGTGTAGGAGCATCAGATACGTCTTGAGCAGTTTGGAAAATACCAACTACCTGGTGTCCGAAAAATGAGTTAAGCGTCTCACCCTCGCGGATAATGCTTTGGCCGAAACCAGTAGCGTTAATGTCACTACCATCAACAAGCTTCTTAACTTCATTTCTGTTCGCTGCAATGTTACCGGTAATATTCCAGGTAAAATCGCTCGTACGGATGATGTCAGCTCCAAGAGTTACTTCGATACCAGTGTTCTCAATCTCACCAATATTTCTGGTTACTGTAGTAAATCCAGAGTTTGGAGGCAGAGGAGCATTCAATAGCAAGTCATCAGTCTGGCTTGAGTACCAGTCGAAGCTACCATTTATTCTGCTATTTAGAAGCGTGAAATCGAATCCAATATCAAGAGTAACTGTATTCTCCCACTTCAACTGATCGTTTGCAATTTGTGAAGGAGCAATACCACTAACGCCATTGTAAACAAAACCTCCCTGGAACAAACCTCTAGAGGCAAAGTTTCCAAATTGTTGGTTACCTGTGGCACCGTAGCTTGCACGAATCTTCAGATCATCAAGGAAAGATAGTCCAGAAGCGAATGCTTCGTTAGAAACTCTCCACGCAACAGCAATTGATGGGAATACTCCATATCGCTCGTCTTCAGCGAATCTTGAAGAACCATCTGCTCTTACGGTACCAGTTACAAGTACTCTATCATCAAAGTTGTAATTAACCCTACCAAAGAAAGAGTTAAGTCCGTTGGCAGTTCTTGCTCCCGTAGTTTGAAGCGGAGTCGCTGCACTATTCAACGTACGGAGCTGGTCATTAGGGAAGTTTGTTGCAGTACTAAGCACACTATAGCGCCTGTCTTCCTGCCAGCTGGCCCCTACTAATCCAGTTACACTATGCCTATCGTTTATTTCCTTCAGATAGCTAACTGTGTTTTCCCAGATAACATTTCGCTGCTGGTTAAAACCCTGCTGAGACCATCCGCTACCAGTAAGCCTACCGCCAAGAACTGTTGTTGGCCAGAATTGATCTTGCTGGAAATTGTTGTAATCTAATGACAGAGATGACCTGATCTTTAGATTGCTAATTGGTTCGATCTCGAAAAATCCAGATGCCAGAATTCTGTAAGTCTGGTTGTTATTCTGGTATTGTGTAGCAGCCAAAGGATTATCAAATTGGTTTGTAACCGTAAATGCTCCACCAGGTTGCTGAGGAGTAAAATAAGGTGCTGTTCTCAATGCAGAGAAATATGGCCCAATGATGAAGTTATCATTCGCTTGCAACGCACCATCTGTGTAGCTAATAGCCACATTACTTCCAAAGCTCAACCAGTCGTTTACCTTAGAATCCAGATTAATTCTACCTGAGAGTCTTGTGAAGCCTGTTCCTCTAAGTGTTCCTTCCTGGTCGTTAACTGTGAATGAAGCAAAGTAAGCTGTAGCTTCTCCCCCACCTCTTACTGATGCATCGAATTGCTGGACCGCAGCAGTTCTGAAGATGATGTCCATCCAATCGGTGTCTGGAGTAACTCCAGGATTGTTAGGATCTTCAAAGAAAGTAAGTGGTCTAGCAGTTAGACCCGCATTTACTCTTGCTTCGTTCTGCAACTCAATATACTGGGCGCTGTTAAGCATATCAGGAAGTTCAAAAACTTCCGTCTGACCACGGTAGTAGTTTAAGCTAAGGGTAGCCTTCTGTCCTCTTTTACCTCTTTTGGTGGTGATAAGAACAACACCATTAGAAGCTCTTGAGCCATAAATGGCAGCTGCTGATGCATCTTTAAGAATCTCAATTGATTCAACATCACTCCAGTTCAAATCAGAAATAGAGTTAGAAGTTTGACCACCAAGACCGCCAAATTGACCACCTTGGAAAAGTGCCTGGTTAACAACGGGAATACCATCGATTACATAAAGTGGCTCATTACTAGCCTGAATAGAGGTTGAACCTCTTACTCTAAGGCTAACATTACCACCAGGTTGACCATTTGCAGAGATAACATTTACTCCTGCAGCTTTTCCTTGTATAGCCTGGTCAATACCAATAACGGGAATGTTCTGGATCTCATCACTTCTAACAGAAGCCACAGATCCGGTCAGGTCTTTCTTTTGGGAAGTACCATAACCAATTACAACAACCTCACTAAGCTCAGTCGCGTCTATCGACATTTGCAGGTCAATAACCGAACGCGTGCCGATTTCAATCTCAGCTGTTTCGTAACCTATAAATGAAAAGACTAAAGTACCACCGTCGCTGGTAAGTGTGATCTTGTAGTTGCCATCAACATCAGTCACTGTACCGTTGGTTGTACCTTTCACGATAACGTTTACTCCGGGGATTGCAGATCCATCATCGATGGAAGTGACCTTACCGGAGACGGTGCGATCTTGCGCATAACCTTGTAGGCCGAACGCAATAAGCCCGCACACGATTAATAATCGTAGATTTGCTTTCATACAAAACGGGTTTTGGTTAAAAATGTATTCTTATTAAGTGATGCTCGAGGGTAAGAAATTGTTTGGTGATTGACTCGAAGCACACCTTATACAAAGATGGCATATGTGCTATAACACTTTATCCCCCAGTTTGGTAGAAATTTGGGTGAAAATCATCGCGGCATTTGAGGAAATATCCCCCGTCGGTGACAAGACGGTATCTAAGCGGCAAATTGCTGGTTTAAATGAACTTTTCCTGGGTCGCCTTGGCTATTGCCTCGCTCTTGCTATTGACCTGCAGTTTTGAGTAGATATTCTTGATATGTGATTTTGCAGTTTCCTTGGTGATAAATAAGTCCTTAGCAATTAAGCTGTAACTCTTCCCTTTTGACAGCAATTCCAACACTTCCGTCTCTCTGGGTGAAAGAGGAGAATTTGGATTCTTCTGGAAAGATTCCACCACAAGCTTAGCAATCTTTGAACTCATGGGAGCACCTCCGGTCGTAACCTCGTCTATGGCATCAAGAAGTTCGTTGTGGTTAGAGTTTTTAGTTATGTATCCTGAAGCTCCTGCGCAAAGTGCTTGAAATACCAATTCGCTGTTTTCATAGATGGTATTAACAATAATCTCCACGCCTTGCATTCTCTTCTTTATCTCATAGATGCCAGTTACACCGTCCATTCCCGGCAGTTCCAAATCCATCAGTATAATCTCAGGCTTATCCTTCTTTAAATTCTTGATAGCGTCCTCACAGCTCTCATAAGTATTGACAACATAATACTTGCTTATGCTATTTATTATCAGGGCGAATCCTTCGCGAACGGCTTCGTTATCTTCGACAATAACTATCCTAGATCTGAAATATTTCATGTCCATTAGGTTTGAGTTTTTAGTTTGTCCTTGGGTTGTTGTTTGGGTAATTCAATTGAGTTTCCTCTTAATTTAAAAACGAGATTATTTTCTGATTGGTGTAGGCTTAATGAGCATTTTATTTGCTTGGCCTTACTTGTCATTGTTGTGATATCTTTTGCTGCTAGCATTTTACCTTCTTCACTGATTCTATCTGATTCCAGAACAAATTCAAAAGCATTATGTTGCAGTTCTAGTTGAAGATGTACTGTTTGAGACATCGGTGCAGAGCGGCGCATGGCCTCTTTCAAGATCATGAGGATTTGTCGGCCATCACCTTCTGCAAGATAATATGGTTCTGTAGTATTAGGTGCCTGTGCAAAGAAGTTCACTGACGCCCTGGCAAAATAATCTTCTCCATAGTCTTTCAAGTAGGTGAACGTCTCAAAGATGTTATCAGAGGAAGGATCAATAGACCACAGAAAGTCTTTTGTGCCATCGAATAGAGATTTGGTATTGACCTGAATACGCTCCAGAAGGCGGGCAATATCCATATCATTGTTCTGTAGCTTCAATCCAACCAAATCTGCCGAGACTCCAATACTGGCCAATTTATTGCCTAGTTCATCATGAAAATCCCGAGCCATCTTGCGGTGGACCCGCTTGAGCTTCTCCTCTCTTTCTTTCTCCTTTCTCAGGAGCATCTCAATTCGGTAATTAACCCTGTGATTGTTATACAACACCAGTAAACCTATTGCCAGTATGCCTACAAATGAATAGAACCACCATTGTCGCCAGATGGGTGCGACTATTTCTAACCCTACAGAAACGAGCTGTGGGCGATGGTTATCTCCTGATAGAGGAATTACCTCAAATTCATACTTACCTGGGGGCAGATTATTATATAACGCCCTCGAAGTGGTAGATGCATAAGACCAATCATCCTCAAAGTTTGCTAATCTAAATTTGTAGCCATTCGCCTTATCTCCCTGTCCAGAGAATAGCACCCTAACGTTGTTACTGTTGAAGGGCACCTTAATGTTATTACTTACCAATTCATCCGACAGGTGGGCCGCTTGTACAGTATAAGTATCGTCGCTTTGCCAGACAATTGTTATCGCTTGCTGTGGAGCTTCTTCCCAGCTATTTTGATAAGCGAATGCCGTACTTGACCAAAAAATGACCATAGCTGAACAAATTAGTATCAGACTGAATGTGTAAGACTTTCCTTGCAGGTAATTGTCGCTCAAAACGCTACTGGTAGGGAATCTCTAATAATACGCATATTAAAGGCGCACCTCATCCCTTAAATTGCGTGAAATTAGATGCATCTTGCCTCTCTAATACCCTGTTAGGCGCATTAGCAGCAATCTCCTCCAAGAAAATAGTACAGTTTACGTTAGGTTAGAAAATCGAATTACAACGAATAGATATCTTAGGCTACCTACTTTAACAAATATATCTTTCCATAGCCATTTTTGAAAGCCTTATCTGCGCTAGTTTGCCGGTTGGTAAGCGAGGAGGACCCAGCTATTTGCACACGATAGAGATACACTCCATTTGCTAGCTGGTCACCAAATTCATCTTTGCCATCCCAGGCGAAGTCCGAGACATTGTTTCCAATTCGCAAAGGCCCCAATTCATCTTGGGTTATCTCCCTGACAATTTTGCCACTAATAGTCATAATCTGGATTTTGACTTGCTGTGGTATTTCGCTGCCGGTTAAGGTAAATATGAAGCGCGTAGAGGTAGAAAACGGATTCGGGTAAGGGTAAAAATTAGTAATTGTTGCTTCGTTAACAACGCGGAAATTGATCTCGTAGGGATTGGCACCAGCCCGATTGCCACTGGCATCGGAAGCTTGCACCCGCAAGGTATAAAGGCCATCTGATAACTGTATTGGCTGGTATTGCACCGCGAAATCTGAATCTGTAGTGGCCGGTTGCCATTGCACTTCTGGGCTGGAGAAGCTGATACGTTCGAACTGACACCCTTCGCAAACCTGCTTGAGGGATATGGTAAAATCGGACGTGTCTTGTTTGAGTATCAACTCGTTCTCATCAAGCAATTTGATTGATACTAAGGGGCTTGGAGAGACGATGTCTCCATCCAGTATGTACTCACCGTCAAAAACGACATCCAGCAATGGGTTGGTCTGATCGGGATTTACGGTGAAGTAATTGCTAAGTGAAAGTCCATTGTTGAATTGATACTGTTCTAAAACGCCATTCGGGTTTACAGACACCTGCAGGTCATTGGGTCCCACTTTAGCGATGGTGTTGATGTCGATAGTAAATTCGGTGGTATCATTTGCATTTACCGGAGCAATCTTGAATAGGCCAGACTCAACCGTTCGGTCTGTTAGGTTTGTGGTGTTGTACTGCACCACGAGAGAATCAGTAAAATCTATTTCCGACAAATTTACGTACCCAAAGGTGGTTTGTAATTGCTGGCCTTCTTCTATCTCCACAGCCAAAGATCCATCTACACTATTACCGGCAAAAAACAATAACCCATCTGGTGGAGATTGAAAATTAATTTGCCACCTGGCTAACTGAGGAACCGTAAGATCAGTATCGTCAGTTAAGTCCGCTTCCATCTGCAACCGCGGGTAGGCACTGGCATCGACAAAAGATAAATCCAGGCTATTGGTGGTAACGTCGCTGTTTACCACTTGCCTTGTACCATCTGCAGCAATCCCGATTAGATCAAAATTGAATGAATCGCTGCCGGAACTCTCCACGCTGTAATTAAACGATTCCCAGGTAGTAGCCGGGCCAATAAGAGGCGATGTAATTGTTCCTGATGTAAAACTGCCTGATAGTGTTTCGTTTAATTGTATAGCTTCAGTGTCAGCCCCGGTAATTTCCAGGGCAGAACCTGGTGCTGCACCTTTTTCGCCTAATAGTATATACGGCTGGCCATCTGCAAGGGCATCAAGGGTCGCCATTGTGGCCCCTACTTCCCCAAGCTTTTGCTTAATGGTTGCATCCCAAAGAGTATATTGAACATTACCCAGCGAGTAAAATAGAAACTTATCACCTGTTTCAACCTCATCAATTAGCGCAATAAGCTGTCCGCCCGTAATTTCAGCATTGGTGAAATTATTAATAACCTGAGGTTGTACCCCGCAGGTTGCAGGAGCCGCGGGTGGTATACCAAGTTCAAGGTCAGACAAGGGTGCGTATGGTGAAAGTGTGGCTTTATCGAAGGCAATTCCATTAATAGCATCCTCACGACAAGCGCGGTTGGGATCGGTAGTAATTATTAGTTGTGTATTATCAACCTTTAGATCCAGAATCTGTTCAGTATTGTTAGCCCCATATGTCTGAAGAGATACCGTAAGTTGGTTCTGTTTGAAAGCCCAAGATTTGTTCCCAGGATTCCGATTTAATCCCGTGGTCTGATTATCATCAAATTGCGGAAAATCTGCCTGCGCCCATCCACTGGGCCCATTGTTTATATAGAAGAATGAGCTCTCGGCCCAATCGGTACTTTCACCTGGCTGCGGATTGCTGAAGCGCGTTCGCCAATAGTAAACAACACTATCTTGCAGTGTAGGATCTATTAGCTGCACATTCCAGGTACCTACAATGCTATTCTCAATAACTGTCGATTGTCTAAACGGGCTGCTGAAAGTAGCGGCAGTATCAATCTCAAATTCCAGATCTCTGAGGCCATTAACTAAATTTGATGATTGTGTAATCAAAGAAACATTCTGCGTACTAACAACTGAAAAGTTTACCGGAAATAAATTTGAGGTAGCATTCAGTGGGATGAAAAATTCCAAGCGGCCAATATTATTTAACTCATTCAATTCCTCTACCTGGTTATCTGCGTCTAGCAAAACTTCAAATGAGTTGCTGCCAAAACTGGATAAAGCTTCCAACTGTATAGTGATATAGGCAGTATCCTGAAAGAGTACCGGGGCAATCTTGATGGTATCCATCTCAACGTTGGTGCCACCAAATGTTCTTTGCAGGGCAATGATGGTTGAATCAGCATTTGTCCTTCCGAAGTTTCGAATGATTACTCCAAGCTTAATTGAATCTGCTAGTGCGTTTACTGGGCTTCCGTCAAATGATTCTAAAAACAGGTTGCTATCACTTGCATGGTAATCAGGCTTGTCTGCGGCAAATAGGTGTATTGCCGGATCACCCATCAGTACCATTTGTTGTGCCTGGGCAACATTAACTATTGCAGTGGGGCTATTCTCCGCAAGATATCTCTTAGCCGTCTCTATTTGAATTTCTCCAATGCTTTTGTTTATAAATAGCGAATCCCCAAAAGCCACTTCGTAGAACTTATCACTATATCTTCTGAGGTTGAAATCGAAACCAAAAGAGGAATGAGCGATAAATCCTATCGCACCCCTATCTTCAGCCAAAACCCAATCTTCACCAAATATGAGATCGTTGTTAAAAATTGCGCCGGCATTACAACCATTCATTAAGAAAGTTGGATAACGTAAGGGATTGTTGTAACCAAAATTATCATCAGTAACGAATCCTATATCTATGTCGGTTACATCGGGGGCAGAATGTCCGAAGAAGGTCACGAGATTGACTCCTTCATTAATAACATCAGCAACATTAATTTCGGCGCTGATGGTATTAGTTTCTTTTTGCACAGTAGTGGTTTCACCCCCGAGGTAATCAGATGCTGCCACCGACGCGAAGCCATCCATATAATTTCGAAAAAGAACCAACTCCGATGCGGAAATTCCTCCACTTAAATGTAGGAGTCGTTTTTTCCAAAGTTCATCAAAAGTCTGGCGTTCGTAGTCCTCAACCTTTTCCAGGTAGTTTAGCACATCTTGTGGTGTGGAAGCGGTTATTCTTCCTGTAGATATTGCTGGAACATTCGGGTCGCTACCTAGCCTGGCAGTAAATGTCATATCTGCCCCCGGGCTGCCGGCAGTAGGCACCAGATCCTTATAGTCAAATAATTGCGGGTTACTTCGGTGAAATTGATTCTTAAGGTTTAGCCCCTTTCCGATTAACAGCAAGTGTTGGGGAGAACCATTGTCGAACATGAATTTGGCGAAATTGTAAATGGAAAGCGGTGTTTTCTCACCATAGCTAAACTGGTCATACAATTCCTGCATGGGAATAACTAGCGTATCATAAGAACCGCCGTCAGCAGATGCACGATACTCTGCATAACTCCTCACCGCATTGGTGGAGTTGCCGGCAGGTTGCATCAAGTCTTTGTGGCTCACTATGAGGTAATCATGCGATGTTGGCGTGATATTCCTAAAAGTCAAAGCGGTAATAGATGATGGCTGAATGAATCCCGCACCGTTGTAATAGACAACTTTTCCAGATTCTGTATTGGGAATCACAGCTGTAATGTCAGCACCATCTTCAACATAGCCAGTTCTTACAATGTTGTTCCTATCTGTAATATCATACAAGGTGATAGAGCCTGGCACATTTCTAATTCTTATAAATGACTCGCCTCCGGGATTTGCTTCCAGGTGTAGAATTCCGGATTGGGCACCGTCAATGTCAAAATCTCTTGGGTAAATCAGGTTGGCATATGAAACCGAAGCAAGGCTGATTCCTCCAAAGTCTTTCACAACTTCGGTTCTGACCAGCAGGTCTCCGTTTACAGCAAGATCACTCCATTCAATTTCTTCACTTACAGTCAGGGAGTTATAATTCTCCAAGACATAGGTATTCAACTCTCGGAGACTACTACTATTAGGGCCAACTAAAATTCTAATTCTATGGATGCGGTTATTTCTACCAACAATTACCATTTCAATAACCGGTTTGGCACTGGAAGTAACAAGGTTCGAAGCCCCAGGAAGTAAAGTATCATCCCAGTTAGTTGCGGAGCCTTCATTTATTAAGGTACCGGTCCAGCCTTCTCCGAGGTCGAAAGAGGTTCTATTAGTATGATTTAAGGAGGTAAAGCCCTCCGAGTAGCTGGTGGTTTTCAATTGCGTATTTTGCGCAAGATGGTAGCTTTCCTCAGGCAGACCTCCGGTGTTATTCTTAAAGAACTCCGGAGTTATTCTTTTTCCAAAATCAGGGCCGAAGGTATTGGTTAGGTAATAAACTGTAGTGTCTGAATAGAGGTTATAGTAGTTATGTGGCTGATCTCCCGGAGATTCATAAAGACCAACATCCAGGGTGCCGTCATTTCTTTGTCCGTAAAACTCAATATAGTCTCCAGGGTCAATACGTGCATCGCCCTCCCCAACAATTTCGATGGCCTGCTCTACTCCTCTGTGAAATAGTTGGATTTTGCGAGCGTCGGTGGTAGCTAGCGGAAATCCTGCTGCAACGAGGTCATCGTAAGAAATCCTGTATATGCCTTCCTGCGCGACAGGTATTTTATAATAAGTTTGGTTAAAGTCAATCCATTCGTTACCTACGTTTTGGCCCTGCGCCTGGCTTACATGTAACCCAATAAAAATAAGTATGATCAGAATCCTCCTCATTCAGCAGACTTATTAATGTCAAACTTCAATGAGAAAATATGCGAATACAGTGACTCCGATTGATCACCAATATCTGTTAGCGCATAGTCAATATTCACCATTTTCACTTTAACCCCCATACCGAAGTTAGGTTGGAATGATCCTGATTGGCTACCATCAAAATCCTTAACCTGTTGATACTCCCCTATTCCCAACCTGGCAAACACCAATTGCTTATAACCAACTTCTAAACCAAAGTCTGGGTCAACTGAGACCAGGTCTGTCTTAAGCAGCACATTCCTTTTACCGTCAAATGAAAGGTTTAGGTCCAGAGCAGCAAGTAAACTGAAGTTCTCTCCAAAGCTAAAGAGTCTGCCTACGCCAAATGTTGCCTTTGGCAACGTAACCTCAATCGAGTTTTCAGGAATTACATTGCCTGTTTGCGTGAAAATGTCAACCACCAGGTCAGAGTTATGCGACCAGGCATTAAATGTACCGGTAGCATCACGTATGGTCAATCCAAACTGCCACGCCTTGATGGCCATCTGGGCACCGAGGTCAATTCCAAACCCCCAAGCGTTAGCGAAGTTGCCTGCATTTCTATATATAACCTTAAAATTTGCGCCAACCTTAAGTCCATTTAGAAAGGGCATCTTTCGTGCATAAGATAATAAAAAGGCGTAATCAGCAGCCGAAAAAAACCTTATGTTATTGTAGTCAATGGCTCCGTTGGCATCATATAGAAATC
This sequence comes from Cyclobacteriaceae bacterium, assembly GCA_028285445.1. Taxonomy (GTDB): domain Bacteria; phylum Bacteroidota; class Bacteroidia; order Cytophagales; family Cyclobacteriaceae; genus JANQPQ01. Next base: position 14,704 of record JANQPQ010000029.1, on the reverse strand, counting down.
TTGTATCAGGGATGTCGTCAACTGCAAACCGAAGCATGGAGATTCCCAAATGACTCACCGTATCAACCTTTGTAGCAAATGCAGCATAATCATACTTAGCGATGCCTGCAAAGTATTCGGCATGCATAAGTGAAACTTCATAATCATTAGTAATCTCCAGTAAACCAGCGGGGTTCCAATATCCCGCTGTAACATCTGCTACAGTAGCTACCTGTGCATTAGACATAGCCAAACCCCGGGCTCCTACTCCTAGAGATAAGAACTCGTTACTGAATTTTGGGCTTCGGAGTTGAGCTGAAGCCCACATTGGCAAACATGCCACTACAAGAAAAAGGAGGCCTCTCATTCAATTTCTCTTATGAAGCAAAGATATCAATTCGTGTGCGGTTAGCATTACAAGCATCTGGAATCATTAAGTATCTGCTTATTAAAATTTAGCTCAACAACGGTATTAATACTAATCAACTTTTTTTAGTAACTGAGGAAGTAAACAGCTCAATGTATCTTAAAACTTCTGGAGTTGGTACTAATCTAATTTGGGTCGGTATTTTAGTAAGAATATTTAATACAAGCTATTTTTTTTTACTTAGTACTCGGCCATACATAGTACCTTTACCGTATACTGATGAAAACTAGTAACCAAAAGGAGTAATATGAATTTGGAGAATACGCAAGTGCAAATGCGCAAAGGGATTTTGGAGTACTGCATTCTTCATATTATTTCGCGTGGCGAGGTATATGCTTCGGATATGCTGGAAGAGCTTACCGGGGCCAAAATCATAGTGGTAGAAGGCACTCTTTATCCTTTACTTACTCGTTTGAGGAAAGCAGGACTTGTTGAATATAAATGGGTTGAAAGCACCTCGGGACCTCCCAGGAAATACTACAAATTGACCGAGGTAGGAGCGGAGTTTTTGAGTAAATTGAGCGCGACCTGGAAAGACCTTACCTCCTCAACTAGAAAGATTACCTCAAAGAAAAATTCTAAAAAATAGCCCTGGATGAAGAAGAATATTAGCATAAATATAGGAGGCATCATATTCCACATTGAGGAGGACGGCTACGAGCAGCTAAAAGAATACCTGGAATCGATTAACAAGTATTTCTCGACTTTTGATGACAGCACAGAGATTATTGCAGACATTGAAAGTCGCATCGCGGAGATTTTCCTTTCAAAGCTCAATGAAGGCAAACAAGTAATCACCCCTGAGGACGTTACTGCGCTGATTGGCACTATGGGGAGTATTCAGGATTTCCAGGCTGTTGAAGAGCAGGAAGCCGTAATCCCTCCAGGAAAGGAAGAAACAAAACAAGAATCCCAGGAGGAAGCCTCGGAAGCTCCAGCAGAAGAACCCAGCACATTAAAGAAGCTATACCGAGATGGCAATCGCAAACTGCTGGCTGGGGTGGCTTCAGGAATTGCCCATTACTTTTCTGTTGACCCTCTCTGGATCAGACTTCTTTTCATAATTCTCATCTTCGACGTTTTTCTCACTTTTTCAATTAGTGGGCTACTTATTCTTGGGTACGTCATCATGTGGATCGTGGTACCGGAATCTAATGATCTGAAAGAAGACAAGAAATTGAAGAAGATGTACCGGAATCCTGATGACAGGGTTTTGGGCGGAGTAGCCAGTGGCGTTGCCGCTTATTTTGGCACCGATGTAGTGGTAATTAGGCTAATATTCGTTCTGGCTATCTTACTAGCCGGATCAGGCCTAATCGCTTACCTTATACTTTGGATAATTCTGCCAGAAGCAACTTCAATTACAGACAAAGTCCAGATGAAGGGCGAACCAGTTACGCTTTCTAATATCGAATCAAGTATTAAAAGCAGTTTAAATGTTAGCGAATCTGGTGAGGAAAGTGCATTCGTCAAAATCCTTCTCTTTCCCTTCCGGCTAATCGCAACCCTGATCAATGGGTTGGTCAAAGCCTTGGGCCCTGTTCTTCTATTTATTGTGGAGGCCATTCGAATCATAGCAGGGCTGGTGCTTTCAATTACTGGTGTGTCCATGTTATTTGCCTTGATTATCTCAGCCGGTGTGTTACTGGGGTTATTTGCTGGAGGCGATCTTGTTGAATTAGACGGCATTCCATTTGAGCTAATTGAAGAAAGCTTTCCGCCATTTGCAATTGTTGCGGCCCTCATTGCTGTAGCCATTCCATCGCTGGCTCTCATTTTGGCAGGAATTGCCATTATTGGCAAAACCAAAACTGTTTCAGCACCTATAGGGTGGTCTTTATTCGCTTTGTGGCTGGTTAGTATTATAGGACTTGGCTTTGTGGTGCCCGGCATCGTGACTGACTTCAAGAGAGAGGGAACACACAGAGAAGAACTTACTTTCACAGTACCTAACAAAACAGCAGTAATTAAGATCAGAGAGGTTGGGATGGATGATTACAGTGCCACTACTTTAAGATTACGCGGGCATGAAAAAAATGAATTCAAACTAATCCAGGAATTCGAATCAAGAGGAAGAACAAGAAAGGAAGCCATCGACAACGCCCGGATGATAGATTATGGAGTAAGATTGAATGATTCAATTTTTGTGTTTGACTCCAACATCGCTTTCAAGGAAAACGCCCAATTCAGGGGCCAGAGACTCTCAATGACGTTCTACATTCCTTACAATACTCCTTTTGTAATTGACGAAAGCCTACGGCATATCATTTACAACACAATTTACAGGTATAACTATAGAGTCTCAGATCTGGATGAGAACAACGAGTGGATCTTTGATGAATCTGGATTGCAATGCATTACCTGCGAAGGTTACAACGGAGGATTCCGCCGAAACAACAGAAGTAATAGCTATCGTGGAAATTTTGATGTCGATGGATATTTCCGAGAGTTCAACTTCCGAAACTTTACTGATCTGGACATAAAGGGTCCCTTTGAAATAAAAATCGAACGTGGAAGTGCCTATGAAATTGTAGTTAGTGGTGACCCAGAAGTTATAAGTGATGTTGACGTGTCTGGTAATGGTGACAGGTTGAGAGTGAGCAACGACCTGGATTTGCTTAATATTGGAAAATCCTTCGCACCCACTTTACAAATCATGATGCCAAACTTAGAGTATTTGTATCTCACCGGAGCCTCCAAAGCCACGGTAAATGGATTTGACGAAGAATACCTTAGGGTAAAACTTGGCGGTGCCAATAGCACTGAAATGGATGTCGAGGTAAAAGAACTAGATATCGAACTTAATAGTGCTACGAAATTGGAGCTCATAGGTAGCGGTGATGAACTTAATGTAGATTTAAAAGCCGCCTCAATTCTTGATGCCTACGACTTCAAAGTTGAAGATGCCCAGGTAAGTGCCAGCCCCACAGCTGCTGCAGAACTATTTGTCACACAAACTTTAGAGATTGATGCCTCAGTAGCCAGCCATATTAAGTACAGAGGCCAGCCCAGAGTAAGGAGGTTGTAGATTTGTTATCATTTTCTTAAATGAGATTTGCTTGTTCTGAAGTAATTCTCACCCATTTCTAGGGACATTACCTGACTGCTGTTACATACCTACCGTCCTTTGTGACGTAGGTACCGTTCACAAATTTTCGATTGTGGTTCCTTTGTGCAGCTACTTTCAGCTAATCCCAACAATCGCCGAAAATGGGGCAACTACTCACAATATTCAAACCACGGCCAGTTTCGCTAGCTACTGGCATCCTACTAGTACTATTATCCATTACCCAGATTGCCCATGCAATCGATGAAGCAGAAGGAGATGGTAGCATAAATGCTGCAACTACCCCCTTACTGGAGGAAGTAGCCATCTTATCCAGGACATTGAAGGATGAGGGTTCTCAGAAAATAATCGGCAATCTCGAAAACCGTATCTCGCATGGTATAGTAACAGATAGCACGCTTAGTTTATGCCTGGCCACTTTAGAAACTGCACAAGCACAGAATCAACCACCCGCGGTTTGGGCATCCTTGTCACTATTGTCTGAACTCTACGCCCAGTCCGGCGACTTCAAGGAAGCTCTTAAGTATCAGAAGAGACTTACTGACGAAGTAAATCTGGCGGGTATAGCTCTTAGTGACCTGAAAAGCGCTGATCCAAATAGTAAGGTGGTTTATGTAGCTGCTATTTCTATTCTTGGAGTATCCCTGTGCCCATTACTTTTTGTGATGATTAGAAGTAGTTATCGCAAAAAGAGCCTTACCAAGTTCCTTAGGCATCAGAAAGAGGAGATTCTTAGAAAATCAAAAGAACTGGAGGAGGTAAATGCAAAGATGCGTGTCACCAACACGCAATTAAGTAAAACTGTTGACAAGCAAACCACTGAATTGAAGAACGCCATTGACGAGCTCGATACCTTTCTATATAATACCTCACATAATCTGCGCGGGCCTTTAACATCAATCATGGGTTTGGAAAATCTGGCGAAAGTGAGTGCAGTTGACGATACGGCTATAAAGATATTTGAGCAGGTGAGCGTCACTATAAACAAAATGGACTCACAGCTGAAAAAGTTAAATAAGTTGCACGAAATCCACAGCAATAGAACCGCTCACACCGTAATTGACTTCAAACAAATAGTTGATTCTATTCTTGAACGCTATGAGCACCTACCCTCCAGAAAGAGTGTCCACATCTCTTTCGAAAACCATCTTACCAGTCAATACATTAGCTCACCAACTATGGTAGAAATAATTCTAGAGGAACTGCTGGAAAACTCTCTTTTCTTTACAGAAAAACTTCGGGCAGATGCCTTCATCAGGGTTGAAATATCTCAAAAGGAAACAGAGCTTCTCATCAAAGTTGCCGATAACGGCCTTACCATTCCCTATGGCTGCGAAGACAGAATATTCAATATGTACTTCAAGGCAATCAATTCTGCTCATGGCAACGGACTGGGCCTTTACGTTGCCAGCAAAGCTGCCCAAAAGCTTAATGGTCATATTAGGCTACAATCTGACGAACAGCAAAAATCGTTTCATGTGAGCCTCTTGGCTTAGCTCTCTTCAAGGCGGAATTTTGCGGAAATCGGCATCCAGTAATAATTTTCCGTAAAATATGAGTACCACATGCCAACTCGTGCAACCATATCCAATAAAGTGGCATCTTGTGGGTGAGTACTCGAAAAATGAAGCTCATTATTAATAAGTCCAAAACCGAAGAGCAACTTATTAATGGCTGTCTTAGTAAAGACCCCGAGGCGCAGCGCGATCTTTACGAAAGATATTCGGCCATAATGTTTACCGTATGCTCCAGATATGTGAAAGACGTCAGCGAAGCAGAGGATGTTTTGTTAACCGGCTTCCTAAAGATTTTCAATCGGATTGGACAGTTCAAAGGAGATGGCAGTTTTGAGGGTTGGATTAGACGCATAATGGTCAATGAATCACTCACTTATATTCGGAGGAATAAAAGTATGTATCTGGAGGTAGATATTGACAAAGCAGATCGAGAACCTGACTACCAAAAGCTGGACAACAACCTGGAAGCAGAAGATTTAATGCGCATGATAGCAAGGCTTCCAGATGGGTACAGGACCGTTTTCAACCTCTATGCAATTGAAGGTTATTCGCACAAAGAAATTGCAGACAACCTGGGGATTAGTGAAAATACCTCTAAATCCCAATTGAGCCGAGCCAGAAAGTTGCTTCAAAAGTACTTAGTTGAAAGTGAAGAATATTATGACGAAAAATCAGCAAGAGATGAGCAAGCATAAGATTGATGATTTATTCAAGGGAAAGTTGGAGGGTCACAAAACATCTCCCGGCAGCGAAGTATGGACTAAGTTGTCCTCGGAATTAGGCAACAAGAAGAAAGCACCTCTTTTGTGGTTCTCCAGGATAGCGGCGGGAATTGTTGTAGTTGGATTGATTACAATACTATTGTTAAATCTTGATACTACCGAGGAAACTTCTTCCCCTCAATTGGCCACCAATGAAATTGATACTACCGGCCCGAGTAACAGCGAGGCTGGTGATCAAATAGCTTCTACAAACATTAAGGAGGATGACCAAATGGAATTTGCTGAGGCCTCCGCAGAAGCGGAGACTCGAGCTTCTGTGGCAGCACTAACCAGACAAGATGTTAGTATTTCATTCACAACCAACCTGGTAGCAGAATTACCGGCAGCAGCCCAGGTAAGCAGCAACGTCATTAGAATTATTCCTGGCGTAAGTGCAAGCCTGCTGGCTACAACAATACTTCCAGCTGAAACAGAATCACGCACTATTATCTATAAAATTGGCAATATGAATACTGCAATTGCCCGTGCTGATACCAGCAAAGAATCTACTATCAAGAAAGTATGGAACTTCACCAAAAGCCTAAAAAACGGAGAAGAGAAGTTGTTTAATCTAAAGGAAATAAAGAATGACCTTTTTGCTTCCGGGAAAAAAGAGAAGACAAAAAACGGAATGGATACACAGATTGATTTGAGATGAAGTTACAATTAATTAGAACTCTACTGTTTCTATTCACCTATCTATTTACAACTGCAGTGTTTGCAGGTAAAGGCAATGATGCTCTTTCCTTGCAAAAATCAGATACCATCATCATTGAATTTGGCAATAACAGCCGTATTATGTTCATAATCGATGATAAGGCAGATTTGGAGACATTAAAGCAGTACGACTTAAATGCTATGCTTAAGGATCTGAGTCTAAAGTTAGAAGAGAATAGTGAGGATGCATCGGTGCTGAGTATTGAAGATGCCAGTGGCACTCGATACCTTAAAGACACAACGATTGTTATTCAAAGCAGAGACAGCCAAGTGACGCAGAATGATGAAGATGAGGACCGCTCGAATGACAGCCGCCGTGATCGATTTGATAGATTTGATCGCCTGAGCCGCGACTTTGATGACGACCGGCGCAGAAGACGCTTCTGGCCACGAACCCGGCAATCGTTCAACGTTGAATTGGGAACCAACAATTACCTGGAAGATGGCAAGTTCCCTGACGAGAATAATCGGCAGTATGCAGTGAGGCCCTATGGCTCATGGTATGTGGGCTTGAATACCACCTATAAAACCAACGTAGCAGGGCCTTTATTCATAGAATGGGGAGCTGGAGTAGATTGGTACAATTTCAAGTTTCAGGAAGATGACACCAGGGTAGTTGATACCGATTCGCTAGTAGCATTTATTCAGGAACCTAATCAGCAGCTAGACCCCGTAAAGAGCAAATTAACTGCCGCCTACATCACTGCCAAGTTCGTGCCTATGCTGGATTTCAGTTACGATTCCAGAAAGTCAAGGCTGTGGAACTACCACGGCAGTGGATTTAGAATTGGCGTTGGTGGCTACGCCGGGTTAAGAATTTCCAGTCACTCAAAGTTCGTTTTCAAAGAAGATGGTGATCGCAAGAAAGACCGGGAACGAGACAATTTCTTTATGAATAACCTACGCTATGGTCTCAGGGTCCAAATGGGATTCAGAGGAATTGACATGTTTGTTAACTATGATGTAAGTGAGTTATTCTCAGAAGGAAAAGGCCCCGAATTGAACGCATTCACTTTAGGATTTACACTATAGAAAAGTCAAAACTCAAAATAGACAATATGAAGAAAATTTCGACCACTCTACTGATAACTACCTTATTACTTAGTGGCGCTACCTACGCCCAAACCACCCAAGATGACCAGGACGATCGCAGGAAACGCTACCAACGAGGTACGCGAAATCTCATCCGCATCGATCTTGGAACAAACAACTATCTGGAAGATGGTGATTTTCCAGATGTGGATAACGCGCTCTATTCCGTAAAACCGTTTGGTAGCTGGTATGTTGGCTTAAATTCAATTAATCGAACGCATGTTGGTGGCCCTCTTCACATCGAATGGGGAGGGGGCATTAGTTGGTATAATTTCAAGTTTGAAAATGCAGCTGTCAGAATTGATAAACTGCCTAACACTGTCTTTTTCTTTGAAGACCCACGCGACATCAGTACTGTCAAAAGTAAACTCACGGCTTCTTTCGTAAATATTAGCCTTGTGCCCCTACTTGATTTCGGAGGATCGGATCGATATGGCCGCAACTACATCTTCGACCATGGTCGGTTAGAGATCGATGTAGAGAGAAAGTATGGTTTCAGAATTGGAATTGGAGGCTATGCCGGCTACCGACTCACCAGCCATAGTAAGGCCGTTTATAAGGAAGATGGCGATAGAGAAAGAGATAAGGAACGAAGCAACTTCTTTATTGAGAACATTAGGTATGGCGCTCGACTGCAATTGGGAATTGGAAGAGTAGATTTATTTGCCAATTATGATCTTAACGAATTCTTCTCAGATAACAGAGGTCCTGAGCTCAATGCCTTTAGCTTTGGCGTGACGCTATTTTAGAAACACCCGGAAGCAAATAAGATATTGGATTAAATGCCCTCAACCGGGGGCATTTCTTTTTTGTGCAATACAATGTCTTTTTCCTTGCCATCCAGCTTCAGCTCCCTGCAAATTCTATAAACCGTGGGCCTGCTCACTGATAGCAACATCAACAAAGCCACATACAATACGGTATAAATAAGCTCGTCAGTTAGGTATAATCCCAGTACTGCTGCAATAGATGAGAATTCTATCATGCCGTATTTGACAAACGAATACCGAAAGTAGTGGCTGAGTTTGTTTTGCAACCCAACTTCATTACGAGCTACTTGTAAGCTCCTTTTGAACATCACGAATGACATCGCAGCCGATAGAATAATTATCATCGGCAGCGAATAACGCAGCACAGTGGCCATCTCACCTTGTACCAGAAGCTCGCGGCCATCGCCCGCATTGCTCTCCAGATAAAGGAAAACAAACACTAGTAACGGGCCAGCGATCAATAAGTGAAAGAATAGATTGAGCTTGTTGTAGAACTCGCCAGCACTATTAAAAGTTGGATTTAGCATTCCCCAAATTTTCCCACAAAAATATGGCAAACAGATCTATTCTTAAACCATTTATTGCTAACGAACGTTAGGTTTTATATATTTGTATTATGCTTACTAAGGAAAATACGCCTAGAAAAAAGCAAATAGAAGAAATTGCCACCGTTCTTTTTAAGGAAAGGGGTTATGGGGCTTCTTCAATGAGGGATTTGGCGAGCGCAGTCGGAATTGAGGCTGCCAGCATCTACTCTCATATAAAATCTAAAGAGGAAATTCTTCAAAACATTTGTTTTCGATTAGCTAATCAATTTTTGACAAGCTTGGAGGAAGTTGAAAATCAGGGGTTAAGACCGGAGGAGAAACTAAGGCATGCTATGATTGCCCATATAGGCATCATAACCGCTGACTTGTCAGCTTCCGCAGTATTCTGGAATGAATGGAAGCATATGAGTGACCCCTATCGAGGCGATTTTCTTTTAATGAAAAATGACTATGAGAGGAGGTTTGTGAGCATTATCGAGGACGGGATTCAAAACGGAGTATTTACGGCTGGAGATAGCAAGATTACCTCCCAGCTACTATTGTCTTCATTAAACGGGATACATCACTGGTACAAGCCCACTTCTTCCCGGGCGAATGAAGATTTTGCAAGTCAAATTACTGAGACGTTATTGTCAGGAGTGTTAAATACAGAAACTAAATACTAAAAATATGTACGGCGGCGGAAATATATTCGAACCATCCAACCACAATGATGTGCTCAATGAAGATCCTGTGAAACTGCAGGAATTTGAAGCACGAATTGAGAGAGGCGAAAAAATTGAACCCTCAGATTGGATGCCTAAGCTATATCGCAAGCAGCTTATCCGCATGATTGAGCAACATGCACATAGTGAAATCATCGGGGCGTTACCAGAAGGCACCTGGATAACCAGGGCGCCAGGGTTCAAGAGAAAACTTGCCCTTATGGCAAAGGTGCAGGATGAGGTGGGCCACGCTCAGTTGCTCTACAGTGCTGCCGAAACTCTGGGGAAATCTCGCGAGGATATGATCAGCGACCTCATCAATGGCAAATCTAAATATTCCAATATTTTCAATTACCCAGCCTACACGTGGGCTGACTCATGTTTCATATCCTGGCTGGTGGACGCCGGAGCTATTGTTAACCAGGTTGCAAATTCAAAAGGAAGTTACGGCCCCTATTGCCGCGCCCTTGAGCGAATTTGCATCGAAGAATCTTTCCACCTAAAATATGGACACCACTGTGTGATCCACCTTGCTACTGGAACCCCTAAGCAGCGGCAAATGATGCAAGAAGCAGTCGATCGATGGTGGGCTCCAATGATGCATTTCTTTGGACCTTCGGATAAGATTTCTGTTCATACCGAGATCTTGATGAAGTGGAAGGTAAAAATGGCTTCTAATGATGATTGTAGACAGCAATTCCTTGATATGTATGTTCCCAAGATTTGGGAATTAGGTCTCACTGTTCCCGATACAAACCTTAAAAAGAATGAGGAAACAGGCATGTGGGAATTTACTGAACCCGATTGGGAAGAATTTAAGCGTGTAATAAATGGAGACGGACCTTGTAATGAAGAGAGGCTAGCTGTTAGAAGAATGGCAGAAGAAAGAGGACAGTGGGTGAGAAATGCACTGAAGAGTGCTGATATGAAGTACGTTACTCCCTTGGCATAATATGGATTCTTTAGACCCGAGAATACAGCGACTTAATTTTCCCAAATGGGAAAAAGATCTTGAGAAAAATCACCTCGATCAACTTGAGACCTATGAAGTGTTTGTGCAAACCAAGGAAGGCAAACCTTACCAGCACGAAGGCGTTGTGCATGCATCCAACTCAGATATGGCCTTTTTATTTGCAAAAGAGCAGTTCGGCAGAAGATATACTTGTACTGGCATGTGGATAGCACGATCAAGCGACGTCAGTGTCTCGCAAACAACCGAAGCCGACAAGAGCGTCTACGACTTCGTTGAAGCTTCGGCAAACAGTGATCAATTGGAAAGCTGTGAGGTTTTTCATCTATACAAACGTGGTAAGCAACACCGCCATGTTGGTGCTGTGCAAGCAGCTAATTATGAACATGCTTTATCTGAATCCAAAAAGACCATAGATGAGCAGAAAACAGTTTACAATGTTTGGGTGATCAAATCATCTGATTTGCTGAAATCTGCCGAGGAAGATAAGGTGATCTGGAGCACTTTACCAGAGAAGCAATTCCGCGATGCAATTGCTTATAAAGGAGCGGACAAGATCAAAGAGTTTAAAGAGAAACAAGCCAATTCCTAAGACAAATGGATATGACCGAGGCAATAAAAGACCTACTATATAAAATTGCTGATGACCAGTTAATTATTGGTCACAGAAATTCTGAGTGGACAGGTTTGGGGCCAATGCTGGAGGAAGACATCGCGTTTTCATCTATGGCACAAGATAAGGTAGGGCAAAGTTTGGCCTTCTACAATCTGCTTCATGATTTGGGAGAGTCAGATCCAGATACGGTGGCCTTTATGCGTAATGCCAACCAATTCCACAATTGCCAACTGGTAGAGCTACCAATTGGTGAATATGACTTCAGCCTGGTAAGACATTTTCTTTTTGATCACGCTGAAATGATCAGGTTTGAAATGCTTTCAAACTCAGCCGTTGAAGAAATAGCCCAATTGGCTCGGAAACTGGTAGGCGAAATTCGCTATCATGTTATGCACGCAGACGTTTGGATTAAGCAGCTGGGAGTTGGTGACACCAGGGAAAGATTGCAGAAGGCTCTTGAAATGGCATTACCTTATGCACTGGGGATATTCGAGGAATCTAAATACGAGCAGGATCTCATATCAAATGACATTTTTAGTGGAGAACAGGCATTGCGGGACACCTGGCAGTCAAGTATCACGACGGTTCTTACAGAAACAGAATTGCAATTGCCAGACCTTACTACGCTTACTCCGCTTATCGGCGGCCGCTATGGTGACCACAGTGACCATCTGCAGCCTCTCCTAGATGAAATGTCTGAAGTTTTCAAAGTTGACCCAGGAGCCGATTGGTAATGGTTATCACTAAGGAAGAAATATTACAATGGTTGCAGGAGGTAAAAGACCCTGAGATTCCTGTCTTATCACTGATAGATTTGGGAGTTATCACCGATGTTATCATTGACAATGATCATGTAACCGTCAAAATGACTCCAACGTTTGCTGGTTGCCCCGCCATGGATTACATGAAGAAGGATGTGGAAGATGTTCTCAAGAAAAACGGCATATCGAAATTCGAGGTGGTAGTTTCATTTGAGAAGCAATGGAATTCAAATATGATAAGTGATGATGGAAGGAAAGCGCTCAAGGAATTCGGCCTCGCACCCCCTCCCAGGCACAATCTCTATGTAGACCTCGACATTATCAAATACGCTAATTGTCCCAACTGTGGTAGTGATAATACTGAAATGAAGACTCCCTTCGGTCCAACTCTTTGTCGTTCCTTACACTACTGCAACAACTGTAAAGAGGCTTTCCAGCAATTTAAGCCACTTTAGTTTCCCCAACATCCAGTATTCACTAACTTTAAGGACAAATTCCAGTCTATGAAGAAAGTTAGTATTGCCGTTGTTTTAATTATTGTTGCCTTGTACTCGTGTACAACATCAACTAGCACTAAAGACCCAGCTGTCGTCCTTGATTCGTTACAAACCACCTACAAGGTAATTAATGATAGCCTCTCAAATGCCTGGAAAGTGATGATTGACGATGACGACCTAAAGCTAACCTACATGAAGCGCCTGCTTCAGGAGGTAGAGTTCACCAATAATTTTGACAAAGACACAGTTGACGGACTGAAGCAGCGAGTTGATGCCGCCATGGCGCTGAGATATGACCAGCAGTCAATGTCCGACTCGGACCTGATTGATGAATATGATGCCACAGTGCAAAACCTTATCTCGGAGATAAGTGGCTATGCTCGATCAAACCCCTTCTATGAGAAGTATCCTTTAATGGCTGAGCTAATCACAGATATTCAAACCGCAGATGGACGGGTGTTATTTCATCGTGTGCATTACGATGACTTTGCGAAATTGTACAACCAGTTTCTATCCGATAACGGAGATTTGCTAGACCAGATTGATCCAAACATAAGGAGATCGAAATACCCTCTCTTTCAACTCTCAGAGTAGGATGTCATTTGCCAGAGCGATAGGTTTTTACATCGCCCTAATACTTCCTGTATTACTGCTATTGGGATATCTCCTCGACGGACTTTTCAACTTTACTACAGTAGCATTTGTTTTCATAGCAATTCCAATTCTCGATTTCATAGGAGGCAAATCAAAAAATAACATAGATGGCGATAACGCCAAGTTGCTTAGTGGCCGATTCTACTTCAAGGCAATATTGTATCTGTGGGTTTACCTCCAGATCATTGTTGTCATATTTGGCGCCTATGCGGTCTCAGTAGGTAAGGTCGATAATTTTCTGGAATGGCTGGGATTCGTATTGAGCACAGGATTACTGACGGGAGGCATTGGCATTACCGTTGCCCATGAGCTTGGGCACAAATCTTCTAAGCTGGAACGGTTTTATGCGAAGGCGCTGCTAATGACAGTCAGTTATATGCATTTCCATATAGAGCATAACAGGGGTCATCACGTAAACGTAGCAACGCCGCTGGACCCGGCAACTGCCAGAAAGAACGAACCACTATATTTCTTTTTCGCTCGAACTATTGTCGGAAGCTACTTCCATGCTTGGGCAATCGAAAAGAAGCTGTTGGCCAAGAATGGCAGGAAGTTATTTTCATTCCACAATAGTATGATCTGGTACAGTTTTCTTCCTTTTGTGTTTTGTGGAATATTAGTCCTAGGCAACTGGATGATTACTAGTACCTGGCATTTCCAGATCGTATACTTTTTCTTCGCGCAAAGTCTGGTCGCAATCCTTCTGCTTGAGGCAGTAAACTACATTGAACACTACGGCATCGTTAGAAAGGAAATATCACCGGGCCATTTCGAACGAGTAAAGGCCGTACATTCCTGGGACAGCTACTTCAACATTTCCAATTTCTTCCTATTCCAATTACAGCGCCACGCTGATCATCACCTAAATGCTACCAGGAGATATCAGGTACTTCAGAGCCATGAGGAAAGTCCCACCTTACCCGCCGGTTATCCAACAATGATCTTAGCCGCTTTCATTCCGCCTCTTTGGTTTAGATTGGCAAACCCCCTACTCGAAAAACACCAACTTCGGGCCGCTTAAAACTCTCCAGAATAACCGCTGATGGTAGAATCCCAAAAAATTGGGGATTAATTGGTTACAATAGCGGTTTTGAAGTAATTATATAATGTAATACCTGAATATATAACTATATTTAGGCCCTTTTTTTAACCCTATTCTCAACCCTGATAGCAGCCTTAAATGAGCAGGTTTGTACTACTAGTTGCTACATGCCTTAGTACTTCTTCGTTGTTTGCGCAATCGATAAGCATTGTAAGCCTTAGCTCTACTAGTGTTTGTCAGGAAGAAGCTATTAGCATAGACTATACCGTCACTGGCATTTTCAACGCAGGCAATATTTTCAAAGCAGAATTATCTGACGAGGTCGGAGATTTTAGCACACCGGTTGAAATTGGCAGCCTGTCATCCATCACCGACGGAACTATAAATGCGACAATCCCCGCTGGCGCAGTTGCCGGAGCAGGGTACCGAATACAAGTAACCAGCACAGACCCGACACTAACAAGTGCGAATAATGGTGTAGACATCACTATCACTGCACTGCCTACACCTGTCATTACAGGAAACGTAAACGTCTGCGAAAGTGCGGCCGGCGAGGTGTACTCGGTTCCTAACGTACCTGGA
>JANQPQ010000025.1 GCA_028285445.1 Cyclobacteriaceae bacterium | reverse complement strand
TTCTAAAAAGAAAGGATTCCTTCACAACTTCCTTGTTCTTACTGAATGTTGGAATGCTAGTTCTGATTTATGTCGCTAGTGGGATTTTGATTATTCCTTTTATCCCTGGGTAATTGTGGCGATACGCTCTACTCCGTTGACTGATAGACCTTTTAAACACTTCATTATGGGTTTGGCACTTAACCTGGCTCTTTTTCTTGGCCTTCGCTATTTGGCCGGGCTGACTGTTTTCCTAAAATGGAATAGGGCCCGACGATACGTATACGGTTATCGACTACATTCCGGGACTTGCGGTGCAACTCATTTTACTAACATGGCTTTTTATCAGAGCCAACAGAAAACGCCAAGTTGTTAGATTTAATTATATCTACTTCGCGGTAATCCTTGTCATTCTGTTTTACGGAAGTCATGTTGGCCTAATACCCTATCACATTATTCCCACCTAAGTTGAAAATCTAGAGCTATTAAAGTCTAGATAGCTGAATACTATCCTTAGGATTCCTGAAGCCTATAAGTAGATCACCAGAGATAAACATCTTTGTGGAATCTGTGGTTAGAATCCAAGCATCTGACTCTTTTCTGCAATCACCTTCTAGAAATCTCCATGAGGACCCCGGACTTGTACTATATGACATGCTGAAAGTGTTGTCTTCCTTCCAGCGTGTTACTCTAAAGGTAGTATCGGCTTTTTGAAACTGCCAGGATTCTAATACTCTGTTACTGTAACGTTCTATACCAGCTAAAAACAAGTAGTACATCACAATTGAGGCAGCAACCGAGTTAATTGCAAAAAGCCTAGCATACTCCTTTTGTTTGAAAAGAAGTAAAATACCTGCCAAGACCAAATTAAACCCAAATACGGCTGGAACAAGAACGATCATCATTATTGATACGCTTGGGTCTGGGTCCATGTCATAGACGTAAAGCCAGATAATAGCGATATCTAACAGCAAGAGAATCAGTAACCTATAGAGCGTTTTCATGAGCTATAAAGATGGTATCAATCGATTTAAGTTCTTATATTGTTGATGACTAAGCCACAGTGACGGAAGTTGCTGTGGCTTTTCTATGTAAAGACCCTATATAAATGTAGCCTGACCTAAATGAATTAGGATGAAAAGACTTTCATACTTGATCACATTGATTATCTGTCCTCTGCTAATAACTAGTTGCGGAAGTACCAAGAAAGCTATTAACCAAACGAAAGCAGCTTATGGCAACCGATGCGATGGTGTCACAAGCTTGTCCTGGCAAAGGCAGGTTCAAGGAGCCGATGCCGAAACAACCGCGAAGATAGTAACAGACATTACAGCAGCCGCAGAAGCGGACGCCAAGAAAAGTGAAGATTTACAAGCAAGTGGAGAATTTGATGCCAACTTCAAATCTGACATTGCAAGAGTAATAAATCAAAATGTGACTCAATCCTCTCAAGTTTCTGACGAGTTTTGGGAACAAGAAAACCGATTTGGTGAAACAATGTGCCTGTATTTGGCCCTATTGGATAGAAAGGATATTTCAAACAGTAAGAAAGAGGAAATCATAGATAGTATTGTCAAGCTGTCCGTCGCCCATAACGATTATGTACTAAATAAAAAAAAAATTACGAACCGGTAATTAACGTGGATTATAAAGATGAAGACGAAATAGCTTTTACTATTTTAAATCAAAACGAATGGGAATTGACTGTGGGGCAAGTATTCTTCTTACATCCCGAGAAGTTCAATTATCGCGGAGGGGGCTGGTATGGACTTACGGCGATTGAGCCAAGAGAAGATTTAGGAGATATACTCATTGATACTACTAATCACAAGACTAATATTTTAAACCCTGGATTTACAATAAGAATTCCACAGAAATCCGCGAAGTCGTTTATCCTTAAGTATTCTTTTCTTAATCCAAATCATGAATACTACGAAGATTGGCATCAATATAGGGAGAAAATGATTTTGGGAATAAGATATTACGCTTTCTACTTAGAAAATCCCATTCAAGAAAAATATGTACCATTATACAGGGCTTCTAAGAAGGAATTTGATAAGACTTTGACGGACCTGTTCAAAGCAATTGATGATGAATGGAAAGAGTTTTGCTGTCCAAAAGCAATTTGTGACTGCCAGTGATGGTAGGAACGACAGGACACCTAAGCTGCTCTAGGGGCTCGTTTTTATATGCAACAACGTTTGGATTGATTAATACAACAAGAAATATATGTCAGATTTTTTATTGGGAGTCCTATCAAGCATAGCAGCCGCCGGTCTCATTGCAATTTCTGTTAAGGGGATTTGGCCTTTAATGAGAAATGGCCTTTTCTATACTGGAATTAACATATCCGGAGATTGGGATATCATTGAAGAAAGGAAAGGCAGAAAGTCGACAGTAGGTAAGATTACATTGAGACAAGCTGGTCATCGAATAACTGGAAACAGTGTACGCACAAAAACGCGGGAGGGGAAGAAATCCGACAGGCAGTTTGAATACAAGGGCACCATTCATTCAGATCAAGTCACGTTGACCTTTGAAGATCTCAAAGGAAAGGGTTTTGATACCGGGTGTTACATATTCATTGTCCTGAATGACGGTAAAACAATGCATGGCATTGCAACTTTTCACGGAAAAAGTGAAAACAAGATTGTCTCGGAAGAGAGAATTTTGGAAAAGGTACCCTAACGGCTACGCCCCACGCTGGGCTCGGGTCGATTCGCCCTTCTTGGCTTGGCTCGCCAGCCATATCCCCAACCCCGTTACGGTCAACACCCCCGCCCCAATCAACAATGCTTTCTTTTTGTTGTTGCCGTTTGGCGGGATGGTGACGTTAGTGTTCTCACTTACATTCACCGGCTGGATAGTCTTACCAGGATCAACTTGCGGAGTTTGAGTTTGCAGGATAATAGATTGCGGACTCTGAGGGTTTGCAGGGTCAACCGCTTGGATGGTCGCTTTTACTGGCTTTTTGAAAACCTTTCTAAAGAAATTCCCAACCTTGCTGCCTCCCTCCTTCTTTCTGAAGATGTTACCGATCTTCTTGAGAAAACCTAACTGGCCGTTAATACCAGATTGCATGTAAGCGTTGCCAGCGCTATCGAGGTATACTAATTCGCCTCGCTCGTTTCTAAAGGCATGTAATTGTATCGCTTTCATAATGGTGTTATTGAGATGAAACTTATAGCTCTGTTAATAGCTCGTTTAGTGGTAATACTTTCCGGTCGTGTATTCTGTAGGCCAGGTCCAGGCGGTTGCCTCGGTTCTTTAGCACCTGCACATAGTTGTTTACAAACGTGTCATCGACACGATGAACCTTGAGTCGAACTGGAGCGGAGTAATCTGCCGAGGTGCCTCCCTTAGTGGTGCCCTTTCCGTTTAGATGGAAGATCACTACAAAGATGGTTTCAGGGAACTCCTTTCGTAGGCTGTTGAAGCTGGTGTTCAAATGCTCGTCAAGCTCTGCCCAACTGTCAATCACAACTACATCAAACTGCCTCGCGTTGGCCTTTATCTCTTCCAGGCCATTTTCTATCATACCCGTGTTGAAAATCTGTTTTCTGTTGTCAGGCTTAATGTTCCTATCAACTATGTTTTGGGTGTCCTTACTGTCCATACCTCCATGCTCCAGGTCAAACCAGCCAATTGTGAAACCTAGATCGGCAAAGCCATCAATCAGTTGTCCCATAAACTCGGATTTTCCACCATGAGACTCGCCAGTAAGCTCTATTGCTAGTCTAAATCGCTGTAGATCGCCAAGTAGCTCTCCAAGCTGCCCAGGAAGCCGAAAAGTTCTTTCGGTGGTCTCAGCTGCTGTCGATGATAGATCGAGCCTCACAAAGCCGGGAGGTGGCTGTATTCCATCCAGGCCTTTGGATTCCTGGCCCAAGCCCTTGTGGCCACCACCCTCATTTTTGGTAATACTCCAGTCAAGTTTCTTCTTCAGACTCAACCTCACCTTGCCCGTTTTCGGGGTGACTTTCTTGGCTGCCTTCAGTCGGTCAATCAATTCCTTAGCGAGCTTCCGCTCCACCTCCGGATAGTCGGATGGCTTACCAACCTTCGAAATGAACTTATCAATTGACGCTCGACTAGATAGCTTTCCATTTAAACTGTTGAATTTCTTGATATGTGTTGAAAGCATGATTTGTGTCAAATTAAAGGCCCTGAGAATCGCATGTACGAATTGGGCCTGTACTCTGTGCCGTGTGTTTAAATCTCAGGGCGCTTAAATACCCTGAAATGATTGAATAATGGATCGAACAAGGCCGATACTGATTATGATTAGCATGAAGATCATTGCAATACAAACCTTGTTTGGGCTGTCGGGGTCATCGGGGCCAACGTATCTATCATCAGGGGTCATTTGGATTCGATTAAGGCTCCGGTTATGGTTCCAGCTAAAGTGCCTAAAATGAAGGCTGGCATTTTGTCTGTACCAGCCTTCTTCGCAATGGCAATAGCGATTAACCCCCCAATGGCACTGGTGGATGCTAAAACTATCTCTCGCGGTATGGTAATTTCCTTACCCACTATTTCACTGTGACCCGAACACTTCCGGCTAGCTCTTTAGAGATTGCTGCATTGGCCTCCTGGCGTTTTACATCAGCCATTTTCTGCGTAACAAACGACTCAAGTTGAGATGCAGCGAAGGTCAACTTTGCAGTCTCATCTTTTAAGTCTTCTTGCTGTGCGCGGAAAGCGGCAAACACGTTGTCATCGTTACCAAAGGCTCTTTCAAATAGCTCCTGGTCGTCAATTTCAAATTGAATAGTAATCATAGTTTCTTGTTGTTAAAATGAATCAATCCAGTTAGACACTTGATATATCTGCTTCTTGTGCCTGAATTTCTTGTATACTCCGTCTCCCTCACGGGAACCGGCTTTGTTGGTATTTCCTTCGATGGTTTGGGCGTAAGTGGTATGACCCCACTTGTCGATAAAACCTACATGTGCAACACGGCTCTTTGATGGGAAGTATATACCAAAGACATCACCGCCACGAGGCTGTGCATAATTGAACTTTCCACGATGGTAGATGGTCGTGTTAGTGTTAAACCAATCTGGCGACCAAGCGGAGCCAGCGCTCTTGGAGTCGCATTGTCTCAGATTCCAGTTGATGAAAGCTGCACACCAAGCGAAGCCCTTGTCGAAACCTGTCGAGCGTAGGTACTTCTCAACGTCAAAGCCATCATTGCGGCCAGTAGCCTCGCGAACTCCAACCTGACTGCGGTATGATTGGATCACACATTGCCGCCTATCGATCACCGTCATTTCTGTTGGTGCGATCTCACCACCATTTTTGATGGTGCTGCCAGGTACGCGAACCATTTCTGGCAGGGGCTTTTCACCACGACGCTCGTGCGAGCCTCCAGCCCCGCCAAAAATGAATAAGGCAACAGCTATGAGTGTTGTTGTTGGATAAATAGTAAGTCGCCTCATAGCATTGCCGCTACTATCTGAATAAAGCTGATAAAGATCACACCGTAAATAATTAATGGGAACAGTGCCTTCTTAAAGCCCTTCTCTCTCCCTTCTAGTATGTCTGTTTCCATCTCATCATCGAAGTAGGTGTAGAACTTCGGGAAGCTCAGCCGGAGCATGAGCCAAGAAATCCCACTTCCGAGATTAATCACGATAATGGCATATACCAGAATATGAAGGTACCCGGCATCGAACGCGCCTGCAGTACCATCAAATTCGCGGTAGAACTTTGGGAACATAAAAAAGAGAAATAGAGCAATTGGGATGCTCAAGAACTCATTGTAGGTTTTGATGAACCTCATGCCTGCACTAAGCGGCTTTCGGTTTTTTGTTACTTCCATTGCTGTTGTTATTTGAGATGAATAAAATCGTTGCTATTGTCCCAAGGCCCAGTGCTGCACCAATTCCCAAAAGCTTCACTTTCCCTGAAAAGTTGCCAAAGCTGAGAGTGCGCTTAATCCATCCAGGGAGAAACTTAGAAGCTACTAGGCCCTTCTGAACTCGTACTTCGTGATAGGCAATTCTACGCTTCTTAAAGGCATTGAAAAGCTGCTTCTGATTAGCAGCGTTAATTGCTGAAATAGTCTTTGGCCCCATGCGGTTGTCAGCCTTCACTTTGAACCCTTGAGAAATAAGGGCTAGTTGCATTGTGCGAACTCCACTCTTCGCAAGTACCACGAAGTCAAAGAAGATATTGGCAATGTCTTGATTCTTGATTTGGCTGAAACCAAGCCGGTTCCACCAATCCAAGTAGAATTGCCAAACCAGCAAATCCAGTTCTTTATCGTTAATAAAGGCTCCTGTTCGCAGTATTCGGGGTGGATGGCTGAACTTGTCTACTATACGCCACCCAGGCCAATTACGGTGGAAGTTTCTGGCTATCCCTCGGTAGGTTTCACCGCCATGATCGGCAGGATCGTTGAGATAGCCGCCCTCGTTCTTCTGTAGAATATCGTATGCTGGTTGAAACTGAGCCATTACACTGTGATTGCGTTTGATTTATCTACAAAGAAGTTTCTGCCCTTGTGGCTGAAGCCTAAGAATGCCCTATCTGCTTTCGGGTCATCAAGGCGTTGCACCTGCTTACCTAGCAATGTTTTGGCTTTCAGGGTTTGCACTGGTTTGAGATCGTCATTGTAAATGGTTGCGTTTTCATTCCCAACCAGGTAAACACCATCTAGGCCGCCTACAACACTACCTTGAAGGATATTGTTAAACGTGCGCATTTCCTGGGTGTCAAGCTCCTTGTTCAGCTTTTTGAATAGATCGGTATTGAAGAGGGCCTTGTATGCTTTCGCGACATCTGCGAAGGAGATGTTAAAACGCTTCATTTCCGAGGCTATCTGATAGATCGCGTCCTCGTCAGTACCGGCGTGCAGGAAATTGTCATTCTCAAATGCCTTCTTGAAGCCATTCGCGTATTGGGTAACTAGCCCCTTTATGTTGGATTTACCAAAACTCTTAACCGCACCTTGGCGCTTTGCATTGCGAATCGCCTTCCTTGCAATTAGATAGCCACCGCCAGCCAATGCAATAATGAATACTCCTTTCCAAACTTCCTTTGGGACGTTCTTTAGTGCATTACCTGCGGATGTTGCCATAGAGGCTAGAAATAATGGTGCGGCCATTGATCTGTTAGCTTAAAAGTTTGACATAGGTTTTCACCTTCTTGTTGACGTTGGGTATACTGGCCTTTTTGGCAAGTATTTTCCAGCTATCAACATCCAGGTATTTGAGCAACTCCTTAACAGCTTGCTCTTTTGTTTCTACTTCTTCCAAGGAATCACCAGGGAAGTCGATTGTCTTTTTTATTAGCAGCCTATCCTGCTGCTGACCTAATTGTAGTGCCATCTTTAATGAGGTTTATAATTTGATTCAAATGATTATCCGTGTCCGTGTTTGGGTTTGCCAGGAAGTCTAGCAGTTTCCAAACCTTATCCTTTATTGGTTTCTCTTGTTGCGAGAACCAAACGGAGATAGCCTGTATGCGCTCTGTTGTCTCTTGATCCAGAGATGCGCCAAGATCTTGCGATAATTCTGCCTGATTGTTGCCAGCCTGAGCTGTTAACAGCCCTAATACTTGAGGTACAAGCTCTTTAACCCATTCAGAGTTTGCCAAACCATTTAGGCCCGAAGATTTCGCTGCTTGTAATTCATCTTCGTGAGTCTTAGCCTCGAACTTCTTTTTGAATTTAGACTTACCTTTCTTGAGCCTTTCTACCTGGGCAACCAAGCCTGCATTTTCCTTCCGAAGTTCAGCAATCTTCTCTTCCTTGAATTGTAGAAGAAGCTCTTTTACTGCCAAATCAGAGCCGCCCGATACGGAAAGATGCCCGTTGAGAGACGCAGGCATTTGAGAAGAGAAAGTCTTACGATTTAGCTTTATGTGGCTTGAGCCATTCTTGGAGAATACATCAATATACACTGGTAAGCCTGGGTGAAGATTCTGTACGTTGTTGAGAAACTTCACGGGCGATTCGTGAAATTGCAGCTTGCGGTAGACAACGATGTTGGAGTGGTCGTCTTGCACAACTCCGATCGTAAAGTACTTACCTCGATACTGTTCAATGAATGCTAATGCTTCTTGAATGTTCATAGGCTTAATTCTTTGAAACCCCGTTTTGAGCAGGTTGTAAATCCGAGATCGGTTTATTGCTATGCGTAATTACTAGTACTCCATCTTCGGTTACGTCCCAAGAGTTGTATTCCCCAAGTGCCTCCTTCTCGATGCTGTTAATGTCCAGAATTAGTTCAAGCATTCTGTTCTCTCCAGTAACAGCCTCTTGAAGGCTTTTTCTTGCCATTGCTACGTTAGCCGTCTCCTGTTGTACTCTCAAATGCACTTCAGTTAGCAGTTTGAGTTGAGTATCACTAAGGTTGATTTCTGTTTTCTTCGCTTTTGCCATTGTTGTTATCGTTTTGATTCTTATTTAGCTGGAGTAGCCATAGATGATTACTTGGATTTTGTCTATGTCTATTTCCGAGTTTTGGGCTATTAGCCTTACTTCAAACCGAGACATTCCTTCCTCACCAGGATTTACTATGTGGGTAGAACCAAGGGATGATGTAGAGGCTTCTATATTTAGGTCGTTCGTTTCAACGAGAGCCGTACCAGGAACCAGCTTAAGAATGCTCACAATCACACTATCCGGTTCGGTCACTGCCGTTCCTGATTCATAAGCCACTGATATCTTGGTGGGAACAAAAAGGGCTGGGAGGTGAAATCGGGTAATGTCACCTCCTGGCATTGAGAGTTGCGTTGTACCAGTGAGTAGGGTGAAATTCGTTTTCTCAAAAACAAAAAATGATGTCCCAATAGACCCTGCCGCACGTAGCTTAACATCACCTAAGGCATTGATACCAAGTAAATGAGGAATGGTGTTGTCAACGGTAGGTGTCTTAAGGAGTGATATAGTGTCTGAATCAAGCTGAATGCCATCGTCATGGGTAATCTTTATAAACTTCTCAATAAGGCCCGTTACATCTCTTGCACCAAATCGCAATTCAGACCCATCGTTATGAATGAAAGATTGACCAGGTGGAAAAGCTTTCCTTGATTCAAATCTGAGGTTAAAGCCGTCGGCCATTACCGTTTCACTTCCGTCTAATGTCTTAGCTAAAAAAGTGTCTTCAGCATAGCTCTTGTGGATAAGGGATAAAGCAGCAAAGTCATCGCGGTTGTCGGCTCCCATCTCGATACCTCTCCTAAATCCAGCTAGCCTATTATCGCTGAAGATTGCGCCGGAACTGTTCAGTAGAAAGTTGAATGTGCCACCACCTGCAATCGTTTGGAATAGTCCAGCACCTATAATGTTTGCCGAGAATAGGCTTTGGTTCCCTATTCCATCTGTAAAGAACGCGCTTAGACCAGTTGAATTCTGGTTGTATTCGGTGCGCATGGCAGTGTCAGTGATGTCTGTCTTTATAAGCAGTGAGTTGCCCTGGGTGTCTAAGGTGGTAGCTGAGCTAAGTACCTTAGCCAGGAATGTATCTTCAGCGTAGCTCTTATGTATTAGGTTAAGTGGGCCAAAATTATTCCGATAGTGATCCCCTCCAATTTCTGGCCCCCGATTGAATACGCCATCCACCAGTTTCATACCAGTGGCACGGTTAATCTCCATTGACATGGAACCACCTGGGCCTTGAAGAGACAAGCTTGCCGCAGATTGTGTTGTCGAAATCGCACCTAAGTTGAAGGTGCTAAAGTCGAGAACTGCCAAGCCGGCCATTGGCCCCGTGAAAGACATCTGCTTTTCAATGCCGCCTGGGTCGCTTCGCATCATGAAGGTAATGGGTAGTGTAATCAAATTGTTGCTTGCAGTGAAGTTGCCCGCTAGAGGCCACGCCTCCGGTGGATCACCTCCTGCTTCAATAGACGAAGCTTCGCGCTTAAAGAACTGTCCTGTAATTGGGTGTTTTACAACGAAGTCATCAACATCGTTGTTAATCTGATTTAATGAAAGGTCATATGTTAATTCGCCAACTGACATCTAGCAATCTTCTATTACCTGGACATGTCTAATTACCAGCGCTCTTCTATTGGCCCCAGCACCTTCATCAAAGGTGACATATAGCGTACCTGAGTAAAGAACACCTACAGTTTCTCCAAATGCCCTGATGCCCCCTGGAGGCACCTCAATGATATTCTCGGCTTCGTCAAGGTTTGAAATAAAGACCGGCACTGTACCCTTGTTCTGAACTGAAAACCCAATGGTATTATTCAAATCAAGGTCGCCGTCTTTATCGAGCATGGAGGGCACTATTTTCTTGTAAATAGCCTTCACTGGTTATCTTTCTATAACATCTCGTTCTAACCTGAAAATCATCTGATACTTTAGTTCTACACCAACTGGAGAGGCTGGGAGGTGGGTCAGAATCTTAGTTTTAATCCCATCAGATATGTCAAATGTCAATGACTTGAATTTCTCGTCAGGTGCGACGTTGTCACCAGCTTTCCAAATTGATTTATGTGCTTTGCTGTGATAAGTTTCTTTCTCATCCAGGACAGCCACTTCATAAAAGCCACCTGGAAGGCCGCCATCTGTTACTTCAATAAATGCTATTCCATTGCATCTATCATAATCGGTGTTCAACTGAAAATCGTTAGTAGTTGAACCAATTGGTGCGCCAATAGCTTTGGTAACGGTCTTGGTTTGGTATGCTATTTCAGTTCTTTTCATCTTCTAATTTGTAAGTGTGTTGAAAGGAGTAGGAAACTGAGGGGGTTGAACAGTGCCCCCCTCAGATTCACTTAAAGGAAGGGCTCCTGTTTATGACAATAGAGCCCCTGAAAGAACGATCTCAATGTGATGCTCCTCAGTATCGGGAATTGCATCAGGATATTCAATTGTCACCTGCACACTCTCACCAGCCTTCAACAACCAGATGTTGTCAAGCATCATTCCAGCTTCCTTGATGTGCATTTCTTGCTCTGCTGCTACCAGGAAGTTGCTAACAGGAAGTGCAGGCATCAAAGCTTTACCGTTGCTGCTGAACTTGATCTCGGCATTTCTGAGATTAGGATGAACACTTGCCGCAACGTTGGAGTAAGTATTGATTTGCGTTGGGTCATCCTGAGCAGGATCAGTAGCATAACCAAGCCAAATACGCTCAATGGCATAGTTGTACCCTTTAGGGATAACACCGCCACTTAGGTTTACTTTACCAACCTTCTTGTCAACGTCTTCCTGGAAGTACTCAACAATTTTGTTGTGGTCTTTGATGTTCTCGCGTAGGTAGATTACACCGTCTTTGAAAACAGGCTCACCTGCCGCTATGTCTTGTCGAGACTGCACATCAAGTTCACCCCTTTTATTCCAAAGGACGTTCTGCCCTGGGGTTAAGAGATTATTACCTCTTCTTACTAATTGTTTCATTTTATGTGTTGTTAAGAATGAATAAAAACTTTTGGGATTTGCGGATTAAAGCAGGTTGCCTACCTCTTCATCGCCTTCAAACTCCATGACATTGCCGGTTCCTAGTAGGTCGCCTGCCTCCATGTCATCATCATCAAACTCGGGGCCTTCTTCAAGTTCAAAAGTGTCGATGTCACTAAAGTCAGTTTCTCCCATGCCTAGTAGTAAGCCAGTACTAGCGCCAGCCAAGTTTGGCAGGTTAGAGGCTATAGGAGCCAAGGCGGCTATACGAGCTGATCCATCAGGATTAGTCAATAGCGATTTAAGCGCTTGCACACCACCCAGGGCGGCAATTACGTTTGAGGCTGCTACCATATGCCTGTTGTCGCTCAGTACTCTACCAAGCACACCGGCAATGGTAACTACATAAGGAGCAAACTTTGACGGC
>JANQPQ010000023.1 GCA_028285445.1 Cyclobacteriaceae bacterium | reverse complement strand
TTACTGAAACTATGGCTGCCAGGCTTTTCGGTGATACAAACCCCTTGGGAATGGAAGTGGTGGGTATCCATGACATACCTATGACTGTTACCGGCATTGTAAAAGACCCCACCAGGTATAGTCACATTCAATTCGGGGCTTTAGCCTCGTGGTCTACCATGGTTCCTAACGTTGGGCCCTTATCTTATAATTTCTTTAATAACTGGTTAGCACAAACGCTTAATACATACTTGCTAGTTCAGGAGAATGCCTCAGTACCCAACCTGGAAGCTAAGTTTCCGGATTTCATGCAGAGGAATTTTCCCGAAAGGGCAGATTCCTATTTCCTAAAGCTGAAGCCATTTACCGAGGTATATCTCTATTCAGATAATATCCAGGGGAACAGACTGTTCCCTGTTGGCAGCGCCAAGTTTCTGAAAACATTTTCAATCATTGCATTATTCATTCTTCTAATTGCCTGCGTCAACTACGTCAATATTAGTACGGCAAAGGCCACTAAGCGGGCCGGTGAGGTGAGTATTAGAAAGGTAATGGGGGCTAAGCGGAAGCAACTCATTTTTCAATTTGTAGGTGAATCTGTTGTGCTAACCTTGCTAGCTTCTGCACTGGCATTATTGCTGGCCGATATTTCCGTGGGCTATTTTAACGAACTAACAGGAAAGTCGTTGGCAATAACTGCAGCCATGATACCACAGCTAGCTATGGCGGTAGTTGTAATCCTTATTGCCGTTTCTGCTCTTTCAGGTATCTATCCGGCGCTTGTACTTTCTTCTTTCCAGCCAATAAAGGTTTTGAAGTCTTCGAATCGTACGCAAACATCAGGCAGCAATTCAAGGCAAGTACTTACTGTGGTACAGTTTGCAGTTTCTATTATTCTCATTGCCGGAACTTTGCTGGTCTCTCAACAGCTTACTTTCCTTCAGGACAAAGAGCTTGGGTTTGACAAAGACCGAATTTTAGTTCTTAACACTAATAATGACATCGGAAATAACCTTGAGGCTTTCCGCAATGAGTTAGAGAGCTATGCAAACGTAAAATCAGTTTCTATTTGCCAGGCTGCAATCGGTGCTGGAAATTTTGGAACAACAATTATAGCCGAGGGTTCTGATGAAGAGATGAGCGTTCAGTCGTTTCGGGTTGATCACAATTTTCTGAAGACCTATGGTATTGAGATTGTTGAAGGTCGTGAGTTCGATCCTACGGTACCGCCGCAACAGGGCAATTTGATAGTAAACGAAAAGTTTGTTGAACTTGCCGGATGGGATGACCCTCTACAGCGAAAAGTGAGATTTAGTGCGGAAGGGCCACAATACCCTGTAATAGGGGTAGCTAAGAATTTTCACTACAACAATCCTGATAAGTGGGCGCTGGATCCTGTGGTAATGTTCATTTTTCCCACCAATTACTACAATGCATCAATTAAGATTGGCAGCGGCGACATTCAACAAACATTGGGTGATATCGAAAACCTTTGGAATAAGTATGAATCCAGATTTCCTTTCGATTACTTTTTCGTCGATCAGTGGTTTGATAGCAAATACAAGCAGTACCAAAAACTACTGCAAACTGTAACTACTTTTGCCGGAATAAGCATATTGATCGCCTGCCTGGGATTATACGGGCTAACCGCCTTTACCATTGAGCAGAAGACCAAAGAGATTGGTATCAGGAAAGTATTTGGAGCTTCTGTTTCCGGCCTCACATTTATGATCAACAGGCGTTTTATGCTTTTGGTATTGGTGGCATTTACTATTTCCTCGCCAATTACCTACTACTTTATTGATCAATGGCTGGCCACTTTCGCCTATCAAATTAACGTGGGCATAATGCCTTTTGTAGTAGCCGGATTATTCGCATTGTTTATCGCTGTTGCTGCCGTTAGTGTGCAAGCCTTAAAGGCAGCAGTTGCCAATCCCATTAAGGCTATTGGCCACGAATAGGTTTATACAACTCAAAATATTTAAGGACACGCACAATGCTACGCAATTACATCAAAATCGCTCTTAGAAACTTCCTGAAGAAAAAAGGGTATTCTATAATCAACGTTCTTGGCTTATCGGTAGGTATTGCCGGTTGTTTGATAGTTTTCATGTTTGTCAAGGATGAAATTTCGTACGATCGTTTCAATAGCAACTACAGTGAGCTCTACCGACTGCGGGTAGATATGAATATTCGGGGCGAACCTTTTGCGGGAGGCAGCACGTCTCCGATTATGGGAGAAGCTATTTCCGCGGAAATTCCTGAGGTTAAGTCCTTTGTCAGAATCAGACCTACTGTAACACATCTAAGACACAATGATGATATAGAGCGGGAAGGGCTGATTTTTGCCGACCCTTCACTGTATCAAATGTTTACCTTCCCACTTAAGGAGGGGGATCCCGCTAAAGCTTTGGAAGAGATTAACTCCGTAGTTATTAGCGAAGACATTGCGCAGAAGTATTTCGGAGACCAATCCCCAATTGGCCAGTCGTTGGAGATGCAGTTTGCTGGCGAGTTCCAGGATGTTGTGGTTACAGGAGTTATGCTCAACACACCTACCAATTCATCTCTGCAGTTCAATATGGCGATGCCTTTTGAGAAGTATCGGCAGTTGGCCAGACAAAGGCGATTTGAGGCTTGGCTGGACCTTCATATCACTACTTTTTTCCTCATGGAAGAAGGCTCTGATGTGGCGGCCATAACCACGAAAATGGATGAGCTGTTAGACACTCATGTACCAGATGAGCCTGACTTTCAGTCTTCTATGGCACTGCAGCCTTTATCAGACATTCACCTCAATAACCAGGTTAACTCAAGTAATGGTATGCAAGCTCCCAGCGATCCTCTGCTTTCTAAAATATTGCTGGGTATAGGATTTTTCATCTTGTTAATAGCCTGCATCAACTTTACTAATTTATCTATAGGAATGTCACTGCCGCGTGCTAAGGAGATAGGCCTGCGGAAGGTTATAGGCGCTACCAAAAAGCAGCTAGCATTGCAATTTCTGGGAGAAGCATTTTCAACTAGCCTAATGGCTTACTTACTGGCAATTCTCTGGACCGACCTGTCTTTGCCAACTTTCAACCTACTTACAAACAAATTCCTAATACTCTGGCAACATGATAATCTGATATTCTTTGTAACCAGCTTCGGTCTTGTAATACTTACAACCTTCCTGGCTGGGGGTTATCCGGCCTTTATCGTTTCCAGGTTTAACACGATTGACTCACTAAAGGGAAAACTGAAGGTTGCTGCCAAAAACCATACTTCCAAAGGACTCGTAGTGCTTCAATTTGCCCTGGCCGTATTTCTAATCATTGGCGCCATAACCGTAAACCGTCAGGTAGATTTTATGGTGAACAGCGATTTGGGATATGAAGATGAGGGACTTATCGCGGTCTTGGCGTTTGGTGAAAATGGCAACGATCTGCTAGCGAAATTTCAGAATAGGCTTTCTAACTACTCTCATATACAAAGCATCACCGCTGATGGTGGTAGCCTGGATAGGACGGATGTAGGCTACGGAGATCTGCATTTAACTTCCTGCCATGTTAGAGTGGATTATGACTACGTAAAAACTATGAAAATCCCCATGGTGGCAGGCCGGGACTTTTCAAGCGGTACTCCATCAGACAGCACCACTGGCATCCTGGTGAATGAAACCTTTGTAAAGAAATACGGTATAGAGGATCCTATTGGAGCCGAAATTGGCTACAACTACTTCGATAATATGCCAACGCCGAGAATCATTGGTGTAATGAAGGATTTTCACTTCCTTCCAATGAGCCAGGAGATGGAACCGATTATCTATCACGTAAATCCAATGCGAGACATTGGAGTAATTTATGTGAAAGTAGAGATGGAAGATATTGCCACGACTGTTGATTTGTTGGAAAACACCTGGAAGGAGTTAGTGGAGTTTCGACCGTTTAGATACAACATTGTCGAAGATCAGAACCTGCAGAACTATGCCCAGGAGAACGATCTTAAGCAGGTAATTTCATACGCGAGTTTCCTGGCCATATTCATCTCCTGCATGGGTCTTTTTGGCCTGGCCACAATTCACATTCAACAACGAACAAAAGAGATAGGTATCAGGAAAGTGCTGGGAGCTTCTTTGGGAAGAGTTGTGATTATCCTATCCAGAAACTTCACAATACTAATTCTGATGGCTGTGCTATTGGCCACGCCATTTGCTTTCTGGGTATTGAACAACTGGCTCGATCGGTTCGCCAATAAGACAACCTTAAGTCCATCAATTTTCTTGTTGGCAGCCATCTTAATTGTAGGCTTGGCTTGGCTCACAATTGCTTACCAAGCCGTAAAGACGGCACTAGCCAATCCTGTTAACTCACTCAAAGACGAATAAATAGAAACGACAACTTAAATCTGATAACAATGATTAAGAATTATCTAAAAATAGGTTTTAGAAATCTGTGGAGGAACAAGGCCTACTCACTCATAAACATCCTGGGACTAACCATTGGCATCACTTGCTCATGCCTGTTATTCATTTTTGTCCAGGACGAATTAAGTTTTGACGCATATCATGGTCAGTCAGATAGGATTTATCGGGTAGTTGAAATAGACAACAACAGCGAGAATACCCGTTACTTTGGCCAAACTGCCTCTGCATTGGGGCCAGCTTTGGTTAGAGATTACCCCGAAGCTGAAACACAAGCGAGGGTATACCAGCCTTTTGGTCACATAGACATAATCTGGCGTGGAGAGCGCTTTTCAGAAAGGGGATACTATTTTGTTGATAGTACCTTTTTCGAAATGTTTGACTACCAGTTTATTCATGGCGATCCCAAAAGTGCTGTTCTTAATCACAATTCTATCGTGATGACGGAATCAACCGCAAAGAGATTCTTTGGTAATGAGAATCCGATCGGGGAGGATATGGAGTTCCAGAATATGGACCCTATGCAGGTGACCGCGGTAGTAGCAGACCCACCAAAAAACAGCCACATCCAATTCGATATCCTTATTACTTACAATTCATTCTTTACCAGTAGGGGAGGAAGGCAGATGTTAGATCGGTGGGATAGATACGGCATGTACACCTATATTCAACTTGGGGAGAGCGCGAATATCGCCTCAATAAATGCCAAAATACCAGAGTTTACCCAAAAGTACTGGGGTGAGGTACAAGGCAGAGAAAACTTCTATTTGCAACCACTTGAGGACATTTACCTTCAGTCGGCAGATGTGGAATTTGGTATTGAAAGTCAAAAAGGGCAAATGCTCTATATCTACTTATTTACAAGTATTGGCATTTTCATACTGGTTATAGCCAGTATTAACTATATGAACCTGGCGACAGCCAGATCGGTACAGAGATCAAAAGAAATTGGCCTTCGCAAAGTATCTGGGGCGATCCGCTGGCAGCTGATTTTGCAGTTTCTCTCAGAATCGGTAATTCTGGCTTTGCTAGCCTTTGTCTTGTCACTGGGTCTGGTAGATCTAACCCTGCCTTATTTCAATGAGGTTGCTGGAAAAGCCTTCGATTTCAACTTGAACACCATTGGAAGTTTTGTGGTAGTACTCTTTGCGCTAGCCTTTGTAATCGGGTTGATCTCCGGAAGTTATCCTGCCTTTTATCTCAGCAGACTTAAGCCAGCAGAATCTCTTAAAGGACAGATGAAATCTCGCGGAGGGGGCTTACTTATTCGTCAGGGATTAGTGGTTTTGCAGTTCTCGCTTTCGATAGCTATGATAATCGCCACTTTGGTCGTATACAATCAGCTTAATTATATCAATTCCAAAGAAATTGGTTTCAACAAAGATGGCCTGCTTGTAATTGACATTAATAACTCAAACGTAAGAAGGGATTTTGAAGCCATGAAGGTAGAATTCGGAAAGATCCCGGGTGTCTCAGGTGTGTCTGTTTCCTCCCGGGTGCCAGGGGAATGGAAGAGCTTGGTGCAATTAACCATGAAACCAACTGATAAGCCGGATTCTATATACACCTATTTTATGGGATTTGATGAGGTGATGATAGATGTGTATGATTTTGAAATTCTTTCCGGAGTTAATTTCTCTGGAAATAAGCAAACCGATTCCACCAACGTAATTATTAATGAAAAGGCGGCGGAATTACTGGGCTGGGATGATCCCATCGGGAAGGAGCTGAGAACCACTGTTGCCAGGATTCCCGGTACGTTTAAGGTAATTGGTGTAATGAAAGACTTTCATTTTCAGTCGCTTAAAGAGGAGATACAGCCCATGGTCATTGGTGGCTGGTCAAACCCAATCCAGCAAATTGATTACTTCTCGTTGAAGATGTCTGGTGCCGACCCACAAGAGGTAATCGCTGGTGCCAGAAATGTGCATGAGCAATTCGACAATTCCTCAGCAATGGAATATCATTTTCTGGATAGACAGCTACAACTATTCTATGAAACTGAAACCAGGGCAGGTAAGCTATTTATGATTGGCGCCGGCCTTACCATATTCATCGCCTGCCTCGGGTTATTTGGCCTTGCATCATTTATCATACAGAGAAAGGTGAAGGAAATTAGTGTTAGAAAAGTGCTAGGGGCCTCCGCCACAAATCTCTTCTTCCTGCTGTCTAAGTCGTTTGCCAAGCAAATATTGATTGCCTTTATCATAGCTACTCCTCTTTCCTATTTCGTGATGAACAATTGGCTCAACTACTTTGCATATAAGGTCAACCTTGGGGTGGGCACATTCCTTATCTCGGGTTTGCTTGCACTTGCAGTGGCACTAATTTCTGTTAGCTACAGGGCGATAAATGCGGCCTTGCTAAATCCTGCAGATACACTAAAGGTAGAATAGCGTTTGCCGTTCTCTAAATACCCAAACCAATGATTAGAAATTATATCAAAATAGCTATTAGAAATTTGCTTAAGCAGAAATTCTATGCGGCAATAAACATATTCGGGCTTACGCTGGGTTTGACCAGCGTAACCCTCATTATGCTATATGTGGCCGATGAACTGTCGTTCGATCGGTTTCACACCAAGCAAGCCGAAATCTATAGAGTGGTGGAAAATCAATTCTATTCCGGCCAGCCCGAGTTTCCGGTGGCAGTTACACCGGCAACTTTAGGCCCTTCTCTCTATGAGAATTATCCGGAGGTCGAGGACTTCTGCCGCTTGAATTATACCAGCCGCACTTTTAGGCATAATGATTTGCTTTTCCGTGAAAGATCAGGCGCCTTTGTGGATTCTTCCTTTTTCAGCATGTTTGACTTTAAACTTAAAGAAGGCACGCCTAAAGACATTTTCTCTGGCAATACTAACATTGTGTTAAATGAGACGCTGGCTGAAAAGTACTTTGAAGATGAATCTCCTTTGAATAAGACCATTCTCATCAATAATGAAGAGTTTCTGGTGAAAGGCGTGATGGAGAACTTTCCTCAGAACTCCCACTTCAGGTTAAACTATGTTATTCCATTCTCCAAAAGGTTGGCGGATAGTCCGGGATTGGATACACTCTGGAACAGCAACTTTCTTAATACCTACGTTTTGCTAAACCCAAAGTCGAATGTTGAGCAATTTAATACCAGCATTGTTAATCATTTAAGGGAAAGAGTCACCTACAATGTAGATATCTACTTGCAGCCACTCGCCGATATTCACCTTAGTCCTGTAAACTACACCGCAGATGCTTCAATAAAGGGAAATAAGCAATATGTTACCATTTTCAGTATGGTTGCATTCTTCATATTAATAATAGCCTGCATTAATTTCATGAATCTGTCCACCGCCAGATCGGCGAAGAGAGCAAAGGAGGTGGGTTTAAGAAAGACGGTAGGGGCCAGGAAGCCGCAACTCATTTTTCAGTTTATAGCTGAATCCATTATGGTTGCTTTCCTCAGCGCCCTGATTTCTATTCTGCTTGTAGATTTGTTGTTGCCAACATTCAATAATTTGTCTGGGAAAAGCCTGGATCTGAATCTGTTCCAGAGTTTAGACTCTATTCTTATCTACGCTGGTGCCCTGGTAGCCGTATCAATAGTAACAGGATTTCTAGCTGGCAGTTATCCTGCATTTTTCCTGTCGTCTTTTAAGCCGGCCGGAATGTTAAAGTCGCATGCCTCGAGGGGTGGTGCTGGTGGCATGAGAAAGATTCTGGTTGTTGCGCAATTCGTGATTTCAATTGTGTTGATAGTTGGTACACTGGTGGTGCAAAAACAACTCAATTACATATCTAATAAGACGTTGGGCTTCAATAAAGAAAATGTACTTTACATGCCATTGCGGGGGGAACTGGGGAATAACTACCCTGTTTTTAAGAATGAATTGAAGCAACTTCCAGGTGTAGTAGATGTGACACTAGCAAACCAAGACCCCAGTTACATCGCAAATTCCGGCTCAGGATACTCATGGCCGGGAAAGAACCCTGAGGAGAACATGCTCTTTCATAGTCTGGTTGTAGGTGAAGATTATCTAAAAACGATGGGAATGACCTTAGCGAAGGGTCGAGCTTTTTTAGCCGATGTTCCAGCAGATACGGCTGGTATGTTGATCAATGAGGAGGCGGTGAAAGTGCTAGGTTTTGAAGAGCCAATTGGAATGGAAATTACCAATCGACGTGGCACTGTGTTTAAGGTTCTTGGTGTGGTCAATGATTTTCATTTTAAGTCCGTTCATGAAAAGATCGAACCACTGTTCATGTTTCTTAACAGAGACTTTCCTGGTATGGCCTTCGTGAGAGTAAGCGGTGACGGCATTTCCGAGACCATTACTGCAATTGAAAACTCCTGGAAATCCTTTGACGATAATGCCCCGTTCAGCTACTACTTCCTGGATGAAGATTTTCAAAGCCTTTACGCTGCCGAAGAAAGAACAGGTAAGATCTTTAATACCTTCGCTTTTTTGGCAATCATGATTTCCTGCCTTGGGTTGTTTGGCCTTTCAGCTTACACCGCTGAGCAACGGACAAAAGAGATCGGAATCCGAAAGATACTGGGCGCATCTACAGGTAACTTGTTCTACATAATTTCAAAAGACTTTACGCTACTGGTCGGTATTGCATTTGTAATTTCATTGCCGGTTGCTTGGATCTGGATGGAGAATTGGCTGGATAGTTTTGCCTATCGTGTTTCACTGGCAATAGACATATTTCTTATTGCCGGCATTTCTTCTTTGCTAATTGCCTTGCTAACAGTTTCTTATCAATCATTGAAAACGGCCCTCAATAACCCGGTGAATGCCCTTCGGAATGAATAAAATAATTTGTAACCAATTGTGCATCCCTAAGTATATAAGGTCGGTCTTTAGTTAAAATCAGGATCATGAAGAAAAGAATTTACCTAGCATTTATAGTAATACTCACCTCAGGGCTAGTTTGGGCTCAGAAAACAGTTACCAACACCTATACTGGTATTGAAAGTATTAGGCTTTCCACGAGTTCCGGAAACGGAATCATTAAGAAGTCATCATCCAATACTGTTAAGGTTGAACTTGTATATACATATGATGATCGTGACTTTGAGCCGATTATGGAACAAAACGGCTCCAGGCTGCGATTGAAAGAAGAGTTTGGCCGTGGTAGCTTCAGTGGTAGATCAACCTGGACACTTGAAGTCCCAGATGGAATTCGCTTGAACTTTAATACTGGTTCTGGCGACCTGACTGCAAGCACTCTAGATATCGATTTACGTTCTAATCTTGGCTCTGGTGATGTAGAGGTAGATAATATCAAGGGCGAGATCAGTGTTAACGTTGGCTCTGGCTCCGTAGATATTGTTGATGCCGAGGCTACAGTAGATGTAAATACTGGCTCAGGAAATATAGATGTAAGTAACACCACTGGAGATATTGATCTTAATGCGGGGTCTGGCAATATTAGGATTAGTGGTTCTGAAGCTTCGTTTTCAGTTAATGTTGGTAGTGGCGACGTTCATGCCAGAAACGTAATTTTGGCCGATCGCAGCAGCTTCAATTGCGGTTCGGGTGATGCTGAAGTGTCTCTGAGCAAAGCCGCAGACTTCGATATTAGTGTTAATTCTGGCTCTGGTGACGCGGTCTTGGATTTTGGAGGTAATGCCATAAATGGCGATGTAGTAATGGAAGCAGACGAAAGGCGAGGCCGGATAATAGCTCCCTTCGACTTCGATAAGGAGGAGGAAATTGAGAGAGGCAGAAATGTAATTTTGAGAAAATCGGCTAAAATAGGCTCTAAGGACGTAAAAATTAATGTTTCCACCGGAAGCGGTGTAGCAGAAATAAAAGAATAGAATAGGTTAGGTTGAATACTCAAATTAGGGGCTTTTAGCCCCTTTTTTATTGTAAGTCAAGCCCTGGAAGCCCATCAAGGCTCTTGAGATTCTTTTCTTTTTGATAATCAACAATGCCGGCTTCTCCCTTCTTATCACCCCATATTACCAATGTATCCCGATCCTTTTCATACTGCATCTCAGGAACACCAAAGCCACAAGAGTCTGCAATCCTGATGCTTTTTATGATGATTACAGCCCGGGCACTGGCATAACTGGGAAAGCTCTTTGCTAATTCGGAAAAACGCGGATCGGTAGCCTCGATAACCGAGCCCGTACCATATACCCTTAGAATTTTTGGTGGCCCTTCGAAGGCACACCACATAATTGTCACTCGCTGGTTTTCCTTTATGTGGGCAATGGTTTCAACTCCGCTTCCGGTAAGATCGATGTAAGCAACAGTGTTCTCATCTAAAATTCGTAATGAGTCCATGCCCTTAGGTGATAGGTTAACTAGTCCATCGGAGGAAAGCGGTGCTGTGGCCACGAAAAACATCTTCTGTGCTGCGATCCATTCCTGCAGTTCAGGAGTTATCGTTTCAAATACTTTACCCATAATCTGCTATTCAGCTTCCAAGGTATTGATTAAAGCGCGTTCCGTCAAATTCCCATTTTGGGACGTACGACTGACTAATCGTCTTTATTTGGGACTGGGGTATCCCTCAGTTTTGGCATAAAAAGAAAATAATCCGCTGATTGACAGTGAGTTACTTATTGAGAGGGTCATCTGGCACTTTTCCTGTAACTCTATGGGTACGAACAACTAAACGAAAGTGATGAAAACGGTAATCGCAACAATCTTAATCACCACCATGACAATCACGGGAGTAATGGCAACGGAGAAAAAGAAAAGTCCGGTTAAGCGTTATAACCAGATGATTAAGATGAACCCTCGCAATAGTACAGCCTTTTTCCAAAGAGCTACATACTACCTGCAGCAGGGCCGATACCATAAAGCTGCCTGGGATTACAGTATCGTTTTGGAACTAGATAGCACCAAAACCATGGCACATTTAAACCGAGCCATTGCTCATTACAACATCAAATGCTATGATAAAGTCGAGCAGGATCTGGACATCTATTTGGAGACACATCCAGCTGATGTTGATGCACTTTTCTACAAAGGCGCTGTAAAGGCTCGCACCGGGGAGTACCAGGAAGCTTTAGCTTTGTTTGACCAGGTGATAGAATTAGACGGCAACTATATCAAAGCTTACTTGGAGCGTGGTGAAGCCAACTTCCAATTAGAGAATTACGATGCCAGCCATGCAGACTGGTCTGTGGCCCAGGAAAGCGGTAATTCTTTCGCGGCAAAGCTTATAAGATACAATCTAACTGCTATAGATAATTAATCTGGAGTAACTAACCGCTCAGCCTCTTCCATTCCGGAAGAGGCTTCTTTTTTTTATATTAGATTAACCAAAATCTTATTGATTATGGATGCCCACAAAAGAGTTCTGGCGGCCATTTACATTGCCTGGGGAGTCGTCGATTTGCTATTGCTAGCACTTATCTACAATCTGTTTAACGTATTTCTTGTCGACTACTTAGACCATGAAGTGCTGACCTGGTTAGAGTTGATAATACCCACATTACTTTGGTTTTTAATTCTCTTTGTCGCCGTTCCTTCAATTATTGGGGGAATTGGGCTCCTTTACAATCAGAAGTGGGCTCTGATACTGGTACTGATTCAGGGTTGCCTTGCCTTGATTAACTTTCCTATTGGTACCGCTTTGGGCGTTTATACTCTGTGGGTCTATTTCGAGGACGAGAAAAGAAAGAAGGATGGTACGGATCCTACGGTTGCCAGGCAGTATTCAAATTAGGGTTCGGAAGAGAAATGCTTTAAGGCAAAAACCACCACCTCCATCCGTTCCAATGTCTTTGATAATGCTTAAAGAACTCTTCAAATTCCGCAGGTTTGGGATATTGTTTTTTGCTGGACACTGCTAGGTACTCAGCCTCTGTCCTGTAAAATATCGACTCGCCGGTTCGGAGATTCCATACAACGTATTCTGCTCTCTCACTATTAAGGCCCCCTTGCACTTCGCCATAGAGATTATCATTGCCCAATGCAAATGTCCTAATTCCAATCTGTTGGTTTATTTCGTGTTCAGTATAAGCGTAATTGCCATTGATCTCTTCCAACACCTTAAAATATCCGATGGGAATTCTCGCGGTGTCACCAAGTCCATGATTGCCCAGTATGTAAACATGAAGACCAACAGGGCAATAGAAATAGACAGCGCACATCTACGCCATAATTTTAATTTCTTAGCTCCAGTCTTTTCAAACCAACCACCTGGTTTAACTCTCCCATTATAATGATGCTGGCTAAAATTAGAGCTTTATAAACCGATCCCAGAATTGAGACTTTTAGAATCTCAAATACGAAAATGAAACAGTACCTCCATCAGTGGTTAATCATTGACTTCGATACACAAGCTAACTTTCCGTAAAGAGTACTTTCTCTAAAACCGGCAAGAACCTGCCTTTCGGTACTCCCTCGCGTTCTCCGATAAACCTAAAGCCAAACCTCTGATAGAACTCCCTGGCATTTGGATCGGAAAGTACTTCTACTCTTGTGGCTTCTTGCTGCTCTGCGTATTCGAGAGCTTTCGTTATGAGTTGGCGGCCTACTCCTTTACCCATAAACTCAGGTTCAATCCAGAAATGGGCAATTTCAACTTCCTTTTCTGAAAGCTGCTCTACTGCGCAAGTGCCAATTATTTGGTTGCTATCTGGCTCCATGGCCTTATATACCATGTTGGAATTGATGTACTCTTCAGTAAGTGTTAGGTCTTCCTTCCATAGTTCTATCCACTCTGACGGGTAGTTCCAATAACTTTTGGCTCTCTTTGCCATAGCGCTTAGTACTACACTATCGCCTGCGTCAGCTGTGGTCAATTTCAGTTCCATTTGATTTTATACGAATTTCTTAAGTGTAAAGCCGAGGCGTCTGATGCCCTCTCGAATTTGCTCTTCGCTGCAGTTAGAGAAGTTGAGGCGAATTGTATTGTTAATGTCAAGGTTGGCATAGAAAGTCTTAGCGGGCACAAATGCTACTTTTTCCTTTATTGCAGATTCAAATACCTCATAAGCGTCAACGTTTTCCGGCAGGGTAGCCCAGAGAAACATTCCTCCATTGGGTATGTCAACTTTTACCTCGGAGGGAAAGTCTGCCCTTATGGCATCTACCATGCAATCCCGTTGAGCCTTGTAAGCACTTTTGATTTTTGAAATATGGAGATCAATGTTGTTGTCGCTCAAATACCGATCAATTGCTCTCTGTGAGAGGTGATTGGTATGCGTATCAGCTGCTTGCTTTAGGACCACCAGTTTTCTAATGAGGTGTGATGGTGCCGCTAGCCAACCGGTTCGTAAACCTGGCGAAATAATCTTTGAGAATGAGCCCAATAGAATTGTTTGTTCCGGGGCTAGTTCCCAAAATGATTTCATTTCCTCATCAGTGAAGCTTATATCGCCATAAGGATCATCTTCAACAATTACTGTATTAGTACCCGATATACGCTGAGCGATTTCATTTCGCCTGGTGGAGGAATAAGTGGCACCGGTTGGGTTTTGGAAATTAGGGACACAATAGAAAAGTTTTGGCTTTTTGTCTAGTGCTCGTCGCACCTCTTCCATATCTGGCCCCGCCGTGGTAATTGATACTTCTTCTATGGAAGGTTCAAATACTGCGAAAGATTGTAATGCCCCAATAAATGTTGGCTTTTCCAGTAAGATCAACTCCCGCGGGTTGAGGAAGGCTTTGCCTACCAGGTCTAGGCCTTGTTGGGAACCACTAAGAATCAGAATGTTTTCAGGTGGTATTTCCAAGCCCTTCTTTTTTCTGTATCTCTTACTTATTTTTTCCTTAAGAGGTAGGTAACCTTCCGTTACAGTATACTGCAAAATGTCCTGGCCAGATTCCTGCAGCACAGCTAGGGTAGCAGCTGCAATTTCGTCGACAGGAAACAATTCCGGGTTTGGCAACCCACCGGCAAAAGAGATAATTTCCGGTCGTGTAGTGACTTTGAGAATTTCACGGATAAAGGACTCTGGTAAGTTGCTAACTCTATCAGCGAATTCATGCTGTGTTTGAAAACCAGATACTTCCTGCTTACCCATTCATTTGATCCCCAGAACATCTTTAGATATATGCATCGTAACAAGCATATGAGGCACATCCACAACCTCCGCGATCTTTAAATCACCCGCCAGTGAGCATAACATATAAGCGTCTGTGCGGTCCATACCATGCTCCTTTTCCAGATAGTCAATCATGTACCGGGCTGCTTTTTTTGCAGCTTCATCAATAGTAGTTGCGAAAGCAGTAACGGCATAGTAGTCGTCAGTTTCGTATTGTGGCTCTTTAATATCCTTTCCCTTGATTACGTTGATTTCATAGACAAAACGCATGGGAGCCTCGATGGCAGTTCCGCAAATTTCGCCTAACCCTTGGGCCGCATGCGCATCGCCTATAGAAAACAGACCACCCTCCACAAAAACAGGGAAATAGACTGTGGTACCTTCAACCAAATTCGGATCGTCCATATTGCCGCCGTTTGCTCTTGGTGGTATAGTAGAAAGTAGCGAGTCAGTATCTGGAGCTACTCCCATTACGCCTGGGAATGGTCGCAAGGGTATGTTAATACCATCACGGAATTCCACCGTATTCTTACCCTTCAATTCAAAAGTACGAATGGTAGCTGCGGTAAAGTCTTCCGCCAGAAATCCAAAACCCGGGATAATGGCCTGCCAGCCCCAATCTCCAATTTCGATTTTGTGCAATTTTACCGCCAGCACGTCGCCGGGTTCGGCCCCTTCTACATATACAGGCCCCGTTAAGGGATGGATGGGGTCAAAGCTTAAGCTATTGAGGTCCTCTAATCCAGAGTTGACATCTATTTGCTGGTCTGCTGCATCCTCAGTATACGCTTCAATTATCGCTCCACTGGGCACCCTCAATACTGGTTCGATGGTTCTGCTAAATTTATTGTGAGTTTGATCTGCAGTTAGGCTATACTGAGGCTCTGGGACTGATTCTGTCGTCTCGTTTTCAGCTGGCCCGATATCGTTAGCATCGCCAGCTTCCGGTGTATTGCAGGCAGTTGTAAATACTATTGCTAAGCAAACAGGAATGATCAGGGAAGTTTTGAATTTCTTCATGGGTTAGGGTTATTAGGGAACAGCCTCAATTTACTGAAATTGAGGTTTCCGGCAAACAGGTGGTAAAAAGTTAGATATTCTCGGAGCTCAGTCTGGCGCCGACATATTCTCGGTTAAGCCGTGCAATATTCTCCAGGCTAATCTCCTTGGGGCATTCGGCCGAGCAGGCTCCGGTATTTGTACAGGCACCAAATCCTTCTTCGTCCATTTGGGCTACCATTTTTTCTACCCTGGTTTTGCGTTCAACATGGCCCTGCGGTAGCAATGCCAATTGAGAAACCTTAGCACTTACGAAGAGCATGGCCGAAGCATTCTTGCAAGCAGCTACACATGCCCCACATCCAATACAGGTGGCAGAGTCAAAAGCTTCATCAGCTACCTTTTTGGGAATTGGTATTTCATTAGCGTCTGGAGTACCACCAGTATTAACCGAAATGTATCCACCAGCTTGAATGATCCTGTCAAATGCACCTCGGTCTACTACCAAATCTTTAACCACCGGGAAGGCGGTTGCCCGCCATGGTTCAATAAGAATTGTATCGCCATCTTTGAAACTTCGCATATGTAGCTGGCAGGTAGTGATGGCCTGCTTTGGACCATGAGGACGGCCATTAATGACCATACTACACATCCCGCAGATACCTTCGCGGCAGTCATGATCAAAATGTACCGGATCTTCTCCTTTCTTAGAGAGTATTTCGTTTAGTACATCGAGCATCTCCAAAAAAGACATATCCGGAGAGATATCTGAGACCTCATAGGTCTTCATTTCTCCTTTGGTGTTGGCATCTTGTTGCCTCCAGATTTTCAAAGTCAGGTTCATACTGCTACTTATAACTACGTTGCGTAAGTTTCACATTTTCAAATTGCAGAGCTTCTTTGTTTAGCTCTGATTCATTATCTGTCCCCTTGTACTCCCAGGCCGCCACATACGAGAATTCGTTGTCTTTTCTCTTGGCCTCACCTTCTTCGGTTTGAGACTCTTCTCTAAAGTGTCCACCGCAAGACTCCGATCGATGCAATGCATCGTCTACCATCAACTCGCCTAGTTCAAGGAAGTCAGCCACTCTACTGGCTTTTTCCAGCGACATATTCAATTCTTCATTGGCACCGATTACTTTC
This sequence comes from Cyclobacteriaceae bacterium, assembly GCA_028285445.1. GTDB lineage: Bacteria > Bacteroidota > Bacteroidia > Cytophagales > Cyclobacteriaceae > JANQPQ01. Next base: position 62,421 of record JANQPQ010000023.1, on the reverse strand, counting down.
ACATTTTGCCAATATTCCTCGCGTATTTTCTTTATCTCCTCTTTAGCTTTCTTTAGACCTTCTGCATTTCGAGACATACCGCAGTAATCCCACATTACATGCCCAAGCTCTTTATGAAACTCGTCAACAGTTTTTTCTCCTTTGATACTAAGAAGCTTCCGGTTGATTGATTTCACGTTTTCTTCGGCAGCTTTGAAAGCCTCATGATCCGTTGGTATTTTATCATAGGGTGTCTGTGCGAGATAGTCTCCAATGGTGTAAGGGATTACAAAGTACCCATCCGCCAAACCTTGCATTAACGCGCTAGCTCCAAGCCTATTTGCCCCATGATCCGAGAAGTTACATTCTCCAAGCGCATATAGTCCCGGAATAGAAGTCATCAGGTTGTAGTCAACCCAAAGGCCGCCCATGGTATAGTGTACCGCGGGGTAAATCATCATCGGTACTTCGTAAGGGTTGTCGCCAGTGATCTGCTTGTACATGTCAAACAGGTTGCCATACTTGGCAGAGATAACATCTTTGCCATCTCTTTTTATTGCGTCCGCGAAATCCAGAAAAACTGCCAAACCGGTGGCACCAACTCCACGGCCTTCGTCACAAACGTACTTGGCATTTCTGGAGGCTACATCTCGAGGAACAAGGTTACCAAATGAAGGGTACTTTGTTTCGAGGTAATAGTCTCTTTCTTCTTCCGGAATAGCTACTGCTTCGGAGGCTGTTAGGCCTTTGCGCCCTTCCTTGGGCACCCACACTCTGCCATCATTCCTCAATGACTCCGACATTAGTGTTAGCTTACTCTGATGATCACCAGAAACAGGAATGCAGGTAGGATGTATTTGTGTATAGCAGGGGTTAGCGAAGAAGGCTCCCTTCTTGTGGGCGCGCCACGCTGCCGTGGCATTAGAGCCCATGGCATTGGTGGAAAGATAGAACACATTGCCATAGCCTCCGGTGGCCAGGATGACGGCATGGGCACTATGCGATTCTATTTTGCCAGTGATTAGGTTTCTGGTGACGATGCCTCTGGCTTTGCCGTCTACCATAACCAAGTCGAGCATCTCCGTACGAGAGTGCATCTCTACCTTGCCATTGGCAATTTGTCTACTCAAAGCACTGTAAGCTCCTAATAGAAGTTGCTGCCCAGTTTGTCCCCGGGCATAAAATGTTCTGGATACCTGGGCGCCACCAAAAGATCGATTATCAAGCAGGCCGCCGTACTCTCGTGCGAAGGGAACTCCCTGCGCGACGCACTGGTCGATGATGTTTACACTAACTTCTGCCAGACGGTGTACATTGGCTTCTCTCGATCTGTAATCTCCACCTTTAATTGTGTCGTAGAATAATCGGAAAATACTGTCGCCGTCGTTCTGATAGTTTTTGGCTGCGTTTATACCACCTTGGGCTGCAATACTATGCGCCCTTCGCGGACTGTCCTGGAAGCAAAATGCTTTGATATTATAGCCAAGCTCGGCCAGAGATGCTGCAGCTGAAGCTCCAGCCAGGCCGGTACCTACCACGATAATGTCATATTTCCGTTTATTAGCAGGGTTTACTAGCTTGATGTTGAACTTATGCTTTTCCCACTTTTCTTCAAGGGCACCACCAGGAATTTTAGAGTCTAATATCATTACGACAGAGTTTCTTTTTTTACAGGTTCCTCAGGAACATCATCACCGGAATGAGGGCGAAAAGTAGAGGAACAATGATGCTATATAGGGCACCTACTGCTTTAATGAAGGGTGTATATTTTTTATGATTTAGTCCAAGAGTTTGGAAGGCGCTTTGGAAACCATGATTGAGATGGCCTGCAATAACGATGAGGCACACCACATAAAATACCACATAGTACCAATAGCTATAGGCTTCATTTACCACCAGGAAATAATTAGGCACTTCGGCGCCATCTATTGTAGTGGTGGGGACTTCTCCGAATTTGAAAACATACCAGAACTTTCTTAAATGAACTATTAGGAAGATTAGTATAACCGTCCCTAAAGCTCCCATATTACGTGAATTCCATTTGCTACTTGCGCCGGAACTTGCCGCGTATCCAACTCCTCTTGCTGCCATATTTTGGCGTGTTAATAGAATAGACCAAATAATATGGACAATTATGAAAGCAAAGTTGAGTTTGGAAACAACCTGAATAAAGGGATTGGTTCCCATGGTGTGCGCATAGATGTTGAAAGCCTTTCCCCCGTCTGGTATTAGTAATTGCAGGTTGCCAGCGACATGAACTGTCAGAAAAAGAATAAGAAAAATCCCGGTGAGGGACATGAATATTTTTCTACCGATAGTGCTGTTTAAGGTCTTGGAAAACCAACTCATTTCAAGCAATTAGGTTAGGTGAAGTACTTCCCAAATTTAACTGTTAAGGGGTAACAACCAATTGTAAAGTATAATATTTTGATCACGAAGAAACTGACATTTACCAGCTCAATATATCAACAAAGGCTAATCCTAAAATGTTTTCCGGGATACGAAATGTGATTATTGGTGGCCCCAATTATCGGGATTATCATTGTCGTTTGGTGACAAGCCTAAGATGTCTCCATCGGTATTTACTCCCAAGCCCAAAACTGTTCTGTTGGCGTAGGCAAAATAGCTAACTACCTGATTCACTTCCAGAATCTCACCTTCATCGAATTGGCCTTTGAGTTCATCAACCAAACTCTTTGTGACCTCAGATGGATTTTGAGTGAGCAGTTTAGCATAGTTGAAAAGGAGTCCATCCTTTTGGTCGAAGGCAGAGGCAATTTCATCCTTCTCAAGCGCATTCATAATCTCTTCAAATCTAATATCATCGCTTAGCAGCCGCCTGAGCCCTTGGGCGTGATGCTTCACGCAATACAGGCATTGGTTTAGATGGCTAACATAAACACCTAGGCTTTCCAGGAGCCACTTGGGTAGTGTGTTGGCTTTATGGTGAAGAGCGTTCTTGTAAAGGCCCATGTGTCCTTCAAGTGTATGAGGTCTTTGGCCATGAATTTTGAGGATATTGTCGATGTATCCATCGGGACCCTTAATGCGGTCGTAAAGCTTCCTTAGCTTTCCTTCTGCCTCTGAGTATTCAATTTTCTTAATCCAGCTCATTCTTGAGTGGTGAAGCTACTCAAGCATGTTGATCGAATCGTCTTCTGGTCGGGGCTCAAGATTTTGGTGCATGATAATCCTGGCGCAGGTGTTCCAGCGCAGGATAGCATCGTCATTCCCAGTTGGATGGATTGCTTGAGCCTTTTCATAAAGATCCATTGCTTCCCGATACCATTCGTAGGCATCGTATTGCCCCCCAGGAACATTAGAGTTGAGAGATGCTGTACCCTGCCGTTCATGGATTAGACCCAAATAGTAAACCTGGTTATATTCATCATTGAATCGCCCAGCTAATTCCCTGGCTCTCTCGCCGTTATTGGGAGAGCCTTTTCCAAACTGATCGGTCAAAGCCAGAATTAAGATGCTAAGTGTTCTTTCGTTTCCAGGTTCAATTTCAAGAATATCCAGGCAAATGCTCTCTGCCATCAACGGATCATTGAGGAGGCGATACTTTTCGGCTTTTTCTATTGCGGCTTCAACCCCTTCTTTTGATAAGGGTTTTAAGTTGAACTGCCTTTGGTCTTGCGTCGGGGATTCAGAACTACTCATTACTTATCGCTTTTTGTAAATAAACGAAAAAAATTCAAGATCGGGTCATAAAAACGGTCAGCCACTCGCTCCTTTAGTGGGATGATGGCATTGTCAGTGATAGTGATGCTCTCGGGACATACATTTGTGCAGCACTTGGTAATGTTGCAATATCCAATTCCATCGTCTTGCTTTAGCTGCTCCCTTCTGTCTTCAGTATCAAGCGGGTGCATCTCCAAGGCGGCCGTATATACCATAAATCGAGGGCCAATAAACTCATTGTGCAAGTGATGTTCCCTAAGAACGTGACAAACATCCTGGCATAGGAAGCACTCAATACATTTACGAAATTCCTGCACCCGGTCAATGTCACCTTGCTTCATTTTCCAGGTGCCATCATCGTTATCGGGTTTTCGGGGCTTGAAGGGCTTGATCTTTTCTTTGACCCTGTAATTCCAACTTACATCTGTTACCAGATCTTTTAAGCCCGGAAATGCCCTCATCGGTTCGATGCTTACGGGCTTATCCTGGGGGAGGTCGCTCATGCGCGTCATACACATCAGCTTTGGTTTGCCATTTACTTCGGCAGAACAGCTGCCACATTTACCTGCCTTGCAATTCCATCGGACGGCAAGGTCAGGAGCAGATTCTGCTTGAATTTGGTGCACGGCATCAAGTACTACCATTCCTTCAGAGATCTCGGTGCTGTATTCCTGGAGTTGACCTCCATCACCATTGCCGCGCCATATATTGAATTTAACTCGTCCCATTAGCCTAGTTCTTCAATAATTTGTTGTAAGTCTTCTCGTATTGGATCCTTCACCACCTGTTTTACTTCCATGCTGCCATCATCGGCCTTTCTTACGCTGATATTTACTTTTCCGTATTCATCGCTTTTCTCTACATAATCCTGGCGATAATGGCCACCTCGGCTCTCTTTTCTCTCTTTTGCAGCCCTGGCAATTGATTCTGCAACCGTAAGCATATGCTTTAGGTCTAAGGCTGTATGCCAACCGGGATCAAATTCCCGATTGCCACCACTGCCAATCTTTTCTGCTCGCTCCCAATAACCAGCTATACGATTAACCGCATCACCAAGGCCTTCTTCCGTTCTTACGATACCCACCAAATCCTGCATCATTTCTTGCAGTTCGCCTTGTATATGGAAAGCATTCTCCTCAGTTTGGCCTCTTTCGAATGGAGCCAGCGCCCACTTCGCTTCCTGCTCTAATTGCTGTTCAGGAATAGGGGCCTGGTTATTCTCCTGGGCGAACTTAGCGGCAAACTCGCCAGCCCTCTTCCCAAATACTAATAAATCTGATAAGGAGTTACCACCCAATCTATTGGCACCATGCAGACCAACCGCACATTCGCCGGCAGCAAATAAACCAGGCATGGCCGTCATTTGCGAATCTGGATCTACCTTGATTCCCCCCATAATATAGTGGGTAGTGGGGCCAACTTCCATTGGTTCTTGCGTGATATCTATTCCCGCCAGTTCCTTAAATTGGTGATACATGCTGGGCAGCTTGCGCTTTATATGTTCAGGCGCATTGGAGATTTTTTCTTTGATCCAGGCAATATCCAGGAATACGCCACCGTGTGGGCTGCCTCTTCCTTCCTTAACCTCTCGATAGATGCATCTGGCAACATGGTCTCTTGTCAAGAGCTCTGGCGGTCTTTTGGCGTTGGGATCTCCTTGGGTGTACTTCCAACCTTCTTCTTCATTGTCTGATGTTTGATGACGATATAGATCTGGCACATCATCAAACATAAACCTGTTGCCTTCGCTGTTGCGAAGCACACCACCTTCACCTCGTACCCCCTCGGTAATTAAAAGTCCTCTTACACTTGGTGGCCACACCATACCGGTAGGGTGAAACTGGATGAACTCCATATCAAGTAGTTCTGCACCGGCGTGATAAGCCAGAGAAATACCACCTCCGGTACATTCCCAGCTGTTGCTGGTGATTTTATAAATCTTACCCATACCTCCAGTGGCTATTATAATAGCCTTGGCCTGGAAGACCTTAAACCTACCTTTCTCACGGTCGTAGGCAAAGGCGCCAGTAACTCGGCCATCTTCTTTCAACAATGAAATAACTGTATACTCCTGGTAAAAGTCTATACCTTGATGGATGCCATGGTCTTGCAGCGTTCGGATCATTTCAAGGCCAGTGCGGTCTCCGACGTGAGCCAAACGTGGGAACTTGTGCCCTCCGAAATTGCGCTGGAGTATCTTACCATCCTTGGTTCTGTCAAAAAGGGCGCCCCAGGCTTCCAGCTCTCTTACTCTATCAGGAGCTTCTTTTGCGTGCAGCTCAGCCATGCGCCAGTTATTCAGATACTGCCCACCTCGCATGGTATCGGTAAAATGGACCTTCCAGTCATCCCTGTTATCTACATTTGCCAACGCTGCTGCAACTCCACCCTCGGCCATTACCGTATGGGCCTTGCCCAAAAGGGATTTACTTACTACTCCCACGGTTACACCCGTAGCTGATGCCTCGATTGCCGCTCGTAATCCAGCACCGCCGGAACCAATTACCAGCACATCATGTTGAAACTTTTCGTATTCAGCCATTAAAAAAATCTTAAGTCAGTAATGATACCCATGGCACAAAGCCTTACGTAGAGGTCTGAGAAAGCCACCCAGAATAGGCTGGCCCATGCCCAGTTCTTATGCCTTCTGTTAAGGCAGCTTGAGCAGTTGTATAGTGTCCGCTGAACAGGAGCCTTGGATAGTTGATTCTTAAATCCGCCAACTAGATGTCGGAAGGAATGACAACCAAAGGTATAGCCGCCAAGAAGTGTGGCATTCATCGCCAGCACAATACTGCCAACTGCCAAACCAAATTGTTCTTCGCCAGTAGCGGCATTAACAAACCATAGCCCTTTCCATGCATCGTAGATTAGTATGAACACAAATATTACTGCTAGATACATAAAGTAGCGGTGCAGGTTTTGCATTATCAGTGGAAGCCTATTTTCGCCCCAATATTTTTTTCTAGGCTCAGAAACTGAACATGCGGGAGGGTCGGCCCAGAATGCTTTGTAATAGGCGCCGCGATAGTAGTAGCAAGTAAAACGCATACCTCCGGGAGCCCATAATATTAATAGGGCAGGAGAGAAGGGCACTATCATTGGCCACCAATCTGGCTTTGGCCCAAAAATACTATGTGGGCTGCTTCCAAAAATTTCCGGCGAATAGAATGGAGACAGGTAGTTGCCAAACGCGTAATATTCACCCTGGAAAGCGGCCCAAGTAGCGTAAACAATAAATGCTGAAAGTCCTAGAAATACCGAAACGGGTTGTACCCACCAGAGGTCTTTTCTGCTGGTTTGGCCAAACCCCCGGCGCTCGAATAATATGTTAGTTTCTGCCAAATTTTTAGCTTTAATCAGGACGATATAACGAAAAAATGGGGATAAATGCAACTAGACTATTTTGCGGGTTTGACAGCCTGAGAATTGGCCTTATCTTAAGATCTTGATACTCTGGCCTTGCCAGTAATAGGTGCAGGGTAAAATATACCAAACCTGGAATTGTAGATTATGAACAAAATGAGAATAGAGGGATTGACCATGGCAATTACTGACATGGACGCAATGGTGAAATTCTATGAAAGCGTCTTCGATGTGAGGTTTGCAGCACATGAAATGTATGGCGCCACATTGTATCAAGGAGGGTGGATTGGACTGAACCTCCTTTTTTGTCCCAGGGAGATTGCCCAAAATACCGCTGAGCAGAATCGACATCAGTTTGATATAATCGTTGACGACTTAGATGCTGTCATCGAAATGGTTAATAGTTCTGGTGGTGAGATGATGGGTGAGATTGCGATTCAATCCGACCAAAAGGTAGCATCAATTAAAGATCCGGATGGCAATTCTATTGTGCTGAAACAGCAATTATGATTGAGCCAATTGCGCTAAGAGCCCACCGATACTCAATCCTTCAAAGCCATCAATTGTAACGTCGGCATCGCTGAGATTCTGATTTTTTGAACTTGGATTATTGAAGCCAACGCACCACATGCCGGCTGCTTTGGCTGCCTGCACCCCGTTGTAGGAGTCCTCAATCACCAGACATTTATCAGTTGACACACCAGACCATTCCGCTGTTTTTAAGAAAATCTCCGGATGAGGTTTGGAGTTTTCCAGTTCTGCTCCACTGATTTTGCGCAGAAAATACCTAGTCAGGCTAAACTTATCCAGCACAGTATTAATGTTCTCCATTGTGGCCGATGAGGCCAGATTGAGCTGATACCCCTCTTTGAAAGAATTCTTTATCAGATCGGCCACTCCGTCGATGGGCTCAATATCAGTCTCCTTCAGATACTTGATATAGCGATGATGGCCCATTGCTAGTAACTCATCTAGTGGCTGCTGGAGCGCAAACCTCTCCTTCAAGTTCTGCCACATATTTTTGGATGAAGTACCTATAAAGGTATGGTGCTCTTCTGCGCTAAGTGTTATCCCTACCTCTTGCATTACCTGTTGTTCCATTTCAAAATGAATGGGCTCGCTGTCGATAATCACACCATCCATATCGAAAATTATTGTAGTTATATCAGCCATTTCTTATTTACCCTTGAAAATCAGTTAGTTGTTACATAGCTACCTGCCAAATGACGAAATTATGCCAAGGAATGGAATAAATGTTTCCGTTCTTTGTTTTGTATCCATTAGCGCTCCGAAATGATTAAGAACTACTTGCTTACTGCTTTTCGCTTGATCCGAAAGCAACCGCTTATCTCAGCGATTCACATTTTGGGCTTTTCCCTTGCTTTGGGGTGTAGCCTAATTACCTATCAGTATTTAAAGGTGCAATATACCATGGACGACTTCCATGTTAATCGAGAGCGGTTGTTTTTGGTGGCACAAGCTCAAAAAAACGCAGTCTGGGGCGATAGTCCTTTACCACTGGCCAGGGCTTTATCAGAGGGGTTTTCTCAAGTCGAAGCGACATGCCGCATTATTGATGGGGATATTGCTTTTTTAAAAGATGCTGACCTGTTAGATAATTCAGCATATTTTGCTGATGCTGAGTTTTTCGAAATGTTCACTTTCCCATTGAAGTGGGGTTCAGCAAAAAGATTTGGTGAAATACCTGGAGTTGTTCTCTCAGAGGCAATTGCCAAGAAATACTTCGGTGAGGCCAACCCAGTTGGTAATCTTCTAAATTCCCCGCAAGAATCTGACAACTTGCAATTAGAAGTATTGGGAGTTTTTGAGAGCTTTCCGGAAAGCGCGAGTTTCACCCCAGAGGTAGTCATTCCTATCGGGGTGCTTTTTAATCAAGAATATTATGATGAACAGGACTGGACTGAAACTGCGGTGACGTTTGTGCAGCTTTATGATGGAAAAATGTCAGATGTAGTACAATCCAGCATGCCGGCTATCTTAAAAATTCAGAATGAGGCAGACCCGCAATGGAAGGCAACCGGATTTCCACTTGTTCCCCTAACAGAATTAGCAATTCGCGCAGAAGATTTAAACGGTACTATGGTACAGAGTGGCACTCGCCTTGAGCGCAACTCTTTATTTGGTCTAACTTCTTTTCTTATTGTTCTGGCTTGCTTGAATTACATAAACATTGCGCTTGCCTCTGGTGGCGCACGCTTAAAGGAGATTGGTATTAGAAAGATGTTAGGGTCTGCCAGAAGAACGCTTATTTCCCAGTTCGTTTTTGAAAACATTATTTATGCTACTATCGCTCTTGGTCTGGGTTGGGTACTTGCCGGGTCAGTATTTATTGGCAGCTTTAACGAATTGCTCAATACCAACCTAAGATTAAGCCCATCCTTTGCTACTGGAGCATTTGCCTTAGCTATTATTCTATTCCTTGCTATTGTCTCCTCCATTTATCCTTCGATTTATATTTCATCATTTCATCCAGCAACAGTACTAAAAGGAAAGCTGAAAAATCAACGTCATTCGGTTACAAGACTGTTTATGACGATGCAGCTTGTCCTAACCACCATTTGTGTACTGGCAAGTGTTGGCTTCCTGGCCAATGTAGATTACCTCAAGGCACGTGACTGGGGTTACAATCAGGAACAAGTAATTGCATTGTCCTGGGTTTATGGTCAACAGTTAGACGCCCTGCTCACCAAGGCCGAGAGTCATCCCGATGTCATCGCTGTTAGCCGTTCAGTAAACCATGTGGGTGTTGCTATGGGGTGGACCTCAATGGTAGTGAATGACGACGAGGAAAGTGTATATAACCTCGGCATCGGAGATGATTACCTGGAAGTTATGGGCATGCATATCAAGGATGGGAGAAAACTGAATACTCAAAGTGCCAATGACAAGGAGAATATGGTAGTTGTTAATGAAGCCTTTGTTGAGGAATACCAGCTTCATGACGGTTATGAAGAATTCACCTTCAGAATGAATGACACAATCGTATATCGAATTGCCGGGGTCATCAAGGATTTTCATTTTTACCCATTTTATCATCGCATTACTCCTATGTTTCTATTTGTAGGTGAGGAGAATGAGTTTAATCATGCATTAGTAAGAACAACCCCCGGAAATGGTAGCAAGGTAAATGAATTTCTGAGGCAAGCCTGGAAGGAAGTAGTGCCAAACCAGGTATACAGGGGCGTTTTTCAGGATGATGTTTTTGACGATTATTTAAACAAAGTGAGCAATCATGGCAAGATTATCTCAATTGTGGCATTGCTGGCGATTGTCCTTTCCTGTATGGGTTTGGTTGGCATGCAGTCTCTAAGGAATATTCAGCGATATAAGGAGTATAGTATCAGAAAGGTTATAGGGGCTACATCCACCGACCTGCTGAGGATTATGAACAAAGATCTAGGTTTTATGTTAGCCATAGCATTTACTATCGCCTTGCCATTGGGTTATGTTTTGGTTAGCTACGCCCTGGACTCACTATATACTTACTACCTAAAATTCAGCATTTCCACGGCCGTAACTGGAACGATGATCTTACTGTTGATTGTATTTCTGACGATCTCTACTTTGATGAGGCAGGTACTTTTTACAAATCCCATGGAACACCTAAGAGAGGAATAGCACTGTGAGGTTTCTGATCTACTCTTTTATTTAAGTAGTCGTTCTAAATCCTCAGGAGTATCAATGCCGTTGCTATCTATATCTGTTACGGCAGTTCTGATTGAGTAGCCATTTTCAAGCCACCGCAATTGTTCCAATTTTTCTGCCAGTTCAAGGGGCGTTGGATCAAGTTTGCAGATTTCCTTTAACACATCTTGTCTGTAGGCATAGATGCCAATATGCTTGTAATAAGTATGCTTACTGGTCCACTCCTCTTGGGGAATTCTTTGATAGGGGATAGTTTGTCTGCTGAAATACAGTGCATTCATATTTTGGCCTACCACCACTTTGTTAACATGCTGTGATGTCAATTCTTGTTGGTTTGAAATTTCTTTAATTAATGTGGCTATCTCTACAGAGTTATCTAGCAGTTGACAAAGAAGGTTAATTTGTTCCGGAGCAATAAAGGGCTCATCCCCCTGGATGTTTACCACGTAATCCCAATGTTGAGATTCTTTTTCAAGTGCTTCAAGGCATCTCTCAGTGCCATTTAGATGAGATTCTGAAGTCATGACTGCCATCCCTCCAAAACCGGTTACATGGTCTAGAATATTCTGATTATCTGTGGCGACAATGACCTTTTCTAGTTGGGACTTCGACGCCTGCTCGTAGACTCGCTGCACCATGCTTTTTCCCCGAATATCCACCAGGGCTTTGCCTGGAAATCTGGTTGAAGCGAATCGCGCTGGAATGATACCAATTACCTCCAAACTATTCGTCTTCTTTTACCTTAAGTGAGGTGCCCTCTTCTGCTATTACAACAATATTGGCATCTTTTGGGATGTAACCACCACGAGTATAGGCATCGTACAGGTCGTCGTCGATCATTACCTTTCCGCTGGGCCTCAATACGGTGTAGGCTTTACCTTTCTTTCCAATCAACGAGCCTTCCCTGAATTTAGACACATAGCCCTCTGAGCTATCTTGAACGGTTTCGAGTGAAATTCTCTTGAACACCGCACTATTTGTTAGCCGCACTCCGCCGATAAACATTACTATTATACTACCGAACATTCCAGCCAGGGTGGTGCTTACTGCTACGAAAATGTCTCCACTGGGTACAAAAGAGAAGTCGAAGACGTCATTGTTCACCATTACAAGTACTAGTGAACTTACAGTCATGGTGATGCCAGCAATACCAGCAATGCCAAAACCTGGGATTACAAAAATCTCCAGGGCAATAAGTATCAAACCAACCATGAACATGGCTATTTCCCAATTTTCAGCTAAGCCATTCAAGTAATACGGTGTGAGGTAAAGAATCAACGCGATTGCAGCAGCAAGAATTGGAAATCCTACGCCAGGGGTTTGGAGTTCGAAATAGATGCCACCCACAATTACTAAGATCAAGATACCTGAAACAAAGGGGTTTAAGAAGAAGGCTATTACCTTCTCAGCGCTGCTTATAGTGAAAGTTTCAATTTCGTAGTCCTCTATTCCTAACTGCGCAAGCACGTCATCTACACTTTCCCGTTGGCCTTCGCAGAATCCGTATTTGATGGCTTCAGAAGTAGAAAAAGTAATTACTTGCCCCAAATCTGATATGGAGTCAACCTCGAGGTCCTCGTCAACCATGGCCTCGGCTATTTGCGGGTTTCTGCCCTTGGCCTCTGCTGTAGATCTCATGATAGACCGCATGTAAGATTGATATTTGTCAGGTGCCGCACTGCCATCAGCAGTAACAACTGTTGCCGCTCCAATTGAGGCTCCGGCTGCCATGTAGATACTATCGCAGGCTATGGAAATAAGGGCTCCGGCGGAAGCAGCATCTTTATTTATGAATACATGAATAGGAGTTTCATACTCCAGTATCATCGTACGAATGTCATCTGCATCATTTAATGCGCCGCCGTAGGTGTCCATCTCTATTATGATCAAATCCGGGCTGGTGGCATCCGCATGTTGCAGAGCCAGATCTACATAGCGGTTCATACGGGGATCAATTTCGGCCTTGATCTCCATCAACATCACCTTTTTCCTTTCCTGTGCCAGTAATGCATTAACTTGAAAAAGAAGTAATAACACCACCAGGAATTTCACCACAATTTGTCTTCTAGCCATTTATACTCTGGTTGCGACTGATTTTTCTGCTTATCTACGGAAATATTCAGCCATTTAATTCGTATCTAAAATTAAGAAATTTGCTACTAGCCTCTTTGAGCACTGGCAAAATAATTGATAGTTTCTTTTTTATCTTTGTGGAAATTGCAGTTGATAATGCATAAGGCGCATCTAAGAACAAGCTTCATTCTACTATTGGTATGTACACTTTCATTGGTCGCTAAAGCCGATGAAATTGATTCGGTAGGTCTTGAAAGACGAGGAGATCAATTATTTGTATTGCATCAAATTGAGGCTAAAGAAACACTCTACGCCCTATCACGGCGATACGGCGTTCCCATACAGGAAATTCTCACGCATAACCCCGGATCAAAATCAGGATTAGAGGTTAACGACACCTTGAGGATACCATATGTGAAGAAGAACGTTGTTGGCAAAGCCGGTGGAGTGCATGTAGTTAAGCCATCTGAAACGCTGTTTTACATATCAAGATTATACAATGTGAGTGTAGATGACCTCAAAAAGTGGAATGACTTATCCAGTAGCTCCTTGAACGTAGGGCAGGAAATCCGGATTTCTGCTTTGAATACTAACGACCTGAGGCCAAAAGACAAAATTCATATTGTTGAGCCACAGGAAACGCTGTTCGCGATTAGTCGAAAATACAACATCTCTATTGATCAAATTAAAGAGTGGAATGAGCTCTCTGGTTCAGGTATATCCAGGGGACAAAGACTAAAAGTGGGAGTAATTGAGCCTGGTGAAAATAGCAGCAGCCCGGTGGTTACGGAATCCGAAGTAGATGTAGAAAATGATTCAGATCTGCAAGGAAAGGAAGTGGAAGAGGTGGAAGAAGTTAAAGTTGAGGAAGAGCCTGAAGAAAAGACACGAGAGCCGGAGGTTGTAAATACGGCTGATCGCAATAAGCCAAGAACTGTAGGCACTGGTGATTACAAACGATTGGTTGAAGATGGTCTGGCATCATTAATTGATGGATCTACTGAGAGCAAAAAGTATCTTGCCCTTCACCGCACAGCCAAAGTTGGTACCATCATGCAAATTCGTAATGAAATGAACAACCGCGTAGTTTTTGTGCGAGTACTGGGCAAACTACCGGAAACCGGTGACAACAAGAATGTATTGATCCGCTTATCAAAAGCGGCCTACGATAGGCTAGGGGCAATCAATAAAAACTTTCGGGTGGAGATCTCTTACATCCCCTAATTTTGGTTTCAAAAGACCTCAAGGAATTTCTTGACAGCAAGGTAGCGCAATACAACAGGTTAGAGTTCATTGAGAACGACCCGGTCTGCATACCCCATTCTTACTCGAAACAAGAAGATATTGAGATTACTGCATTCTGGACGGCCATCCTGGCCTGGGGTCAGCGCAAGACCATTATATCAAAATGCAGGGAGCTGTTTCAGTTGATGGACAATAGCCCTCACGATTTCATCCTCAATCACCAGGATCGTGACCTTAAGACCCTCCTGAAATTCAAACACCGCACCTTTAACAGCACAGATACTTTGTATTTCGTGCACTTCCTAAAGAATTTCTATTTGGAGAAACAATCCCTGGAAGATGCCTTTGTTGGCGGGCTACTTGGAGAAAACGCCATGGAAAGCGCGCTAACTGAATTTCATGATTTGTTCTTTAGTCTGGAAGATTATCCGGCAAGAACCCGTAAGCACATTGCTACTCCTGCCAGGAATTCGGCTTGTAAGAGAATCAATATGTTTTTGCGCTGGATGGTTAGAGAAGACAAGGGTGGCGTGGATTTCGGCTTGTGGAAAAGGATAAAAATGAGCCAGCTGATTTGTCCTTGCGATGTACATGTGGACAGGGTTGCCAGAAGGCTTGGCCTGATTACCCGTAAGAAAACTGATTGGCATACAGCGGTGCAATTAACCGAGAATTTGAGAATGCTGGATATCGAGGATCCAGTCAAATACGACTTCGCTCTTTTTGGATTAGGGTTGGAGGATAAGTTCTAATTACTCCAGGTCTCTGGGGACTCGCGCCATTTCTTAAGCGATGTGAGCTGATCATTGGAAATATAGTCCCGATCCAATGCCTCCGAAAGCAGGTGTTCATAATCACTAAGACAATGCAAGATGACACCGCTGGCCGTAAAATTTTCTGTCGCGAGAGGAAAGCCATAGGTAAATATGGCTACCATGCCCAGAACCTGCAGATTAGCGGACTTTAAGGCATTTACAGCATTCAAGGAACTGCCACCAGTAGATACCAGATCTTCCAAAACAACAACTTTCTGACCTTCCAAAGCTCGGCCCTCAATTAGGTTTTCCATACCATGGCCTTTGGGCTTAGATCGTACATATATAAATGGAATATCAAGCGCATCAGCCACCAGCGCTCCCTGGGGAATTCCCGCTGTAGCAACACCGGCAATAGCCTCTACATTATCAAACTTTTCTCTAACAAGATTTGAAAGTGCTGACTTTACATAATCTCTAACCTGTGGGTAACTTAGCGAAAGGCGATTGTCGCAATAAATCGGGGAATTCCAGCCTGAACTCCATTTAAAGGGATTATCAATACTCAACTTAATTGCTTCAATTTCTAGTAGCAGAGAAGCTACTTTTTTCCCAACCTCTTGATTCGACACGTTGCTCATAGCGCGAATTTAGTTCTATTTTGCTTGTTCCAATTAATTTTCTTCTTTTGCAATGCTAATGCAATCTCAAACAAGCCGCAATAGACTTCTTTCAACGCTGGACTAAAGTATGCGCCTTTTCATCAATGACACTCCCGTCAATGTTGTTCCACCCGAAAAAGTAGAAGAGGGAGTTATATTTCAAACAATTATTAATGCTAAAAAGGAGAAGATTCTTCCGGTACAGCTTAGCAACAATGTGTTAGTAAAGAAAGTGGGGCCAGAGCATTTGGCTGGTATTTTTAAGCTAATTGGTGAAAATCCATTCAACTATCTTGATTCGCTGACATTAGTTGCTTCAGATTACCCCGAGGCTAAGGCCTTTATTAAGCAGCATTTCAAGATTATTAAGGCAGCCGGTGGTATTGTTAAGAGAGGCAATAAAATCCTCATGATCTATCGATTGCAGAAATGGGATTTGCCAAAAGGTAAGGTTGAAAAGGATGAAAAGTCAAAAGCTGCGGCCGTCAGAGAAGTGGAGGAGGAATGCAATATAACGGTGAAGTTAGAACACAAAGTCTGCACCACTTGGCACACCTATACGTTGCGCGGCGATAACATTCTCAAGAAAACGAATTGGTACGCTATGTCTGCAAAGAATATTTCGAAATTAGCTCCTCAAAAGAAGGAGGGAATTGAGCAGGCAAAATTTATGAACCACAAGGAGTTATTTCATGCCTTAAAAGATTCTTACCGGTCTATAAACTTCGTATTTGACCGATACCACAAAAGCACAATTTTAGAAGACTAGAGTTTGTAAGGGAGGAGGTCGTCAACTTTACCACCATATCGGTGTACCTCCCGGATAATCGTAGAATTGATAGCGGCGTATTGGGGTGAGGTGATCAAAAACACAGATTCCAGGTCGTTATCAAGATATTTTGTAACCTGTGCGATGCTGTTTTCATATTCGAAATCAGTTGTATTTCTAAGGCCCCGAAGCAGGAATTTGGCGTTGTGTTTTCTTGCCAGGCTAACCGTCAATTCGCTGTAAGCAACAATCTTAATATGCTCATTATCATTAAATGCCTCTCCAATTTTTGCTATCATGTCTTCAACCGGGAAATAGCGCTGCTTATTGGTATTGTGTCCAATGGCAATTACCACCTCGTCAAAAAGCTTAAGTCCTTTGTTTACAATGTCGAAATGCCCGTTAGTAAAGGGATCGAATGAGCCGGGAAATATAGCTACCCTTTTCATAGCTTATTAGTCGCACAAATAGGTACTGTAGAGGTCGAAAAAGTGATGATCTTGCACTTCGTCAAATATGTAGCCGTAGCTCAAGTAAGGAGGTCGGTCACCAAAAGATATATTCCTGATG
The DNA here is from genome assembly GCA_028285445.1 of Cyclobacteriaceae bacterium. Lineage (GTDB taxonomy): Bacteria > Bacteroidota > Bacteroidia > Cytophagales > Cyclobacteriaceae > JANQPQ01. Next base: position 45,652 of record JANQPQ010000023.1, on the reverse strand, counting down.
AACTTGTAGAACTCGTTGTAATGTGGTGATTGCTTTCCGATATAACCCCAAAGTACTACATGGCTGGCTTTTTGATCATACTGAAGTCCAGTCATCACCAATGTTATGTACTTCATATAATCAGCGAATTGCTTAATTGGAAACTGATTGTAATAGGCCAGCCCCTTATTCTTAGTCGCAATTAGGTGAAGCTTAAATCTGTCTATGTAAAGAAAAAGCGTATTTTCTGAAAAGCCCTGGTCTTGCTTTAGCACACCCTCAATTAGTGTACTGGCTTGATGCGTGAGAACAACCTGAGCATTGGGGTAAAGCTCCTGCACCCAGATACTTAGTTCACGATTTACGGCAAACACATTTACTACGTCAGACTTGATGTGCTTGTAGTAGTGAAATTCCTCGCTGATAGGGTTAACCTTGCAATTAACACTGAGGTATTCGTATAGTGAATCCTTATCAAATAAAGAGGTTGGAATGAAGGAGTATTTATTATTCTTGAATGATACCTTTACCACTTTCCAAAATCCGGCCTTGAGAAGTTGGTGATCATCAAAAAGTATCTTGAGGTTTTCAAGCAGTTCTGAATAAGAAGAAACTTTTGCAACTACGTAGTCTTCTAAAACCAGGCACCTGCTGTCTCGGGTATCAATTACACAAAGTTGAAAGTCACGGACGCCAATTTGCACTGAGAGGTTGTAGTGATGTAAGTCGTCAACGTCAAACTTATCATCCTTAATTCGCTTTATTAGCTTGTAATTGGCGGTGGTAGTTTTCAAATTGTTACTCCCAGTTTCCGGCGGTTGTTACGTCAGTTCTGGAGCCAAATCTTAGTGGTTTCCTATTCCTTGCTTCGTTACTTTCTTTTCGGTTGGGGTTTACGGGGGCTGTATCTACCACTTCAATAACGTCAACAAGAACCCCACTTTTGGTAATTTTTTCTGTGAACATTGAGAATCGCTGGCCATCACTTCCAGGAATTAGCGCTAGGTCAGCGAGGATGAAGTTGGGAGCTTTGGCCGCGGAGAACAATGAATCCATTACTGGCACAGTTCCCAGTGTATCAAGGTGAACTACAACACTGTCAGCACCATAATCCAACGTAATAATTTCTTCAGACCTTTGAACGATATAAAAACTTCCGGTATCAACAAACTGTATCAGTTTCTCCCAGCTATCCGCATATTCACCATTAACCGCCTGGTATGCCTTCTGCGCGTCCCGAATTCTTACCAGCTTTTCAATTACAGCTGCTTCTACAGCCTCAATCCTTTGTTCGTCTTCAATTGCGGTTCTTATGCTGGAAACCAAGAAGTAGGCCAGCACAACGGCAACGATTAGCAGGACTATAGAGGCGATTTTGGTTAGGTTCATGTCGGCTTAATTTTCTGCAATTATAACTATTCTGCAAGGTAAAACGCAATTCAACAATATGCTATTTTAGGCATTTATTTCTGAAACTTAAAATATCCACGCAAGGCCAGTAAGTCATCAAAACTGTTACACAGACTGAAAATTTGATGAACATTGTCGCCTTCTGATATTACTTCTTCAAAGGTCATAAACTTTACATCTTCTATTAGCTGGTCGGCATCATCGTGTTCAGGATCTTTACCAATCACTAGTTCTCCTCCAACGATGCTCACTTCAAAAAACATTTCCAAAGTATGCAACGGTTGATCTAATAACTCAAAGGTGAACAAAAAGTCACCGACCTTAATATCTAAACCGGCCTCTTCCTTGAATTCCCTGGTGAGATTGCCATGTAAATCCTGGCCAAATTCGGCGCCACCACCAGGAGGAATCCATAAATGCCCTCGCCCCAGGCCACGATGTTTCACCATCAAAATTTTATTATCCCGGAATGTTAAACCGCAAACCCTCACCCTTAAGCGGTGACCATAAGTTGTTTTTGCATCGATGCCCATGCTATTGGTAGTGATTTAGATTATTTTGGCTAAAGCAGGAATTTCGGAGGAAACAATACCAAAAGAAAGTTAATGGATTACAAAGTTTTCAATGAGGAATTTAAAGCCAGGGTTGAGCGGCACTTTAAATTGCAGGGGTTCATGGACATGTTAGGCGTGGAGCTCACCGCAATCTCACCAGGCAGGGTAGAGGCCTCGTTACTAATTAGCGACCCGCATCGGCAGCAAAAAGGTTTCGTGCACGGCGGAATCGTAGCATCCATTGCTGACGTTGTAGCCGGTTTTGCAGCATATACTTTGGTTCCGGCCGATCATAATGTGGTTACCGGAGAGATCAAAGTATCATACCTCAATCCAGGTGTTGGTGATAGGCTGTGGGCTAAAGGCTGGGTTCTAAAGCAGGGTAGGAAGCTAAATTTCTGTGAGGCCGAGGTTTGGTGCAACAATGCTGGAAAGGACGTACTTATTGCCAAAGCCACTACCTCCATGATAACGCTTTTTCCCGGAGACATAGCACCACGGTAGTGCCCGCAATTTCTGAGATACTAACCAATAAATTTCCTCACACTCCGACCGATGGTCAGCGGGAGCTATTTAGCTTGATGGATCATTTTTTGGAATCGAAGATCAATTCCAAAGCAGCGATTTTATTGAAGGGCTATGCCGGTACCGGTAAAACATCAATAGTAAGTGCCTTGGTACAAGTACTACCTCTTTTCAATTTCAAATTTGTTTTGTTGGCGCCAACAGGTCGGGCTGCTAAGGTAATGTCGGCTTATGCGAAGAGGGCTGCCTTTACTATACATAAAAAGATCTATAAACAGGTGAGCAGCCCTGGCAGCGACCGCCTGAGTTTTCAGAGGGTTAAAAACTACCACAAAAAAACGCTGTTCATTGTGGATGAGGCCAGTATGCTATCTGAAAGCAAAGATTTTGGTGACCTCAGCCTTCTGCAGGATTTGATCTCTTTTGTGTACCAACATGAAGAAAACAGGCTTTTACTAATTGGAGATACGGCCCAGCTTCCACCCGTTGGTATGAGCCAAAGCGCTGCCCTGGACGAGGACCATCTTAAATCTAAATACAACCTGAATCTTAAAAGCCTGTTGCTTACCGAAGTAATGCGACAGGAGCTTGAATCAGGCATTTTGCAGAATGCAACCAAACTTCGCAACCTGTTACCAGACATCCCAAAGAAGTTAACATTCAAGATTGCAGGATTTTCAGATATCTATCGAATTCCGGGCGAAAAACTAGAAGATGGAATCCGCTATTGCTATGAAAAATATGGGATTAACCAATCGGTGATAATATGTCGAAGCAATAGAGAGGCGGTGCAATTTAATCAAGTGATTAGGAGGCAAATACTCTTTTACGAAGAGGAAATTGATGTTGGCGACATGATTATGGTAGTGAGGAACAACTATAACTATAAGGAAGCACCGGCAGGCTTCCTGGCAAATGGCGATTTTGTAGAGGTGAGGAAAGTAATTTCCTTTGAGGAAATCCACGGTTTTAGGTTTGCCACCTTGAGCCTGCACTTTACTGATTACGCTGAGATACCAGACTTTGAAGCCAAAGTGATTTTAGATACCCTCCACAGCGCCGAGCCATCTCTGTCTATGGAGAACAACCGTAAACTATACCAGTCGGTGTTGTTGGATTATGAAGACCTTTCATCAACTAAGCGGCAAGCTGCCCTTAAGAAAGACCCGTATCTGAATGCACTACAAATAAAATATGCTTATGCCCTTACTTGTCATAAAGCACAAGGAGGTCAATGGAAATCAGCTTTTGTAAGTCAGGGCTATAGAAAGGATGCGGAAGTTGATGCGGACTTTATCAGATGGTTGTACACGGCCTTAACACGGGCATCAGATGAGCTATTTCTGATCAACTTCGGTGATGAATTTTTCGTTTAGTACTAACACTGGTATTGTAGTTGTAGCTATATTTGAATAATAACGATTCTGAATTATGAAGACACTAACAATCTCCTTACTTGGGCTCTTTATGGTTTATTGTGCCATTGCCCAGGAAGAAAGCCAGGAAACGCAATTGCCTGGACCGGCTATTACTTTCGAAGAGGAGAAATATGACTTTGGAGATATCTACCAGGGTGACAAAGTTGAACACACCTTTAGATTCGAAAATAGTGGCGATGAACCACTGGTTTTATCTAATGTGGCAGTTACCTGTGGATGTACGGCCACCGATTGGCCGCGGGAGCCAATTCCTCCCGGAGAGACGGCATCTATTACCGTGGAGTTCAATAGTGCTGGAAAAATGGGACAGCAAAATAAGGTTATCACCATTTATTCCAATGCCGCCAAGGCCATTACTAAAGTATCCATTGTAACTAACGTTCTTCCGAAAAAGGGAGATAGTTAGAATTAGAAAGAGAAATCAATTCGAAGAGAATCCGCCTAGTTACTAAGCGGATTTTTTTTTGATTTAATGACCGCAACAAAGAAGAAGATCCATCCCAGGATCATAGCTGTCCCGCCAATAGGGGCTATCATCCCAAAGGCTGTAATGCCGGCAATGCTGATGACATAAAGCGAGCCGCTAAAGAATAACACTCCCAAGGTGAATGCTAGGGAAGCCCAACGCCAGAATTGGGTGGTAGATTTTTGAGACATTGCTCCGACAACAATTAACGCTAAACCATGTATGAACTGGTAATTAACAGCTGTCTCAAAAGTATCCGTGCGGCCTGAACTGGTCAATAGTTCCTGTAGGGCGTGGGCTCCAAAAGCCCCAAGAGCAACGGCCAGGCCGCAGATAGCTGCGCCAAAAAGAAGGGACTTGCTACTATCCATGATTTCCGTAATTTCTCTCTCCAAAAATTGCGCTTCCAATTCTTACCATCGTACTACCTTCCTCTATAGCGATCTTGTAATCGCTGGTCATTCCCATTGATAGTTCTTGCATAGAAATATTTGAAGATAAAACTAAACCCCTGAGTTTGTCAAAGAAGTTTTTCAACCTGGAAAATTCAGTTCTCACCTGTTCCATATTCGTGGTATTTGTGGCCATGCCCATCAAACCAACAATTCTCACATGCGCTAAATCCCCAATTTCTTCTGAATTTAATAAGTCGACTGCTTCAGCCTCAGTAAAACCAAATTTTGTACTCTCTTCAGCAATATGAATTTGAATTAGGCAATTAACCACTCGATTATGTTTGGCACCTTGCTTATTAACCTCTTTCAAAAGCTTGTGGCTGTCAATAGAATGTATAAGAGAAACGAATGACGCGAGGTATTTAACTTTATTAGATTGAAGATGTCCTACCATGTGCCATTCAATATCTTTTGGCAATTCTTCGTGCTTAGATACTAACTCCTGCACCTTGTTTTCTCCAAAAAGTCTCTGCCCGGCATCGTAGGCCTCCTGAATTGTTTCGATGGGCTTGGTTTTACTAATTGCTACAAGTTTGCATTCAGATGGAGTTAAGATATTTTGTATTTCCGTGATGTTTTTGTTGATATTCATGATTAATTTAGGACTGCCAAACGACGAGGATTTGGAGGCTAGGCCTCAAATTTAAACGAAATCCACTGAGTTGAGAACTCCCACAACCCATTATTACTAAGGATACTAGTCGCGCTACATGGCAATTTTAGGGACATTATTAAAGAAGGGAATTCGAATCCGGGAAAGTCTGGATCAGGAGTATTCATCTCCGCATGATCTTCAAAAAATAGAGCTGAAGAAATTACTGCTATCAGCCACTCCAACGGAGTTTGGAAGAAAATTCAGGTTTAAGGAAATACTGGCCAGTTTTAGGAGCCTACGGCAATTTGACTTTTACAATAAGTACAAATCAAATGTACCCATCTACAGTTATGACGACATTTACAGAGAGTGGTGGCACCTTTGTAAGCAGGGTAAAAGAGATGTATGCTGGCCCGGAAGAGTAAAGTACTTCGCCCTAAGTTCGGGTACTTCAGGCACTCCTTCTAAATATATCCCTATTACTAACGACATGACTAAGGCCATTCGCAAGGCCAGCATCCGACAGATTTTGTCGCTTTCCAAATACGATTTGCCGCCAAAGCTATTTGGAGCGGGTATTCTGATGATAGGAGGTAGTACACACCTAAATTTCAACGGGACTTATTTCGAGGGAGATCTTACCGGTATACAAGCGTCTCAGCTTCCGTTTTGGTTTCAACATTTTTATAAACCGGGTAAGAAAATTGCCAAGAACAGGGATTGGGACGACAAGCTTGATGAGATTACAAAAAATGCCGCAGATTGGGATATCGGTATTATTGTGGGGGTTCCGGCCTGGATTCAAATTCTTATGGAGCGAATTGTGAGTCATTATAAGGTGAATTCCATTCATGATATTTGGCCAAACCTAATGATCTACGTTCATGGAGGCGTATTTTTTGACCCTTACAAGAAAGGATTTGAACGTTTACTGGCCAAGCCAATTCACTATATTGAAACCTATCTTGCTTCAGAGGGCTTCCTCGCATTTCAAGCTCAACCCAATAGGAAATCAATGCGTTTGGTTTTGAACAATGGCATCTTCTACGAGTTTGTGGCTTTTAATGACAGGAATTTTACTGCCGATGGAGATCTTAGGGAAAACGCCGAAACGTTGATGATCGACGAGGTTGAAGAGGGCCCTGAGTATGCAGTGTTAATATCAACTTGCGCCGGAGCCTGGCGCTATATGATTGGAGATACCATCAAGTTCATCTCTAAACTTGAGTCTGAAATAAAAATCACTGGCAGGGTAAAGCACTACATAAGCCTTTGTGGTGAGCACCTTTCGATAGATAATATGAACAATGCTATTGAAATGGTAACTGATGAATTTGACATAGACATCAAGGAATTTTCGGTTGCTGGAATTCCGTATGAATCTCTGTTTGCTCATCACTGGTATATTGGAACTGATGATGTTGTTGATGTAGATTTGCTGCGAAGCAAGCTAGACCAAACTTTAATGGACCTAAACGACGACTATAGAGTGGAAAGATCCGCAGCCTTGAAGGAGATAAAAGTTGAGATTCTACCCACCAGCCTATTTTATAAATGGCTTAAAATACAAGGAAAAGAAGGTGGGCAAAATAAATTCCCACGAGTGCTTAAGAACAAGCAGCTTGAAGATTGGACAGCCTTTTTGGAAGTTGAAAAGGTGAATTCACTGGGTTGATGGACATATTACTGAAAGGACTGGCATTCGGTTCAATCCTGGCACTGGCCATCGGCCCCGTATTTTTCTCCTTAATCCAAACCAGTATTGAAAAGGGTTTCTCTTCGGGAGTTTTTATGGCTTTTGGTATATCACTGAGTGATGTGATGTATGTGGTTCTCTCTTATCTGGGGATTACCAAGTTGGCCAATGACCCGGCATTCAAGTTTTATGTAGCCCTTCTTGGTGGCTTAGTGCTGGTATCATTCGGGGTGTTTTCATTCTTTAAGAAAGTTAACATCAGTAAAGCCAAGGCCATAAAAAGCAAGAACCATCTGGCAGATGTCGTAAAAGGTTTTCTCATTAACGGGGTGAATCCTTTCGTTTTCATATTTTGGGTTGGGGCCATGAGCTATGCAACAATTGATTATGGATTCTCCGGGAATGAAGTACGTACCTTCTTCCTGGTGGTATTAATCACTGTCTTCCTTACAGATTTAATAAAATCTTACCTGGCTGGCAAACTTACCCTTTGGGTAACCCCCAGGCTTATGCGAAGAATGAACTACGGTGTTGGAGCGCTGCTGGTAATTTTTGGCCTTAGGTTGTTATATTCAGCCATTAATGGCGATGGGCTGAATATAGCACAGTCAATACTTTAATCTTGAAGCACGTTGCTCAGGAAAGTTGATTTCAGCGACATCCAAGCCAAGAAGAACACTACCGCCCAGGTCAAATAAATATCGTAGAAGTCAGTAGTATCCCGATACCTGGTTTCTTGGATTTCCGCCTTTTCGTATTGATCTATCAAGGCGAATACCTGCTGAAGGGCTTTATTGTCGGAGACTCGGTAAAACTCTCCTTCCCCAATTTTGGCAATTTCTCTCAAAGTAGTTTCATCAAGAGTATTCTCTACATACCGCACTCTACCGAAAAAGTCTTTTCCAAAAGGTACCCTGCCATCGCGGCCAATGGCTATCGTATAAATCTTGATGTCGTAGGCATGTGCTAATTCAGCCGCAGTAATGGGATCTATGTTTCCTGCGGTGTTGTCACCATCACTAAGCAGTATTATCACCTTCGATTTAGATTCTGATTCTCTCATCCTATTGGTAGAAACCGCTAGCGCACTGCCAATAGCCGTGCCGCGATTTTCGATCAGGTCGAAAGAGATATCCTTTATATACTCATTAAGCAAGTCATAGTCGGTGGTGAGAGGTGAGAGTGAGTAGGCATCCCCCGAGAAGATTACCATGCCGATGCGATCCTGGAAGCGACCGGCAATAAATTCGCGGGCAACCTTCTTAGCAGCTTCTAGACGATTCGGCCTAAAATCTTCAATCATCATCGATTCGGAAATATCAACTGCCAGCATAATGTCTATTCCTTCGGTCCATTGCTCTACCTTTTCATTGGTTTTCTGCGGCCGGGCAAGGGCAACAATCACCAATGAGATTACCGCAAACAGCAAGAGGTGAGGAATGTATCGTAGTAGCACCAAAGGACTTGAAGCTACTTTTTGGCTGGGCATGGCCACTGGCATCTTCTGGTTAAAGCGTCGCCCTAAAATCCACCGAAGGATAAATAAAAGTGGTACTGCCGCGATCAGATAGAGAAGTGTTTCGTTCTCCCAATCGAAGTTTCTAAAGGTGGATGGTTCAAACCAATCCAGGGAAATCCAGCTCTGAGTATTTTCAGTTGCTTGTTCCATACTTTATTTGTTCAACCCTGGAATTGTACCTCTGATCGCAATAACTAAGTAAATCACTAAATCGGTCTTCAACTTTGTCGGCCGCTCTTGTGCTATATATGGCTTTATCTATTTCCATTAGGGCCTTAACAACAAACTTGTCTTCGTTAAGGCTGGCAATCTCTTTGGTGGTAAGTTTAGTATAAGGCCATTTCTCCAATCTCTCCATATACTTTTTCCATTCCAAGAGAGTGTGTTCGAAGTGATATTCAGGTTGAGATAAAATTCCCTGGAATCTGAGCACAAACTTGCCATGAGCTTTTTTGAGTTTGTAAAGAAGGTATTTTCTCTGCAACTGTTTTCCGAAAACGAGCAAAACTATAATGAGAATGATGATAAAAGTGGAAAGCCCAAATACCAGGTAGGGGTAGTTGAACTGCAAAGGCACATTTCTGAAGACAGTATTATCTAACAAGGCCAAAGAATCCGGAATTTGCGTAACCACGTGATTGAGAACAATTGAATCCCTGGAGGCTGCCAGTCGCAAGCTGTCGCCATCTTGCAGGATAAAAATGGGCAAGCCCAGGTATTGTACACTGTCAATCTCGAAGGTGGAAATATTGTATACCGCGCTGTCGAAGCTAATGCCCTTCTCAGTTTTAGTAAAGAAATAATCTTTGGCATTTATTTCGAATGGCGAAAAATCGTAAAGAGAATCCGGGAATACCACATCCCAATCTTCGGGGTACGAAACCGACAAACTGTAGAGAAGTTCTTCGCCAATCTTGGTGCTATCCGATAGAAAGCTACCCGATGGCTTTACCTCTTGTCCGTTAGCCAGATGCCAAACCGCCAGCAAAGCAAAAGTTAACACTCTACGCACTCTTCATCGATTTATTTCTTACCCTGAATAGCTTAATAAGCTTAGGCACATAGTCCTCCTGCGTATTAACATTTAAATAGTCGGCCTGATTCTTTCGGCAGAATGATTGGAGTTTTGAAGTGTTGTCCTCGTAAGAATTTACAATTTTAGATCGAAAGTCTCCCGAGGAAGAGTTTACCCAGATAGTTTTCTTGCTCTCTTTGTCTAACACCGGAATTATTCCCAACCGGGGTAGCTGTGTTTCTCTACGGTCTGATAGGTGTATTGCTATCAAGTCGTGCTTCTTGGCCAACGCCTTAAGGTTGTGTAAGTAGTTATTGTCCAGGAAATCCGAAATGAAAATTATGATACTTCTCCGCTTGATAGCGTTGAGGGTAAAGATCATGGCCCGATTAAGATCGGTTTTGCTGGATTTCGGTTTGAGGTTCACCAGAGAGGACAGAATCTCGTAGGCCTGTCTTTTCCCTTTAGAAGGTTTTACGTATTTCTCTCTTTGGTCTGAAAAACATAGCAAGCCTACCCGGCTGTGTTCGTTTAGTGCCGTTAGGGCCAGTACACCGCAAAGCTCTTTACTCACATCCACCTTTTGGCTGCCTGGAGATCCAATTTCCTGAGAGGCGCTGACATCAAGTATGAAGAAAACTGTTTGTTCTTTCTCCTCAATAAATGTGTTGACGAAGGTTCCATGTCCCTTGGCGCTAACATTCCAATTGATAGTTCTGATGTCGTCTCCGTACTGGTAAGTCCTGACATCATCAAACTCTAATCCCGAACCCTTAAAGATAGATCTGAATTCCCCCTGGCGCTGCGAGTTGATGATTTTACGTATCTTTATCTCGTACTTCCTGAGCTTTTTAACCAACTCCTTCATTCGCGGACCGATTTTTGGCGGACTAAAAATATGACAAATTGAATACTTTTAGCCGATGAATAAATATTTTTTGATAGCCGGTCTATTACTCTTAAGTGGCTGCATAGGAGAGGTGGAGATCCCGGCAGATGTCATTCCAAAAGAGAAGATGGTAAGCATTTTAATTGACGTTCATATCACTGAAGGCAACGTCCAGCAGCTACGCATAGCACGTGATTCAGCAGATTTGGTTTTTAAGTATTTAGAAAAGGACCTTTTCTTGAAACATGCTGTTTCCGATAGTAGCTATATTAAAAGTTTGGGTTTCTATTTTGAGCACCCCGACATAATGGAAGAAATCTACGCAACAGTGCTTGACAGCCTAAGCCTTTACGATCGCATGCTGCAGGAAAAGCAGGAGAAGGAATAATAGCGATGATGCTGTATCCTGGTAATCTCGAAGAAAAACTGGGCTTTGATGCCCTAAGAAAGTTACTGGAAGATCAGTGCCTGTCGGACCTCGGCAAGGCCAAGGTTACCCAGGTGCAATTCCAAACTGATTTTTCACTAGTCAATAAGCTTACGAAGCAAACAGCCGAGCTGGCAGAATTAATACAGGTTCGGGGGAGGTTCCCTTCCAATGATTACATAGATGTTAGTGCCTACCTCGACTCGGCAGCGATTGAAGGAGCCGCATTAGAGCCCAGAGAGTTCTTTGAGATAAAACTCTCACTTACCGCCATAGTTTCCTGCCTCAGGGCCATCGATTCAGAAAAAGGCGCCTACCCGGAACTGGCGGCTATGGCATCGGGTGTAGATGTATCGAAGGAACTAATAGCTAACCTTGCCAAGTGTATCGACGAAAAAGGAGAAGTCTCAGATCAGGCGTCCTCTGAACTAATAGAGATAAGGACCAAACTGAACCGCGCCCGCAACCATTTGAGAAAGGTCGTAAACAAAGCGTTCGCAGCAGCGCAATCTGCTGGTTACTCCCCGGAAGGAGCCTCAATTACGGTGCGACAAGGTAGGTTAGTGATACCAATAGTTGCCGATCAAAAGAGGAAAATTGAAGGCTTTATCCAGGACTACTCATCATCAGGTCAAACAGTATACCTGGAGCCTGAAGAGGCACTAGAGAGCAACAATGAAATAAGAATTATTGAAAATGAAGAACGGAGGGAAATCTATAGAATACTACTGGGATTAACTGATGCTGTTTGCCTAGAGCTGGATTCGTTGAGAAACGCTTATGAATTCCTTGCTGAAATAGATCTACTTCAGGCCAAAGTTAAGTTAGCGAACCTAATAGGTGGGGTTCTGCCAACAGTGAAGAATCGGAGAACATTTGTCATAAAAGACGCCAAACATCCGCTGCTTCAGCTTTCATTCAGGGAATCAGGTAGGGAGGTGGTACCATTAAATATGGATTTGGATTCAGAGGAAAGACTGCTGGTAATATCCGGGCCGAATGCAGGTGGGAAATCTATTGCCCTTAAAACCTTAGGTCTACTTCAATACATGTTTCAGTGTGGTATGCTAATACCAATTTCACCTGATTCAGAAATGGGTTTCTTTAGCAATCTATTTGTAGATATCGGCGATCAGCAGTCACTGGAAAACGATTTAAGTACGTATAGTTCGCACCTGGCCAATATGCGGTTTTTCCTTGACAATGCTAACGAGGAAACACTCATATTAATTGATGAATTCGGAACTGGCACGGAACCGCGTTTTGGAGCCGCCATGGCTGAGTCTATATTAGAAGCTATTACCGATACGAAATGCTTGGGTGTAATAACTACTCACTATACCAATCTCAAGGAAGTAGCTGAGAGCCACAGCGGTATACGTAATGGTGCAATGTTATTCGATACCAAAAAGCTTGCGCCGCTTTACCAACTGGAAATTGGCAAGCCTGGTAGCTCTTTTGCCCTTGAAGTAGCTCAGCAGATTGGCATACCTGAAAAAGTTGTTTCTCGTGCCAAAGAGAAGCTTGGAGATAAATTGGTAAACCTGGATGTTTTGCTTGGCAGGTTGGAACAGGAAAAGATTGAAATTGAAGCTAAGTCTTCCGAGCTAAACTTGAAACAAAAGGAAGTTGCTGAGTTATCCATGAAGTACAACCAATTGCATGAGGAGCTGAGTAGCAAAAGAAAGGATTTGATCGCAAGTGCGAAATTTGAGGCTGAGCAGATTATTGCCAGCACCAATAGGGAAATAGAGAAAACGATCAGACATATAAAAGAGAACCGCGCTGAGAAGAAAGAAACGCAGAAAGTAAGAAAGCGGCTGGGCGCCATGAAGGAGAACTTAGGTAAGCCGGTTAAGAAGAAAGCACCAGTCGTGAACAAGAAAAAGATAGGTGGAAAAATTGCGGTAGGTGATTTGGTGGAGGTGAATGGAAATATGCAGGGAGAAGTATTGGAGTTAAAAGGAACAAGTGCGGAGGTAATGGTTGGTAGTTTAAAAACTACGGTGGCGGTGAATAAGCTAGTCAGATTGGCTAAGAGCACTGGCCCCGGAAGATCGTCCAAAGGATCTAAAAAGAATTTCGACCTTAACCAGCAGGCGGCTGGCTTTAGTCCACAGTTGGATGTACGTGGTAAGAGGCCGGAAGAGGCCTGGGGTGAGGTGGAGAAATTTTTAGATAGGGCGATGCTTGTTGGCTACAGCCCGGTTAAAATATTGCACGGCAGAGGCAGTGGTGCATTAAAGCAACACATTCGCAACCAGCTCAAAACATTCGATTACGTAGAGAAGTACTGGGATGAAGAACAGATTCATGGAGGGGATGGAATCACTATCGTCTCCATGAAATAAAAAAAGCCCGAACAACTTCGGGCTTTCTCGTTTAAGTATTTTTCTACTACTGTGCCGTAAAGGTACAGATATATTCGCCTTCTATATTGAAAACTGAGCTTCCCGAGTTAGCACTTGCAGTGACAAAATTGAAGCGAAGTGTCATACCTGTATCATTGATGTTATCAATGGTAATGGTAACGCCATCACTTCTAATAATGGTGTCGGGATCTGGGCTGCCGTCGGTGCCAGTACCAAAGTCGAAGGTGCCAGAAGCAGGCCAAACGTCTGCATAGATTGTCTGCACACTGGTGGTGCTGTATGATTTCGACGCCGTTACGGTTAGCGAGGCGCCGGCGAAATCAGCAGTCCTGTCGTCAGTATCAAGTGAGACGGTGGAAAAATTCCAAGATTTTGATAACAAATCCAGTCGCTCTTGAATGGGATCAGGCCCCCCGTCCCCGTCATCATCTTTACAGGCGGTAAAGATCATGGTAACGGATAATATTAGGCTCAGAGTAAGTAGGCTACTAATTCTTTTCATTTGAGATTTAGTTTGAGGAAGCAAAATAGCGATTTAGATATAAAATAATACGAAAATAATGCGATTTCTAGTTTAATACCGTGCATTTGCAGTATGTAACCTATTTGAAATCAAGAAGGTTTAGTTCGATGTCGCAAAAATCATGCTCATAGCGCTGATTGCTTGCAATAAACAGTAATTTCTTCTTAGCCAGCTTATTGATTTTTTCCTGATACCAATCTATTCCCTGTTCGTCTAAGTTGCTTGTTGGTTCGTCTAACAACAGCATTTCTGCTGAGGTGGCAAATGCCAGAATGAGTTTCAATCTTTGTTTCATACCGGAAGAGAAATGCTTCAAGTATCTGTTCTTTTGCCGGGCAATTTTTGCCTCTTTAAGTAGTGTTTCCAGGGATTGGTCGGGGTCAGGTTCCCTCATACTAAAGTGGAATTTGAGAAATTCCGATAATGTAAATTCTTCAATTAACTCCAGGGTTGGGGTCACAAGAATTAGCCGACGGTAGATTTCGTCATCTGGTACTGTTCCGTTTTCGTTACTGTATGAGATTGTTCCCTTTGAGGCAGGCATTAACCCTGCTATTACCTGGATTAGGGTTGATTTGCCACTTCCATTTGGACCTACGACGGCTACACTTTTACCGCTCTCGTATTGTCCGGAGAGGTTATTAAATATCCAGTTTTGATTGAACTTCTTCCCTATTGAGTCTAAGGAAATAAGCATGTGTTAGTGGCTGTAACCCTTCATCACGCCTCGGTCGGAGCCTCTGATGAAGTTTATGATCTCGTCTCTCTCTTTTGACGGTGGAAGTTCCAACTCAACAATATCCATTGCTTCCGAGTTGTTCAATCCTTTCAAGAAGATATGCCGGTATATTTCCTGTATCTCATTGATCTTCTCAGAGTCAAATCCACGTCTTCGCAGCCCGATTGAATTAATTCCACAATAAGTTAGTGGCTCTCTAGCGGCTTTAGTGTAGGGCGGTACATCCTTTCTAACCAGCGATCCTCCAGAGACCATTACGTGTGCACCGATTTTTACGAATTGATGTACAGCGCTGGCGCCACCAATAATAGCATGATCTTCTATTTTAACATGGCCTGCAACTTGAACGGCGTTCACAAGTATGCAGTTATTGCCGATGATGCAATCATGAGCCACGTGGACATAAGCCATAAGCAGGCAATTCTTGCCAATTACGGTCTTAAAACGATCTGAAGTTCCACGGCTAATAGTAACGAATTCTCTTATTACAGTATTATGGCCAATTTCAACAGTAGTCTCCTCTCCGTCGAATTTGAGGTCCTGGGGTATTGCCGAAATTACAGCTCCTGGGTAGATCTTGCAGTTTTTGCCAATGCGTGCACCTTCAAAAATGGTAACGTTCGAACCTATCCAAGTTCCCTCTTCAATAACTACATCTTTGTGAATAGTAGTAAAAGGCTCGATTACAACGTTTCTGGCAATCTTAGCCGTGGGGTGAATGTAGGCTAGTGGCTGGTTCATGAATCTTTCCTAACGATGCTAGCAGTCATAATTCCTTCGGCCACGAGGTTCTTACCAACGAAAGCGCGCCCCCTCATCTTGGCAATACCACGCTTAATAGGCGCTAGCAGATCGCACTTAATTACAAGCGTATCTCCGGGCTTCACCATTCTTCGGAAACGGAAATTCTCAATAGCCAGGAAGTAGGTCCAGTAGTTCTCGGGATCTGGAACCGTATTTAGAACCAGAATTCCGCCTACTTGTACGATAGCTTCTACTTGAAGTACTCCAGGCATTACAGGGTTACCGGGAAAGTGGCCCTGGAAGTACTGTTCGTTCATAGTCACATTCTTCACGCCTGCAACACTAACATCATCGAGGTGAAAAATTTTGTCGATAAGCAGGAAAGGAAACCGGTGTGGGAGAATGTTTAGTATCTTATCAATATCAACTACAGGCGGCAGATTAGGATCATACTTTGGTATGTCGTTTTTCTCCGACGCCAGCATGGCCTTTTTGAGTTTCTTAGCGAATGCTACATTTGCTGCGTGGCCTGGTCTGGCAGCAAGAATTTGTGCTTTCAGTGGTCGTCCGGCCAGAGCTAAGTCTCCCATAACATCCAGCAACTTGTGACGTGCTGGCTCGTTGCGATAGCGAAGCTCAACATTGTTCAGTATTCCTTCTTTTTTAACCTCGACTTTGGGCTTATTGAACAGCTCCGCCAAACTATCAAGCTCATTATCCTCAACTACTCTGTCTACTACAACTATGGCATTGTTCAGATCTCCGCCCTTGATGAGGTTATTCTTATGCAGCATCTCCAGTTCATGTAGGAAGCAGAAAGTACGGCATGAGGCTATTTCTTTCTGAAATTGGGTGATGTCGTTTAAGGAAGCATGCTGACTACCCAGAACTGGCGACTTGTAGTCTATCATAACCGTTAACCGGTAGTCGTCTAAGGGTAAGGCAGCAATTTCCACATCCCTGGAATCGTCTCGGTAGAAAATACTCTCGTTGATTTCAAAGAAATTTCTCGCTGCATTCTGCTCTTGACTTCCTGCCTGATTCAAGATGTCTACAAATGGCGCAGAGCTACCGTCCATTATTGGAGGCTCTGGTCCATCTAACTGGATCAGCACGTTATCGATTTGGCATCCTACCAAAGCTGCCATTGTATGTTCAACTGTATTAATTCTAGCGCCATTTTGCTCAATGGTAGTACCGCGAGAAAGGTCGACGACATTATCTACGTCGGCGTCAACAATAGGCTGCCCCTCAAGGTCTACACGCTGGAATTTAATGCCATGATTCGGCTCTGCAGGAAGAAATGTCATATGGGCCTCAACACCCGTATGAAGTCCCACCCCAGATAGTGTCACTGGTTCTTTTATCGTATGCTGATTGGTATGCATATGGTCAGGTTCTCAAACAGTGCGCAAATTTAGCACTTTTTCCTCCAATTCCTTGAGTCTCTGATCCAAATCGGGCAATTTTCTAAACACCACATAACACTTCAAATACTGCTTGTGATCAAAGGCCGGGCTGCCGATTAGCACGGCTCCTTCGTCTTTAGGTGATTTCATAATACCACTCTGCGCTGCGATGGAGGTTTTACCAATAATCTCAACATGGCCTGAAACTCCAACTTGGCCACCAATCATGCAATTGTTGCCGATTTTGGATGAGCCGGATACCCCCGCCTGCGCAGCTATTACTGTATGCTCGCCAATCTCTACATTGTGAGCGATTTGTATAAGGTTGTCCAGCTTAACACCTTCCTTAATGAGGGTGTAGTCCGAGTCGAAAGTCGCGCAGTCTATCGTGGTGTTTGCGCCGATGCTTACGTTATTCTCAAGTTTCACCTTACCCAGTTGTGGAATCGCTTTGTATGATCCATCAGGTTGGGGAGCGAAGCCAAACCCATCGCTACCTATTACCGCCCCGGAATGTATTACGCAGTTATCTCCAATTTCAGTGCCCTCATAAATCTTAGCTCCAGCATAGATTATACAATTGTCTCCAATAGTGGTGTTGTCTCCAACAAAAGCGTGAGGATAAATCTTTACGTTTTGGCCTATAGATACCCCGGAGCCTACATATGAAAATGCTCCCCGATAGATTCCCTCTCCGGTTGAGGTGTTTTCCCCGATGAATGCCGGTTCTTCAACGCCTTGTTTTTGAGAATGCAGCATTCTGCTATATTCTTCAAGTAGTCTGCTAAAGCTGCTGTAAGGATCTTCTACCTTGATCAGGGTGGTTTCCAAAGAAGATTTTGGTTGAAAATCTTTACTGACGATTACAGCGGAAGCTCTTGTCTCATAAAGGTGACTTTCGTATTTAGGATTGGAAAGGAAAGCGATACTGCCCTTTTCGGCATCTTGAATTTTGCTTAATCTATTGACCTCTGCCGAGCCATCACCTTCAATCTCGCCCCCAAGCATCGTCGCAATTTGCTCGATTGTGAATTTCATCTAGAAAAGTTGTTAGTGGGGTGTTTTGTTCACTTTGAAAAGTCTACAAAGATACATCTTTGGGGAAGCAGCGGTAGTGTTTTTTTACAATTTTGCTGATAGCAGCAATATTGGGCAAATCAGATGCATCTGTAATATTTAGTACCTCCCCGGTCTTTCTAAGAATCTTAATTTTCTTCTTGGAAGGAATGTAAGCTGAGTTATAAAGTATTCCCTCAGAGATAAGATAATTTGCTTCAGCCAGACTCAAGTCATAAGATCTGGCGATTTTTCTTTTGATTGCTGCTTTTTCTTTAGATCCAAATGCCGATTGGTGCAACTGTATTTTGAAGAGCTGTCGGTTGATGATCCAATTGGAGAGAGTCGATAAAACTTTGTCTTTGGAATATCTCCATGCTTTCAGTGCACCCCAGATGTCACTATCGTCAAGGTCAGAGAAAGCTTGTAGAAAAGACTTGTGAGAAGTGAAAACGTCAATAGTCACATTTTGTTGAAGGAATTTCTTCAGGGCGCGGCTGGCTTCAATCTTTTGTCCATTGGCTGCCAAATATCGGGCTCTACGAATAGCATTACCCAACATTTTCTCGGCACTTACCGTGGCTTTATGCAAATAAACCTGCCAGTACATAAGCCTGCGGGCATTAAGAAAGTTCTCTATGCTATAAATGCCTTTCTCCTCAACCACCAGTTCGTTCTTAACCACTGCGAGCATGTTGATAATCCTTGTAACTCCAATTGATCCTTCTGAAACTCCGGTATAAAAGCTGTCTCTGGAAAGGTAATCGAGGCGGTCTACATCCAACTGACTTGAAACCAGTTGGTGAAGAAATTTCCGGCTGTAATTTCCGGTGAAGATATCTATGGCCAATCTCAGGTTCCCGCCAAACTCCTGATTAAACTGCTCCATTAACAGTAAAGACAGCTGCTCATGAGAAACATTTTCTAATATGGTACTTTCAAGAGTATGCGAAAAAGGCCCATGCCCGATATCATGTAAGAGGATGGCAACCTGCGACGCGAGATATTCCTCATCGGAGATGTCAATCCCTTTTTTGCGCAGATTATCCAGGGCCACTGACATCAAATGCATGGCGCCAATGGCATGATGGAATCTGGTATGAATTGCACCCGGATAGACTAAATCTGTAAGGCCAAGCTGCTTTATCCTCCTCAGCCTTTGAAAGATTGGATGCTGAATTATTTCGTAAAGAAGATCGTGGTTCAGAGATACGAAACCGTAGACTGGGTCGTTAAGAATTTTTTTCTTGTTCAAGTGCAGTTTGGCAAGATTTTTCCGTCGACAAGGACAAATTTATGTTAACTTCGATTCCGCAATAAGCGCCAATTCTATGCAAAGATATAACATTTTATGGGCTGATGATGAGATAGATCTGCTCAAACCACACATTATGTTCCTGGACAAAAAAGGATATGATGTGACCCCAGTAAATAGTGGTGCTGATGCGATTGATATGTGCGACAAGCAAAATTTCGATGTGGTATTCCTCGATGAGAACATGCCAGGAATGAGTGGCTTGCAAACGCTAAATCAAATCAAATCGAATAAGCCGAATTTGCCGGTGGTAATGATTACCAAAAGTGAAGAAGAGCAGATAATGGAGGAGGCTATAGGTGCTAAGATTGCAGATTATTTGATCAAGCCGCTTAACCCCAATCAAATTTTACTTTCAGTTAAAAAGATACTGGATAACAAAAGACTGGTAACAGAAAGAACCAACCTCAATTACCAGCAGGATTTCAGGAATATAAGCATGGCTTTTAGTGAGAACTTAAGCCATAGTGAGTGGGCTGATGTTTACAAAAAACTGATCTTTTACGAATTGGCAATGGACAGCACCGGCAACAGGGATATGTCTGAAGTGCTGGAAATGCAGAAGACAGAAGCAAATTCGAATTTTGCCCGGTTTATTAATAATCAGTACGAAGGCTGGTTAAATAATCCGGATTCTAATAAGCCATTGCTATCGCACCAATTGATGAAAAAGAAGGTATTCCCAGCCACTGAGGGGGAAAGACCGGTTTTCTTTTTGGTGATTGATAATCTTAGGTACGATCAATGGCGAGTGATTGAGCCCATAATTACGGAGTATTTCAACATTGAAGAGGAGGACCATTATTATTCGATACTGCCAACCACCACAGCCTACGCTCGAAATGCAATCTTCTCAGGAATGTTGCCCTCTGATATGGCCAAATACCACAGTGATATTTGGGTAGGAGAGGACGTGGATGAAGGTAAAAATAACTACGAAGAAGAGTTCCTTCAGCGCCAGTTGAAAAAGAACAATCTCAACATTAAAGCGAGCTACCAGAAAATTGTTCATACTAACCAGGGCAAGCAGATGGTGGATAGTATTAATAATCTTGTCACCAACGACCTCAACGTTATAGTCTATAATTTTGTTGACATGCTTTCTCATGCCAGAACTGACATGGCAATGATTAGAGAGTTAGCCCCCGATGAGTCCGCTTACCGTTCTATCACGCACTCCTGGTTATTACACAGTCCGTTGCTAGAGGCTATAAAAAAGATTGCTGACCTCAATGGTAAACTGATTATTACAACCGACCACGGCACCATTAGGGTGAAGAAGCCATTCAAGATTGTGGGGGATAGAAATACCAACACTAATTTGCGCTATAAGCAAGGTAAGAATCTAGGCTATGATGGCCATGATTTATTTGAGGCCCCAAAACCTGAAAACCTATTTCTGCCTAAATTGAACGTGTCTACCAGCTACGTATTTGCCCAGGAAGACAGCTTCTTTGCCTACCCCAATAATTACAATCATTACGTGAAGTATTATCGAGATACATTTCAGCACGGGGGTGTGTCTTTAGAGGAAATGATAATTCCGATTATTTCGCTAAATTCGAAAAATGGCTGATGGGACTGAGCAGAAACTAAAGTTTACTTGCCAGCATTTAATGGAATTGGACCAACTGTCTAAAGCTATCATCAATTTCGCGGAGGATATTAGAGTTTGGCTTTTCTACGGCGAAATGGGAGCCGGTAAAACTACCCTCATAAAATCTATATGCAATATTCTGGGAGTAGAAGACAATGTTTCAAGTCCAACATTCGCAATCGTGAATGAGTACTATGCGCCAAAATTTGAACAAGTATATCATTTTGACTTTTTCCGTATTGAAAAGGAGGAGGAAGCATTTGCGGTTGGAGCATATGAGTACCTGGAATCTGGCAGTTATTGTTTTGTAGAATGGCCTTCAAAAATCTCATCTATGCTACCCGAACGCTACTTGAAAATTGGAATAGAGACAGAAGGAAATACAAGAATTATTGATGTAGAGAAGATATGAGTACTACCTCAGGAAAATCTGGCTTTGAGGAATTGGCAAAGGGTTCAAGCCTTTATCCACAGGAGCAGCTGGCTAAAGTTAAATCTGGTAAGAACTCATTTCATATTGGTATACCGAAAGAAGTTTACCTACAGGAGAATCGGGTAATACTTACTCCGGAGGCCGTGCAGTTAATTGTAAACAATGGACACCAGGTTAGAATTGAAAATGGAGCAGGCTTAAAATCCAAGTTCACCGACCATCAATACAGTGAAGCCGGCGCAGAAATAGTCCCTTCCGCGCGAGAAGTTTACCAGGCCGATATCATTCTAAAGATTGAGCCACCAACTGTGGAGGAGATGGAACTTCTTCGACCGGGAATGACCATCATCTCGGCGATTCAATTAGGAGATAAAACCGGTGATTACATTGAAAAGCTGCTTTCTAAGCGGGTTACGGCCTTAGCATTCGAATTTATTGAAGATAAGGTTGGAGGTTACCCCATTGTAAGGGCGATGAGTGAAATTGCGGGCAGTACAGTAATGCTTATTGCTGCTGAATATTTAAGTAGCGCCAACGACGGCAAAGGAGTTATTCTTGGTGGCATCACTGGCGTGCAACCTACGAAAGTGGTAATTATCGGGGCAGGAACTGTGGCCGAATATGCGGCAAGGACAGCACTAGGCCTCGGGGCTGATATCCAGGTGTTTGACAATCACATTTATAAACTGCGAAGAATTAAGCATGCACTTGGGCACCAGATTTATACAAGTACCATTGATACCTCAACACTGAGTGAGGCCTTAAGGGATGCAGATGTGTTGATTGGTGCCGTGCGGCCTGAAAAGGGCGGTGGAGTAATTGTAACCGAAGACATGGTTTCGGAGATGAAAGCCAATTCCATAATAGTCGACTGCAGCATTGATCAGGGAGGCTGCGTCGAAACTTCACAGACGACATCACACGACAAACCCATATTTCGGAAGCATGATGTAATACACTACTGCGTGCCTAACATTGCCTCCAGAGTAGCTAATACCGCAACAACTGCCTTGAGCAACATTTTTACACCTACAATTCTCAGGGCTGGGGTAGAAGGAGGTATTGACGAAATGATTTTTACTCACCAATGGTTTATGAAGGGGGTTTATGCCTACAAGGGCAGTCTAACCAACGAGCTAATTGCTAAGAAGTTTGATCTGAAGTGCAAGGACTTGAATCTGTTGTTGGCAGCAGGTTCTAAGTACTCTTAAAAGTTTCAAGTCTCAAATTCAAAGTTTCAAACCTCAAAAATCTTAACTTGAAACTATAATCTCTAAACCTGAAACTACCTTAGCCCAGCTTAGCTAGTGACTCTTCCAGGGCCTTAATCTTGGCCTCAGCGTCTTCCTGCTTTTTCTTCTCGTTCTCTACCACTGCCGGGGGAGCATTATTCACAAAGCGCTCATTACTCAGTTTCTTCGATACACTGGCCAAAAAGCCTTTTGTGTAGTCTATCTCCTTTTGGATTTTTTCCTTCTCCTGATCCAGGTCCACACTACCCTCAAGCGGAATGTAAAACTCATCTCGACCTACCACGAAATTCGCTGCACCACCAGGGTTTTCGCCCGAGGTAATTTCAGGACAGTGGGAAAGCTTTTTGATAAATCCTTCGAAGTCGCCAAGCCCAGAATTGTTGGGATTACCTACAAGGGTGAGGGGCTCTTTTGGTGGGATGTTCTTTGAACTCCTTACGTTTCTCACCTGGCTTATGATTTCAAAAGCGGTAGATGCGGCCTTGAGTTTATCGGTGTCGACTTCTGACGCAACTGGCCAAGCAGCGAGCATAATGGAGTCCCCATCTTGCCGGTCCTTCATGCTATGCCAAATCTCCTCCGTAATAAATGGCATGAAGGGGTGAAGGAGCTTTAATATCGTTTCAAGGTAACCAGTAGTTGCTTTGAAAGTGGCTTTATCAATAGGTTGCTCAAACCCAGGCTTGATCATCTCGAGGTACCAGGGGGCAAAATCATCCCAAAATAGCTTGTAGATGGTCATGAGCGCATCAGAAATACGGAATTTGGAGAAATGGTCTTCTACTTCTTCAATTGCCCCGCTAAGTTTCGATTGAAACCACTCCACAGCTATAGCATTGTCCTCCGATGACAGGCTTTCATCAATCTCCCATCCATTGATGAGCCTAAATGCATTCCAGATCTTATTGGCAAAATTTCTTCCCTGCTCACAGAGCTTAACGTCAAAAGGTAAGTCATTGCCTGCCGGTGAGCTAAAGAGCATTCCAGTTCGTACGCCATCAGCACTGTACTGCTCAATCAACTCCAGCGGGTCTGGTGAGTTACCCAGAGATTTAGACATCTTACGACCGATCTTATCTCTTACGATACCTGTGAGGTAAACATCAGAGAAAGGCTTTTCTCCCATATACTCAAATCCCGCTATTATCATTCGCGCCACCCAAAAAAACAGGATCTCTGGTGCGGTAACTAACGTGCTGGTAGGGTAGTAGTAGTCAAGATCTGCATTGGTACCTGGCTTTATTTTTCCATTTTCCTGGTTATAATATTCATCCTTAAAGCCATTAAATACAGCTATGGGAAATAACCAGGAAGATGCCCAGGTATCTAGTACATCAGGATCTTGATTAAGGTCTCCACTTTGCAAATCTACATTGCCAGACTGCTCACGAGCCATCTGCAGCGCCTCTTCTGTTGTCTCAGCCACTACAAAGTCTTCGTCGCCCTCACCGTAAAAATATGCTGGTATACGTTGGCCCCACCACAACTGACGGGAGATACACCAATCACGAACATTTTCCATCCAGTGATTATAAGTGTTCTTGAATTTGGCTGGGTGCAGCACAATTTCGTCTTCCATTACTGACCGGTGTGCTTCTTTAGAAACCTCTTTCATGCGAATAAACCATTGCAATGAAAGTTTGGGTTCTATGATAGAGTTAGTTCTTTCGGACCGGCCAATTCGAGTTGTGAATTCCTCCTCTTTCAGCAAATAGCCCCCTTCATTTAGGTCTTTAACTATTTCCTTCCTAACCTCGAATCGATCCTTACCTACAAATTTTGCAACTCCGCATTTCTCATTTAGCGTGCCATCGTCATTTATGGTATCGATAACTTCCAGCTCGTGTCTGAGGCCTATTTCGTAATCATTGGGATCATGGGCAGGAGTAACTTTCAAACAACCGGTACCAAACTCCATCTCTACATAGTCATCTGCAATGATGGGGATCTCTCTAGCAACGAATGGAACAATAGCCTTTTTTCCAATGAGATCCTTGTATCTTTCATCCTTGGGATTGACTGCAATGGCGGTATCACCAAGAATAGTTTCTGGCCTCACTGTGGCGATTGTTACTTTTATGTTTTCGCCCTTGATTGGATATTGAACTGAATAGAGCTTGACCGTTTCACCTCCTTCTTCATATTGCACCTCTTCGTTTGAAACTGCCGTTTGCGCCTCAACATCCCAGTTGATCATTCGCAGGCCACGATAGATGTAGCCTTTTCGGTAGAAGTCTACAAATACTCGTATTACGGCCTTGTAGTAGTCATCATCCATGGTGAAGGCCGTGCGATCCCAGTCGCATGACGCCCCTAGTTTCTTCAATTGCTCCAGGATAATGCCACCATATTTCTCCTTCCACTCCCAGGCATGCTTCATAAACTCTTCACGAGAAAGGTCTCCTTTCTTAATGCCTTGTTCGCGAAGCATTCGTACAACCTTCGCTTCGGTTGCTATGGAAGCATGGTCAGTACCCGGAACCCACAGGGCTTCCTTTCCCTCCATACGGGCCTTTCGGATCAAAACATCCTGGATGGTATTATTGAGCATGTGACCCATGTGAAGGACACCAGTTACATTTGGTGGCGGAATTACGATGCAGTACGGTTCTTTGTCAGGGTTAGGGCTTGACTTGAAGTAGCCTTTTTCCATCCAGTTTTGATACCATTTATCTTCTACACTCTTAGGGTCGTATTTTGCTGAGAGGGACATCAATTCTAATTTTCAAAAAGAGGTCAAAATTATGAAAATGAGTGGATATTATTGAGGAGGCATCTCGGCTATTTGAAATATTATTTTA
Source organism: Cyclobacteriaceae bacterium (assembly GCA_028285445.1). GTDB lineage: Bacteria > Bacteroidota > Bacteroidia > Cytophagales > Cyclobacteriaceae > JANQPQ01. The sequence continues at coordinate 20,441 of JANQPQ010000023.1, read as the reverse complement.
CCCGAGGCTAATTCAATGCTTTACCTCGAAATTTTGGTAGACTTGTAACTTCAAATCAAAATTAATGACAACAGATTTTAGCAAAAAGTCATGGCTCTCAATCGCGGCAGATTCAGACTTCTCATTGCAGAACCTTCCGTTTGGAATTTTTAAAACAGGTGATAAGAAGCCAAGGATAGGAGTTGCCATTGGCGACCAAGTTATTGACACCTGGCAACTTGCAAAAAGAGGATACTTAGATGAGCTTGATATTCCGAAATCAATTTTTCGCAAGAAGTACCTCAACCAGTTTATGGCCTTAGGGAAGGAGAAAACATCTGCCGTTAGGGCCCGGATATTTCAGTTGTTTGAAGAAGGAAACCGGGAAATTAGAGAGAATGCAGATCAGGATAAATTACTGGTGGCTATGGAAGATGCGGAGATGATGATGCCAGTGAAAGTTGGAGATTATACTGATTTCTACTCAAGTATTGAACACGCCACTAATGTTGGAACGATGTTCCGAGACCCTAACAACGCCTTATTGCCGAATTGGCGTCATTTGCCAGTTGGTTACCATGGAAGAGCATCGTCAATAGTACTGTCTGGTACGCCACTTCATCGGCCTAAAGGCCAAACCAAGGGACCAGATGATGAGGCACCCAAATATGGCCCTTCGCAACGGGTGGATTTCGAATTAGAGATGGCATTCGTGACATGTAAGGAGAACGGGCTGGGAAATCAGATCAGTACTGAGCAAGCTGAAGAATACATTTTCGGTTTCTGTCTTTTTAACGATTGGTCGGCTCGTGATATTCAAACCTGGGAATATGTGCCTTTGGGCCCATTCCTGGCAAAGAATTTCGGCTCATCAATCTCACCATGGATTGTAACTATCGATGCTCTGGAAGCCTTCCGCTGTGCCGGACCGGACCAACAGCCCGCGGTTTTGGATTATTTACAATACGAGGGTAATAAGAATTATGATATCAACTTATCAGTCGCAATAATGCCAGAAGCAGGCGAAGAGACGGTTGTGTGCAATTCCAACTTCAAGCACATGTATTGGAATGTTAACCAACAACTAGCACATCATACGGTTAATGGTTGCAACATATCTGTGGGAGATATGTACGCATCGGGCACTATAAGTGGCCCCACAGAAGATTCCTATGGATCAATGTTAGAGCTGGCCTGGAAAGGTACTAAGCCAGTTAAGCTTGCAAATGGAGAAGAGCGTAAGTTTATTCAAGACAATGATACAGTAGTAATGAATGGCTCTGCAGAAAAGGAGGGGGTGCGTGTTGGTTTTGGTGAGGTGCGAACAAAGCTGTTGCCAGCAAAGTAAGCGAATATGAAAACCGTCAATCCAAAGGAAGTATCAGTTGCTGAATTTCATGGCTACTTACTGGGGGCGATAGCACCCAGGCCAATTGCATTTGCCAGCACAACTGACAAGGAAGGAAATGTAAACTTAAGCCCATTTAGCTTTTTCAATGCCTTCGGGGCCAACCCTCCAATTTTAGTATTTAGCCCCGCTCGTCGGGGCAGAGACAATACCACCAAGCATACATTGGAAAATGTTATTGAGCATCCTGAAGTGGTGATCAACATTGTAAACCATGATATCGTTGAGCAAATGTCGCTCTCCTCTACTGAGTATGAAAAAGGAGTAAACGAATTCAAAAAGTCAGGATTGACAGAGGTGAAATCTGAATTGGTTAAGCCACCGAGAGTGGCGGAATCTCCGGCTTCATTTGAGTGCAAAGTGAATGAAGTTGTGAGTTTGGGAGAGGAAGGCGGCGCCGGCAACCTGGTGATTTGCGAAGTGCTTTTGGCTCATTTTAGTGAATCGGTTTTAGATGAAGAAGGGCGCATTGATCCTAATAGGATGGATGTGGTTGGCCGCATGGGAGGTAATTGGTATACAAGAGCATCAGGAAGCAGCCTGTTTGAAATTCCTAAACCAGTAAGAAGCTTAGGAATTGGGGTGGACAACATTCCTGAGCCAATTAGGAATAGTGAAGTACTAACCGGAAATAATTTGGGGCGCCTGGGCAACATCGAGAAATTGCCAAGTGACGAAGAAGTAGCGGCTTTTAAAGAGAATCAAGAGCTCAGTAATATTTTGAGTAATCATGCTGATAACAAGGAATCACTGGAATATCATCTACACCTTATGGCTCAGCGTTTGTTAGAAAAAGGCGAGATAGAGTCTGCCTGGAAAGTGTTGCTGCAAATAAAGTTCGCTTAGCTATTTCCAGTCGATTACTTCTCCACGCTGGGGGTCCCGCAACTTTGATGATACGGCGGTGGTAATTTCTTCCTTCAACACATTGATAAGCCTTCTTTTAAGGAAACTTCGGTGGAAGCAAAGCGAGACTTTGCGCAATGGTTTAATATTCTTAAACTCCCGCAACTGTTGTTTTTTGCTTTCCGGCAGGCCATCGATTGCTAGTTCAGGTAGCAATGTAAAGCCGTAATTGTTATCAACCATCCGCCTTAAGGTTTCCAAACTGCCACTTTGGAACCTCAGCTTTGTGTGAGATTGCCTCAATCTTTTACCACATATGCTGGCTATCTGGTCTCGAAAGCAATGCCCTTCTTCCAAGAGCCAAAGGTCATCAAGATTGAGATCATCAATATCAACGTTTTTCTTGATATCAGTTTTCTCAGAGGCGTATAGGAAAAACCTTTCATAGAAAAGTACCTCTTCGCTTATGTTAGCCTGTTCCGAAGAAGCTACCATAATGCCAACGTCTAATTGATCTCGTTCCAATTTGCTGAATATAAGTTCAGAGATTTCTTCCTCTATAATCAGCTCAAGGTCGGGGTATTTCTCTGTAAACCCGGGAATAACTCTTGGTAGTAAATAGGGGCTTAGCGTAGGGATTATTCCCACTCTGAGTTCGCCAGATAAACTTTGAGTGTTGTCGTGAATTATTTCGTTTATCGCTTTTAAACTGATTAAGCTCTTTCTGGCTTGAGAAATAATCTCACTGCCGACAGCAGTGGGAATAACGGGCTTTCGGCTTCTGTCGAAAAGTATAACATCCCATAGCTCTTCTAATTTCTTAATCTGCATGCTTAGTGTAGGCTGAGTGACGAAGCAGCTTTCGGCGGCTTTTGCAAAGCTACGGTGGTTGTCAACTGCAACTATATACTCCAATTGCTGTATGGTCATAAATAGATTTTATCTATATAAATATAGAAATTATCGATTTGAATTATATTTATGAGAGCACTAAATTTGTCAGTAAATCAGTAAAGAAGAAGAAAGGAAATGAAAAATATAATCGGAATAGAAAAGGATAAGGCAGCAGCACTGGTAAATTCTTTGAACTCACTCTTGGCTAATTACCAGGTTCATTATCAGAATCTTAGAGGTTTTCATTGGAATATTGTAGGACCTAATTTCTTTGAACTTCACACCAAATTCGAGGAGTTATACACTGTCGCCAACGAATCAGTGGATCAAATAGCAGAACGCATTCTTACCTTGGAAGGGCAGCCTTTACATTCGTTTTCTCAGTACTTAGAAGTGGCGGAGATTAAGCCGGCGGTGGATGTTTCAAATACTGAGGGTACCGTTGGAACGACGATTAACGATTTGCAAGTTTTGATTGCAAAGGAAAGAGAGATTGTGGAGTTAGCTAGTGATGCAAATGATGAGGGAACTGTAGATTTGATGAGTGACTATATCAACCAACAGGAAAAACTTACCTGGATGTTGTCTGCTTACATGAGAAATCAGAACTAAAGCCGCAATTAAGTGTTAGGAATATAGAAGGAGAGATTTTTATAGGCGACGACGCCAATTTTCAGGGCCAATGGCCCATTCGGGTAAAAGATTTGCAAAGCAGTGAAGAGGATGATGAAGAGCTGGCAAGCATTTTTGCCCGAGATTTCAGACAAGCCCGAACGAATCCTGCTCACCGTTCGGGCTTTTATTATTCTAAGATTTCTATAGCTTTTTCGAGAATTGTATCTACCCCATTTTCCGCGTCTTGCTCAGTAATCCAAACTGGCACGTCAGGAAAAAGGCCAATACCCTCATAAGAGACTTCACTTGGTGGCACTTGTATCCAATTGGAAAGACGCATAGTCCAGCCATTTGGTAGCGTGCGGGGGACAGGGTTTCCGGATCCACCCCCGGTGGTATCTCCGACAACGGTTACATGAGGTAGGGTAATCATTGCCAATAAAAAAGCCTCCGTAGCGCTAAAGCAACCTTTGTTTGTGAGTACCACAGTGGGTTTCAGGAAAGGTTGTCCTGCCGGTGATATATGATCATCAATCCAATCACCAAAATCACCGTGTTCTGGCCCAGTGCGATGTTTGATTCTGCGATAATGCCGAGTCTGATCGGTGAACCGAGAAGCAACGTCTTCGCTTCTGGCGTCATTACCCCCTCCATTAGATCGAACATCAATCACCATCCCGTCTTTGTCATGAAAGTTGGACATGATCGCATCAATTTGATCAAACCCAAGGGCTGCAAAAGATTCAATGCTGATATAGCCGAGGTTAGTGTTGGCGATATCACCATACAGAATGTTGTTTGCTACTACCTGAAAACTAGTGAGGTAACTAATGGCATTTTCTTTTGAATTAGGAGGGCTGTTAGCTTCAAAATCGTAGCTGGAGACCCCAAGTAGGGTAAATATATCTACGTGACCATCTTCAAGAAATTGCACGATGTTATCCAACTCAACGAAGAGCTCTGTTTCACTGGTTTGTGGTGTTATTCTTTGATTAGTGGCTGTAAATACGGAGTCCCAGTTGATACCCTTCAACTCAAAGAATGAATAGTGTCGATCAAACTCCTCCCAAAACACTCTAAAAACTTCTGGTGGACTGCTGCCAGGGTCTTCCTGTATAAAGATCTTCTCGCATCCGGTGATTAGAAGAATTACTAATGAAAGTGCGCTATGTAAAAACAGCTTCGGCTTCATAATCCAAATGATATTCTGGTAAAAATCTGATGGCGGGCAACCTGCACTTTTATTCCTTTATTATATTGATAATATCGATAAGCATACCCAAAGTCCATAATCGTCTTCTTCTGAATTGAATAGAACAAAGAACTCTGTACATCCAACATTTTGTTCCAAAACAACACCTGGCTCTTGTTAACATCTCCCCTGGTAAATCTTGGATTGTAGCTTGAGGCCAGGTTGTAGGTGAATATTGGCAGGGTGAATTCCCAATTAAATGAGTTGTCCCCAGCTGGTTTTGTAATCAGTATACGAGGGCTAATTGTGGATATTAGCTCTCCGGTGTTTTGAGGATCGAAAAATCGAAAATTAGTGTATCTGCTAAAGACAGAAGTTTGGAAAACTCCACCCACGCTTACTTTGGATTGTAAGGGAGTCCAACCGATGCTCTTTAGCCAATGATAACTGAGTATGCCGTAAATACCCTCTATGTTGACAACACCTGCTGGCTGCGGCGACTCAATAGGACCAGAGGAATTGAAGCTGTCAAATAGAATCTCGAAACCCTGAATCCTTTTTTCATTTTGGCTTGAATAAGAAATTTTGATTGGAACACTTGCTTGGGAAAGAGTATAGGGTGACTGGGTTAGATCTTTTATCGCGTAGATAGAGAGGCCTGTTTCAATTGAAAGCCATTTGGTTTTTGTTTCCTCCTGGCTATAGCTGGCCAATGTAACAAATAGCAGAATGATGAAAAAGCTCGCTTTCATTAGTGGTATACAATAATCTACTGCTCTTCTTGACTAAAAGTTGCCTCTGCTTGCGATTTTACCATCTTCAGCATTTCCTTCCTGATGATCCCGCTAAATGGACCGACTACAAACCAGTATCGCTTAAATCGCTTGGTAACTTTATCAGAAAGACAATAAACCACAGTTTGAGTTTCCAATTTGGAGAAATTGTTTTCGGTCCCGGAAATGCTAAAGCTCCAGAGGACTTTGGCAAAATCAGGGTTATTGAAGCCATGGAATTCCGCAGGGGCGAGTTGCTGAATATTGCCACTTGGCTTCCAAAACTGCCCAACTAATCCCAGTAACAAGGTCTGCCCATCTTTAGTATCCAATGGGATGAATCCAGCTGATATAAAATTGTCAATACCCTTGCGTTGAGATTTCTTAAAACCCCGCAACCACAACAGAATCGCCACTAATCTCGATCGACTAAAGTCGAGCTTTAGCAAGGCATCTTCCACAACACTTGCAGGCGCTTTGATATTAATGCTATGTTGACTGACAGTCGTGGGTTCCATGTGCTAGCCCCGATTCGATTTCAAAACCCTGTTCAGCCAGGTGACGGCTTTCTTGATATAATGCTCCTTGTCATCATCAAAAAGGCTTAGTTGCCGCTCAATCACCTGCCTGTATTCGGGGTCTTTGGCATAGTGGAGCATTAGAATTATTCCCATTCGCCGTGTCCAAACATGTGCTGACCGTTGGTACTTTTTTGCAATGTCCCAGATTTCTTGCCTCTTGACTTTTGAAATCCCTCTTATACCACCAACACCTAATCCGTCGCAAACAGCCCAATCCTCAATTTGTGGGGTAAAGATTTGCAGCAGTTGCAGCGTATACTCCGGGTCAGTTTTGCAAATTGCCCCCAGCAGTTTACCTGCCATTATTTTCTCTTCCATTGACCCCGCTAGCCATAGAGCTTCTACTAGTGGAAAACCCTCTTTTTTGTACTGCTTCACCAACTGATTGATTATGGGCGCCCTTACCCCATAGATGTGCAGGGGAGAGGGTACAGCTTTTTTGAAGAAGGCTTTGGCTTCTTTCGAAGATTCGGCTTTCAAAACTTTTTGGATATCAGCCAGTGCCTTCATATTTATTTAGTAGCCTGAACCAATTGAGCGGAGATAACAACAAGCTCAGCTGAAACTGCCTGATTTTCTCTCATGCCCCCAACCAAATAATAATGGGTTGCTGCTTCACCGGGTACCATGCCGAGCCCCCTTAAGTCCATGGGAAGTTGGTAATCATAGGAAAACCATTGCTTCTTGTCAACATCATACCTTACGATCCGATTGGCAGGAGGCACCCCTTCTTTGGTGAGGTAGGATATGCCATTATAGTTGTAAGTAATTTCAGAACCACCAATCCAAATGGGTTCATTTCTATACTGATGGGCGGCCATGCGATATCCGGCCACAGTGCTATCTGGAATTGATTGCGACCAGGATATTTCAGTTGGATTTGTTGGGTTAATAACTCCAACCCTAAGATTGTTTTGAATTGGGTAATTCCTTTCGAACCTGGCCCCTCCAAAGTAGTAGATTGTATCTCCAATGATGGTACCTGAAGCGCCAAAGGAGTTGAACTGTAGATTGTCTGGTACAGGTGACCCAACCTGCCATTTATCATCTGACGGATTGTAAACCTGCACATTAGGCACATTGTGCTTATCACTCCATCCTGTGACGACATAAATAAGAGAATCTCTCCACACGGCCTGAACCTGATCATCAATAGCTACTGGGATGGGGCTCCCATCTTCCAAATAAGTATTGGTGGTGATATCATAGCGATGCACTTTATCCGAAGAAAGCTCGTGACCATCAGGAAAGACATGGTAGCCGCCGATTATATATATCACGCCTTTTACTCTGCTGGCGGACGCGGCTACCTTACCTAGTGTATCGGGAAGGTCGGGAATCTGCTCCCAGGCATCTGCCTCTATGTTATATCGATATGAACGAAGATGGATCCCCGAATAGACTTTGGTGGAATCGATGCCCCCAAAAGTATATATGTAAGGCATATTGCCTATGAACCCCTCTACAACCGCGTTATTACTTACCGGTTCCGGTAAGGAGGCTTTTTTGATAAGCTGCATAGATAACTGCCTCTCACCGATTTCAGGTTCGGTTTTACATGACCCCAATCCGACAGCTACTAATATTAATATGAAAAGGCACTTACTCAATCCGCTTTTTTAGTTTAATAGGCTTCTGCTTTTTCCTCAGCCTCATATTCAGCACTTCCACAATAAGTGAAAAAAAGACAGCGAAATAGATATAACCTTTTGGTACGTGGTAATGAAGTGATTCAACAAGCAGCATAAATCCAATCAGAATCAAGAATGACAACGCCAGCATTTCAAGCGTTGGGTGCTTTGTAATGAAGGCACTAATTCTTCCGGCGAATATCATCATAATAATCATGGCAATAACCACCGCAATGATCATGATTATCACTTGGTCGGTTAAGCCCACAGCGGTAAGGATGGAATCGAAGGAGAAAATGATATCAAGCAGAATAATCTGGAAAATAACTGCCGACATGGTAGAAGGTCCCCTGGATGTCTCTTCATGACTTTGGCCCTCAAGTTTGTGATGAATTTCATTTGTACTCTTGGCTATAAGGAAGAGCCCGCCCAACAAGAGAATCAAATCTCGCCCACTAAGTTCAAATTCAAAGATGGTGAAGAGGGGTTTTGTAAAACCTATAATCCAGGTGATACTAAGTAGCAACAGCACCCGGGTGATTAGCGCTAAGCTTAAGCCTATAAACCTGGCTCTTGGTCGCTGCTCTTCCGGAAGCTTGTTGGAAACTATAGAAATAAAAATGACATTATCTACGCCCAAAACCACCTCAAGGAAAGTCAAGGTTAGTAGGGCAATCCAGGCTTCGCCGTGTAGGAATATTTCCATAATATCTTCGAGATTATCTTGGTGAAAAAAGGAAGTGAAAACGCCCGAAAAAAGGGCTTCAGATTAACTACTCAATGATAATTATAAAATTTGAAAGATTGTATTCGGCTGGCAAACATAGTAATATTGTACGAGCTTCTAGCCGATGGCACTCTCCCTAAAAGATATCCAGGCCCCGATCGCAAAGGAAATGACGGAGTTCGAGAAGAAATTCCGAAGTTCCATGAAGAGCAACATCCTGCTGCTTGATAAGATTATGAGCTATATCGTAAAGCGCAAAGGAAAGCAGATGAGACCGATGTTTGTCTTTCTTAGTGCGGGTGTAACCGGCGGTATTACCGAGGCTACTTATCGTGGCGCCAGCTTAATAGAGTTACTCCATACCGCAACTTTGGTCCATGATGATGTGGTAGACGACGCCAATTACCGGCGTGGCTTTTTCTCTATCAATGCACTTTGGAAGAATAAGATTGCTGTGCTTGTTGGAGATTATCTTCTTTCCCGCGGGCTTCTATTATCTGTTGATAACAATGATTTTGACTTACTTAAATTAGTTTCCGAAGCTGTGAGGGAGATGAGCGAAGGAGAGCTTTTACAAATGGAAAAGGCGCGAAATCTTGATATTACAGAGGAGGTCTACTACGATATAATTAAGCAGAAGACGGCCTCCCTTATCGCCTCATGCTGTGCTGTAGGAGCGTGCTCCGCCGGCAACGACAATGGCTCGATTCAAAAAATGCAACAGTTTGGGGAAAAAGTGGGAATGGCCTTTCAGATCAAAGACGACTTGTTTGATTATGGCAATAGTGAGATTGGCAAACCTCTAGGTATAGATATTAAGGAGAAAAAAATGACTCTTCCCCTAATTTATGCTCTTCAAAATGCAGGTTGGGCTGAGAAACGCAAAATAATCAACACCATCAAAAACCATAACGAAGACAAGAAGAGAGTTAATGAGGTGATTGGGTACGTAAAGGAGTCTGGCGGCATAGGCTATGCCAACGAGGTGATGTCCAGGTACCACAATGAGGCTACAGAAATCCTTAACACTTTCGAAGATTCAGACTACAAGCAATCACTTCTGCAGATGGTGCAGTTTACCATAGAGCGGAGTAGGTAAACTCCCACCAGCCTCCCACTTTCTCCCACAACAACTAACGGTCACATGGTCAAGTCTGTAAATAGGCTTAATTGCCAGAAATCGGCGGAATTTGGGCCGAATAAGTAGGATTTAGGCCCTCCTGGAACCAACTACAACACCGTCATCCACGCTAATTATCCCGGAAATTCATCAAAATCGACGAGTATTTGCAATAATAAGGGGTAAAAGTGGGTTAAAGTGGTAGAAAGTGGTTGAAAATGTCATATTATTTCTTATGTTTGCTCAGGTACCTGATAAGAAATTTCATCCGGGATGTCGTTTTTCACTAGCGAATATGAATGTAAGCTAGATGCTAAGGGCCGAATTGTGCTTCCAGCAAAGATAAAATCTAGTCTACCCCAAGCCTCTGGCAACGAGATTGTTGTGCGCCGAGGTTTTGAACCATGCCTGGTTCTTTACCCGCTGGTGGAGTACAAAAAGATTTTCTCAAAGGTGGCAGGATTAAGTGAATTCAACGAAGAGTTTAGGACGCTACAAAGGAATTTTTTTAGAGGGAATTCGATGGTAGAGTTAGACGCAAATGGCAGATTCCTTATTCCGAAATCGATGATTAGGTATGCCAACCTTGAGAGAGAAGCGGTTGTGGTCGGAATGGGAAATAGAGTAGAGATATGGAACCCGGCCAGTTATGATGAATACCTGATTAAGGATCAATCTAAATTCTCTGAGCTTGCTGAGAAGTACTTAGCAGACTAGAACTAAAAAAAGAGACAATGACGTAAGATGCTTGCAGCTATGAATATATACCACACCCCGGTGATGTTGAATGAGTGTTTGGAGGGACTAAAGATTACCTCCAGTGGCACTTTTGTCGACTTAACTTTCGGGGGCGGTGGGCATAGCGGAGCGATTTTGGAAAGACTAGATACAGGTAAATTGTTTGCCTTTGACCAAGACCCTGACGCGGCTGAGAATGCCAAATCCTTCGTTGACAAGTCCTTCAATTTTATCCCATCCAACTTTCAGTATTTCAAAAGGTACCTAAAACTCCATGGCTTTGAAACTGTCGATGGCATCCTGGCCGATCTTGGTGTTTCGTCCCATCAAATAGATACTCCTCATCGTGGATTCTCTACGCGCTTTGATGCTGAGTTGGATATGAGGATGGACAAGACTTCGCCCAAAACAGCTAAAACTGTTGTAAATGAATATAGCCAGTCAGAATTGCAGCAGATTCTTAGCCAGTACGGAGAAGTGAGAAATGCCCGTCAACTTAGTGAGGCAATTGCCAGGGCCCGTTCAAGCAGCTCCATTAATACCATTGAAGACCTGAAATCTATTTTAAATCCTTTGGCAAGAAGAAATCAGGAGTTCAAATACCAGGCCCAGGTGTTCCAGGCGATTCGCATTGAGGTTAACAACGAGTTAGAAGTACTTAAGGAGATGCTGGTTCAGGCGGCGGAAGCTTTGAATGTCGGTGGAAGGCTGGTGGTAATCTCTTACCACTCACTGGAAGACCGCCTGGTGAAGAACTTTTTTAATACAGGAAACTTCAAGGGTGAACAGGAGAAAGACTTATACGGTAACGTGATCCGGCCTTTGCAGCCGATAACTAAGAAACCGTTGGTTCCGCATGAGGAGGAACTACAGTTTAACAAAAGGTCGCGTAGCGCCAAATTGAGAATAGCGGAGAAATTATGAGTACAAATACATTCAAAATTGGCGATGGCGCCAAGTCAAGAACAATATTCAGCAGGGTAGAACGGCTGATAAAGCTGGATGCTTACTTCGAAAATGGCCTTCCTACCGCCTACCTGCCAAAGGTAGTTTTCGTGGTAGTGTTGCTGATTGCCTATATATGGAATGGTCATTATGCGGAAAAGATGATTCGCAAAATGGATCGAATGCAGGTGGAAGTTGAAGATTTGCGTGCTGATTTCACCACACTAAAAGCAGAGTATATGTACGCCAGGCTGCAGTCGGAAGTAGCGAAAAAGGTAGATAAGCTGGGCTTGAAAGAGAGCTCACAGCCTCCTCATAAAATAAGAACTACTGAAGGTGAATATTAAGAACTCCATATTATTACGTGCCCGTATCGCCTTTTTGGTGGTGTCAATTTTTGCTTTGGCCATAACCTATAAGATCATCGATCTACAAATGGTTGAAGGAGAGAAGTGGAATAAACTGGCAGATGAGATTGGGCTGCAATATCGAAAGGTAAAGGCAACCCGGGGAAATATCTATTCAGACAATGGGAGTCTATTGGCAACTTCAGTTCCCTATTACAAAGTAGCGATTGATCCCTCCCGCATAAGCGAAGAAAGGTACCAAAACGAAATCGATTCCTTATGCATGAACTTGTCAGGCTTTTATGGTGATGTATCGCCCCAAGAGTACAAGCGCCGAATTACCAACGCGCGTGTATCTGGCCGCAAGTACCTTGTAGTCAATAGAATGCAGATAAACTATCAGCAGAAAAAGGAAATGCGTGATTGGCCGATTTTTAGATATGGCCGTATGGGTGGTGGGGTAATTTTTGAAAAAGTTGAAAAGCGATTTCTACCATTTTCATATCTGGCTAATCGCACAGTTGGTTATGTCAATGAAAACCTCGAAGGAGCAGGCCTGGAATACAGTTTCAATGCCCAGCTAGCGGGTAAAGATGGAGAGGCCCTTTTCCGCAAAATGGCAGGTGGCAACTGGAAGCCTGTCTACGATGGCTCAGATGTGAGGCCTGTAGAAGGCATGGATCTGGAGACTACCATTGATGTTAATCTACAAGATGTAGCTGAGGCTGCTCTACTCAAAGCACTAACAGATCACGGTGCAGACTATGGTGCTGTGGTCGTGATGGAGGTAAAGACGGGTGCCATTAAAGCTATTTCCAATCTCGGTAAGACAAAGTCTAATCGCTATGCAGAATTATACAACTACGCTGTTGGTCGCCAGGGGTTAAGAGAACCTGGCAGTACTTTTAAGCTGGCGACAATGATTGCTCTCCTGGAAGAAGAGCAAATCAATCTAGACGACAGTATTGATACAGGCAATGGCAAATACAAGATCTATAACAACACTGTAAGAGACCATGAGGAGGACGGCTATGGTCGCGTTACTATCCGCGAGGCATTTGAGAAGAGCTCAAATGTGGCCATGGCTAAACTTACTGAAAAACATTTTGGTACTAAACCTCAAAAATTCTACAACTACCTGGAAGACCTGTGGCTTACGAAACCGCTGGGCTTCCAAATGGTAGGAGAAGGAGCCCCCAATGTCAAAAAACCTGAAAACTGGAGTGGAATTACGCTTCCATGGATGGCCTATGGCTATGGCCTGGAACTAACTCCACTCCACACACTAACACTATTTAATGCGGTGGCCAATGATGGTAAAATGATCAGGCCCATTATCGTGAAGTCAATTCAGCGCACCAATCAGGTATCTGAGGAATTCAGCAGTGAGGTTTTGGTTAATAGAATTTGCTCTGAAAAGACCTTACAGCAGATGCGGTTATTACTGGAGGGTGTAGTCGAGAGAGGTACCGCTAACAACATCAAGAATAGCCATTATAAAATTGCTGGCAAAACCGGAACAGCCCAGTTGCTTGTCAATGGCAGGCATTCTAAGAAATACATGACTTCATTCGCGGGCTACTTCCCAGCTGATGAGCCACTATATAGCGCCATCGTAGTAATTGAGAATCCCAAAGGTTTCAGACAATATGGTAGTAATGTGGCGGCACCAGTTTTCAAGGAGATTGCTGATAAGGTCTACGCTACTAATGTGAAGATGCACGAGCCTATTCCAGAGGAGTATAGAAGAGAAATGGGTGTCTTTCCGGTAATCAGGGCTGGAAATCAAATTGACTTGAAAATGCTTTGTAATGAGCTCGGAGTTTCCAATCACTCTGAGACCACAGATGAATGGGTGCGCTCGTCGAGGAGAACTAACTCAGTGCAATGGGTGCCTGCCAAAGTCAGTGAAAAGTTTGTGCCTGACGTAACTGGCATGACTCTCCGGGATGCAATTTACCTCCTGGAAAATAGGGGTTTGAAAGTGAGCATTGAAGGACAGGGAAGAGTAAAGAGCCAATCGATTTATCCCGGAAGGAAAATAAATAAAGGAAGCAAGATAAAACTTGAGCTAGGTTGAGCAAGTTGCTAGACGACATTTTGGAAAAAGTGGAAGTTACTTCCATCTCAGGTGAGACTGACAGGGAGATCAGCCGGATTGCGTTTGATTCCCGAGAGGTAGAGAAGAAAGCTGTTTTCGTTGCTATCAAAGGCACGCAGGTTGATGGGCATAAATTCATAGAGCAGGCCATTCAAAAAGGTGCCGAGACCGTAGTTTGCGAAAAGTTTCCGTCAAGGGTCTCAGATCGCATCACTTATATAGGAGTGGACAACAGCGCTCTTGCTTTATCTATCATGGCTGCTAATTTCTATGGAAATCCTTCACGGAAGATTACTCTGGTTGCCGTAACCGGTACCAATGGTAAAACCACGGTAGCTACCATTCTCTTCAGTTTGTTCAGAAAACTTGGTTATGATGTAGGTCTGCTCTCAACGGTTGAAAATCGCATAAATGATGAAGTAATACCGGCCACTCATACCACTCCAGACCCTATTCAGCTGAATGAACTTATTCTGAGGATGGTAGATCAAGGCTGTACTCATTGTTTCATGGAGGCAAGTTCTCACGCCATTATTCAGGAGAGAATTTCTGGCTTAAAATACACCGGTGCAATTTTCACCAATATCTCTCACGATCATCTTGATTATCATAAGACGTTCGATGCTTATATAAAGGCCAAAAAGAAATTATTCGACGATTTGCCTGCTTCTGCATTTTCGCTTGTCAACATAGACGACAAGCGCGGAACAATTATGCAGCAAAATACTAAGGCATTGAAGGCTTCCTATGCATTAAAGAATCCAGCTGAGTATAAAGCCAAGCTTATTTCAAATACAATTCAGGGCATTGAGCTGGAAATCGAAAATAAGAATGTATGGTTCAAGTTGATTGGAGATTTCAATGGCTACAATCTGCTGGCTTCATACGCAACTGCCATTTTGTTGGGTGAAGACAGCGAGGACGTATTGCAGCATCTATCCGATGTGGACCCAACTCCCGGTCGATTTGAGCAGGTAATCTCCGAGGCAAAAATAACTGCCATTGTTGACTACGCTCACACGCCTGATGCACTGAAGAACGTCTTACAAACCATTAACTCTTTCCGCACTGGTAATGAAAGCCTAATCACCATAGTGGGCTGTGGAGGAGATCGGGATAAGAGTAAACGGCCACTTATGGCTTCCGTGGCCTGTGATCTGAGCAACAAAGTAATTCTTACTTCAGACAATCCCCGAAATGAAGACCCTGAAGAAATACTGGCAGAGATGAAAAGTGGAGTGACGGCTAGCAATCAAAGAAAGACTGTGGTATTGGCAAATCGGGAGGAGGCCATTAAAACTGCCTGTTTGATGGCTGAGGATAATGACATCATTCTTGTGGCCGGAAAAGGGCATGAAAAATATCAGGAGATCAAAGGGGTAAAGTACCCATTTGACGATAAAGAGGTTTTAGAGCGCATGTTAAAACTAATGAGCAACTAAGGGATGCTGTACTACCTATTTGATTATTTAGATAGAGAGTTTGACCTGATTGGGGCTGGTGTATTTCAATACATCTCCTTCCGGTCTGGGGCAGCTATTATTATCTCTTTGCTTATTACTATCACTTTTGGTAGGCACCTAATCGAGGGACTGCGTAGAAGGCAGATTGGAGAAAGCGTTAGAGATCTTGGACTAGAAGGCCAAAAAGAAAAAGCAGGAACGCCTACAATGGGAGGCATTATAATTCTGGCAGCCATTCTGGTACCAACGCTGCTTTTCGCGCGCTTAGACAACATTTACATCATCCTGTTAATTGTCTCAACTATTGGCCTGGGACTTATCGGTTTTCTGGATGACTACATTAAAGTATTTAAAAAGAATAAGGAAGGATTAGCTGGTAGGTTTAAAATCATTGGTCAGGTTGGAATCGGGCTTGTAGTTGGCCTAACACTCTATTTCCATGATGATGTGGTAGTTAGAGAATTCGCAGAAGATCAGGTTACTGCCACAGAGCAGGTTGCAGAGTTCGTCGATGTAAAATCCACAAAAACCACAATTCCTTTCTTCAAGAACAACGAACTGGATTATGAAAGTCTGGTCCCTTTCCTCGGATCGGATTTAACATGGATAATCTATGTACTGGTGGTAGTTGCTGTTGTTGCCTCTGTTTCTAATGGCGCCAATATCACTGATGGCCTTGATGGCCTGGCAGCCGGGACCACAGCTATTATTGCTATGACCCTTGCTGTGCTGGCATACGTATCAGGTCGGGTAGATTTCAGTGATTACCTCAATATTATGTACCTGCCTAACAGCAGTGAGTTAGTAATCTTCTGTGCTGCTTTAGTTGGAGCTTGCATCGGCTTCCTCTGGTATAACTCTTATCCGGCCCAGGTTTTCATGGGTGATACGGGAAGTTTAGCCCTTGGTGGAATTATCGCCGTTTTGGCCCTGGCTATAAGAAAAGAGTTACTGATTCCATTGCTCTGTGGCATTTACCTAATCGAAAATCTCTCTGTAATACTGCAGGTATCATACTTCAAATACACTAAGAAGAAATATGGTGAAGGGCGAAGGATATTCCTGATGTCGCCATTGCATCACCATTATCAAAAGAAAAATATACCAGAGGCAAAGATCGTCACGCGATTTTGGATCGTGGGGATCTTATTGGCCATCATGAGCCTGGCCACATTGAAACTTAGATAGATGAGTAAGCGGATAGTCATATTAGGAGCAGGAGAAAGCGGCGTTGGAGCTGCGCTATTAGCGCATGCTAAAGGCTTTGATGTGTTTGTCTCAGACTTGGGTGAGATTAAAGAGGAATACCGACTTGAGCTAGAGAACCATGCCATTGAATTTGAATTTGGCCAGCATTCTGAAGCTAGAATTTTAAATGCTGATGAGGTAGTCAAAAGCCCCGGAATCCCTGACGATGCACCACTAGTTAAGCAGCTGGTTGCTAATTCGATTCCGGTTATTTCTGAGATTGAATTTGCTGCCAGGCATACCAAGGCCAAGTTTGTGGCCATTACTGGAACAAACGGAAAAACCACCACCACCTTATTAACATACCACTTACTGAAAGAAGCTGGTATGAACGTAGGGCTGGCAGGAAATGTCGGCAATAGCCTTGCCCGACAGGTAGTAGCCGATAATTATGATTGGTATGTGTTAGAGCTGAGCAGCTTCCAACTCGATGGCATGTTTGAATTCAAGGCGTCCATTGCAGTCCTGCTCAACATTACTCCAGATCACCTTGATCGCTACCAGTCAGACTTTTCCAAGTATGTAGCATCAAAATTCCGCATCATCCGCAATCAAACCTCCCATGACAAGTTCATCTACTTTGATGATGATGCAATTAAGCAAGCCTATCAATACGCCGACTCAAAAGCGATTGAATTAGTTGTTTCGACGGACCGGCAGGCGGCGCCAGGCGCTTCAATTGGGGAAGACACGATAGAGCTTAATGTTGACGGCAGAAATATGTCCCTGATACGAACGGAACTGCCATTAGCGGGTGATCATAATGCCGTCAATGCATCGGCAGCCGCATTGATAGCCATGTTGCTTGATGTGAACGATAGCAATATAAAGGAAGGCCTTTCAACCTTTATCAATGCACCTCACCGCATGGAAAAAGTAGCGGAGATTGAAGGTGTACAATTCATCAATGATTCAAAAGCAACGAATGTGGAGGCGGCCAAATATGCCTTGCTTGCTTATCCATCTATTGTATGGATTGCAGGGGGCAAGGACAAAGGGAACCATTACAATCAAATCAAGGAAATAGTTGAGCAGCGTGTGAAGAGTATTATTTGCCTTGGCGTGGATAACCGGAAGATTATCGAATTCTTCAAGAATACCTCACCGGTGGCCGAGACAACCATATTGGAAGAAGCCATAGAAATGGCATTTGATCAGGCTACTGCCGGTGATACAGTATTACTATCGCCGGCCTGTGCCAGTTTCGACCTATTCGATAATTACGAACAACGAGGCGATCTCTTTAGAGACAGGGTAGTGGATTTCAAAGCAAAACGAGAACAGTAGAGCTATGTTTAAAAAATGGGCAGATAAACATCTTCAGGGCGATCCAATTATTTGGATGATTGTTTTCGCATTAGCGATTATCAGTATTCTTGTGGTTTATAGCGCCACCGGAACGCTGGCCTATAAGCGCATGGGCGGTAACACGGAGTACTACCTGTTCAAGCACACCTTCCTGGTGATGCTCAGCTTAGGAGCCATGTGGGTAGCGCATAAGATCGATTATCGTTACTACTCAAGACTTTCAAAATTTGCGCTTTGGATATCTGTCCCGCTGCTCCTTTATGCCTGGAAAGCTGGCGTAAATATCAATGACGCCTCCCGCTGGATTACCATCCCGGTAATCAATCAGATATTTCAGCCTTCAGATTTAGCAAAGTTGGCACTAATCACCAGCCTGGCTAGTATGCTCTCCAAACGCCAGTTGAATATTGAAGATGTTAAAGACTCGCTAATACCATTGCTTATGTGGTGTGGTGTTATCTGTGGCCTTATTGGCATGGCTAACCTCTCTACGGCAGTGGTTCTGTTTGCCACTTGCATGTTACTGATGTTCATAGGCAGGGTACCGGTGAAGTACCTGGCTATGCTGTGCCTGGTTGGAGTGCTGGCTGGTAGTCTTGCTTTAAGCATTGGGCAGCGAGGGGAAACAGCAATGAGCAGGATTAAGAGCTTTTTTGTGGAACAGGAGATTCCCTATCAAGCAGAACAGTCTTATATCGCAATCTCTACTGGAGGTATCACCGGTAAAGGTCCTGGCCAAAGCGACCAAAGAAATTTCCTGCCTCACCCTTATTCAGATTTTATCTACTCGATAATAGTTGAAGAATATGGATTGATGGGAGGCTTGGTAGTAATACTGCTTTATCTCGGATTGCTTTACCGCGGTATGGTTACAGTGGCCAATAGTGAGCGGGCTTATGGAGGATTGTTGTCGGCAGGGCTAAGCTTTGCCATCGTCATCCAGGCTATTGTGAATATGGGTGTGGCTGTGGGTTTAGGCCCTGTGACAGGATTGCCATTGCCATTGATCAGTATGGGAGGTACTTCTCTATTATTTACTGGTATCTCCCTGGGAATAATACTAAGCGTGAGCAGGGGTGAAGTTGATGAAGTATGGGATAGTAATACAGGTGAAATCAAGAACATAGCCAGAGCAGCATAAAGTGAACGAAGCTAAACCATATCGATTCATTATTAGCGGTGGTGGAACCGGCGGTCATATCTACCCGGCAATAGCTGTAGCTAACGAAATCAAAGCGCAGTACCAGGATGCGGAGATTTTATTTGTTGGGGCCCAAGGCAAGATGGAAATGACAAAGGTGCCCGAGGCAGGATTCGAGATTGTTGGGCTGTGGATCAGCGGGCTGCAAAGGAAGCTGGATTTGAGAAATCTGCTGTTACCATTCAAGATCATTTCTAGTATCAGCAAGGCTAAGAAGATAATTAGGCAGTTCCAGCCAGATGCTGTCATCGGATTTGGTGGCTATGCCAGTGCTCCAATGTTGAATTCAGCTTCCAAACTGGGCATTAGTACTGTATTACAAGAACAGAATTCTTATGCTGGCCTAACCAACAAACTGCTAGGTGGCAGGGCTAAGAAAATCTGCGTGGCATACGAAGGCATGGAAAAATATTTCCCTGCTGAGAAGATTGTCCTAACTGGCAACCCGGTTCGGAAGGATATTATGAATCTGGATCGCAAAAGGCCAGATGCAAGGGAGTTCTATGGCCTGGCGCCTGAACGAAAGACATTATTAGTATTAGGCGGCAGCCTGGGAGCCAGAACTATCAATGAGAGTATAATTCAAAATATAAAACAACTCGTCGATTCCAGGGTGCAGGTGATCTGGCAAACCGGCCGATTGTATTTCAAAGAAATGCAATCGCGCATGGAGGAGGTTAAGCAGAAAGACCTCAGGGTAGTGCAATTCATCGACAATATGGATCTGGCCTATGCCGTAGCCGATGTGGTTATTTCTCGTGCTGGTGCCTTGTCAATCTCTGAGCTTTGCCTGGCAAAGAAGCCGGTGATTTTTGTGCCAAGCCCCAACGTTGCCGAAGACCATCAGACCAAAAACGCTAAGTACTTGGTTGATAAGCAAGCTGCTGAAATGGTACCCGATAAAGAAGCAATTGGGCGATTAGTAACAGAGGCTTTGGACTTGTTGGAAGATACAGAACGTCAGGCAACCCTCAAGGAGAATATTGCTTTGCAGGCTAAACCAGACGCTGCCAAAGACATTGTTAACGAAATAATGCAAGTGGTGGAATGAAGTTCGAAGACATACATATCGTCTATTTCATTGGCATAGGAGGCATCGGCATGAGTGCTTTAGCCCGATGGTTTCACCAATCTGGCAAGCAGGTGTCTGGCTACGATCGCACAGCCACACCACTAACAGATCAGTTAATCGAAGAAGGAATGGATATCCATTTTGAAGATGCTGTGGAAGCCATACCATCTGATTTGATTGACAGTAGGGATTCAGCACTGGTTGTGTACACCCCTGCCATACCAGGAGATCACAAGGAATTTAATTACCTCA
>JANQPQ010000022.1 GCA_028285445.1 Cyclobacteriaceae bacterium | reverse complement strand
GAAGACATTCGAGAAGAAATCGATCGTGAGTTTCCCAAAAAAGGTATCTCCAGGCGGAATACCGGCTATGCTGTTGACCTGCTAAAAGATACAGAGCCTTTCGTGCCTGGTGCCGAACCCTTTAACTTTTGCAAACTCATTGCTGGCTCTGAGGGAACTCTTGCCTTTGTAACAGAGGCCAAGCTAAAGTTGGAGCCACTGCCAAAGCCACATATTGCCCTGGTATGTGCCCATTTCGATAATATTTATGATAGCCTGCTGGCTAATCTCGTGGGGCTTGAGTTTAACCCCACCGCCTCTGAATTGATTGACCATTATATTCTGGAATGCACTAAGGACAACCTGGAGCAAAAGGAGAACCGCTTTTTTGTTGAGGGTGAGCCTAAGGCAATTCTTATAGTTGAAATTAGGAAAGATAGCTATGAGGAGGCATTAACAGTCGCCTCGGATTTGGTGACTATGCTTAAGCAGCGGAATCTGGGTTATCACCATCCAATTATTCAAGACGAGGATGCCACTAAAGTTTGGCAATTACGTAAGGCCGGCTTGGGCCTTCTCGGAAGTATTCCTGGTGACGAAAAGTCGGTGCCGGTAATTGAAGATACTGCCGTTGACCCCGAGGACCTTCCAGAGTACATAAAGGAGTTCAACGAAATATTAGATCAGAGAGGTTTATACTGCGTTCATTATGCACATGCTGCCACTGGCGAATTGCACTTAAGACCAATAATCAATCTCAAAACGAAAGAAGGCAACAAACTGTTTAGAGATATTCTTGATGACGTTGCCCAACTTGTTAAGAAGTACAAGGGATCCCTAAGTGGTGAACATGGGGACGGTCGCCTGAGAGGAGAATTTATACCCTACATGATTGGCGATGCCAATTACCAGCTACTTAAGGAGATTAAGCATGCCTGGGACCCGGATGGTATTTTTAATCCGGGGAAAATTGTAGACACCCCTCCAATGAATACTTACCTGCGCTACAAACCAGGCCAGGAAACTCCTAACTTCAATACTGCTTTAAATTTCGACAGTGATCTTGGCTTAATGAGAGCTGTTGAGAAATGCAATGGGGTTGGGGCCTGCCGAAAAACAGAATTAACGGGCGGCACCATGTGTCCTTCCTATATGGCTACCCGCAATGAAAAGGATACTACACGAGCAAGGGCAAATATTCTGAGGGAAGTGCTAACTCATTCTGAGAAGAACAACCGCTTTGATAGTGAGGAGATAAAGGAGGTAATGGACTTGTGCCTTTCCTGCAAGGGATGTAAGTCAGAATGCCCATCTAACGTAGATGTCGCCAAACTCAAGGCAGAGTTTCAGCATCAATACCATAAAAGCAACAAAATTCCGTGGCGGACAAAAATGATGGCCGATGTTGCTGGCAAGAATGCTCTTGCCTCAAAAATACCCTCTCTTTATAACTGGACCATGGTAAAGGGGCCATTAGCAGCTTTAGCAAAATCTATTCTTGGAGTTGCAGCCAAGAGGTCACTACCCAAAATGGCAAGGCAAACATTGTTATCGTGGTACAAGGAAAACCGCCGCAACTACTTCGGAGTTGAAAAACCAAACAAGGGTAAAGTGTACCTTTTTAATGACGAGTTTACTAACTACTACGATGTAGAAATTGGCATTACTGCCATTAAGCTACTAACCAAACTGGGCTATGAAGTTGAAATTCCTGAACATGTTGAAAGTGGCCGAGCCAGCATATCCAAAGGACTTCTGGATCGGTCTAAGGAATTGGCGACTACCAACATTAAGTTATTGGAGAACCTGGTCTCACATGAGAGCCCTCTGATAGGCCTCGAGCCCTCTGCCATACTTTCATTCCGTGATGAGTACCCCGATCTTGTTTCACAAGATTTGCGAGAAAAGGCCCGCCAGATAGCGCAGAACACTTATACTATTGAAGAGTTTCTTTCTAACAAGGTTGATGTTGGAGAAATGACTAGTAAGCAATTTGAAAGCAGCCAAGCATCTATTAAGTTACATGGCCATTGCCACCAGAAGGCACTATCCTCTCAAACACCCGCCAAGAAAATCCTGTCTCTACCAAAAAATTACGAAGTACAAATAATCCCTAGCGGTTGTTGTGGTATGGCTGGATCATTTGGTTATGAAAAAGAGCATTACGATATCTCAATGAAAATTGGAGAGCTGGTACTTTTCCCGGCGGTTAGAAATCAAACTGAGGAAACCATAATTGCCGCCGCTGGCACCAGCTGCCGACATCAGATCAAGGATGGCACCGGAAGAGAGGCCAGGCATCCGGTGGAAATACTGTGGGAGGCATTGAAAAAAGACTAATCTGTTACCTCTACCGTTAACACCCCAATGGTATAATAATCGCAGCTGGAATTATTCTCCAAGTCTTTTTCGGAAACTCTTGCCGGTCCAATTTTGAAGCAGATTTCATAGACTACTTCGTAAGTTCCAGGCTTGGTTCCTTCAGGTACATTAATGGTGGTTACCCCCATGCCGCCAATGGTTGGGGCCAGCACGTCTATATGTATTATCTCATGATCGGGTGTCCCGGGCAGAAATGTTTCTAACGGCAAACAATTCGTCTGTGCCACGTTGGGCCGCTTGCCCCAGCAAATGCCATCATTATCCAGCAGATTGATTATTCCCGACTCACCGACTCCAATTGATATGTAATCGGGAGCACCACCGCGAGTGCAATCAGTAGACTGTCTCTGAACATCGATGGTTGTGCTATTGGCATTACTGGAATTGATACCCCTAAAGGTAATTTCGCCGAAGCTGGCTGCATTAATATCAAAATCATCATTAGGGTAAATTCTCAGGTAATCTTTCTCAAAGAGAAAATCGGAACTTGCTAATTCAAAATCTTCCGCAATCTCAAGTTGATCAGTGTGCAGTTCACCAAGTAAGATTTGTAAATTGCGCACCTCAGGCAATACTGTTGGCCGATTGGGTTCAATTTGCGATTCTTCACAACCCAAAGCGGAGAAAAGTATGATAACGAATGATAGATAATGCTTCATAACGAATTGGATTTTGACATAGAATGCAGTCGGGCGGAAAAAGATACGTAAATCAGTAAAAATTTTACTATATAAAGAAAAAATATTAATAATCACATTAATGCTTTTGAGTTGATGTGATTTCTCCCCTTAACAATGTGTGGCATAACCGGCATATACGCTTTTAACCAGGTAGGTACCTTCAACATGATAAACCTGGCCAAAGCCACGGAGGCACTGGCATCTCGTGGTTATGACAACCAGGGAATTTATCATGATGAAGTTGTTGGTCTTGGTCATCGCCGGTTATCGATTATTGATGTTAGCGAAGCCGGTTTTCAACCGCTTTGGGACAATAGCGGCCGTTATTGCATTATATACAATGGAGAAGTCTACAACTTTCAAGAGCTACGCAAGCAGCTATTATCATCTGGTATAAACTTCCGCTCGGAAACAGATACGGAGGTGGTACTTAACCTCTTTATTAAAGAAGGACCGGAATGCCTGACTAAGCTGAACGGCTTTTTTGCATTTGCCATCTACGATAAAGAGAAGAAAACACTCTTTCTGGCCAGAGACCGATTTGGTATAAAGCCGCTTTACTACTATCACGATCAAGACAAGTTTCTTTTTGCTTCAGAAATGAAGTCAATCTTAAAATATGGTTTGGAGCGGCGACTCGATTACGAAGCGCTGGTAATGTACTTACAACTGAATTACATTCCTGCCCCGCACACAGCTTTGGCTGGGGTGGGAAAGATCAACCCAGGCAATTACGTAATATTGAACGGCAACGACGTCGGCTTTCATCAATACTATAACCTTGACCACTATACAGAGCCAGATACAACCAGTGATTACGAAAGTAGCAAAAAGACATTACGAAAACTGCTGAGTCAATCCGTACGAAGCAGGCTGGTGGCCGATGTGCCCTTAGGTTCGTTCTTAAGCGGTGGCGTGGATAGTTCAATTATCGCGGCACTGGCAAAGCAGGAGAACCCTGATTTGCACACCTTCTCAATAGGTTACAGCGACGAAAAGTTCTTCGACGAATCTGATTATGCTCGGGCAGTGGCAAAACACATTGGCACCGAACACAGTGTTTTTGATTTCAGCAATAAGCAAATGCTGGACAATGTGGAGAATGTACTCAATTACCTCGATGAGCCTTTTGCAGATTCTTCGGCTTTGGCCGTATTTATGCTGAGTCAGGAAACCAGGAAGCACTCAACCGTGGCCCTGTCGGGTGATGGTGCTGATGAAATGTTTGCTGGCTATAATAAGCACAAGGCCTTTTTCATGGCAACTTCGGGCAAAGGAAGCTTGCTAAAAAATTTCTCTCCATTGCTGAAGGTCTTTCCAAAATCAAGACATGGCAGTTTCGCTAACAAGTTGCGTCAAACAGAAAGGTATCTCAAAGGGTTGAAACTAAATCCTGTAGAGCGTTATTGGTATTGGGCCACATTTGCAAACCAAAAGCAGGCTCTTCAACTACTCAGCGGCACATCGCGAGACCAGTTTCAACAAGATATTTACGATCAATCACGAGGAGATCTTCTCAGGTATTTACGAAAAGGAGAGTCCATTAATGAGGTATTGCTCACTGATATGAAACTGGTGCTCCCCGATGATATGCTGACCAAGGTAGATCGAATGTCAATGGCTAATAACCTGGAGATCAGGGTCCCCTTCCTTGATCACAATGTAGTACAGTTTGTAACTTCCCTTCCTTCGGAATACAAAATCAATAGAGACATGCGCAAGCGTATTCTGCAGGATACCTTCGCGGATATGCTTCCCCCCGAGATTTACAATAGACCGAAGCAAGGTTTTGAAGTGCCCCTGATAAAGTGGCTACGCAAAGACCTTAAGAGCATGGTACAAGATGATGTGTTGGCAGACAGCTTTGTAAAAGATCAGGGGGTTTTCAATGTTGATGAAACTAAAAAGCTAAAACGGAAGTTATTCTCGTCTAACCCTGGAGATAGTCATGCGAGGGTATGGGCTTTGGTAGTGTTTCAATGGTGGTGGCGCAAGTACTTTGCGTAGCGGTTGCTGTCGATATTTAGTTACCGTCGCCGTGGATAAATAATATGGCACAATCTCTGATTACTATTGCGCTATGACCAAACCTCGTAGTTCTTGGCTTTATGGTATGCTGGTGGCCAGCCTTATGATGATAAGATGCGGAAGCAACAATCTGGAGGTCGATTGCACACAATCCGATTTAGCAGTTTCGGTAGTCAGCCAAGTCAACCCATCATGTGACGGGTTGGGAAGTATTACGCTTGGTGCAACTGGTGGAGATGGCGATTACTCGTTTTCAATTGATGATTTCATATTCGCCGGTGACATTACCTATTCTGATCTCGAACCCGGCAGCTATTCAATTTCCGTCAGGGATGGTAATGGCTGTACAGCTTCTATTCCATTTCAGCTTGATGGCGTCGAACCAATTCAGCTAGCTATTGAGTCCATAGGATGTGAGCAGGGGCAAGGGCAAATTACTGCTACCGCCACTGGTGGCGAAGGTAATTACACTTTTGCTTTGAATGGAGCGACCCCCGGCGCTATGAACTCCTTTTCTAACCTGGGTTTTGGAATTTATGACGTAACTGTCAACGATACTAACGGTTGTTCCACCACAGTATCGGGCATACAAATTGGTGTCAGTTTACAAAGTGATATTTTGCCCATTATAGCTGCTAACTGCGCTATTGCCGGTTGCCACCTGGATGTGCGAACCCCATTGTTTAATACCAAGGCCAATATTATCGCTAACGCCGAGAGGATCAAGATCAGAACTAGCGAAGGTACCATGCCGTTAGATGGGCCACTTCCTGATAGTCAGGTAAAGCTAATTGCCGATTGGGTCGATTGCGGGGCCGAGGACAACTAGCGCACCTAGTCAACCCCAAGCCATAACACTTAGCCAACTCCCAGCCAGAGTTTTAGTCACATGTTTACGTTTTGCTTACCTCTGAAATAGCGAAGGGATGAGCTTCTAACCTACTTTTGATCAAGGTTTTAGGTACAACTCAGAATTTAAACAAGACTCAAAATGAAATCTTCGCGGAGGGAATTTCTAAAAGTGGGGGGTATATCCTCCTTAGGCCTTTTGGCCGCTCCAACTTTGGCAAACACAATTTACAAAGTAGGGAACAGCAAGGATAGAAAGAAAGTAATAATCGTAGGTGCAGGGTTAGCAGGCCTAAGTACGGCTTATGAATTGACAAAGACTGGACACGACGTGGTTTTATTAGAAGCCCGGATGCAACCCGGTGGCCGGGTCAGAACAAAGCGCTCGGCTTTTGCTGAAAATTTCTATGTGGAGGAGGGCGCAGGCCGCTTTCCAAAGAGCCACAACCTGACCATGCGTTTTATTGAGGAGTTTGGCTTGGAGACCACTCCATTCTACCCGCAATCTGGAAATTTGGTCACCTATGTTGGCAAAACGCACTTGTACAACTCCTATGCTGAGCAACGAAACATGGCTAAGGTACAACTGCCTTTTACAACGGTCGAGAGACAATCTGGTGAAGGTGGCTTGTTTGAAAAGTATGTTCGCCCCACCTTGAATCAGCTTGGAGATATAACCAATAGAGACTGGTTAAGTTCAGATTTGCGTGCACTTGATCAACTTAGCTGGACGGAGTTTTTGCGCAAGCAAGGTATGTCTGATGCCGCCATTCGATTTTTCAATGTCGGCGCAATCAATATTAATGATGGCCATGAGATTTCCGCCCTGTGGTTGCTACGCGATATGCTTTCTGGAGGGAAAAAATACAAAATCAAAGGAGGGAATGACCAATTACCGCGGGCCTTTGCCAATAGGTTGGCTCCAAGCATAAAGTATGGCAAGCCTGTTAAACGTATTGAGCAGTTTGAATTTGGAGTGGAAGCCTTCTTTAAAACTGAAGGCAGTATAGGAAGTGTGCGGGGAGATTACCTGGTGCTGGCAACGCCATTTTCTGTGGCAAGGAGAATTGATATCCCGTCGCTTTCGAAAAGTAGGAGACAGTTGATAAGTGGACTTACCTACGCCTCTGCTTCGAGAGTGACATTGCAATTTGACAAAAGAATGTGGGAAGGGAATGACCTTAATGGCTTTGCTACTTCAGATCATCCCCTTCAAACATGGCATCCTACTTTTGACCAGCCAGGGAGCAGGGGAATATTGCAGGCCTATATTAGATTATCCCTATCCAGACAATTAAGCGGGATGTCAGAACAAGAAAGGGTGTTATTCACGCTTAGCAAAATGGAAGAAATATTCCCCGGGCTTAAGAACAATTTCGAAGGGGGAAGTGCGAAATGCTGGGATCAAGACCCCTGGGCAAAAGGTGCAGCCTCAGTGCATAGCCCTGGCCAGTTAACCATGTTTGAAAATGCCTTTGATGAGCCAGAAGGCCGGATCTACTTCTCTGGCGACCACCTATCTCCCTGGCCGGCATGGATGCAGGGGGCGCTTTACTCTGGGTTAGATACGGCTTCCAAAATCGATTCGTTGTAAACCGGCACACGGGCTAACCTCCCAGGGACATCGCCGTTGTGCAGGTGTTACATAAGCACAGGAGATTGGGAAATACATAAGGCATGGCCGATCTAAGCAGTTGTAACTAGCATGCTGAATTTGGTTTATATGAAAACTGATCAAATAGCCGCAATTAAGAAGAGCTGGGAACTGCTGAGGCCAATTATGCGCAAAACCGGGGTTTTGTTTTATGAAAAACTGTTCGAAAGAGCTCCCCAGGTTAGGTCATTGTTTCCCGAGAATATTTTTGAACAATCCTTAAAGTTGATGGCCATGATTGGTGAGGTGGTTAACAACCTCGAGAACCTCGACTATATTAGAGATGACATCCGTCAGATGGCCCTGAGGCATCAGGAGTATGGAGCAAAGCCAGGCCACTACAATGTAGTAGGGGAAGTATTGCTCGACACGTTTGGCGAAATGCTGGCTGAGCACTGGACTCCAGAAACTGAAGATGCGTGGAGAGCCGCTTATCAAGTGCTAGCATCAGCCATGAAGGAGGCCCGGTAGGGAGTTGAGTGCCCGTGCCTGATAAATACTTGAAGAAGAATTAAAACAGGCCAACTCCCATCGGGAGCTGACCTTGCCTAAAAAGAGTTCTACTATGTTATTGTAGAATGGGGCCTTTGGCTTTGGCGAAATCTGCCTCAGTAACCGCTACACCATTGATATTATTGGTGTCCCAATCCTGAGCTATTTTCCACTTGCCATCTACCTTCTTTATTACCACATGAAATCGGGCATAGTGGTAAGACTCATCTTCCCCAGGCTTGCTTGCAATCACTTTGTAATAACCCACTTCATAAGAAAGCGTTGGATTCGTTTTGCGATGCTCGAACCAAAACTGTATCGAGCGCTTACGCTTATCTGCCAAATTCTGAGCAAACCGCTCCTTATTGCGATCTTTGTACTCACTGCCAATTCTCAGTGACCAGGCACTTGCTCTAAGTACATCATCCGTGTGCAGGTCGTTGAATTTTTCAGCATCGAAGTTGCCCCAGCTTTCAATAAAGGGTTTCCAAAGTTGTTCGTCTATTTCTTTTTGAATGGCAGCCTCATCAACCTGGGCCACTAGCAAAGAGGTTGAACACAATAGAAGAATTGCAATTAGTCCTTTTTTCATGGTGTATATTTTAAATTCAGCCAATAATACCTGATGAAGGCTGGACCGACTATCAGCATTATAATATTGATATAGATTTAGGCAGATTAATGCGCCTTCTTCCTAAAATTCGAAGGAGTTTGGCCGGTATGTTTTCTGAAAATGGTATTGAATGATGACAGCGCTCCGAATCCGCAGTCATAGGCAATAGCGGCAATTTTAAGGTTAGCCTTTTCCGGATCGGTCAACATTGATTTGGCGGCTTCGATTCGAAATTGGTTAACGTAATCTGAAAAGCTCATTCCATAATGCTTGTTGATTACCTGGGAGAGCCGGTGTGGCGCAATACCTATTTGGGAGGCCACATCCTTTAAAGCCAGTCCACTATCTGTGAATAAACGTTGTTCTGTCATGAGTTTTTGAAGCGTCTCGGCGATAGTTACAATAGCCGCCCTATTAAGGGTACTTCCATTGTATTTCGATCTGAACCACGGATAGAGCTGCCCATTTGTTAACACCATCACGCTTACCCCATAGATGCCAATGGCGTAAAGCAAAGATCCACCAATGTATCCTATGTATTTGAACAGCGCAGGCGAATAAGCAACCATTAGCAAGCCAGCTATAATAAGCAATGATTGCAGCCATCGTTTAAGTTCTGGGAAATTATCAATGCTGCTGGAACCCTTGGTTTGGTAGAAGATTTTAACTGCCACCAAGTAATAAATAAGTATTGAAAGGTAGGAGGCCCACAAGCCACCATGTTTCCAAAATGCCCAAGGCTGCCAGGGGCTGGTGAGGGCAAGTAACAGGTAGGGCAGGAAATGCCACAAATAACTCCTTTTAAACCTAAAATCATCTCTAATCCGCGAATAGAAATAAAGCAGAAACAGCGGGCCAATGGCAAATTGGTGGGCAATGCCAAAATTTACCAGGAAGCGCCAGAGCTCCCAGGGCATTTGGAACCCAGGATCAAGGTCTCGCGCATGCACGACAATATTTTTCGCAATGCGGATGCTGGTTACTAACAGAAATACCGCAAAGATTCGGTTATAGATTGCTTTGCCCTGTCTCAGCCAAATCAGCACTGAAAAGAACACTCCCTGAAAAGTGCCAAAAGAAGCGAAAAGGGTTACAAAATCTACTTTGAACATGTGTCGGCTATTGGTTTATGTTGAACCAATTTGTTGGGTTGTTGATAGTTCTTTTGATTAAGGATATCTGGCCACAATGCCACATTTCGTGCTGAAAGCACCAATTGCCGGCTTCATACTTCGTCTTGGCCACGGGGTGCTCATGCTTAGCTGGTTCCAGGGGGTTATCGAGATCTTCTTCGGGTAAATTCTGAAATTCTGCACGACAAAACTCATCGGTAGCATCAAGGTACCTTAAATGCTCCTCGGGAGATGGCTTTCCTTCGTTCGTGGTGGTTGGCTTTGACCCCAGGGCATAATTTATTAAATACTGTTTTAGAGGAATTATGTCTGCAAACCTCGGATTTCGGCCGGTTACCACCACCACCATGTTGTAGTATTGGCTAACAATCAAATGCCCTACCTGCCAGTCAATATTGCTCTCGATTACAGGAGGTGTCTCCAGCCATAAATTCTGTGGTACTTCCCCGATTAGTGCCTTACTGCGGCTTCTTACAGTAGCCATTTGTTCTAAGATAAATTCCTTCCTGGTCATAATATCCTGTTGAATTCCAGCTAATTTATACTTTTACCAGAACAAAAGTAGTAGTGATAAACGTTAGCCTAGTTGGTTTGTTTATTGCTATAGAGTTTACTTATTTGATGAATATAAATTTACAAGCATTTGGCAAAGCAGATTATATCTAAAAAGGAATTGAAGGCCCTGGTTTCGTTGCTTGACGACGAAGACCAGGAGGTGTTGCAAAATGTTGAGGGAAAGCTACTCTCTTTAGGCGGAGGGGTAATTCCACTATTGGAAGAGGAGTGGGAGCAAAACTTCAGCCCAATTGTGCAGAGGAGAATTGAGGAAATTATTCATACCCTTCAGTTCGAATATTTGCAGGTGAGGCTTCGGGATTGGGTCGCAACTAATGATCAAGATCTGTTGATGGGCCTTTGGCTGGTGAGTACCTACCAATATCCAGATCTGGAATACGATGAGTTGAGGAAAGAGCTTGAGCAGATATATTATGAAGCCTGGCTGGAGTTCAAGCAAGATATCCACCCCTATGATCAGATCAAGATCCTGAATGGAGTTTTGTTCAGTAAGCTAAAATTCAGTGCTAACACCAAGAATTTTCACTCACCAAGTAATTCAATGATTAACGCGGTGTTGGAATCGAAAAAGGGGAACCCGATCTCGCTCTGTGCTATTTATATGCTGGTTGCACAAAAGCTTAAAATGCCCGTATATGGTGTTAATCTACCAAATCTGTTTATTCTCACTTACAAAAACACCGATACGCAATTTTATGTCAATGCCTTTAACCGGGGCCTGATTTTTCTCAAGGAAGATATCGACAACTACATTTCGGAACTAAAACTGACACCGATTGATAGCTTTTATGAGCCCTGCAATAATCTTGATATTCTCAAAAGAGTTATGCGCAATTTGATGGCTTCTTTTGAGAAGATTGGTGATCATCACAAAGTTGATGAAGTGAAGCAACTTCTTAACTGCATTAGCGAGGAGCCTCCCACCGAACAGGATGACCTATAGGGTATAAGCTACCACCTGATCTTCAAAATGGAAATATTCCAGATCATACTGCTGTAAGTGCGAGCCATTCTTCACTAGGCCTGTGCAAGTACCGTTTTCAAGTAACTCAAATGGTGTAATCTCAAGATGCTCTTTGAATATCAGTTGCTTCCTGCCAAAAGCTTTGTAAAGAGCTTCCTTGATGCACCAAAGTAAAGTTAGCTTGTCAATATCTCCATTGGCATCAAGGAGTTCCTGCTCGCTAAGAAACTTTTGCTGAATACGCCTGATTTTGTCAGTTCGCCTTTCCAGGTCTACACCAACCGGATAAGCCTGGTGCACCAGTCCGGCCACCACGGGGTAGCAGTGAGAAATTGAGATATGAAGGTTGGAGTCGATGAGATGTGGTTTGCCGAATTCATCTTTTCTTACGCCATGGTAAGCCTCGCCAAACTCAAATACCGCCTGCTGTACTGCCACCCGACTGGCGATGGTTTCCAGCCGTCGTTTTTGGAATTTCATCCCCTCTATTTCTTCGGTTACATCAGAGGTGGGGGGTAGCATTTTGATAAGTTCATCTTCTGTCTCTTCAATCTTCCACAACACCAAAACCGCCCCCTTTTTATTGCCGTCAATGCGAATGGTAGCCATTTTCGATCTGCTAACTACTTAGCAGGCGTAATAAGTACAATTTATTTCTAATATGAAAGTTTTGGGCGAAATGGTGTAAATTGTAGCATATGGGGATTCGACTACTTTCAAGGTTGAATTACCTTTGCATAAGGTTCGCTGGCCAAGATGGCACCACCGCCGTGAATATTTCGTTATTAATAAGTAGCTAAAAAGAATGCAATGAAAATTACCCCGCTTGAAATAAGGCAAAAGACTTTCGAGAAGGCTTTTAGAGGGCTAGACAAGGATGAAGTAGAGGCTTTTTTGCAGTCGCTGTCCCAGGAATGGGAAAAAGTGCTGGAAGAAACCAAAGAGTTAAGAATAAAACTGGAAGCATCTGAAAAGGAAGTAGAGAAACTAAGAGAGGTCGAGAGTTCTCTTTTCAAGACGCTAAAGACAGCCGAAGATACCGGGGCCAACATGATTGATCAGGCCAATAAAACTGCAGAGCTTCACATGAAGGAAACACAGATGAAGGCCGAGGCCTTGCTAAGCGATGCAAAAAACAAGGCCCGGGAGTTAATCGAAGAGGCAGAGCTCAGCGCGAGGCACCGGCTGGAGGAGACAGAGATTCAACTTAAAGAGTTGGCTAAGTCTTACAAAGCATTGGAGAATGTGAAAGATAATCTGCTTGATGACCTTAAGGGGGTAGCCAATGACACCTTAGAGAAAGTGAAAAGGGCAACAGAGAAGATTAAGTCATTTGATGTAGATGAACAGCTTCGAAAAACTACGCTAGACAATTTCAACGCAGCCAACAAGGTAGAAGCGGGGAGCGTTACCCAGGTTGAGCCAGAAATGACAGGCGACCCTGCCGATGAAGTGCAAACTACACCAGAGGATTCACAGATTCAGGAAACGATGGAGCCACCAGAGCCTATTTCTAATGAACCTGAAGTTGAGCAGGATTTACCGGTTGTGGAACCGGCAATTGATGACGTTACTACTACTGAAACTGAAGAGCAGCAGGTAGGAGGAACGGTGGAAGTAGAAGAGGAGATGGCGCCAACCGAACCGGAAGAGCCAAACAAAAAGGCTTCGAATGATACCACATCAACTTCATTCTTTGACGAAATCTAAATATTGATGGGCGAAATCTCATTGCGTGGAATTAACATCTTTGCATATCACGGTGTACACGAGGAAGAGCGCAAGAATGGCAACAATTTCCGGGTTGATATTTCAGTAACTACAGATTTTAGCACCGGCGCAGAAAATGACGACTTAAACGGTACCATTGATTACGAAAAGCTCTATTATATAATTTCAAGAGAAATGGCGGTGCCTTCAAAGCTTATCGAGCACGTGGGAAATAGAATCGCTGAGATGACTATCGCAGAATTTACAGAAGTGGAAAATGTGGAGGTGGTAGTATCAAAACTCAACCCCCCACTGCATGGAGAGTGTGAAAGTGCTACAGTAAGAGTACACAAATCCCGAGAAAACTAATTCTCCAATTTTTCGAAAACAAAGCCTTGGGCATCAGCGCCTTCGTGGAAGTCTATTTGCATGCCTGCCAGGTACAGAAAATGCTTTCTGCTAACATAGATGTTTAGCTCTTTGTGCCCAAAAGCATCATCATCTTCCTTTTTCTTATCAAATCCCAATAGATAAGATACGCCTACGCAACCTGCACCTTGAATGCCTATTCTGAGTCCATAGTCATCAGGAATATTTTTTTTAGCGATAATATTCTTGATTTCATCGTAGGCCTTATCGGTAATCTCTATGGGTATTAATTTGTCCAACTAAAGGTTTTAGCCTGGGGGGTAGTTTTTAGCCCCTTAAAATTTCTTTAAATTTAGGGCAAACGTACTACGCGAAAAACAGAGATCGTTACTATTAACAGAGGAATATGGAATTACTCGCAGAGTTTGCAAAACTTTTAATACCAGCCGGATTAGTGCTTTATGCTATGTACCTGGTTACAAAATCGTTTTTGAACAAAGAACTTGAGAAGAAATTGCTGGAGGCAAAAACAAGAAGTACCGAGACAGTACTGCCAATCAGATTACAGGCTTACGAGCGGATATGTCTTTTTTTAGAAAGAATGAGCCCCAATAGTCTTATTCCCAGGGTAAATAGAGGAGAGCTGAATGCCCGGGCACTGCATCAACTCCTGCTAAACGAAATCCGAGAAGAGTATAACCATAATGTTTCACAACAAGTTTACATGACGGAAGAAGCTTGGGATATGGTAAAAAATGCCAAGGAAGACCTGATCGTAACTATAAACAATGCAGCCAGCGAAGTTACTGATGATGCCACAGCCCTTGACTTATCAAGGAAGGTGTTTGAGAAATCTATGGAAAAAAACCCTGATCCAATCTCTCATGCCTTAAATTTCGTTAAAGATGAAATCAGGCAATCGTTCTAGTTTGGCTGGTATTTTGCTATTCATGTACAAAAAAGGAGAAATGCGATGGAAGAGAAGATGGAAAACAAGCATTTCCAGAAAGCCCAAAAAAAGGCTTCTGGTGTCCTGAAGGATAAAAGCCGCCTCAAGGCACTTTTGCTCAATTCAACAAACAAACTAAAAAGTATTGGCCTTGGTAAAATAAAGTTTGAGAAACTTACCGAGCGCGTAATGATAATTATCCGCCTGATTAGAGCCTATGTCAAAGGAGAGTACCGGGCGTTGCCCTGGAAATCGATACTAATTCTGGTGGCGGCGTTGATTTATTTTGTTACCCCACTCGACCTTATTCCAGATTTTATTCCGGTATCCGGTTTGATCGACGATTTAACTGTGGTACTATGGGTGTTTAAGACACTTGAGAAGGAGATAAACGCGTTTCTCGCCTGGGAAAACACCGGCAAGCTGCCCCAATAACTGTATTTTGATTACTTTACCGCATGATTGCGGTAATACAAAGATCTAAAGAAGCCTCAGTGAAGATTGATGGTGAAATCGTTGGCGGTATTACCAGTGGTTTGGTAGTACTAATTGGCATTGAAGAAGCTGACGGCGACGAAGATGTAAACTGGCTTTCGGCCAAAATTGCCAACCTACGGATATTCAACGATGATAAAGGGGTAATGAATCTTAGCTTGCTTGATGTTGGTGGGGAAGCACTGGTGGTAAGTCAATTTACACTGCATGCAAGTACCAAAAAGGGTAATCGACCGTCCTACATTAAGGCCGCAAAGCCTGAAGTATCAATTCCAATTTATGATAGGTTTGTACAATCGCTAAACAGTATTTTGCCAACTGAAGTACAAACAGGAGAATTTGGAGCAGATATGAAGGTCTCACTAGTGAACGATGGTCCTGTAACCATCATAATTGATAGCAAAGACAAGAAGTGAACTCAAAATCCAGTGTAATGACAATCGCTGAAGCACAGCAAACCGTAGACAAATGGATACAGTCTACCGGTGTTCGGTATTTTAATGAACTCACCAACATGGCCATACTTACCGAGGAGGTGGGGGAGGTAGCCAGGATAATCTCTCGAAAGTACGGAGAGCAGTCCTTTAAGGAATCGGATAAAGACAAAGACCTGGCCGATGAGTTGGCCGATGTACTCTGGGTAGTGCTTTGCCTGGCAAATCAAACAGGGGTAGATCTTACTTCGGCCTTTGAAAAAAATCTAAATAAGAAAAGCAGCCGTGACGCAGATCGGCATAAGAGCAATGATAAGCTAAGCCGCTCCTAAGTCTACCAGCTCGCCGGCCTTCAAAATCGGAACAACATCATATTGGTTTGGCGTGAGGCAGAAATCAACATCTTTTTGAATGTCTAACTTCTTCAGTCTTTCCACATGAGAACTTCCCTGGAGAAAACTAACCAGGTGGTTGTTGGCTGCGGCGATAAGTGCTTCGGCAGCGATGGTAGTATCCCCGTCAGTTTGGAAACTGTCTTTAAGTGAGGAGACGATTGACCCGGCGCAAAGCGTATCTTCTAAACTCACCCGTCCTTTCCACCCTGAACAGAATAGCAAAGCATTGTGCTCCTGGTTCTTCAGATAGTTTACCACTGATTGGATATTCAGAAAACTGCCGATGATTACGTCGCTGGCCCCCAGTGATTTATTTATGGCTGTGGTTCCATTTGTGGTGGTTATGGCAATTTTCTCACCAACCAATTCCTCTTTCATATAACTGAAGGGCGAGTTTCCAAAATCGAAACCTTCTACCGTTGCACCATTTCTTTCGCCAGCTATGAAATACCCCTTAGCTTTCATAGCCCGGCAATCTTCAAGATTGGAGAATGGAGTAATACTTTCCACGCCATGCGCAATTGCAGTTGTAATACAGGAGGTAGCTCTTAGCACATCAATTACTACCACTATCTTCTCACTGAGATCATGGAGGTGAATTAACTCCGGGCTCAGGCAAACTTCTATGCTTCTCATGCGGGTACAGAAAGCTGCAATATTACAAATAGGGCGCCCAAATCCCTATGGTTTTATATGGATTGTCTGTTAACAACTTTTAACTGCAGTTAACAGCGCTTTAACTAACCGGTCCGTTCAAGCAAGCAAAACCAACAAACCATAAGATGATTGTAAGAATATTTTTTCTGTTAGTGCTATTTGTATTTACCAATCAACAGGCCCAGGCACAAACCACAGGAAAGCAAACTGCCGCTATGCTGTCGCAATCTCCGGCAGGGGGAAAGATAGTACGGTTTATAAAGGCGGTAAATGCCACCGACGCAAATGAAGCCTTCATTAAACGCAACTTTGAGCCAAAGCTTGTGGAGAAGCAAACCGTATCCAAGCTTTTAGGCATTATCAATGAGGCGATACCATCAGAAGACGGCAAACTTACGGTGTACAGTGCTGATAGGATGGAAACCTTTAAATACGAGTTGATTGCCAAGGGCTCTAAAGGTGGTTGGGTAAAACTGGGCTTTACCTTTGAAGAAAATGAGCCCTACAGAATTGCAGGATTCACCTTGGATGGCATTGATGCCCCCTCGGGAAAGTTAGAGGCAATGGAACTCTAATTTCTAGACAAAAGGTAGCTTAACAACTTTTGCTTTCAGAGAACGGTTTCTCACTGCGATGCTGATTTCTGTATCAGGAGTGGCGAAATCCTTATGCACATAGCCCATGCCGATGCCTTTGCTAAGCATGGGCGATTGTGTTCCTGATGTTACTCTCCCAATGTTGTTTCCTTCCGTATCCTGGATTTCATAGTCGTGTCGTGGAATGCCGCGATCAATCATCTCAAAAGCAACCAATTTTCGAGTAATACCCGCTTCCTTCTGGGCTTTCAGGGCATCGGAGTTAACGAAATCTTTGGTGAATTTCGTAACCCAACCCAGGCCGGCCTCCAGTGGGGAGGTGGTGTCATCAATGTCGTTGCCGTAGAGGCAGTAACCTTTCTCCAGCCGTAGCGTGTCACGTGCTCCAAGTCCTATGGGCTTGATGCCATATGAGGCACCGGCCTTCATCACCTCGTTCCAAACCCGAACAGCATCTTCGTTACGTACATAAATTTCAAAACCACCAGAACCGGTATAGCCCGTTCCTGATATCAACACATTTTCGACACCTGCAAAATCTCCAATTTCGAAATGATAGAACTTCACCTCTGCCAGGTCAATAGATGAAAGTTGCTGCAGGGCTTCAATTGCCTTTGGCCCCTGGATCGCAAATAATGAGATTTGATCTGATGCGTTTTCCATTTCAACACCCTCAGTATTATGCTGCTGAATCCAGTTCCAGTCTTTTTCGATGTTGGAAGCATTAACAACAAGCATATACTCTTCCTCACCAATCATATAGATGATCAGATCATCGACAATACCACCGGTGTCGTTGGGCATGCAGGAGTATTGGGCCCTGCCAATAAAGAGCTTCTCGGCATCGTTACTGGATATTCTTTGAATAAGATCAAAGGCTTTTGGCCCTCGTAGATAGAACTCACCCATATGGGAGACATCAAAGATGCCAACTCCCTCCCGAACGGTCATATGTTCTTCAATATCAGAAGAATACCTAACTGGCATATTGTAGCCTGCAAAGGGTACCATTTTGGCACCGGCCTGAACATGGATATCGTAAAGAGCTGTATTTTTTAGTTCCATTTGATGGTGATTTAGAGAAGCACAAAGGTAGCAATTCTGGCCAATTATTGGTCTTGCTTGGTGTTTACCGAAGGAGTCTTTATTATTAATTCTCTAAAACGTAAGGTCATGAGAACTATAATACTAATCGTTTTGATATTTGCCTCAACATTTTCAATTGCAGAGGTAGACGAAGGTTTTATTGCTGTAAAGACCAAGGCCAGTGTAAACGATGCAGCTAATAGTATAGTAGAGGCGCTGGAAGGTAGGGGTATGACTGTATTTTCGAAAATAGATCATGCTCATGGTGCCAGGGAGGCTGGCCTGGAGCTTAGGCCTACAATGTTGATTATCTTCGGTAATCCCAAAGTAGGAACGGGACTGATGCAATGCGATCAGAAAATGGGAATAGAGTTACCCATGAAACTTCTGGTGTGGCAAGATGAGGGCGGTGAAACCAACATTGGATATTACGACCCAACCGCTTTTGCTGATTACTATATGCTTGAAACTTGTAAGGAAATTCTTCGAAACATGAAAAAGGCCCTGGCAAATTTTGCCAAGGCCGGGGTTAGGTAAAACTACTGCAAAAGCGCCTTGGCGTGGGTAATTCTACTCAAACGTACCCGATCCCCCGGCAATTGGGATTCTAGCCTTATTTCCTTTTGAAGCTGAAGAACGTCTACCCAGAGGCTCTTAATCTCTTTGATAGCTGTGTGCTCTACTTCAGAATCATCTGCTTTTGTTTTTACGTATGCGGTTATCATCAACTATTGGTTTGTTTTTAGCGATCCAAATAAAACTATTCAATAACAGAATTCCAATTTGTTGAAAATCAGGCAGATAATTGCTTTCCATCTTTGATGGAAAGCATATTCCGGCTCCATTTGAGGGTGCTGATGATCCTTCTCACCTGAGTGAAGTATTGGGCAGTTGCTTTTTATTGGGGATTTAAGTTATTCCAGAATTGATGGAAATCCTTCAATTAAAAAAAATCAAAATAATTCAGATACTCCCTGATAATCCAGAAATAGTGTGTATTTCCTTGTGCTTTCTGCGGGAGCTGCGGCCTTAACTTCACCATCACTCAAAAAACTCACACACTTATTCACAACCTCTTCATCCTTTAGAATTCGCGTATGACCTAAGCCGCTGGTAGCAAATAGCTCAGCTTCCCGAATGGCCTTGAGCCTCTCGGCATGAAATAGGGGAACCTCCAGATCGTGCTCGTCATGAACAAGCAACATTGGTATCTCCGGTATGTCTTGAATTATATTCGTGACGCTGAAATCGTCAAATGTTTTCCCAAAATTCTTAAGGATAAAGCTTCGGAAGTAGTCACCTACTCTTTCCGAGCCATTAATCTTTTTCAGAAATTCTGATATCACATGATCACCGATTGTTGGTGTACTTATCATAATTACTCGCTCAGCAGCAAGGTCATGTTGCTGCATGGCATAAAGAGTAGCTACCCCTCCAAAGGAGTGGCAAATGAAAGTGTGCACTTCGCCAAATTCTGCAACAATGCGATTGATGATTTTGCCGTACTGGATGATGTTGGTTTTCTTGCCACTAGAAGCACCATGGGCCGGACCATCAAAAGTCACAACCTTGAAACCGGCATCAACCAACGGCTGTACAAACTCCCTGAATTGTCCTCCGCGACCAGACCAACCATGCGCTAATACTACCAGTGGCCCATCTCCCCAATGATGAAGCTTGATGTCCACGCCATCTTCGTTAATTGACATAGCTTCGCCAGTAGACAATACCGCTTTTTCTTTTTCAGGTACCGGAAATCGAATAGGAGTAAAAAACAACTGCATCGCCCAGCGATTGGCTATGGATGGAGCTAGCTTCTCCAGCTTGGGGAAGGTCCACCTGATAATCTTGAATGGTAATGGAGTTTTGTCTTTCTTTTTCATACTTAGAGACCATTCGGTCTTTTTTAGTCCAAAAAATTATTTGAGCAAATTTTGTTGTGTGTGCGACCGGAGGAAATCCCTGGCCATGTTCACGTATTTTCTGTCGTTATAAATTCTGGTTAATACTACTGCACCTTCCATAGTCATTATCAGCAAAGCCGCAAACTCTTCCTTATCTACATCAGCTTTGAATTCACCCTTATCCTTACCCTCCTCAATCTTAATTTCGATATAAGTTTTTAGCTGCTGCATGCCCTCTTTGGCCTTCTCCTTCAACGCTGGATGAGTTTGATCTGCATCCATAGCGGTGTTAAATATTGGACATCCGGTGGCAACTACAGGGTCAAGAATCAGCGAATCGAAAGAATCGATGATGACATCAATTTTTTGCGCTGAAGTTTGAACAGCCCCAAGTTTTTCACGGAATCTGGTAATCAACTTCTTGAGGGAGTAGTCAAACGCTTCAAGGGCAATTTCATCCTTATTCTTGAAGTGGTTATAGATGCCACCCTTCTTAAGATTGGTGGCTTTCATTATATCACTTAAAGAACACCCGCTATAGCCGTAGGTATTGAACAACTCAGCTGATTTCCTGATTATTCTCTCTCTTGTGTCTATTCCTTTTGTCATAAAAAGACCGATCGGTCTGTAAAAGTAAAAAAAATAAATAAACTATACAACGGAGGTTTCAGATTAAAGTTGCAGCTCGAAATGAGATGTGGTTGATTCGAAGGTTTTTGTGTCGAAAACGCGTTCGGTGAAAGTCATCTTGTTATCCTTATCTACAAGAATTACGGTAGAACAGCGGGAGCCATACTTTTCGCTCTTAATGAACATAGGGGACAACATTTTCTCCATTTCTTCACCAACGCCAGTGTCAGGCAGGCCAGCTTCCGATTTCACATCATCATAAAGAATATCCATAATATATTCCGGATCAATGACCTCCTTGTCAAGCACAAGCTCCAGCTTCGACTTCCCTTTTTCAACCTTTGGCCAACTAGTATTTAGCAAAGCATTGCTAAGGCCATAAACACCTGAGCCCAACTGGTAGATCTTATCTTCGTGGTTTGAATAGTACCATAGATCATCAATATCTCCCAGTACCAAATTGAAACCATTATAAGCTTGGCCAGACAACTGCACTTTCTCTAGATAGCCTTTCGCGGTAATCTCAGTTTTCAGAAAGTCAGCTACCAGGTTCCCTCTTGATGGGGCATTATCTTTTAGGCTACTCAGATCCCGGTAGTTGGTAAGCATACTCACTTTGCCGCTTTTATTCACTGCCATCCATGTGCCACAGGCTGTTAGATCTCTGCCCCCAAGTATGTCAGGTAAATCATCCCAGAAGTTAGCAGCTGCGGTGGGCCTTTCGTAGAATTCATCACGATTGGCTCCAACTACCAATTTATAATTTGGATGGGTTTTGTAGCTGAATAAGATTAGACACATACTGCAGGCAAAAGTATGACAAAACAACACAATAGCACTGCAGAAGAGTTCTTAAGAAAGGCTGTTTTTATCGATTAGAAATGATGGCGTCAATGATCTCCTTGAGGAACTTCGCAGCTGCCATGGCAGTCATGTCGTTTATGTCTCGTTTTGGGTTAAGTTCCACAATATCAGCACCTGCGATCGGCACATTTATTCCCTGGAGTATACCAATAACATCACGACTACTGAGGCCGCCTGGTTCATAGTGCGAAATTCCCGGGGCGTAAGCTGGATCTAGTACATCCATGTCTAAGCTGATGTAAAGGGGGCCTTTAAGATTTAACTCCAGGTCGGGCTTAAAATCTCTGGCTTCAATTACTTCCACACCAAACTTCTCCACCTGCTCCTGCTGGTGTGGGGTCATGGTGCGGATTCCAATTTGGGTTAGCGACTGGGCCAAGTTCTTTTCCATAATCCGCGCGAAAGGGCAGGCATGGGAGAATTTGTCGCCTTCAAAATCGTGGTAAAGATCGCCATGAGCATCAAGGTGTAGGATATGCAGCTCATCATATTTCTTGGCGAAAGCCTCCATAATCGGGTAGGTAACGCTGTGGTCACCGCCGAGACTGATTGGAATAAGGTTGTTGTTGAGAATGCTTTCTAGACCACCCTGGATATCAGTTAAATAATCGTCTACAGAAATGTCTCCGAGATCCAACCAGGTATCAGACCGGCCTAGGTCCATCACACTTTCCGTGCTCATATTGGCCGACTCGCTGTGCAGAGCGGATCTGATCATTTCAGGAGCCAGCGCCGGGCCATGCAAGTAGGAGGAGTGGGCATCAAAAGGAATTCCGACAATCCCTATTTGCCCGGCTTTTGCATGTTTTAAATTGTCTTCCACCGTTTGCACAATTCCGTTAGTTTCCATTTTTAAGGTTGATTAAATTAAGTCTAAAGAAAAGCTATTCAAAGGATATGTTAGCAAGAATACCAGTACTCGCATTAGCAATGGCGTTGCTCTCTTTCATGCCGGTCAGGTATGAATTAGAGCGCACTTCACCCTATGCCGCAGAAGTGGTAGGAGCCTGGCAATTGCAAACCCTGGATGGAGAAC
This sequence comes from Cyclobacteriaceae bacterium, assembly GCA_028285445.1. Classification (GTDB taxonomy): domain Bacteria; phylum Bacteroidota; class Bacteroidia; order Cytophagales; family Cyclobacteriaceae; genus JANQPQ01. The sequence continues at coordinate 29,414 of JANQPQ010000022.1, read as the reverse complement.
CCTTTCAGGATCAACTGGTAAAGATCGTTTCTGATGAATTCTTTATGGTTACGCAGTACAACTTAGATAGCAAGACTTTCGTCGGCACCTCAGGTGGTACCTTCCAGTTCGACGGTAATACTCTTACAGAAAGCACAGAATTCAATACCTGGGAAGCTGACGATGTGGGCAACTCACATAGCTACCAGGCAACAATTGAAGGAGACATTTGGACGGTTAAGGGTGAAAAGACTTTCGTTTGGAAAAGGATTGACAAAGGGTCAAACGAAAGTGCGCCCCTTGCTGGTGCCTGGCGCATTCGTGAGAGAGAAAGACAGGGGCAGATGACCACCATGAGGAGAGGGCCAAGGAAAACCATCAAGATTCTATCTGCCACCCGCTTTCAATGGACTGCCTTTAACACAGAAACCAAACAATTCATGGGCACCGGGGGAGGTACTTACACCAGTGTGGACGGCAAGTACACAGAAAATATTGAATTCTTCAGTCGCGACTCCTCTCGGGTTGGAGCCAAGTTGACTTTTGATTTTGAAGTCAATAACGGTGATTGGCACCACAAGGGGATGAGTTCCCGTGGCAGCCCCATCTATGAGATTTGGGCGCTGGAGCATTGATGCCAATCTATATCATAATGATGCTGTTACCGGTGTGCCTGGCCCAAGGCGATTTTTTCAATGCCTTAAGCGATATCCTTCCGATTAGGAATTGATCTCCCCCTGCACTACCCATATCAAGGATTTCTGTAAAACTGCTAGTGTCGATATTCTGTTGATGGCGCACATAGATATCTATCTCTTGCCCATCATTCAAACTTAGCTCGCCATGTTGTGGTTTGATCATTCTTTGCTGGTTATCCAAGACAGACATCACATCAGCAAGTACCGCCATGGCAGTGGCTTCTCCCCCCGCCCCCTTGCCCAATAGCAGCTGTTTGTCGGTGTTCACGCTGCTGATTTCTACAGCATTATAAGCGTCTTCAGTTCTTCCCAGGTGTTCTGTCAGGTTAACAAATCGAGGTAGGCAAAACGCACCGATGCTACTTTCATTCCGGAAACAACAAGCGGTGAGTTTTATGGTCTTCTGATTCTTAACGGCAAAATCTACATCGGTACTATCAATCCTGTCAATGCCAATACGTAAGATGTCTTCTGGCTTACACACCTGATTAAATGCATGGAAAAGAATGATACTCAGCTTGTGGCTGGCATCAAAACCTTCAATATCTAACTTTGGGTCACTTTCAGCATAGCCCAGATCTTGAGCCTGGCCCAACGCTTCCTCAAAACTGACTCGGTCTGCGAACATTCTACCCAGAATATAATTGGTAGAGCCATTGATGATTCCCTCGACCTTACTAATTGGTTCATAGCCATAATGATTATCAAGGGTTTTCAGCAATGGTATGCAAGCCCCAACCGCAGCTTCGTAATGAAACTTATTCTGAATTTCATGAGGGAATCTCTGCAAATTTCGCAGGTTTTCTGCGATCATCTTTTTGTTAGCCGAAACTACTGCCTTGCCCTCTGACAAGGCAGTAGTAATGATATCCCAGGCCGCAGAAGCGTCATCAATCAGTTCAACAACAACCTCTATTTCATTGTCAGTAACTAAGCTGTCAATGTCAGTTGTGAAGAGATCTTCACTAAGTGCTCTAGGCTTATCGCTATGTTTTATACAGATTCTTTTTATTTCAATCTGTTCTCTCACTAATGGATTGTTTACCACTAGCTGGTAGAATCCCTGCGCTACGCAGCCAAATCCTACCAAACCAATTTTGCGTGCCATTGAGTTACACAACTACTTCTCCGTAGGTAATTGCAGCCAAAGCTTGATTAACATCATCCAGCAGGTCATCGCAGTTTTCTATTCCGCACGATAACCTGATCAGGGAATCTTTGATTCCGGTTTTATGCCTAATCTCCTCCGGTGTGGACTTATGAGTCATGCTGGCCGGATGACAAAGTAGACTTTTAACTCCGCCCAGACTTTCGGCAAGTTTGAACAGCTTGGTGCTGGTAGCAAACTTGGTGGCCGCTTCGATACTGTCATCCTTCAATGAAAAAGATACGATGCCACCAAAACCTAACTGTTGTTGCTTTGCCACATCATGATTATGGTGCGCTACTAATCCGGGATAGAAGACTTCATCTACCACACTACAGGTCGAAAGAAACTCAGCGACGTGTTGGGCATTTTGGCATTGTTTCTCAATTCTAAGTTGAAGGGTGGTGATGCCCCGCAAAGTGAGCCAGCTATCAAATGGCCCCAAAACAGCACCAGAGGCATTTTGGTTAAATTTGATTTGCTCGGCCAGCTCCTCATTCCCAACTACTACTAATCCAGCAATAACATCGGAATGGCCTGCCAGGTACTTGGTGCCGCTGTGGATCACGATATCTGCGCCAAGATCCAGGGGCTTCTGTAACACAGGGCTGGCGAATGTATTATCGACCACCAGCAGTAGGTCCTTACCAATCTCAGCAATGCTGCTTAAGTCTGAAATCTTTAGCGTTGGGTTGGTGGGAGATTCCAACCAGATCATTTTCGTTTTTCGGGAAATAGCATCAATGACATTGGTAACGTCGGTGGTATCCACGTATTTCACTGAGATTCCAAACTTGCTATAGATGTGCTCGAAGGCCCGGAACGTACCACCGTAAATATCGTCTACTGCTACAATTTCATCGCCTGCTTTCAGCAGCTTAATTACTGCGTCTACCGCAGCTAATCCACTGGAGAAAGCAAATCCCTGAGAGCCATTTTCCAGAGAAGCAATAGTCTTTTCCAAAGTAGCCCGGGTAGGGTTATTGGACCTGGAGTAATCAAACCCTTTGTTTACGCCAGGGGCCTCCTGTACAAAGGTTGAAGTTTGGTAAATGGGAACTGAGATAGCACCGGTTAATTCATCAACAGGGATCTCATGCAAAATTCTAGTCTCTTCTTTCATTTCAATAAGAGTTTAAATGGTTAAAAAATTATCGGAATGATTAGCAATAGAGATGTCGGAAAGAGACTTGCCGTTAAACAAAAAAATCTCTTCCGGACAAGCCAGAAGAGATTATATAAGTTGAGTACTTTGAATCTATCTTCTAACTTATCTACCTGCGATTTTCTCACAGTTGGAATTAGCACCTTGTACAAGTACAGGTTGCTAAGGTTTCATAGGGCCATTCCCTCCACCTTTCTTGATAAGTCACTCCTTTAAAGAACGAGGAGCAAAGGTTGTAAAGTTTTTTTAATGTGCAAAAGAAAATCTAAAAATGTTATTCACTCCTGAGAGATTTCACCGGATTCACGACAGCCGCTTTTATGGATTGGTAACTTACTGTTAGCCATGAGATTAGCAAAGCAATGCCACCAGCAATAATGAAGGTAACTACGCCAACGTCAACGCGATAGTAAAATCCAGATAGCCATTGATCCATAGCATACCACGCCACCGGAACTGCCAGTACGAAAGCAATAAGAATCAATTTTGTGAAGTCTTTGGAGAGCATAACTACGACACTGGCGACTGATGCACCCATCACTTTCCTTACCCCAATTTCCTTGGTTCGAAGTCCGGCGGTGTATGCAGCCAAACCAAATAAACCAACACAAGCAATGATAATAGCAAGACCCGTGAAGGTAGCAAAAATCTGGCTCGAGTTTTTCTCAGCCTGGTATTGGTCGTCAAGGTATTGATCGAGGAACTGGAATTTAAATGGCTCCTGTGGTACGAATTCTTTCCATTTGCTTTCAATGTCGGCCAATACCTGTGAAGATTGCTCCATTTCAATGCGCACCGATACGAATGCAATACCGGCAGTTTGGCTTTCTGTACTAATGATAATTAATGGTGTTATTTCATCGTGTAGCGATTCAAAATGAAAATCCTCAACAACACCAACCACGGTATAAACAACTGCCGCGGTAGGCGCTCCAGCCGCACCAGTGGTAGTAAGCCGCATGCCAATTGGATCTTCCACACCAAGAGTCTCTACCGCTTTTTTGTTGAGGATTATTGATAAGGAATCATCAAAATCTCTGGAAAACGTTCGACCCTCTACAAGCTCAAAGCCCATCAGTTCTGAGAAATCATCATCAACGTTGAAACCTTTAGCGGTGAGAGGCTCGGTGGAGCCTTCAATTGTAAATTGTATACCGAAGAAGAAGTTGCCTGGAATTGAGTTAGAAGAGGCAGCTCCAATCACTCCTGGAATTTGCTCAATCTCATTGATAAAAGTCTCAGATTGGTTGGCATTATTCGCATTAAGCGTAAAAGCCCTCGAAATAGTAATTAGTTCCTCTTTATCAAACCCAAGGGACTTATTAAGCATGTACTGCATTTGATCCTGGACCACGAGTGTTCCTATTATCAATACTATCGAAATCCAGAACTGGAATACCACTAATCCGTTTCGTAACCAGGAACCCTGGCTGCTACTTCTGAATTTTCCTTTCATTACTTCCACTGGCTTGTATCCGGAAATCACTAATGCCGGGTAACTTCCGGCTAGTAGGCCGACGACCAAGGCAAAGGTTATCATTCCCGGAATTATCATGCTGCCAGTAAGACTAATACTTAAAGTCTTGTTTGCCAGCGTATTAAATTCTGGCAGGGCCAGGTAAATAATACCAAACGCCAGGAACATGGCAATCAAGCTTATCAAAACAGATTCAACCAGAAACTGAGAGGTAAGCTGATTACGAAGTGAGCCCATTGTTTTTCTTACACCAACTTCCTTCGCTCGTTCTGCAGACCTGGCTGTTGCCAGATTCATGAAATTGATGCAGGCGATGATCAATATTATTACTGAAATGGAAATGAAGATATACACGTAGGTGCTGCTACCACCTGCCTTCATTTTACCCTCAATATTGGAAGGGTCGAGATGAATGTCTGTGATTTGCCTAAGATAATATCGGTAACCGTTGCCAGCGGCTATGTACTCGTCGTAAGACATATTCAAGTTCTGTTGCACCTGTCCTGCGGCGTAGTTTCTTACCATGTCGGGGAACTTGGCTTCTAACTGAGATGGAGGTGCTCCTTTAGCCAATTGCAAGTAAGTATGGCAAGAGAAGCTCATGTAGTTTTCGTTACGGAAGAACGGAAAGGTATTTAGAGATCCAAGAAAGTCGAAATCGAAATGAGAATTATCCGGGATGTTTTCGCAAATACCGGTGATCGTAAATTGCCCGAAATCCGTAATTAGGGTCTTCTCTATCGGATCTTCATCGCCAAAGTACTTCTTGGCAGTTTCTTCCGTAATAACCATCTTGTTTTGGCCAGCAAGGGCTGTTTCCGGATCACCTTTCAGCAATTCGAAAGTGAATACATCAAAGAAGTTGGAATCGGCCAGTAGTATTTGGTTTTCTTCAAATACAACCTGATCTCTACCCTCCGGATTGTAGCGTACCATAACTGCATTTCCACCGATTCCGGCACCAATGCGCACAGAGTTCTCTACTTCAGGAAAGTCCTGTTTCATTACTTCCGAGAAGGAGTGTGGAATTACATCGTAGAAGGTGGTATAATCTGGATAAATCCGCTCCAGCGAAACTTTATAAAGTTGATCCTTCTTTTCGTGAAACTGATCATAGGAGAATTCGTCCTCAACATGAAGTAAAATTAGGGCACAACTTGCCATGCCCACCGAAAGTCCAACAATATTGATAACTGAATAAATCTTCTGCTTAACAAGGTTGCGCAGACCTATTTTGAGGTAGTTCTTAAACATGAGGTAAGTTGGTTAAAATGGACACTACTAGGTATAAGTATATACTGTATTCAAGCGATTTGGTTAACAAAAGATGTCGTAAGTCCTTCCTGCTGCTACGAACGGCAATTTCTACTTACCAGAAAAATTTGATTAAAATTTAGGGCGAGGCTGTAACATTCTTTCAGAATGGCAGTCAATACCAGTGAACACTCAGGGCTCGTTCAAACTTAAACTCAAAAACTCAAAAGGACATGATAAAGAACTACCTGAAGGTCGCCTTTAGAAACCTGCTTAGAGACAAGGTTTTTTCAGCGATCAATATCTTCGGCCTGGCACTAGGCATTGCATCATTTCTACTTATCACAAAGTACATTTCATTCGAGAAAAGCTATGAGAGCTTCATCCCAGACAGGGAGAATATCTATCGGGTTAGTTTAGATCAATTTGAGAATGGTGAGCTGCGAACCTCCAGCGCTGAGAACTATCCAGGAGTTGGGCCCGCATTTGCTGATGAATTTCCAGAGGTGGAAAGTTTTGTGCGGCTCTATAATATGGGTTACAAGAATAATGTAGTGATCACATATCAGGACGCCCCAGGTGGCCCTATCAATTTTAAGCATCGCTCATTCATGTATGCCGATTCGGCATTCCTGCCTCTCTTTGGCTATCCTTTGGTATCTGGAGATGCGTTAACTGCTTTGGCCGAGCCTAACAAGGCAGCTATTTCCGAGAGTTATGCCAAGAGGTACTTTGGCGATGAGCCCGCCCTAGGCAAAATGTTACGACTACAAGATGACGATTTCAATGATGAGTTAGTGGAGGTAACTGCTGTTTTCGAAGACTTGCCAGACAATACCCATCTCAAGTTTGATGTGTTGTTTTCGTACAAGACACTTTACAGTAGATTTCAACAAGCGCCACAACGCTACGGGACAACGTGGGGAAGGAAGGATATGTACATCTATGTAAAATTGCGTCCTGATGCGGATATTGGTGCACTGGTAAGTCAATTTCCAGCCGTAATTGAGAAGTATAATCCCGGCCTGGCTGAAAACAACAGAGAAGATAAGTTGGCACTACAGCGACTTGAGGATATTCACCTTTACTCTGCATTGGCAGATGAGCCTGAGGCAAACGGAGATTACAGGGTAGTCAATTTTCTGCAAATCATCGCGGCCTTCATTTTGCTTATTGCCTGGGTTAACTACATAAACCTTTCTACCTCAAAGGCTATGGAAAGAGCCGGTGAGGTTGGTGTTCGCAAGGTAATGGGTGCTTTTAAGTCACAATTGATTAGGCAGTTTCTGGCTGAATCAGCAATCGTAAACTTCTGTGCTATAGTACTAGCTGCTGGTATTATTGCCTTGGTTTTGCCACAGTTTAATCAGTTGGCAGATATGGCTATGACCATTACCGGTTTGTTAGAGGTTTGGTTTGTTGCCTTGATAGTAGCAATATGGGCGGGCGGCACTTTGCTGTCTGGCATGTACCCGGCGTTTGTTTTATCATCTTTCAAACCAGTGGTGGTCTTAAAAGGAAAGCTGAGAACGAAAGGGAATAGCGCTTTGCTGCGAAAGGCCCTGGTAGTATTTCAGTTTGCGGCCTGTGTAGCACTTATCGCAGGTACGCTGGTTATTTACGAACAGCTTAATTACATGAAGAGCAGCGATTTGGGGATGAACATAGAGCAGGTACTGGTTGTTGAAAGGCCGGGCGTATCAAGTCGCGATCGGGCCCAATTTACTGCCAGTGTTGATGCTTTCAGAAATTCTGTGGCAGAACATCCTTCAATTCAGTCTCTTTCAGGCTCAATTACCATTCCAGGTAAGAAGCGGGAATATAAGGTTGGCATTAGGCGATATGAGCAATCTCCCGAGGCCGCAGTAACCTTGCGATTTAACAGCATGGATTACGATTTCGTGGAAACATTTGGCATGAACATGCTGGCTGGAAGGGAGTTCTCCCCGGAATACCCAAATGATGGAGATACTTCGGTGATCCTCTCAGAATCTGCGGTAGCGCAACTTGGGTTTGAGAGTAATGAAGAGGCGCTGGGCAAAACTATAGCCATAGATGCCTTTCGATGGAATCCAATCATTGTGGGAGTTGTAAATGACTACCACCAGGAAGGATTGCACAAACCCACCGACCCCATTATCTTTTATAATACACTGTATAGCATTGAGTTCTACTCGATGAAAATAGATGTGAACAATATCCAGGAGACAATTTCGCATGTGGAGGCCAGTTGGGAAAAAGCCTTCCCAGGTAACCCATTCCAATATTTCTTCCTTGATGACTTTTTTAATCGTCAATACAACAATGAAGAAAAGTTTGGCAATATCTTTGGCGTTTTCGCTATTCTCGCCATTGTGGTAGGTGGGTTAGGATTGTTTGCTTTATCAGCTTTTACCGCGGAGCAGCGAACTAAAGAAATAGGCGTGAGGAAGGTATTAGGATCTAGCGTTTCGCAAATTCTACTGCTGCTGATCAAAAGCTTCGTAACCCTTTTGCTAATAGCCAACATCATAGCATGGCCCATTACCTGGTTTTTGATGGATGGGTGGCTAGAAAAATTTGCTTACCGCATTGACCTCAACGTGCTTACCTTCCTGCTTTCGGGCTTGGTGGTATTGGTCTTCGCTATAATTACTATTAGCTACCAAACGTTGAAAGCGGCCAGGGTGGCGCCAGTTCGAAGCCTTCGCTACGAATAGGGATGCCAACGCTGCCCCCTGCGATTTCGTATATGGGTTAGATCGCAGGTATGAGGTTATTTATCACATCATGGTTGGTTCTTCAATCTCTGATGGTAGTTGCCTACCAAAGTGATTTCGGAAAGCCAATCACCAATATTAAACCCAATGCTCCCAATTACCTGGGCACGCTTTCTGATTATCAGATAATCAAAAGCAAGGCACTGGGCTATGATCTGCGTTATAGAGTCTATGTGCCTCCCGGCTATGAAAGCCTGTCCGATCTACCTTCGATCTATCTTACAGATGGCCCTAGTTACTTAAGTGAACAAGCGGGTAACATGGTGCAGAAGATTGACATTCTTCTGGAAGAGAAGAAAATCAAACCGCTCGTGGCAATTTTTATTGATCCCAGGGATCCTTACCGGCCTTCAGTCAACAAGCGGAATTCGCAGTTTCTCAATAATCCGCACTATGTAGAGTTTGTTACCACGGAGTTGGTTCCTCATGTTGATAAGTTTTTCAATACAAGTAAGAAAGCACAAGATAGGGTGATAATGGGATTATCTTTTGGCGGATTGAATGCTGCTTATTTTGGTGTGAAAGCGCATAGCACTTTCTACGGAGTCGGGATGCAATCACCAGCTATGCATCCCAGGCCTGAAATCTATAGCTACTATTTGGAAGAGGATGTGCTGCCGATTAAGATATACCTAAGTACCGGAACGAGGAATGATACCGAAGTGGGTACCAGGAAGTTAAAGGGGATACTCGATAAGAAAGGCTATCAGTATAAATACCGCGAAGTACCTTACGGGCACAACTGGAGAAACTGGGGACCCTTGGTAAATGAGGCCTTACTCTTCTTTTTTGCTTCTGAATGAATGGCTCTAGGTAAGCATGCCACCATCAACCTGGATGGTTTGGCCGGTAATATAAGATGACAGATCCGAAGCCAGGAATACGGCGGCCGCGGCGATATCTTCAGGCTGACCACCCCTTTTGAGTGGAATTGCATCTCTCCAGCCCTGCACCGTGTTTTCATCAAGCTCCTCGGTCATTTCGGTTTCAATGAAACCTGGAGCAATAGCGTTGCTTCGTACATTTCTAGACCCAAGCTCCAAGGCAATCGATTTGGTAAATCCGATGATACCTGCTTTAGAGGCGGCATAATTGGCCTGGCCCGCATTTCCCTTCAATCCAACAACAGAGGTAATGTTTATTATTGAACCGCTCTTTTGCTTCATAAAGGTGCGGGTGCTGGCTTTTACTGTATTGAAGATGGATTTGAGGTTTACATTGATTACCTCATCCCACATTTCTTCTGTCATACGCATAATGAGGTTGTCGCGCGTGATGCCGGCGTTATTAACCAGCACATCCAAAGCACCAAACTCTTCCACCACGCTATTTATCAGTTCTTCGGCTGCAGCAAAATCAGAGGCATCAGAACGATAACCTACGGCCTTAACTCCTTTAGACTCCAATTCTTTAACTAGGGCCTCGCCTTTTTCCACACTAGATAAGTAAGTAAATGCGACATTAGCGCCCTCTTCTGCAAAGCGCAAAGCAATGCCTCGGCCAATCCCTTTGGAGGCTCCGGTAACTAAGGCACATTTTCCTTCTAGCAATTTCATAGGGTAGTGTTTTTGATTGGTGGAAGCCAAAAATAGGAATTATAATAATCGGATTTTATTTCTAAAGGCTAAAATATAATTGGCCCCAAAATCCACCTGATTTCGCATGTGTTACTGATTTTTTTCTAATCCCATTTCGGTTAAATTTGCAGTCCTTCAAAACCTTTAAAATCTAGATTCAGATGGCAGCAAGTTATGACCTTTTAGTAATTGGAAGTGGACCTGGCGGTTATGTAGCAGCAATTAGAGCTTCTCAGCTGGGAATGAAAGTTGGGGTAGTTGAAAGAGCGGAGCTTGGCGGGATTTGCCTGAATTGGGGTTGTATCCCGACCAAAGCGTTGCTTAAGAGTGCCAACGTTTTTGAGTACATCCAACACGCTTCAGATTATGGTATCAAGGTGAAGGACGCCGCAGTAGATTTCAAGGGAATGGTATCTCGCAGCAGAGGGGTAGCTGATGGGATGAGCAAAGGAATCCAGTTCTTATTTAAGAAGAACAAGATCGACCACATTCAAGGCTTTGGAAAGCTGAAAGCAGGAAATAAGGTTGAGGTTACAGACGATAAGGGCAAGAAGACTGATGTTTCTGCCAAGAATATCATTCTGGCTACTGGCGGTCGAAGCCGAGAGTTACCAACAATGCCAATTGATGGTAAGAAAATAATTGGCTACCGCGAAGCTATGACTTTAGCAACCAGACCCAAGAAAATGGTGGTGGTTGGCTCCGGAGCCATCGGAGTGGAATTTGCTTACTTCTACAGCACCATCGGTACAGATGTTACCGTTGTTGAGTTTCTACCGAATGTGGTTCCTGTTGAAGATGAGGAGGTTTCTAAAGCATTGGAGCGCTCGTTCAAGAAAGCGGGTATTACTATCATGACGGGTTCCGAAGTAACGGCCGTAGATACCAAAGGGAAAGGTTGCAAGGTAACTGTAAAAACTCCCAAAGGGGAGGAGCAAATTGCTTGCGATGTAGTGCTTTCGGCAGTTGGCATTTCTACCAACTTAGAAGGTTTGGGCCTTGAAGAGGTTGGTGTTGCCACTGACAAAGGCAAGGTGGTAGTAGATGATTACTACAAAACCAACATTCCAGGAGTTTACGCCATTGGAGATATTGTACATGGCCCCGCTCTAGCGCACGTAGCTTCTGCAGAGGGTATTATCTGTGTGGAGAAAATGGCGGGACAAAGTCCTGAACCGCTAGACTATAACAACGTACCTGGCTGTACCTATTGCAGTCCTGAAATTGCTTCTGTAGGCTATACTGAAAAAGCTGCAAAAGAAGCAGGATACGATATCAAGGTGGGCAAGTTTCCATTTAGTGCCTCTGGAAAAGCCAGCGCAGCTGGCGCCAAAGAGGGTTTTGTGAAAGTGATCTTCGATGCCAAATACGGTGAGTGGCTGGGTGCCCATATGATTGGAGCAAACGTAACGGAAATGATCGCTGAGGTAGTCGCTGCCAGAAAGCTAGAGACAACAGGTCATGAGATAATCAAGTCTGTGCACCCACACCCAACAATGTCTGAGGCAGTAATGGAAGCCTCTGCCGCAGCTTACGACGAAGTGATTCATCTCTAGTCACATCAATTATCTTCCGGAACTGGCCTGCCGTTTCTGAATTTCCTCTTCAGCTTTTCTTATGGTTGCATGAACTGTAACTGACTGGAAGACTTTTGCCGCAATAACCTTTGCCGGAATACGCAGAAAAATATTCTGCCCATAAACGAAGGCTCCGTGTATAATTTTAGGCCGATGGGCTCGGAACATATCATGTATCTTACTCCTAAGCTTGGAACCTGGAATTTTACGGATTTCAGAAAGATCCACTATAATATAGAAACCATTGCCAGCTCGTAGAATGCTTTCTATGCGCTGTGAGAAAACCTCAATTTGAAAATCTGAAACTACAGGCACCTCTCGATAGAGAATGATGTCATCGCCGATTGCACTGATTCGGTTAGATAATAAGTCTATCTCTGACTGGGTGGAATTTGGCCCGTAAGCCTTTGCTTGTAACTGCATTTTCATTATTTGAGGGCCTGCTAGTTTAGGCAAAAGTCTTAAGTGGTTGGTTTATGTTGTGGGCGGTGCATCCCTTTTAGCTGGAATAATGTAACATTGAATAGGCCTCAGACTGAGGTGCTTATAACGCAATTGTCTAGTAGCCATGAAAAGACATCTCCATAAATCCCTGGTAATGATCTTAGTTTTCACCTTTGGGAACTTGTCATGTGCGCAATCACCGGATCTGGAATTGAATGCCTCAAAGTGCCCTTTTAATACTTCAGGGTTCGGTGGCCGGGTAGAGTGTGGCTTTATCGAAGTAAATGAAAGTGAATCAAATGATAGGAAAGTAAAGATTGCTATTGCCAGAGTTCGTAGCCGTGGTAATACCACAAAAGATCCAATTGTCTATCTATCAGGAGGACCAGGTGGTGCAGCATTAACATCGGTAGGTCTTTGGGTAAATCACCCTTTCACCCAGGATCATGACATGATATTGATAGACCAGCGCGGTACAGGCATTTCTGGGCCATTATGCCCGGATTTGGGTGAAGAGTTTATGGAGATAATAGCGGCGGATTTGACACTCGCAGAGGAGTATCAGCAGTTGAGGAAATTAGCCAGCAAATGTAAAGATGATCTGGTTTCCGAGGGAGTCGATCTGGCTTCATACAATTCCACCACTAACGCGAAGGATATTGACATCATTCGGCAAAAGCTAGGTTATACCCAATGGAATCTTTTTGGCGGTTCGTATGGAACACGGTTAGGGCTTACAGTCATGCGAAACCATCCTGAGGGTGTACGTAGTGCTATATTAGCGGGTCCTTACCCACCCAATATTCATATGTATACTTCCCTTTTACCCAATTTCAAGCTTTCCCTCAATCGAGTCTTTAACGCTTGCAAAAGCGACCCCAATTGCAATCAAAGATACCCGGAGCTTGAGCAGACTTTTTATGGGAATATAGCGGCACTAAAGGAGAAACCACTGACATTCAGGACTCAAAGTGGAGACAATTTCACGATTAACACCCAGGATGCGTTGCTACTGGGACATCAGATGTTATATACGCGTAGTGGCATTAGTCGCTTCCCTGGTTTTGTGGAGGCACTAAAGACCAAGAATGCTGGCGTGTTAGAACAATCGATTATTCCCTTAGCTTCCAGGGCGGGAGCAATTGATATGGGTATGTTCTTATCGGTGCAAGCCTACGATGAGCTTCCATTCAATAATCAGGAAGATCATCAACTATCAATTCAAGAACATCCCGAATTCAGCCCGGGAATTTCATTCTTCAGCAATGACATTAAACTGCAGGAAGACTGGCATTCGGCTCGGGCACCTGCTGACTATGAACAACCGGTGAATAGTGATATCCCCACATTGATTGTTAGCGGCGAATATGATCCAATTACTCCGCCGGAGAATGGAGAGATTACCTTACGCTCTCTACCTAATGCTACCCATGTAGTATTTCCAGGAGACGGACACAGTTTCTTTACCGGCTGCCATGGTAGAGTAATGACAGCCTTCTTCGAAGATCCAACAGCTGCAGTGAATAGCAGTTGTACCTCAGACCTACCAAAAATTCGGTTTAGGTAGCCTGGAAATAAAAAAAGCCCCTTAAAGGGGCTTTAATATTTTCAGTTCGACAAGACTATTTCTTGTCTTTATCATCCACCTCTTCAAACTCTACATCAGAGACATTATCTCCCTCAGCACCAGCTTCCGCTTCTGCCGCAGGCTCTCCAGCTCCTTCAGCTCCCGGCTGACCGGCAGTTGCCTGATATATCTCTTGTGAAGCAGCTTGCCACGCATTGTTAAGTGCTTCCAGCGCTGAATCAACACCTTCAACGTTTTGCTCCTGATGAACCTTCTTCAACTCCTCAAGCGCTTTGGTAATAGCATCTTTATTTCCATCAGAAAGCTTGTCGCCGTATTCGCTCAGCTGTTTTTCACTTTGGAAGATCATTGAATCCGCTGCATTTAACTTCTCTACCTTCTCCTTCTCCTGCTTATCTACATCGGCATTGGCTTCAGCCTCTTTTCTCATCTTTTCTATTTCCTCATCGGTAAGGCCGGAAGAAGCTTCAATTCGGATCTTCTGTTCCTTGCCGGTGCCTTTATCTTGCGCCGATACATTCATGATGCCATTGGCATCAATATCGAATGTTACCTCGATTTGAGGTACACCTCTTGGAGCTGGCGGGATACCATCGAGGTGAAATCTTCCAATGGTTCTGTTATCTTTTGCCATTGGTCTTTCTCCTTGTAGAACATGTATTTCTACTGATGGCTGGCTATCTGCCGCCGTGGAGAAAGTCTCAGATTTCTTAGTTGGAATGGTTGTGTTAGACTCAATTAGCTTGGTGAAAACACCACCGAGGGTTTCAATACCCAATGACAACGGAGTAACATCAAGCAGAAGAACATCTTTAACTTCACCGGTTAACACACCACCTTGAATCCCAGCACCGACGGCAACAACCTCATCAGGGTTAACACCCTTAGAAGGTTTTTTACCAAAGAACTTCTCAACTTCTTCCTGAATTCTAGGAATACGTGTAGAACCACCCACCAAAATCACTTCGTCAATTTCTGAAGTGCTCATACCGGCATCGTCAAGGGCTTTCTTGCAAGGCTCGATACTTCTCTTCACAAGATCATCAACCAGTTGCTCAAACTTGGCTCTGGTTAATTTTTTCACCAAGTGCTTGGGCACACCGTCTACTGGCATGATATAAGGCAGGTTGATCTCAGTTTCTGATGAACTTGACAATTCGATCTTAGCTTTCTCTGCTGCTTCCTTCAAACGCTGCAAGGCCATAGGGTCTTTCCTAAGGTCTATTCCTTCGTCGTTCTGGAATTCATCAGCCAGCCAGTTAATAATTTTCTGGTCGAAATCATCTCCACCTAAGTGAACGTCACCATTGGTTGATTTCACTTCAAACACGCCATCACCTAGTTCCAGGATAGAAATATCAAATGTACCACCACCAAGGTCGTACACTGCAATTTTAATATCTTGATTTTTCTTGTCAAGGCCATATGCCAATGAGGCGGCTGTAGGCTCGTTAATGATACGCTTAACCTCCAAGCCGGCAATTTGCCCGGCTTCTTTTGTGGCCTGTCTTTCAGAGTCGTTAAAATAGGCTGGCACTGTAATTACAGCCTCAGTAACTTCCGTACCCAGATAATCTTCAGCTGTTGATTTCATCTTTTGCAAAATCATTGCAGAGATCTCCTGGGGCGTGTAAAGTCTGTCGCCAATTTTGACTCTTACAGTGTCGTTATTTCCTTTCTCAAGGTCGTAGGCAACAGTTTTAAGCTCTTCACCTACTTCAGTATATTTTTTACCCATGAACCGCTTAACCGAGCTAATGGTATGCATAGGGTTGGTTATGGCTTGCCTTTTGGCAGGATCCCCAACTTTGCGCTCTCCTTTTCCTTCATCCAGGAAAGCCACAACCGAAGGAGTAGTTCTTCTACCTTCGCTATTAGGGATTACCACCGGCTCATTACCTTCCATCACAGCAACGCAGGAATTAGTGGTTCCTAGGTCTATTCCAATTATTTTTCCCATGATAAATCAGTAAATATTTTTAAGTATGACTAATATTGATCTTTCAAACAATTACTGCTCATCAATGCTTATGCCAAGCCCCAAATAGGGCAGTTTTAGTGACAGAATGGCAGGTAATTGTAAACTAGAAATCGCAAAATAGCTTCAGAAGGTCAGGTAATGGGTAATTCCAAGGAAGGCAAAAAACAGCCATTTAGCATAATTTACGAAGACAATCACTTGTTAATTGTCAACAAATCAGCGGGTTTGCTGGTGCAGGGTGACAAAACCGGAGATAGGACTCTGCTTGATTTGGGCAAGGCATATATCAAAAGAAAGTATGACAAACCAGGGGCTGTTTTTCTGGGCGTAGTACACCGTATTGATAGACCAGTTAGTGGCGCCGTGGCTCTGGCCAGAACTTCCAAGGCTCTTGAGAGAATGAATAAAATTTTCCAAAGTAGGGAAGTGAAAAAGACTTACTGGGCGGTGGTAAAGGATAGGCCTCGAAAAAAATCTGATAAACTGGTGCATTGGATTAGAAAGAATGAGGCCAAGAATCAGGCGGAAGTATTTAGACAAGAAACGGAAGGCGCCAAGCGCGCAGAATTGAACTACACACTACTGGGTTCGCTAAATAATCATCATCTGCTGGAAGTGCAGCCACTGACCGGCCGACCACATCAAATCAGGGCTCAACTAGCCGCTATCGGTTGCCCGATACGTGGTGATTTGAAATACGGTTTTCACAAACCAAATGCTGATGCAAGCATAAACCTCCATGCCAAGCAACTGGAATTTATCCATCCGGTTAAGAAAGAGCCCATGGTGTTACAAGCGGGTCTGCCCGAGGATCAATTCTGGGAGCAATTCCTTGCGCTTGACAAAATGAAAGTAAAAGACAAAAAACTAGACTATCTACATTAATGGGTTGGGTTGCAAAGCTGAAGGAACGCTGGAATGTGCCTACTACCGGGCAGGTACTGATGATACTGCTGGTATTTGCTTTAACCGGTACAACAGTGCTGATTATAAAGAGGCCAATCTTAAGGTTGATAAACCCGGATATTCAAACCAGCATAGGCTTCAGTATAGCGTATTATATACTGATCTTACCTGTATACAATCTAATTCTACTGGTCTATGGATTTCTTCTAGGCCAGTTTAATTTCTTCTGGAATTTTGAGAAGAGAATGTTCTCTAGAATGTTTGGAAGGAAGAAGAAAGAAGCGGAAACTACTCCTCAAGAATAGCTTCAGCCAGCACAATTACTTCATTGCTTAGCACTTCCACCACGCCACCATCAATTTGGTGTTCCACATCTTCACCATCCTTAGTGCGATAGTGCAGCCTGCCTTTGCCCAAAGAGCTAACTAGGGGTGCGTGATTATTCAGGATCTGAAATGATCCATCGCTGCCAGGGAGAGTTGTAATATCAACTTCTCCCTCGAAAACTTTCTTATCCGGTGTAATTACTTCCAAATGCATGGTTTAGCCTTTAGCTTCAGCTAACATTTTCTCACCATCTTCTATCACTTCCTCGATGCTACCTTTTAGGTTGAAGGCTTTTTCAGGATATTGATCCACTTCACCGTCCATAATCATGTTGAAGCCTTTGATGGTGTCCTTAATATCAACAAGCACACCAGGAGTACCAGTAAACTGCTCTGCCACGTGGAATGGCTGAGACAAGAACCTTTGTACTCTTCTAGCTCTGTGCACCACCTCCTTGTCTTCCTCAGAAAGCTCATCCATACCAAGAATGGCGATAATGTCCTGAAGTTCTTTATAGCGCTGAAGAATCTCTTTTACTCGTTGAGCAGTGTCATAGTGCTCATCTCCCAGTACTTCTCTCGTCAAAATCCTCGAAGTTGAATCCAATGGATCCACAGCAGGGTAGATACCTTGTTCAGCGATTTTCCTTGAAAGTACTGTTGTTGCATCAAGGTGACTAAATGTTGTTGCAGGAGCAGGGTCAGTAAGGTCATCAGCAGGAACATAAACTGCTTGTACTGATGTAATTGAACCTCTTTTTGTTGAAGTAATTCTTTCCTGCATGGCACCCATTTCCGTTGCTAGGGTAGGCTGATAACCAACTGCTGATGGCATCCTACCGAGAAGGGCAGATACCTCAGAACCGGCCTGAGTAAACCGGAATATATTATCCATGAAGAAGAGAATGTCTCTTCCTTTGCCTTCTCCATCACCATCTCTAAAGTGCTCAGCGACTGTAAGTCCGGAAAGTGCTACTCTTGCTCTCGCTCCCGGAGGCTCATTCATCTGGCCGAATACCAGCGTTGCTTGTGACTTCTCAAGCTCCTTGTGGTCAACCTTGGAAAGGTCCCAGCCACCGGCTTCCATTGACTTCTCAAATTCTTCACCGTATTTGATAACGCCTGATTCGATCATCTCTCGAAGTAGGTCATTACCTTCCCTGGTTCTTTCACCAACACCAGCGAAAACTGAAAGTCCTGAATAAGCTTTGGCAATGTTGTTAATCAATTCCATGATGATAACCGTCTTTCCAACACCAGCACCACCAAATAGCCCGATCTTACCACCTTTCGCGTATGGCTCTAGTAGGTCAATCACTTTGATCCCGGTAAAAAGAACCTCAGCAGAAGTTGATAGCTCTTCGAATTTCGGTGCAGGCCTGTGAATTGGTAGGGACTCTTTAGTCTTTGGAGATTCTATACCATCGATAGCCTCGCCAACCACATTGAAAAGTCTTCCTTTTACATCATCACCTACAGGCATGGAAATAGCAGCACCGGTGTCGACCACATCCATCCCCCTCATAAGACCTTCTGTACTGTCCATGGCGATTGTTCTAACTCGGTCCTCACCAAGGTGTTGCTGGCACTCAAGTACAACTACCTGACCATCAGGCCGTGTTACTTCTAATGCGTCAAGAATATTTGGCAGTTGAGCGCCTTCCTGATCGAAACTTACGTCAACTACAGGACCAATTACTTGTGTTACTTTACCGGTATTTGCCATTGATTAATAGTATTATTTGGAATTGATTTTAAGCCTCTGTTTTGAGACTGCAAAACTAAGCCTTAATGGGTTGAAACCAAAAGGCCCCCAACTATTTTTGGCGGGATTTCGGGCTATAATTTAGTACTTAGAACAATGCGGAAAGTGGTGCCAACATCAGGCTCTGAACTGCGCACAAAAATGCGCCCGCTGTGGTAGATTTCAATGATCCTCTTAACCAAAGTTAGGCCTAGCCCCCAACCTCTTTTCTTGGTGGTGAAGCCGGCATGAAACACCTGCTTAATCTTTGATTTGGGTATGCCCTTGCCGTCATCGGTAATATCTACGAAAACCTTGTAATCGCTGCCACGCATTACCTTGATGTGAAGGTTGCCAACGCCACTCATGGCATCAACGGCATTTTTGCAGAGATTTTCAATTACCCACTCAAACAAAGGAGCATTAATTTTAGCAATAATGTTTTCTGAAATAGTATCTACCCTAATATTCACTTTGGAAGAAATTCGTGGCCGTAGATAGTTGATGATAGTGTTGATAAGCTTCGGAACGTTTTCTTCGTTCAATACAGGTACTGAACCAATGTTGGAGAAGCGCTCAGTAATCATCTGTAATCTGGCAATGTCTTTTTCCAATTCTTCCACTAGGGCTTGGTCTTTGAAATCATTGTCTAGCTTGAGATGCTCTAACCAAGCCATGAGCGACGAAAGAGGGGTGCCGAGCTGATGGGCAGTTTCTTTGGCTAACCCTACCCAGACTCTATTTTGCTCCGCTGTTTTCGAATAGCTAAAAGCGAGGTAGGCTATAAAACCGAAAATAGCGATAACAGAGAGCTGGATATAGGGGTAGGTTGTTAACTGCGTTAGGAGGAATGAATTCTTGTAGTAGATGTACTGGAAATCATTATCGTCGGAGATCTGGATTGGAATGGGCGTGTAGATATCCTCCATAATTTTCATCTCTTCCTTCAATTGGGCATTGATGTGAGCAATGCCTCTAGTGCTATCTACCTCTATATTTCTAGTATCAATAGGATTGCCATCCGCATCAGCCCAAATTACCGGAATAGATGTGTTTGGAGCAATGATTTCTTGGGTGAGGAAGGTAAGGTTGACATCTTCATTAATGGTATTTTCCAGGCTTTTGGCAAAGAGGTTGATATACCTTCGTTCGGTATCTTTCAGTTGTTCTACCAGCACATTAGTATAGAGAATGGAGCCTGTACTTATAAAAATGGAAACAGCCAAGACTATCCATTTCAGCATAGATTTGTTCTTGTAGATATCAAGAACTTCAGACTCTTTAAAAGGATTGGATATCGCCATTGCTTTCGATCAGCACTCTGAAAAGTACCGGTTCCAAGGAAATGATACGGAAATTACGCCAAATGAGACTAAATAAAAAAGGGGGTAACAACCCCCTTTGCCAAAATATCTTAATCTATGATTAATTCTTCATCATAAACCACTTTGCCAATATCTTGTAATTGACTTTAGTGCCGTGCATTAGAATACCAACCCGGTAGATTCTTCCGGCAAACCAAATGGTAAACACAAATCCACCAACCAGCAAGACCATGGAGAGGATAAGTTCCCAGGCCGGTACCCCAAACCCAACTCTACCCATCATTACGATAGGAGAGGTTAGTGGTATGATTGATAGCCAGAAACTGACGGTACCGTGGGGATCATCAAATACAAAGAGAGCCATGCCCATAAAGCCCAGAATTATAGGCAACATTATCGGGAACATAAACTGCTGAGCGTCTGCTGGGGTGTCAACCGCTGATCCTACAGCCGCGAAAAGTGCTCCATACATCAGGTAGCCCGCAAGGAAGTAGAAAACAAAGCTAAACAGTATGTAGCCAAATGGGATACTCTCTATTTTTGAGAAGATCTCAGTTACTTCGCTGTTCTCTGCGATAGCTTCAGCATTGACATCTACATCGGCCGTTGCTGCAATTTGCTCTGTAACCTGCTCAGTCATTTCTTGTCGCGGATTTGAAATTCCGAAGTATGCTCCAATAGCAACGTAGAAGGTGCCCATAAGAGCGATCCAAATAACAATTTGGACCAGACCCACAGAAGCTACTCCAATTACCTTCCCGAGCATTAGCTGGAAAGGCTTCACCGTGCTGACAATAACTTCAACGATCTTACTGTTCTTTTCTTCTATTACTCCCTGCATAACCTGACCGCCGTAGGCAAACATAAATATGTAAATTAGAAATCCGGTTACGTAGCCAATTGCGGAGGCAATGCCAGCACTACTTTCCCGCCCTTCTTCTTCACCTTCCTGGGTTATAATGGATTCCAGTGAAACTCGGGTTCTCAGTTTCTCAAGGGTTTCTGGATCAACATCATAAACCACCAATTTCTTGTCCCGGATCTTGTCTTCAATCAGGTTTTCCAATCCGTTGATAGTACTGGGGCCTAATGTGTTTTTGGAATGAATAACGAAGCCAGTTGGCTGTTCTATGGTAAACTCCGGGATATATATCAAAGCCATATCAGAACTTTCCTTATAGGCTGTAACGGCAGTGCTTAACGGACCTGGAACTTCAGTAAACTTATAACGTTTGGTGTCTTCTAGTTTGAAATCTTCTTGTTCGATAAGAACCTGGACGGCCTCCTGCTCGGCATTTTGCTCATCCTGCACTTTCAAATAGATCAGCAGTCCAAAAACCGCCGGAAATATCAAAGGCACTAAAATAGTGGCCAATAGAAAAGAGCGTTTTTTTACTCTACTGAGGAATTCTCTCTTTATGATTAGTATAATTTTATTCATGGCTTTTCCCCTCCACTTTGGCTATAAATATGTCGTTAATGCTAGGAATCCTTTCAACAAATGAGTGTACCTCAACTTTCTGGATTAGATTCCTGATGAGTTCATTTGGGCCAGTGCCGTCGTTTATCTTAATCACTGACTGGTAGTAGTTCTCATCCAATTTCGAATTCTCTAGCAGTTCATACCCTCCCGATAATGTTCCATTTAACTCGTTATTGTGTTCTACTACGAAGGTGTTGGCTTTGTACGATTCCTTAATCTCCTTCTTTGTACCATCTAGTATTTTTTGCGATTTATTGATCAGTGCTATGTGGTCGCACATTTGCTCTACCGATTCCATGCGGTGAGTACTGAAGATTATGGTTGACCCATTGTCCCGGAGTTCAAGAATTTCATCTTTGATCAGGTTGGCATTTACCGGGTCGAAACCAGAAAATGGTTCATCGAGAATAATTATCTCTGGCTCATGCATTACCGTGGAAATAAACTGAATCTTCTGGGCCATGCCCTTAGATAAGTCTTCAATTTTCTTATTCCACCATTCTTTGATGTCGAGCTTAACAACCCAAGCTTTACTTTTCTCAATGGCGTCACGGTGAGACAGACCGCGTAATTCACCCAGATAGATAAGCTGCTCGCCAACTTTCATTTTCTTGTAAAGGCCTCTTTCTTCCGGCAGGTATCCAATCAGCCTGATATGGTTGGGATTTAGTTTCTCTCCTTTAATAAGAATGTCACCCTGATCTGCTTCAATGATCTGATTAATAATTCTGATCAATGTTGTTTTGCCAGCGCCATTAGGGCCCAAGAGCCCAAATACCGACTGCTTTGGGATGCTGATGCTGACGTCCTCAAGGGCCTTATGTTCAGCATAGCTTTTGTGAATGTTCTTTGCTTCGAGTATTTCCAATTGATTGATTTTTAGCGGTGAACTGTGTGCTTATACTTTTGCGAAGATGCAAAAGTATATATTAAAAAGCAGCCGGGCACCCAAAACTTTTGAGCGGTTACTGGCCCAGTTCAATTAACCAATAAGATGGGGAATGTGTTTTTACTTCTCCTTAAAAATGATGTTACCCATGGAAACATCAAGGTTGAAAGTCATGAGATTCTCGGCACTGGCGTTGTAAGCACCATTAACATAGACATTGTCTCGAATCTCTTTGAAACCCTTGGCGAGCTTCACTCTACATAGAAATGAGTCTTCAACTTTAACTATTACAGGTGTTGAAGATGCTGGAACTGCCACCACAAGATCGCCGGCACCAACGCTGGCTACTACCTGGCATTTGTTTTTTGATGCCACTGAGTAATCAAGGTAGAGGTCACCAAAACCAACATCAGCAATTACATTGCTGGC
The DNA here is from genome assembly GCA_028285445.1 of Cyclobacteriaceae bacterium. Taxonomy (GTDB): domain Bacteria; phylum Bacteroidota; class Bacteroidia; order Cytophagales; family Cyclobacteriaceae; genus JANQPQ01. The sequence continues at coordinate 6,666 of JANQPQ010000022.1, read as the reverse complement.
ATTAGACAGATCCATTCGCCTTATTTGCAACGATCCCAGATCAACCTTAACCTGAAAAGTATCCATTTTTACCTGGTTGGCAACCTCTGACAAGTAGCCCACATTAACATTCGCGCTTCCTGTTTGAATATGAAGTTTGTTTATTGCCAGTCCTGAAAGATCCAGGTAGGCATCGCCAATACCGTAATGTAAATTAAGGTCGTAGTTTGTATCATCTGACAAATAGATTTTCCACAACTGACTTTCGGCCTGATTGGCTTTGGTGAAAATACTGTGAGAAACACTTTGTCCGTAGCTGTCAGATTCTCTTTCTTCCAGGTTAATATCTACGTAATAAACCTGATTATTTATTTCCTTTTTGAAGTTATGTTGGTAGTTACCAATTTCCTGATTGCTATAAACATTGATGGGATCAACATTTTGTTTGGGGCTTAAGTAGCAGGTTCCTGAGGGTAGGTTAAAGCTAAAATTCACCGTTTCAAAGTGACTTTCCTTCTTTACTGAGAACTGCTTTTTTACTTGAGAATAGGAAAGCGTTGAGTATAGTACTCCCAGACTTAATGGTATTAAGTATCGCCGCATGCCCTATAATTACGGGAAAATTAAGCGGGAGTTACATGTTGTAACAAATAAGTAATAAAAAGACTTTCTACTGAAAAAATTCCCTCATCTTCTCAAAGAAGCCCCGGTCGTTTTTGCCCGGTTTAGGCTGAAAGTTAGGGGATTCCCGTAGACTTTCAAGCTTGCTTTTTTCCTCTGGTGATAGAGACTTGGGAGTCCAAATATTGACGTGCACCAGTTGATCTCCACTACCATAGCCATTAATATCCCTGATGCCTTTGCCTCGTAATCTCAATATTTTGCCGCTTTGTGTACCAGGATCAATTTTAATCTTTACGCGACCATTGATGGTAGGTACTTCCAACGATGTGCCCAAGGCAGCATCAACAAAGTTTATATATAAGTCGAAAATGAGGTTGTTTCCATCCCTGGTTAGTAGTTCGTGGGCTGTTTCTTCAATAACGATCAGCAGGTCGCCAGCAACGCCACCGCCGGGAGGTTCATTGCCTTTGCCAGACATTGATAGCTGCATGCCATCACCAACCCCGGCTGGTATCTTGATAGGTATAACCTCTTCTTTGTATTGAAGACCGTTACTATCTACGCCAGGGGGCCTTTGGTCGATCATCTGGCCCGAGCCGCCGCAATTAGGGCAGCTTGTTGTGGAAACCATTTGACCCAGCATGGTATTCATTACTTTTCTTACCTGGCCTTGACCTTGACAGGTAGAGCAGGTTTTGAAGGTAACACCCTCGGCTGTAACCAGTCTTTTTACTTTTATTTTCTTTTCTACACCTTCGGCAATTTCCTCTAGTGTTAACTTGAGCTTTATGCGTAGGTTAGAGCCCTTGCGGGTTCTGGAGCTTCGCCCGCCACCAAAGAAGCTTTCGAAGGGGCTACCGCCTCCAAATATGTCGCCGAATTGAGAGAAAATATCATCCATCGACATACCGCCTCCACTAAATCCGCCTCCATTAACACCCTGGTGGCCGAATTGATCATAACGTTGGCGCTTCTCAGGATTACTGAGGACTTCATAAGCTTCGGCAGCTTCCTTGAATTTTTCCTCTGCGGAATTATCATCAGGGTTCTTATCAGGGTGATACTTTAACGCAATTTTCCGATAGGCTTTTTTGATCTCGTCCTGGCCGGCCGATTCCCCAACTCCTAAAATTTCATAATAATCTCTCTTGGCCATGCTAGCTTCCTATTACTACTTTCGCGAAGCGAATTACTTTTTCTCCTAAATAGTACCCATCCTCAATAATGTCGATGATTTTACCCTTTTCTTTTTTGCTCTTCACAGGCATTTGCGAGATGGCCTCGTGAATTTCAGGATCGAATTTATCTCCGGCTTTCACAGCCATGGCCTTTAGTCCCTTTTGCTGCAGTTGTTTTTGCAATTTTTGGGTTATTAGCCTAACACCGTCCTCCACTGCCGATTTATCAGAATCGGCAAAAGTTCCTTCCGCACGTTGAAAATCATCGAGAATTGGAATTAAGACCAGCATTAACTCCTCATTGGCAGTTTGAATCAGCTCTAAACGCTCTTTTGAAGTTCGGCGCCGATAGTTATCGAATTCTGAATAGAGGCGAAGATACTTCTCCTTCATCTCTGCCAATTCGTCGCTGGCTGAAGGTGAACTTTCCTCTGCCGATTCATTTTCCTCTGTCTCGGCACCGTTAGAAGATTCGCTACCTGTTTCTTCAGAACCTGCTTTTTCCTCAGCTGATGTTTCTTGATCCCCAGTTTGTTGCTCTTCAGGAGCTATTTCCTCTTGATTTTGAACCTTATTGTCTTCCAAGTTTTCCTTCATTCTTCAATTCTTCCGATTAAGTACTATTGATTAAGGTCAGGTTGTCAATTTTTTTGCCAAAGAGATAAATATGACATTATGACATTAGTCTTCCTGCAGCGCCAGCCAAAGCTTATCCTTTAGTTGATCAATGCCCACGTTGGCAACCGAAGAAATAAACACTGTATTTATTCCTTCTGGTAACTCGGCTTTTATTTCGGCCTCTAATTCTTCGTCGATGAGATCACTTTTGGTAATGGCAAGCAGTCTTTGTTTGTCCAGAAGCTCTGGATTGTGAGATTCCAGTTCTTTAAGAAGAATTTCGAACTCAGCACGAATATCATTGCTGTCGACGGGAATCATAAAAAGCAGCACAGAATTCCTCTCTATATGTCTGAGGAATCTGGTTCCCAGACCTTTCCCTTCCGAAGCCCCTTCAATAATCCCGGGGATATCAGCCATAACGAATGATTTGAAGTCGCGATAGGCCACCACGCCAAGATTTGGTACTAAGGTGGTGAAGGGGTAATCGGCAATTTCCGGAGTGGCTGCAGAGACTACGGAAAGCAGCGTTGATTTGCCAGCATTGGGAAAGCCAACTAAACCCACATCCGCTAGCAGCTTAAGTTCCAATACCATCCATTCTTCCTGACCTGGTTCTCCTGGTTGCGCATGCATTGGAGCTTGCTTGGTTGAAGTCTTAAAATGATCATTACCCAGGCCTCCTCTACCACCTGAGACCAGTATTTCCTCCTGGCCGTCGGCTGCAATTTCAATTCGTTGTTTACCTGAATCCGCTTCCCTGGCAATGGTGCCAATCGGTACTTCCAGAACTACATCTTCTCCTTGAGCCCCAAATCGATTGCCCCCTTCCCCAGGTTTGCCATTGCCGGCAATTACGTGCTTACGATACTTAAGGTGCAGTAATGTCCAAAGCTGAGAATTACCCCTTAGAATGATGTGACCACCGCGGCCACCATCACCGCCATCGGGTCCTCCTTTCGGCACAAACTTTTCGCGCCTAAAGTGTACTGATCCTGCGCCGCCAGCTCCCGACCGACAGCAGATCTTTACATGGTCTATGAAGTTGCTTGATGGCACGACTTTCCAATTAGCTCGCGGTTAGATGGTTGAGTGAGAAGCAATAGCTTGCGAAATCCTTGCAAAGATATCTTCAATAGAGCCTATGCCATCAACGCTGCTAAACTTCGACTGCTCTTTGTAATAGGTAGCAACGGGTAGCGTTTCTGCCAGGTATACGCTTATTCGTGTATTTACCTTCTCTTCATTTTGATCGTCAGGGCGGCCGCTGGTTTTTCCGCGCTCAAGCAGTCTGCGCTTTAGCTCCTCTTCGGGAACTTCTAAGGCAATAGTTACAGCTATGGGATTGCTGACCCTATCGAGTAGTTTATCCAGGGCTTCCGCTTGATTCACTGTTCTGGGGAACCCGTCAAATATGAATCCAGTAGTAGTATGATTCTCGCTAAGTTTTGCTTCAACCATATCAATAACCAGTTGATCGGGCACTAATTCGCCTTCATCCATGTAGCGCTGTGCTTCCTTACCCAACTCAGTACCTTCTCCAATGTGTTTTCGAAAAAGGTCGCCCGTAGAGATGTGGGTTAGGTTAAACTCTTTGATTATTAGTTCGCTTTGAGTGCCTTTACCAGCACCGGGAGGTCCGAATAGTACTATATTAAGTTTATTCATATTCGTTTTACTTCACCTGGTAAATGTCTTCAAGATTCCGTCCCAGGCCGTCATAGTCAAGACCATATCCGATCACGAAATCATTAGGTATTTCAAATCCGACGTACTTGATCTTCAAATTAGTAGCAAGTGCCTCCGGCTTTATGAGGAGTGTTGCAACTTCTACCGATTTTGGTCCCAATTCGGTTAACTTCTCAAGCAAGTTCTCCATTGTCTTTCCGGAATCGATTATGTCCTCTATCAGGATAACGGATCGATTGAATATATTTTCGTTTAAACCAATAAGCTCTTTCAAGTTACCGGTACTTTCCATTTTTGAATAGGAGGCCACCTTTACAAAAGAGATTTCAGACTCAAGATCTATCTTTTTCATTAAATCGGCAGCAAACATGAAGGACCCATTGAGAATAGCAATAAACAACGGGCATTCATCTTTATAGTCGGCACCTATAGCCTGAGCTATATCTCCAACCTTGCTCTGAATTTCGTCTTTAGTTAGATAGATCTTAAAATCCTTGTCTTTTACCTTCATCCCGGGCTGCTTTTAAGGCCAGCAAATATAGCACTTAATCAGTGGATTGGGCTCTAAACAATTGTTATTTGGAATAGCTTAAAGCTTTTTCATAAGGAAGGCATAGAGATCAATCATAGATTGAATATCACGTTTGTGGACCTTTTCATTTGGTGAGTGCACATTATCTTCGGGGGCCCCAATGAAGCACCAGTCGATGGGATAGGGTGATAACTGTACCTCACGACCATCGCTTGAACCGTCACCCTCTATTTCCAATTGAAAATCAATTCCGGATTCTTCAGCCAGGCCAATTACTCTATCAATGAATTGCCTGCGAGGTATATTCCTATCACGCATGGATATGGCCACGCCGTTACCATGACTAACACCATCAGTTACCCAGGTAATGTCGCAGATCAGGATTTGGCGAATATTGTATTCCTCCCACAAATGCCGAACGACATAAGGTACCGATCCACCACCATGTTCTTCCCAGGTTGTAAACGCAATGACGCCGTTCTTTAGAGTCTCAGCCACTTTTAACGCCGCATAGTTGCCAAGTCGATTGTCCATATAGCAGGACTGTACGTAACTCTTAGTCTCTAGGAAGTCGGTTTTGAATGTAAGGTCGGTTCCTCTATCGATCGCACGTGGAAAATCGTAGCTAAGTGTTTTATTCTTATGAACTTTCAGCTCGCACTCAATTTCTCCAAGACTATCCCTGCCTTTAAGTCGATAACCTGACCTAACAACCGGCCCCCCGATTGGTACCAGTTGATCTTGATACCGCACCGTAAATCCCGTGGTATCGATGTGGGTGAGAATGGCGGTCTTCGGTTTGCCAAATTTTAGCAGAAGGCAATCTTGCCAGTTGTCGCCATCTATGATTTGGGGGGAGGAGGACCATTTGCTTTTGTTCTTCTTGATATATTTCAGAATAAAGTCTTTTATTTCTCCTTCGTTTCCGGAGGGGCCATGTACTGCACAAAGCTCTTTTAATAATTGCATCTAAGCCGGTTTAATCTCGCATCGAAGATAGGGGAAAACGAGCAAATACGGCAGGTAAGATTTTTATCAATTTCCATAAGAATACGCAACAGAATGACACAAAATAGATTTATAATGTGTATTTAAAGCAGAATAACTATGTAAGATTTAAGAAATATATTCAATTTTTCTGCATTGACTTAGATTAGGATTCCGATCGTTTTTTTATCTGACCCAATTGCATATCTTTAGCCGGATCGAGGAGGAATTAGGATTTGGCAGGTGCTTATAAGTTGCCGAAGCCGAGTGCTGTTCCTCAGTTGAAATCCTAAACCCTGAGCGCACCTAACCTGAATGATCTTCACCCTTAACAACGTTAACACCGTTGCCAATAACTATCTAGCCCAACTTCGAGATAAGTCTGTTCAAAACGATCGGTCCAGGTTTAGAAATAACGTCGAGAGAATTGGTGAACTTCTGGCTTACGAAATTTCCAAAACATTTACCTATGCACCGCGGGTTGTCCATACCCCTCTGGATACTACTGAGGTAAGTGTAGTTCAAGACGAGGTGGTGCTGATAGGTATACTAAGGGCTGCGGTGCCAATGCTCAATGGTTTTGTGAGGATTTTTACTGAAGCTGAAATAGGGTTTATCGGGGCCTACCGTGTTGAGAGTAGTGGAAGTGATGAGGAAACGAAAGAAGAAATTAAGGTAAACCTCGAGTACTCAGCTGCTCCTGACTTAGAGGGAAAAACTGTGATTGTAATTGATCCAATGCTGGCGACTGGCAAATCTATGGTTGAGGCAATAAGTACCCTGGCCAAAAATGGCTCCCCTGTTAATTGGCATATAGCTTCAATTATAGCTTCCCCGGAAGGTGTGGATTACGTGCAAAAGGGGTTGAATGACCATAATGTGAAAATGTGGACGGGAGCACTAGATGAAAGGCTTGATGCAAATTCTTACATCGTGCCCGGTTTAGGAGATGCAGGAGACTTAAGCTACGGAATAAAACTGCCATGAGCGGAATGTTCTGGAACATATTCCTCCTTTTCATAGGCCTGTTCGTGCTTATCATGGGTGGCGACTCACTGG
>JANQPQ010000015.1 GCA_028285445.1 Cyclobacteriaceae bacterium | reverse complement strand
AAGGGTTGCCATACGAGCATCTCCTCAAAATCCCCTCCCCGAAGCTCCTTTAGCACTTTTTCATGCCAGTCTGATTTGGTAGCACTGGGGAATTCGGAAAAATCTAGTGAGTGTTTGTTCATGCAAGGTAGATGGGATGTCTATGGTAAAAATACTTTTTTTCCGCGATAGTTATGTGGGCAGGTTGACGTTGATTACGAAAAGACAGATCTTGACAGCTAAGAAATCGGACTTAAAAGATGAAGGGAAAAGTTAAGATGTTCGCGGAGATTTTGATCGTTTAGATTAGGTGGTAAGGAAGATAGAATCTATTATAATTTTTAAAGAATTTTGAAGGCAAAAATAGGCTGGCATCGCGTGCTGTTGTGATTCGAAAAAGTCAAGTCAATTCTCATTTTTTTGTTACTTATTTTTTTATCAAATTTGAAACCCCCATTTCTAAACCGGGGTGCTACTAACCGAATTTCTTGATCACTGAAAAAATGCAAAACAGCTGCTCGCAAGTATGGAACTATTGTCTAGATGTTATAAAAGAACAAATACCCGAGCAGAGTTTCAGCACCTGGTTTTCCCCGATCACTCCCATGAAATTAGAAGGGGAAGTGCTAACTATTCAGGTACCCAGCCAATTCTTTTATGAGTGGTTGGAGGAGCACTACGTAAATGTTTTGAAGCACGCCATCACCCAGGCACTGGGACCTAATGGTAAGCTGGAATACTCAGTAATAGTAGATACTGGCAGTAATCTCTCGGCACCGTATACTGTTAACCTTCCCAATACCAACGGAGGTGCAGTAAAGCAGGCAGACAAAAGACAGATGAAGGACTATAAGGGTCCGTTTCAGCTTAGCTCTGTAAGCCAAGATTTTCTGGATTCACAACTCTGTGCAAAGTACAACTTCGATACCTTTATTGAAGGAGATTGTAATAGATTGGCGCGTTCAGCAGGACATGCTGTGGCCAAGAAGCCTGGTGTTACTTCCTTCAATCCCTTGATGGTTTACGGTGGTGTTGGTCTGGGTAAGACACACCTTGCGCATGCAATCGGTAATGAGATTAAGCAAAACCTGCCAGAGAAGTTTGTGCTATATGTAAGCTCAGAGAAATTCATCAATCAGTTTATCTCTGCAGTTCAAAATAACGAAGTGCAGGATTTTATCAATTTCTACCTGCAGGTAGATATCCTAATAATTGACGATGTGCAGTTCTTTGCCGGGAAGGAAAAAACCCAGGAGATATTCTTTCACATATTTAACCACTTGCACCAATCAGGCAAGCAAATCATTATGACCAGTGATTGCCCACCACGTGACTTGAAAGGTTTGGAAGAGAGATTACTTTCCAGGTTTAAGTGGGGGCTAACTGCAGACCTTCAGCAGCCAGATTTTGAAACGCGGATAGCTATTATCCGCACCAAGATGGAAGCCGATGGTATAGATATACCGGAAGATGTTGTTGAATACCTGGCATATAGCGTAGATACAAATGTTCGCGAGCTAGAGGGCGTGATGATCTCTCTGATTGCTCAGTCATCGTTAAACAGAAAAGAGGTAGACCTGGAGCTGGCTAAGCAAACACTTCAGAATATTGTTCATGATATAGAGACTGAGGTGGGAATTGACTATATCCAAAAGACAGTTTCAGAATACTATAAGCTGAACACCGAAGAGCTAAAGGCGAAAACACGCAAGAAGGAAATTGTTATTGCTCGTCAGATTGCGATGTATTTTTCTAAGGAATACACTAACCACTCACTAAAGTCAATAGGCTATCATTTCGGCGGTCGTGATCATAGCACGGTAATACACGCTGTTCAATCCGTAAATGACATGATTGATACCAATACGAACTTTAGGAATTCTATTGAAGACCTTAAGCGCAAGTTGAAAATGCGCGTGGCGGTTTAGCCACCTACCTGAAATAATACGAATAGTAACCCTTGGTGCCTTTTGCATCCACTCCCTCAATGCGCACCCTTCCTCGTACCTTGCCAAGGATATCAGCGAGATCTTCAGGAGTCTTAATCGGGTAGCTATTGATAGAGGTGACAATAAAATCCTCTGACAGATCTAGCTCGTCGATTAAGCCACCTCTGTAGACTTTCTTAATTCTGATGCCTTGCTCAATTTCAAGTAAATCCCTTTCGACTTTTGGTACGGCTTCCAAATCTGCCCCTAATGACTTTGAAGTGAAGATCTCTGTTTTGATAATCGAAGTGGTACCCTCCCGATTGGTTAATGTAAGCCTGGCCCGAATCTCCTTGTTTTTCCTCTTGACTAAGACGTCAATCTCGTCACCCGGTGAGTAGTAGCTGATCATTTCATCAAAGTCACTCTTGGAGTCTATTGGCGATCCCTGGATATTTAGAATGATGTCTCCCTCTTCTAATCCGGATTTTGCTGCGGCGCCGTCTTTCTGAAGGTAGGTAAGCGCCACACCGCTGTAATCACCATTATTGCTATCAATATCCAGGCGCTCAGCAACATCTTCTGTTAAATCAGTAACATCGCCTCCGAAGAAGGCCTTTTGTACCTCACCAAATTCTATGATATCCCTAACCACCTTTTTAGCAATATCTATAGGTACTGCAAATCCATATCCGGCATAAGAACCTGTTCGGGATAAGATGGCTGTGTTAATACCAACCAACTCACCATTCTTATTAACTAGAGCACCCCCGCTATTCCCAGGGTTAATGGCTGCATCGGTTTGTATAAATGACTCGATAGGAAATTTTCCCTTTAATATGTTGATACTTCTACCCTTGGCACTGACGATTCCTGCTGTAACAGTAGAGGTTAAATTAAACGGATTACCTACTGCCAGTACCCACTCTCCTACATTTAGATTTTGGGAACTACCCAAAGGAATCTTTGGCAGATTTGTAGCGCTAACTTTAAGCACTGCAAGGTCGGTAGAAGGGTCTGTGCCAATTACAAGGGCGTCGTAATTCTTCTTATTGTGGATGACTTCCACTCTAGTTGCATCTTCTACCACGTGATTATTCGTGACTATATAACCATCGCTTGTAAATATTACTCCAGAGCCTGTGCTAACCGTTTGGCTAACGCGACCGGGTTCATTGAAGAACATGTCAAGGAAACTCATTCGCACTTGACGCTCAGAGATATTCCTGATAAAAACCACGCTGGAAGTGCTAATCTCGCTGGCGCCTACGAAATCGACCGAGGTGTCAACTACCCGGGGCTTTGAAATGTCATTCGAAAATAACGGTTGAGGCGAGTCGTTGTTTTCAACAGTTTCAGCTTGGATTGCCCCGCCTTTCTTTTCATACAGCTTGCCGAAAAAATATGAGCCAGCCATACCTGAGGCAAAACCTATAATTGCGATTGCAAAAAGTTTTTTCATTTTCATCTACTGTTACCCTAACACAATCTACTTTGCAAAGATTGTGCAATTTAGAGAACGAATGAAAATCTGTCAGGTTGTAAACAAACTGAAGAATTCACAAATAGCCCTAGAGTCCTTTCCTGGACTATTTTAACTTGTAAGAAGTTGGATCTGGCAGTTTCACATCCTGCATAACTTTCATAGCCTCATGATATGCCTGTTGTTGTTTCTGATAGGCAGCATCTACAGCTTTTCTAAGTTGTTGCCATTTATTTCGGTGTCTTATAGATAAATAAAGCCCTGCCAGGCATAGTATTGCGAGACCAGAGATGATACTGACATTGATTAGCCACTGGCGCGATGCCGCAGCTTTGGCTTCCAGGGCTTTGATTTTCTCCTCGGCCTGGTGCAGCCGATACTGCTGATTGTGAAGTTCAAGCTTTTCTTTTACCTCTAGCAGGGGTATCATGTTGTTGGCCAACTGGTCACCGTACTTGTAAGCCATATCATGATTTCCGAGCTCCCGGTATATTTCATAGAGTCCTTTGGTGGCTTTAGTAAATTGACGGTCGAAGAGATGATTGCTGGATTGATCAGCTACTTTGCTGTAGTACTCCGCGGCTTTCTCCCACTCTTCCTGGTGCCGATAAATCTCTGCCAGGTTGTTGTAGATGGTGTTTTTAGTGTTTGCGGGCAACTCTGCGATTGCCAGTGCCTGGTTGAAATAGTCTGCAGCCTGAGGGTGGTCTCCTTCCTCCAAATATATATTGCCGATGTTATTGAGAGCGTTACCACTTGCTGTAGACTCATTAGGAAGTCCTTTGCCATCAATTAAAACCTTATTATATGAATATAAAGCCTTGGACTTCGATCCAGCGTTATAGTAGGAGTTCCCGATATACACCTCTACTTTGATCATATTTGGGAGGTCATTCAAGCTTTCATAAGACCTCTGGGCCACTTTGTAATATTTTTGAGCTTCTTTGAAGTGGGTAAGCTTCTCTAAACAGCGTCCAATATTTGACAAATAATAGGCAATTCTAGTTGAATCCATTTGCTCTCTACTTAATTCCAATGCCTCTTCGTAGTACTCCTTCGCTCTCGATGGGTTATGGGTGAAATAGTAGATTTTGGCAATGTTCTCCAGTGATCGAATTGATAGCTGATAATGTTCTAGTGGCCTGCTTTGTTCCAGACTAGCCATGTAGTTTGAGACTGCCAAATCATATTCATCATTCAAATCATATACATATCCTTTAAGAAAGTAGGCTCGAGCGATGCCCTTTATGTAGTTGTTTGATTGCGAGATTAACTCAATTGAATCCGACAAACTAAAAACCCTAGATGAGTCAACGGTCAGGAATCTAAAGCTTTCTCTGTATAGGCTATCTGCTGCAATGACATAATCAGGTGATCCTAACTGGGTTCCAGACCTGCAGGCCATTAAAGTACTTAAAAGGTATAGGAACGTAAGAATGAGGATGATTCGAATCATAATGAACTATATAAATAATTATATTATTTCTAAAATAAATAAAAAAAGCGAGCAGTGCTCGCTTTGTGTTTGTTGTGTAGTTCCTTTAGTCAAGCGGTGGTGGCGCTGGAGGATCTTTATCTTCAACCATATCCCCGCCTAATACGATATCATCCGGATTCATAGGCGAGATATCCCCTGGGGCCAGCTCACAAGAACTAACTACAAATCCCAAGATCATAACACAAAGCAGTAATCTTACCTTTTTCATATAAAATATTGTTTAAGTTTAATCGTAAATGAAATGTAGAAGGAATAGTTATACAGCAAAAGGGTATCTATCGAAGGCTTATACGCCCACCGACGGTGGAAAGGGGCCAGCTTTCATCAACAAATTGAGCATAAGCCACCTAATGCGGGAATTGATGGGCCGCTGTAGGCTTTTTATTTTACTTTTGCCTGATTATGGGATGGCGATCAACTTTAAGTAAACCACTAGCTGCCTACGTGGCAGCCCAAAATAAAAAGTGGGTGGCCCGTCCCCAGGAGACTCAGCAAAAAATATTCAAGACTTTAATTAGCCAGGCTAAAAACACACAATTTGGCCGTGACCATGGTTTTGCAGATATAAGCACCTATGAGCAATTCAAAAGCCTGGTGCCCATTTCTAACTATGAACAGTTGCGGCCATATATCGAAAAAGTAGTTTCTGGAGAGGATGACATTCTTTGGCCTGGAAAACCGCTTTATCTCTCCAAAACCTCTGGCACTACCTCCGGGGTAAAGTATATTCCTATTACCAGCGCATCAGTGCCTAATCACCTGAACAATGCGCGAAATGCTTCTTTTTGTTACATCAACGAGACAGGTAATTCGCAATTTCTTGATAAGAAATTGATCTTTCTTTCAGGTAGTCCTGAGCTTGAAACAAAAAATGATTTGCACGTGGGGCGACTTTCTGGTATTGTCAACCATCATGTTCCAGCTTGGCTGCGAAGTAATCAATTGCCAAGCTATGAGACTAACTGCATTGATGACTGGGAAGAAAAAGTTGAGCGTATAATCGATGAGACACTTCCTCAGAAGATGGGGCTAATCTCCGGAATCCCGCCTTGGGTGCAGATGTATTTTGATCGTATTGTTGAACGAACGGGCAAGCCCATAAAGGATGTTTTTCCTGACTTTTCTCTATTTGTTTATGGCGGGGTCAACTTCGAGCCCTATCGAAAGAAACTATTCGAAACTATTGGCAAGCAGGTAGATTCGATAGAGACGTATCCCGCCTCGGAAGGATTTATTGCTTACCAGGATACTCAGACAGATCCCGGATTACTCCTTTTGCTCAACAGTGGTATTTTCTTTGAGTTCATTCCGGCCGAGGAGTACTTTGACGACAACCCCACCCGGCTCAGTGCTCATGAAGTGGAGCTGGATAAGAATTATGCTATCATCATAAATAGCAACGCAGGGCTTTGGGGTTATTCCCTGGAAGATACTGTGAAGTTCGTTTCAAAAGATCCACTTAGGTTGTTGGTAACGGGCAGAATAAAACATTTTATTTCAGCCTTTGGGGAGCATGTAATTGGTGAAGAAGTAGAGAAGGCAATGAAGGGGGCTACTTCGAAACATAATGAGATTGAAATTGTTGAATTTACTGTAGCACCACAAGTGACGCCAATTGATGGGCTACCGTTGCATGAATGGTACGTGGAGTTTAGGAATGCCCCCAACGATTTGTCGGCCTTTGAAAATGATCTAAATTTGGAGTTGCAAAAGCTAAATACCTACTATGATGACCTAATCACCGGTAGTATCCTGAAAGGGTTAGAGGTTAAGGTGCTTCAGCGAGATGCTTTCAGAAACTACATGAAATCCCAGGGTAAATTAGGAGGACAAAATAAGGTGCCCAGGTTGTCTAATGATAGAAAGATAGCCGAGGCTTTGCAGCCCTATGTAATCAACCATTAGTATTGAGTCAAAAAAGACATATTGCCATATTAGGCTCAACCGGGTCTATTGGAACCCAGGCGCTTGAGGTGATCCAGCAACACCCTCAGCATTTCGCTGTTGAGGTGCTCACTGCCCGCAGCCGGGCAGAGTTGTTAATTCAACAAGCCCTTCAGTTTAAACCAAACGTAGTGGTTATTGGTGATGAAAGCCGATACCAGGAGGTATTTGATGCTCTTGATCCGCAAGGCATAAAAGTCTATGCCGGCAATGACGCCCTGGCTTCCGTGGTGCAGATGGACACCATCGATTTGGTGTTAACAGCATTGGTTGGCTACAGCGGCGTGCTGCCCACGCTAAAGGCTATTGAAACCGGAAAGTCCATTGCGCTGGCAAACAAGGAAGCTTTGGTGGTGGCGGGTGAATTGGTTACAAGCCTGGCCAGGGAAAAAGGAGTTAATATTTATCCTGTTGATTCCGAACATTCCGCCATCTTCCAGTGCCTGATTGGCGAATTTCATAATCCTGTGGAGAAGATTATTCTTACAGCTTCGGGCGGACCGTTTCGGGGAAAGAAAAAGAATGAGCTGGAGGGGGTAACTAAGGCACAGGCCCTAAATCATCCCAACTGGGATATGGGGGCAAAGGTAACCATTGATTCTGCCTCTCTAATGAACAAGGGGCTTGAGGTTATTGAAGCTAAGTGGCTCTTCGGAGTGGGGATAGATAAGATCGAAGTGGTGGTTCACCCGCAGTCTATCATTCATAGTATGGTTCAATTTGAAGATGGTTCCATTAAGGCGCAACTCGGATTGCCAGATATGCGTTTACCGATTCAGTTTGCCTTGGGGTACCCGGAGCGATTGAAATCGGACTTTCCCAGATTCTCATTTGCAGACTATCCTTCACTTACTTTTGAAAAGCCTGATATTGAGACTTTTCGTAACCTTGGCCTGGCTTTCGAGTCAATAGAAAAGGGTGGAAATATGCCTTGCATTCTCAATGCCGCTAATGAGATTGCAGTGGAGGAATTTTTAAAGGAGCGGATAAGTTTCCTCGGGATGTCGGACCTGGTAGAAACTTGTATGTCTAAGATGACGTTTATACCTTCGCCTGGGTATGAAGATTATGTGGAGACCGACAGAGAAACCAGAGTTAAAGCATTAGAATATATTAGTTGATGGAAGGATTGATAATGACGGCTCAGATTCTGCTGAGCCTCTCTATATTAGTGGGATTGCATGAATTGGGGCATTTAGCTGCTGCCAAATATTTTGGGATGCGAGTGGAACAATATTCTATTGGCTTCCCACCTAAAATTTTCGGAGTTAAATACGGTGAAACCGAATACTCTATAGGCGCTATACCGCTTGGAGGCTACGTTAAGATCTCGGGCATGATTGACGAATCTCTTGACACAAAAAGTCTCGACAAAGAGCCCGAAGACTGGGAATTTAGATCGAAACCTGCCTGGCAAAGACTGATTGTGATGATGGGCGGGATTATTGTTAATGTCATCACAGGAATAATTATTTCCATTGCCATAGTATTTTACTATGGCGATACTTATATCTCTAAAGAGGAGGTAAATAAGTATGGAATCAAGGCGCTGCGCATTGGTGAGGAATTAGGTTTTCAAACTGGAGATAAGATTGTTAAAATCAACGGCAGTGATTTTGACAAATTTGGAGATATCAGAAGCCCAAATGTGTTGCTGGGAGACAATAGTTATTACACAGTGGAGAGACAGGGGGTAATGGTTGATATACCAATTCCGGTAAATTTCATTGAGAGACTTTCAGATCGTGAATCGGCCTCCCAGTTCGTGGAACCACGATATCCATTTGAAGTGGAATCAGTTGCAGAAGAAACGCCAGCTGCAGCTATAGGTCTGCAGTCAGGTGATAAAATTGTTGAGTTGGACGGCCAGCCAATACAATTCTACGATCAATTTGAGGAAATAAAGCAAGCCAATATAGGAGAGTCAGTTCCTATTAGTATTAATCGTAACGGGCAGCAAATCAGTGAAGAGGTGAAAATTCGGGAAGATGGTACTGTGGGCTTTTTCGCTAGAAATCTGCTGGAACCGTCTTTTACAGATTACAGCTTCATGCAATCGGTACCAGAAGGAACAACCAGGGCTTTTATGGCGGTGTGGATCAATATCCGGGCGCTAGGAAAGATATTCAAAGGAGATGTTTCTCCAACCAAATCAATAAGTGGACCCATCGGTATTGCCAGAATATTTGGTGGTACCTGGAACTGGAATCGCTTTTGGAGCATAACCGGCTTGCTTTCTATGGTGCTTGCCTTTATGAACTTTCTGCCCATTCCCGCGCTGGATGGTGGGCACGTAATGTTCCTGTCATACGAACTTATTTCTGGTAGAAAGCCATCTGATAAGTTCCTGGAGGTGTCGCAGAAAATTGGCATGGTGTTCTTATTAGCCTTAATGGCCTTTATCATCTTCAATGATATTTTCAAATTAGATTTTATAAAGAACCTATTTGGAGGCTAGCGCTTCACTTGCAGCATTTCAGCAACGGCGGAATTCCGATTCAATCGGTCGCATAAGGTATTTCAAGAGTATCTGGTAATCTTTATTTTAGGTTTCCGAATTTAAACCCAACAGCATATGGCGACCGAAACCGTAAAACCGAAAGACATTATTGATGCCCTTCCTGAAGACCGTATAAAACCCTTTTCTGAGCTACGGAAGGTTATAAGAAAGAACATTGCAGAAGGGTTTAAGGAAACTGCTGGTAGCTTGGGAATTAACTATGTGGTGCCTTATTCTTTATATCCTGATGGCTATCATTGCCCTCCTCCGCAGCCGCTGCCTTTTATAACTATTGCGTCGCAGAAGAACTTTATAGCATTATACCATTTTGGTATCTACGCAGATAAGAAACTTCTTGACTGGTTTACAACCCAGTACCCCAAGTACTCATCCTACAAACTAGATATGGGGAAAAGCTGTATCAGGTTTAAAAAAGTAGACCAGATTCCATTGGAACTTATAGGCAAGCTGGTAGCGAAAGTTACTGCCAAGCAATGGATCAAGACGTACGAGCGGGAACTTAAGAGGTAGAAGCCGGTGCTATCTGAAAGGGCACTGCAGCATCCAATTAATTAGATTTTGAATAAAAGGTTGCTGCACTTTCTTCAGAACATATATGTCGCTGAGAAACAGTACTTTGCTGTTTGAGAACGGCATTACACCCATTACCGGTCTATCGTACATTGTGCCAAGTACGTCCATATCCGGCGGAACGTCGATAATCTCTGACCCTTTAACGATTTCAAACCTGTAAATGCCGGCAGTTAAATCATGCTCAGTAAAGTCTCTCAGTTCACCGTTAACATACCCGTGGTAGTTTAATCCCGTTGTTGTGGCCAATTTGTCTTCAGTACTATCTTCGCGGTGTTCCGCAATCATTATCAAAGCTTTGCCATCAGCGAGGGCATTGCTGTAGGCTTGTAATTCGGTATCGTCGTACGCCCTAAAGCCAGATGTGCGAAAGATGATATAGTAATTTTGCAACAACTCATCAGTGATTTGGTGACCTCTGGGCACTTCATCTACTCTAAACCCGCTTTCTCTCAGGAATCTTGCAAATTTCTTCCCTTCATGATCTTCGCAAGGAACAAATCCGGTTTCCGGCAATTGAGGGTGCCACCAACTGGTTCCCCCGTGAGAAGCATCAATTAGAATATTTTCACAAGAAAAGGAAGTGGCTAACTCAAAAGAGGTAGGGGCTTCTTCAGTTAGGCAATATTCTACTTCCGGCACAGGAGTCAAGAGATCAGCTATTGTCTGGGGGATGTTACAAGAGCCAAATATGCTGCCCATGATGGCATAAGCCAACAAATATTTTGTGATTGTTTTTGCGTCCATACCTTAGTATTTACACCAAACTTAGGCGATACCCTTAGCTGAAGGTAGCGTTTGATTGGATGCTACCGATTAATTGTTGGTAGTAGCTCAAGAAAGGAATTGTTGTCAGAGTCGTTGATATTCACTAAAATCAATGGATGAAAACTTTTAAGTGGATTTACTGGATCAGCACAGGGTTTATGCTGCTGATATTCGCCTTTTCGGCTACAATGTATTTTATCAACTACGATGAAGTCAGTGGCTTTTTTGTTCATCTAGGCTTTCCTGTTTGGATGATTTATCCTCTCGCGATTTTAAAATACCTGGGCATAGTGGCCATTCTGACAAAGAAATCGGAACTGCTTAAAGAGTGGGCCTATGCTGGATTCTTCTTTGATGCACTGGCAGCTACGGTAGCTCACGGTATGGCCGGCGATGGCTGGATTCAGGCATCGATAGTTGTAATGATTGCCGTGGTGATTTCTAGAGTTATGGATTCGAAGCTTGCCACCGCTAGTAGCTAGCTACCACCAACATAACAGGCATCGAATTTCCCTAAGGATTTTGCTATATTCCTAGCGAAATCTAACCACTATGAAGAGAATTTTGCTTGGGGACTGTGCCTATCTGATGCTGGCTATGGCCCTGTTATCCTGTCAACCTTCAGGACCCGCTGAAGACGAGCTTACCCAAGAGATTGACCAAATTTTTGAAGACTGGAACCAGCCCGATAGACCCGGTGGTAGCATTGGAGTAATGAAAGACGGAGAGATAATCTATGCAAAGGGTCATGGCATGGCCAGCCTTGAGCATGACATCAAAAACAGTGCGAACACAAAGTACAATATTGCCTCCGTATCAAAGCAGTTTACTGCTTATGCCATGCTCCTGCTGGAATCTCAGGGCAAGCTTTCAGTAGATGATGAGATCCACAAATTCTTCCCCGAATTAGCAGACTTCGGAAATGATATTACCATTCGACATATGGTACACCATACCAGCGGCTTTAGAAGTCTGCATGCGCTGTTGATTATGGCAGGCTGGAGGGGTTCTGATAGAAGAACCAACGAAGACCTGCTGAGATTTATGCAAAACCAGAAAGAACTCAATTTTGAACCTGGAGCGGAATACCTCTACTGCAATACCGGCTATATTCTTATGGCTGAGATTGTAGAGAAGGTTACCGGTCAGGATTTTATCACCTGGATGGACGAAAACGTATTTGAACCCCTGGGAATGGATGATACTTATGTTGAAGCAGATTATACCGCTATCGTTCCTAATAATGCCCACTCCTACAACTATGCTCGAGATGAAAACGCCTATCGGTTTTCAGTTCCATATTGGGGCTATATAGGATCAGGAAATATCCATACCACAATATTCGACCTCCTAAAATGGCAACAGCATATTAACAACCCACCCACCAACCATGCCGATATGATTGCCAAGATGTTCAATAAAGGGGTATTGAATAGCGGCGATACACTCAATTACGCTTATGGTATTAATATCAATGAGGATTACAAAGGAGAGAGAACCTGGGGGCACGGAGGATCTATCGGCGGGTTTAGGGCTTCGATAGTATCAATCCCAGAACAAAACCTCAATGTGGTGGTACTAACAAATCATTCTAATGCCGGTGCAGGGGGCAAGGCATACGCGGTAATTGATGCCGTATTGGATAAGGAGCCTACAGCGCCCAGGGAACGAAACAGCGATAGGGATGAGCCGATCTATCTTCCTATAACTTCAACAATTGCGGGCTCTTACTACAGCCCGGAATTGGAGACTACTTATCGACTGGAATATAGCAGTAAGGACTCCGTGGAAATTTACCATTCCAGGCATGGCTCGGGTTGGTTAAAAATGACCGCCCCGGATACTTTAAATGCAACGGCGCCATACGCCATACGACGCATCACGTTTGTTCGGGAAGATGGTACAATAACAGGTCTAAGAGCCAGTAATGGCCGGGTTAGAAACATGTGGTTTGAGAAAGGGGAGTAATTCCTCATCATATAAATTCAAAAAATTATGAAGCTAGTGACGCGACTAACACCGCTATCCATCGTGATCTGCTTGGCATTCAACTCGTTTGGTCAGAATAACCAACCTGGTGAATTGTCCATAGCCTTCACCGGAGATGCTATTATTACCCGAAAGCTTTCAGTGTATACTGAACCCCAGTTCATGGAGATGGTAAACCTTCTTAGGGGTTCGACTTTGGCTTTTACCAACCTGGAGATGCTTTTCCATAATTACGAGTCATATCCTATGCATCAGAGCGGAGGAACCTACATGAGAGGTGATCCGTCGTTAGCTCAGGAACTGGTCTGGGCTGGCTTCGACATGGTGTCTATGGCTAATAACCACACCGGCGACTATGGAGTGCCAGCTATGCAAAAAACAATTGAGCATGCTGAAGATGCCGGTTTGTTGATTGCCGGTGCAGGCAACAGCTTAGCACTGGCCCGGGAAGCCAAGTTCATTGAAACTGAACATGGAAGGGTAGCGCTTATTTCGTGCTCTTCAACATTTCCAGATCATTCACGTGCGGGTAAAACCAGGGGCGATATACCTCCAAGGCCGGGATTGAGTCCACTGCGGTATACGACCACCTATAAGGTCACCCGCCAGCAAATGACAGAGTTAGAGAACCTGGGCAAAAGTTTGGGTGTGCTTTCTCAGGATAGACAATCGACTAATCGGTTGCGGTTATTCCGGCAAAATTTTGAAGTTGCTGATGAGCCCGATATTATAACTGAGCCTAATCAGGAAGACCTGGAAGAAATAGCTGCAGTAGTTAAAAATGCCAGTGGCCTGGCTGACGTTACTATAGTGACCATCCATGCTCATGAAAGAGATGGAGCCTTAAGTATTCCAGCCCAGTTCGTTGTCACATTTGCCAGAGCCATGATAGATGCCGGAGCTGACATTATGGTAGGTCATGGTCCACATGTGTTGAGAGGGGTGGAGATGTACAAAGGAAAGCCTATTCTATACAGCCTCAGTAATTTCATGTTCCAGAATGAGACGTTGTTGCGATTGCCCTATGAAAACTATGAGCGCTATGGCCTTGAAGCCAATAACCACGTTAGCGATTTCAACGCACGCCGCTACAGAAATGATTCCTCAGGATTTCCAGCGAGGAGAAATGTGTGGGAGTCCATTATTGCTAAGCCAGTTTGGCAAGGTGGCGAGTTAAAGTCTTTGACTTTTCATCCGATAGATTTGGGCTTTGGTAAGCCACGACAGGTGCGGGGCCGTCCAATGATGGCTGACCCTCGACTCGGTAGAAAAATAATTCAAGAACTGGCGGATTTATCTAAACCATTTGGTACCACCATAGAGTGGAAAGATGGTGTGGGTGCTGTTCGGCTTAAATGATAATTAAGATGATGAAAAGAATAGGTTGGTTATTTCTTCTGATAGCAATCGGCTATGGCTGCCAGGAAAGTGCAGAGTCGCCGACGGTTGCTATCAATCTGGAAGAGTTAACCATCTCCCAAATTCATGAAGCATATAAGGCTGGAGAATATACTAGTGAGCAGCTGGTTACAGCCTATTTAGAAAGGATTAATCAGCTAGATCGCAGTACCGGCCTTAACGCTATTGTGATTAATAATGAAGCAGCGATACAAAGAGCAAGGGAACTCGATGCGGAATATAGGGAAACCGGTAGCCTGGGGGCACTACATGGCATACCTGTAATTGTAAAAGATAACTACCAAACCATTGGTTTGCCAACCACCGCTGGCTCAATTGCTTTGAAAGACTTTATGGCCGAAGAGGATGCGTTTCAGGTGAGGAGGTTGAAGGAAGCTGGGGCCATAGTACTGGCGAAATCGAATATGGCAGAGTGGGCTTTCAGTCCCATGCATACAAATAGCTCCATTTTGGGTACTACCCGCAACCCTTACCACCTTGATTATGTGCCTGCCGGATCCAGTGGAGGAACAGGCGCCGCTGTCGCTGCTAACTTTGGAGCAGTTGGACTGGGTACTGATACGGGTAACTCAATCAGGGGGCCTTCTTCGCATAATGCCCTGGTGGGCTTTCGCTCTACGCTGGGTCTTACCAGCAGGCATGGTATTGTGCCGCTATATCTGCGAAATGACGTGGGTGGGCCTATGTGTAGAACGGTGGAAGACGCAACCAGGATATTACAAGTAATCGCTGGTTACGATGAGAAGGATCCAATTACTGAGAATAGCAGGGGCCAAATTCCGGATGATTATGTGCAATTTCTCAGGGCTGATGGATTGCAGGGAGCTCGGATAGGCGTGCTTCGAGTTTTGGCCAACGATGATATTCACCCGGAAATCGCTTCAGTTTTCGAACAAGCCATTGCAGACCTAAGCAGATTAGGTGCCCAGATAGTCGACCCCTTTGAAGTACCTGGCTTCGATAGCTTGCGCCAGAACCAATGGTGCTCAATGTTTAAGCAAGATATTGAGGAGTACTTAAGGGTGAATGTAAAAGACGAAAACCTTAGCACGCTGCAAGACTTAATTGATGCCGGGGAGGCCACACCAATAGCAAAAGCTCGCATGGCGTATTTTCTCGAAAATGAAGGTAGGAGGGGAGAAAATCCGCAACCTTGCGAAGATGCTTACACAGATCAGCATCGGATAGCCTTTAGGGAAGCTATAGAAAAAGCAATGGATAGCCTGCAGGTAGATGCAATAATTTACCCTTCATGGAACCATCCGCCGGCCACTATCGACAACTTCCAGGAAGAATATAAGGGCGACAACAGCCAGATAATTGCGCCACATACTGGCCAGCCCGCTTTCACCGTTCCCATGGGATATACCAATGGCAACCTACCGGCCGGGCTGCAGTTTTTGGGAAGAATGTATGCTGAACCAACACTAATTAGAATTACTTACGCATACGAGCAGGGCACCAAGCATAGACGACCTCCTGTATTAACAGCGGAAGAACTCTAATTACCTCGGTACCTGGATATGTTGTCCAAGAAACAGTGCATTTAGGAATAACCTATTGGTGCCGTACCAAGATCCTCTGAAGTTAGGATTGTCGGCGAACATTACCACTCTGCCCCGACCTACCGGACTTACTATCAAAGATGCCGAAGGCTTGAGAAATTTCTCCAGATTGTCATTCGTAATAAACCCATCAATGTGAGGGTTAGCAGTATACTTGCCAACAGTGCCGTAAGGGCTTTTGCTTGGAGCCAACCAAACGGTACTATTGCGATAAACCGGAAGTAACCTTCTGGTATAACCGAAGCCCAATGGATGCGTAACGTCGAGATCAACCTGGAAAATCGCACCCCCAACCTGCTTCTTACCAATATGTTCTCTGGCATCTCCGTAGTTGAGGCGCTTTACTGTCTTAGACTTCGCCGTGTCCTTAGGCTCCTTTATTGTTGATTCATTTACAAGCTTGCTATTAATTGCCCACGCAGAGGCACTTCTGATTGTGATTAGAGTATTACCATCTCTGATCCATGATTTTAGCCTGGCTCGCTTAGCTGAGTCTAACTGTTGGTAACCACCTGAAACCATTACCATCACTGTATAATTGTTGAAATTGATGCGGTTGAAGTTTCTGATCGGCACTTTTGTAATTGGCATGCCAACCCGAGTATCTAATAGGTGCCAAACCTCCCCATGCTCGTAAGAACTAACTCCATCGCCAACTAGCATCAGAGCCTTTGGGGTTTTTAGCACGCGCATATTGCCACTACCAAGGTCAATTCCTGAAACGCTGTAGCCGGTTTGTGTTGAGGCTACATCCAGATCCCACTCATTTACCACATGGCTTACCAAAGTAAAAAGTGAGTCGCTGGAGATTAACTGACGACCAACCGGCAGTACAATAGCGCCATATCCAAAACTGCGGCTGCCCTTGTCGGTAGTTATTTGAAATGGCTTGAAGGCTGAAGTTGCCACTGCCCCTTGGGATTGAAGGTAGTACAAAGCCGCCGGAGCACTATAAGGCTTCCAGGGCATAATGTAGGCGTAATTACTTTTGGCTGGGGCCGTATAGCTAGCAGTTGGCACGGCCGTAACCTCATTGCCAAGTTGCGACGAGGAGGTTCCCCCGTAGGGCATATTGTAAAAATTTGCCAGCGACCATGCCGAAGCATCGTAGTAAACGCTATCCGTATACTCCCGGTAAGTCTCGAAAGCACTTTGTACCATTCGGTATTGTGGTTGCCTTGTAGGTACAATGTAGCTGCTGCCAGGCCTGAATGTTTTTCCGCCGGTAGTTATGTTTCTTGGCAACTCATAAACTTTCACCTTGTGAATTAGCAATTTATCCAGAAAGGCATTGGTTCGAACCGGATCGTCCACATCGCCAAAAACATAGGCCTTGGTGGAGCTTCTACTGGCATTAGCCAGGGCGCTCTTAAAGAAATCTCTCTGGTAGTTGTAGAGAATGCTTTTGTTTTCTACGGATGCCCTAATTGTAGCAAAACTGGAAGTGTACTGGTTACGAATAGTAAAAGCAAAAGTGATCTGTTTTCCTGTATTTTGCTTTTGAACGTGACCCCTTGAACTGGCTTGTTCAAACAATAATGCCAGCGCTCCCTGAAGATCAGGGTAGGAAGAACCATAACCGGGATAGGTGCCATCAAAGACTTCCTTAGTAAAGTACATAGAGCCAATAGCATCCAGGTCTTCCGCAAAATGCTTGGCAAAAGCCTCGTTCAAGGTGGTGTAGTTTTCTTTGGGCATTATAGGATTCTTACTGGCATTGGCCTTCATTGGCTCAAAAAAGTAGGTGCTGTTTGAGCCCATTTCGTGAAAGTCAGTTACTACATTGGGATACCACTGATGATACCAGTTTAGCTTGCCACGGCTTTCCGGGTGGATCGCTAACCACCAATCTCTATTGAGGTCGAAATAATAATGATTAGTTCTGCCACTAGGTGAAAGTTCAGAATGCTCAATGTCTATTGGATCATCAACCAAGGGGTTACCCTTATGCGTATTAGCCCAGTGTGTATGTCGGTCGCGTCCATCAGGATTGATGGTAGGATCTACAAAAATTACTGATTGCTGTAGGTAGTTAGTAATGGTGCTGTTTGTTGACGCCACCAGTGTATATGCTGTAAGCAAGGCGGCCTCAGAGCTTGAAGGCTCATTGCCGTGCACATTATATCCAAGGTTAATGAAGATGGGCAGTTGCGAGAGATCATCACTGTTATTGGGGTCTACTGCTTTAAGATGCTGGGTGCGTAATGACTCCAGATTGGATATATTCTCAGGAGTACTGATGTTGAGAATTACCAGTTTGCGATGCTCATAAGTATTTCCGTAGTAGGTGATAGTTGCTCTATCGGAAACTTCAGCCAATTTCTCGAGGTAGGCTACAATCTGATCGTGCCGGGTGTGCTGATACCCAATTGGATATCCAAGGAAATCTTCCGGAGTGGGAATATCTTGGTTGAAAGGCTCAAACTTCTTGAAGAAATAATCTTGTGCACTAACGAGGAGGCTAAGGCAAACGAGTAAGGTGGTTAGATAGAATTTCATATCGACAGCTCTGAATTTTTAATGGGTCGTTAATATAGGTAGCGGCGCTGTGGATAGCAATGCTTATTATGGTGACGGAATTTTGAGGCCGACGGCGGAGGAGATGGCTTTAAATCCTGTTACATACCTCTTTCTGCCAAGGGGTGGTCTGCCTTCAGCTGAAGTAAATCCCAGAGGTTTCCATAAAGGTCCTTAAACACAGCCACTGTGCCATAGTCTGCCTCTTTTGGTTCCCTTACAAATTCGATTCCTTTTGCCACCATCTCGTTGTAATCCCTCCAAAAATCATCTGTATTTAGGAATAGAAAGACCCGGCCTCCAGCCTGATTTCCAATAAACTCCTCCTGTTCTGGTTTGGAGGCTCTCGCCAATAGGATGGTGGTACCTGAAGATCCCGGTGGTGATATGACTACCCAGCGCTTGTCTTGCTCGGGCTGGTAGGTGTCTTCAATTAAATCGAAGTGAAGTTTTTGGGTGTAGAATTCTATGGCTTCATCATAGTCTTGAACTACCAAGGCAATATGCACGATAGATTGCTTCATTTTAGGAAAGAGAATTATTTGTTTTAGAACCCACGATTAAGGAAAGTTACTACTACGCCATAATTCTTCCCAATTTGTTGAAGTTCTATTGTCATCCCGAGCCCTGTCGAGGGATCTTGTTGCCACGGGGTAAAACGTTTCAGAAACTTTATCAACCTCGCACCCTAATCATGACTCCCAAAGACTCAACTTCGGTTCTTATAATATCAAGCATGACTTAAAAACTGACAAACTTGGCTCTAATACTGACAAGCCTGGATATTGAAATGGCAACATTGAATGTTTAAGAAGCAAGACTGCATGTTAAATAATCGTTTTCGCATGTTAAAGAAGCAAACGGGGGTATAAAAGAAGCAATTTTGGGTGTTTGAGAGGCAAACTTGGGTCTATGAGAGGGAAATTTTGGGTCCTAAAGAGTCGGTTTCGGGTCTTTTAGTATCAAACACGCACCAAAAACTGACAAAAAGTGGTGTTTAAGCTAGGAGGTGGCACATGGCAGACCTAAGGCAGGATCTGTCATGCCTGCCTTGTCATCCCGAGCCTTGTCGAGGGATCTTGTTGCTATGAAATGCATACCTCATTGATGTGAGGGTGTAGTTAAAAACTACACCTAGAAGGGGAAATAGTTTGAAAATTGCCCCTATTCCCGGAACAGTCAGTCGCATTAATAGCATTCAATGCATTTTTCGCTCCACGGCCGCTGGGCCGCGTACTCGTAACCGCGGCGGGTTTTCCAGCCCCACAACCCCTGCTGACCCAAAGCCGAAAACAATGCCGCTTGTTACGAGCACTGGTATCGAAGATTTCCTGGAAGCTCCTGCTTTCGCAGGAATCACGGTTTGATTAATTGAAACAAAAAAACAGGGGATCAAATCCCCTGCGTACTATCCCCCTCATGTTCCTTCCCCTCATAATCTCGATGGTCATCATAATCCCGATCACCATGATGGTGATGTTTCCAGTGGCCACTATGTTCGTGGTAGTGGCCATGGTAGTAACCTCGGTGCCAATGTTCAGTGCCCATAGTTACAGTTAGCGCACTGAAGGTCAATGCAGCCGAGAATAGCCCTATCAGAAATTTTGATCGTCGTTTCATAACCTTATCCTATTTAGAAGTTTCTGAATCTTGCCCACCCCAGCAGTATCTGCTATAGCGGTTCTTAAATTGCTGGTATTCGTCGTCGCTCATTTGCCGAATTTTGTCGGCGTAAGCCCAACCAGCGGGGCCGTAGTATCTTCTGCCGCGGCCTCTGATTAGTTTGAACACTAAACCCACTACCAGCAAGAAGAAGAATAGCTTGATAGCCATAAACGGTATCGCGAAAATGAGGGCTCCCAACAGAGCACCAATCACTATCGACTTAATTACTTGCGTATTCATGTTGTTATTGTTTTAATCCTTTCACTACTGAAGACGGTCTGCCAGAAGAAATATTTTATTAGAGCCTAGTTGACTATAAGTACCAAACGCAAAAAAGCACTAACAATTTTGGTGTTAATCCAGTTAAACAGAAAAGATTAACTCAAGTCCACAATGCTTAGGAATTACCTACGAATTACCCTCAACAACATCAGAAAGAACAAGCTCACCGCCACCATAAACCTTACCGGTTTGGCACTAGGTATCGCCTGTTGTACGCTTATTACCCTCTATATCAGCAGGGAGTTGAGCTATGATAACTACCACAACGATCTTGATCAGCTCTATAGGGTGGGCATCCACAACGACCCCGCTGATGCCACCAAAGGGCAGGTCAGTGTTTCTTATGGTGTAGCGGAGGCACTGCTAACCGAGTATACGGGCGTAATGGAGGCCGCAAGAATGGTTCGACTCTTTAACATGGATCCAAGCCTGAGGAATGGGGAGCTGGCATTTACTGAGCAGGACCTGGTATTTGCCGACCAGGCCATCTTCAATATATTAACTGTGTCCTTTCTGCATGGCGATATAAATACCGCGCTCGTTGAGCCCAACTCATTAGTGCTCTCTCAGGACATGGCTATAAAATACTTCGGAGAGGAGTCAGTAGTGGGCCGCACGCTTACCGTTAATCTGAATAACACTAACAGCGAGTATCGCATCACAGGGGTAATCGCAAATGCGCCCGAAAACACGCACTTCCGTTACAGCGCTTTCGCTTCCCTGGAAAGCGTTTTCCTTACCTTAAGGGAGCGCACGATAAATAACTTCCAAAGTTGGTTTAACTACCAATTCTGGACCTATATGAAGCTGGAGCCGGGAGTTGATCCCGCGCAGTTCGAAGCAAGCTTACAGCAAATCGCGGATAAATATTTTCCTCCTACCCGTAAGGCCGTAAAGTTCTTTATTCAGCCAGTTAAGGATATCCGGCTTCATTCCAACTACCGCAACGAGCTACAGCCCAATAACGACATCACCTACATCTATATTTTTGCTGTCACGGCCGTTCTGGTAATGTTGGTGGCCTCTATCAATTTCATGAATATGGCTACTGCACGCTCTCTTAAGAGGGCCCGGGAAGTGGGTATGAGGAAAGTACTGGGGGCCAGGCGACCGGAGTTAATCATCCAGTTTTTGACAGAATCGCTATTAATGACATTCATTGGCATTGTAATAGCCGTGGGCCTAATCTATGTGCTCAGTGCATTGGTCCCTGACCTGCATTTTATAGCTCCCGGGCTGCAACAGCTTGGAGTGCTTAATAGCGTACTGTTCTTGTTTGGCGTAACGTTTATTATTGGCGTATTGTCTGGAATCTACCCGGCCTTTTTCTTGTCATCTTATCAGCCTTCCCAAACGCTCAAAGGAGAATTCTCAAAATCGAAGAAAGGAAGAGTGTTACGTAGCGTCCTGGTAACGGCCCAAATGGCCATCACAGTAATACTACTTGTTGCCATCTTAGCTATAAGCAAACAACTATCTTATATCCAGGGAAAGAAGTTGGGGTTTAGTAAAGAGCAGGTGTTGGTGGTGAAAGTAGCGGGCAGTCCACTGGGCAACCTGGCTTTACCACAGCAACATGTGTATGAGACGTTTAAAGAACGCGCTTTGCTCATTCCAGGGGTTGAAGCCATCACCAGACACAATCGCATTGTGGGTGAAGGGGCCCAGTTACGTTCTATCGGCTTTGCCGGTACCGACGATGAAGAAAGGGAGGCTGTGGATTTTATGTTTGTCAGCCATGACTTCCTGGATACTTACCAATTGCAACTAAAAGAGGGCAGAGGGTTTGAAAGAACTATGGATACTACCACTGCTTATATTGTCAATGAGGCTGCTGTAAAAGCCTACAATCTAGAACCAGCCTTGGGGCGGGTAATCACCAGTGGTGACCGCAGGACGGTGCCGGGGCCAATTATCGGCATAGTTGAAGATTTTCACTATGCGCCTCTACACGATAACATCAGGCCATTGATTCTTGGCTTGTTCAACTTTGCTATGCCAAATATGGCCATCAGGCTTAATACCAATAATCTGCAGGAAACAGTTGCTCAAATTGACAAAGCCTGGACTGACTTGGCTCCGAATCGGCCGATGGAATATCGTTTTCTTGACGAAAGACTGCAAGCAGTTTATCAATTTGAAAGCCAGCTAGGCCGCATTGTTACCTATTTCACGGGATTGGCCATCTTTATCGCATGCCTGGGTTTGTTTGGTATGTCGGTATTTGCCGCCGAGCAACGCACCAAAGAGTTTGCTGTTAGAAAAGTTCTTGGTGCTTCTACCAGGAATATTATCCTTACTTTTTCTAGCGACTTCGTAAAACTGTTGATCATTGCCAACGTTGTCGCCTGGCCGGTGGCTTACTACGCGGTGCAGCGTTGGCTCAATACTTTTTCTTACAAAACTGAAGTTGGACTTGGAGTTTTTCTTTTGGCAGGAGTTGCCGCCCTCTTATTGGCCCTGCTTACCATCAGTTATCAGTCGGTTTCGGCAGCAATTAAAAGCCCCGCAGAGACCATCGGCAGGGAGTAGCATTTATTCAGAGCGATTGGCTAAATTGCTCGCATGTCGCAACTCAAAATCGTAACCTGGAATGTAAATGGCCTTAGGGCTATTATGAAGAAAGGATTCCAAAAAAGTCTGGCTGAGCTGAAACCCGATATACTTTGTCTGCAGGAGACCAAGGCCCAAAGTGAGGAGGTGAAAACCATCACCGATCTTCTCAAAGATTACAAGCACAGCTATGTAAATTCCTCAAAGGAGCGCAAGGGTTATTCCGGCACCGCAATCATCAGCAAAACGGAGCCGATCAATGTGATCTACGATATGGGCATCTCTAAGCACGATCAGGAGGGTAGGGTGATAACTGCTGAATATGAAAACTTTTATCTGGTAACGGTTTATGTGCCTAATTCAGGGCGAGGCTTACCCAGATTGCCCTATCGCCAGGGCTGGGATGTTGACTTTGGTAAATTCCTTCGTAATCTGGATAAGAAAAAACCGGTAATTGCTTGCGGTGATTTTAATGTGGCGCATACAGCCGAAGACTTGGCCAATCCTAAATCTAACTATAATAAAACAGCTGGCTACACACAGGAAGAAATAGACGGTTTCACCAACCTATTGGGCGAAGAATTTGTAGACAGCTTCCGACATCTTTATCCTGAAAAGATCGCTTACTCGTATTGGAGTTACATGTTTAATGCGCGTGCTAATAACAAAGGCTGGCGCATTGATTATTTTCTGGTTAGTGATCGCATTAAAACCGGAATCAAAGAAACAGACATGTTCAAAGACCTTGAAGGGTCTGACCATTGCCCAGTCTCATTAGAAATCGAAATTTAATTTCATTTAGAGTGTACCTTTTCCCGTAACTGCCCTTATGTAGGTAAAGTTTTTCGAAACAGCCTACTAAGATGCAAGCCACCTGGAAAAAGAACCTCATACTGCTGATAGGAATTATCGCAGCTTGCATGTGCTTCATACCCGTTAGTTCCCAGGCACACCCTGAAACGGTTGAGCAGGTGACATTCATACAGGAATCCGCAACTTATGTTTGCCCTCCCTGTGGCTGTAGTGGAGATGAAGAGCTATTCTCTAAACCAGGCTGTTGTGTTCATTGCGGAATGAAGC
The DNA here is from genome assembly GCA_028285445.1 of Cyclobacteriaceae bacterium. Taxonomy (GTDB): domain Bacteria; phylum Bacteroidota; class Bacteroidia; order Cytophagales; family Cyclobacteriaceae; genus JANQPQ01. The sequence continues at coordinate 156,114 of JANQPQ010000015.1, read as the reverse complement.
TTATCGAAGCTCCGCAAGGTCTTCGTAGCGACATGATGCACTTTTTTGCGCCCTTATTTAGAAATACCGATACCAGCACTTTGTACTACTCGAAGTTTCTCTATCCCGCATTCTTTGGCGGATTGATACTTTCAATATTTATGTTGCTGAACGCAAGGGGGAGAAAGTCGAATATATATCTAATACTGCTGCTTACAGTTATCGCTCTTTATGGTTTCAAGCACCAGCTCTATGGTGTGGGGTACGAGTTGACGAATAATCCCAATCTCATTTTCCTGCCAATTTCATTCATCACCCTAATTGGCCCTTTGTTGTATTTCCACACCCAGAATATCACTTTAAGAAACTTCAGACCAAAGCAGCACTACCTGCATTTTGCCCCAGCGGCTGTTTTCTTTGGGCTTTATCTACTGGCCTTTCTGTTGCCAACTCCACTGAAAGATAGTTTGAGGCTTTCTCGTTTCGAACCCATATTCAGCCACGCCGAACAGTTTATTGCAATTATTTCAGGATTGATCTATTTGCACCTTTCTTCAAAACTGATTGAGAATCACCTTCCTAAAGGAGAAACTGAGAGTGTAGCCTACTTTGAATCTAAGTGGCTACGAAAGCTGGTGCCAGCTTTCATCGGCTTCTTTGTAATCTGGTTTACCATCTGGCTTGCAAATTGGCAATTATACGAATTCAGGGTTACAACCATTACCTATTACCCACTATGGTTATCGGCAGCAGGTATTCTCTATTGGTTAGGTTACGAGATTATGTTCAGATCACAAGAATTTCTCTATGGCAGTACAGCCAAGAGCACAAAAAGCACGAAAAGTATTCACACCAGGCGACTAGCGCCACAAACTATTGCCAACCTCAAGGTGAAACTGCTAGAGTTGATGAAGGAGGAAAAACCCTATCTCAACCCTGGGCTCAATCTTTCAGAGCTTTCGAGGTTCCTCAATATCAATCCTAAAGATCTGTCTGTAGTTATCAACGAAGGCTTAGGTAGAAATTTCTATGATTTCATTAATGAATACCGGTTGGAGGAAGTTAAGGCTCAGTTGGTGAATCCGGAGAATAGTAATCTTACTAATGAAGCTATAGCGTACGAAGCAGGATTTAATTCGAAATCTACTTTTAACGCACTATTTAAGAAACATGTAAAAATGACACCTAAAGATTTCAAGCGCTCTCATGCGTTGATTGAGAGCTAAGGTGTTGATATGATCTTTTTTGAAGGCGGTTTGATAAGAGATGGAGTTGCTAATTTAGAATGAGGCACATTAGGGCAATGTGGTTCTGCTCAAACTAAAAAGGCGGCTCCTCTCTTTTCTCTTTACAGCTCCACTAATATCCCGATTTTATACTGAATGTTATTGGTTAACGACCGATAGTTACCGTGGCTAACACTGGTAACCAACAAATCATCGGCATTCATATTCCGGTATCGCGCTCGAGATCCGCTATTAACGGTAGTGGTGAAATCTAGCATTATAGGATTGAATGAGTCGGAACCTGTAAAAAGTCTCTTCACGTCTATATTTATGCCTGCGCCAACGCTGGTGTTTACCGCAGTGCCGTGAAACCTGGTTTGGTCTCTGAAGTGACTATATTGCTCAAGTGCTATTCTTGAGCTGAAAAATGATGAGATGCCAGCCTTAGCTTCAGCATAAGTGGTTAAGATACCGTTGTCAAGCAAAGTGTATCGAGCTACGCCATGCACTGTAAGAAAGCAGTCCTCCTCGTCTACATCGACAAATTCGCCTGGGTATCCCTCATCTACCAGTTCGTATGAATATTGCCGATTGGCATACATAGCTACGCCAAGCTCTCCTCCCAGTCTTAATCTCTCGTTTTTCATCTGCTTAAGACCGTTGAAAGTGAGGCCAACCGGGTTTTTGTCCAGGTTACGATCATAATCAGCCAAGGGCTTGAATACCGAGGCATAGACCCCGACTGCATCTTGCGCCAATGCTGTGGTGCTTAGCGAGATAGCAAAAAATAGTGTCAGTAGATTTTTCATCACAATTAGTTCCTTATCTATAATACGAAAAATCGCCCTTTTTCCCTAGAATATTGGGCTGAGAGGTGATTGGGGCAAGTGGTAGTGTGAGATTAAAAGCCATAGTTTGTTAACTTTTCGTGATAAATCACTGTTATTTTTGGGTTCTATTTATAGAGATAAAAATTGATGAAGAGAGTTCTTTTGGTTGAAGATGATCCGGATATAAAGCAACTGCTAGAGATCCACTTAAAAGACTTACAGTGTGACCTAACAACTTCCTCGGATGGATTAGAAGGAGGCAAGCTTGCAATAGAAGAGAAATTCGACCTGATAATATTAGATATAATGCTTCCCGGAAAAGATGGTCTGGATATTTGCCGGGAGGTTAGAGCGAATAATATCCACACCCCAATTTTAATGCTGACGGCTCGTTCGGAAGAAATTGATAAAGTACTGGGATTGGAGACTGGTGCCGATGACTACCTCACAAAGCCATTTAGTGTCAGGGAGTTTATTGCCAGGGTAAAGGCCATTTTCAGAAGAGTGCAAATGTTCGAAGAAAAGAGTGACACCGGGACGGAGCAGATAGCCTTTGGTACTTTGCAAATAGATCATGACAAGCGTAAAGTTTTGCTGGGTGAGGAGAGAATTGAACTAACGCCGAAGGAGTTCGATTTGCTTTATCTGCTGGCTTCTAACCCCGGTCGTAGTTACTCTCGCGCCAAACTGCTGGAATTAGTTTGGGGTTATGAGTTTTCAGGTTACGAGCATACGGTAAATTCCCACATCAACCGCCTTAGAGCCAAGATTGAGGAAGACCTATCGGAGCCTACCTATATTCTCACCACCTGGGGAGTGGGATATCGATTCAATGACGAACTAGTTTAAGTACAATACCATGGCCAATCAGTTACAAAAAGTTATTAAAGGTTCTCTCTACTGGAAGATATCGCTAACCTTCTTGCTGCTGTTGGTAGTAGTAGGAATGGCCTATGTGGTTATTACTGCGCAGATGGCTGAAAAGCATTTCGAAGTAAAAAATCAGCGATTGAACAGCAATATTGCTGAAAGTATTAAGAAGGAGGTAAAGCCCTTTCTTAATGGAGAGCTAAACGAACAGGCGACTGACGAGATTCTACACATGATGATGGCAATCAACCCTAGCATCGAAGTGTATTTGTTAGGTCCCGATGGTAAGATCCTGAATTATGTCGCTCCCTATAAAAGAGTAAAGCTTGAGTCCGTCAGCCTGGCGCCAATACAGGCCTTTATCGCAACAGAAGGGCAAGAATACATTACGGGTGACGATCCCAGAAATCCTGGGGTGACGAAAGTGTTTTCAGCATCCAAGGTAGAAGAGAATGGAAGCGTAATTGGTTACGTCTATGTAATCCTGGCTAGTGAAGAGTATGAGTCGGTTTCGCAGTTCTTATGGGGAGATTACGTTGTGCGGCTGGGAACGCGTACCATGATGATCACATTAGGAGCCACCTTAGTGATCGGCCTGATAGCAATTGCTTTCATAACTAAAAATTTGCAGCGGGTTATTGATACAGTTAATCATTTCCGCAAAGGAGATATGTCTGCGCGAATAGCTGTAAAGGGGAATAGTGAAATTGATAAACTGGCAATTGCGTTCAACGAGATGGCTGATACCATCGTTGGGAACATTGAGAACCTGAAGTCTATGGAGAATCTGAGACGTGAGCTCGTTGGTAATGTAAGCCACGACTTGCGCACTCCATTAGCTGTTATCCACGGCTATATTGAAACCCTTATGATCCGTAAAGACAAGATGGATGCTGAGGAGAAGGATCAATACATGAAAATTGTTCTCGACAGTACCAACAAACTGAAGAAGTTGGTTGAAGAATTATTTGAGCTTTCCAAGTTAGAAGCCAGGCAAATTGAGCCCAAGAAAGAGCCATTCTTTATTAATGAACTTGTTGCTGATGTGGTACAGAAATATCAAATTCTGGCGAAAGAGAAGAACATTACCATTGAAGCCGATACGGTCAAAGACAATGTGCTGGTTAATGCAGATGTTTCCCTCATTGAGCGCGTGATGCAGAATCTAATCGATAATGCTTTGAAGTACACGCCTGAAGGAGGTACTGTAACTATCGCCAGTAACGAGAACAACCAGGATGTGGAGATTCAGGTGTCTGACACCGGCCCTGGTATTCCCAAAGAACAGATTCCATTTATCTTCGATCGCTATCATATCGGTGATAAACGAATTTCCCTGGATGAGAATAGCACCGGCCTAGGTTTGGCCATAGTGAAGAAGATCCTGGAGATCCATGATCGCTCAATTAACCTGAGTACTAAACTTAACGCCGGCTCTTCGTTTTCATTTCAGTTGCCACAATACGCTGTCAACTAGGTGTTTGGCACAATAATTACTAGTCTTTTTATCTCACTGTGAATAATTTGTGATAGCGAAGCTGGAGCTTTGCATCAAACAATAATCAATATGAAGCGAATAATTGCGATGGCGTTAGTTGCCTTACTTGCCAATCAGGTGGCTGCACAAGATGATCTCAAAACGCGGAAAGAGCATTTAAACCTCAAGTCGGAGTTGGCTATCCAGGGTTATGACCCCGTTTCCTATTTTGAAGGAGATGAAGCCAAAGAGGGTAAGAAGTCAATTACCCATGATTATAAAGGCGCCACTTACCGCTTTAGCAGTGAAGCTAATAAGAGCAAATTCATTGCTGACCCTACAAAATTTGAACCGGAGTATGGAGGCTGGTGTGCCTATGCAATGGGCGAAACAGGAGAAAAAGTTAAAGTAGATCCTGAGACCTATAAAATCGTAAATGGCAAGCTTTATCTATTCTACAACTTCTTCTTCAACAATACATTAGACGATTGGAATGAAGATGAAAGTAACTTGAAGACCAAGGCTGACACTAACTGGTCCAATACAATCAAGAGCTCAAATTAAGCAATTATGAAAGTGGGAGTTATCATTTATCATTTGGCCCGTTTTGTAGCGGCGCTCATTATGCTGCAAACACTATATTTCAAATTTGGCGGAGCCGAAGAATCAATTTACATATTTACTCAAGTTGGAATGGAGCCTTGGGGCCGCTACCTCACCGGCATCTTAGAGCTAATCGCTTCTGTGCTATTAATTGTTCCCAGAACATCATGGATTGGAGCCGGTATTGGCTTGGGGCTGATGCTGGGCGCTATTGGCATGCATCTTACTCTATTGGGCATTGAAGTACAAGGAGATGGTGGCTACCTCTTTATTTTGGCCATGGCGGTTTTTGCCAGCTGCGCATTTGTTTTAGTGAGAAAGCAAGAAGACGTGAAGAATGCGTTAGCTGCAATTACTGGAAAATGAAACCAAAAAAAACATAGTGAGAAATTTAAGCTCGGGCCTTTGCCTGGGCTTTTTTATTCCAAGGCTGAAATTACAAGTGAGTTCCTGATTGTGATACAAACTACAGTGTTTATTGAAATGGGTGTGATTATTCTGTGAACGTTGTACTCCATCTTTGATCTAAAGTTTTTGGCTTAGTAGTGGTTCGGGAGCCCTTTCACAAGAGGGCTCCTTTTTTGTGCTATCGCAAAAGAAAACCCCCTGAGAAGGGGTCATCAGGGTCTAGCACAAATTCATGCATGCCGGTAATATAAGCCGTACCTTCCACCCGCGGAATTACAGCATTGTAGGGGCCATATTCCATAGTTTCAACCACAGATCCGGTAAATACACTTCCAATAATGCTCTCGATCTTCATTTCTTGTCCAATTTGTATTTCACTCCTGCTGTGATGCAGGGCCATACGACCAGATACCCCGGAACCAGTGGGAGATCGATCAACTTCCCCTTCAGCGAACACACAGACATTGCGACTGTCAATTCCGGCAGCTTGGGCATCATCAATAAAGATGGTGCCATAGAGAAAGCTTAGGTCCCCTTCAAAAGGGTGTTGAATATCCACGGAGTTCATGACTGCGTTTTTGATCTGCATACCGAGGTCAACAATTTGCTGTGTTTGGGCAGGTATGAGTTTTAAATCGAGTTGTGATGATTCAACATATGCATAAAATGCGCCGCCATAGGCAATGTCGTACTTCACGGAGCCGAAATTTGGCAAGTCTATTGTGTTGTCGGTTGCTACGACAAACGATGGGACACAATCAAAATAGGTACTGACAACCTGTTCCTGTTTAATCCTGGCGTAGGATTTAATCAGTCCGCATGGCGCTTCTATGGCAAGCTCGCCAATTGGCTCCTCCGTCTGTTTCCAACCCATACTAAAGGCCAGCTTTGTAATGGCGATAATAGCATGACCACACATGGTACTATAACCTTCATTGTGAGTAAATAGGATGCCGAAATCGTGAGCAGGATCTGAGGGAGCAACCAGAATACATCCATACATATCCATGTGGCCCCTTGGCTCATACATCAGCAGTTTCCTAATATCGTCATGGTTCTCAAGCATGTACCTACGCTTTTCAAGAATACTGCTGCCCTCTATTCCTGGTAATCCCCCAACAATAACTCGCAACGGCTCACCGCCAGTATGCATATCAATAGTCTTATACCGAGGCCAATGCTGGGGAAGGTCTGCTGATAAACTCCTTAAGATATTTTCAAAGGTTGTGGCCATTCAAGTGATCTTTTCCTGTAATTCCAAGTCAAAATAATACTTTCATTTTCAGGCGGCTGAAGTTTAATGAAGATATTTTTTAATTTTCGGAGCTTCAAAAATTAGAGAATTCATGAAACCATTGGCTCCCGTAATCTTCCTAAGCCTGATCTTAGCCAGTTGTATGCAGCAAATTGAACCTGCATCCAATGATACCCTCGACCAGCTAAACACCCTTATTGAGGAGGAATGGGATTTTCGCCTCAAAGAAAACCCGCTACTGGCCACAGCCGTTGGCAGGCATGATTATAATGAGCTTTTGCCTGCCGTCACTGAAGATGATCAGGCCAGGAGATATGCCTATTATGTGTCTCTAAAGGAAAAACTAAATGCCCTAGAAAGGCAAGCATTAAGTGGTCAAGACCTAATCAACCTGGAACTGTTGCTTTATGTCGTTGAAGACAATATTGCAAATTATGAATACCAGGCCTATTTAGTCCCGATCCTGGCCGATGCAGGATTTCACTTTTCATTTGCACGATTGCCCTTCAATGTTCCATTGCAAACCGAGGAAGATTATAGCAACTACATACAACGGTTACAGGGAGCCCCAAGCTATTTCAGGCAGCACATAACACTGATGAGAAGAGGTATCGACTTGGGAATAACAATGCCCAGGATAGTGCTGGCAGGGTACGAAGGAACGATTGATGGTCATATCGTAGAAGATGCAACAGAGAGCACATTTTATCAGCCATTCCTAAATATGCCAGAGGCATTTGGTGAAACCACAGAGGAATCGTTGATGCAGGCGGGCCAGGCCGCTGTGATGGATAGCACCGTTTACGCTTATAAGCTGTTTTTAGATTTCATGGTGAATGAATACATCCCAGCCGCCAGAACCACACTTGGTGCCCATGATCTACCTAACGGAGAGAAGTACTATGGCCAGAGAATAAACTACTTCACCACGCTGCCAATGGATGTGGCTGAGATTCATGACAAAGGGCTTGAAGAGGTATCACGCATTAAATCAGAGATGCAGGCCATTATTGATAAAGTGGGATTCGATGGTTCCTTTGCTGACTTTTTGGAGTTTCTAAGGACAGATGAACGGTTCTACGCTAAAACCCCGGAAGACTTGTTGAAGCAGGCTTCTTTCATTTCTAAGCGCATGGATGGCAAACTTCCCGCTCTTTTCAACAAATTGCCGCGTTTGCCCTACACCGTTGAGGCGGTTCCGGCAGAAATAGCACCGAAATATACTGGAGGAAGGTATGTGCCACCATCAGCTGGTAGTACCCAGCCTGGCCGTTACTGGGTCAATACCTACAAACTTGAAAACAGGCCGTTGTATGTGCTGGAGTCTTTGAGTTTGCATGAAGCCGTTCCAGGCCATCATTTGCAAGGTGCACTTTCTCGGGAGCTAGTGGGGTTGCCAGAATTTAGAAAACTGCTCTATATTTCGGCATTTGGTGAAGGTTGGGGCCTTTACTCAGAATGGTTGGGACTGGAGGCAGGCTTCTATCAGGATCCGTACAGCGATTTCGGTCGGTTGACTTATGAGATGTGGCGAGCCTGTCGGTTAGTTGTTGATACAGGGATTCATGCAAAGGGATGGACGCGGCAGCAGGTAATTGACTATCTCTCATCGAACACGGCATTATCAATTCATGAATGCACTACCGAAACGGACCGGTACATTAGCTGGCCTGGTCAGGCCTTATCCTACAAGATCGGAGAGCTTAAGATTAAGGAACTCCGGGAAAAGGCGAGTACTCAATTAGGAAGCGAATTCGACCTTCGCGAGTTTCATGACAAAATTCTGGAAAATGGGGCAGTAACGTTACCTATTCTGGAAAGAGTAATTGATGAGTACATCAATGAAAAATCGTCCACTCAATAAACAGTAACTTTTACTTGATCTTTCTCTCGTTGTACTTCCCCTTGATATGCTTGTTGAAGAAGGCCCCAATTGATTCTGATGCTATCAGGGCATAGTATACACTTTCTGGCACCTGCTCATAGGCGTAAACGTATCCACTAAGGAATTTTACCTGCAGCGAAAGCTGCGAGTCATCATAGCCAATGGAATGAATTACTTTGGATTTTACCTGATATTCGTTCACCTCAATGCAAATGACAACTGCTAATCGTCACTGAGGGTTTTGAAGATCTAAATGAACTTTCCGTTTTTTACTTCACCAAGAAACGTGGCGTTGTGTGACTTCTTATATCGCTTCAAGGCAATGTCAATTTCCTTTTTTGTAGCCCGGTGAATCTTTATTCCACCAACATCAATATAAAATCCGTCTTTCAGGTTAACTTTTCGGGTTACTGGTCTAGACATTTAATTACAGGTTAAGTGAATTACTTATTTGTTTAGGGCTTTTCTTACTACCAGGTTTCTACCTTCTATCTCATGGCCATGCAAATTCTGGATGGCCGCTTCCCCTTCATTGTCGTTAGGCATCTCAACAAAACCAAATCCCCTTGATTTTTGAGTGTACTTGTCAAGGATAACTTTTGCCGACGTTACTTCGCCATGTTGCTCAAATAATTCTTTGAGGGATTCTGATGTCACGGAGTAACTGATGTTTCCTACGTAAATGTTCATATCGAAAAAATTAAATAATTTCCACCAACTCGATTTCGAAAGTAAGATTCTTCCCGGCCAGGGGATGATTGGCATCTACTTTCACAGACTCCTCCTGAATTTCCAATACCCTGAACACCATCTCGTGGCCATCAGGTTGTTTTGAAACTAACTCCATTCCCACCTCCGGGCTAAGTCCTTCTGGTAAGTTGGTTTTCGGCACATCCAATATGAGTTCCTTTCTTTCCGGCCCGTAAGCCTTCTCATATGGAATTACCACCGTTTTTTTATCACTTACCTCCATGCCAATGACGCCCTCTTCAAATCCTGGTATTACCATACCAGCACCCACCGTAAATTCCAAAGGCTCTCTTTGGACAGAACTGTCAAAAACTTGTCCGTCTTCGAGGCTGCCTGTATAATGTACCTTTACGGTATCTTTTTCTTTTACGTTGCTCATAAAGTTAAATTGCAAGAAGCTAGTACCTACAAGGAACCAACCACCCAGTTTAAGCTTTGAAATCCTTGAGACAACGAATTATTGGAATTGAGAAGAGGGGTTGAATCAAAAATCACCAAAATCTGGCCAAAGATAGGCGTTTTTGGGGTTAAAGGCAAGAATAACACTGACTTAGCCTAATAAGCAGGGAGGGCCAATTACAATGAATCTACTGCAATGTTGATATTTTTCCTTACTAAAATTCTAGCTAAATTCAACCAGAATTTCTTAACCCAGGTATGAACTCACCAAAAGAGAATACAGTTCTTTCCATCCTCAGAGGTGTTGATATTTTTGGCGAAACCAGCGACAGGGCCCTCATCGAGATAGGTAAGGCCTTAACCGCGGTTGAATTGAAAGCAAATGAAACCATCATTGTAAAGGGGGAGAAAGGTCATGCCATGTATATAATAGTGAATGGGAAGGTAAAGGTTCATGACGGTGACCATGTTTTTACCTATCTCAAAGCGGGTAGTTGCTTTGGGGAATATTCTTTGATAGACGAGGAGGTAAGATCAGCATCAATAACCGGGGTGGAGCCGACAAGGCTTTTTAGGCTGGATCAGGAGACTTTCTACCAGCTGCTAACAAGTGAGCCAAATTTCGCCAAAGAGGTGCTTAAGGTGCTTATTGGGAGATTACGCCAGCTAGATGTGATACAGGAACAGCTTGCCACGAGCAACGAGAAGATCATGCAGCAAAAAGAAGAGATTGAGATTAAGAACCATGAGCTTGAAGAGTTAAATGATGAAAAAAGTCACTTAATGAGCATCGTCGCTCATGATTTGCGTAATCCCCTAACCAGCAGTGTAAGCATTGCCAATTCCTTGAAATCAGAAATGGAGGAAAGCAGGCCAGACCTCACTGAATACACCGACTCTCTTGTTAACTCACTGTGGCGTATGAATGAGATGATAACCAGGATACTGGATGCAAGGGCCGTGGAGTCCAAGAAAACGGTTATGGATATCAAGCCGATAAATCTCGCTGAGATTTTGGCTGATGTACACAAACAGTTTATTAGCGTAGCTGCCCAAAAAGACATTACCCTTCATCTCGAGGTAACAAGTGCGGTAGCCAACCTCGATGAAGGTTATACCCGCCAAATATTTGAGAACCTGGTTTCAAATGCAATTAAGTTTTCATCACCGAACAAAGAGATCAAAATAAAGCTTACGGAAGACGGTAATGAACTGCTGGCTGAAGTAATTGATCAAGGCCCGGGCCTGGATGATGACGACAAACAAAAACTGTTTGGTAAATTCCAGAAGCTCAGCGCCCGCCCTACGGGAGGAGAAAACTCTATTGGTATTGGGCTATCAATTGTGAAGAAGTATGTCGAAGAGATGGAGGGAGAAATCCATTGCGAAAGTGAATTAGGCAATGGAGCTACTTTTAAGGTGAAATTCCAGAAAACCCAATAGGAGGATTTTCCGGAATTGCCTCAAGATTATATCTTTCGTAAGTAAACTTGCTTTTCCTTCAATCGGCCACGCCAGCTTTTCTCATAGGCCTGTAATCTGCGTCCATCGAAAAGCCAAATGTCGTCATCATCTTTATTCCAATCGCCAATTATCAATTCACCATCGTCATTAATATGCCACTCATCGTATTCGACTTCTCGTTCTCCGAATACCTCTACTTCCATACGCAAGCGATTATTTGGCCTAAACTCCATAGTAATTTCAATTTCATCCAGCAGTTCAACAACAAAAGTGGTTGCGGATTTTGCAATCAATCGGCCTAATATCGACTCATCTTCATCCCAGCTCTCATCCAGATCATCTTCTATATCGAATACCATGGCCCACCTACCTTCCAGGTCTTTCTCTCTAACCGATTTTTGTGCATGGCTGGCCAAGAATATGGTTGCCAGTGCGATTGTGAGTAGTGCTTTCTTCATTGTTGATAAATTATATTCCTAAGACTTTTGAGAACAAGAAAAGTTACATCCACCTTCACTATTGTTCAATTACCTCTACCTCAGGTGGCACATCGTAGCCCCATCGTTTAATAGTATCCCACCATCTTTCCTGGATCTCGTTAAGAAGCTTTCTTTCGATTTGGTAAGAGTTAACACGATGGCTTTTTTGAGAATTCAAATAGTCATAAAAGGCCGGCTCGCTTTGCTCAAACCCATCTAGCCTTAAATATTTAAAAATATTCTCAAGGTAAGGAAGGGGGTCTGAAGCAAACTCTTCATATTTTACCTCGATTAGGTTTTGGGCAGGAATTAGGTCCCTGGTTGCAAAATACTGTTCCATCATAGCAGGGTAAGTCCACAATATCATCTCTTTGATCTCATCTTCTGATATTTTATGAAACCACAGTGTAGGAAAAAGCTCAGCAAAGAATTTATAGGTTGATAGGTAAACTACTATCGGGTTCCGGTAAATATGAATGAACTTGGCTTCTGGGTAGGTTTCCAGCAAAAGCGGAATACGAGCAGTATTAACCGGATTCTTCACAAATAACTGCGTACCCTCCGTATTCAATACGGCCTTATTCAACAATTTTCTATAGTGCCTTTTCCATTGCGTTATTGTGGAGTCGTTTGCATTATTGAAAAGGGCATATCTATTGAAGTATTCTTTTTGCTTGCGGGGAAAGTACCAAAAGTGGTAATAGGAAAAGGGGTGAAGATTTCCCAAAGTGAATTCCTCTTCCTGCGGAAAATCAACAGACAGTTTCACGTTGTCACTTGGTCGCCGGTCTGGCATACTGGCTTTCATAAAAGACTTGAAAATTGCCTTACTTCCTAAATTGTTAGGAAAGACGGAGTGATAAGTACTGACAAAAGCTGCATCGGGTGCCTGACACAAAGTGTTGTGCAGTAGAGTGGTGCCACTGCGCCAATGGCCTAGAATAAAAACAGGAGGGTTTTTGAGTCGATGTCTATTGGCTTTAGGATCAACTGCCAGTGATTCATACCAACGGAAAGGAACACCAAAGGCCGATATTAACCCTGTGAGCGCCGCCTTTAACAGATAAGCCGATCCAACCTGGTTCTGGGAGATAAGTTGCAGGTAATTGTGTAGCGGACTGCCAATAAGTGTGGATATCGGAGGGAGTTTAAATCCAGACATCAGGGCTTAAAGGAGTTAGAGGGTTTAGTGAGATTTGGGTCTTAGAGTTAGATTAAGCTTAGCTGTAGTGGAAAATTAAATACCTTTTATCGAACCAGAAAACAAATATGCGGTTATAGATTGATAGAGACCTCAACTGAGCGGCGGATACGATTCTTGAACCCTTTAATCACCATAGTCCTGTTCTTGCTGTGTTCACCAGTGCTGGCATTTCAAAGCGATTGGAAAAAGTCGAAAGAGAAGAACGGCATTACCATCTGGACTCGTTCGGTTGAGCAAACAAATATCAAAGAGTTTAAAGCTGAGGCTGAATTTGAGACTTCACTGTCTAGAATTGTTACCCTCTTTTTTAAGACAGACGATTACAAACTGTGGGTAGAGGAATGCAGGGAGATCACACTGCTGGATGAAGACTCCTACAGGCTACTGTACCATATGATACTGAAAGTTCCCTTCCCTTTTGATGATCGGGATATAGTTCAGCAACTGCAATTCAGCCAGGATTCCATAACTAAAGCACTTGCAATAAAGATCGAAAACAGGCCAAAAGATTTTGCAACAATTGATGGCATCGTTCGGATGCCAATTGCCGATGGAACTTGGGTATTTCAACCTACAGTTGGGGGCAGAATCAAGGTTACATTTCAATATCTATCTGACCCAGGGGGAAAGATGCCAGGGTGGCTGGTAAATTCCTTCATTGTGCAGAGCCCATACAACTCGATGCTTAAGCTTAGAGATTTGCTCAAGGAAACAAAGTACGACGCCTCCTATCCATGGTTGATAGAGAGCAGCGCTCCTTAATGCTTCGGCAATTTTTTTTACCTTAGGTTGCATAAACCCACCGCTATGCAACCAAGAAAGTCGATTCTGGCACTACTAACATTCATTTCTTTAATTGCCATCACCTGTACCACTGAAGACAAAAGTGAGCAACCTGATTTGATTATTAGCAATGGCAAAATCTGGACTGGTAACCAGGATGCGCCCTGGGCCAATTGGATTGCGGTAAAAAAAGATCGCATCATGGCTATAGGCGAAGGTGAACCTGCCATGGATGCAGATCTTAAAATAGATTTGCAAGGGCGACTGTCTGTTCCCGGCTTCAATGATTCTCATGTACACTTTGCTTCAGCGGGGCACCTGTTGCTGGGTATAAATCTGTTGGATGTCAATAACCAGGAGCTGTTTATTACAAGAGTGAAGGAAACTACGGAAAGGCTCCCTGCCGGAAGCTGGATTACGAGGGGAGATTGGGGAGCTTATGAGGCGTGGTCGCTGGGGTCACAAGGTGGAGATACCAAAGATGCAGCGTTTGAGCCACATCGCAGTATGATTGATAGTCTGACAACCAATCATGCGGTGCTGGTTACGCGCTACGATCGTAAAGTGGGCCTGGCAAATCAGTTGGCCCTGGATTCATTGGGCCTGGAGTCAGAGTCTGGAATTTTGAAGGGAGATATTCTTTCGCAGGCCCTCGGTGAAATCCCTGACAAAAGTTTTGAAAGAAAAGTAGCCGAGGCCAAACGTGCCCTGGAGGAATGTAGAAAGTGGGGGGTCACAACGGTGCAGGATATGTCTCCGCTTGATCAGGTAGATGTCTATAACCACCTATTGCAAGATGGTGAACTAACCACCAGAATAAACTACTGCCCAGCTACTTTGAGTGATTACAGCATGATGATGGACAAAGGATGGGTAGTAAACTGGGATGCCGAGGGAGGTCCAGTACCCAGTGGTGATGATTGGATAACTTTCGGTACTATCAAAACACATATTGATGGTATTATGGGAGCCCGAACCGCCAGGTTTTATGAACCATACAGTGATAACGATGTTGAAACTCCTACCTGGCGTGGCGGCTGGAGGCAGTTTTCAGGCGACCTTGATACTTTTAAGAAAATGATAATAGAAACGGATAAAGGCGGCATTCAGCTGCGTATTCACGCCATTGGTGATGAAGCCAATTCCATTCTTCTTGATATACTGGACACACTGGACGCAGTAAATGGCCCCAGAGATCGGCGATTTAGACTTGTGCATGCCCAGGTTATCCACCCCAATGATTTTTCGAGATTCGAGGGTAGAAATATTATTGCCGAGGTGCAGCCTTATCACGTAACCGATGATATGCGCTGGATGGAAGAGCGTATAGGCTATGAACGTTGCAAGGGCGCCTATGCCTTTAAGACTTTACAACAGGCTGGCTGTCTGTTGTCATTTGGTTCCGACTGGCCTGGTACAAATGCTTCTTATTATCCAGTAAATCCTTTTTATGGATTGTATGCTGCGGTTACCAGACAAACCATCAATGGGGAGCCTGAGGGTGGTTGGTTTCCAGAGCAAAGAATCTCTCTTGAAGATGCTTTACGTGCCTACACCTGGGGTTCAGCTTTTTCTGCTTTCGAAGAACGCCGCAAGGGCACACTTGCCCCCGGTATGCTGGCAGATATAGCTATACTAAATATTGATCTCTTTGAGACCGAGCCCCACGAGTGGTTAAACGGAAAGGTTGATTATACCATAGTTGGCGGTAAAGTAGTTTATAGCAGATAAGTAGTAACTCAGAGAATGTCATTATTTAGCCCAAAGTCTCCGCTGGCAGAAAGAATGCGACCCACCTCCCTGGAAGAGCTGATTGGGCAGGAACATTTGGTAGGCGAAGGCGGGGTGCTGGCTAAGGCTATAGCATCCGGCGTTATTCCTTCGATGATACTTTGGGGGCCTCCCGGTACCGGCAAAACCACAATCGCCAATATTATTGCCAACCAGGTAAAAATGCCATTCCACACTTTAAGCGCAATTAGTTCCGGAGTAAAGGAAGTGCGAGAAGTTATAAATACTGCCAAAAATCACAGTAAGGCTATCCTTTTTATTGATGAAATCCATCGTTTTAACAAAGCACAACAAGACGCCTTACTGGGGGCAGTAGAAAAAGGTATCATCACATTGATTGGTGCTACCACTGAAAATCCTTCGTTTGAAGTTAATGCCGCTCTTTTGTCAAGATGCCAGGTTTACATTTTAAAGTCGTTAGAGGAGGAGCACTTGCAGAAACTGATTGAGCAAGCGTTAGGCAGGGATGAAGAATTGAAAAAGAAGAAAGTGTCTTTAAAAGATAAAGCCGCTTTGTTCAATATTTCGGGAGGAGATGCCCGCAAGCTATTTAATCTGTTGGAGTTGGTGATAGACTCAATTGAAGGTGATAGCATAGAGATTACAGACGATAATGTAATTGAGATTGCGCAACAACGGGTGGCCATCTACGACAAAAGTGGTGAGCAACACTATGATATCATTTCAGCATTCATCAAATCTTTGCGTGGCAGTGATCCAAACGCGGCTTTGTACTACCTGGCCCGAATGATGGAGGGAGGGGAGGACGTAAAGTTCATTGCCCGTAGGATGTTGATTCTGGCCTCAGAGGACATTGGTAATGCCAACCCCACTGCCCTGGTGGTAGCTAATAGCACTTTCCAGGCGGTTAATGTCATTGGCTATCCCGAAGCTGAACTGATTCTATCACAATGTGTGGTATATCTGGCCTCATCACCTAAAAGTAATGCCAGCTACGTAGCGATTAAGAATGCCAAAAGTGCTGTTAGAGAAACGGGGGATCTTTCTGTCCCTATGCAGCTTCGAAATGCGCCAACCAAGCTGATGAAGGACGAGGGTTATGGAAAGGGCTATCAATATTCGCATGATTTTGAGAATAACTTTATAGCCCAGGAATTCCTGCCAGAGGCACTAAGTGGCATGAAGTTCTATGATCCCGGCAAAAACCCCCGTGAGGAGGAGATGCGCAAAAGACTAAGAAATCTATGGAAAGAGAAATACGGATATTAGCAGGTTGAATTTAGAAATCATTCTTGAACTTCAATTCTACGAATCAGCTTTTCCAGTTTATCACCCATTTTCTTAAAGAACCTTCCCCTTTCTTTTTCTGAGGTAGAAGACAGCAGTGTCGACTTCTTGATAATATTTTGCAGGTGGTAGTGAGTGTGCTCACAGAATTCACCGTCTGTAGTACTAAGTATATTTAGATTATTATGAGTGATGAAAGTGATTTTCACCTCATCCATGATGAAGAAAATGGTGTTATCAGCAATCGCCACTTCATTTTGGTACAGCTGATAGCTTCCATCCACGCCTGATTCTCTTTTCTCGTAAAAGAATTTCTTACCTGCTGCCGCTTGAGTCTTAATGTGGTCCAGTAGTGTTTCCATTTCCCGACAGACGGCCAACGCATCGTCTTTTCTTATTACCCCCGCTTCAAAATAAAACTCAACTTGTCTTAGGGTAATGTTTATTGTTTCGTCACTCCAAATTTCCACGGAGGGGGTAATGATATACTTCTCCCAAATTTCGTTAGCCAGGTCAAGCAGTTTGGCGTCTACAGTCTCAAATGTAAAGTGCTTGTCTTTATAGTCTTGATAAGCAAGGATAGTTCTTAACCAGAAGAATATTTTAAACGAAGCCAGTTTCCGAAACTGGAAATAGTGAAAAATGGGAATATCCTTGGCAGCAAAGAAGAGTTCTTTTACCTGGAATTGGTTAATGGTGATCAGGTTTTCCAGGATTGATTTCAGGTATTCCTCGAAGGTGAAAGTATCCTCATTAATTGCGCGGTTGTTAAAGGTCACTCTGCCTTGTCCGGTGTTCAGTAAACTATCCACAGAAACCTGGAAGTGATTACTCAGAGTCTGAATCTCTTCAAAGGTAAGCGTGGTTTCGCCACGAATCCGGCGATAAGCGCTGTCCCTACTTACATGCAAAAGATCTGAGATCTCATCTACGAATGAAATGTTAGGCTGTAACTTTTGTTTGATAAGCGCCAGGAATTGAGCCTGAATACCGGCTTTTTCTTCAGGAATCATGCTAATGGTGGACTAGTGAGGTGGTTGCCAAATTTTAGCAAAAATTGCAAGAAGTAAAACGGGAATGTCTAAAAATTGCAAAAAATAGAGGGCCAGCGGTGATTGCGATCTGTGAGTGCGGCAAAAAGTGCCTAAAAGCTGTTGATAGGGCCAAAGTTTAATTTTTGTTAATAGGTATCTGCCAGTACTTTGAACGAAGATTTAAACAAAGACTCTACAATCATGAAAACGCCAAAACTCCTTACTTCGCTATTGATCCTCGGCGCATTGTTACTCATAATCGGTCTGGCAGCAGGAAAAGCTATGAATGCTAAAAAGGAAGTCGGCATGAAGATGACCGAAAACAAATATTTAATTAATTAAATATTTTATTGCAATAATATAATTATATACTAGGCGTTTCAATCGCATGAAACGCATCATCTTCTCCTTATGCATTAGCTGCATTACCACCATCTCAGTTGCTCAAAAAGAAACTTGGTCGCTATTTGTCAATCAGGGTCTTGCCACAAATTCAGTGGTTGATAATACTGAGGATTTGCATCGAGCAATTAGGCACAAACCTACACTTATTTTCGGCGGCGGACTTTCCTATATGCCGGCAAGAGATTCTTCCGTGAGGCCTGTTTTAAGATTGGTCTATCAACAAAAAGGGCACAAGCAGGTAGATGGAACGGTTGTTTCGCCAATAACCATCCACAGAAATATTTTCCACTATTTGAGCTTTCAGGGAGGATGGAATTTTATTTTAAGCCATCAACAACCACGGTTCTATTTATCAACCAGCATAGGGGTCGAATTGCTGCTAAAGACAAAATTTGAAAATCCAAATATTGATCCTACAAGCAACTTGACCTTAGGCCATAACGATTTTCGCAAGATTTATCCTGCAGCTCAGTTTGGGCTTGGTGCTCAATTTTCAAACAGATTCTATTTTGAGGCCAATTCAAGTATTGACATTTTCCCCTCTTCCAGAATCCCGGAAGTTTCGGTACTTAATAGACTATTTATGATTGCCTTGGGCTACAACTTCCCATCATCTTACCAGAACTGAGGGAACTACTAAATGCTCTTGGGGTGTATGAAGACTATTAATTACATTCTAAGTAAATTTAGGATATGATCACTAGGTATGCAGTTGGAATATTATTACTAGTGTTGGTATTCCAATTTCCGGCACCGGCTCTAGGTCAAACCAAAGGCACAGGGTTGATTTACGACGCAGAAAGGCTGCAATCGTCACCAACTACTGCTCCCAATCTTTCACGGGGAGTTGTAATACCACCCGCAGTTTCATTAAGAAAATTTGCCCCTAGCCCAGGCGATCAAGGTAGCACCTCAACCTGTGTGGCTTGGGCCACTGCCTACCATGGCAGAACAATTCTATCTTCCATTGCGGAAGAACGAACGGATCCGACTGAAATTGACAATAATACTTTCTCGCCATCTTATATCTACAATCAGATACGTTATAACAATGCTTGCGACCAAGGGACTTATATAGATCAGGCCCTGGAGGTAATGATAAATAAGGGAGTGACAAAACATTCCAGGTTTGGGTTCAACTGCAGCTGGGAACCAAACCAATATGATCATAAAGCGGCAAGTGACAATAGAATACTCGATTATAAACTTCTTTTTAATGCTGATGATCCAGGAAAGATCAACCGGGTAAAAAACAGCCTCGCCCATAACTATCCGGTTGTTTTTGCCATGTATACGCCACCTTCATTTGGGCTGGAAGCTATGCGAGGAAAAGACCTCTGGTCTCCAATGCCGGGTGACTTTGGCTATCGTTTTGGATGCCACGCCATGTTGTTAGTGGGCTATGATGACAACAAATATGGGGGCTCATTCCTTATTATGAATAGTTGGGGAGCCGATTGGGCCGATGATGGATTTGCCTGGATATCGTATGCTGATTACGAAAAGATGGCCCTCTATGCATTTGAAATGATTGGCATTCCACCCGAGCGGGTAGAACTTGCAGGTAAGCTGAACTTCAAGCTCGAAGATGGCTCTGAAATGCGTGCTCAGTATCAGGCAAACAATGGGCTGTACAAAATGAACGAAGCATATGGCAGTGGAACACAATTTCAGTTCTGGATAAATTCCGAGCAACCAGCCTATGTCTATGCTTTCGGTTCAGATGATACCAAGGCCTCTTTTCAGATTTTCCCTTACGATAACAAAGTCAGTCCCTACCTTGCTTATGACCGCAATAGCCTGGCGTTTCCCAGTGAAAACAAGTTTGTGGCATTAGATGAAAACAAAGGGCACGACTACTTCTGCGTTTTGATTTCTTCTCAGGCCATCGATTTTGACAAAGTATTGAAGGAGATGCCTTACCACCAGGGAAGTTTCTACCAGAGACTGCAATCTGTGGTAGGAGAGAGGCTGGCAAATCCCAGGATTGTGCACTATAGTGGTGATGATATCTCCTTCTCTTCTAAAGGGCCTTCAGATATGATAGTCCCAATTATTGTCTCTTTTGACCACATCTAGTTGCCTTTGCCCTTCTCCTTCATGGTGTCTTTGTAATCCTTGTAAGTTCCTTTCAGCGGCTTTCCCTGCACACGCCGCCTAAGAAATTTTAGCAAGCCCTTGATGTTGCCCCCACGCGGGTTTAAGGCTTCATTTCCTCTTTGCCAAATCTCCCGATTTCCCTCAGCGTCAAGCGTGGTTCGGTAGTAGGGGTTGGCGTTAAATATATAATTGGCAGTATTGATGTTTTGCTGTGCATCCAGAGAATCCGGTGCTTTGAGCTCAAGTTCGCGAAAAGCCTGCTTAAATTCTGAAATGTCTTTAGGCAGGGGGGTCACATTCACATTTTTAAGATAGATCGATTCTTGCTGAAGATAGAATTCCTCTTCCACCACACCGGAATCTGCAGTGACTATATAGCTGTAGTTCAGGTACCCGACAAAGGATAAGGTAAGCGTATCAGAGGTATTCACTTTTACCGCGAATCGGCCATCACCATCTGAAACTGTTCCGGCACTGTTATTAAGTATGATATGCACAAACGGCATCGGCTCCAGGGTTTCCAGGTCAAAAATTTGCCCTCTAAGACCAATTTCGGGGTTTTGGGCATGAACCTCCGGCAAAGCCAGGATTAAGAGCAAACAAACAATGGCTGCAACTCTTGTCAATTAGGTAGTGCTTGAGTTGGTATTAGAACTCCAATAAAATAGAAATATTATATTGAAAATTGGAATCTAGCCGGCAGCTTCGGAAAGTTGGGTTCTAATCACTGCCAATTCTTCCTCTGAGCAGAGCTTGGTGGTACCCATGAAGTCGATAATGAATAGAAGTAGGTCTCTGTCCAGAGCGAGGCCAGAGATATCCTGCAGATAAGCCATAATAGCATCTTTATCTTCTTGTAGATCGTGACTAAATCCCAGGATAGCAGGAATAGCATATTGCGTTGAAAATCGCAAGAACCTTATTTCGAGGTTGGTGGGATCTTCTTTTACGGCGTTGTTTAGAAACTCTCGGGAAGATTTGAGGTGCCCTATTTTGATAACAGGATTCCAGGCTACTTTAGCCACTAATGCTTCGGCTACTCCGCGGTAGGCTTTTACAACCGGGGTAGGATCTTCAACAGACTCTAACTTCTCGTGGAAAGATAAAGTTTGCTCTTCGTCAAAATCCTTATAAAACAGCTCATCCCGGATTTCAGAAACCGACTGAGCGTAGAGTTGACCCGTAAAAGTAAGTGCCGCCGAAAGTGCGACAAGTAAAAATCGCATGAGTCCTAAGTCTTTGAGTTACAAATGAAGGACGAGAAATTAGTTAGGTAGGTTGCGTGTAAAACAAATTTTGAGTCGAATAAGTTTTACTGCGGCAGATCAAATTTGATTCTAAGCCGAACTTTCTCTTCAACAGCAGTACCTCCTGAAGAGGCTGGGGTCCAGGTTGGCCCTTCTCTTACCAACCGAATAGCTTCTTCATCGCAGCCATAACCCAGGCCACGAAGTACCCTAAATCCACTAAGGCTTCCGGTTGCGCTTACAGTGAATTCTAATACAACTCTGCCAGAGATTTTATTATCAATGGCCTGCAGGGGATATTGAAGGTTATTCTCTACATATTCCTTGAATCGGTTGTTGCCACCGACCGGTGCCGCATCACTGTTACGGTTGGCGTCGTAGTTTTCCTGACTGTAGCCAAGCACAACCACCTCACTAAGCTGTTGAGCATTTTCCTGCAGCTTGATATTCAACTGATTGCTAGTAGGAATTTGGGCCTGTTGGTCAATGAACCCGACAAAGGAGAATTCAAGATTTTGGGCATCAACTGGTAGTTCCAGATTATAAACGCCATTGGCATCGGTAATTGTACTAAGGTTTACTTCTTTAGAAACTACATTTACACCTGTCAGGGGCTGATTATCAGCAGATGTTATTCTTCCATTAACCACCCTATTTTGAACAGCTTTACGGAGGGCTGTCACTTCACTTGACCGCTCTCTGGCCTCTTCCTTGGTCACTGATTTAGCTTTATCCTCACTTTCAGCAAAGAATCTGTCGCCGGCGCTGTTTTGGTCATCAGAAGTAACCGAATCATTGAGCGCAATATTTGCGTCAAAATCAAAAGCAACTTCTTCGTCATCGGCAGCTTCTTGTTCTTCTTCTTCCGGCGCAGCCTCTAGTGCCAATAAATCATCAGCCCTCTCATCAGTTTCTTTTTTTGCTTCATCTGCCAATACCTCTGACTCCAGACCAGCAGTAGTCTCTCCTCCTGTGCTTGCCAGCGTTTGTTCCGTATTTTGAGATATCAAACCCTGGTCTCGTTTTTCATCTACTGCTTCATTTTCTTCTTCGGGCTTGGCATCTTCAACAGGAGTTGAGGCCAGGGTAGCTTCCTGGTTGTCGGCACTATCTACCGCAGCAATCTCCTCAGTCATTTCTGCATCTTCCATAGACATTGCCTCCTGGGTTAGGGAGTCACCGGTTAGCTTATCGATATTGAGAATGGCCACCGTGGCAACTAATAAAAAGGCTATGGCTGCCGCAATCCTGTATATCTTTACATTCCCGCCTACTGCCCGTTCAGGCTTTGCAATTCGTTCCTTCAATTGATCGCGCAGTGCCTCTACATCGGTTGATACAAAGGCCCCACCACTTTCCTCAAAACCTTCCACGGCATCAGCGCAAAGTTGACAAGTCAGCAAATGCCTTTCAACCTGGTGCATCTCTTCATGAGAGAGTTTGCCACTGTTGTAGGCCTTAATCTGGTCAAGCCGTAAATGTGCTGCGATATCGTTTTTTCTTTTACTCACCCTTGTTTTTGCAAATACAGCTTCAGGTTTCTTTTTCCGTTCTGTATGTAGCTTTTTACTTTCTTTAGATTGTAACCCGTAATTTCAGCAACCTGCTGGTAACTGTTCTTTTCCAGAAAGAACAACTCCAAACACTTTTGTTGTTCCTTAGGAAGGTTTGCCATGCCCTGTTCTAAGTTACGAATATCACGCTCCAAAGTGTCGTCATCTTCAGGATGCTCAACATAGTCAGATTCCATAAATACCTCTTTGGTATTTGTTTCAGGCCGGGTCTTGCGAGAGCGCAATTCCATCAGGCAGTGATTCTTTGCCGTAACATGTAGCCAGCTCTTGAAGTTGGCCACCTCATGCTTCTTTAAGCTTTGTACCAACTTCTCAAAGATCTGCATCACAGCATCCTTGCTGTCGTCCTCGTCTTTAAGATATTTCAAGCACACACCATATACCAGGTGGATGTAGCCATCATAGAGCTCTCCCAGCTGATTGAGATCACCAGTTTCCTTATACGACTCAATTAGCGCCAAGTCGCGCTTGTTATTCTCCTTCTGATTTCGCTTAAAAAACATAAAAAGTCTTACTGACGAGACTTCTTCTTGGCTGGACTGCCAAAGTAGTTAAAAAAAATATTCTCAAAAAATTTATGGAAACCTAATGGCCGATGCATCATGAGGGTAAAGAATTTAATCATGAAGAAAATAGGTTTGATTTTGATGGTATTGGTAATCGCTGGAATTGGCGTTATTAATGCCCAACAGAGAACAATCACAGGAAAAGTAACTGCTGCCAAAGACGGTTCGACCCTGGTGAATGTTAGCGTGTTACTAAAAAACACCAATATCAGTACAACGACCGATATGCATGGTAAGTATAAAATCAGCGTGCCTTCAAGAGGAGGTATTTTGGTTTTTAGCTATACTGGATTTGCCACGAAGGAAGTGCATGTTGGCAAGAAATCGGTTATTAATGTGGCCATGGGAGCTGATGAAGAAGAGATTATAATGGAATTAGATGTGGAGGTGGAGGCCGAAGATGAAGTGGCGTTGTCAGAAGTTTATTACAAAAAAGATTCAAAGCGACTTTCTAAAGCTGCTGAAATGTCACTGGGCGGGATGATGCATGGTATCACTGCAGACAACTTCCACGACTTCAACACCGAAGAATATGACCATATCAGTGAGAACATTTTTCTGGACCCTTTCAACAATCCACTTTCTACTTTTTCTATAGATGTGGATGGTGCCTCTTATAGCAACTTGCGAAGGTTTCTCAACAATGGTCAGATGCCTCCAAAGGATGCAGTTCGTATCGAAGAAATGGTGAATTATTTCACCTATGATTACAAGGACCCTAAAGGAGAGCATCCTTTTTCCATTGCTACCGAAGTTTCACAAGCACCCTGGAATAAACAACATAAGTTGGTGCATGTTGGCCTTCAGGGCAAAATGGTGGACTATGAAGACTTGAAGCCTTCAAACCTGGTTTTCCTGGTTGATGTTTCCGGGTCTATGTCTGCGGCTAACAAACTGCCTTTGTTAAAATCATCGTTGAAATTATTACTGAATGAACTGGGTGAAAACGATCGCGTAGCTGTTGTAGCTTACGCCGGAGCAGCCGGATTAGTGCTGCCATCAACACCAGCAATAGAGAAAGAAAAAATAATTTCTGCCCTTGATCGTCTCCAATCTGGAGGGTCAACTGCCGGAGGTGCTGGCATTAAACTAGCCTACAAAGTTGCCCTGGAGAATATTATTCACGGCGGCAATAACCGGGTAATCCTGGCCACTGATGGTGACTTTAACGTGGGCGTTTCATCAACCTCGGCCATGGTGCGCATGATTGAAGAGAAGCGAAAAGACGGCATTTTCCTTACCATAACTGGTTTTGGCATGGGGAACTACAAAGATGGACGCATGGAGCAGATTAGTAATGCCGGAAACGGTAACTATTTCTACATAGACAACATTAAAGAGGCGAGGAAGGTGTTTGTTACTGAAATGCGCGCTACACTTTTCACCATTGCCAAGGATGTGAAAATTCAGGTGGAATTTAACCCTGCCAAGGTGCAAGCTTACCGGTTGCTGGGTTACGAGAATAGAATGTTGAAAAGCGAAGATTTCAATAACGATAAGAAAGACGCTGGTGAGTTAGGAGCAGGACACACGGTAACCGCCCTTTATGAAATTATTCCAGTTGGTGTTGAATCTGAGTTTGTGCAGTCTGTTGATGAGCTGAAGTATCAAACACCAAAGAAAGATGCGCAAAGCCATGGTGGCGAGTTACTGACGGTGAAGTTTAGGTATAAACAACCAGATGGCACTACCAGCAAGCTGATCACCAATGTTTTAAAAGATAATTCCGCAAAGCTGGATAAGACTTCAAACGACTTTAGGTGGTCGGCGGCAGTGGCCCAGTTTGGCATGTTGTTGAGAGATTCTGAATTTAAAGGAAACGCCAGCTATTCGGATGTAGTAGCGATGGCTGAAGGTGCCAAAGGAGAAGATAAGGAAGGCTACAGAGCCGAGTTTATAGACATGGTCAAATCATTTAGCTTGCTAGCGCAAAAATAGTGATTAGGTAGGACTCATTAGTTTGAGTTTTTGAGTTGAAAAGCCGCCTCGTTTTGAGGTGGCTTTTTTAATTGTTGGCGGGATTACTGTCACTGAGATGGATGTCATCCCGACCTTGTGGAGGGATCTTGTTTGATGAGAAGGCAAAGTGAGTTTGGAACTCGAAGACTCATTTCGCACGCGTTGCAAACGCGCGCGAGCCGTGGAGTTACTCTGGGGAATGGATATCTTAGTAATGCTATTATTAAAAGAGTTATACGCCATTTTGAAGCAAGTGAAAATACTCCTTTGCATATTGATAATAATTTTGACTAACGGCCTCTTTTCCTGCGAAGGAATTGGAAAGAAGTCTGAAAAGTTGGCTAAGGAAGTCAAAGAAAGGACGAAAAGTGAGCTAAAAGAACAAACCAATAAGGTCATTACAAAAGTTTACCCAACATTCGATCACGACAAACCAGACACTGAGAATAACAGGAAGCGATTCGCAGACTTTTTGAAGGTTGAGATTACACCGGACGTGAAGAATATCTATTGCTTCGATAATGCAATTGGAATTGATGCGAGTTATATGTTTTCGTTTAACTGCAACACAACAACTTCAAAAAAAATAATTGAAGTACATAACCTCACGTTTGACTCACTAAATAGAGATAATGGATTTGGTTTGCAACATGATTTTGAATGGTGGGAAAAGGCTAAAATTAAAGAATTACAGAAGTATAGCTGGACAGACGGAGATCAGTATTTCAAATACTATTGGTATGACAATAAGAATGAAAAAGCATATTTCTTTGACTTTGACATGTGACCAATTGCAAGCTACCGTTGTAAGAAGCTCGCCCCCAGTCGCTCGCGTCCTCGCGAGTGACGACTATTCTCTAATAGCAAATGCAGAAAATCCGTATTATGGGTTGTATGAGAATCCTACTACCCACAATAGCTCTTATTTTGTTAGGCTGTTCGAAACAGAGACAAAACTTGGATTACCCCACTAAAATTGCGGAAATAGAGCAAATTACCTTGAGCAGGCCAGATGAAGAATCCAATGGGAAATTTGAGAAACTTAAAGACCTAACCTACGAACAGAGGGTCGTACTTCTCAGGGTCCTGAACGAAGCGAAACCTATTGGGCCAACGAAGTTCATTCCAGACTATTACATTGTCTTTGAAACTACAACAAATAAAATCAGAAGAATAAGGGTTCACGGTAACATAATTAAAGGTTACGATAGCGATTTTTCCTATGAAATTGACAGCCCTGATTTTTTAGAGGAGTTCTAATGTCAATAGATCAAGGGAGGAAGAATTAGCGGAATGCTGGTGTTACAGATATGGGATATCTTAGTAGGGGTGTTTCAGGAATTGGATGATAATTAAGAAAGAAATAAAGGACGATAATGAGTTTTACCTTTGGTTTAACGGTAAGCTGATTTACAAAAAGTGGTTAGATAAAGGATATTCAAAAGTGTTTGATCATGGGACTTGGGGGAAATACACAGAAAACAGCATTACAGATTTCGACTTAGAAGAAACTCCGGCAATGTATCTAGTGGAATGTAAGTTGACCTTACTACCTGCGGAAGATGGCGGTCGAAAAACGCCTATCAAATCTGGATACCGACCAGATCATGTCTTTGAGTATGAAAAAGATGGCACAATTAAATATGCCTTCATTGGAGATTTGCAATTTGAAGAGGATTGCGAAATTGAACCAGGTCAAACTAAACATGTACAAGCGAGATTCCTGACACACCAGCCAATTGAGCAACATTTAAATATTGGCCAGAAGTGGTGGATTCATGAAGGACCCAATAAAATCGGAGAAGCTGAGATTATCGCAATTGAAATACCTAAGGAAAAATAAAATTCTGAGGAACAGTCTGTCCGCCCCCACCGTGAGGACGTCGCTAAGGAGTAGCTTTAGTATTATTCTCCTTCTGGCTATTTCAGCATTCAACCTCAATGCACAAAGTCTGGCCACCTTTTGTAACAATGAATATGGTGGCAAATTATTAAAAATGGCCAATTTCAAAGTTGATAGTTTGCAGGAGTTAGGTGTTGGAACCATATACAATCTCAATCACTACGTTGGTCAAAGTGAAGCAGGATACAGTAAGATAATATGGAAAGAACATGAGAATTTTTACGGATTGATAATAGAAATTGACAAGGTCACAAGTGAAGAAGTAGTTATCAGAACTAACAAAATTGAGAGCAATGAGCTTCCGAAGCTGACTGAATCTCTCAATACTATTAACACAACAATTCAAAAGGAGGTTATATCTGGCTGTGATGGTTGGATGTCACACCAGCCTTATTTCTTGCTTTATAGTTTTAGAAATAACCTGGCAAATTGTATTTCCGTAGCACAATCTGACACAGAGTGCAATCAGCAGAATCCTGGCGTGAAATTGATTAACAAGTTGAAGAAGAATCCACTCGAATTCTATCGACTTATACTAACCGAAGCCGAATTTAAAAAGAATATATCCAACAAAAGATAAAGCATGCGTTCGTTGGTGAAACGTGTTAGCAGGATGGTTGCTTATTTCCGGAAGGTTCGGTAACCAACGTGGAGAGGCTCTCTGGGTACATTAACGACCACCAAAAGCCACAAAAAAAGGCAGGAAGCTCTAAGCCCCCTAGTCGCTCGCGTCCACGAGAGTGACGGCTATTCTCGAGTCAGCTAACACCCGACTAACCACTCCCCTCAATCCTCTTTCAACTTCCTCAGCACCAAGTCCACATCTCTATCTTCCATCCATTCTACCAGTTTAAACAATTCAGCCTCTAAGCGCTCTATCTTCTTCTTGGCCTTTTTAATGCGCTTTACCGTTTTGAAGGCCTTGCCTAGTTTAACTGAGCGCCGCCTCCCCGTTAATGTGGTTTTAAAGTAGGATTTTTCAGAAGCCATAGGCATTACAGTTTGCACGAAGCACTTGCCGGCTACCACCACGTCTTTGTTTGAATTCCCCCTTGTGCGCCGCCCTTTGCGGCCGGGAAGGGGGTTAGGGGGATGATTCTCTTCTTCCCCATTCATGAAAAGAGATCCTTCGTCTTATCCTTCCGGTTAGACTCAGAATAAAAATAGCGTGGTACGCAGACCTAAACCGTCAGAAAGGGGCACCACACCCCAAGCCTCAGAATAAGCCGCGTCCACGCATAACATGCGCGTACTGCTTAAATTCTCGAGGCTAAAATTGTGGTGCTTTTTCTGACAAGAATTACAAGCCCAACGCTAGATTGTCAATATTTTTATCTGAAAGTGAAATTACAAAATGTTGCTTGATTGTGATAGGGTGGTGGGCTAGTCTTTAGCTGAGTATGAAAAGCAACAAATACAAGGTACTCTGATAATGAATATATTGTTAATGCAATTAAAGTGTACAAGCTAGAATAGAAGCGAAATGGCAATATACTTTCCTCCATTATTCTGTGGGCGAGGTACCACCTTGAAAGCCAGAAAGGAATTTGAAGTTGAGTTTGACGACGGAGACTATATGACCGTGGTGTCAGGGGATAAATGCATTGTGGACGAGATAATAGGATATGGCTACAACCTTAGAAAGGATAGCAGTGATAGGGATTTTAGAGTAATGAACAGTTCAATGCCCGACTATTTCGACATTGTTGAGATGGTCGAGCCTGAAAAAGATTTAGACAATTATGATAAAACTCGCCGTGACGGCTATGTGATTACCCTACTTAAGGACTTTGAAATAAAGGACGTAGTTAAAATATCTAAAGGACAACAATTCCTTCATTTTGTTGATGTAGACAAAGACGGAATATTTCATGACATATTTTCAATCGATGGGAAGAGCAGAACTCTAAGAATGGAAGAGTCGGAATTCAAAGAATATTTTTAGTAAACCTTGACTTGCTAGAAAATCGCTCGCGTCCTTGCGAGTGACGGCTATATCGAAATAGAATGGGGAGTCCAATGTATGTCAAGTATCCTACCAGTACCACCAAAAGCCACAAAAAAAAGGCAGGAAGCTCTAAGCCCCCTACCTTGTCCTACTTAACCCATTATTAACCTTGTAATTCGAAGTCTCTTTTTTTGACCTTGGTAAGCTAACCCCGGTCCTTGACCGGGAGTTAGCTTGCTAGCGTTGTTATTGCTATTTATCTTGAGACACTTACCTAATGCCAACTCCTGTGCCAAAGTTTGTAACTTATTGTAAATCAATAGTATAGATCAAATGGTAAATTCCCTTACCACAAAATGTGTCTCAATACCGGACAATTTTTTGAACGGAAGTGTACGCAATTCCATAACTGAATAATGATTACGGATTTACCAACTGAGCTACGACAAACTTGTGTCGAAAATCTGGGTGAAAAACTGGGGGTTAGCCAAATTACCGACTTTCAATTTGCCAGCGGCGGCTGTATAAATAATGGGGGCAGGCTAACTACTGATCAGGGTGACTTCTTCATCAAATGGAATTCCAGTGAAAGGTATCCGGGCATGTTTACCGCCGAGAAGAAGGGCCTGGAACTGCTCGCTAGTGCCCATGCTATTGACATACCGGGGGTGGTACTGCAGGGAGAGGTTGTTGACCTTTCATACTTGATTCTGGATTATATCCAAAGCATTGGTCGGCGACCAAACTATTGGCAATCTTTGGGTGAGAGTCTGGCCCAACTGCACCGCAACTCCAATGGTACAGTCGGCCTTGATCATAACAATTACATCGGCTCTTTGCCGCAATCCAATACTGCTACATCTTCATGGCCTGAGTTTTTTATCACTCAGAGAATCAATGTGCAATTAAAACTATCCAGGGATGAAGGTAGGCTAGCCAAAGAAGATGTAGATCGGTTTGATGTCCTGCTAGCTCAGGCTGAAAATCTATTTCCCGAGGAGCCACCAGCGCTACTTCATGGCGACCTCTGGAGTGGCAACCTAATGGTAAACCATGAGGGACTACCAGCGCTGATTGACCCGGCTGTTTACTACGGCCATCGGGAAATGGATTTGGCTTTTTCCAGGCTTTTTGGAGGTTTTGATGATGAGTTCTACCAGGCCTATAATGAGGAGTTTCCGTTAGCTCCTGGCTTCATTGAGCGAGTAGATATTTGCAACCTCTACCCACTTTTGGTTCACCTTAATTTATTCGGGCATTCCTATTGGGGCCAGATCAAGTCTATTATCTCCAGGTTCTGAGTTTAGCCTACAGAGAATATGCTTGTGTTCTCCTGCGGAACATGGGCTTAAGTACTGCCCTGTCGAGAAGAAATAGGGCTAGCAATAGATCGAACAGGAAGAAAATCTTTATAAACATGCCTCCGGTAAGCGAGTCCCAGATCGGCTTTAAGTTTAATGATTGATCCTGGATGGTAATACTATCGAGACTGACAGACTCCAGCACGCTTGGTGCCAGGCCAGTGGAGATGATATAAATGCCAATCATAATGCCAACAAGGATTCCACCAACCATCATCAGGTTTTTCTGATTGAAAATGGAAAGCAGAGATACCTTGTGATAGCGCGGATCGTGAAGGTTGGCCATCACCTTATCACTGAAATCAAAAGCCGCTTCTTCAGTATTTACCGCTTCCAGCGCCTTATCCACCCGCTGCAGGTGCAGGTAACGCTCCTTCAACTCCCCGTCTTTTTTCAAGACCTCTTCAATTTCCGTACTATCCTCCGGACTCAGTAGTCCGTCAAGATAGTCCAGCAATTCCTTATCAGTAATTTGTCTCATATTATTACAATTTAACAACTCTAGCCGTAAAGTGACTTTGTCTCAGTACTTAATATTCTTGTCATTCGGTCTGCCAATCTCTTTCGAGCCCTAAAGAGCTTTATTTTGATGGCATTTATTTTCATTCCGGTTATTTCAGATATTTCTTCAAGAGAAAATTCCTTAAGGTAAAACAAAGTGATAACTGTGGCATCAGCAGGAAGTAATTGCGAAATTCCTTCATTTATATATTTCCTTCTTTCATCACTTTGTAAGTTACCGGCGCTGTCAGCACCGGCCATATCTCTCAAATTATCAATATCACTAACATCATGGCGCTGCTTTCTTTTATAGGTAACAGCGGTATTGAAAACTATGCGATAAAACCAGGTGGTAAACTTGGCTTCCCTATTGAAATTTTTCAGGGCATGAAATGCCTTGATAAAAGCGTCTTGGGAGGCTTCCTCAGCATCCTGGTTATTATTTAGGATTTTATACGCTATGGTATAGGCGTAATCCTGATGTTTCTCTACCAGAGTTCTGAATTGGGATTCATCACCTCGCAATACTTTTTCAATAAGGATCAGATCCTCCTGATGTTTATCCACGGCTCTTTGACCAAGGTGCTTCCATATAAGTTACACCTTTTAAAGGAAAAGTTGGAAGCCCGCTTTTATTTCACTTTTTTTTGAGAGGGGTGTAACCTACATTGAATAACCTTTGTCATAAGTGCAAAATTAGAATTCAAAACAAATTTCAATAATGGGAGAAGGTGTATTAGCAATAGTCTGGCTTATCATATTTAGTGTTTCAGCTTTAATTATGATAGTCTATTTAAGAAAGTATACTAATGAAGAACGTATGGCACTAATAGAAAAAGGTATGTCACCAGCAGAAATGAAAACAGCGAATATAACTGGCTCCTTTGGTGCCCTAAGATTTTCACTACTACTAGTAGGTTTTGGTATGGGCTTGCTAGTTGGTTATTTCCTGGATATGGCCTTCTATATGGAGGAAGTCGGTTACTTCTCCATGCTATTTATCTTCGGTGGAGGCGGTTTGGGGTTATCCTATGTGATTGAGGATAAGAAAAGCCGGAGTGACTCTTAGAAATTAGATAGACCCAATTCCAATTTATCGCTTATACTTACTATGGGAGCTGTCCAGACCTTGGGCAGCTTTTTCTTTTATTGTGAGCAGTCATTCTGAACTTGTTTCGGAATCTAGATCCTGTAATAAATTCAGGATGACATCCTTCGGTTTACCAGTTCCTAGTAAAAATACCTCACCAGCGTCATCCCAAGCAATACCAAAATGGCAATGGCCACCAGGTTCAGTATGAAACCTGCTCGCATCATATCTTTCATCCTGATATGACCGCTGGAGAATACGATAGCGTTGGGTGGCGTGGCAATGGGCATCATAAAGGCACAGCTAGAAGCCAAGGTAACAGGAATGGCAAAGTGAATGGGGTCGTAACCCAGCCCTTCCGCTATACTGAAAACGACAGGTACAAAAATTACTACCAGGGCCACGTTACTCATCAATTCTGTCATAAATAGCATCACAGCAACAATCATAGCAAGCAAGATCAAATAGCCGAGGTTGGCATTTTGGGCAATTGCAGCACCTACCGAACCGATAATTCCCGTTTGCTCCAAGGCCCGGGCCAAGGTTAGTCCACCACCGAAAAGGATAAGAATGCCCCATGGCAGGTTTTTCATACTTTCCCAATCCAGTAGGCGCTTGTATCGCTTAAAATCTGTGGGCAGCAAAAACATTAGCGTGCCACCGACCATGGCAATTATGGTGTCGTTGAGAATGTCGACTCCAATTAATTGGTTAATAGGCTTACGGAATATCCAGCTGAACGCTGTTACGCCAAATACTGCCATTACCATTTTCTCCTCTTTTGAAACCTTACCGAGCTTCTGAAGTTGTTCGTGAATCAGGTCTTGTGAACCGGAAATATCTCCGAGTCCATTTCTAAAAAGCACGCGGGTAATGAGCAGGTAGGTAACAGCCAACAGGGTAAAGCTAAATGGAATACCAATGAGCAGCCAGGTGCTGAAGTCAAGGTCTATGTTATAGAATTCTCTTATGTGCCCTACCAAAACCACGTTGGGTGGCGTACCGATGATGGTAGTAGTACCCCCAATGTTCGCTGCGTAAGCTATGCTAAGCAAGAGACTCAAAGCAAACAATTTGAATGATTTGGTTTGCTCTATACCAGGATTACTCTTAGGAAGTAGATCTACTACTGAAATAGCTATTGGAAGCATCATTACGGTAGTGGCCGTATTGCTAATCCACATGCTGAGGGCTGCCGTCGCTATCATGAATCCGAGAATGATACCATTAGCATGGGTACCGGTGAGGCGAATGAGGTTAAGCGCTATACGCGTGTGAAGGTTGTATTTTTCCAAACCAAGTGCCAGCATGAAGCCCCCCATGAAAAGAAAAATGATGGGGCTGGCGTAGGGTGCAGTTGATTGGGCAATGGGCATTACGCCAATTAGTGGTAAAATGGAAAGTGGCAGTAATGCAGTAACCGGAATTGGTACCGCTTCAGTGATCCACCAAGTGACCATCCAGGCAGCTAACGCCAGTGTTCTCCAGGCCATGGGCTCCAGGCCACCTGAAGATTGCATCATTAAAATGATGGCGAAAAAAACTGGCCCAAGAAAAAGCCCAATTTTCTGGGCCGTGTGCTGACTGCTACTCAAAGTGGTTTCCTTTAATTGGGCCCTAATCTATGGAATGTAGGAAAATAAAAAAAGGGAACATATGTTCCCTTGGCGATACTGAATCCGTAAAACTTATTTCGTTTTTATGTAGTATGAAGTCTCGTTGTGGTTGAACAGCAAATCACTTTCCAGTAAAAGCTTGCTCAACTCCTCATCAGGTTTTTCGTCACCTTTCAGCGTCTTGTCAGCAAGCAGCAAGTCTTCGCCGTTGTAAATCATAATCCGTTTTTGATTCTTTTCCTGTGCAGCTTGATATTCTTTTACAAACTCCAACGCAGATCGTCTCACGTAATTTTCATTGCTAATAGAATTGAATGCGAAAGCGGCCGTACCGACCACCAATAGTAGTGCAAAATAGAGTAGGCGGATAGAATTCGAGTAATTACTAGTGGGTTTCATTTATTTTGAGTTTTTGACCACCAAGCTATTTTCAAGGCTCGTGCCAATTTTTATAACTCACTGATTATGAAATGATTAATAGCAATTGGAGACCAGCCATGCGAAATATGTGTCTCATTATCGTACACTTAATAGACCATAGGAGGACACTTATTGGGGCTTTCGTTATCTTCGAAGGTTTCCTTGCTAATGCTTTATGGAAAAAGAGAAACCAAGATTAGCTCGCCTCACCGCCATACTTACGGCCTTGCAATCTAAAACGCTGGTTACTGCGACTGAGATTGCTGAGAAACATGGGGTTAGTATTCGTACGGTTTACCGAGACATTCGCACTTTGGAACAATCTGGGGTGCCAATAGTAACAGAGGAGGGCAGGGGTTATTCTATAATGGCTGGATACAAGTTGCCGCCGGTTATGTTTACCGAAGAGGAGGCTAATGCGCTGATTACGGCTGAATCACTAATTGCCAAAAACAGGGATCAATCACTTATCAATAATCACAAAAGCGCCATAACCAAGATAAGGGCGGTAATGCGAAATGGTCAGTTGGAAAAATCGGAATTGCTATCTGAAAGAATTCAAATCCGCAATAATAAATCAAACGAGAGAACCAGTAACTACCTTACTGACCTGCAAGGTGCCATAACCAATTATCGTTTGGCCAAAATGGAATACCGATCGCTTGAGGGTAAGCAAAGCAACAGGGAGATAGAACCGTTTGCCATATTTAGCACGAATGAAAACTGGATACTGGTGGCCTACTGCAGAAAGCGGAGGGACTTTCGTGCTTTCAGGCTGGATTGCATAGAGAAACTTACCATCACTAGTCAGCAGTTCGTTCCACACAAGATTACCCTTCAAGATTACTTTGATAACTGCCGCGAAAATATTCTAAACAACCCCTGACATACCCTTGACAATTGGCTCAGTACTTTTGCCTGAAACAGAAAATTCTAAGTCATGCAAAAAGTAAAAGTAGAGCCATTTCAGGTAATTGGATTATCAATTAGAACCACAAACGAAGGGGGGCGGGGCGCCCAGGAAATTGGAGCATTGTGGCAAAGGTTTCTGGGAGAGGGAGTCCTCAACAAAATCCCTGGAAGAATAGATGATACTATCTATTCAATTTACGCTGACTACGAAGGCGACCATACTCAGCCTTACACTGTAATTCTGGGTTGTAAAGTGAAATCAGTAGATCAGGTTCCGGAGGGAATGACAAGCAAATCATTTGACGGTGGTGATTATGTAACTATGTCGGTAAGGGGCGACTTGAGCAAAGGCATAATTGCCAGCCAATGGATGAAAATCTGGGAGATGGATTTAGATCGAGCCTTCACCGCAGATTTCGAAGTGTTTGGTGAGAAAGCACAAAACCCAGAAGATGCAGAGGTGGATTTTTTCGTGGCGGTGAGATAGTGGAAGGCCCAAGCTATTGCAAAACTGCACTTTCGGAATATAAATTGTAAGTATTAATACCTATCCTATGTACGTATTTATACGTACGGCTTGAAAGGCCTTTGATTCTGTGACTCTTAATTTTAGGCTCATTATCAGCGATATGGAATCTGAAGCAATATTAAAGGCTGCCATATTGGATATGAGCGTTGTAGAGTTCTACTATGATGGTCTCCGAAGGATTGTTTGGCCACATGCTCTAGGAGTTACATCCAAGGGAAATGTCGCGTTAAGAGCATATCAGGTAGATGGTCAAAGTAAGTCAGGGAAGATACCTGATTGGCATTTATTTACCGTAGATAAGATTTTGGCGCTTTCTATGGTAACGGAGTCATTCGATGGCCCAGCGTCTGGTTATAGGAAAGGAGACTCTAGTCTTCAAGTTATCATAATGGAGTTATGAAACTTCGAAGCATCCGGATTAAAGGTTTTAAGTGCTTCGAGGATAGCTTGGAGATCCCCATCCATAAGCTCACCGTATTTATTGGAGAAAACGATTCCGGCAAATCGTCAGTCTTAGATGCTTTGGAATTATTACTAGAGAAAAGACAAGTAACCGAATCCGACTATCACGAGATTGATGGGGTGCGATTAGGTGAAATTGAAATAACCGGTTCCTTCGATGTTCAATACCCCGTTCCCGATGGATTAGAGAAATTTTTGGTAGGAGGACAACTAACTTTGAGGAGGATTGATAAATCAACGGGTGAATCTGAGTATTTCGTTAATAGAGAATCATTTGTTGATGATAGATTCAATACTTACGAATCTCTTTTGGTACCAGATTTACGCGAATTATGTAAGGCACTGGATTTGTCATCAGATGGTGTAAAGGCAGTTCTAATTGAACGCATGGGTGAATACATTGCTCAAACACCATTAGAAACAGAGTTAGGGTTTCGTGGGTGTAATTATCGCGACATTTCCGAGTATCTTCCAATTTGGCAAAGATATACCAGTAGCGACTATGGCAACCCAAACTTGCAGGTTGGAAATGTTCTGAAGACCGTTTACCGAAAGCACTTTTACAGCGCCGATGAGGATGGAAATGAGGTGTTGAAGGACTATTTTCTTGAGTTGAAATCGGAGATAGAGCAGAATTTAGATTCGAAAATTAACGAAAACCTTAGGGAGATAATCCAAAGGATCAATAGCAAGGTAATAGATGTGAAGGGAAGGTATAATATCGACTTTTCGAATGGCCTAAGTTTTCAACAACTTCTACTTGATACAGGCAGTGGATTAAAACCGATAGGGGATAGAGGAGAGGGTTCCAAGAAAAGACTTTACCTCGCAATCTTGGAATGGGATAAGAAAATAGAGGAGGAGATTATATCCACCAAAGGCATCATCAAAGCTTACGATGAACCAGATGCAAACCTACATTTCGATGCACAACGGAAATTGTTTAATCAAATAAGTGCCCAAGGCGATCCTGATAATACGATACAGAGTATAATTTGCACTCATTCTTTGACGATGATTGATAGAGCACCTGCTATATCCATAAACCGTCTGGTCCTAAATGAAGACGAGCGATCACAGGTGCATTTTCTTGAGACTGATGAAGATGATGATGACGTTCGTCAATTCCTTAGTGACATTTCGGAGATGGGTGGTATAACGAATAGCAGTATTTTCTACGAGAAATGCTTTGTACTAGTTGAGGGTGCCTCTGAAGTGAATGCATTGCCAATAATGTATAAGAAGGTAAATAATAAGAACCTAATCGAGGATGGAGTCGTGTTAGTAAATTTGGAGTCAAATGGTGCTTGGAGAAATTTCTTAAAACTATTAAGTAAGAACAAACGAGATTCTACTATCCTTTTTCTTGACAGTGATACACAATGGCCTGGTTCATCCGCGCAAATAACTGCAGAGAAACTTGAAGACATAGGTTTCGAAGAAGGATTCATCGATAGCAACGTAATTTTCGCTGGAGATAAGGAATTTGAAGATACATTCGATGATAACATTTTGATCGATATGCTTAATAACAACTATCGAAAAGCATCAGGCGATCCTTGGGTTTTGGAAGATATTGTTCCGTTAAGAGAGGGAGCCAAGTTTTCGGAGGCACTTAGAAACAAGGTTGGGCAGGAAACTAGGAGAGGTGTTGGCAAACCAATAATTGCAAGAAATTACGCTAGGACAATAGAGCCAGAAGGTATTCAGGCAATGGAACCTGTCAGAGTTCTATTTGAGAAGATAGCGGAAATTATATCCTAGAGTACTATTCGTGTAGGGTACTCTTATGATAAGTTCCTAAAAAAATAATACGGAAAACCCTCCGGATATTTCAACCAGAAAAAAATTATAGCAATCTTTACTGCCAGCCAAGGGAGTAACAGCCAAGGAAGCTCTGGGCTCTGAAGAATGCCCAGGGATTAGATAATTAGCTCTAAACCCTAGACCCTTAAACCCTTGGTAATGTTTGCAAAAACAACAGTTGCCTCCATTCTGGTATTGGCGACATCCTTCCACCTAACAGCTCAAAACGATCAATTACTGGCTACTATCAA
Organism: Cyclobacteriaceae bacterium; assembly: GCA_028285445.1. Taxonomy (GTDB): domain Bacteria; phylum Bacteroidota; class Bacteroidia; order Cytophagales; family Cyclobacteriaceae; genus JANQPQ01. Next base: position 117,779 of record JANQPQ010000015.1, on the reverse strand, counting down.
TAGTGACCAGGTAGAATTTGCCCCGTCTTTTAGTCCTGATGGGCAAAGCATTATTTGGCTTTCTAACCGGGAAAGCGATTTCAAGTGGTATGAAAGTAAGAAAAACGAAAAGCATCAATGGCTGGCACCGCAGCCATTTGAAAGCCTAAACAAGTATGCCACTCCATATGAGTTTCTTGCTGGCTCAAACTACTCCTATGATGGCAGGTATCTCTACTTCTTCGCCTACTTCGATGATAAAGGCCTTGGCTCTAAAGACATCTATCTTACAGAAAGCGTAGAAGGTAAATGGGCTGCCCCAGTGAATATCGGTGCCCCCGTCAATAGTGCAGATTATGAGGGATACCCATCGTTATCACCGGATGGAAGTAAGCTGTTTTTTATGCGCGTTAACTCTAAGCCCAACCCTGGCAAGAAATTTTGTTTTGAAATACTAATGGCTGAAAAGCAATTGGATGGCACCTGGGGTGAACCCAAACTACTACCAGAAGCCATCAATAAGGGCTGTGAGCAGTTTCCAAGGATAATGGCAGATAATGAGACCCTAATATTCTCCTCAGATGGAGGTATTGCAGAAAATGACTTTGACCTTTATCTAACCCGCAACATAGCAGGGAATCGATGGTCGAAGCCAGTGCCGATGGCTTTTGCCAATACTTCAGCTGATGAGGGATTAGCAACAGTTTCTGAGAGTGGCGAAATGTTGCTACTGACCAAGGGGAATGACATTCTCAACTATACCATTCCGGAGGAACTCAGGCCCCGAAAGACGATGTCGTTAACTGGTACGATTACCGACCAAACTACTGGCAAATTACTTTCAGCAACGGTAGCTATTACCAGGAATGGTGCGGCGCCTAACACGCGCTATGTACATATCAAGGGAGGGCGCTTTCATCTTCCCATTGTAGCTGGCAATGATTATGATATAAGTTTTGTCGCCGATGGATTTACTCCAAAAAGCCTCTCTGTCAAAAAAAACAGCTTTAAGGTAGGGGCGGTGGATACTCGTGAAATCAATTTGGTGCCGGCAAAGAATCAATTTGTAGTTGTAGTAAAAAGTGCAACCAACGGACAACCGTTACAAGCTGCTATCGATGTAGGTGAAACTTCTGCAAAGGCCGAGGAGTTAGCCCCCGGAATGTACAGGATATCTGGAGCATCGAATGCATCCCAGGAGATAGAAGTAATGAGCAAAGGGCATCGCTCTTATGTTGGGCAGCTTAGTTTTTCCGATGAACCCAAGACCAGGGAAGTGCTGCTTGAACCGGGTGAATCACAACTACTGATTGAAGTTGTGGATGCAACCAGTGGCAAGCCTTTAAAAACCTATCTCCAAATTCGGGATAACAAGAACAAGAAAGGGTTTTATCGGGGGATGATGGACGAAGGTAAATACCAAACGGAGTTAGCCTTTGACAGGCTTTATCAATTCAAAATAACACGGCCTGGTTATTTCTATCATCAGGAGACCATAGATCTTAGAAATGTGTTTTACGGCAGAACAATTAAGAAAACCATTTCGATGTTGAAGCTTGAAGAGGGGAATAAGCTGGCGCTAAACACCATCAACTTTCAATTTAATTCAGATGAGTTAACCCAGGATTCCAAGGTTGAATTAGACCACGTGTTTGATTTGATGAAGCAGAATAAGGGCATTGTGCTGGAAGTCTCTGCCCATACTGATGATCGGGGCGATCCAGCTTACAATATGGACCTTTCACAACGGCGGGCGCAATCTGTTATGAATTACCTGCTGACAAAAGGAGTGCCTGAACAATTTATGAAGCCGGCGGGCTACGGTCAAACTAAACCTTTGGTGCCTAACACCACCAAAGCCAATCGCGCCAAAAATCGTCGCGTGGAGTTTGTAGTGCTGGAGTCGAAATAGAAATAGACCAATAGAGTGCCCTCACATTCTGCTGGCAAAATAGCACCATTAAAATGGGTAATTGCACGTTCTATCATATCTAATACCAAGACGTTGCCAAGTACAATGTTGAATTACTATTTTAGAAGTCATGTATCGGCTGATAGTAATAATTGGGGTGGTACTCGGTATTGTAATGGTTGCTTTCCACTATTTTCGTTTGGCAAGTTTTACAAATCTTCGGTTTGGATTTGAGCTCTATGTGGGCCTTTTGGCTATTGCTTTTTTAGTGATCGGACTTTATGTGGGCAATAGGCTCACTAATAAGAAAAATGTGGTAGTACGGGGAGATTTCGAGCGGGATGACAATGCTATTTCTTCTTTGGGTCTAAGCAAACGCGAAATGGAGGTGCTTGATCAGATAGCTCAGGGCTATTCAAATCAGGAAATTGCTGACAGGCTTTTTGTTTCTCTCAACACGGTAAAAACCCACGTCAACAACTTATACGTCAAATTGGATGTGAATAAGCGCACCAAGGCGGTTTCTAAGGCAAAAGAAATGAGCTTAATACCCTAAGACCTTCCATAAGGTATTTCGTTTTATCCATAGCTCAGATTTCTTAACTTCCAAGACTGAACCTTATTTCACTAAACCAGTAATTCCGTGAACAGAACAATCTTAACGGCAGTCTTGCTTATTACGAGCAGCGCCATTTTAGCCCAGAAGCTTTCAAAAACTAAACAACAGGCACTTGCTATAGCTGAAAAATTACAACCGCAAGTAGCCACCGTTTGCAATCAACTTTGGCAATATTCTGAAACGGCTCTGAGGGAACACCAATCTGCCAAATACCTGGCTGACCTTCTTGAGGAGAACGGCTTTCAATTGGAGCGGGGAGTAGCAGACATGCCTACGGCTTTTGTAGCATCTTACGGCAGCGGTAGCCCGGTTATCGGCATTCTTGCCGAATTCGATGCTTTGCCTGGAGTTGGGAATGAAGCGGTTCCTTACCGGGAGGCCCGGAAAGACGGAGTTACCGGTGGCCACGGCTGCGGCCATAACCTATTCGGCTCTGCTTGTGTTAATTCCGCGATTGCTGTTAAAGAAATGATGGAAAACGGCTCGTTCACCGGGACGATTAAGCTTTTCGGGACGCCTGCAGAAGAAACTGTAGTTGGCAAAGTGTATATGGCCAGAGATGGAATATTCGCCGGACTCGATGCCGTTCTGGAGTGGCACCCGGGTACTGAAAATGGGGTGGGCTACGTCAACGGCTTGGCTATGAACAATTTCGAGGTGGAGTTCTTTGGGCAGGCTGCGCACGGAGCTGCCGACCCCTGGAATGGCCGTAGCGCCCTCGATGCGGTGGAGATGATGAATTATGGAGTAAACCTGATGCGGGAGCATGTATATCCTTCAACAAGAATTCACTATGTAATCCCCCATGCCGGAGAAGCACCTAACGTTGTTCCCGAGTATGCCAAAGTTTGGTATTATGTTAGGGATACCTCACGTTCTAATGTGGAGAAATACTATCAGCGCATTTTAAAAATTGCCGAAGCAGCAGCACTTGGAACTAATACTACGCACAAGGTGCGCTTAATTACCGGCGTTCATGAATACAACAAGAACTATCCCCTGATGGCTGCCCTGGAAAAGAATATCATAGCTATTGGCGCGCCAGAGTTTACAGCGGAGGAACAGGAGTGGGGCAAGAAGCTTCAGGATTTTACCGAGAAAGACCAGTTAGGATTCAAAACCGAAATTAAAAAAATACCAGATAACTGGGAGGAGATACCGCCTTCAGGAGGAAGCACAGATGTAGCAGAGGTGAGTTTTATAACACCAACCGCCGGATTCAGGATCGCTACTGCACCTTACGGTGTACCATGGCATAGTTGGGCAACCAGTGCCAGTCATGGCACCAGTGCTGGCATCAAAGGGGCGGTTGTTGCTACCAAGGTTTTAACATTGACAGCAGTTGACCTTTTCACAGATCCTAAACTTGTCAAAGAGGCGCAAGATTATTTCAAAGAGAAAACGAAAGGAAAGGAGTACCAATCACCTCTTCCTGAGGGCCAGAAAGTTATCTTACCTGATCAATAGGCGTTATTAAATCTCAGAACTTAAAATAGCAGACCATGAAAGGAGCAACTGTAGGAATGTGGATCGCCATTGGAGCCGGAATTGGTACCGCTCTGGGAGTAGCTTTGGATAATATCGCCATCGGTATTCCCATCGGCATTGCTATCGGGGCATCCTTAGGTATTGTGATGCAATCTAAATCAAGAGCATCATTACCTGATGATACTTTGGTGGATTTGGACGATGAAGATGACGACGACTATGCAGATGAAGAATCAGATAATGAAAGTGAATCAGAGGACTCCAGTGACTTTGGCGACTCTGATGACTCCGATACTGATTAATCGTTTTGTACCAGTGAATCTATCTCTGCGCCTTCCGGCATATCAAACATATCGTCGGCTGGAGAAGACTCTGACAAGCTGACGTTGGAGAACTTAGCAAAGTATCTAACGGCTCCTAATGTATCTGCCGCATAGCGCCTGCCAGTGAGACTGTGGGGCAATTTAATGCCATTTACATCTCGGAAATCTTCGTAGATAAGCCCATTGAAGTTTTCATGCGCTTCGCCCCTGAAGTAAGTCACAGTATATAACAACCAATCCATCTGGTTGCTTTCAGCATTGAAATGGCAGATGTAGTAATCCTCCGGTGAGTCGCCAACCCCCGCATTATAAGAAATACGCACTCTCTTGAACTCAGCTGAATCGGTTACTAGCGGCTCTAGCGTTTCATAATTGATACCAGGGTCCGAGAGCACCATAGGAATGGTGAAGAAGTAGAAGAACAGGTTGTGGTAGAATCTTGGAGAGATATCAATAGAATCTACAGCCGGCATTGCCCAGACCTCGCTACCATCAAAGCCGATGCTATAGTCTTGGCCATCTATCATTACTTTTCTCGAGTTGAGATCGATAGTATGATGCTCGATGCCTCCATGGTTTCCGAGCTTGAATTCAATATCATATTCAAGCTTGCCGAACTTCTTCCAGGCATTTACAGAACCATGCGCGTCCCATGCACTTGCCAACTCGGCAGGTACGTTGGTCATGTCAATGGCAGGTTCTTCAGATGCTGTTTCTGTAGTGTTTTCACTTCCTTGCTGGCTACATGCCAGGCAAAGGCTTATTAGGGTTATCAGGTATAAGTGTTTCATGGTACTATTGAAAAGTATGCAAAAATAATCATTCAAATTCTCCCTCACAGAAAAATCAGGCTTCCATCAATAAAACATCACCAACCTTCCAGGACCCAATTTTTCAGTAATCGTTTGACTTGAAAAGGCTAAAAACAAAAACCATGAACAAAAAACTATTACTATTTGGTTCAATATTTCTTTCCACTTTTCTATTAACGGTTGCCCAGGAGAAAAAAATAGACATGGGCAAACGCTACCAGATTATAAAGGATAACTCCTTTGTACAGTTTAGACTGGATAATCTGGGAGAGGGCGTAATTCGAGGGGGAGTAGCCGCCTACCAAGGCACATTTTTCTACGACCCCAATAATGTTGCTTCTACCTCAGCAACGGTGCGTTTTGACACTGAGGCGTTTACAACTTTGCATGTGAAAAGGGATGAGGTGCTGCAAAGTGCACAGTTTCTAAATTCAGCAGAGTTCCCACATATTTGGTTTCAGAGCACCAAAGCTGTTCCTAAAGGCGATGGCTTCGATTTAGTGGGAAACCTGATCATTAAAGACATCGTCAAAGAAGTTACTGTTACTTGCAAAACTCCCCAAATGATGCCAAAGTCGGGACCGGAGAAGTATGACCGCGTTTTTGTTAGAGGCGAAATGACCTTTAACAGAATGGATTTCGACCTCGGCAAAGAAGGACCCTGGAATACCCCTATGGGTAACGGCAAATTGATGGGAGATGATGTCTCCATAGAATTCCACTTCCATCTCTATAGCTGGACTATCGACCACCTAAAAGACAGGTTTGCGAAGACCAAAGAGGGTAACCCTCACCCGGCTGGGTTGGTGTATCAAGCGGCTGTAGAGAAGGGTACAAAAGGAGGAATGAAGAAATACAATGAACTGAGAAAGGCGGATAAGAACAGTGTTGGCCCCAGTACTCTAGGTGATGCGGCCTGGATGTTAATGAATGACGGGCATCCTGGGGTTGCAGTAGACCTGTTTGAGAATGGATTGAAGGAAGATCCGCGGCACATGGCCAATGTGATGCGTATTGGAGATGCATACGTGGGAGCCGGCAAGCACGAGGAAGCCATCAAGCATTTTACGATGTTAAGTAGTCAATTTCCTAAAAACACCCATTGGCCCGAGCTTCTGAAGCTTCTAGATGGGAAATTGATGACGAAGAGTAGCCAGTAAGATTGGTTTGGGTAGAAGGTTCTCTGGGTATGAGAATTGGTTTGATTTGCACATTTCTGCTGATATCCTTGTCGTGCTCTACTGGTGATGGAGCGCAGTCGATGCAGGGTCAGCGATTTCTGGCACAAAGTGATCTTGATGCAATCTTTGCCAAAGCCTCCAAGTTGAAGTCTCTGAGAAGTTTCATCGTAAGCCGAAATGGCAAGATTCTGAAAGAGGCATATTTTGCATCTTATGATGGAGATAGCCTTGACGATGTACGATCGGTGACGAAAAGCGTTGTGGGTATTTTGATTGGCATTGCCCTTGATAAACAGATCATAAAAAGTGTAAATCAACCAATTAACGATTACCTGGGGGCCTTCCTTACTGGCGATCCCAAGAAAACAGCCAATATTACTATTCAGCATTTACTAACTATGACTGGAGGCTTTAAGTGGTCGGAAGACATAGCCGAATTTAGCGGTTGGCGGCGTTCGAATGATCCCGTGGCTTATGTTCTGCGCCGACCACTTTCTTCAAAACCAGGTAAAACCTTTAACTATAACTCAGGAGCTTCTCATTTGCTGTCTGCAATTATTTCGGAAGCTTCGGGAAAAACCACTTTGGAGTTTGCCCAACAGCATCTATTTGAACCCTTGGGAATTGAGCACGTTGACTGGCAGAAATTGCCACGCTATTACAATGGAGGCGCTGGCCTTCGACTTCATCCCCGAGATATGCTGAAAATCGGTCAGATTGTTGTTGACGATGGTTGGTACAATGGCAAACGGATTGTTTCAGCCAGCTGGCTTAATAAAACCGTTAGCTTTCAGAAGAAGGTTAGAAGTAGTACCGGTTACGGTTATTTGTGGTGGACAGAAAGCAAAGTGCCTGATCGCAATGCGGCCGCAATAGGTTTCGGTGGTCAATTTATTATTGTACTACCTGATATGGAACTGGTAATGGTTGCAACTTCTGATTGGCAGGGGCTAACGCAATTACAGGCAGATAGGCAGGCATCAGCTTTTACTTCCCTGGTCCGGCAGGAGCTGTATCCGTATTTAAAGTCGGTAGCAAACGCCAATTAGTTTGCAGCGATTTCCGCAATCATAATATCTGAGTCAGACCGGTCGATTTGCGTGAAAATGATGTAGCTGCCGTCAGGAGTGGCGGTAATTGATTGATTTGGGTAGGGCTGCTTGCCTTCCAGGGTGAAAATTGTAGTGGGTATTTGTTTACTCATATCCACAGATATAATGGCTGGGGGGCTACCAACACCATGGGCGTAAACCAGATTATTGCCCAGTGCAATACTACCCCACAGCCGAGGGCTAATATTGGCTATCGGCTTTATGTCTTTCGTATCAAATGAGTATTGCCATAAACCTACTGTATCCCACCGCGCATAATAGAAAGCATTGTTGGCATGATCCAGCGTTAAGCCGTAACCAGTGCTCTCGGTTAGTTGCTCTAACTCTTCTGTCTCAAGGTCTTTTTTCCAGATTTGCCATTGACCGGAGCGATCAGAGCCGAAAAACAACTCCTTACCGTCTGCACTAAGTGCCGCCACTTGCTCATTTGACGGTAGATTGGTAAGGTTGGTGAGCCCACCGCCGCGGATATTTATTCTGAATATTTCCGATTGATTTCCCCGTTGCAAATCAAAAATTATAGTTTCGCTGTTTTCTGACCAGCGCGGATTGCCTGGCAAATCGCCTTCAAGTTGCGTTAGCTCTTTTTTATTCTTGCCATCGATATCAGCAAGCCATATTTCGAAATTGCCGCCCTCATTGGAAAGATAGGCCACGTATTTGCCATCAGGCGAAATACTGGGGTGCTTCTCTATTGCTGCGGTAGCCATCCATTTGGCTGCATCATATTCTCCGGATTCATTACGGGTAAGCGACCACAGATTAACCTCGTCTGCCACTTTCATGTAGGTAAGTTTTCCTTGACCAGGAACTTGTGGCTGAATCAGTTGGTAGTCTGCCAGCGGCATCAGAGTGCTTTGATTGGTAGTTAGATCTAGCTTCCAAAGTTGATAATGTCCTGACTTCTGGGAGGCATAGGCAATTTCATTTTCAGACCACCAGTCGTGGCCCAGAATTACGCTGTGCTCTTCCGTAATCCGCCGTGTGTTTTTTGTGCTCAGGTCATAAATAAACAGATCTTCATCAACAGCATTGTACTTTCTTCTAAAAGCAATAAACCTGTCGTCTGGTGAAAATGCCGGATCGAAATCTCCCCTGGCCAGTGGATCGGGGTTAGAAATATGTTGAACTGCCCCTGATGAAATTTCAACTAATTTGATATTTCTTGATCGACCATCTGCAGTGGCACCATTGGCAACTACCCATTTCCCATCGGATGAAACATCAATGCTGCCATAGGCTCTCTCCAGGCAATCGCCAATTTTCTCCTCCTCACCGCCCAACACGGAAACTCTAAATATGCCGCAATCAACTCGCTTCCTCATGAATATGAGGTACTTGCTATCAGGAGTCCAGGCTGCCCCGCTCTCATTGCCAGGAGTATTTGATAGTTGAAGAGAAGATTCAGAGTCGATCAATTTGACATATAAATCTGAGTTGTCCTGGTCAGGCCCTCTCCAGCTGTAGGCCAGGTACTTGCCGTCGGGTGATATATTGGGATACCACTCACTTCCCTCCAGCAAGGAGGCAGGCACGGGGTAAAGCATTGAGTCTTTGTCACCACGATCAATAACTTGGGTGATGGTGGCAGTAACTGTAATTAGCAAAAAGAGGATGACAACGAATGTCACCGGTCGAAGAATTTGCGATCTCAGCACCGCTCTAAGCCCCTTAGGCTGATCAGTTTCAGCACCACTAACCTGTACAGTCGGAATAAGTCGATAACCGGATTTACTAATGGTTTCTATGTATTTAGGAAATTTGGGATCGTCGCCCAGAGCCTTCCGTAGTAGTGAAATACAGCGACTCAATACATTTTCTGTCACCACAACATCAGGCCAAATGGCCTCCATCAACTCTTGTTTTGAAACTACTTTACTATGATTCTCAATTAGGTACAGCAATACTCCCATTACCTGCGGTTCAAGATGGTGGGCAGTACCATTTTTGGATATTTTATTTAGGGCTGGTTCAATCAGCCACGGGCCAAACTGATAGGTTCTCAAGGGTTTTGAAGATACGGTTCTTATTTATTACGCACTATTTTGGTGTGAGTTTGGCTTGGGGGTATGGTACTTAGACTAATGAAGAACAAGAAATGTTACTCGTTTCCTTCAACAAAAGTAAAAAGCTTATATTCAGGATGTAAAGATGATTTATTATACGCTAAGCCCTCCGATTGAGCTTTCTACGGTTGTCAGAGCGATGTGGGTACTTTCCGGCTCGTTTTCAGAGAGCCAGTTCGTTCCTTACAGGCTCTTTGCAGACGGCAGTCCTAATCTGGTATTTCACTATCAGAATCAATTTAGAGAGTTGCCAGCCGGTGGTGGCAAAGCAAGTGTGTCACCAGTTAGCCTGTTATCAGGCCAATGCACTACATTCACTGACCTGGAATGCAAAGGCCAGTTCGGAATGATTGGCTTTTATCTATACCCATACGCCACTGAGATGCTCTTTAACATGCCCTCAAGTGAAATAACTAATGAGAGCCGAAATTTGCGAGATTTACTTGGGGCTGAAGGATGTGAGCTTGAAGACAAAGTAATTAATGCTGAAAGCGACAGATACCGATTGCAAATCGTCTGTGATTTTTTAAGTAAGAGATTGAGAAAAGGAACTGAGGAAAAGCTAGCAATACTGGCGAGTGTAAATCAAATTCTGATGCAAAAAGGGGCTTGCAATATTGACCAACTGGCGCGATATGTAAACCTTTCATCCAGGCAGCTTGATAGAAAATTTAACCAGAGTGTTGGATTAGGCCCTAAGTTGTTTTCAAGAATTGTGCGTTTCAGAAGCACCCTGAAGTTGTTAGAGAGCGGCCAGAAGCTTTCGTTGACTTCGCTCGGCTATGATGCTGGCTATAGCGACCAATCCCATTTCATCCGGGAATTCAAGTCCTTCTCGGGGATGACTCCTAAAATATATCACCACCAGCTCGAGGATACTGCTGACAGCTTTGTAAAAATCTAGTGTCTGATTTATTCAATTTTCATTTTGCCTATAAACCTAGATTTGTGCAAAAAGAACAATTATGGATCAAAGTGTAAATCAGAAAAGGCCATCCGACCACCAAACGGTTATGCCATATTTGGTGGTTGAAGGTGCTGACAAGCTAATAGACTTTCTATCAAAGGTGTTTGATGCGAAAGAAACGGAGCGAGTAATGCGAGGAGATGATATTATTGGTCATGCCCAAGTGGTTATTGGCGGCGCAACTGTGATGATGTCAGATGCTACAGCCAACTTTCCAGTGATGAATGCAGCCATGTATATCTATGTTGATGATGCCGATAAGCGCTTTCACCTTGCAATGGAAAATGGGGCTCAATCGTTAATGGAGCCATACGATGAGGACTATGGGGCCAGGGGTGCAGGAATTAAAGACATTGTAGGCAATACCTGGTGGCTGGCGACGCTTAAATAAATTATGGGTTTTGCGCATTCGTCGCTTTGAACGCTAATTATCAGTTGGTTTTGTAGTTTGTGGAGGTGGTTTGGTGGATTCAACTGCTTGTTGACTTTGCTGAAACCGGGTGGTAAGTATTGCCAAGGTAACAATCACTGATAGGCCCAGAATCAAAGTAGCCACTCGAAGTGCCTTCTCCGTCAGGTAGCGGGGCACTATTAGGCCAATAACAATGCCCGCAACAAATCCCCCTACCGCGTACCAAAAAATAATTGCACCACCTGCTAAGCCGTCGTCTTTGCTAACGGTGAAGCTGCCAAGCCAGGCCGATACTACCAATAGCATAATCGCCAGGAACAGGGTGAAAAGGATTCTGAGGATAGTGGTGGTCATTGACGTTAGACGAAATTAGAAAATAACGGCAATTTCGAAAGTATACAAGATTTCATACTTTCGGGTGAATACCTGTATTTCATACTTTCGGGTGAAGGCGTAAGTTGACTCGGCTGATAGCTTGCAGGTAAAAATAAAATCATGAGAATTACGCTTTTCAAATATGGGGGCCTGGCCGGAGTTATTTTATCAGCTCTTATTCTTATACCTTTTTTTCTTGTTGGTAAAGATATCGACTATGATGCCGGAGAGGTTTTTGGCTATTCGGCAATGGTTATTGCAATGGGAGTGGGCATTTATTTCGGCACCCAACAAATGCGAGATAAGCACCTGGAGGGCAAGATTTCCTTTTGGCGTGCGGCCGGCACCGGAGTTTTGATTACGCTGATTGCGTCTTTGATCTTCGGCATATTTAACTACTTTTTATATGAAGTGGCAGACCCTTCCTTTATTGAGAACTTTCAAGAAGGCTACCGACAGAGCATGATAAAGAAGGGAGCTAGTGAGGCAGAAATTCAAGCTGCCCTAGGAGCATGGGAGAATATGCCCGACTATATGCGCAGTAGTTTCTTCCAGGCATTTGTAATGTTCGCAACGGTGTTTCCTATCGGGATAGTGTTGTCATTTATTTGCTCCGCGGTGCTGCGCAAGTGATTCCTCAAAACTCAATAGTGCTTTGACTCACTAGCAAGTCAACAAACTCTTGCGGTGCCCGGCTTATGACCAGATTCTCAAAATCAGCATAGGGCATTTGCTTTTTCAAATAGGTAAGACATTCATCAAGATGATTCTTTCGCCCACCAAATTCCTCTCCCGAAAGAAGGTTAAAGCCGAAATCTGAATAAAGCTTGATGGCTCTGAAACTTTCCGGCTGAGTGTGGAGGTAAAGGGGGTAATCTGACGCTTTAAGCGGAATCATCAGTTCAGAGAGTAATGCTCTACCAATTCCCAGGCCTTCATAGGACTTAAGTACTTTGAGCCAGTGAATAGTATTAATGGCATCATAGGCTTTCCAGATCATGCAGGTTGCGACGGGAATATCTTCCTGGTTACAAACAAACTGAGTGTGCTGGAAGAACTCATCAGCTTTACTGCTATAAGTGCTTTTGTAGAAATCCTCCATAAAACCATCATAAGCTTTTACATCTTCGGGATCATCAAAGGGCATGGCTTTCCAAATATGAAATTCATCTCTTCGCATGCTTCGGATATGAAAGCCTTCAGGCAGCTTTCTAGTTGCCTGCTGCCTAAGAGCAGGGCACATCATGAAAATATTCTTATCGGGGAGTTCTTCCATGGTGTGGCTTAATTGTTCAAGAACTTACTCCAATTGCTCTGGTTTACCTCGTAGACGAGATTAATTTGATATTTTTCTACGGAAGGGTCTAGTTCTGATATTGGAATTATGATGCCTCCAATTTTCTCCACAGCCTTTTGAGACCTGATATTCTCCTTGCCTATGACAAATAGAACACTTTGAACATGTGCCAAAGCATGTTCAATCATCAATTGCTTCATGGATTGATTATATCTTCCGCCCCAATACTTTCTGGCTAGAAATGACCATCCGATCTCAATGGCATCATCGCGGCCGACCACCGTATTATACCTTGAACTGCCGATAGCAACACCGGAGGCCTTATTGATTACCAGCAGAGCGCCTTGCGAATCTATAGATTGATTAAAGAATTCAGTAAAAACAGGTAGCTGATATCTATCCGAACTTGGGTGCTGTTCCCAGATCAGTGGATCTTTGGCAACGTTGTACAAGTCATCAAAGTCACGTTCCTCCAGGGGCCTAATCTGCAGGAGCTTATTTTCAAGATGTGGTTGTAGGTTCACACCCAAAAATAGGTTGGATAGCATTTGTCATCAACACCCGGCCTTCGTTTACGCTCTTTCCACCTTCGTAAAGTAGAATTTACAGACCTCCCCATTAGTGCCTATAGTTTCTGGCCTTTCGAATTTGAAGCCATGTTTTTCAGGCTTAATAGCTTTCATCCAGAGAGTGTCGAAATCGCAGAAGATTGGCATGAGCTCTGGAGCATGGTTGGCTGTTAGTAGTTTGCAATAGAAGCACTTCCTCACCTCCAGTAGGTAAGCTTCATCATCATCACGTTTGCGATAGAATTCGAAGCTATCTCCATACTCACCTTCCTTTTGTCTGGAAATTGCAACGATGTCGCTAAAAGGATTTGAGGACTTGTCCAGGAACTGCTCTGTTTGTTCAGTAATGAATCCCAAACTGTCTACGAAAGCATACCGGATGACTTCAAGGCATTCATCCATGGGCATTCGTTTTCGGAGCTCTCGAAATACGGCAATAACCACTGCGCAGGTTTTGATGTGGTTTACTGACGCCTGATCGGTAGCCATAGGCATGCTTGTATCAATCAAGTTCTGAGATAGAACACGAATATCTTCTTTGTCAACGCCAAAAGGGACTTTTTCTTCCAGGGCATTTAAGAGTTGATTGAAGAAGTATTCGAAGTAGTTGGAGTCGTCTTGCATGGTGAGTGTTGTCTGTTACCATGCAAAGGTTTGTAATCATTGGCTCGCAAAGTTTGCCATATGGCAATAAATCAGTTTCTCTCTTTTCTAATGCGGCTTAGGGAGTACTGCGTTATACCCAGCATAGAAGACAAGTCTTTTTGCGTGGTTTTTTGCAGTAGTTCCTTGTACTCATATAATTCTTCGTAGCGTTCCTTGGCAGTTTTACTTTGAAAGGATGCGATTACTGCAGACAGTTTAATAAAGGCAAACTCCCAATTGATTCGAACGTACTCTTGCCAAGCTTGCGACTTTGAAAGTAACTCGTTCATTTTCGATTTTGAAATGGTAAGCACTTCACTGTCTTCCAACGCTTCGACATAATATCTGGTGGGTTTGTCCAAGTTGTAGCTTTCAAGCTCTGTGAATAGAATTCCCTCCAGGGCAAACCAATGCGTGTATTCATTGCCGTCTTTATAGAAGTATATGCGAAACGATCCGGAGTTCACAAAATAGTAATGTAAGCAGGTTTGATCTGCGGAAAGGATCATTTCACCCTTTCTCACTTTTCGATGATTCAAATAACTGTCCAGTTGGTCTTGATCGAGATCTACTCGGGGGACAACAAGTTTAATGCTCTCGAAAAGTTTATCGGCTGTCATTCTTTTAGACTTTTAGGAAAGCAAGCGGCAAATTTCTATGCGTTATATCGAAGCGAATTCTCCAAACGTGAATGTGCCATTATTCCATTCCAGGGTAACGGAGTTTCCTTTCATTTCACAGCAAGAACATTCAGATTCAACCTGCACCTCGATATTTTTTCCTTGTTGGGGTAAGTTGTATAGGACGGTAAAATAGTCGCAAACCATCTCATCTTCAGGGTTTTTTGCCCAGGACTTCATGCCCAAATCAGGAATTATTTCACTATAGGCTACTGGAGTCAAGGCATTACTCTCATCCGCGTAAAAGAACTCAATTGCCGATCCTTCGCAGACGAACGCACATACGCGAGTAGCTAACGCCACGAGTTTTCTGCCGTCCTCAAGATTCCAGTAAACAATTTGCCTTGCAGTTTCTTCATCTATGGGCTGGCTTGCATTCAACTTGAAGGAGAGGTAGCCATTTGCTACATCGAACTGGTAAAAACCAATATCTGCGTTGATATATGCTAAGCCATCTTTAGTTTCTCCTTTGTGGTTCATCAGTGAACCATAAGCAGATGGTCGTTGCTCCTCCGGTTGAAGGTTGAGGTATATTTGTTCAATGTTGCTAAGCGTTGAAGCGGCTTCATTAATTTCGGCGATATCAGGAGCATAGAGTTTGGTAATTATACCCTGTCTGTCAACCTGATAGTAGTCAACTTTTTCTTTCTCAAGACTTTGCTTTTCTTCTTCAGACATCACACCAAAAATGGACTCATCATACAGGGACAAATCTAAAGTGCCTCGAAACTCAAAGCTATTGATGCCGGTGATTTCCAGGTTATAGTTGTAGAGCTCTCCACCCTCTGAAGAGAATATAACTTTCTGGTCAAGCCTTTGCCCGTCCATTGAGAATGTATATACCACAGAAGATTCAGCCAAATAAAAGTCTGCCACCTCATAGATGAAAATATCGGTTTGATTGTTGATTACCTTGACAGGCCTGTAATTTCCACCCCCGAGTAGTTCGTCACTAAGCTCCTTAGAAATAGGGTCACCAGTTATATTTTGGAAAAGTGCCTGGAATTGCTGAAATGAAGAGACTTCCGCTTCGTCCCCAACGGCTTCAGCTGCCTCGTCCGCAACGGCCTCAGTTGCTTCTTCCGCCGGGGCCTCATCTGCTTCGGCAGTTTGGCTGTCACCAGATGGCTGACAAGCTACAGCTAACCAAAGAAATAGTGAGAGGAAAACAATACTTTGATACTTAGATTTCATTTTTAAGGGTTGGTTGAGTTCAACTCCTCTCAAGATAGGCATATTGCTGTTAAATCTAAACTGGCAATCAGGGGCCAAGCTTGCCGGTGCTAGAAATACTTTTGCTTCAAAACATTAATATGATGCCGCTCATGACCTATAATCGACTTGAGAAAGTCTTCAAGCGTAATCTCATATTGTCGGGCATTACCAACAATGGCTAATTGCTCGACAGACAAAGTACTAACGAAACTCTGCGATGCTCTTCGTACGCTAGCAAAGTCTGTAAGTAGCTGCTCCATGGTCAACTCTTCAAAGCGAGCATTGTTTACAAGCAATTCCTGGTCATACCCCCAGAGTTCTATCTGGTCATTTCTGCTCAATTGGAAAGCTCTAAACATTTTAATTCTTTCGTGATCGGTGATGTGTCCTAACACTTGCTTTATGCTCCATTTGTTGGGCTCATAGCGGTAGCTGGCTTTTTCTTCATCAATTGAATTCAGAAATTCATATGTTGAAGTTGAGGTGAAGAGGCCCCGGAAATCATCTTCTTTTACCAGATCGAAGTAGTAAGGGAAACCGTCTTGGGGGGTGTAGGGCATCGGCCAGCAATAGGTTCTGCCACTAAAATAGAAATAATGTAGAACTTTGAACTAGCCGATATATTGCTCGATTTTCTAGATTCTGACCCCGAATTTCATCATTACCCCTGAATTTATATCACCATTTGTATAAGGCTGTGTGAAGAGTTTTATACCCAATAGAAGATTATCGTTAATCGAAAAAGTGTTCTCCAATACAATGTTGGCACCCAAGGATTTTCGTTTGTCAAACTCATATCCAACCTCAACAAGCTCGCCATTAAGATAGTGGACCCAAGATAATTTGACATCGGAAATAGTGTACCAGGTTATTCCAGTCCCGATTCTGAAGTCATTCCTTCTGTTATTGCTTAGCGGAGATAAGTACAGGTTTGAATTCAATTGGAGAAAAGAAGCTTGTTCAGATACACCATAGTTACTTTTACCATATCCCAGGCCGCCACCTAATGCGAAGTAGTTGTTCAATTTAAAATTGACTTCATTCTCAATCATAGTGGCTTGTAAATCACCAGTTCCCAGGAGGGAGGTTCCTAATCCTAACCTGAGATCTAAATTAGATTCATTTTCTTGGGCTATGGCACCGTAAGTCATTAGCGTAGCAATAGCAATTAGTACTGTCATTTTCATTTTGCTGTGGTTAAGTGTACCTACCCAGGAATAGAGTTGTTGTGCCGTGGGGTAGATCTATGATTATATATAAATAATTATAAAATTAACAAAAATAGTACCATTTATAATCAACGAAACTCAGTCATGTGGAATTGCGTCTGGAGTGATCTGCAGTATGATTTATTGTGCCATAGAAGGAAATCCCAAAATCCTAATTACTATATGCTTTTTGTGGATTGATTGGGAGCCTTATTAGGTCAGTCTACTCTTAAAATTGCCCTCGGCCCAAAACGATTCAAAGTTCCTGCAAAGATTATCAAGACTGCGAACAGCCCGGCAAGATAGGGCCAAGATTGGTTATCATTGGAGGGTTCCGCATCTCCTAATAGATAACGCTTGGAGCCAAAGGAGAACAATGCTTGTTTCTGGTCCAGCCTGAAGTTATAGAGGTAACTCTCCTTTCCGATAGAGATGCTGAATATCTTCATGGAGTGCTCGTGGGTGTCAAATCCAGATGTGGCAATGGACAAGTAGTCAGGATCTTTTTCTAAGCCCTCCACAGTAAACTGACCTTTAAAACTAAGCCCATCATACTTCATGAGCTTAGGTGTCAATCTTAACAGAGTTCCCTTGTGTTGAAGCATAACATGCTCTGTTATGAAACTACTGGTAGCGTTAAGAAAAACATCAGAGTTCAGGTCTACGCCTTTCAAATCTGATCGCTCAGCATAGATGGCATCTCTAAGTGCCCTTGTTTTTTGCTGAAAATGCAATGTCCAGCCGTCATTTTCATTCTTCAATTTGTAGGAAGAAAGCACTATAGTGTGGGCAGCACTTTCCAATATGAATAGTACGAATACGGCAGATATGAGCAGTTTAAATCGATCCATCTTCTTACGCCAATTAGTTGTTTGTGAAATCACCGCTAGGTGTAGCCACGAAACACCGTGGCACAGATGGGTAAGTGTCTGTGATAACGTAGATGTAACCCAATACCGGATCATCATAGCCATTGCATTCATCTAAATCACCAATGCTTGCTTCAAATTCGTAGTCTTGGGTATAGGTTCCATCCGGGCAACCGCTAGGCGCCGAAACATCATCTCCACCTCTTTCTTCTGTCTTCAATTGATAGCTTGGCACTAGCTCAACTACAGATCCGCCTTTGTTACCATACTTATAGTAGATAGGGTAGCCGTCAGCAGCCCAGCCAATTTGTACGGGTGTGGACCCGTCAATATTCAAAGTTTCGATAAACGCTGATGGCGTAGCATGATGATGATACATACCGCTAGGGAAAACATGTGAGTTGTTGCAATCGGTGCCAAGACTTATTTCCGAGCTCAATGCATTTTCATTCCAATCAGTGTTGTCCATACCGGTCGAAGTGTTTACAAAAAACTCCGCTGCAATTGGAGCTAAGAGAATGCCGTTGTATAGGATACCGAACCGGTAGCGTGGCGCCCCTTCGTTAGTAGTTAAGAGTGTAACGGAGCTGTTATTCGTGGGGGAGGTGGTTATTGTATACGTATTGTTTATTTCTGTAATAGTGTTAGGATTTCCCATATTTGGGAACTGACCCACATTGTGGTTGGGAATAGAGTTGGAATTGATTACTCTGTCACCACCATTAACCTGCTCTGTATACATGGCCGTAACACCAAGCACGGTCTGAATATCTACTGTGCAATTGGTAGGATCTAAATCAATCAAATAGGTATCCGCTGTGCCAGTACAAGCCGGAGGTGGCGGGGTCATGTCATCGTCGGTGATAGTCAGGTTAGCATTACCACCGCTAACCGTTACGTTTGGTTGGTTTTCTTGCAGTGAAATTGCTATGGTTTCATCACCTTCTACATCACTATCGTCGATAGCAGTAAGCGTTAAAGTGGTGGATTGTGATCCACTTGCTATCGACGTGCTTCCGGTTATTCGGTAATCTGTATCAAGTGTTGCTGAACCCGTAAGACCCAATTCGAATGGTATGGGGTCATCCTGGTTCACCATGTCTATTGAAACGGTTATGGTGCTGGTGCCGCCATTTTCATCGATAGTATTATTCGAAACTGAAATCGACAATACATAATTTAAAGGTTGCGGATCTTCGGTATCACCATCATCGCAGCTTGTTAACAAAAGGATTACAAAGGACAGTAACAGAATAAGGGGAGTTTTCATAGCAAAAATGTTGTCAGTGTGGTTTGTGCTGAACTGGTTAGAGATTCCAGTATTCAACATGCTTACTAATGTAACAGCTTGACCCTAATTTCTACCACCCCCTTTAGTATGATGTAATAAATCAGCAATAATCAACTGGTTTTGAAGCAGTTTGGACTCAGCGTTACTCCCCTGGTCCATATTAAGAGCTGAAGGGTTAGGACAATCCTAAATAAACTTTTCCCTAAACTGCAAATTGAACATGCCGAATAGAAGACAAAGGGCGGCCCCCACTGAGAGATAGATTCTGTTTTTGAAAATTACATTCAGCCACACAAACTCACTCATATCACGGGGGTCTTCATAAGGATTCAAAAAGACGTTCCACTGCGTATATTCAAGTGGTTCAATAAAAATGAGGAAAACGAAGCCAATGATAACCAACGTAATGGCACTTCCGTTTCCGCTCCGCACCCAGGTAGAAACCATAAAGCCAATGGCACCCAGGAAGGTAATGGGAAACATTACTTGCCCCAGCATTGGAACAATATCGAATCGATACATAGACAGGTAGGCAATAATGGCCATCACGAATAGTATCATTGCGGCTACAATTAGGGTAAGTATAAAGCGCACCAGCCAAACCTTATAGCGATAATTAGGAATGCCGAAAATGGTTTCCAGCATCTTGGAGTCATCGTCATTCTGTATGCCATAGGCCATGGGGTAGAAAATGAGCAACAAGCCCGGAAATATCAGGAATCCGTAGATCACAGCCTCGTTGAAGTTTGGATCTTCAAGAATTGAGATAGTGATGATAAAGGCAAAGAAACCAAAACCCGCCAGCACAAAGTAGATAAACTTGTTGGCGAAGATAACCTTTACATTATACCTGAATAGCTTAACTAGTAACGTGAGCGAGCTCTTCATCTTTTTCTTTAATTTCAATTATGTCCCTGTTCTTACTTTTCATTAACCAGAGGTAGGCGTCTTCGAGGTTGGCTCTTACCTGCACTGCACCTTCTCTTGGCTGTGCGGCCGATAGACACTTAACTCTAATGCTTTCCCCATCTCTCATGTGGTGAACTATTAAATACTTAGACTTCACCGCTTCAAATTCAGTAGGAGAGAGGGTAAACTCCCAGACCTTGTCTTTGGCCAACTCGGCCATGGTTGAAGGACTACCCATGTATTCGATGTTGCCCTTAATCAAAACTGCCAGGTTGTTACAGGAGCTTGCGATGTCTTCAATAATGTGAGTAGAGAATACTACAATTCTCTCACGGCTCAGTTCCACGAGCAAGTTCCTAAATCTGATACGTTCCAGTGGATCAAGACCGGCAGTGGGTTCATCAACCACCAATATCTTGGGCAGGTGTAGCAGTATCTGGGCAATACCTATCCTTTGCTTCATACCACCACTAAATGAGCCAATCTTCTTGTTTTGATGCTCTTCCATATGCACCGCCTTTAGCACATATTGAATCCTTTCTTCCCTGGCCTGCTTGTTTGTTATTTTTCTCAATATGGCCTGATAATCAAGGAACTGGTATGGAGTCATATTTTCGTAAGTGCCAAAGGCCTGGGGCAGATATCCAATAAGGCCTTGCAACTCCTCGCGTTTTTCGGCAGTGTCATGGCCGTTGATCCAGATCTTGCCATAACTCTGCTCCATAATGCCACAAAGTATCCGCATTAAGGTAGTTTTTCCAGCTCCATTGGGTCCCAGCAACCCAAACATGCCTTGTTCTATATTTAGGCTTACGCCTGAAAGTGCTCTAAATGCCTCTTTCTTTTTGCCTACAAATGGTATGGCCAATAGCATTTTGAAGTAGAGCTTCCTGATCCACTTGAAACGGCCCTTCATGTTCTTGAGGTCAACAGGTTTCGTTGCGAAGCGTTGGGCTGCTCTTACCAAAATCAGCCCGACTACCCACAAGAAGATAAGGATTACCGCGAATGCTTTTATTACTACATCTTGGTAAAGGAAGGCAGAACTAGCAATTGGGAATCCCCAGAAAACCAGGTTATGAATAAAGCCTGATAATCTTCTGCGCTTTGGCCCCATCAGGTGGATAACCTCGTGGGTAATAGATATCAACAGGGCATGTAGGGCCACCATAAACACAAGCTGCCAAAAAGCTTTGTCAAGGAAAACATAAATAAAGAAGACCAGAAAGCTGATAAGCGCCGTTTGCCAAATGAGGTTTTCTAAAACTGATTTCCTGGTAATTTTTTCTTCAC
This sequence comes from Cyclobacteriaceae bacterium, assembly GCA_028285445.1. Lineage (GTDB taxonomy): Bacteria > Bacteroidota > Bacteroidia > Cytophagales > Cyclobacteriaceae > JANQPQ01. The sequence goes on along the minus strand of JANQPQ010000015.1, from coordinate 96,557 downwards.
CACGGGCCTCATGTAGGTGCCTATTGCCTTTCCACTCTCTTAACCAGCGCTTATCCCGGCCATATACTTTTGTAAGATTCTGAATCTCAATATGCATGGCTTCATCCGCAGCCACCATTTTGGTATTGGCTTGCTTCAACGAAGTCATGATGAAGTAAGTACCCCCCGGTACCAGGAGCACCGCGGTGATGATCCAGATCATTTGCCAGATTAGCCCTTCAATTTCAGTATAGATCACAAAGACCAGCAGAATCATAGTAACTATCTGGGCTATTTTGATTGGGGTCGATAAATTACGGAACCAACTTAAGGCGCTTTCAAGACCAGCGGACATGGTTGGGATGTAGATGAGGGTAAGCAAGGTGCTAAATGCCAGCCCACCCATGACAGTCACTGCAAAGGGTTGCCCAATAGCCACCACATACTGAGATTCTCCTAAAGCTAGTGGTAGCATGGCCACTATTGTAGTGATAGAGGTAATAAGAATTGGCCTGATGCGAGATATGCCACTCACAATTAAGGACCGGTACTTGCTGAAGCCGCGTCTGCGGAGAATCCTTGAGTAGTCTATAAGTATAATACCGTTGTTTACAACAACTCCAATCAGGATTAAGAACCCAATTAGTGTGTTTGCATTCAATAGTGAGTTTCCGGTAAATGTCAATCCCAAAAATGCCCCGATGGCGGAAAGCGGGATTGAAAACATAATCACAATGGGCAAATACAGAGATTCAAATACTGACGCCAGAATCATTAGTATGATGATAATTGCTGCGGTAATGAGGAAGTAGAATTCGTCAAAAAGGGCTTCGTCATGTATAACCTCCACTACCATGCCCGACGGTACATTGATGCTATTGACAATTTGATCAATTTCAATTCTCGAAGCCTCTAATAATGACTCTGAATTTTCTACTTCCTCTATAAAACTGTAAGTGATTTCAATTTGCTTTTCCTGGTTTTGTCGGGTGATGCTGCTTTCACCGGTAGAATATATTACCGAGCTGAATTCTGAAAGTTCATGAGTGGCACCAGCATTGTTAACCACGTCCATGGAACGCAGGTCGCGCATATCTTTTGCCCTTTGCTGCTGAAGATTGTTAGTGCGTATGGTAATTTCAAACTCCTCGTCTCCACTAATAAAAGTAGAGTTTGAAGCAAAAGACGGCTGGAAGTCGTTAAGGCCGGCCATAACATTTTCCTGCGTGATGCCATATTCACTCATGGTCATCTGATCGAAGATAATATGGGCCTCGGGCCGCTGTGGGCTAACATTTACGAAGCTTCTATCTATTGATTGCAGGTTATTGACGAACGTATTGATATCCCGGGCAATAGTTTGCATCAGGTCAAAATCCTGACCCTTTATCAATATACGTTCAGAGTTTGACCCTATTCCCAGCATTCTCTCGAAAGTATCACCGGGATTTGGGCCTCTGGCCTGCCCGTCACTGTTGGCTTCCTGCTGATCTAGCGTTATCTCAATATCTTTGTTGTCATCAGCAATGTTGTTAAGCATGTTCTTGACATCGACGATCGCGATGGTGTCAAGATCACTAAAACCTTCAACCAATTGTACGGTTAGAACCGCTTCACCTTCTGAAACCTGGCTGATAACTTGCTCCACTACCGGAACTTCCATTACCTGCTCTTCAACATTCTTTACCCTAATATCTGTGGATGCCAAAGTTGAACCTTGTGGCATGGTCACAAACATGTTCAGCTCATCACTTTCTACTTCATTTAAAGAAGAAACGCTAACCAACAAGCTTAACCCGATTGAGACAAAGAATAGTACAATGCCGCCGATAATGGTAAATGCGGGCCGTCTGAAACAGGCCTTAAGCACGACAATATACTTCTGAATTATTCTCTGCCTGATAGATGCGTTTTTGATGAGAGGCGCTTCTGATTCGCCTTTTCTGTTGATAACTGAATGTGCCAGCATAGGAATAAGCACCAACGACACTACCAGCGATACCAGCAGGGTTGAGATAATGGAAACTCCAATATGTGAGCCAATGAGGGTTATCAGGAAGTTTGAGGAGAAAATAAACGGCAGAAAAACTGTAACGGTGGTCAAAGTTGCGGCAATTACTGATCGGGCTACTTCTTTGGTGCCAGTAACTACGGCCTCTTCCGCGGGCTTGCGAGCTGCTACATGGCGGTAAATATTTTCAATAACCACCACACTATTATCCAGTAGCATACCTATGGCCAGCGCCATTCCAATCAGTGTTAAACTATTGACGCTGATATCATAAGCATAGAAAAAATTGAAGGCTGTATAAACTGAGATGGGTATAGCCAGAGCTATACTCAAAATAAACTTTAACCTTCTTAAGAATACCCACAGAACAAAAATCGCCAGGAGCCCACCTACTATCGCCAGCTTTTGTATTTGGTCAATAGTTTCGTTCATAGTCTCAGCGGTGTTGCTTTGCACCACAATCTCCACATCCAAAGGTTTGAGATCTCTATTGATGGCATCTATCACTGCCACTGTTCTGTCAGAAACAGCAATTAGATTTTCTTGGGGATCTTTAGAGAGCCTGATAGAAACGGCATCCTTACCATTTACTCTGCTAAGCGTATTTTGCTCCTTAACTCCGAAATAAACATCAGCAACATCGCTTAGTAGAAGTGGCCCTTTTTCAGAGACGACCAGGCTTTGGATGTTCTTGATGTTTTCAAGTTCTGCAGTAACATTTACAAAAAGTTTTTGTCCATCTTGCTGTACTTGGCCTACATAGGCACTCTTGTTGGAATTTTGTTGCAGTACGTTGTTAATGGTATTTGGGGTGATGCCATTGGCTTCGCAAATGGCATCATTCATAATTATCTCTACGGTCTTCTGACGCCCACCAAATACCTCTACATTTCCAATGCCATCTATGTTAGTAAGCCGATCTCTTATATACTGATCGGTAACGTTACGCACCCGATCAACCCCACCACTACCCAATACCTGTACATCCATAAATCCACGTACAAGCATATCTGTATCTACCTTAATAATGTTCACAAAGAACTCCTCGGGCAGATCAGACTGAATGGCGCTGATCTTTTGCTCAAGCTTTAGGTAGCTGTATTTTAAGTTAGTGCCGTGCTTGAAGGAAATAAAAATGATTCCCTGCCGACTATTAGCGCTGGCATTCACCTCTTCCAGCCCTTCCATAGTACTTATCGCTCCTTCGAGGGGCATAATGGCCTGGCTTTCCATGTACTTCGGATCGACATCAGTGGCTGCGCCGACCTGGACAATTAGCACCGGCAGTTCTACATTTGGAAATAACTCCAGGGGCAACTTCTTGTAGGAGATGTAGCCCATGAATGAGAACCCAATGAAAAGCATTGCTACGAATACCTTCCGGCGGATAATGGTATGTAGTATTCCGTTCTTAGGCATGAGCAGTTTCTGAAGGTTTAACTCTAAGGTTTCTGAACCAACTCATTACATTTTCTACTACCTCATAGACACATGGAATTACTACTAAAGTCAGTAAGGTAGAAGTCACCAATCCGCCAATAACTGCAATTGCCATAGGAGAGCGCAAAGACGCACTTTCACCAAAGCCAAATGTTAGCGGCAACAGTGCCAGAATGGTGGTAAGGCTAGTCATGATTATAGGGCGGAAGCGCTTTTGTGCGGCATTGAGTACCGCTTCGCGTAGCTGCATTCCCTGCTGCTTGTTCTTGTTGATGGCATCAACCAAAATGATGGAGTCGTTGACGGCAATTCCAGTGAGCATAATAATGCCTATAACTGCCATCATATTTAGGGGCATACCCAGGATGAAGAATCCAAGCAGGGCGCCTACTCCAGCCAATGGCACAGTAAGAATAATAGTAAATGGATGTACCAAGGATTCGAATTGCGACGCCAGCACCATGTATACCAGAATCACCGAGAGAATCAGGGAAAAGGTGAGGTTTTTCATTGATTCCTGTCGCTGCAATTCCTGGCCTACTACATCTATCTTGTATTGCGGAGGCAGGCTTAGGGATGAAAATTCATCTCTCACCGAATTTACAATTTGATCATAGGGGTGATCTTGATTAACACGGGCACCAACGGTAACAATACGATTCTGATTCTTCCTGAGAATTGAACTGGCTGTATTTTCTGCTCTTATATCAGCCACTTCACCAAGGCGTAGTTCCTGCTGACCGTTCTTAATTGTCATATTCTCCAATTCACGGTATGTGATATCCGGAATCTTTATTTCGATATCCTGCAATTCACCTTCCCTTTCAATAGTGCCCGCATTTTTGCCCTGCAGTTGATCCCTAACCTGGCCTATAACATCATCTATTGACAGGTTGAAAAGACCAGCGCGGTATTTGTCAACGTCAACTCTAATCTGGGGAACTCCACCTTCCAAACTAGAAAGGGGTTCGTATACATTTTCATTGAGGTTGAGAATGAGCAACACCGAATCAGCAATCGGCCCCAGAGTACTGATATCAGAACCCGAAATATCCACTGCCAGCGGCATTTGCTCGTCGCCAACCAGTGAACTTAGGGCGCTTTCATCATTAGTGAAACTAACCTCTATGTTGGGTAGGTGCTCAAAATATTCTGATAGAGCATCGGTGATAGCAGTAATCTGCAGCTTCGTATCCTTGTTGAATATAAGTTTCAGCCGAGCTTGATTTTCCTCATATTGATTTTCGTTTTCAATACCCGATTGACTCTTCTCCGGACCAATGTGCGAATAGACCTTATCTATCTGGCCATCAAATAGCTCCAGCAGCTGCGTTTCAATTTGGCCAACTGTAGAAGAAGTTCTCTCTAAAGGGGTGCCGTTAGCCAATTTCAGATCTACGGAAATGGCCCTGGTGCCGGTCTTCGGCATAAACTCACTACCAATCACTCCCAGCAATTGGTAAGAGCCTGCGACCAGCAATGCCGCCACTGCAATAAAAGCCAGCTTGTACTTAAGGGCCTTGTTAAGCATGTTTCTATACCGGTTGAAGCCTAAGGGCTTGGGTTCTGCCACAGGTTTGTCTTTCTTGAAGATAGCCGAGTATAGCATTGGGATTACCAAAATGGCCACCACCAACGATGACAACAGGGAAAAGGCAACTGTAAGCGCCTGATCTTTGAATAATTCTCCGGAAGCACCTTGCAGATATACTATTGGTAGAAATACGATAATCGTGGTGAGTGTAGAAGCTGAGATTGCCCCACTCACCTCACTGGTACCTTTAATGGCAGCATCAATCACGCTTAAGCCTTCCTCCCGTTTTCTGAAAATACTTTCTACTACCACAATGGCGTTATCAACCAGCATGCCTGCACCCAATGCCAGACCACCGAGGGTCATGACATTGAGCGTGAGGTCATTAAAGTACATCAGGTTGAAGGTGGCAACTATCGAAATTGGTATGGCGATACTTATAATGGTCGTAGTGCCAATCCTTCGCAGGAATATAAAAAGTACAGTCATAGCGAAGAAAGCTCCATAGAGACCTGACTCCTTTACCTCATCAATGGCTTGTTGTATGAAGCTTCCCTGGTTTTGAATTATAACAAACTCATAACCTGGAACAGTGGCTTTTAAACCTTCCAACACTTCAGTAAGCTCATTGACGGCATTTACCGTATTGTATTGCGTTTCCTTATATATAGATAGTCCAAGGCTGCGTTGCTGGTTTACCCTTACAATGCTGCTTGCCTCTTTATCCCTAACTTCTACTGTGGCAACTTCTCTTAGTAAAACAGGAACCTGATCACTGGAGGCGTCGCCAGCGGCAGTCTGATCTGTGGAGGCCATTGCACCAGCAACATTTTGCTGGGTAGTGTAACCGACCACTAGGTCCTGGAGATTATCTACCCGATCGATGATTCCAATGCCTTTGATGACATATTTGCGCCCTAACTCTTCAATGAACCCTCCTGATACATTTCGATTGTAGTTTTGGATCTTCAGCACTAATTCATCAACAGAAAGTCCAAAGGAGGAGAGTAAATGAGGGTCAGTTTCAATTACAACTTCCTTCTCTTGCTCACCAGCCAATCTCACCTCGGCTATGCCAGGCAATCGTACCAGTTCATTTCTGAAGTTGGTTTCCGCTATCCTTCGAAGCTCATTTATATCATTTGAATTGGGATGATAAATGCCCAACACCATAATAGGCGTAGCGTTGGGGTCGAATTGGGAAATAGCAAACTCCTCAATCTCCTCGTTCAAAGAGAAGCTCGATAATGCCTTTTGTAAGTCAAGGAAAGCTTCATCCATATCCTGACCCCAATCGTAACGAACTGTTACCCTACCATAACCCGTTTGTGAGATAGAGCTTACTTCCACAGCTCCGCTTTGCCTGATGGCAATTGACTCAATCGACTCTATGAATTGCTTCTCAACTTCCGAAGGAGGCCTGATTCCAACTTTGAGCTCAACAAAGAGAGTTGGGTTTTTAAGATTTGGAAAAAGCTCTATTCCCAATTTGCTGAATGAGATGGATCCCAGCAAAATAATAGCCAAAACCAGCATCAAAATGGATATGGGGAACTTTACCGCAAATGAAACAATATTCTTCACGTCCTATTTCTTTACAGTGTGATTATTGGATAACGCTAACCTTGGATTTGTCACGGAGGGTTTCGTAGCCGGCAATAACCAGCCTGTCATTTACATTCAACCCGGCGATTACCTCGATCACATCCTGGTTTTCAAGGCCAGTGGTTATAAGCTTTTCAGAAGCAATTCCATTTTCAACTGTGAAAACCACCTTTCCAGTTTGACGCGAAATGATCGTTTCTTTCGGAATAACGATGGTGCTGTCCTTTTGCTCTGCCAGAATATTTGCCTTAATGAACATGCCCGGTCTCAACTTCAAGTCATCGTTGTCAATCTCAAGCACACTTTGGAAAGTTCTTGTTTCCGGATCGATGATAGGGGAGATCTGACTGATTCTACCAGTCAATGTGTCTGATACGAGATTGTAGTTGGTAATATGAACCAGCTGATCTTTCTCAACCTCACTGAGGTGCTTTTCAGGCAACTTGATATCCAGTAGCAGACGATCGTATTTCATGATCTTGAAAAGATCTTGCCCTAGGTCGATCTTTACACCATTGGTGTAATAAGGAAGTTCTACAATCACACCGTCAAAGGGAGCACGTACCGACATCTTCTCCTTCTGGATTTCAGCATTCTCATAAGAGTACTTGGCGTTTACATACTCAATGGAAGCATTCTTCAGTTCGGTTTGTGTTACTCCACCTTTGTCATACAGCGATTGCTGCTTATTGAGATTGTTTTGAGAAACTTCAAGGTTTAGTCTCTTAGCGTCTATCTGCAGGTTGTTTTCGAATTCGCGGTCTTCAAGTTTAACCAGCAATTGCCCCTTCTTAACAAAATCGCCCAGGGCAAATAATTTGCCGGTGCGAGGGTTAGTTTGCAGGAGATAATTGGCCGATAATTCTGATTTGGCCAGACCTTCCATTGAAGAATAAACTGTGCCAGTTGTTTCTATGAATTTTGAAATCGACTGAGATTTAAGACTGGCCACGGAGACAGGCACTTTGATCTCTGTTTGGATGCTGGCATCTTCATCATCGCAGCTTGAAAAGATTATTGCCGCGATAGCTAACGCTAGTAGAGTTCTGTATTTTTTCATCATCAATTGCATGGCTGTTATTCTAGAATGTTTTTTGTGGTAGTACTGGTTGTTGAGTTTCGAAATCGTAAAGGGAAAGTATTTTTAAATTGAGCAGTTCGATCTTATAGTTAATAAGAGCAGTTGCTAACTGGCTTTTTGAATCAGAAAGCTGGTTCTGGAAAAGGTTAAGATCCATACTGGTGAGGTCGCCGTTTTGGTATCGCTCCAGATTGATCTCATAAGTAAGCTCTGCGTTTTTTACATTCTGCTGAGCAATTTCAATTTGCGTTTCCAGGTTCTGCAGGTTTCTGTATACCTTCCTGATATTTATAATAATGTCGTTCTTCTGGTTCTCCAGGTCAATCTTGGAGATGTCGAGATTGGCATTTGATGCCTCCATACGAGCTCTTTTTTCGCCCCAATCCCAAAGAGGGATACTAAATGAAATTGCTACCCGAGGATTGTTGGTTGGTGATTCATAGACATTGGTCACTCGTTCGTTATCTCCAAAGATTCCCATGGAAAGGGTTACATTACCCTTGAATTCGTTCAACGCATTGGTTCTTATTAGCTCAAACTCGGCTCGTTCCATGTCTATCTCTCTTTGTCGCAACTCCATCCGCTGATCGAGTCCATGTTGAATAGCCTGATTCAGATCAACAGTACGAGTGACAAAATTCACATCCACATCTACCGTTATCTGTTCGGTGAGGTCAAGACCGAGGAGTAGCTTAAAGTCATCAGAGGCATTGTCTACACTTACCTGCTGATTTTCCATGGTTGATCTTGACGTAGACAGGTTCAGTTCTGCCTGGTAAAGCTCTTCCTGAGCCAGCAGGTCAGCCTCAACCTTATTCTTCGTGATCTCATAACTCAATTGCTGATTTTCATATTCATCTTCAGCAATCTCAAGGCTATTCTGCGCCTGGTAAAGCGTATAAAAAGTTTGCGTCACATTCCTTTCCAGGGAGAGCAATTGCATAGCATTGCTCAGCTGGGCATTTTCCAGGTTTAATTCTAACTCTTGCAACTGCAGCTTTCTTCGGTTGTAAGTGAAGATTGGCTGATCGAACTGCAGAAACAGGTTGTTATAGTAAGTGATTGTCCGGATGTCCTGGAATTCACTAAAGTTGTTTCTATATCCAAATCGGTTATTCAAAGACAGGGTACCATCAGTCTTCACAATAGGTTGTGAGATAGAAAAAGTTGCAAAGGAGTTATAGTCTTCATTAGTATTCCACTGTGAAAAGAAGTCATCGAAGATTCTGCTTCTGCTGAAGTCGAAGGGAGTTAGATCCAATGAAAATCGCGACTTCAGACTGGCCCGTTGTGCATCGAGACTCTTTTTGTTACTGAAAAGGTTCAGTTGCGATTTGCGAATGTCTGGACTGCCAGTTTGAGCAATTTCTATCGACTCCTTCAGAGAGAGCACCCTTTGCGCCTTGGCACCTGGGACCAGTGCCAAGCCGGCAACGAGCAACCCCAAAAGGATCAGTGCCGTTCTCAAAAATCGATTATTAGGCTTTGTATTCATTGGATATTAAGTTTTTGAGTCGTTGGTCTAATATTTTATTGCTTCACCCATTTTATGGCGTCAGCGTATACAGTTCTTTGTTCACATTTGTCCGTAAGTACCACACTACCTTCTTTGGCATCGAAGTAATACGAGCCCAGGTAATTCCACCCTCTTTCGGCATTGGAGATGTTGAAGTTGATTTCATCTTCACCATCACCATGATCAATAAGGTACTGGTAGGTATAATTTCGGTTCTGGCTTCTTCTGCTAAATTGATTTTGGTTTTTACCCATCATGTAGACATAGAGGTCATAGAAACCGCTTTCTTCCAAATCGGGAGTCCACTTTGTGATTTTCTCTCCTTTGCCTGATCTGGTGAAGTGAGCGGATCGGATGGATTGACCATAAAATGCAGAACCCGTTGTTGCCAGCCACTTGGAATAAGATCGGCGCCAGATTCCGTAATATTTCTTATTCGATGGTTTAATCTTATCAATCATTTGCCGGAGGTAAGTAGGCTCAATTGGGCTGAACGTTGTAAAGCCAGGATCTTCATTATCTACTACAACTTCGTATTGAGGAGATGAACTGGCTTCCACAATAATTTCTTCGCCCTCGAACGGCCTGGCATTCTCCTTTACATCAAAGGTGCCACTAGCCAAGGTTATAATGGAGGGAATATTCCTGGACACAAACGTGTTGATGCTGAGGTTTTCTGGTTGCGCATCAAGTATGAACCCAAGACGTTTTGTCTCACCGACTCTCACAGTGGACAGGTAGCCGGCTTCTTCCGGTGCTTCATCGTCATCATCTCTTTGTCTGAAGAAACTGAATTCACTAGTTTGCTTTGAATTGAAATTCACTGCGATCACACCATCATTCTCACCAGTGTTGGCAACATCAAAAATTACCTGGTACCTTTTCCTGTCCCCATCCAGGATCTCATACTCCTGGTTGTTAGTGATTTCAAAAGAAGGCTGTTTCGTATCGAAGTATACCCGTTGAATTATGGGGTCGATTTCCAGGTTGAATTTGTCCAGAACGGCAACTTTGAATTGATCGTAGCTAGTGAGCTGATGATTGTTGGTGTTGATCCAATCGTAGATGAAGTTCTTGAACTCCTCCTCACCAACGATTTGTCCCAGGTAGCCAAATAGGTAATCACCTTTAAGCGAAACAGATTTTTGGATCTTACTGAATTTCTTTTCTTCGGTAAGGATCTCCATGATATTGGATTCTCGCATCAACTCATTGCACTCCTCGGCAAATGATATTCCATTTATGTTTCTAGAAAAATCCCTTTCAGCAACTTTCTGATTATCCAGGTAGTTGGAAATACTACGATTTAGAAGAGACCATTTCTGGCTTACAATGCCAGAATTAAATGCATAAAGGTTGGGGAAGATGGCGTAATTGGGCTCATCGGCATCGCGACCATCAAATGTCCAGCTGTTGCCAATTTGTTTGGTAAATACCCGTTTTACAAGATTGTTGAAAACGTTGGCTTGCTTCTCCCTTTCACCCAAAACTTTGTTCTCTTCCTTTGCCTGGCGGTCCATGTTGCGTTTTTGCCTCTTAAAGTCAAATGCCCTGATTTCCCCACCTTTCTCCGGCCAGAAAACCATCTCGGGCTGCACAAAGGCCTGATTGCTTTCGTAGATCTTGTTGAAGGCAGCAAACTGAACCGGAGCTTCAACGAACTGCAGTCGCTTGAAAGGATACTTCAGTTTCTGATCATGCTCATAACTGGTGACTAGGTCTTTAATCAGTAAACTAAGTGTGTCTTGCAACTGATCCAGGTGCTGAGTGAAGTAGTCATTTTTTGGGTAGTGGTATACCTGGTATGCGATACTGTCTACTACAATCTCCTTCTTAACATAGTTACCAACGGCAAGCGAGATTTGCGGTAGGGGATACTCTGGCGTGAACTTAAATTTGCCACCCTCTGCTGTTTCAATCTCCCCTTGTGAGATTGCCAATTGCCCTGGTGCAGTTGTTACTTCAAGCTGGAAATCTATAAATCTGTTTCTGTCTTTTATCGGTGCTACCAAACTATAACCAATCTGGTTGTCTGGATACCACATTACATCTTTAGTAAGCAGTAGATAGTCTGGCTGCAGAAATGCATAGCGTTTGGCAATGGCATAGATAAAATCTTGCTCGGTTTCTTCATACCTAACCTGGTCAACTTCCAGGTGAGCAACCGCTTCATTTACCGTACCGCTGTAAGAAATTGAAACTTCAGCATTCGCATTGGGGGCTATGTTAGCTACTGGTATGCTGACTATATGTTGCTCACGACCGAATTCTACTGCCTGGTTATTTACGCGAACTTCTGAAACAGACAACGACGGGTTAAGCGTGAAGTAGATTCTATCTAATTGATCAGGAGTGCTATTGGTCATTACTAATTCTGAAATACCAACGATTTGGTCTTCCCTTAATTCCAGTTTTATGTAGTTAGATATAATGTCAGCGTTGGGGGTGTTGGCCCACTTGCCGTTTACCTCAATCAGGTTTTCACGCAAGGTCATAGAATCTAACCTGGTCTGCCACAGGTTCATCATAAGATAGCCCGACCCGGATGCAAAGAGTAAAGTCACCAGGCCAACCAGGTATTTGGTTGTTTTCTTGCTGGGTAGCCTGTCAAGAAAAAAAGCTGTTGCAAAAAGGAAAGTAATACCTGTAACCAGGTAATATGATCGTTGCATGAGGATTTCTCTGAGGCCACTAAAGCCAGTCATATCGGAGGCCATCATTCTCAACCTGAAGGCCATGTAATCGAAGATGTTCCCGTGCTTATCGAAGAAGTAGATAATTATAACCGCCGAGATCCCTACTAGCAGCACAATAGATACCGGTTGGTTTCTAATTAATGTTACCACCAGGAATGAGAAACCAGTTATGAAGACAATACTTGGCAAACTGGAGAGTAGGGGATATGCCACGTAAGTCATGGGATTGAACTGCATCGCAGGGTTAGTTACGTTAAAGATGAGCCCCATTACAACGATGATTACATTCAACCAAAAGAACAGCTTGAATATTGCAAAGGCCCTACCCAACACATAGTCCAGGTTTGAAACTGGTCTGGCGAAGAATACTTCGTTAGTATCTACTTTTTTATCCTTCTTGATAATGCCTGTTGCTAAGAATATTATGGCAGCGGCCTGGCCAATGGAAAGCAGGATCATCTGAGCGTATGTTACTCCCCAACTATTGGCAGTGATGAAATGCCTGGAGTTGCCAGCGGTGCTAAAAGCAGCGATGCTGAACATGGTGATGAAGAATAAAATGAGGATGGCGAAAATTCTGAAGAACCAATTACGCCACAATACCTTCGATTCAAATTTGGTGATGGTCAATATGTTACGTAGCGACATCATACCAGCGATATTCCGAGTTTGTTCTCCATAAAAAATACATAGGCGTGCTCCAGGTTCGGAGCTACATTTTTGGCGTCCTCATGAGGTTTCTCCGTAGCAATTAATTGGGTTTCCCATTTGCCCATGGTTGGGATGGTTGAAATCACCGGAAACTTCGTCTTAAGGTTGTGAAACTCATCATCAGCAACAGTTACCTGCCAAACATGATTTTCTACTTGTGCTATCATTCCCTCTGGTGCACCATGAAATGCCACTTGGCCCTGGTGAAGCATGGCCATGTTATGACAGGTACTACTGATGTCTCCAACAATGTGGGTGGAAAGAATTATGGTCACATCTTGCTGACTTAGATCTGAAAGAATATTTCTAAATCTGATTCTCTCCTCCGGATCTAGACCTGTTGTAGGCTCATCGATTACCAATAGTCGTGGCTTGCCAATTAGTGCCTGTGCAATACCAAGCCGGCGCTTCATTCCACCCGAAAGCTTGTTGGCCATTCTTTCACGCACGTCAAGCAAACCCACCTGATCCAGCATTCTGTCAACTTCCTTTATCCTCTCCTTTTTCTTGAGTGATGTTGCCAGCATGGCAGAGTAATTCAGGAATTCCCAGGTTTTTAGTTTAGAAAAGAAGGTAAAGTCCTGGGGAAGGTAACCTATCAAGGGCCTGATCTTTTGGCGGTGCCGGTTAATATCCATGCCATCCATAGTTACAGTGCCTTTGGTAGCATTTTGTATCGTAACCAGTATGCGCATCAAACTTGATTTTCCCGCCCCATTAGGACCCAGCAAACCGAACATGCCGCTGCCAATCTCAAGATTTACATCATTGATGGCTGCGTGCCCGTTAGGGTATATCTTCGACAATCCTTTGATCTCTATATTCATTAGTTATTGTCTAAAAGTGTGATAATAGGGCTTGAGCATTTATCTGATTTATCCATAAGAGGGTTGTGCCGAAGGTTTTGTTACAGCCGCGCTGCAGAATTTCCGTGAGCGGTGTTATTACCTGTTACTTGCCTTTTGCATAATGCCAACCTTTCCATCTGATACACGCTAGTTGTTGTTTTATTTTGAGTTTTTGACCTTTCGACCTTGGGGGATAAGTTTTTAGTTCGACCAGAAAATTCTGCTGCTATTGTCCTTTGAGAATTCAATATCATTAGGACTAGTCATATTCAAGACTGAGCCATTTGTCATGGTGCCCTCCAATCGATTAACTGAACTACGCATGGTAAGACTGGAGTTATTCAAATCCAGCTTCATCACATCCACTGACAGGTCTACACCCGTAATATCCGCATCACTAGTAGCGATAATTGTTAAGGAATCTATGCTAACATTATTATCTATTCGTACCCTGCCACCACTTTGCTCCAGGGTTAGCGACGATTGTCTTAAATCTTCCAGGCGTAGCCAGGATTCATGGCTCTCGATACCTCTGAACCCTTCTTTAGGAACATAGATTGTTAGCGTAAATCTGTCGTCATCTGCGACTCTTAGCTTTGCTATTGTTAGCGTGTCTCCCACCATGTTATAGTCAAGCTTATCTAGCAAGTCGCCACTTAAGCTTTTAAACTCTATCCGTGGTTGGGGGGCTGACTGAACGTAGATTCTTTCATCCGGGACATTGATAATGAGGTAGCCTACTTCATTAACTGGTGTGGCTTCTATTTTGGCATTTTCGCTATCCAGACGCACATAATCGCCCCTAAATCGAATCTCCGCAAAAGAGGCAAGCATGTATACCAAAACAATCCCAAAGAAGCCCGTTAGTATTTTGTTGCTGAGTTTCATGATTTTCAGTTTAGGGTGTCTAAGTGAGTCTTTAGATCGCCTGCACTAATACCTAGTACTTCAGCCTTGCGCAGAAAGTCTGGGAGCACCTTATCAAAAAACTCCTGCTTCTTGTTCTCAAGAATAATTTTTTGTGCTTCCGTGCTAACGAAGTAACCAATGCCTCTTTTGTTTTCTATAATACTCATCGCCTGTAACTCACTATATGTTCTCATAATTGTGTTGGGATTTACACCCATTTCCGAAGCCAGTTCTCTCACCGAAGGAATTTTATGGCCCTCGACGAACTCGCCACTCACCACCTTGTCGGTGATGTTATCTGCTATTTGAAGAAATATGCTTTTACCGTTTTGAAATTCCATCCTAAACCTCCTTCTCTTTAATTTTTAAAAACGCAACGGTTAGCATGGTCAGGTTGGCAACTATAAGCCCGATCCCAAAGAGCCTCAATGCTGCCAACTCTGTGGTAGGAATCAGCCACATGGAGTCATGAGCGCGGTAATTCTGTAAGCCCAAGGGATCTAATACAAACCAAGTGAAGGCGGTAAACGAAAGAATTATTAGTGCCACGGTGAAAAGAGTTTTCACTAGTGGTTGTTTACCAAACATGGCAGAGCCAGTAAATGGTAGTATTAGTGCCAGTAATGAGGAGGCTCCTACAATCACATAGATCCAAGATAGATTGTCAGCCTCTGGTGTTATCTCAGGCTGTATCTGAGCAAAGCCAACTGCAACGAACTGAGTATCAGCAAGCCACTTGAAGAAATAGCCTTGAAGATGGTATACCAACCAAAAGAGAATTGGCAACATAACCAGTATAATTCCCACTCTGCTAATAAACTCAAATACAAATTTTTCAAAAGCGGAAGCTGGTACCGTCAGGTAAGTGATGGTGGTTTCTTTTGTCCTGAAGGCTGGAAACGAATGACCCACGTAGAGAATTCCAAATACAGCTACAAACCCAATCATGAAGCCAAGAAATTCATCCGGATCAAAAGCCTCCAGATCATTGGCTAATTGGGCGAGGGATAGAACAATGAACACCATACCACTATAACCCACTATGGAAAAGAGCATTAGCTTTTGGTTGTGGATCATGTGTTGCCTAAACAGCTTTACGAACCGACTAAAGTTGAATGTGTTATTTGACATGATCCTTGACTTTATCGCCTCCCTGTGTGATGGCATTAAACAACAATTCTATATCAACAGACGAGCTCCCATTTACCTGGGGTGTTATTACTTTGTAACCTCCAGGTATTATCTCACTATAGAGAATATCGTCACCTTCGCCAGTTGCACTGGTGGCAAAATTCAACTTTGAAGAGATCTCATAGAGATCTTTTTGCATGATGAACTGCCCATTTTCCAGGAGCAAAATGCGGTCAATTAGATTTTCAACGTCCTTAACCTGATGGGTTGAAATAATAACCAATTGCTCTTCGCTTAGAGAGCCTGCTAAAACTTTTCTGAAAATTGCCTTAGAAGGAATATCCAAACCATTGGTTGGTTCATCGAGTACAAGAAGGCGGCATTTTGTCGCAAGCGCGAAGGAGATAATAAACTTCTTCTTCTGTCCGTACGATAACTTCTGTAAGCTTTTGGTCTCCGGTAATTCAAAATCCGCGATCAATCTTTCAAGGAGAGCTCCATCAAACATAGGGTAGAAGCCAGAGTTGGCTTTTACATAGTCTGGAATGGAGATCGAAGGAAGAGTGAATTCTTCGGAAACGAAGTACAGGTCCTGTAAGAATGATGGCTGCCTCTTGCCTGGCTTGTGCTCATTTACTTTGATTTGGCCATCTGTTGGAAACAAAAGGCCAATCATTATTTTAAGCAAAGTGGTTTTGCCAGCCCCATTCTTACCCAGTAAGCCTGCGATGCTCCCCGGCTGTAGTTCGCAATCTAAATTGCTGAAGAGCGGGGGCTGCTTCTTGCTGTAGGTGAAATGAAGGTTTTTAATGTCAATCATACTATTGAATTAGTGTACTATCTTACTAATACAGTACAACAATAATTTAGTTATACGGGAAAAACAAAAGAAGGATGAAAATTTTTTAAAAAAGTTTAATTGAGGATTAGCGCTTTGGCACTTTCAAGGGCTACATCGGTGGGATTATCGCCTGCTATCATCTTAGCAATTTCTTCAACCCTTTGCTGTTTGCTGAGTTCCTTGATCTCGCTAACAGCCCTGCCGGCATCTTCTGATTTATACACATAATAGTGTGCTTCACCTTTCGCAGCAATTTGCGGCAGGTGGCTAATGGTGATCACCTGATGCTTCCCGGCCATATCCTGCATCATTCGGCCTAGCTTTAGTGCGATTTCCCCGGAGATACCATTATCAATTTCATCAAAAATTATTGTCGGTAGAGCGACCTTATCGGCGAGAAGATATTTTATCGCAAACATTAGTCTCGCAAATTCTCCCCCCGAAGCTACAGATTTCAGATCTTCAGGCTTAACACCTTTGTTAGCACTGAATCGTAATTTCAAATCGTTAAGGCCAGATGCATTAGCTTCTATTTCCTGAAGTTCGCCCTCCATTTTGGCATCGGGTATACCTAAATCCAGCAGAAGTGTTTCTACAGCAGAAAGTAAGTTTGGTAAGGCCTTGTCCCTTGCTTTCGTTAGTACGTTCCCCTTCTCTTCCAGATCGTGCTTAGCTTGTTGGCAGGCTTGTTCTGCTTTGGCCAGATTTTCATCAAGATTGGCCGTTTCACCAACAACCGCATCCAGCTTATCTCGGATGTCAATCAGATCATCAATAGAATTCGTCTTATGCTTTTGCTGAAGATGGTACAAGGTGCTGAGCCGGTTTTGAACTTCCTCTAAGCGTTGCGGGTCCAGGTCAACCGCCAGGGCTTCGTTCTCCACCTCGGCGCCAATATCCCTCAATTCTATAAGGCAACTTTCAAATCGATCCCTTAGTGGTTGGTACTTAGAACCCAGCGCGCTTATCTGACTGAGGATGGATAGCAGTTCCTGCATTTGATTTAAAACCGCCTGTTCGTCTGTTGAAATGCCCGTGGACAGCGTTTGCAGTTTGGACGTTATCTCTTCCGCACTTTCAAGTAATTTGAGTTCCTCTTCCAGGGTCTCTTGCTGTCCGGTCTCGAGGTTGGCCTTATCCAACTCATCAAAAAGGAATTGGTTGTAATCAGCTTCGTCACTCAGTTTTTGCGCGTCTTCCCTCAACTGATCATAATGCAACTTTGCCGTGCGGTAGGAGTCATAGGCAATTTTATATTGGCTAACTAATGTGTGGTTTTCTGCAAAACTGTCCAGGACATATAACTGGTAATTACTGGAAGCCAGCAAGAGTGTGTCATGTTGGGAGTGCACATCCATTAGTTGACTCCCCAGCGTCCGCATGGTTTCAAGGTTTACCGGAGTGTCGTTAATAAATGCACGAGACTTACCAGCTGGACTTATTTCTCTACGCATAATGCAAGAAGCCGCGTAATCCAAATCTTCCTTCTCGAAAAATGGCTGCAAGTTATAATCGGTGACATCGAACTCACCTTCAACTACGCATTTTTGGTCAGGGTTGAAAAGAGCCTTTGTGTCAACACGGTTGCCAAGCATCAGTCCTACTGCTCCCAACATTATTGATTTTCCCGCACCTGTTTCACCAGTGATTATATTCAACTGGGAAGATGGAGATAATTCCAACTCCTGAATAAGGGCATAATTGCGAATGGTTAGGTGTTTGAGCATTGATGTGAAAGGCCTTCACAATTATAGTGATTTTTCGTTTGAAGCCTCAGCCTGTGCCTGGGATCAGTTTCTTATGATCTGATCGTATTTGCTTTTCTTGGTAGGATCGACTTGCACCAGGATATTGTAGGCCTCTCTTCGAACTTGCATATTGCCTTCAGAGAATATGTTGACTAGCTCATCGGCTTTGGCATCCAGGAATGAGATTACCAAGATTTGACTGGGGTTAATATCGTCTGCTTTTTTTACGCTTTTCAAAACTTCCAGGATCTGCTTCCTGCTTTCATCTTGATTTTCCAATAATTTGTCAAGTGCCAGCCGATGATAAGTGTACAAACCTTTGCGTACATCAATCATTTGCCGATTGGTTAGATTCTCAAGCAGCCAAAACCGGTTGCGGTTGTTGTTTTCAAGGGGTGTCCAGCCAGGCCTGCTGGCAGTTTGCGCATTTGTAACGATATTTTGGGCCCGGGCGAAATAGGGGCTGCCGCCGAGGTCGCTAAAGCTATCATAATCCAAACCAATTATTATGTAGGCGTAAAAGGCCATCATAGAAGTGAGATTGCTCAGAAACGAGTTCTCATTAAAATCTAAAGGTTGCGATTCGGTGTATTCAAACTGCCAGTCTCTGTCGGCAAAGTTTAGCAGAATTGACTCATAGTTAGTATTGTATACTGGCCGGGCCGATTGTACTTGCACCGTAGCCCTGAAACTGCCAATGGTAGGTTGGGCGTCTATGGTGAAAGTAAGGTTGCAATTAATCTTCTCGTGATTTTCGTAGTTGTCGCTAGTCCATTTGCGAGAGTTCATAAACTGCGCAAATGCAATCTCCATATCCTCGAAAATCCTTCTCTCTGTAGTTTGTACCTGATCGGCATTAACACGCACCTGGCAGTTGAGTTCCTGTGCCTGCACAGGTAGTAAGCTGGAAAGAAATAATAAGCTAATTGCTGATCTTAGAAAGGATCTCATTGACAATATCATTGGCGACTTCAGCCTTATTTTTTAACTCAAATTCCTTGAGGTTATTGTCTTTGTGAAGGATAGATACCTTGTTCGTGTCGTGTTCAAATCCTGCCCCTATGTCATTCAATGAATTTAACACGATCATGTCGAAGTTCTTACTTTCGAGCTTCTTCTGTGCATTATCCCGCTCGTTGTCTGTCTCCAATGCAAATCCAACGAGAAATTGGTTTTCACTCTTGCTACCACCAAGTTCTGAAGCAATGTCTTTGGTTTTAATCAGCTCAATTTGCAAGCCTTCACTTTTCTTCTTTATTTTTTTAGACTCTTTGGTCTTTGGTGTATAATCTGCAACTGCAGCAGCTAATACACCAATATCAGCTTCCGGAAAAAACTTACTACATGCCTGGTACATCTCCTCGGCGGAGGTAACTTTCGTTATTGAGATGTTCTCATGTTTCACCGAAAGATTTGAAGGGCCGCTTACCAGCTCGACCTTGGCACCTAGTGCGGCAACTTTTTCGGCTATTGCATATCCCATCTTTCCACTTGAGTGGTTACCAATGAACCTGACTGGATCAATTGCTTCAAAGGTGGGTCCGGCGTTTACAAGCACTTTTTTACCTGACAATAGTGAAGCTTGTTGAAAATGTGCAGTGACAACAGCCATAATATGTTCAGGCTCTGCCATGCGCCCACTACCTATTAAACCACTAGCTAACTCACCAAATTCAGCATCAATAATCTTATTGCCATAAGACTGCAGCGTGCTAGTATTGCTTTGCGTAGCTTCATGGGCATACATGTCAAGATCCATGGCCGGTGCAACAAATACCGGGCATCGGGCAGAGAGGTAAGTTGCCAGCAGCAGATTGTCACAGATACCATGAGCCATTTTAGCCATAGTATTGGCTGTGGCTGGAGCAATAAGTATCAAGTCGGCCCAAAGGCCCAGGTCCACGTGATTATTCCAGGTTCCGGTTTTGTCTCTTACAAAATCAGATAAAACAGGATTCTTAGAAAGCGTGGCCAGAGTGAGAGGAGTAATGAATTCTTTGGCTGAATCCGTCATTACTATCTTCACTTCCGCTCCCTGCTTAACCAGCAGCCGGGTAAGTAAAGCCGATTTATAAGCAGCTATGCTTCCTGAAATTCCAAGCAGTATTTTCTTCCCTTTCAGCATCAGGGTGGCCGGCGTGTTATTCTACATCTATACCACCTTCTTCATCGGCGGCATCTCTGTGCAGGATTTTTTCCTCCAGGAATTCTTCCGTAGCTGAAGTACTGGGCTTGGGAAGCTTCTCATAGAATTTAGAAATCTCGATTTGCTCCCTGTTTTCAAAGATCTCTTCCAGGTTGTCTACAGTAGAAGCGAACTCAGCCAGTTTGCTACTAAGCTCTTCTTTTAGGTTTGAAGAGATTTGTCTAGCTCTTTTGGCAATTACCGCCACTGATTTATATACGTTCCCGGTGGGAGCAGATAATTGATTAAGGTCTCTTGTAATTAATGTTGGTTGGTTTGCCATAACTGTATTAATTGTTTTCTACTAGTTTGTCTAATTGATCACTGCTGTCTTCGTACAGCTGCTTTGCTTGTTTGAGGTATTCACTTTCAGGGTAACGCTTCTCAAAGTCAAGATAGATCTTGATAGTTTCCTTGTAGCGCTCCTCTTGCAAATTGGTAAAACTTAATCGGGCCAATTTATATTGAGCATCAAGCCTCAGAAAGGTAATTTCTTCATTAAAAGCTGAAGCTGGATAGTCTTTTCTGAAATTCTCAAAAGCAATTAAAGCCGATTTGTAATTCTTGACCCTATAGTATTGCTTGGCCAATTCGTAGGCCTTCCGCTCGAGTTTTTCTTGCAACTGGTCAATTATATCTGTAGCATCTTGCTTATACTGGCTACTGGGATAGCGGTTTAAGAATACTTGCATAGATACAATTGCCTCAGTAGTACTGGTTTGGTCTAGGTTGAAAAGGGGAGAATCACGGTAGAGGCTATAGGCATACATATATTGCGCCTCTTCTGCCAATTCGCTGCGAGAGTACGTTTCGTAAAATATCTTGAAGTAATGTGAACTGAGAAGGTATAGCCTTTGGTAGAAATGGCTATAAGCATAGTAAAACTGTATCTGTTCCCCTTCAGGTAATCCTCGCACTATGGGGAGAATTTCCTCAAAAAGAACCGTCGCGCGGTAGTAATCTTTCTTCTCGTAGTACTTCAACGCTGCTTCATACTTTACCCTCCAATCGGCACTTCGCTGTACTTTTCTGAATTTGCTACAGGAAATAATTGAGAGTGTAAGGATAGTGAGCAGCAAAAACCTTGAAACCATGCTCCACATAAGGCTGCAAATATACGGTGATGACTAATAATAAACAATTTGGACCTCATTACGAGTTCCATCTAATAAACTGATTTTGAGAGGGATTATTTTCGTGTGAGCTAGTTTTTAATCACCAGCTTTTTCGTGGCTACACTCTTGCTGTCCACATACAAAGTGTAGAAGTAAATGCCGGGATTGAATTCGGTGGTAGGGATCTTCAGTTGATTCTCCACCGGAGACATCGGGAATTCTCCCATAACACTACCAAGCACATTATGAACAACCATTTTTGCCTCCTTGGTTTCATCCAGCAAATTGTATTCTATGATGGCCTTGTCGGTAACTGGGTTGGGATAGATATCGCTCAGAACTATGGCCGTGGATTCGTAGATAAGTGATCTTCCGTCGCTTTCATCAACTACAAAGTCTATATCGAAATTTACAGCGTCAGAAGGAAAGTTTTGATCATAAAACTTGTAGCTAACATTGCTGTACTGCTCCGACAGGCCAGCTTCCAGCACTGCCTCAAAGCTTTCAGAAATTTCGCCCGGTTGGATGGTAAAAGTTGGTGATAGCTCCAGTGTTTGATCGAAGCAATTGTTTTCCACACAAAAGTATGATGATTGGCTGGACCCGATTTGGTTTACAACCCGCTGAGCTACTACAGTTACGGGGCGATCTGAAGTGTTTTCAATCTTTACTAGCAGCCGCATTTCCTCACCAATCTTGCCCCTGGTGGTATGGTCTGTATCAACTACTCTTAGGCTTTGACTGAAACCAACCAAAACCATCAGAACAAGCGATATGGTGACCACCAATTTTTTCAAAACTACTTCTGATTAACGATTGTAAAATTAATTGATATAATGGATCATCGTCCATCGGTGAATCAATTAATTGTTACATTTTCATTAATAAGACACAATATAACCGCGCCTTTCCCGTTATTTATGTCTTTTCCTTCCAGAAGTAAACAATATTTTGGCAGAAATCCCAGTTTATGTGCCAAAACCTGCGTTTTTGCTACAATTTCGGTTTCGATTGGGTTTTAGCGGTTTTCACCTCTTCTTTTGGGTTCACCACTTCAGATTTTGATGGTCTGTGCTCAATTCGCCATTCAAATCCCTTCAACTGTCTGTCTGCGATGCGTAATTCATGTGGAGGAATGAAGGAGGCGTCAGGCTTGCTGTAGAAGTAGACTGTTTTCGCTTGATTGTTATCGAATAATATTCTCAGGGTACTGCTTTTGGACTTGTTCATGCCAACCACCTCAGTTTCATCGTCGTTGAGGGCGAAGAAAATGCTTTCACCATTTCCGAATACATCCACCTTGCTAATCTTGTTACCAGCAAAGTAGGCCGTCATTTGCCGTCCTTTTATTTGGTTGTAGTTACGAAGACTATCTGTTGAGATTACAAAAGATGCGCTTCTCAGCACCATCTTATCAATTTGGCTGTTGGCGATATACAGGTCTATGGTATCGGCACTGATTTGGTTTGCTTCAGCCCAAAGAGTAGGCTGTGAATATAAGAACATTACGGAGTCTGAGCTGTGGTAAGCTATCGAGTCAGCTACGCCCTGCAGGTCTTTCTTGAAAAACTTTACGTTTGGATAAGCAAGCAAACGCTTCTCAGCTTCAACTTTGCTGTCTATAGCAACAAGGGTATCGGCAGTAAGAAAAAGTGTATCACCCTCCGCTATTACTTTTAGGAGAGGATTATCATAAATTTTAGTAATGCCGTCGCTTCTCCAGTATTCTCCAGTATCTCCAGTTACAATCACATTATTCTCTTTATCAATCAGCTCCACATCTGTTCTTCCCTTGTAGTACTTTATTCTGTCGTTAAGCGAGAAATTCCGGGCTTTCAGAATATAGTCTTTGGTCTCTACAATGTTTTGTTGCAGCTCCGACTGTTTCGTGTTTGTATTGTAAATTCCTTCGTCGTAGTTGAATTTATCCCCATCGTTATTGATGAGCTCCGCCGGCCCTCTGAAGTAGATAATTTTGGTTCTACTATTGTATTGCAGGGTATCGGAGGTTAGGGTGAAATCTTCGTTAGTGCCTTCCACATTGCCCTTAAAGGAGGCCATGTCAGTTTGAACCTCATAGTATCCTCTTCGGCTGGTAAGTACATTGGTGGAGTCTACCAGTTTTCCGTTGTTAAAATACTTGGCGAGTTGCTCAGTGCGGAAGTAATCGAGATAGTCGGTGTAGAGCGTCATGACTTCTGACTTTACAAAAACTACATCCTGACGGAGTTGAGCCACTTTGGTATCGCCATTGTAGAAAAGTTTCTTGGCCGTAATTTGTACTGAATCATTGTCGGTGATGCGTATATGCCCTTCCGCCTCAACCGTATTGGTTTTTTGGTACACAATGGCGGTGTCACAATAAAATGTGGAACCCCCGTGAGTGAAGATTACATTACCAATGAACTTGTTGAATTTCTCTCCATTTTCTTTTCGGCCACCCGAGAAAGTTTCAGTGTTTTCAATCTTGATTTTCTTTTGCGCCAAAGAGGAACTGAAAACACCCAGCAGTGCTACAAATAATATTGATATTTTTGTTAGCTCCTTCACGTTTAACTGATGCAAAGCTACGACAAAAACTAGTCGTGTTGTATTGCAACTGCATAGTTAGCAAATAGAATGCCTTAACTGGCAAATTGAAATGTTAGACAAGCTACAAAAGACGCTAAAGCAACACATACCAGCTTGGGATTCCGCGAAATATCTACTGGCGGTTAGTGGTGGGGTTGATTCTGTCGTTCTGGCGTATTTGTTCAAACAGGCAGGCTTAGCTTTCGCAATTGCTCATGCCAACTTCGGACTTCGCGGCGAGGACAGTAACCTGGATGAGGAGCTTGTCCGTAAGCTGGCTGCTGACCTTGGTGCTCAATTCCACAGTAAGAAGTTTGATTTGAACAAGAGTGAGGTAGAATCTAACTCAACGCAAATGAAGGCTCGCGAGCTGCGCTACGAGTGGTTTCAGGACTTAGCTAATACGCATAACTTATCATTTATCGCCACTGCTCATCACTTAAATGACTCTTTCGAAACTGCGGTTTTGAATCTTTCAAAGGGAACTGGAATTTCTGGTGTTCGTGGTATCCAAGTAATTCGGGATAACATTGTAAGGCCATTATTACGGGCAGATAAGGAGGAGATTTTGGCTTTCGCAATGGAGCATAATTTGTCCTGGCGCGAAGATCGCTCAAACAACAGCAATGACTACCAACGAAACCTTATTCGAAATGAGGTAATACCCCAGCTGGAAAAAATCAATCCCAATCTGATTACCACGTGGATTGATTCTGCTGCTAGGCTATCCCAAACTGAGGAGATGCTTCTGCAATTGGTGCAACAATCGAGGAGTAAGTACTTCCGGGAAGGAAAAGGTCATGCGATGATATCTATGGCCATACTTAATGAAATTGGTGGTGGCCTGGTCCTCCATGAGTTGCTAAAGGAATATGGGTTTAACTGGAAGCAAAGTGTGGACATAATCAAAACCGTAGGTTCTTCCGGAAAGATCTTTCTCACCGAGGATTATCGATTGAATGTTGATCGTGATCATATAATAATTAGCAAAAGGGAGGATAGCGAGATAGCGGAAGGTAAGATGGCTGAGGGTGATACCAATTTTAGCAATGAATTGTTGACACTTAGGTGTCAGGTGCTAAGCACATTGGAGGGTCAAGCCATGACACAGTCTGTTGCCTTTTTGGATATGGATAAGCTCAGTTTTCCCCTGACGGTAAGAAAATGGCAAGCGGGTGACTCTTTCTATCCGCTGGGAATGGAGCACAAAAAAAAGCTCAGCGATTTTATGATCGACCTTAAAATTCCTGTAAACTTG
The DNA here is from genome assembly GCA_028285445.1 of Cyclobacteriaceae bacterium. Lineage (GTDB taxonomy): Bacteria > Bacteroidota > Bacteroidia > Cytophagales > Cyclobacteriaceae > JANQPQ01. The sequence goes on along the minus strand of JANQPQ010000015.1, from coordinate 71,378 downwards.
AAAGAGACTGTGCAGGTTATTACCAGTAAGGAAGAGATAGTTTGGGTAGTTGGTTATCGGGTAGATAACCGTTTCAAAGCCACCAAAGAGTCAAACAGAATATTCTCAATCAAACAAGTTTCGGAATGATAAACCCCTTCAAGAAATCATACACCCATTCCGAGCTCTCAATGTTTCGCTTTCTATCTAAAGTGAAAATATTCGAAGATCTTGATTACGAGGAAATGTCGTGGTTCATTCCACTTATGCATGAACGTGAGTACAAAAGAGATGAGGTGGTTTTTTTTCGAGGAGATCCGAGCCAGGCATTGTACATAGTAAAGAAGGGCAAGGTTCTGCTAAATATAGATATTGAGGATAGATTCGAATCCCTGGCCGAGGCTGATACCAACACTGCGTTTGGAGATAATTCTCTTCTTAAAGAAGCAGACCGGGTTTACACCGCGGTGGCAGCCAGTAAAAGTGTTGAGCTGTTTGTGATTCCAAGGGTGAACATTCTGGAGGTCTTTGAGAAGGATGTTAAGATAAAAGCAAAAATGCTTAACTCACTGGCCGACCTCTACAACCAGTACAATGTCAATCTGTTCAAGTCTTATCGATCAGCATTTGGGTTCTTTGAGTTGGGGATGGTGTATCGCGATCCACAATGATCTGAATTCAATTCAAAAGTTTAAATAATTGGTGCTAATTGGTAAATTAGCGCCCCCGTAAATAGTCAAACTAAAGAAGAAATCAAATGAAAATAACTGTAGTAGGAGCAGGTAATGTAGGAGCCACTTGTGCCGACGTACTTGCCACCAGAGAAGTAGCAAATGAGGTGGTGGTTGTAGATATAAAAGAGGGGTTGGCAGAAGGAAAATCATTGGATATTTGGCAAAAAGCTCCCATAAACCTTTACGATAGCCGCACCATTGGGGCCACAAATGATTACTCAAAGTCAGCTGGTTCAGAAGTGGTGGTTATTACATCAGGTCTGCCCCGAAAGCCGGGCATGTCAAGAGATGATTTGATTGAGACTAACGCCGGTATTGTAAAGTCTGTTACAGAAAACGTTATTCAGCACTCCCCTGATGCCATAATAATAGTAGTTTCAAATCCATTGGACGTGATGACATACCAGGCACATCTTACTGCCGGTAAGTCAAGAAACCAGGTGATGGGAATGGCTGGAATTTTGGATACGGCCCGCTACCGGGCATTTCTGGCTGAGGCTATGAATGTATCACCAAAAGATATTCAGGCGGTGCTAATGGGTGGCCATGGCGATACTATGGTTCCTCTTCCCAGATATACCACCGTTGGAGGAATTCCGGTAACAGAGCTGATAGAAGCTGATAAGCTGAACGCAATCATAGATAGGACTAAAGTTGGTGGTGGAGAATTGGTTAAACTAATGGGTACTTCCGCCTGGTATGCACCGGGCTCAGCTGCCGCCCAAATGGCAGAGGCTATAGTAAGAGACCAAAGACGAGTATTTCCGGTTTGCACAAGGTTAGAAGGCGAATATGGAATTGATGGCGTTTATCTCGGCGTACCGGTTATCCTGGGTAAAAATGGTATTGAGAAGGTAATTGAGCTAGACCTAAACGATGATGAGAAGGCACTTCTTGAAACCTCACGTGGGCACGTTAAGGAGGTGATGGAAGTTTTGGACAGGCTGAATAGCTAGCAACACCACCCACAGTAATGAGCCTTACCCTGGAGGCAAAGGCGTTATGACATACCAAAATATGTTAAGGAATTTGGGCTTGGCGATGGTGCCAGGCCTAATATGTTGCTCTTGCTGGTCGGGTGACTCCGTTAATGATAAGCCCGGTAACCTAATTCAAAATGGTGATTTTGAAGTTTGGGATGGTTCCGTACCTACAGCCTGGACTTTGAGCAAAGCCGCTATCTGGGGTTTGGATCCAGAAAGTGAGAGTAAGAAGGAGATAAGGCTTGATGCCAACCAAGGCCTTCCGGTTGTTCTTAGCCAGCAGGTTTCTGTAGAAAAAGATCGCTATTATGTTATCAGCGTAGCTGTTATTCACCATAATCGCAATTCCTACTTTGGAGGACTCAGGTTGTATAATCAGGATTCCACAATTTTGGGAAGTCATCGCTTCACTATCAATGAGCAGCAAGGCGTTCAACGCATACTATCCACAAAGTTCTTTTCAGCAAACAACACGCGAGTAATAGTTGAATTAGGTTATCCCCAAGGTATGGATGCCGCAGTAATGTTTGACGATGTACAGTTATTTGCAGTTGAAGAACTTGCTACGGAATATGCTTCCCCTTTGGCATCCAAGTTAGCTAAGGAAGTGCCTTTAGGCCCTTTTGACAGTTTAGGTTATCATGGCAATGTTGTGGGAATTGCAAAGTACGTAAATGCCGTATTCCTGGAACCAGCGAGGGAAATCTCTATAACAGATGTAGCCAATCAGCCCGCCTTCGAGCAGCAGAAGAAAGATGAGAGAACGAAAATACATGCCGAAATCGACTCCCTTCTACCTAATTCCCGGTTTGAGAATTATTTGCAAAGCTCCATATTCGAAAATGCCGCATATTGCCAAAAGAGTTCTTTGTCAGCTTCAGACATTCTGAACTCCTTCGGAATCCCAACCAAGCAAATTCACATGAGTAAACTAGATTCCGGATTTCACCAGTTTTTTGAGTATTGGCACCCCTATGCTAAGAAATGGTTAGCTTTTGATCCCTTCTATGGTATCAGTTATGTTGATGGCGATGGATTGCTCATCGGTTACTCAGAGTTAGTTGCGATTCAGGAGAAAAATGGCATTGCCATCACGAACGTTAAGTATTCACAAGTATTTGCTGCGAACCGAGTTGATGACCTGCTAAGAACTGGCTGGAAGTCTGAAATTACTACCCAAGTACTTGGAGATTCAAGGCTATCCTACGCCCACTAGTTAGGAACTCATAAACAGCTCTTATTGAGGGAGTGTATGTCAAGGCTGTTTCAGGAAATTTTCTTATTTTCAACTTCCCTTCTGCACTGCTAGACCCAAAACACTGAACCCTTAAAATGAAGAATTTATCAGCTACTCTTCTTGCACTACTTCTATGTATTAATCTCACTTCGGCACAAGACTATTATTGGGTTGGCGGAACTGGCGATTGGTCGGATTTTACGAATCACTGGGCCACAACTTCGGGAGGATCTACATTTCATACCTCGGCACCAACTTCCACAGACAATGTCTTCTTTGATGCGAACTCCTTCTCTTCTTCAGGGTTGACTGTAACCCTTGACGTTGAAGCAGATTGTAATTCAATGGATTGGAGCGGTGTCACCAATTTTCCCTCATTTCAAGGAGATGGCAATGATTTGAATATCTACGGGTCGCTGATCTTTTCCCCCGATATGACCATCAACCTTAATGACATTGAGTTCGAATCTGGCGGCACTGGAAATACCATTACTACTTCCGGTGAGCCCCTGGGCACTTCCTCAATTTTGAGATTCCGTGGAACCGGTGAATGGACTCTTCAGGATGAACTTAATTGCGATGATATTTATGTGCATGCCGGTACTTTCAATACGAATAACAATAATATTAACGCTGAGGATCGATTCAGAATTAGTGATATTGATGCCAATGCAAAAACGGTAAACCTTGGTAGCTCTGTAATTACAACCGAGCGATGGGAGATGAGTTCGGACCAAGTGACTTTTAACGCTGGCACTTCCAAAATTGTAGTCTCGACATTTAATGGTGATCAGGAGAATGGCGGACCCTTCACCTACCACGACGTTGAATTTTACAACTTTGGCAGATGGAACAACAGTGCAACTTTCGACAACGTCACCGTTCCTGCCGGGCTGGAGCTACTGCTTAAGGCAGGTGATACATTTACAGTGAACTCTTTTACAGCCGACGGGACGAAGCACAATCCTATCATTTTAGGATCGCAGACTGAAGGCAGCGAGGGTACAATAAGCAAGACTTCAGGTACGGTGGATATTGAATATGTGGAGATGCAGGATGTTCACGCAACCGGTGGGGCGACATTCAATGCTACCAATTCAATTGATAATGGAAACAATACGGGCTGGAACATTTCCGCGGCGACCGGACAAAACTACTACTGGGTCGGCAACTCCGGAGATTGGACTGACGTGAGCCATTGGGCCACTACCTCTGGTGGTGCCACCTTGCACACCGATTATCCTGGTAAACTGGATAATGTTTTCATTGATGGCAATTCTTTTACAATGACTGGTCAGACATTGGAAGTGGATACAGACGTTGAATTCCATGACCTCAATTTTACCGGTGTTACAAATGAGCCAACTTTCGATGCTCCCCTTGGAAATGGGTTAGAAGCTTTTGGTTCTGTGACTTTTACAACTGGCGTGGATAAAGATATTTCCAACTTAAACCTGGCTAGTGATGAAATGGGCGAGACTATTACTTATGCTGATGCAGGACCCGGCAAGGTATCCTTTATAACGGTAGTGGGAGATGGCCACTATACATTCATGGATGATTTCTCAATTTCAACTTTCAACCAATTGTCAGGTACGGTTACACTTAATGACATAAATGTCGATTGCTCCCTGGATTTCAAAATAGGGAACCCCGGCACAAAGGTGACTAACATGGGGTCCAGCACCGTAACATGCAGAGACTTCGATATTAATACTACAGAGCTCACGTTCAACAAGGGAACCAGTACCATTATTACCGAAAGGAACTTTGACGGGGAGGGACTTAGTTATTATAAACTTGTTCTCGGGAGTACCCATGTTGTAACAGGCGGAAACACTTTTGATATTCTTGAAGCCATGCCTGGTGCTAACATCAGCTTCGAGGCGGGTGAGACACAAACGGTTGCTCAAACCCTAAGTTTGGTTGGCAATAAGGCCAATCCGATTAATATTAGTTCGAATAGTGGTGGGGTACAGGCTACTTTATTCAAGGCCTCAGGAACCGTTGATGCTACTTACCTGGTGATAGTTGATAATGCAGCCACTGGCGGCGCGACCTTCAATGCCACACAAACAGTTGATAATGGAAATGTTACAGGTTGGAACATAACCGGCATAGTAGGTACGGATTATTACTGGGTTGGTGATGGTGGCAACTGGTCTGATTTTGCCAATCACTGGGCCACATCTTCTGGTGGCTCAACATTCTACACTGAGGTTCCTGGAGTACTAGATAACGTCTTTTTTGATGCGAACTCATTTTCAAGCGGCGGGCAAACTGTTACACTCGATTCAGATGTGAATTTCAATGATATGGACTGGACTAGCGTTACCAATAGCCCAACTTGGGCCGGTTCTACCCACGCAGCTAATGTCTACGGCTCTCTAATGCTTGACCCAACTGTGAATGTTCAGGTAAATGATTTCAACTTTTACTCAACCAATTCAGAAACAATTAGTGCCGGAACTGATCAGCCGGGAACTAATGCGAATTTTGATTTTCTGGCAGCCGGAGAATGGACACTACAAACTGATTTGAAAGTAAGGGAGCTTACGATAAACAGTGGAACCCTTAATACCAATGATCAATCGGTGCATATTGACTTCAAGTTGGAATTTCTAGGAGCTGATACAAAAGAGCTAACTCTTGGTTCTTCAGATGTGTTTGCCAGGAGTTGGGAAGCGAATTTCTCGGACAACGTCACTGTAGATGGAGGCAACTCATCGATCACCACTAGTAGCACTTTCAGGCCGTTGGGTGCTTCAGGCAATAACGTTACATTGAACGACCTTACTTTCATCCTTTTTAATCCGACGGATGAAGGCAAATTACATGGAGATATTACATTAAACACCCTGACTTTTACAGCAGGTACCACCATTGGTATCAATTCAATTAATACAATCACAGTTACTCAGCTTGTTGCAGCGGGAACTTCTGATGACGTAATAACTATCGCCGGAATAACCGATGATATTCAAGCGACGATCAGTCAGGCCGCAGGTACGGTGGCTGGCGACTACCTGGTACTGAAAGATATAGCTGCCACCGGAGGTGCAACCTTTAATGCCAACAATTCTGTCAATAATGGTAATGTATCGGGGTGGATTTTTAACAAGCTTTCGCAGACAATTGATTTTCCGGCCATTCCAGCAAAGACATTTGGAGATGCTCCTTTCACGTTGACAGCAACGGCCTCATCAGGCTTGGCTGTTGAATTTAGTGTGATCTCAGGTCCGGCTACGTTTGATTCTGGCACCGGTTTGCTTACTCTAACCGGCGGCGGAACCGTTCAAGTTAAGGCGGAACAAGCGGGGGACATAGATTATGATCCAGCCCCCTCAGTAATAAATTCCTTTGATGTAGGCAAAGCAGATCAGACCATCACCTTTGACGATATTCCTTCTAAGACATTCGGAGAGGCTGATTTTGACCTGGTAGCTACCGGAGGTGGTTCAGGAAATGCAGTCACTTTTATGTCGTCAGATTTATCGGTCGCAACAATTTCCGGTAGTACAGTAACTATTGTTGGGGCAGGTTCGGCAACCATTACTGCCAACCAGAGTGGTAATGATGATTATAATGATGCAGCACCGGTGGAAAAAAACCTTACCGTAGCAAAAGCCATTCAAACTATAACATTTGATGATGTTGGGAACATAACCATAGATGATTCTCCGGTTACACTGGTTGCTACTGCCACTTCCGGGCTAACAGTTTCCTTTAGTGTTCAATCTGGCCCTGCCACCGTAAGTGGTGATCAATTGACCGTAACTGGAGATGGACAGGTTATAGTGGTAGCAAGTCAAAGTGGAGATGGTAATTACGAGGCCGCGACCGATGTAAGCCAGACAATTACGGTAGGAGTTGTCTCTTTGGAAGATGGCTTTTATAGTGCCATTAAGCTTTATCCGAATCCATTTTCATCAACAATTAGTATTCGCTTTCCAGAACAAATGCAAGAGCAAGTTCAGATTGAAATTAGCGACCTTGCCGGAAAAGCGGTGTCAAGATTTAAACTAGACGCGAAGCAGAAAGAAATGCAATTCGGAAATGAACTTAGGCCCGGAATTTGGTTAATACGCGTGACAGGTAGCCGTACAATTTTGTACAAAGTGTTAAAACGATGAAGTTTTCGACAAACGGAACAACCTTTTCGTGCTAAATACTGTTACTTGCGTTAGAATTCAGAATACAAATCCAATAAAACCCAACCCATCATGAAAAGAAGTTTATTGATTTTTTTCTTTGCTGTGGCCATGCTGTTCACTGGTAGTGTTATGGCCCAGGATTACAGATTACCAAGCCTCGATGCCAGTCCAGCTGATATAGCAATTCTCAGAGAGAGCCGCGGTGCACCACCGATTGCGAAAGTAGTCTACAGCAGGCCTCAGCTAAAAGGCAGAAGTTTGGCTACCCTGGCTCCCAATGACAAGCTTTGGAGAACTGGCGCTAATGAAACTACTGAGTTAACTCTTTACCAAGACGTTACTATTGGCGGCGAGAAAGTGGCAGCCGGTACTTATTCACTTTACACTATTCCTGCAGATGGTAATTGGACTGTCATCATAAATAAGAAATTGCACACTTGGGGCCATTTCGCGTATGATGAGTCTCAAGACCTGGTAAGGTTCTCTGCAGAGGCGAAAGCGTTCGATCAAAATGTAGAAGCTTTTACCATTACTTTTGCTAACCCTGGTGGAGCAAAGAAAACTAACCTTCACTTGGCCTGGAGTAACACACTTGTTACCATTCCGGTAGAGTTCTAGCATATAACATAACATTGCAAAAAAGGCCGCTTTGATAGTGGCCTTTTTTATTTCGCGATCGTTTCGTGGGCACCTCAATTCTTGAAATTGGTAGTCAAAATTGCTATAATGTACTCTGAACCACCACTTTCCATGAGAGTCCTCCTGCTGATTCCAGTATTGCTGGTACTAAACTGCACAGCCGTGAAGGTAAGCCGAGAAACCTATGAGGTAAGCCAGGCAGCAAGTATTAATCCTCAAAATCGCTATCTCAAAGTACACATGCAGGATGGTTCAGTCTACGTGCTCAATGATTGGTTTATCAGCTCTAGTGAATCGGAGGTGGTGGGGAAGGGTAGCTATCTGGACCATAACCGGCGGCCTATTGAGACTAGTATTAATGGTCCATTCAAAATACCATTTTCAGATGTTGCGTTGTTTGAAACCAATGACACAGGCAATAGTATCAATCATGGGCTTGTGTTGGTTTCAGCAATAACTCTTGGCTTTACAATTAACTGCATTATAAACCCAAAATCTTGCTTTGGTTCTTGTCCTACATTTTATGCCAATGGCCCCGATGGGCAAGAACTTATGGCTGAGGGGTTCTCGAGGAGTATTTCTCCTCAATTAGAGGAGTCAGATATGGACATGCTTTACAATTATGTGCCGCAAAATAATCGGGCTCCGGAAATTACTGTTACAAATGAAGCGCTGGAAACTCACTACATCAGGTCTATTGAGCTGGCTGCTGTGCAAAAGCAGGGCGCTGAGAGAGTATTCAAAGATGCTAAGAACCAATTCTGGCGCGTGTCTCAACTAAGAGGAGCAACATCATCTTCTTTACAGCAAGAAGATGTTCTGGAAAAACTACAGGCCTTTGATAGTAAGGAGTGGTTTGACCAATCCGACTCCACAAACCTGGCAGCCAAAGTAGAGCTGGAGTTCTCATTTACTTCAAGTGATTTAGATGAAAAGCAGGGCCTCATCATTTCTAAGCGCCAAAGTTTGCTTACTACTTATTTATTCTATCAAACACTTTCTTATATGGGTCGGTCGGCCGCTCATTGGCTCACCGAAATGGAGCGTGGTAATTTCAATTATGATTACGATGGGAAGGGCATTTATCGAGAACTCGGCGGGATAGAGATATTTGTTAAGGATGACATGGGCAATTGGGAAGAGGTTGACAGGCTGAATGAAGCCGGGCCGATTGCTACTGACACGGATGTAGTTCCGCTGCCGCCTACCTCAGGTTCGAAGGTGAATGTGAAACTAAGGATGACCAAAGGCATGTGGAGGATAAACTACCTGGCTCTAGGTTCATTGGAAGGAAAAACCCAGCCGGAAATTTTGCCAATTGAAGCTGTTTTTGATGAGCAGGGTGAACAGCAGGAAGACGTATTAGCTCAACTGCTAGATGGGGATGATCTTCTAATTACTATGCCAGGAGATGAATATAAACTGGTATTTGCAAAGCCCGGGAATTCCGGCTCTTATGAGTATTTCCTTAATAGTACAGGATATTACCTCGAATGGATGAGAGAAGAGTGGGTGAAAGAACAGGATTTGAAAAAGCTCTGGCAGGCATTCCATCGCCCAAAACGGTATTTAAAGAAAGAGGCTGCTACTTACAAGGGTATGGAAGCTTCTATGGAGCAGGTATTTTGGAATTCGAGATATGTTAAAAAATAGCTTATTTGCCCTAACTTCATTGATTTTGGCCGCTTCGTGCAGCCCTAAGATTGCAATGGCGCCTACTGGTAGTGTACCAATACGAACTAAGCTTCCTCAATTTACTAAGGGGGGCTGGGTAAATATTAACAACGGCATACAAGGAGAACTCATAGCTGTGGATGATCATGAGGTCTGGTTTTTACCTGAAAATAGTAGCATTCAATCCATCCCCAGGCAGGATATAAACTCGGCGGTGGTTGTGGTGCATAGAAGTAGCAATGGCCATTACGCTATCTGGTCAACTGTTGGTGGCATTTCAACCATTTCAAATGGTTTCTTCCTAATATTTACATTCCCAATGTGGGTAGGTACCGGTATTGGTACGGTTACCGCCGAAAGTCGCCGCGATAATTACGTACATTATCCAGGCTATTCCTGGGAAGATATCGGTGAGTACGCGAGGTTTCCTCAGGGAATTCCGGAATCCTTACCCCTGGAATCTATACAGTAGCTAGAATTCCAAAGCAAACACGGCGCCTTCGCCTGGTGCCGAGTTGACGGTAATTCTACCCCGATGCATTTTCATAATCTGCCTTGATAGGCTAAGCCCAATACCAGACCCGGTTTTTTTGGTGGTAAAGAAAGGCACAAAAACATTCTCCAGCGTTTCCTTATCCAGCCCCTTGCCATTATCCGCTACAGTAATTACAACTTTGCCCTCAGCTTCTTGCGCGCGCATTTTGATCCTTGGGTTAGCCATTTCTAATACTGCATCCTTGGCATTAGTAATTAAGTTGATAAGTACTTGTTCAATCATTTTGGCATCCGCCTTTAGTATTAAATCTTCTTTTGGGTTTGAAACTGTAAACGTAATATTCTCATGGTTCAGGGCCGGCGTAAGCAGGGTTGAGATTCGTGAAAAAAGCTCTTCAATTTTAATCTCCTCAAAAGCAGGCTTAGGTAGTTTGGTTATAGTTTTATAGGATTCTACAAAATCTATCAGTCCCTTACTTCTGTTTTCAATTGTTTTCAAACCACCTCGCAGGTCGTCCTCATCTTCAGTGGTTAAATCACTAAATGACTTGCCGTTCGATTCTAATTTTTCGTTGATAACAGAGATCAGGGTAGAAATTGGTATTGCAGAATTCATAATCTCATGGGTGAGCACCCTGATCAGTTTTTGCCACGATTGTACTTCCTGCTCCTCCAACTCAGATTTAATATCCTGAAATGAGACTAGCTTATAGAGTCTCTCTTCAAGCCTTAACTCCTTAGCCATGATCGACAAGGTTTTGAGATCGGTCCCCCCCTGTAGGTCAAATAATTCGCGCTCACCAGACTTTAGTCTTTTAATAATCTGAGTCAATTCAGGGTTAATATTATCGAAGTTTTCGACTTTGCGCAGGTAAGGCTTATTGAAGAGCTCTTTGGCAGCCTTGTTAGCAAGCTGGATCTCTTGCGATTCTGCGTCATAGCAGATCATGGCAACGCCCGTGTGTTCTACCACGGCTTGCAAATAGTGGTAATTTGATTCCTTCTGCCTACGAATTTTTCGAAACTCCCTGTTAATAAGATTATATGCTCGATGAATATCAAAATCAGCTTGATTCTGACTTTTTTCAGGATAAGTTGTAGAAAAGTCTTCCTGCTGAATTGATACAAGGAAGTTGCTGAGTTCGCGCTTTGACCTTTCCAAATAACGTATGAGTTCCCAGATGGCGATAATTGTAAATAACACCAACCAGAATGATACCAGCCAAAAATGAGTTTGGGTAAGCACATAGATGGCAGCATAACCCATTGCCAGTATTAAGGCAATGCGCAAGACAATACGCAGTCGGAATCGGTCAGAGGCCATACTTTTTCATTTTTCTGTATAGCGTACTTCGGCCCCAGCCCAATTCAACAGCGGCCTTAGTTAAGTTGCCGTGGCAACTTTCCAAAGCATGTTCAATAGCTTCTTTCTCTCTATCTTCTATTTTAAGTGATGAAGAAGGCGCGCTAGTAGTCTTTTTCGGCGTCAATAGAAAATCCGCAGATTTAAGTTCCTTGCCGTCACTCATAATTACCGCTCGTTCCACTGCATGTTGAAGCTCTCTGATATTGCCAGGCCACCGATACGATTCCAATTTCTTAAGTACTCCGTTCTGCATTCTAAGGCTACCCTTCTGGTATTTGGAAGCGTAGGCCTTGAGGAAATGATCAGTTAGTAGACTAATATCCTCTTGCCTTTGCCGCAGTGGTGGCAGCCGCAATTCCACAGTATTCATTCTGTAGAGTAAATCTTGACGGAACTCCCCTTCATCTACCATCGAATAGATGGGTTTGTTTGTGGCGCATATTAGGCGAATATCAACAGGAACGGGCTCAGAGGCTCCCACCCTGGTAATTTGCCGGTTCTGCAATGCCGAGAGCAATTTGGCCTGTAAGGGCATCGTTAAGTTGCCAATCTCATCCAGGAACAGGGTGCCACCAGTCGCAATCTCAAATCTTCCCGGCCTATCTTCCTTGGCATCGGTAAAAGCACCTTTTTTATGTCCAAATAGCTCCGACTCAAATAGCGTTTCTGTTATTGAGCCCAGGTCTACTTTGATAAACGCCTCTTGTGCTCGGGATGAGCGTCGGTGTATATCTCGAGCAACTATTTCTTTACCAGTACCATTTTCCCCTAAAAGCAGCACGTCGGCATCGGTATTTGCCACCTTCTCGATAGTCTCTAAAATTGGCTCCATCGACTGGGCTTTACTAACTATCTCCACATAGTGGTTGTTGGTGTCTTTCAGTAGTTCTTTCTGCTTGGACTTCAGGTGACTTACTTCTTGCTCAGATTGGCTGAGTTTGCAGATAGCGGAAACAGTTGAAATTAGCTTTTCCTTCTCCCATGGTTTGACCAAAAAATCAATAGCCCCATTTTTCATCGCTGTAACCGCAAGATCGATATCGCCATAGGCAGTATTCATAATGATCTTGGTGTTAGGCTTTGCCTTCAATATTTTCTCTAAAAGATCGAGGCCTTCCTTACCACTTGTCGCGCCTTGAACAAAATTCATATCGAGCAGTACCACGTCAAAATGCTCTTTATTCAAAATTGGAATGATGTCAGCAGGGTTGCTAATGGTGTCAACAGACGTGAAATGCTCCTTTAATATTAGCCTTGCGGTGTAAAGCACATCCTGATCGTCATCAACTATAAGAATTCTTCCTTTCAAATTCTATATACTATTTTATTGATCGAACACAATTATAGGGTTTGTGTCATGTTGATACAATTTATCGTATCAAATTGACACGGTTTTGTGTTCACTTCAAGTATATTCTATATGTAAATATCTGATATATAACGGGTTATGTCGGATGGCATGCATATTGGAAAGATACGAACAGATATGGCAAAGAATTACTTACTGATTGCACTGAGAAACCTGCTGAAAAACAAAGTGTTTTCCGGCATTAACATTTTAGGCCTGGCTATTGGCATGGCAGCGTTCCTACTCATCTTACAATATGTGTTGTTTGAACATAGCTACGATGAGTTTCATCCCAAGGGGGATCAAGTATTTCGAGTGAAGGTTGATCGTTATGAAAGTGGGGCATTAAAAGATCGTTTCGCTGGGGTGCCATCAGCTCTTGGAATTGCTTTCAAAGAGGAGATACCTGAAGTAGAGGGATTTAGTCGATTTTATAGTCTTGATCACCAGAACCTATTGGTAAGTCATGAAGCTGACGGGACAAGGAAGTCGTTCAATGAGTCAGGTATCTACCTTGCTGATGCGGATTTTCTCGATATGTTTTCATTTCCCTTAGTCGCCGGTGATATCAGCAGCGCATTGTCAGAACCTAACACTGTAATTGTAAGCAAAGAGGTGTCTGATAAGTACTTTGAGTCCGATGACCCTCTAGGTAAGGTTATCAGTTTTAGCGGTAATACTGGCGTTATGAATCTTAAAGTGGTAGGTGTAATTGCTGACCTGCCAGAGAATACACATTTTGATTTCAGCTTCTTAATAGCTACAGAAACTTATGAAGCCATAGCGGAGGGCTCAACAAATTCCTGGGGCTGGAGCGGATACTATACCTATTTGCAAATGACTCCCGGATTTGAAAAGGAAGAACTGCAATTAAAAATGGATGCTATTATAGAGCGTAATTTAGGAGAGCAGCTAAAAAGCCGCAGCCTTACCTGGGAAATGGACTTGCAGCCGCTTGAAGACATTCATCTTAACTCACACCTGGTGGCTGAATTCAAAGCCAACGGCGACCGATTAACGGTACAGGCACTGTTGGCTGTGGCCATAATAGTTCTGGCCATCGCTTACATCAATTACATCAATCTTTCCACAGTGAGATCTGTAGAAAGGGCCAAGGAGGTAGGTGTTAGAAAATCATTAGGATCAGGCCGGGCAGAGCTCATTAGCCAGTTCCTGGTCGAATCTGTACTGATAGGTTTGATGGCGTTAGTTATAGCCTTCACCATTACCCAGTTACTTAGTCCGTATGCAGAGCGTATAGTCGGTAAGCCGATCGCAATTAATATGTGGCTTGAGCCCGTGTTTTTAGTTGGCCTGCTCAGCGTATTCATCACAGGGTCTGTTCTCTCGGGGCTTTACCCGGCATTTATAATTTCCGCATTCAGACCATTGCAAGCTTTATCAGGAAAAGTGAAAACCGGCACCAGGGGTATCTGGTTGAGAAAGTCATTTGTTGTTTTTCAAATCTTCATTTCATTGGGCCTGATCGCCACAACAATTACTGTCTATCGACAGGTTAATTATATGATGAATGTGGACCTGGGTATGAAGGTTGATGATTTGTTAATAATCAACGCACCTCCGGGCAATATCATAGATGGATCTGAAACCACAAATGCAGTAAATACTTTCAAAACTGAATTACTGAGACAACCTGAAGCGCTGGCCATGACGACATCAAGCGCAATTCCGGGCAAGGACATTAGCTGGTTTCAAAGCGGATACAAACGCAAAGGCCAGACGCAGGAAGTAACTGATTACTTCTACCACATTGCCCTGGACCAGGATTTTATGGACGTCTATGATTTGGAGTTGGTCGCGGGCCGCTTCTATCAGGAGGGAGACAACCCATGGTCACGTGGCGATATAGTACTTTCGGAAAGAGCGGTTGAAATGCTAGGGTTTGATTCGCCGGAAGATGCCATCGGCGAGGTTGTTGAAAATAGAATGTTCACTGTACCACTAATAGTAAGAGGAGTAGTGAAAGATTTCCACTTCAAATCATTGAGGAACGACTATCAACCGCTGGTTTTTGTGCTAAGCATATGGAGTAATTTCTATACGATAGAGCTCAATATTCCTGAAGGTGATTTTGAATCTAAGGGAGAAGCAGTGAAGCAAGCCGTTGCCACTGTGGAGAATTCATGGAAACAATCTTTTCCAGAAGCTCCCTTCGATTATTTCTTTATGGATGAGAACTTCGATGCTCAGTACAAGGCTGATCAGCAATTTGGGCAAATATTTGGCACATTTTCAATGCTTGCCATTGTCATTGCCATGATGGGCCTTTTCGGGCTTTCGTCATACACCATTGTGCAGCGCACTAAAGAGGTTGGTATTCGAAAAGTCTTAGGAGCAGACCACTGGATAATTGTGGTGCTACTGTCCCGTAGCTTCATCCGATTAATTGTCATCGCCATTGTTGTTGCGTCTCCACTGATTTGGTTTGGCTTAAATCAGTGGTTAAGCAACTACAGCTTTCGTATTGACCTCGGATGGTGGGTAATTGCCTTGCCCGCATTCATGATATTAGCCATAACTGCTATTACCATCGGCGTGCAAACAACGAAAGCCGCTGCCTCTAATCCGATAAAAGCCTTGCGCTACGAGTAAACCCACAAGCTATGATCAAGAACTATCTGAAAGTAACGATTCGCAACCTGGTAAAGAACAGGGTGTTTAGTTTGATAAACCTTGTCGGTTTGTCAATAGGAGTGGGGTCGGCCATGATGATATTCCTTTATGTAAATTTTGAGTTCAGCTTCGACTCATTTCATATTGACGCAGAGAACATCTATCGGGTAACCAGCCAAACTGAAAACGATGGTAGCATAAGTGGAGGAGTTAAAACATTTGGTAGTGTCGGTAAAGACCTTAGGGATCAATATCCTCAGGTCGTAGATTATGCGCACTTCATTAATATGTCTGGCATCATGGGCAATTTTGTTTTGGCCTACGATGAAAAGGTCTACTCTTTAGATAAAGCAATTTTTGCTGAAGAGGGATTTTTCAAGGTTTTTTCCTTTCCACTTTTAGGCGGCGATCGGGAGAATCTACTTAACCAACCTTTCTCGGTAGTGCTGTCGGAGAGTACTGCAAAGAAATATTTCGGTGAAGAAAATCCAATTGGAAAATTGATGCTTCAAAATGGAACCAACACTTATAAGGTGACCGGGGTCTTCGCCGACATGCCTGCTAATTCTCATTTCAATTTCGATATACTTTTCTCATATAGCAGCTGGGAGAGCCATAGAGTCTATCAATTTATGGATAGGTGGAGCGACCACTACCAGTATGTGAAGCTGCAACCCGGTGTTGAAAGAACAGACTTCCAGGAAATGGTTAACCAGTATACTGCAGCTACATTCCCCGATGAGGAAGGGTTCAGTCATATACTACAGCCACTTAATAGTATTCACCTTCAATCTAACATGCCCGGTGAATTAAGCACCAACGGTGACGCCAAGACTAATTACTTCCTATTGGCAGTTGGTGCTCTTATATTAATCATAGCCTGGGCCAATTACACCAGCTTGTCAATTGCCCAATCAACCAAAAGGGAGAAAGAAGTGGGCGTTAGGAAATCCATTGGTGCCAGCAAAAGGCAAGTTGCTGCACAGTTTGGTCTAGAGGCAGTAGTGGTAAATACCATCAGTACTGTGGTTGGTTTTACAATTGTGCAGGCCACTTTTTCCGGATTCGAAAATTTAGTGGGCCGCTCCCTGATTATGCCTGCGTTTCCATCTCCTTTTTGGCTTATGCTCCTTGGTATTCTCGCGATTGGAGCCCTTCTATCAGGTTTGTATCCGGCCTTCATTCAATCAGCTTTTAAGCCAACCCGGGCTTTGAAAGGAAGCAGTGCAGCGTCATTCAAGAAGTTTGACCTCCGAAAAGGACTGGTTATATTCCAGTTTGCTGTTTCAGTAGTGCTGATAGCCCTGACACTTACGGTTTACTTGCAGGTGAACCACATGCGTCAGACAAATCTGGGAATTGCCCTCGATAACAAGTTGGTGGTAATGGGACCAGCAGTTAGGGACTCACTATTTGCAAGCCGATTGGTCTCGTTCAAAAATCAATTGGCCAGTAAAAGTAGCATAGAGAGAATAACGCTTTCAAGTAGTGTTCCTGGTAAAGAAATTACCTGGGGGACATCCATTAGGCTGCTGGACCAGGAGGAGGGTATTAATGTGCAAATGCTGGGTATTGATGAGACCTTTGCGGATATATACCAGCTGCAGCTGCTGGCCGGTCAGGCTTATGTGGAGGGAAGAGATTACAGCAACAGTGTAATCCTAAACGAATCTGCACTTGCCAGACTAGGTATTAATTCGCCTGAAGAAGCTATCGGGAAATTGATACACATGGGTTTTTGGGGAAGAGATAGAGAAGTGATCGGGGTCTATGCAAATTATCATCATCTTTCGGTAAAAAGAGCACAGCCCGCATTAGCCTTATTGTATAGAGCATCCTCTAACCACATTTCAATAGCATTTAACACTACCAGGTACCAGCAGCTTCTTTCCGACATAGAAGAGGTTTATGCAGAGATGTTTCCCGGGAATGCCTTTGATTATTTCTTTCTTGACGAAAGCTTCGATAGGCAGTACAAGAGTGACAAACAGTTTGGCGTCATTTTTACCATCTTCTCAGCACTGGCTCTATTTATAGCATGTATTGGCCTCTTCGGATTGGTACTGTATTCAACCATACAGCGCATGAAAGAAATTGGCATTCGAAAGGTGATGGGTGCTTCGGATGGTAGTATCATCGGCTTATTGAACCTGGAGTTTATGAAACTGGTAGGGATAGCCATTGTGCTTGGTTTGCCTTTGGCCTACTATCTCATAGATGGTTGGTTGCAATCTTACCCGCTACGCATTGATCTTAGTTGGCTGCTGCTGGTAGTTCCGGCTATTGCTGTGTTAGTTATTTGCCTGCTAACTATCAGTCTGCAGAGTCTTAAAGCAGCAAGAGCTAACCCAATAAAGTCTATCCGATACGAATAGCTTAATCGAATATTGACAACCCTCAAGGTAAAACTCAAAAGAACACCTCCATCCAAAAACTAACACCATGATTCGCAGTTACCTCACTATAGCATTCAGAAACTTACTCAAGCACAAAGTGTTTTCGGCCATCAATCTCTCTGGTTTGGCCGTTGGTATCTCTTGTTTCGTACTTATCTCGCTTTGGATTGCTGACGAGTTGAGTTACGATCGATTCCATAAAAATGGAGGGAATATTTACAGGATAATGGTTGACTTGGGCCTGAGCGCTACCCAGATCTGGCAAAGTACCCAAGGTCCGCTGGCTCCGGCTTTAGCAGAAGAAATTCCGGAGATTGCGAATATCACGAGGGTTACATATCCGCAGCGTATTCTTGTTCAGAATGGTGAGGTGAAATTCGAAGAAAGAGGGTACTTCGTGGATTCCACCTTCACAGAAATGTTCGACTTTGAGTTTATTGCTGGCGATCCTGAAATCGCACTGAGAGAACTGAAGAATATTGTCATCACTACAACCTTAGAAGAAAAATATTTTCCCGGACAATCAGCCTTAGGGCAGATCATAACCCTTAGGGGTCGTGAAGGTAAAAGCGGGTTCACTGTCACCGGAGTCATCAAGGATCCTCCAACAAACTCAAGCTTGCAGTTCGATTTTCTCATAAATTATTTGGAATACGAACGCACCAGACCCTGGATGAAACATTGGGGTAATTATAATCTGGCGACTTACATACAGATCGATCCACGACACACTAAGAGCGAGGTTGAGGAAAAAATCTTCGATTTCATACAAACCCACAAGGAAAATTCAGAGAAGGAGGAATTGTTTCTGCACTCATTTAAAGATAGCTACCTGTATTCTGATTTTAGCGGCGGCAGGGAACCCACTGGCAGAATCCAATATGTACGCATGTTTTCCGTTATCGCCGTTGTGATACTTCTGATTGCCTGTATCAACTTTATGAACCTGTCGACAGCAAGATCGGCGAAAAGGGCGCGCGAAGTGGGGATCAGAAAAGTGTCAGGTGCATGGCGTGGTTTCCTTATCGTTCAATTTATTGGTGAATCTCTGTTTATTACCATTTTGGCCACAGTCGCCGGAATAACTTTGGCCGATTTGCTGCTGCCTGTCTTTAATGAAATCACCGGTAAATCCATCACCATGCCCTATACAAGCGGCATATTCGTTTCAAGCTTGCTGGCAATTAGTGTGGTTACAGCTTTAATCGCCGGAAGCTACCCAGCCTTTTATGTTTCATCATTTAAGCCAGTACAGGCATTATCAAATCGGTTCCAATCTAAAGCTACGATGGGCGGCCTGCGCAGAGTACTGGTGATTACTCAATTCACTCTGGCAATTGTTCTTATCATCTTTACAGTAGTGATTTATCAGCAAATACAGTTTATCCAAACGAAAGATCTGGGCATAAATAAAGATAATGTGCTGCAAATGCCGGTATACAGCAGCATCTTAGATAAGCAGGATGTCTTTGATAATTTGATTTTGGACATCAATGGGGTAAGCTCACTCACATATACGAACCAAAATCCGATCGGCATCGGCAACCAAACATCAGACCCCACCTGGCCTGGTAAAGGGGAGGAACAGGATTTTAACTTCAATGTTATACAGACTGACCATCAGTTTGTATCGACTTTTGATATCCAAGTGGTTGAAGGCAAGAATCTTCCTGAGGAATACAATGACAAATACAATCATTTTCTGGTGAATGAAGAGGCGGTAAGAATGATGGAGGTGGAAGATCCAATAGGGATGAGCTTAAAATTTTGGGACGATAATCCTGGAGAAATCGTGGGCGTGGTGAAGGACTTCCACCATCAATCGTTGTTCAGTCCTATTGAGCCGGTTATAATAAAATTGAATCCCACTGCCGCCTGGCAAGTAATGGTTAGGATTGACGGCCATAACACCGAAGCCACAATCGCAGGCATCAAAACTACATTTGATCAGTTTGAGCAGGAGTATCCGTTCGAATACCAATTCGTGGATGATAGGTTTCAGAGAGCCTACAACAGTGTGACAACCGTAAGTAAGCTTGCAAATGTTTTCGCCTTTATGGCGATCTTCATTTCTTGCCTGGGGCTATTCGGGCTGGCATCTTTCGTAACGGAACAAAGAACAAAGGAAACGGGCATCAGAAAAGTAATGGGTGCCACAATGTCTAATCTGGTACTCATGTTCTCAAAGGGCTTTGTGATTCTGGTGCTGTTTTCATTCTTGATTGCGATCCCAATTGCTTGGTTCGCAACAGATTTATGGCTTTCAGATTTTGCCTATAAAATTTCTCCAGGCCCCATGACATTTGTGGTAGGGGGTGTGTTGGCGATAATAATTGCTGTGGGTACCGTTAGCTATCAAACCATCAAGGCCGCTAGAGCCAACCCTATTGATTCTCTGAGATATGAATAAGAGTTAACTGTTTACGAAAGTGTTATTTAGCTACATAAAAATCGCTTACAGAAACCTGGTTAAACATCGGCTGTTTTCAGCGATAAACATTGTGGGTCTTGCCCTTGGCATCGCCTCATCCATGATATTGGTTCAATACATTGATTATGAACTCAGTTACGATGCCCACAACGAAAATGCAGACAATATTTATCGGCTTTCAGTGGGCTACCACAAAAATGGAACACTGGAAAACCAAAGTGCCAGGGTAGCTCCGGGCCCCACCGAGGCTTTCAGCCAGGAGTTTCCTGAGATAAGGGATTTTACAAGAATGATAATTCTCGGGCTCGGTATAGTTTCGAATGGAGATCGCCACTTCAATGAAACCAAGATCTTTTTAACCGATAAATCCCACTTCAATGTGTTCTCATACCGAACCATTGCTGGCGATCTAGGGAGAGCAATGGAAGATCCATTTTCAATCGTTATCTCTGAGAGGACAGCGAAAGCTCTTTTTGGTGATGATGACCCTATTGATAAAACGATTGAGATTAACAGCTTAAACCTGGATGGCTCAGTAAATTTTGTGGTTAGGGGCGTATACGCTAACACACCTGAGAATGCCCATATCCATCCTGATGTTCTGATCTCTTATCCAACTTTGTTCGAATTTGTTGGGCATCAATTCGACAATTCCTGGCAATGGAATAATACTTACACCTACATGCTTTTGCAGCATGGTGTTAATCCGAAAGAACTCGAGCAGAAGTTCCAACCGATTGCCAAGAGTAACACGATTCAACTGGTTGAGGCAGGTCAAACCTGGCAATACCATTTACAACCACTTCGCGACATACACCTCCGTTCAGATATTCAGTTTGAAGCTGAGGTTAACGGCGATGCGAGGAATATCTACTTCCTGGCCTTAGTAGCCTTGGTGATAATTGTTGTGGCCTACCTGAATTTCGTAAACTTAAGCATGGTGAGGGCCACTGCCCGGATGGGTGAAGTCGGAGTTCGAAAGGCGGCTGGGGCCAATCGTCAGGAATTAATAACACAATTCTTCGCGGAATCAGTTCTAATAAACCTCATTGCTTTCGCCTTCGCTTTCACCTTGGTACAGGTATTCGTGCCAGTGGTTAGAACCACCATGGGCGTGGAGCTTCACGCGACTATTTTCAATAGCCTCTTTCTTACCTCTCTGTTTGTGGGAGCGTGGCTGCTGTGCCTATTAAGCAGCACCATCTACCCCGCATTGTATCTCTCTGGATTAAAAGTATCGCAGATTCTGAAAGGTAGAAATTTGACAATCACTGCCGGCGCTTCTTCACGGAAGCTGTTGGTCTTCGCGCAATTTGCAGTTTCCATAATGTTGATTGCCTCTACGCTGGTTATCTCCAACCAACTATACTATATGAAGAAAAAGGATTTAGGAGTGAAGTTGGAGCAGCAAGTGGCAATTAAGGCCCCGAAGGTTGGTACCAGGCAGGAGCGTGTTGCTGGCCCTAATTTTCCCAGGTTCAGGCAAGAGTTAAGCCAATATCCTTTTGTGGAAAGTGTGACGGCATCCACCGAAATTCCAGGTAGGGAGATATTTCGATTTAGCAGAAATGTAGAACTGGATGGTGAACCGATTGCAACCATTTTTTCATTGATGGTTGCTGACACATCCTTCACAGATCACTATGAGGTGCCAACCCTTGCCGGCAGATCGCCACGCCTCGGGCAGCCGGAAATACTGATCAATGAATCGGCTTTGAAAAAACTGGGATTGTCGGATGCCCACGATGCCATCGGAAAAAGACTGAGAAATGGCTTCGGCGAAAATGTGATTGTTGGAGTGATCGGAGATTTCCATCAGCGACAACTGCGTTTACAGATCGATCCCTTAATTATTCATAACGGAAGGTCTTTATTCAATTTCTACAGTGTAAGGCTATCAGCTACGGCAATGCCGGAAGCAATGGCCAGTATTGAAAGCACCTATCAGAAGCTATTCCCCGGGAGCCCTTTTGAATATTTTTTTGTAGATGATTTTTATATGAAGCAGTATCAGGGAGAGGAGAGGTTTGGTTTACTCTTTAAAGTATTTACCAGCCTATCGGTAGTAATTGCCTGCCTGGGCCTATTGGGATTGTCTTCATTTTATGCCTCAAAAAGGGCCAAGGAAGTTGGTATCAGGAAGGTGCTGGGGGCTACGGTAACGCACATTATCGCGCTATTATCTAAAGACTTTGTGGTTTTGGTACTACTGGCAAGCTTGTTTGCTCTACCAGTGTCATATTGGGCGCTCAATTTGTGGTTGAATAACTATGCCTATCATATGGAACTCACTTGGGGATTTTTGGTGCTGCCAGCAGCCTTGGTATTAGCCCTTGCTCTGTTTGCAGCCAGTCTTTTTACGCTGAAAACAGCCCGCGAGAACCCGGTAAAGGCACTGAGATACGAATAAGAAAAATAAGGAATAGCTGCCCCCAAGGAATAAAAACTCAAAACCCAACAACATGTTCAAAAATTACCTAAAGATTGCACTTCGAGGAATTTGGAAGAAGAAGCTCTTTTCTACTATTAACATCGTAGGCCTTGGCCTTGGTATGGCCGCTTCATTGCTCATCATGGAGTATGTCTCCTACGAAACGAGTTATGAGAATATGCACAAGGAGAGAGAGCGAATTTACAGAGTAATCCGTAAGCAAAGTGGGGGCGAGCAGGTCAATTTCTATGCAAGCAACATGCCGGCGCTTGGACCTGCCCTGCGGGAGGAATTTCCTGAAGTCGAGAGATACACAAGGGTTATATCCCCCGAAAAGCTAATGTCTTCCTTCGCATTCAGCTATCAGAGAGAGTCTGGGGCAATTACGTTTAATGTAGACGATGCCTATTACGTAGATAATGATTTTATTCGGATGTTTAGTTACGACTGGGTCGAAGGGGATTCTGAGACCGCCTTGCAAGACCCCAATTCACTGGTACTAACCGAAACACTAGCTCGAAATTTCTTTGGAGATACTCCTGCTGTTGGAAAACAGCTGGCCCTGAATGGGGATAGGCTCTATGTGGTGTCAGGAGTAATTGCAGATCTTGAACCTAATTCCCATCTGCAATTTGATTTGCTTGCTTCGTTTAGCTCGCTGCCAGCTCGCTGGGAACTCGACACTAATTGGGGTTGGGGAAATTTCTACACTTATATCCAAACTGACCAGCACAGGAGTGTGGAGGAGTTAATGGAAAAATTCAATCCATTTTTATTCGATCTGCTAGACCAAAATCCGGATGAAGGCCTCTTCGAGGTTGTTCCACAGCCATTGGCAAGTATTCACCTTCAATCTGACGTGACTTTTGAAATGGGCATTAACGGGAATAGCAATGTGGTCTACTTCCTCACCTTTGTGGCTTTCTTCATTCTGATGATCGCCTGGGTGAATTATATCAATCTCAGTACCGCGCGTTCTCAAGAACGTGCCAAAGAGGTGGGCATACGAAAAACCATGGGCTCAACAAGGAAGCTGCTAATTCGTCAATTTTTAATGGAATCAACTATGATTAACCTGGTGTCTCTTGGGTTATGTATTACGTTGTTCCAGCTATTCCAACCCATTTTTGAGGCTATTACTGGTGTTACATCGATAGCTGGTTACATCAGCTTTGAATCGCTGTTGATTTTCGCCATTGTATTTGTGATGGGAACTCTTCTTTCGGGGTTTTATCCGGCACTAGTCATGTCGTCGTTTAAACCGGTGACTACATTAAAAGGAAAACTCAACGAGTCGGGCGGTCTCAATCTCAGGAAGGCCCTAACCATATTTCAGTATACAGTCTCGATCTTATTCATCTCAGGTACCCTAATTGTGTTTCAGCAGATAGATTTTATGCGTAATCAGGATTTGGGTATTAGCCTTGACCAAACTGTTGTGCTTAGAAAAGCTGCTGTCGTTGACTCCACTTATCCTGGACGCTATAGATATTTTAAACAGCAGTTGCTGCAAAACCCCAATATTGCCGGCGTTTCTTCTTCTTCACAAGTGCCAGGTTACGAACTAACCAGGGCCCGATGGATACATCGATTTAATGGTGATGAAAATATTGGCAGTTACCCCAAGGTGGTCAGTATTGATGAAGATTTTATCAACAACTTCAATATTGAGTTATTAGCCGGGCGGGATTTTTCAAACGAGACTTCTACTACTGCCAAGTTCATTATCAATGATGTTACGGCTGAAGAGTTGGGCATTGATGACTACGAGGAGGCTATCGGAACCCATTATGCCTTTGAAAGCAGGAGATATGAATTAATTGGCATAGTAAAGAGCTTTAGCCAGGAGTTTCTGAAGAAACAGGCAGAACCTCATTTCTACTATATCAATGAGAGAATTGATCAATACATTTCGGTAAAGTTGGCTATTGAAGATCTAGAAAAAGATATGGCAAGCATTAATGCCGCTTACCGCCAGGCTTTTCCTAACAATCATTTCGAATACTTCTTTTTGGATTCATTCTTTGAAAAACAATATCGCGCTGATCAGGTCTTTGGTCAGGTCTTCGGCTTATTCGCCATTGTAGCTATTGCCATTGCCATGCTAGGCCTCTTCGGACTATCGTCGTATATGGTTTTGCAAAGAACCAAGGAAATTGGAATCCGCAAGGTGCTTGGAGCCAAGGTGTCGTCCATTCTTGGTCTGTTAATGGCAAGTTATTTAAAACTGATAGCGGTTGCTGCCATCATTGGCCTTCCTATAACCTACTTTGTTTTCCAGCAATGGCTCGATAGTTATGCCACGAAAATCCAGATTGGTTGGCTCGTAATGTCAATTTCGGTTTTGGCCGTGATGCTGGTCGCCCTGATAACTATTGGCTACCAATCTGTGAAAGCTGCCACCGCCAACCCTGTGAATTCACTACGATACGAATAACAAACTAGAAAGCATGATCAGAAACTTAATAAAGACGGCGTTTAGGGCCATACTCAAACACAAAGTCTTTTCAACCATTAACATACTTGGCTTGGCCATTGGTATGTGTGCATTTCTGTTGATACTGGAATATGTATCCCTTGAATTAGGCTTTGACCGTTTTCACGAAAACGGCAAAAATATCTATCGGGTAGTAAATGATCGCTATCAAAATGGAGAGCTCATCCAGCACGGCACAATCACCTATTCTGCGGTCGGGCCTGCTCTGAAGGAAGATTTTAATGAGATTGAAGACAACGCCAGATTGGTGCCATTTGGCCAGGTTTTCATTGAATTCGAGGGTGAACGCCATACCGAACTGGAAGTAGTCGTTGCCGATCAATCGTTATTAGATATGTTCAGCTTTGAGGCAGCAGCAGGCGACTTGTCTCAAGCCTTAATTGATCAAACAGCACTCGTGGTTACTAAGTCACAGGCGGCAAAGATTTTTGGTGCAGGTCGATCTCCTGATGAAGTAATTGGTGAAGTTGTGGCTGTTTCAGGGTTTTCTGACCCAATGAAGATAACCGCAGTTTTGGAAGACATTCCAGTAAATTCTCATTTACAATTCGATTTGCTGGTATCATACAACCGGCTGGTTCAGTTCAACTCTAGCGCCGATCGCTCTTGGCAAAGCTCTGATTACTGGCACTATATTCAACTTAAACCGGGAACTGATTTCGAAACCATTAATGCTGAAATGGATGCCTTTAGCGAGCGACATCTCAAGGGTAATGAAGTTACAGGATCAGTTGAGAAGTTCTACCTGCAGCCCCTGTTTGAGGCACACTTGTATTCTGATTTCGAGTATGAGATTGGAATTACCAACAGCGCCACGGCCATATGGGGACTACTGGCTACCGCAATTTTTATTATTGGAATTGCCTGGATTAACTATATTAATCTGTCTACGGCCAGGTCCCTCGACAGGGTAAAGGAAGTTGGTATCAGGAAAGTGGTTGGCGCTTCCAAGGGGCAGCTAATTCTGCAATTTCTATCTGAAGCCTTCTGGATTAATGTAATAGCATTAATAATCGCCCTAACCTTAGTTCAAATATGGCAGGGAGCTTTTAATAGCTTACTACAAGTTCCATTATCATTGAGTTATATCTTCACTGGGTTGTTTAGTTCGCAGATGATGGTTGTTATTCTATCGGCATTCTTTATGCTTGGAGTGCTCCTGGCCGGAGGATATCCCGCGTTTGTGATTTCTTCATTCAAGCCGGCAAATATATTACGATCTTCGGGTGCCCAGACTGGCACCAACACCTCCCGCAGGCTTCTGGTAGTTTTTCAGTTTACAGCGTCTATGATTCTCATAACGGCCTCAATGGTGGTTTTTCTCCAGGTAGAATTTATGAAGTCAAAAGATATGGGTATCAGCCTGGATCAAACACTGTCAATTCCCGGGCCATCCCAGAGTAATTTCGATTCTACATTTATTGATCGAATTAGTAGCTTCAAAAGTGAAGTGGGCAGGCTCTCAGTAGTGCGAGGTGTGACCATGACCCAACGGCCTTTTGGTAACAATTTGGGTCGGGTGTTTGACGTGCAGTCGCGTTTTACTGATAGTGATGGCCGCTATATGTTAAATTGGTTTGGTGTAGACCACGACTTCCTGGAGTTGTTCGAGGCAGACATAATTGTAGGGGAGAATCTAAATTATGGCGACCATGACTATCGATTCTCGGCATTAAGCAGTGCTTTACTTAACGAGTCTGCCGTGAAGCTGCTTGGTTTTCCATCTAGCGATGCGGCGGTTGGGGAAGAGATAACCATCTACGGCAAAACATGGGAAATAAAAGGCGTAGTACGGGACTTTAACTTTCAGTCGTTGAAGCATAGCGTGCAGCCATTGGTTATACAACCTTTGCTAAGTACAAATGGCCAGTTTTATGTTAAGTTGAATACAACCAACATTTCTGAGGCAGTTCCGGCAATTGAGGACATATATGACGATTTTTTCAACGAAAGCCCCTTCGATTATGCCATTATGGATGAGGAGTTTAACCAAACATACAGAGGCGAGCAGCAATTTGGTCAGGTGTTTAGAGTATTTACTGGGCTGGGAATTGTCATAGCCTGCCTGGGGCTTTTCGGGCTAACCTCTTTCAGTATATTAAAGCGAAGGAAAGAGGTTGGTGTACGAAAGGTACTTGGTGCTTCTGTAAACCACGTGGTGGTCCTTCTATCAAAAGAATCTCTGAAGCTTATCTTAATTGCCAGTTTTATTGCTATCCCGGTGAGTTTGTATGCCACAAGGACCTGGCTTGATAATTTTGCTTACAAGATCCCGCTCTTCTGGTGGCTCTTCGTATTGCCTTTGATCGGGTTGATTGTGATAGCCCTAATAACCATTTCATCTCAGACTTGGCGAGCCGCAACTTCAAACCCAGTGAAAGCACTGAGAGACGAGTAGATTAATTGAGAGGTAGCTTAACGGTGAAAGTTGAGCCAATGCGGTTTCCGGAAAAGACATTGATTTTTCCCTTCAATGATTTTACGAATTGGTTGGCAATAAAAAGGCCCATGCCATCCCCTGATTGGTCAGAAGCCTTGTAGAACATGTGGAAAATCTTGTCGTGATACTGCTTATCAACGCCCACCCCATTATCTTCAATTGATATTTCAACCAGCCGCTTGGAATTGTGATGCCCTATTTTAATATATGGGTATTTGGCTTTGCGATCCCTAAACTTGTAGGCGTTACTTAGTAGCTGCTCTAAAATAACTTTCAAACGATTTCTGTCGGTGGAAACAACCACGGACTCATCAATTTCAATTTGTAAGTCTATGTTTCTAAAGTCTTCTTGTTCGCGCAGTTCTTCTATAACCTCTTCCACAGCTTCTTTCAATTTAATTTCCTGAATTACCACCTTGTTCTTTCCTTCTGTTAAAGAGTTAAGCATTTTGGTAACGCGTTGCAGTTCCCTGGCACTTGCACTTATTGTCTTCAAATATTGCAGCATTTCTTCCTCGGTTTTGGCCTCTTGTGCAACTTCCGACAGTCCGGCAATGTTGTTCACCGGGCTGCGCAGGTGACCGGTAGTAAATGAAATAATTTGAGCTACATCTTGCCCGAGTCCGGCAAGTCGATTCTCCGCTTCCTGCAAAGTGAACTTCGACATTTGAATTTTGTCAATGTCTGTGCGACTGGTGTTGAGTGTAATCAAAACGAAAATAGCTCCCAGGAAATATACAATGGCGGTCACTACACCAAGAGGCCCCACATCATGCTTGAGTACAACCCAGGCCGATATAAGATCACCAGCGAGAAATATAATCATGAAATGCTGTAGCGCTCGCCAATTGTGGTGATTGAGACTATCTTCTAGAATTTGGCGAATATTTGAGGTCTGGAATATAGCCCAGATCATCATGGTAGCACCGGCTACTATCAGGCCTGCGATAATAATGTTTGCTAACCCCACCTTTTAAGTTGTTGATAGCCAAAGGTAATTGCATTTATTTATTTATAAAAATTATTTAAATAATTATAAAATATTATATACGAAAGATCTCAAGCCAAGACATTGTTACTAGCAGCAGAAGAAGTCGGTAGAGTTGTATTATTGGGAACAAACAAGCCGCAACCAAGAGCGCCTTCAGGAAGATGTAGATTCTTTTTTGGCCAGTTACACCCTTAAAAATCATATAGACATACCAGACAATGCTCAGCGACATAATGGAGGAATAGACCACCTCAACCTCAAACTCTCCAAACTCAAAGCCCAGCAGTTGTTTGTAGAAAAGCATAATTACCGCAGGAATCAACTGAACCATAAAGAGTAGAAAGAAGGTCAATAAGTAAAAAGACATGGTAAGGTGATCTGCAAAATACAGTTGCTTTTGCCTGAGATTGAGAAGCTGAAATACAAGCGCAAACATGGGCACGATAAGAATGACAATGGTTTTACTTATTTGAGTTGATGAGCGATTATACAGATCCTGGTATTCTTCGAAGTCTATTTCTTTCTCCTGCAGGTACGAGATTACCTGGGGCTTGGTAATACTGCTGTGGGGAAGCCCATTTAGCTGTGTATTGAATGAAGTATTAAAAGTCGCGAACACCGGATAAATGAAATAAACGAGGTTGGCAATGAAGAAAAACTGTACGGGTTTGAGGTACTTATTTGTGGCACCACCGATATATGCACGTGGCATCTCAGCAGGTTTGCTTAATAACAATTTCAGACTGCGATAGAATTTGTTTTCGACAAAAAGAAACGAGTGTATTACTTCACCGAAAATATGTCGGATAGATTTATCAGTCTTCTCAAGTCTTTTCTGGCCACATGCATGGCAGTAAGGGCCTTGAAGTTCTTCGCCGCAACTTTTACATTGACTGGTTGTCATAGCTTAGTACTTGGAGTCGAAAATATGAAATTTGAGTCAAACAGACTTTTAAAGCAGACGTTTGATTTCCTCCCGGTGAGCCATTAGCAGTTCTAGCAATTGCAGCTGGTTATTAGCTCTATCCAGATTCTGGCTTGGGTAATCCGTTTTATAATAGGTGTCGTTGCAGAGGTAGTCTGTCAGGAAACGAGTGGCTTGTTCGAATGTTATTAGCAACATGCCAGAGGTGAAGTGTGCTGCTTCCTCTGTGGATATTAAACTATCGGCACCGGCTCGGTATCCCTCAACGATTGCTTTCAGGTGGTCCATGAGCAAAACCAGGTTTTTAGTATCAGTGCTATTTTCATCTTTATTTACAGCAGCTGTTCTTATAAGATCGCCAACATCATAGATGACCTTCCCAGCCATGGTAGTGTCAAGGTCAATAACGGCTATGGCGTTGCCATGTGCATCAAAAAGTACGTTACCAATTTTAGTATCGTTATGAACAATTCGGTCTGGCAATTGATTTACACTACGAAGCAATTCCAAAATACTCTTGAAAGATTCTAGTTTCAGGATGGTTTCCTGAGCTTCATCAGTTCTGTGTGATGTTGAAATGCACTTCAGCATTATTTCATATCTGCCGCCGGGATCGTGAAAGTTGGGGATGGTGGGTTTAAGGTTTAATTGCTGCTGCGATAGCCTGCTAGTGAACTGTGCAAAGAGCTTGGCTGCCTCATAAACTTCTTCAGCGGTTATTGATTCAGTATTGATATGGTGATGGCAAAATGCCATCGCACGCCAGAATCCATCTTCCTCAACAATTCCCTTGTTATCCACATCTGGCAATGGCTGAACTGTGATATCGTGCAAAACGCGATGAATTGCCTGGTGATTTCTAACGAGTAAATAGGGATCAGCAAAAACCGACGAATTGATCTTTTGTAATATCAAATTTCGGTCTGACGCATTAACAAGGTAGGTCTGGTGGATTATGCCCTGGCCCACCATTTGATATTCTAGGGGGTTATCAACAAAGCGAGATGCTATCTTGAGTACAGGCGGTTGCACTTACCACAGGGGAGTGGGGTAGTCACCAGCACTTACCAGTGAGCTCATAGCTTCAGTAACTTTGGGCTTATCTTCCTTGTAAGTTACTCCATACCACTTGGCGTCTGTCTTTAAAACCTTAACATCAGCCTGGCCATCGTTGATCATCTGGTCCACTACTTCAGGAATCAAGAATTCTGACTTGGGGTTTTGACCGTTCTCTGCAACAAAGGTCTTGAACTTTTTCTCTAATTCCGGGAATATGGCTGGAGAGAAGCCGAAGAAGTTCATAGATACACTAGAGCTTTCAACTTTTGTCATGTTGCCATCTTCAGTTTGGTAGTAGATTCCATCATCCTTTCGTTCGACCCCATGTCTTTCATTTATGGCAACCAGGTTGCCGTCGTCGTCCTCAACTCCAATTCCTCTGGAAACAGAGCCAAAATCAGAAAGGGTATTTTGCAGTCGATAGCCAACCAGCGCGAACTGAGTTTTACCATTCATTTCGATGGGATGGCTCGCAAAGAAGTTTGCAACGGATTGATAAGCTCCTGCTCCGTAGAAGTCATCAGCATTTATCACTGCGAATGGACCATCAATGCTGTCTCGGGCTGAGAGTACCGCATGGGCAGTGCCCCAAGGCTTTGCTCTCTCAACAGAATCTGGAAAACCCTCCGGCAGCTCGTATCCCTGGAAAGCGTAGTCAATTTCGATTAGCCCTCGATATTTGGAATCAAATTTTTCCTTAAAGGCTTCTTCGATGTCTTTTCTAATAAGATAGACCAGCTTTCCGAAGCCAGCTTTGATAGCATCGTAAATGGAATAATCAATAATTGTTTCGCCACTTGGGCCCACAGAATCGAGCTGTTTCAAGCCGCCATATCGGCTGCCCATGCCAGCGGCGAGTATCAAGAGAGTTGGTTTCAAGGGTAGTTGTATTTGGTTATATTGCAGCGGTAGAAAATCAACGCAATAATCGCATTTTTTCCCTGCAAAACCACACGAAACCACAAATAGATGGCATTATCAGTACTCGATTGGTCGCTAATTATTGCTTTCTTCGTATTGTCTCTTCTCATCGGAATTTACTCGTCACGAAAAGCCAGCAAGAGTAGCCAGGAATTCTTTCTTTCCGGTAGAAATATGCCGTGGTGGTTGTTGGGCGTTTCAATGGTAGCTACAACTTTTTCTGCGGATACTCCGAACCTGGTTACTGATATTGTGAGACAAAACGGCGTCTCCGGAAATTGGGTATGGTGGGCATTTCTTCTCACCGGTATGCTCACGGTATTTGTCTACGCAAAGCTCTGGAGGAGGTCTAATGTGGTCACTGACCTGGAGTTTTACGAGTTGCGCTACAGTGGCAAGGAGGCTGCTTTTTTAAGAGGATTTAGAGCCATCTACCTTGGGGTTATCCTCAATGTAATGATTATGGCGACGGTGGCCCTGGCAGCCATAAAAATCGGAGCTGTGATGTTACAATTGGAGCCCTGGCAGACACTGCTAATAGCTTCAATT
The DNA here is from genome assembly GCA_028285445.1 of Cyclobacteriaceae bacterium. Classification (GTDB taxonomy): domain Bacteria; phylum Bacteroidota; class Bacteroidia; order Cytophagales; family Cyclobacteriaceae; genus JANQPQ01. Next base: position 39,495 of record JANQPQ010000015.1, on the reverse strand, counting down.
GTAACAGTAATCTACAGTTCGTTAGGTGGCCTACGTGGCGTATTAATTACTGATTTCTTTCAATTTATTATTGCAATGATTGGGGCAGTGGGTGCAGCCATTGTGGTATTAAATCTACCAGAGGTGGGAGGTGTTCAAGGTTTAATCAACAATGTTGATGTGGCTGGTAAGTTGCGAATTCTGCCTGATTTTAATGACAAGGACACTTTGTTAGCCGTATTAATTATGCCTTTGGCAGTACAGTGGTGGAGCTCATGGTATCCCGGGGCCGAGCCTGGTGGTGGTGGGTATATAGCGCAAAGGATGTTGGCAGCAAAAAATGAGAATCATGCGGTGGGCGCTACTTTGCTTTTTAATGTCGCGCACTACGCACTTCGCCCCTGGCCCTGGATAATTGTGGCACTGGGGTCAATAGTAATGTATCCTACCCTGGAATCTATACAGGCAGCATTTCCCCACGTAGATGACTCAGTACTTGGCCATGATCTCGCTTATTCTGCGATGCTCACTTATCTGCCGGCAGGTTTGTTGGGCTTGGTTTTGGCATCTATAATGGCGGCGTTTATGTCTACAATTTCCACTCACCTCAATTGGGGCTCATCATATATCGTAAACGATTTTTATAAGCGCTTCATTAACGCCAATGCCGATGAGAAAAAGCTGGTACGTGTAGGGAGAATATCAACGGTGGTATTGATGATTCTGGCAGCCTTAATGGCACTGGCCTTACAAAATGCGTTACAAGCTTTTGCTATTCTGGTACTCCTGGGAGCGGGCACTGGTTTGATTTTTATCTTGCGGTGGTTTTGGTGGCGTATCAATGCTTATAGTGAAATAGCTGCCATGATCATTAGCTTTTTCGTGGCCATTTATTTGCAAATTGTCCATACTAGTTTGGGTTTTGAAGCCATTGCGGCGCACTATCAACTGATAATTGGTGTCACCATAACTTCCATAGGCTGGATTGTAGTGACATTTCTCACAGAGCCTACCAGTGATGCGAAGCTCTTATCATTTTATAAATCAACCAAACCAGGTGGGCCGGGCTGGAAGGCATTTCTCAATAGAGTTGATGTCAGCGAGTTCGAGAAAGAAGAAGACTGGAAAGTACCGAAGCAAATATTGGCTATGCTGATGGGCTGTTTTATGGTTTACGGTGCTTTATTCGCAACGGGATTCTGGATTTTCGGTAATAGAGTCTCAGCCTTACTACTGACGATCTTGGCCATATTTTCAGCCTTTGTAATAGCCAGATTGTGGCGGGATTTACGGGATTAACCGCTTGACCTGTACCCTTGTCGCCATTCGCCATTATGAAAGTGATTAATGCGAATACTATGACAGCTTTGTTATTTCCTCTGGCGTTCTTGCTAATTTCTATAAAGTACTTTCGTGATATGGATAACCGCATCCTTAAAACGGTGGCGGGACTCTTCATCTTATCACTGATAATTCCTTATGGTTGGTCTGTATTGAAAACACTAGACCAATCGATTTGGATTAGTCATCGATTACGATCAATTGTATCTTCTACCACCATCATATCAGCAGCAGCCTTAACGATCTATTATCTAATCAACCAGACCAGGCCACAAGCTTATAAGTTTCTGGCAATAGCTGGGGTTGCGATAGTGGCTATTCCTTTGCTGACAATCCTTACTAATTTGGAAGGAGCCTTTCCCATTGTGAGCTACGCAATGATTATCCCACTTGCTACCTTCGCCTACTTCTCTTTTAGTAAACGGTTTCAGAAATACGAGGAAGTAGCAGTGCTATCATTGTTTGGAATCATGGCTCTGCTAGCGGTGGTAACACAAGTCTTTAGCCTGGTAGATATGCATCCAGCTTAGTATTCGTCGTTCAAGGCAAAAACATCTTTCCTATTTCTCCATTTACCCCGGGTGAAATCAGGAAATTCTACCGGAGCGCTACCCAAGGCAACAGACTGCTCGGAAAGTGGGCTAATGGCTGACCAGGATGCTGCGTCATAGGCGTCTAATGGCGTTACTGTTTTTCTCTTGATAGCTTCTATGAATGCGTGCAAGACAAAGAAGTCCATACCACCATGACCGGCACCAACAGCCTTTGACTCATGCTTTTTCCAAAGTGGATGATCATACTCCTCGAAATAAGATTCAGTTGACTCCCAACGGTGTGGTTGCTCACTGGTGCCTTCAATATAAAGCGACTTATTGACATCCATCCAGATGCCATTAGTGCCTTGCACTCTAAAGCCAAGCGAGTAGGGTCGCGGCAGGTTAGTATCATGACTAACAATAATAGATTCATCATTAGCAGTTTTGATAACGGTGGTAATAACATCTCCAAGCTTGAATTTTACTTTGGCATTGGGATGATCAGGACCTCCATTCTCAACGATATAATTGTTCAGACCCCTGCTTTTTGTTGCCGTTGAGGTTAAATAAACAAACCGGTTGCCGCGCTCAATACTCAGATATTTAGCCACGGGGCCAATTCCGTGCGTAGGATAGAGGTCGCCATTGCGGTTGACAGAATGCCAGGTCCGCCATTTGGCTTCAGAGAATCCCTTTTCTCCAAATTCAACACCTCCTCCATAGGCCTGTTTACCATCATTAAATTTCACGTGTCTTAAGTCGTGCTGATAGCCACATTCCATGTGTATCAGTTCGCCGAACAATCCCTTTCTAACCATATTCAATACGGCCATTACGTCTCTTCTATAGCATACATTCTCCAGGATCATGCAAGGCATTCCGGTTCTTTCCGAAGTATCTACCAGGTCCCAACACTCCTGCAGGGTGTTAGCTGCAGAAACTTCAACACCAGCATATTTGCCCGCTTCCATTGCTGCAACGGCCATTGGGGTGTGCCATCTCCAGGGAGTAGAGATTACCACTCCATCGATGTCTTCTCTTTGCACCATGTTTCTGAAGTCCTCCTCGCCGTTAGTATACGCGGCCACTTCTTTTTTCCCAGCATTAGTAAGCATCCCTTGCGACTTGCTAATGGCCTCAGGGTCAATATCACAAATGGCTGTTACAACCACATCTGATCGCTGCAGGGCCAACCTCAGATGATTGCGGCCTCTAAGGCCAACCCCAATAAAAGCTAACCTTGCCTTACGATCGTCTTGACCTTGCAAAATGGTTGGAGCTGCTACAGAAATACCGATGCCAGCGGCGGTGCCCGACTTTATGAAGTTTCTTCGATTCATCTGGATTTGAGTTTAGAGGTTCAGCTTGAGAGTAGACCACAATTCATCCTAACAATAATAGGAATTTATTCAACCTAATATAATCCCAATCTTTACTTGCTAACGAAGGCAATTACTAGACTCTAAACTCCAGGAAGAAAGTGGTACCCTTGCCAACGGTGGAGTTGACGCGAATATTGCCATGGTGTTGATTCATGATCTGCTTAGAGAGGCTTAGGCCGATTCCCGACCCGTGATCTTTGGTGGAGAAAAAGGGTACAAATATTTCTTCAAGCTCGTTTGGTTTAATTCCAGAGCCATTGTCGGCAACTTCTACCACCTTACGCCCGTCTCTCTCGTAGGCAGAAAGAGATATTGACGGCGATGCAGTTTTTTCAAGCGCATGTCGGCTATTGGTAATGAGGTTTATCAGTATCTGTTCAATCAAGGTTTGATCCATTTCAATCTCAAGTTCTTCAGGCTTGGTGGTGATCTTCATGCTGATGCCTTCCTTCTTGAGTTCCGCTTCCATTAGCATTCCTACAGATTTAAAAAGCTCCTCGACTTTAACAATTTCAGGGTTTGGCTTCGGAACCCGGGTCAGTTTCCGGTAGTCGTCAACAAACTCCAGCATACCCTCACTTCGTTTTTGAATGGTCTTGAGGGAGAAAAGTAAATCTGATAGGGACTCATCATCAATCTCCTGCGAGTTCTTTGGTTGGCCATCATCTTTTTGCATGACCATTTGCATGGTTTCAGTCAAACTGGAGATCGGCGTAATAGAATTCATGATCTCGTGAGTCAAGATTCTAATGAGCTTATGCCAGGCTTCAATCTCCTTTTGCTCAATTTCACTTTTTATGTCCTGGAAAGTTATAAGCTTGTTGTCTTTGCCAATTAGCTTCATGGAACTAACGTCCAGCGACAAGGTGCGCTTTTCTCCATCATGAATTACCTCAATCAACTTCCGGCCTTCATCTTGCAGGTTCATCACCTCTTTGGAGAAGTTGGGATTCTTGGCTTCAATGGCTTTCCATGTGCGCACGTCTGAAAGACCTAGTATCTTCTTGGCTGGCTTATTCAGCAAGGTGATATCGTCCTTTCCGGAGATGCTGATTATACCAATATTTATATGTTCAACCAGTATGAGCAAGAATTGGTACTGAGCTTCACGTTCGATCTTTACTTCCTTATAAGTACTTATGATCTGGTCAAAAGCATCGTACAGCTCCTTAAAGGAACTTCCGGATTTAGTTCCCTTGAAGTTTATGGAATAGTCTGACTGCTTAATGGCCAGCAGGAATTTTGAAAGCTCGCGATTAGTTTTGTTTACGAACCTTATTAGATCCAGTACCTGCAGTACCAGAATAATACCTAGTATAATTTGGTTGAAGAATAATCTGGGGTCGCCAAAAATTACGGCGATAAGCAATAGATTCCCCATGATAAAGAAAATGCGTAGCCCTACCAGGAATGAAAATCTCCTAAAAATCATAGATGCGGTTTAGGGTTTTGAGTTTTGAGTTTTGCTTTATTACGTATAAGTCGTAAACCTGACCTTAGATTCCATACTTATTCAGTCTACGATAAAGAGCCGTACGCGTTAGTCCTAATACCTGGGCAGTTTTGGTTACATTCCCCTGGTTTTCTTCTAAAGATTGAAGAATAAACACCTTCTCCATTTCTTCCAGGGTGGTAGCCTCAATCGCTTTCTTACCACTAGCCGCGGGCTTCAGGAAAAAATCAGAGGAGGTTATCTTTTTGCCTTCACTTAAAATTATGGCGCGCTCAACGGCATGTTGCAATTCGCGAACATTGCCTTGCCATTTGTACTTCTTCAGTTTAGCCATTACCTCTTTGCCAATTTGCAAACCATCTTTCTGATACTTCTTAGCGTAGATATTCAGAAAGTGTTCGGTCAATAGTGGAATGTCATCCACCCGATCTCGTAATGGTGGTAGCTGTATTTCCACCGTATTTATTCTGTACAGAAGGTCTTGCCTGAATTTTCCTTCCTCCACCATATCATACAAAGGCATATTGGTTGCGCAGATCAGCCGGATGTCGATATTTATATCTTTGTTTGAACCCACCCGCTTCACTGTTCGGTTTTGCAAAACCGTAAGCAGCTTGGCCTGCAATGGCAGGGATAGATTGCCTATTTCATCAAGAAAGATTGTACCTCCCGAAGCAAGCTCGAAACTACCGACCCGATTCTCTTTGGCATCTGTAAAGGCGCCCTTAACATGGCCAAAAAGTTCACTTTCAAATAAAGTTTCACTAATGGCGCCAAGGTCTACGCTAATAAAGGGGTTGTCTTTTCGGCTCGATTTGTTATGCAGCCCTCTCGCTACCAGTTCCTTCCCAGTTCCGTTTTCACCTAAAATAAGCACATTCGCGTCGGTATCAGCCACCTTTTCCATGAGTTCATAAACACGTTGAATTAACGGCGATTCTCCTACGAAATCGGAGAATTGCTTACTGATACCTTCGTTAAGCTTTTGTTGCGTGTCTTTCAGCTTTCCCACTTCCAGCTTCGATTTTCTTAGCTGCAAGGCCGAGAGAATAGTACCGAGCAGTTTCTGATTTTTCCAGGGCTTTAGCACAAAATCTGTGGCCCCCATTTTGATAGCCTTTACCGCCAGGTCTACTTCCCCATAAGCCGTAATTAGGATTACAATAGCCTTGTCATCAATCTTCAAAATCTCGGAAAGCCAATAAAAACCTTCTTCCCCATCATTTACCCCTTTCTTAAAGTTCATATCCAGCAGAATCACATCAATCGATTCTTCTTCAAGAATAGCTGGTAGTTTGGTGGGGTCCGGGTCAATTATTACTCTCTCGAATTGTTGTTTCAGAAACATACGGGCGGTTTCCAAAACATCCCGGTCGTCATCTATTATCAATATGGTTCCAGCGGTTTTTTCCATGTCGGTGGCTAATCTTCCAATTTAATAAATTGTGTATCATAAACATACGTATTTGTGTAACGAAAGTGATACAGTTTTGATTCGGTGTTGCACCGGAAATACTCGTAAGTAGTTGATATATAGAATCTTATAATTGTGGCATTGCTTTTGGAAAAGGGATGTCAAATCACCAGGATATGATCAAAAGCTTTTTCAGAACAACTTTCCGCAGCTTCTTAAAGAATAAGGCCTATACTTTCATCAATGTGCTGGGTCTTTCCATCGGTATCAGCAGCGCCATAGTAATCTACACCATAATTAACTTCGAGCGTAGCTACGATCAGTACCATACCGATCTGGATCGCCTGTATCGAGTAGTTATGGAAGCGAATGTGTATGGAGAAATTGATCTTAGAACTGGTGTTGCCTACCCGATGCCCTTTGCTGTTAAAGATGAAATTCAAGACCTGGAGTATGTAGCCATCGTTGATGGTAACTTCTCAAGTCCTGTGTTTAAGGTTGAAACTAACGGGGGTGTTTCCAACCACACCGAAAATGCGGTGTTTACCAATAACGATTTTCTGCAGATGTTCACATTCACCTGGTTGGGTGGAGACGCAGCCACCGCATTAGCAAACCCAAATTCTGTGGTTATAACCAGGGCGGTGGCTGAGAGATTCTTCAACACGACCGATGTTGTAGGCCGGGTAATTTCCTACCAGGGCGAAGAAGATTTGCAAATAACAGGAGTTCTTGAAGACCCTCCCCTCAATTCGGAATTCCAATTCAATATGTATTTGCCCTTTGAGCTAAAGGGTGACCCCGCTGCTGAAAACTGGAACAGCGTATCAGATGCAACGCACTGCTACATCAAATTGGATGAAGGCGTAGACTATGAAGATATTGACTTTGCTTTGTCAGATTTCATCGCGCGCCATCGGGAAATTGAAGAGGGGGTAAGCTTTAATTCCTATTTGCAACCTGTGGCAGATATCCACCTTGAGCCTCAATATGGGTTTAGTTTTAACCGATTGAGCAGCAAGGAAACGCTCTATGGCATGGCTGTGATTGGGTTCTTTATCCTCTTCACCGCGGTGATCAATTTCATAAATCTCAATACGGTACTTGTTATTAAGCGCAGTAAGGAGGTGGGAGTTCGCAAAGTTTTGGGAGGCAACCGTTGGCAATTTATCGCGCATTTTTTGGGTGAAACAGGCCTGATTACTCTGTTTAGCTTAGTGGTGTCGTTTGGTTTTATTGAACTGGTTGCATTGCAAATAGATCAACTGCTTGGCTTCCACCTGGAATTTGCATACTGGACGAATATTTACGCCATTCTATTTATCATGGGAGTTTACCTGGTTACGACCTTGCTTAGTGGCATCTATCCAGCCTGGGTATTAGCCAACGTTCAGCCAGCAATAGCCATGAAGAAGAGAATTTCTGGTGGAGAAAAAGGCAAATCTACTCTTAGGCGTTCTCTGGTAGTTGTGCAGTTTGTCATTTCCCAGGTATTGATTGTAGGAACGATCGTGGTATCGCAACAGATAGACTATTTCATGAATTCGCCCCAGGGATTTGACTCTGAGGCGATCGTCGAGGTAACATTCTATTCCAGGGAAAAACAAGATCAGGAGACTTTCAGAAATACATTGGTTCAAGAATCTTCAATTGTCAATGTAAGCCTATCAAACACTGGTGCGGCTAACTCAAATGTCTGGACAACCAATGCAACAATATATACTGATAATGAAGAGTTGACTGAACAAGCGCAGATAAAGCTGGCAGACGAACATTTCATAGATACTTATCAACTGCAGTTAGTAGCAGGTGAAGGATTGATACGCTCTGATACCGCCAATAGGGTGGTAGTAAACGAGGAGCTGGCGCGAACTTTCGGATTTGCAAATCCTCAGGAGATAATTGGAAAGGAGATTAGGGTGTGGGCTGGTCGTGCGCCGGTAACTGGCGTGGTAAAAGATTTTGTGTCAGTATCTATGCACCAGGAAATACAGCCACTGGTTATAGTCTCACGCAAGCAGAGTTACTATATGGCTGCCATCAAGATCAATTCTGCCAATATACAGCAGGCATTAGGTAAAATTGAGGAATCGTGGACTGCGCTTTTTCCAGATAGGGTATTTGAATACACTTTTCTAGATGATCGGATTGCCAGTTACTACGAAGATGAACAGCGCACTTCCAGAACGATCCAGATATTTTCAGGGCTGGCCATTTTTATCGGTTGCATGGGGTTATTTGGCCTGGTATCATTCATGGCGACGCAGCGCACTAAGGAAGTTGGAGTCAGAAAGGTTTTAGGAGCTACCGTGGCTAGTATAGTTATGCTGTTCTCTAGGGAATTCTTATTACTGGTGATTCTAGCATTTTTAATCGCTGCCCCAACCTCATATTACTTTATGGATCAATGGCTACAGGAGTTTGCATACAAAATTGATATCTCCTGGTGGATAATGGCATCTGGAATAGCTTTTTCAATATTCATTGCTTTGGCAACTGTGAGCTATAAATCATATAAGGCTGCAGTAGCCAACCCGGTGGATGCGCTGAGAGATGAATAGATTCGGACTTAGCAAAAGAAAACCCAACAACTCAATTTAGTAAAGCGATGACCAAGAATTTTTTCAAGACCGCTCTCAGAAACTTCATCCGGAATCGGTTCTTCACCTTAATAAACATAACGGGCCTTTCTGTGGGCCTTACCTGCATGTTAGTGATGTACCTCATGGTTAGCTACATGACGGGCTTTGATACTCACCACGAGAAATTTGATCGCATCTATCGAATCGTGACTAAATCCTTTTCAGATGAACGGTGGGATTTTAACCCTGGGGTGCCGGTACCGTTAGCTGAGGCAGCCAGAACAGATTTTCCGGAGCTGGAAAGAGTAACCATGATCCGTTATGTGCAATCGGGTATGATTACCATCAATCCAGGTACTTCTGAAGAGAATAAATTCCAGGAGTCGACGGGAATTGGATTTACAGACGACAACCTCTACCAAATCCTTGACAGACCGTGGTTGGCAGGGGATCCCAAGAACTCCTTAACCAATGCAGGTTCTGTAGTGCTTTCCAGAAAATTAGCTATGAAGTATTTCGGAAGCCTGGAGGTACTTGGTCAGTCTTTAAATATGGATGGCAAATATGATCTGCTGATTACAGGCGTAATGGAAGACTACCCGCTGGGCCAAACCGACTTCCCATTTGAAATGCTAATTTCATTGGAAACCATAACGCAGGAATTGATTGATGACGATGAAGGGTGGAACAGTACATGGAGTGATAACCAAGTTTATGTATTGTTAGCAGAAAATGAAAGTATAGACAATGTAATAGATAGAATGCCGGCATTCCGCGACAAGTACCACGGACCAGTTAACCCCGACGACTATCGCACAAGCTACTATGAGATTCATCCCCTGGCTGACGTACACTTTGACAAGCAATATTCTAACCTCAATTACCGATCTGTAAGCAGAGAGAACATTTTGGCATTTATGCTTGTGGGTATTTTTCTGCTTAGTGCAGCTTGCGTCAACTTCATAAACCTGGCTACGGCACAAGCTGTCAAACGGGCAAAGGAAGTTGGCGTAAAGAAAGTACTGGGCAGCAGACGTAGTCAACTAGTTACCCAGTTTTTACTTGAGACCTTAATCATAACAACACTGTCATTGTTAATCGCTCTTGGCCTCACGGAGCTCTCTCTCATCAAGGTCAATAACTTTCTCAACCTAAACCTTGATCTTGATTTCGGATCTCCAGGTATGTGGCTCTTCCTGGTGAGCCTAACGGTAGGAGTAACCTTTGTGGCCGGCTTTTATCCCGCGTTAGTACTTTCAGGCTTTAAGCCATTGGCGGCAATCAAAACCACCATAAATGATATGCAGTCGGGTGGCTTACTTTTAAGAAGGAGCCTGGTTGTATTTCAGTTTTTCATTTCTCAGGTTTTGCTTATTGGTATTGTTGTAATTACCAGCCAGATGAACTACGTACGAAATGCGCCGCTGGGATTTGACAAGGAAGGGATCTTAAATATCTATTTACCAACAAGAGAGATATCAAAGCAGCAAGCTTTTAAGAACCGAGTTAGTCAGTTGGCGGATGTAAAAGAAATAAGCCTGGCAGCCACGTCACCGGCTTCCACTTCCACGTCAAGAGTAAATTTTGAATACGATAAGGAAGGGGAAAGCAAAAAAATGAGCACCCTCATAAAGATTGCCGACGCTAATTATCTAAAAACTTACGGTATCCAGCTTCTGGCCGGAAACGGCTTACCCGACAGTGATACGCTCAATGGTTATTTGCTCAATGAATCGCTTACCAAATCAATGGGTTATGCCAGCCCAGAGGAGGTAGTTGGAGAATACGTGAGTGTTTGGGGAAGGGAAGGTCTGGTTCATGGCGTTGTAAGTGACTTCCACACGGCCTCAATGCGAAGAGGAATTGAATCAACCGCACTGTTCACTGATGCATCCTACTATTCAACCATGGGCATAGTTGCAAATTTCAATAACATAAGCGCGCTGCAAGCCCAGCTTGAAAGTATACACAAAGAGTTATATCCCGGATACGACTACAGCTATCAGTTTATGGATGTAGTAATTGAGAACTTCTATACCGGCGAGATCAAAATGTCGACTATGCTAAAAGTGTTTGCCGCGATAGCAGTAATTATCGGTTGTTTGGGTCTATTAGGGCTGGTCTCTTTTATGGCGAACAGGAAGATAAAAGAGATAGGCATTAGAAAAGTAATGGGGGCCACTGTGAATAGCATACTCGGTATTTTCTTCAAGGAATTTCTCAAGTTGCTCGTAATAGCGTTTGCCATAGCTACTCCACTTTCCTATTTCGGACTAGAAACCTGGCTGCAAGAGTTTACTTACCGAAGTGATCAAACCGTGGGTATGTACGTCATAGCCCTGGCGGTGACAGTGGTCATTGCCATAGCCACTGTTGGTTATCAAGCGCTGAAAGCGGCAGGAGCTAATCCGGTGAATTCATTGCGAACAGAATAAAGCTATAAACTTATGCTGAAGGAATATCTTAAATCATCATTACGAAATCTCATTAAGAACAAGGTAAGTACCGCAATTAACATAATCGGGTTGGCCTTAGGAGTGGGGAGCAGTTTGATTCTATTCGTAATAATCAACTTCGAGCTAAGCTTCGATACCCACCACAACAATTACGATCGTACTTACCGAATCACCAGCATTTCTCATAGCCCCACCGGTGATGAATTTGATCCCGGAGCTTATTACCCAACTGGTATAGTATTACGCGAGGCGGCACCAATGCTAGACCACGTGGCCATGGTAAAACATCACGATCAAGAAACTATTTCTTTTGAAGAAAACGGCGAAAAGAAGCTTTTTCAGGAAGATCATGTGGGCTTCGCAGAGCAGTCTTATTTTTCTGTGTTTGATGTAGAATGGATCAGTGGAAACCCAGATGAGGCACTCACTACACTTCATTCCGTGGTGCTAACAGAGTCCGTCGCAAGAAAGTATTTTGGAGACGCAGAGGCTCTAAACAGAACCATCAATTTGGGCAGTGAATTTGAAGCAATAATTACTGGTGTTATTGCCGATCCCCCGCCAAATTCTGATTTTCCCTTTACCCTAATTTTTGATTATAAATCTCTGGATGGCTACGATCAATTCTATTCAGAGGATGGATGGAACGTGGCATCATCAGAGGTGCATTGTTACGTGGTCTTGGCGGAGAATGCCACCATAGATCAGGTAGATGACCACTTATTAAGGATATCAGAAGAAAAACTCAGGTCTCAGGGTAAGGATCATGAGTATTACGCTCAGCCCTTAGCTACCGTTCACTTCGACACTCGATTTAGCAACTTCAACGATCGTACTGCGTCAAAGCAAATGCTGGCCATGTTAGGACTCATTGGTTTCATACTGGTTCTTACTGCTTGCATCAATTTTGTAAATCTGGCTACCGCCCAATCCGTTAAGCGCGCCAAAGAAACCGGAATCAGAAAAGTTATGGGTAGTACCAGGATGCAACTGGTAACCAAATACCTGGTAGAGACTTCAGTAGTAACTTTATTGGCAATATTGATCTCGCTGGGGTTGGCGGAATTAACAATTAACTCCGTCCGTGAATTTATCAACCTCGAGAGTACCATCAGCCTGGTTACGGATGTATCCGTGTATATCTACCTGGCCATCGTGTTAGTCTTCGTAAGTATAGCCGCAGGTCTTTACCCGTCAATGGTCATTTCTCGATATCAGCCGGTGCAATCACTAAAGAAGAAGATATCCACCGAATCCGGAGGAATATTTACGTTTCGCAGGGGTTTGGTATTAACGCAATTTGTTATTGCGCAACTGCTGATAATCGGCACCATTGTCATCACCCACCAGATAAGGTTATTTACAAATACACCACTAGGCTTTGACAAAGAGGAAGTGGTGTTGTTGCCTTTATTCTCACAGGACGAAGGCAAGATGGAGGTCTTCAGAAATGAGCTGGTAAAACACGAGCAAATAGTAGAGGTATCATATGCTGTGGGCGGCCCGTTATCAGGAAACAATTTTGATAGCAGCTTTAGATTGCAGGCAGATGCAGAAGACAGGCACCGGGTAAATGTAAAGGCCGTCGATGAGAACTACCTGGAAATGTATGACCTGGAACTGCTGGCAGGTAGGAGTATTCGCAATGATACTTCATTTACCGTGGTGGTGAATGAACAACTACTAACCGTATTGGGTATTGAAGAGCCCCAAGATGCCTTGGGGGAGCAAATATTCATTTTTGGAGATATGAGAGAGATTGTTGGCGTAGTTAAGGATTTCCATGTAAGCTCATTGCATCAGGATATCCCCTCTACCTTGATGGTACATTGGCCTCGATTCTTTTTTGAAATCGGAATAAAGATGAAACCGACACCAACCCCGGAGAGAGTTGAGGAGAATCTTGAGATAATAGGAGATGCCTGGGCCCAGGTTTTTCCGGAGTACATTTTTGATTTCAGGTTTATGGATACGCAAATCCATAGGATGTACCGCAAGGAGACAAGGCTGGCAAAGCTCATCAACATCTTTACTTTCATAGCTATTGCGATCAGCGCGCTTGGACTGTATGGCCTAATATCTTTCATGGCAAACCAAAAAACTAAGGAGATTGGGGTAAGAAAAGTGCTGGGAGCTTCAGTGCCGCAAATACTAAAGTTGTTTCTTGGAGAGTTTGTAGTGCTGCTGCTTATTGCGGTGGTAATCGCAGGACCAATCGCCTTCAAGATAATGGACACCTGGCTGCAGGATTTTGCCTATAGCGTAGATATCGGAATTTGGGTCTTTGCATTGGCCTTTATGGTTTCGCTGCTGATTGCAATCGGTACCGTAGGTTATCGTTCGTTGCTGGCGGCACAGGCAAACCCAGTGGATTCCCTAAAAGATGAATAAAACCGGGGCAAAAGCAATTTCACAACAGCTCAAAAATTTAACAACCGACTAATGATTAGAAACTTCCTAAAAATAGCCTTCAGATCTATCGTTAATGATAAATTCTATAGCCTCATCAACATCACGGGATTAGCTATAGGTATAGCTTGCTCATTGCTAATTGCTCTCTACGTGGTGGATGAGCTAAGCTTTGATAAATTCCATGCTGATGCAGATAGGATTTTCAGAATAGACCAGACCAACATTTGGAGTGGCAACACGGAGCAAATTGGTGTGACGGGCCCTCCCGTAGCGGAAGCAGTAAGGGCTGAAGTTCCAGAGGTGGAACATTCAACACGCATTAGGGTTGTTGGCAATATGCTCGTTACCAAACAAGGAAGTTCACCAGTAGCATTTGACGAGTCCAGGATATTCCTAACTGATTCAACATTCTTCGATGTATTTAGCTTCGAGATGTTACAAGGCGATCCGCAAACTGCACTTGATGAACAGGGCTCAATAGTAATCTCTGCCTCGACAGCGGAGAAGTACTTTGGTGAAGAGGAGGCTCTGGGCAAAACCCTTTTGATGGGGGATGACAGAGTGCCCTTTGTTATTACCGGGGTAGTGGCTGACATCCCAGATAATTCTCATTTTACCTTCAATATGCTGGCTACCATGGATCTTGATCCTCTCATTGAACGGTACGAATGGAGTTGGATTTGGACCCAAATGACTACATACGTCAAGCTGAGGCCGGACACTGATATCGGTGCCGTGGAGGAGAAATTATTGGGGGTTCCCAAGAAATATGCTGGCAATTCTATGAAACTGATATTCGGCTATACCTTCGAAGAGTACGAGGCAAAAGGCAGTACCTGGGAACTTTTTCTGACACCGATGACAGACATTCACCTGTATACAGCTACGGTGGGCGATCGTCTGGGAGAGCATAGTGACATACTATATGTGTATGTATTTATTTCGATTGCGGTATTCATCGTACTTATCGCCTGCATCAATTTTATGAACCTTACAACGGCCCGTTCCGCAAAACGAGCGAAAGAAACCGGGGTTCGAAAAGCGCTCGGTTCTACTCGACAAGGGCTAACGGGCCAGTTTTTAACAGAATCGATGCTATTGACAGCTGTGGCCATGCTGTTGTCTTTAGGGGTTGCTGAATTACTTAAGATTCCATTCAATGAGCTTTCGGGCAAAGACCTGTCTTTGACAAGCCTTGCTGATCCGGTATTGGCATCGATGTTTATCGGTTTGGCCCTTACCCTGGGCTTGCTAACGGGTAGTTATCCCGCTTTTTATCTGTCATCGTTTAGGCCAGCCTCAGTGCTTCGTGGTAACCTACGGGCCGGCCTCAAAAGTGGCAGATTAAGGAATACACTGGTAGTTATTCAGTTTGCCATTTCTATGGTCTTAATCTCGGTAACCCAGGTGGTATTTAAGCAGATTAACTACGCGAGAAATATAAACCTTGGGTTCGATAAGGAGAATATACTTTTACTAGGAAATGTACAAAGGCTAGGCAATGACCTTGAGCCATTTAAGGAGGAGTTGGCTACCTATGCTGAAGTAAAATCGATTGCAACATCTTCTGATACTCCCCCTCGTATTTATGGCGAAGACTTGTACAAGGCCAAGGGAAGTGACCAGGCTGAATTCCCTATTAATACAATCGCAACAGACTATGACTATGCCAATACATTGGGATTTGAGTTGGTAGAAGGACGATACTTTTCCCGTGAAAGCCCCTCTGATATACACGGTGTAGTTCTTAATGAAACTGCGGTGCAAAGGCTAGGATGGGACGACCCTATTGGCCAAAGGGTCACAAAAGATGGCGGCAGCAGGGAATTTGAAGTTATTGGGGTGATCAAGGATTTTCACTTCCGTTCAATGTACGAAACCATTGAGCCTTTCGCTTTCTTCCACCTGGAAGGAAAGCACTGGCGTATGCCAAATACTGTGCTTTCAATGAAAGTACAAAGCAGCGACCTGGTTGGATTTGTGGAAAGAGTTGAGGATAAATGGCAATCGATTGCCGAAGGTAGGCCTTTCGAGTTCTCTTTCCTGGATTCTGCAATTGACAGAACTCTTCAATCAGAAGTGGCTATTGGTCGCGTAATTACCGCTTTCACTGGGTTAGCAATTTTTATTGCCTGCCTGGGGCTTATGGGGTTGGCGGCCTTTGCGGCAGAGCAAAAGACCAAGGAAATAGGAATCCGCAAAGTGCTCGGTGCCAGCGTTTCTTCAATAGTAACCCTCATCGCCCGCGATTTCACCAAACTGATTTTGGTGGCGTTCATTATCGCGGCACCCTTAGGATATTACGCCGCAGATTGGTGGCTTCAGGATTTTGCATACAAAACTAACTTGACGCTTCTTCCTCTGGTTTTTGCTGGAGCAATAGCATTGGTGGTAGCATTATTCACAGTGAGTTATCAAGCCATTAAAGCCGGCAGCACCGATCCGGTAAAAAGTCTTAGAAGCGAATAAAAATATTGTTGATATGATACGGAACTATATCAAGATTGCCTTTCGCAGTATAGCATCTAATAAGGTCTATGCTTTTATCAACATCTTTGGCCTGGCTGTTGGGTTGGCCAGCACCTTGGTGATTTTTGCTTATGTACGTTATGAACTCAGCTATGACGACTTCCACCCAGGGGTGGAAAGATTGTATCGGGTGGCGGAGACTTATGAGCAAAGTGAGCGCACAACAAAGAGTACTTTCACCTACTCGCCATTGGCTCCATTGATTCAAAGTAATTTGGCCAGTGTAGAGAAGACCTTGCGCTTAATGCCTTTTCCAGTTTTGGTGCAATACGCCGAAGGTGACAACTACAAAGAGAATCTCTTCTACTTCGCAGATTCCACAGTTACTGAAATGCTAGCCATTGAATTTGTCAGCGGCAGTTCAAGCGACGCCCTTTTAGATCCGTTCGCAGTAGTGATTACTGAAGAAGCGGCCAGTAGACATTTTGGTGCTGTTGATCCCATCAATAAAACGCTGGTTGTAAAAGACGATAACGACCGGTTTGAGTTTAATGTAACTGGGGTGATCAAGAGCCTACCCGACAATTCACATCTAAAGTTTGACTTTATAGCCTCATTTTCTACTGTGCCACAGGTTATGCCATGGTACAACAATTGGGGATACCCCCCGGTATTTACTTATCTGAGAACTTCCGGAGAAAATATTGACCCAAAACAGCTAGATGATCTCGTGGCCAATAACGTTTCTTATGATGATCGCCGCGGCAACCGCTATTATGACCTTCAGCCAATTAGAAACATTCACCTGCAGTCAAATCTTGACAATGAACTTCCCGGCAATGGTAGTTACAGTGGAGTACGGATGTTTATGCTCATTGCGGTATTCCTCCTGGTAATTGCGGTAATCAACTTTGTCAATTTAAGTACGGCGCATGCAAGCATAAGAGCAAGGGAAGTTGGTATGCGTAAAGTGCTAGGCGCGCGAAGGAAGCAATTGGTAATACAGTTCATTGGAGAAACTTTCCTCACCACTTTACTTTCGTTGGTGCTGGCTTATGGTCTGGCCGAAATCATATTAAAGTACACGTTCGAATCCATTATTGGACGTGAATTGTCACTGACTTTTCTATTCGAATGGAATATGGTTTGGATCAGTTTGCTTGGCTTAGCGGTAGTAGCATTAATCGCTGGTTTCTACCCGGCGTTTTACCTCTCATCTTTTAAGCCTAGCAAAACTCTTAAGGGTGATTATAAGCAAGGTTCCGGTGGTGGACTTCTTCGCAGGGTGCTGGTAGTAATGCAATTCGCAATCTCCGGATTTTTGATTATTGGGACCATTATCATATTAAAGCAAGTGGATTTCATGAAGGCCAAGAGCTTAGGTTTTGATGAGGAGGCCGTTGTTGCCGTGCATTTAGTTACTAACAACGACCAAATGCGCTACCAGCAATTGAAGACAACCTTGCTGCAAAATAGCCAAGTTGAGGCGGCAACTGTTTCATCAGCTTTTCCAGGAATGCAATCCGGCTTTCACGATTTTCAAGTTAAACCAGATAATGGGGAAGAGCAGTTTACAGTGCTGACGCTTGCCGTGGATGAGGACTTCCTGCAAACCTACGATCTTAGGCTGGCAGAAGGCAGATTCTTTGACACTTCAAACGCTGGGGATTTAAGGCAGGGGATTATCATAAACCAGGCGGCTTTAGAAAAGTTTGGGTGGGAAACCGGTGTTGGTAGGGACTTGTCACTAACGTGGTATTACAATGGCCCCATTGAGAAGAAAGGGAAGGTAATTGGCGTAATTGACGACTTTCACTTTAGATCCCTTCACCACAAGGTTGAGCCTCTGGTGCTGCACATTACCGGCCCATCATATTATACTGAGTTCTTATCAGTAAAATTTAAACCGCAAACTGTAAGTGAAGCATTAGAGACGTTAGAGTCGGCCTGGAGTGAATTCAATCCAGAGCGGCCGGCAGAGTTCTACTTTCTGGATGAAGAATTAAAGTCATTTTACGATACCGAACTGAAAGTGGGTAAGGTCTTTACCTCTTTCGCAATAGTTGCAATAATCATCAGCTGTTTAGGATTGTTTGGTTTGTCTGCGCATGCCACTGAGCGTCGGCGCAAGGAAATAGGAATTCGAAGAGTATTAGGTGCTCAAATGGGTAGCATACTGAGCATGCTCTCAATGGACTACGTAAAGCTGATAGTTATTGCTTATGTTTTTGCCTTACCTATGGCAATATTGGTGGCAGGCCGTTGGCTGGCAAATTTCGCCTATCGTGCAGAAGTAGCCTGGTATGTTTTTGCCATGGGCCTGGTAGTTCTGCTGCTGGTAACACTGGCAACTATCAGCTATCAATCCTTAAAAGCAGTATTCAGCAATCCGGTACAATCTCTTAGAGATGAATAACGAAAACCAGTAAACTCAAAATAAGTATAGCGACAAACAATGATCAGAAGTTATATAAAAACCGCAATTCGGTATTTCCGCCGACAACCTACTTTCACAGCCATAAATACTGCTGGCCTTGCCATGGGTGTAGCCAGCTTCTTGATTATCGCTTTGAAATATAATTATGAAACTAGCTTCGATAAATTTCATACTGATAGTGAGAGGATTTACAGAATTGTGAGGCAGGGCGTTGGCGAGCACAGCTCCATCTTTCGTCCTGGTATTTCATTTCCATTAACAAATGCCATTAGGGATAAGCTTTCTTCGGTAGAGCATGTTGGTACCGCTAAGTACTCTTACGAAATTCAACTTACCACTTCTGAGGATGGTGGCGCAAGCGATAAGAAGTTTGTGCAGAGTGATGCCTATTTCGTGGAGCCCGAGTTTTTCTCAGTAGTTGACTTTGGAGCTAACCTTAAATGGTTGCAGGGCAATCCCCAGGAAGCATTGAAAAATCCGCTTTCGGTGGTATTAACCAAATCGGTTGCTGAGAAAGCTTTCACCAAAGAAGATATTGTTGGAGAGTCGATCAAGATTAATAACGGCTTAACCTACACTGTAACAGGTGTAATAGCTGACTTGCCTATTAATACTGATTTTCCCTTTAAAGTACTGATGTCTTACTCCTCACTGCTTCGGGAGGGTTATGGCTGGATGGACAGCTGGAGTAACGTTAGTGACGACAACCATGTCTACGTAAAGCTAAAAGAAGGTGTCACCCAAAAACAAGCTGAGCAGGACATTGCGCTATTGCATGAGAGCCTTGCTCCTGAGATTGCCAAGGAGAGGCTTTATATACTCAATCATATCAGTGCACTCCATCATGATGCACGATTCTTGAATTTCAACTATCGGGTAATTACCGAAAACCAATTGCTGTCATTCCTGGCTATAGGTTTCTTTATTCTACTAACTGCCTGTATCAATTTCATTAATCTCACCACGGCCCAGGCCATCAAACGATCCAAGGAAGTTGGTTTGCGAAAAGTACTGGGTAGCAACCGAAAGCAGCTGATATTGCAGCATTTAGGTGAGACTTTTGTTTTGGTAATTTTTGCTTCCATTATCGGACTAGGCCTCGCTGAGATGGCAATGTTGTTTATTAGTGATCTCCTACAAATACAGGTTGAAACTGCTATAATTCTACAACCCATTATGGCACTTTACTTGGTTATGGCGGTAGTAGTAATCACCATTGCAGCCGGCATTTATCCGGCCTCCAGGATGTTGCGGTTTAGCCCAATTCAAAGCGTGAACAGCAGAACCTTAACTCAATCCGGCGGCATTACCTTACGACGCACACTGGTTGTGATGCAGTTCGTAATATCGCAAGTGTTTATCCTGGGCACCATCGTGGTAATCCTGCAAGTGAAGCATTTTCAAAGCAAAGACCTAGGATTCAAAAAGGATGGCATTTTGATTTTGCCACTACCATCAGCGGGGAAGGAGGATTTTAAAGTTTTCAAACAGCACCTGCTAACTAATTCACTGTTTACCACCGCGAGTTTATCATCAACCACGCCCTCGGGTAATAGTAAATCCTCATGGTTCATGAGTATTTATCGGCCTGGCATGGAAGAAAATGATCTGGTATTTGAGACTCTTTTCACTGATCAGGACTTTCTTCCCCTTTACAACATCGAATTGTTGGCAGGTAGAAACTTTCAGCCGTCAGAGGAAAAAGGGGTAATAATTCTCAGTAAAAACCTGGTTAAAGATCTTGGCTTTGAAAGCTACGAGGATGCCCTCGGTGCAACAGTAAGCATGGGCAATGACAAAACGGTGGTAGGGGTGATAGACAACTATCATTCTAATTCTCTCCGAGAGGGATTTGACTATGTCGGCCTGTTTCCTAATAGTAGTGAATTCTCTTCCCTCAGTCTTCAGCTTAGCAATGTTTCAGTGGAAAGTATTAATGAAGCTCTCTATGCCGCTGAAGAAGCGTGGAGTACTTTTTTTCCCGGAGATGTCTTTGAGTACCAGTTCCTGGATCAGGATATAGCTGCTTTTTATGATGAGGAACGAAAACTCTCCTCTCTGTTTCAGCTTTTTAGTGGGCTTTCAATATTTATTGGTTGCCTTGGACTGATAGGTCTGGTGGCATTTATGGCAAACCAAAAAGTGAAGGAGATTGGAGTAAGGAAGGTGTTGGGTGCTAAGCTCCAGGATATCCTGGCCATTTTTGGCAAAGAGTTCTCTGTATTGCTCATTATAGCTTTTATTGTTTCTGCGCCAATTGCCTATATCTCAATGCAGGTTTGGTTGCAGGATTATAGCGAGCGAATAATTATCGGGCCGGAAATTTTTCTGCTTGGCCTTGGTATCTCAGCTACCATTGCGCTGTTGGCCATCAGTGTTCAATCATTTAGAGCGGCCTTGGCAGATCCCATTTCGGCACTTAGAGATGAATAAGGTTACTGTTACAAAGTTCAATTCAACGATACTTAATTATACCCAAAACAAACCAGCATGATTCGGACCTACATTAAGATCGCATTCAGACACCTGGCCAAACAGCTAACATATTCAATAATAAACATTGGTGGCCTGGCTATCGGTATAGCCAGCAGCCTGGTAATTCTGGTATACGCCTTCAACGAGCTAAGCTATGAAAAGCACTTTGAGAATCACGATCGAATTCTTCGGGTTGCAACCAAATTTATGAGTATGGGTGAATTTGCAAATGGGCCGGTTGCGCTATTCGAGGTATGGCCACAGCAATACGATTGGATTGAGAGCACTACCCGAGTTGATGCCCTTGGAAGCGTGGAGTTTGAAACAGACAAACTGCAGGCCAAGGAAGAGGGGCTGGCGGTTGAGGAGAATTTCTTCGAAATGTTTGATTACCCCTTTGTAAGTGGCGACCGCGCCACTGCTCTTGATCTGGAAAATAGCATTGTAATCTCACAGGAACTGGCCAATACTTACTTTGGCGACGATGACCCTATCGGCAAGTCGATCATTCTTGGTGAGGAGAAGCGAGAACTAATAGTAACAGGAGTAGTGGATTACCAGGCTCTGAATTCTCATTTGAATGCCAAGTACTGGGCCAGGCAGAAGCAAGAGCCAATTGACCCGGATGACCTTCACTGGTTTTCAGTGAACGTTTTCAACTATGTTATGGTGACTGAAGATATTACCACAGAGGAGGTTCAATTCAGCTTGAATAGATTAGTTGAAAATGAGGTGTTCTCCAGGTTTGGCAGCACCCTGACTTTCGAGCAGTGGTTTGAGCGAGATGATGCCTATCGTCTGATGGCTCAGCCTCTTGATGATATCTATTTAAAAGGTGTGCTTAGTTTCGACCTTACGGTAGGAGGCAATGCAACAGCTGTATATGTTCTACTGGCCATCGCCGTCCTTATTTCTGTAATAGCTGCAGTAAATTTTATCAACCTAACAACTGCCAAAGCTACCAAGCGCGCGAGAGAAGTAGGAGTCAAGAAAGTAATGGGCTCGACTCGAGCCGGACTCTCAATTCAATTTCTTTCCGAATCAATTCTTATCAGTCTCATGGCCATGGTAGTGGCTTTCGGATTATCGGAATTGTTCCTGGTAATATTTCAACAAATTACGGGACAGGTTTTGATTAGCTCTGTGCTGAACAATATTTCAAACATACTACTGGGTTTGTCCCTTGCAGTACTAATAGGCTTCCTGGCTGGGCTATACCCCAGTTTCTACCTTTCAGCATTTCGCCCAAGCCAGGTGCTAAAAGGAGGTACCTTAAATGTTAGTGGCAGTAAGGGCTTTAGAAATGTGCTTGTTGTGTTTCAATTTACCCTGTCGGTTTCATTGATTGTTTGCTCCCTATTGATCAGCAAACAATTGGAGTACATGAGAGACAAAGACCTGGGGTTTGGTCAGGAGGACGTGCTGGTAATTCGCAATGCCCACCATTTGGGTGATGATATCCAGGGTTTTAAGCAGAAAATTGCCCAGCGGGCAGAAGTAGTCGAGCTTAGTTTGTCCAGCCGGCTACCTGGTTCGCAGAGTAGCTTTTCTATGGGTTCGGTGGAATCAAAACATGTAGAAGAGGCATTGCGGGTCAATCGCTTTGGGGGTGATTTTAATTATGTCAAAACCATAGGGTACGATATTATCGCTGGACGCGACTTTGACGAGAATATCGCTTCGGACTCAAATGCAGTTATCCTTAACGAGACAGCGGCGAGGGAATTGGGCTTAGAGAATCCGATCGGAGAAATTCTAAATAATAAATTCAATGTTATTGGGGTGGTTAGAGATTTCAATTTTGAAGCTCTGAAAGAAACAGTAGGACCTGTGCTTATTCACCTTTCCACTTCAGGTCGCCAAATAGCCATCAAATTCAAATCCACGGCAGCCAGTAGCCTTATAGCATTTGTAGAAGATGAATGGAATTCATACTCATTGGAGGCACCGGTAAGTTATTCCTTCCTTGATCAAAACTTCGAGGAGTTGATGGCTAAAGAGAAGACATTAAGCAAGGTGGTATCCCTATTTACCGTTTTGGCCGTAGTTATTTCCTGCCTGGGGCTATTTGGACTTTCAGCCTATGTGACTATGCAACGACGAAAAGAAATCGGCATAAGAAAATTGCTGGGTGCTTCCGCTGAGAATATCGTAACCATGCTCAATAAGGAGTTTACGATTCTGGTCGCTTTGGGAATTATACTGGCCATACCCATTGCCTGGTACATGATGAATTTGTGGTTGGCAGACTTTGCCTACAAAACAGATATTTCAGCTTGGGTTTTCGTTTTGGCAGGTGCAGCAGCATTGATGGTAGCTTTGCTAACAGTAAGTTATCAGTCGTTAATGGCTGCAATGTCAGCTCCGGTTGATGCAATAAGAGAGGAATAAAGATGATATCGAATCTTTTCAAAATAGCCTACAGGCATATCCTGAGAAATCAGTTGTATACTGCCATCAATGTTGGTGGCTTAGCCATTGGCCTGGCTTGTTTTATGCTCATTTTTCTTTTTGTAAGAAAAGAGCTCAGCTACGATAGGTTTCACCAACACTCCAGTAAGATTTATCGCTTAGTAACTGATTTTGAAACCGCTGACGGAACCACAGGATTAGCACGCTCGGCTCCGGCATGGGCAGCAAACCTATTAGAAGAGAGAAGTGATGTGCTTAACGCCGTTCGCATTTTCGGTGCTCGGTCATGGACGGTAAGTGCTAATACCAATGTGTTTTATGAAGAGGGCTGGGTATTTGCCGATCCTTCATTTTTTGAAGTATTTAGTTTCGAGCTACTACGTGGTGATAGGGAATCTGCATTAGAGGGAATAAATAAGGTGGCAGTTAGTTCTTCGATGGCCAATAAATATTTTGGAACCGATGCTGCGGTAGGGAAAGTAATCACCTTAGACAATAGTCAGCAATTCCAGGTTTCTGCTGTGTTCGAAGATCTGCCTGATAACTCACATTTCCATTTCGATTTTGTCGCAACTATGGATAACGTGCAGCCCCTTTTCCCAAGGATGGAGGATTTTCATCAGCGCCAAAGGTCGTTGCTGGTACAAACGTACTTGCTACTAACAGATGAAAACCGAGTGCAGGCAGCGCTCCCCGATTTCATTGAGCGTCATGTAGGCGATCAAAGCCACAATGGATTCAATCTACACGCGAATCTGCAACCTATTACTGATATACATTTAACTTCAGGCTTGCAAGATGAGTGGGAAAGCAATGGCTCGATGGACACAGTTTACATTTTTTCAGTGGTGGCAGTTTTCATCTTGCTGATGGCCTCCATAAACTTTATCAACATTGCTACTGCCCAGGCCTCTAAAAGGGCCAAGGAAGTAGGTGTAAAGAAAAGTCTTGGTTCTTATAGGTGGCAGATTGGCCAGCAATATATTTTCGAGACCGTATTTCTAAGCCTTATCGCCGGTGTGATTTCATTCGGTATAAGCGAGTTGTTCCTGATGAGTTTGGGATTCATCTTCGGATTAGAGCTAGGACTCACTTATCTCAACAGCCCGCTGTCATTTCTGGTACTCCTGTCAATTGCCTTGCTTACCGGCCTCGTTGCCGGAGTTTACCCGGCTTATTACCTGACAAAGTTTAAGGCCATAGATGTATTGAAGGGCAAGATGAGTAAAGGAGGAAGATCGCAGAAAAGGCTGAGGCAGGGACTCACACTCACACAGTATATGGTAGCAATTCTAATGGTTGTTGGCACTATCGTAGTTTCAAGTCAGTTGCAGTTTATAAATGAAAAGGAACTAGGATTGAATAAAGAAAATGTACTGATGGTTCCTTTGGCAAATGATGAAGTAGCCGAGCAATTCTTATCCTTTAGCGAGACGATATCCGGAGACCCCCGGATAGTATCGATCACCAATGCGCAGCAAGGACCAGCATCCCAGATTGGTGAAGAAGTATTTAGGCCTCTGGGTGGCGATGCAACTACAGATAGGCTTGTGCAACGATTTAACGTCGACTTCAACTTCTTCTCTACACTAGGAATAAAAGTTTTGGCAGGCAGGGAGTTTTCGGCACAATTCCCTGGCGATACCATTGACGAAAGAAGAGGTGGCGCCATTGTAATCAATGAAATAGCCATGCGCGAATTTGGATGGCAAACACCGCAAGAAGCCATCGGCCAGGAAATTAGGCGTGTAGAATTAGAGCGTAGTCGCATGACAGTGATAGGTGTGGTCGATAACTTCCACAGCCAGTCACTACATGGATACATTGGCCCAATGACATTTCAATACGGTGGTATTAGGAATACTTCCCAAGCCTATATTCGGTTTGCAACAGAAGATATGGCTGTACTAATTGACGACCTGCAAATGCAATGGCAATCCGCTGTGCCCGGATATGCCTTCACATTTGAATTTCTGGAAGACAGGCTCAACCGCTGGTATAGTGAAGAACAACAACTGCTGAGTTTGCTTGTTGTCTTTTCAGCACTGGCTGTCGTCATCGCCGCTCTGGGTATATTCGGTCTTGCTACGTTTAACGCTGAGCAACGCACTAAAGAAATAGGTATCAGAAAAGTACTTGGCGCCAGTGCCAATAATATCGTATTGATGCTCAATAAAGAGTTTACGTTGATAGTCGTGTTGGCATCCCTGGTGATTTTGCCCATCGCTGTTTATTTCATGCAAGAATGGCTATCAAGTTTTGCCTATAGAATATCATTAGGGCCATTGCCCTTCCTGCTAGCTGCAGGTGTGGCCCTGTTTGTTACCTGGTTGGCAGTAGGATTTAGGTCTATGCAGGCCGCCAGCGCCAACCCCGTCAAATCGCTTCGAGAAGATTAGTGTAAACCTAAAACATCCACATTATGATTCGAAGTTATCTAAAAGTAGCATTTAGGAACATCCTAAGCGACAAGCTATACTCAGCCATTAAGATACTTAGCTTGCTAATCGGAATCACTTGCTTTCTGCTAATTAGTTTTTTTGTTCAGGACGAACTTAGTTATGACAGGCATCACCAGCATTACAAAAATATCTACAGAGTAGGTTATGACGTTAGCTCCGTATCTGCTCCCTCCACTAAACTGGCCTGGGTGTCGGCTTTGGTTGCACCAAAACTGGTAGAAGATTACCCTGAGTTGTCTTTGGTGAGCAGGGTAAGGCAAACCGGTGGCATCCTTCGCAATGGCGATATCAAGTTTAGGGAGGTCAGAGGTTTTTGGGCCGATAAAGACTTCTTTAAGATATTCACTCACCCTATGTTAGCGGGGGATCCAGAAACAGCATTGGAGGAGCCCAATAGTATAGTGCTCACCGAATCCTATGCCAGGAAATATTTTGGTGACCAAGATCCGATAGGCCAGGGCATGGTTTTCCTTACCGGCGATACACTTCAACTGGAGGTAAAGGGGCTCATTCCAGACGTTCCTGAGAGCTCGCATTTCAAATTTGATTTCCTTATTTCGCATAGCACCCGGGAAATAATCTATCCCCATATCAACGGTTGGTTTGCTCTGGGTACCCATACTTACATGTTAATTCCAGAAGGTGTTGAAGCAGAACAACTGGAATCTAAAATTGCAGGGATGGTGATGCACTACTATGGCGAGGAGGCTGAGAAAATTGGCTACAACCTTCAGCTTTTTCTGCAACCATTGTCAGATATCCACCTGCGCTCCGACCTAGGTGCCGAAATTGAAACCAACAGCAGTATAACCAACGTGTACATCTTCTCTGTAATCGCTGTGTTTGTTCTGGTTCTTGCCATCATCAATTTCATAAATCTGTCAACCGCCCGGTCCTTGAGGTATAGTAAAAGCATTGGCGTTAGAAAAGTCATTGGTTCGGGCAAAGGCCGATTAGTGGCTCAGTTCCTGACTGAATCTATAGTCTTAACTGTCTTATCGGTGGTCGTTGCTATGGGTCTGGTGGAGGTTATAATGAGCCCATTTAACACGCTGGTCGGTAAAAGCCTTGCCAGTCCGTTCTTAAGGGGTTATGAGTTTTGGTTGATTTTGGCCGGTATAACAATATTGATTGGAATACTTGGTGGCAGTTATCCGGCATTTATATTTTCCAGCTATAAGCCAGCTGATATTCTGCGTAAGAGAAATGAAAAGGTTGGCAACGTTAACCTTCGCCGCGTGCTGGTGGTCTTTCAGTTTCTAATCTCGATGATATTAATCGCTGGTACTTTCATTATTTACGACCAACTGAATTTCATGCATAATAAGCCCCTGGGTTTTGCCAAGGAACAGGTAATTGTGGTAGACAACTGGATGAATCGTGCAGCTCGCCAAAATCCGGATGTGATGAAATCTGAGTTGCAGAATGTAACAGGGGTTATTAATGTTTCTGGGTCGAATAGTGTTCCCGGGCAGTGGCTGCTAGATCGTAGCACACAACCGGAAGGTTATGAGAATCTTGTCGTAATGTCTTCTTTAATTGTCGATTTTGAATTTGCCCGGAATCTTGAATTGCAGGTGGTAGCAGGTAGATTATTTGACAAGGATGTAGCCACGGACGCAGAAGAGGCATTTCTTCTCAACGAAGCCGCCATAGATGAACTAGGCTGGACAGCCGAAGAAGCTGTTGGTAAGCAGTTTGCCTGGGGCTCGAATCGAAGCGGGCAGGTAATTGGTGTGCTCAGAGATTTTCATTACTACTCTTTGCAAGAAGAAGTGAAGCCATTGGTGATGTTGGTAGACGAAAACTCCTATGGCTATCTTACAGTTAAGGTTGAAGCGGCGAATATCGGTCAAACCATCAATGAGCTTGCTGCTGTTTATGCTGAACTATATCCGGATTATACATTTGACTACTCGTTTCTTGATGAGGATTTTGAGGCCCAGTATCAATCAGAACAGCGGTTAGGTAATCTTACCACTTATTTCTCCATGGTGGGTATCGCCATAGCAAGCTTGGGTCTGATTGGATTAGTCTCATCTGCAACAGCCAGCCGAACCAAGGAAATTGGCATCCGCAAGGTACACGGGTCATCCATTGCCTCTATAGTTTATCTGCTTCTAAAAGATTTTAGTGTACTAATCATTATTTCGCTAGTAATTGCAACACCTGTTGTTTGGTATACAGGAGATTGGTGGCTTTCAGAATTTGCCTATAGAACCAATCTAGGCGCCGCAACCTTCATTCTCAGCTATGGCATAATTCTTTTGATAGCCTGGCTAACCATGAGTATTCAATCGATAAAAGCAGCCAGGGTGAGTCCGGTAAAATCACTGAAAGAAGAATAGTCACAGTGGCTACTCAAACAGTTCGTGCAGCTTTTGCAAATGCCACCTCTGCGTTGAGGGAAGAATAGATAAGCACAAAGCATCTAAACTGCTGGTGCCGCTTTCGTAATTAAATTGATAGTCGAAAAGTTGGTTTCTTTTACTAATTTCGAAGAAACCAAAACCTAATCACTATGCCCAAGATGCACGTGAGCCGATCAACGGTAGTTAATGCCCCTGTTGAAAAGCTCTTTAATACCCTCAATGATTTCAATACCTGGACTTCCTGGTCGCCCTGGTTGATAATGGACCCCAACGCTAAAGTTGATGTACGTGATGACAACAAGTACTATAGCTGGGAGGGTCCCCGAACCGGGTCTGGGAATATGGCCATAACCACCGAGGTAGAGAACCAATCAATTGATTATGACCTTACCTTTTTGAAACCTTGGAAGTCGACAGCTAAAGTAAAGTTTGAATTGAAGCCCAAAGATGGCAGTACTGAAGTTAGGTGGCTAATGGACAGTAGCATGCCTTTTTTCTTGTTCTTTATGAAGAAGATGATGGAAGCATTTATTGGCATGGACTACGATCGTGGACTTTCTATGCTAAAGGATTATGTGGAAGATGGGGAGGTACATTCCAGTTTAGATTTCAAGGGCGCCAATACCTTTGGGGGCTGTAATTATGTTGGTATAAAAACCGATTGCTCAATGTCTGATCTTGGCCCCAGCATGAAAGGCGACTTTGACAAACTCTGGGGTTACATGGGAGGGCATCAAGAAGCAATTGCCGGAGCTCCATTTTCAATTTACCATAAATGGGATCCGGTAAAAGGTCAGGTAAGCTATACTTCCGGTGTTCCTGTTAGCAGCACGCCAGATGGCTTACCGGGCGATATGATCACTGGCTCCATACCGAGCACGCAAGTATATACCATTGGACATACGGGCCCTTATTTACACTTAGGCAATGCCTGGAGTACACTGTATAACATGCAGAGATCTAAAGAATTTAAGGTCAATAAGAGCATCCATCCCTTTGAAACCTATGAGAATAACCCAATGGAGGTGCCAGAGAACGAGCTTCGCACTGAGGTTCATTTTCCAATAAAGTAGTTTCACAGTCAAACTGACACAATAAGTCCATTGTTATCAAATTCATGAAAGTGAACAGCAATGGACTTATTCGCATAGTTTTTGATACACTTGCACCGTGCAACGATTGATAGTGCTGATAATGGTAGCAAGCCTTTGGTCTTGCGACGATGAGGGGGTAATTCCGGACCCAACGCCATTGGAGTTGGAGACTCCATCTTACTTTGGCGATTTTCAAGTTCCTGCCGATAACACTCTTACCAACGAAGGGGTGGCCCTGGGCAGAATGCTATTCTATGACAAACGTCTTTCACTTGATAATTCGGTGAGCTGTAGCAGTTGTCATGATCAGCAGTTGGCATTTACCGATGGATTAGCACTGTCAGTTGGAATTGCAGGAACACCACTACCGGTTAGTTCGATGTCTTTAGCTAACCAATTATGGAATACCAGATTTTTTTGGAACGGAAGGGCATCTAGCCTGGAAGAGCAGGCGCTGTTGCCCATTGAGAATCCGCTGGAAATGAATCAATCAATTCCGGCAACGCTTACTAAACTAAGGGCAATTGGTGATTACCCTCCAATGTTTCAAGCCGCCTTTGGCAGCCAGGAAATAACCGCTGATCGATTAGCCAAGGCACTGGCGCAATTCCAGAGGACGCTAATTTCAGCAGACTCGAAATTTGACAGAGTACTGCGAGGGGAGGAGCAGTTTACCGACCAGGAACTGAGAGGAAGGCAATTGTTCTTTACCCATCCCGATGCCCAAGCTGGAATTCGCGGAGGGAATTGCGGAGATTGCCACAGTCAATTCTTAACCAGTGGATTTACCACCGGCTTCGATGGTTTTCATAATAATGGCCTGGATAGTGATCAGAACTTGAGGCCAGGCTTAGAAGCGGTCACTGGTAATCCCACCGATAGGGGGAAATTTAAGGCTCCGACATTAAGAAATATAGAATTAACGGCACCATATATGCACGATGGGCGTTTTAATACCTTGGAAGAAGTGTTGGATCACTACAATGACAATATTGTAGAAAGTAGCACGCTGGACGTGCTCATTCGTGAGGCCAGCAATGAAGACATTATTCCTAACCAGCCGATAAAGCTGCATCTTACACAACAAGAAAAAGAAGACATAATAGCCTTTCTAAAAACCCTAACAGACAACACCTTTATTAACAATGAGAAATTTTCGGATCCCTTCTAAACCTTTCAGGCAAGTTGCTCTAATAGTAGCAATGTCAATAGTAGTAATGGCCTGCGACGATGAAAGCCTGGATAATACGCCGGCTGACGTAACGCTGACATTTAACGCCATGGTTGGAACGGAAGCACTGCAAATAGCTACCAACAGCTATGATAACCCGGGAGGAGTGGGGAATTTCACCGTGGCAGATTTCAAGTTCTACATTAGTAATCTTAAGCTGATCAATAGTGCGGCTAACACAGCATACGTGGAGGAAAATAGCTACCACCTGGTGAGATATGATATTGATAACAACAGCTTCCAAATAGACTTATCGCAGGTACCGGCCGATAATTATGATCAGCTGGAATTCTCAATCGGTGTGGACCCAACTACCAATGTTTCTACCGACAACTTTGGAGATTTAGATCCTAACAACCAAATGGCCTGGAATTGGGATGTAGGTTATAAGTTCTTTTTGATGGAGGGGGAATATTTTGCTCCTGGCGATGGTACTCCTGATCCCTTGGTGTTTCACATTGGCTTTGATGAAAACTTTGCTACACTGCAGTACAGCCTGTCACTTGACCTTTTTAATAACAAAGACGCGACATTGAATTTCAATGTAGATCTCAGCGAGGCATTCAAGAATCCCAACCCTATTGATTTTCAGCAGCTTAGTACTGTTAAATTTGTAAAGCCTGACGCAGAATTAGTAGCTGAAAACTATTTGGATATGATTACCTTAGTGGTGCAACAGCAATAAAGATGCATGTGGCACCGCCAAATCTATGTTCTTCTGATTTGGCTTCTTTATGCCTGTAATAACCAGGGGCCCACTGCCCTTGAGCTAGAGAAGCCCTCATATTATCCGGAAGTCACTAATATTCCGGAACGGAACCCTCTCACCGAGGAAGGCGTGCAGTTGGGTCGCCAGCTTTTCTATGACCCTATCCTTTCCCGTGCAGGTACCATCTCTTGTGCCACTTGTCACCAGCAGGAGCGGGCCTTTACCGATGGCGTTTCTCTTAGCATGATGGGCCATTCCAGGAAACCGCTGACGCGACATTCACCCAGTTTAGTCAACATGGTATGGAGCCAGGAATTCTTTTGGGACGGAGGAGCTAAGGATTTGGAATCTCAAGCCTTCTCACCACTTACTCATCCTGATGAGATGGCGATGAATCTGGATACTATGGTCAATCGTCTCAATAATCACCCTGTATATAGAAGCAAGTTCAATCAAGCCTTTGAGATTGACTCTATATCGTCAGCGTACGTGGTTAGAGCTCTGGCTCAATTTCAGCGCACAATTATTTCATCAGGTGCTAAGTACGATCAATGGAAACGAGGAGAGACCTCTTTGACGGAGTTGGAATCAAGCGGTTTACAAATATTTGAGAGCAAATGCGCCCCTTGCCACCCGCCGCCATTGTTCACAGATCATTCCTTTCATAACAATGGTTTGGATAGTACTTTCTCTGCCGACAAAGAAGGTATTTACCTCGGTCGGCGGCGCATAACACACAAAGAAGAAGATCTGGGGAAGTTTAAAACACCAACGCTGAGGAATATTATGCTTACGCATCCCTACATGCATGATGGTCGGTTCAGGCACATTGACAAGGTCTTGGATCATTATGAATTTGGTGTGAAAAGCTCGCCAACCTTAGATTCAATCTTAACGAGCGATGGCTCCATAGGAATTAACTTTGACGGCGATGAAAGGCAAGCGCTGATAGCATTCCTACAGACCCTAACTGACAGCACACTCTTACAGAATCCGCAGTATGCTAAACCGGCTAAATAGCTTTGAATATCTACTTTCTTGGTTGTTTTATTTAATTTGATTTGACTAATCAAATTAAATTAATATATTAAATCGATGGAAAGGGAAGCGGTGACTAAGCTGATGGATTTTTATCCGAGAATTTACTTTGCGTGTCACACCCGTCATGTTACTGATCCTGAAACGAATGAGACGCTGACCAACAACCAAGCTAGCATTCTGGATCATCTTGATTTGGAGGAGCCCGTGACGTTGTACGAACTGGCAACCCATATGGGTGTAACGCCTTCAACAATGTCAATTACCATTAACCGACTTGTGAAATTGGGCTATGTAGAAAAGAGGAAAGGCCAGGCAGATGGGCGGAAAGTTTCTTTACTTCTAACAGCGGCAGGAGTCAGAATAAAAAGGGCTAAATCAGTACTGGACCCGGAGAGGGTAGAGGCAATGCTGAGCCGACTCAGTGAAGATGAGAGAAAGATTGCACTTGACGGCCTTGGTTTGCTGGCATTTGCTTCTGAAATGGAAATGAAAAGCAGAAGTCTAAGCAAAAGCTGGACGAGGCGATAGGTGACTTCTATTTAAAACAATAATTAGGTAAGCCATGAAATGGGTATTCATCGTTTTGGGTATTTTGATCCTAATCGTATTGGTTATTATAATAATCGGTAAGATGTTACCAGTGAAACACATCGCTACCGAAACAATCAATTTGCCTATGTCCAGGTCACAGGTTTGGAATGCCGTTAGAAATTTTGGCGATTATCCCGAATGGAGAGCGGGCATTAAGGACTTGCAAGTGATTGACGATAAAACCTGGAGGGAGACTGACAAGCAAAATACGGTCATCACTTTTGGCATTATAGAAGAAGTAGAGAATGAGCGATTAGTTGCTAAAATATTAGATGATAATCTTCCTTTTGGAGGGACCTGGACCTATGAAATTTCCGGCGACGAAAGTGCTACCTCATTAACCATAACAGAAAATGGTGAGGTGTATAATCCGTTCTTTCGCTTCGTGTCACACTTTTTCATGGATCAGTCTGGCACTATTAAGGGCTATCAGGCTGATCTGAAAAAGAAATTCGAATTGTAGTCTTAAACCATATCAATATGCCAGCTGGATATTCAGGCACACCACTTGCGAAGAAGCTAGGAATTAAAGAAGGATATAAAATTCATCTTGAGGATGAGCCAGATTACTATTTTAACCTTTTCGATGACCTACCTGATGTAACTAAAGCGGGGCCAAATGATGAAGTAGATTTCATTCATTTCTTCGTCAAAGAGGCGGAGGTGTTGGAAAGAAAATTTAATGATCTCAAAAAGCGGCTAACTAAGGATGGCATGATGTGGATATCATGGCCGAAGAAGGCCTCCAAGGTTCCAACAACGGTTGATGATGGGCTTGTTAGAAAAACAGGCCTGGCCAAAGGCCTTGTGGATGTGAAGGTCTGCGCAGTGGATGAAGTTTGGTCGGGCTTAAAGTTTGTCTATCGACTGAAAGACCGCTAAACCGGTAACCTCTCGGTTATCTGCTGACCAACCTCTCTAATCACTTGTAGGAGGAACTCAACATGTATTTTTTGTTGACGGTGATTAATTAGACAAGCTCTTATTACGGGTCTACTTTGGATGGTAGTTCCGGTGATGAATACTCTCCGGTCCTTCTCCAATGCAGGAATTATCTTTCTATTCAATTCATCAATTTCCTCAGCCGAAAGCACTTTGTTCCCACCGAGGTAGCGAAATGTCACTATGCCCAATGCCGGCCGGGATGCTAGCTCAAACTCCATTGCCTCCTCTATCAGTTGACCCAGGTAGGTAGTGTTCGCAATGTCTTTTTCGATAGCCCATCGCAGCTTTTCTGCACCATAAGTTTTAAACGACATCCAAATTTTCAGCCCCTTGAAATTCCTGGAAAGCGGGAAGGAATAGTCTGTTAGATCTACTCTGTTATCTGCATTGGCGTCGGTGCTTAGGTAAGCGGCGTGATGCTTGTACGTATCTCTTAGCACATCCCAGTTCTTGAACATGGCGCAGCCACCTTCAAAGGGTTGGTAAAGCCATTTGTGAAAATCTATGGCGATGGAATCAGCTTTCTCGATTCCCGTGAACAGATCTTTATTTTGAGGTAGTGAGGCGGCAAGTCCTCCATAGGCGCCATCAATATGAAACCACATGTTATTGGCTTTGGCAATATCAGCAAGTTCTGGCAAGGGATCGACTGCCCCGGTGTTAACAGTGCCGGCTGAACCAATTACGCAAAGGGGCATATAGCCGCTAGCAACATCCTCGGCGAGCTGGCGCTTGAGGTGATCAAGGTTGATCCGAAAGTCGTCATCCACCGGTATTTTCCGCAAATTGTCAGATCCGAGCCCAAGGTGTTCCATACTTTTATCAATACAACCATGAACTTCTGTTGAAGCGTAAACAGTAGCTGGCGCCATGCCAAAAAGGCCTTCTCTTTTCACCTTAGGTCCCAGCAATATGGTTTTGGCCACATCTAAACAAGTTAGGTTAGCGGCTGATCCTCCGCTGGTCAGTGATCCCCCGGTATTTTCAGAATAGCCAATGAACGAAGCTCCCCATTGAATTACGCGTTTTTCGATTTCTGTTAACGCCGGGCTTAGGTGCCACTTGCCGCCGTTCTGATTGATTCCGGCAGCAAGTAATTCCGCAATAACTGAAACTTGAGTTCCACCGGCCATTACATAGGCGTACATGTTAGGCCCGATATTAAGCGTTGCATTCTCAATCACCTTTTGTCTTGTCTCACTAAGAATGCTTTCGAAATCGGTTTCCCTCTGAGGTAAAACTTCATCAAACAACTTTTGAGCTTCGTGGGGTTGAAGGCCAGAATACGCATTTGACTTATCTAGTGATTTATAGGTGTCTATTAATATTTTGCTGGCCCTTTGCAGCCAGTCTTCAAAAATATCCAAGGGTTGGTCCAGGCTGTTTCTCATCTCAGTATTGATCTCTTTTAATTTCCGCCAATGTAGTTTAGAATTATTAATACCAAAAATATTATTTTTGTGTATGTTTAATACCTATTAAGTATTAATAAATGGAATTGAGGCAATTAAAATATTTCATGATGGTAGGCGAAAAGTTGCACTTTGGAAAGGCAGCGGAAAGCCTGCACATGTCGCAGCCCCCCTTGAGCCGCCAAATAAAGCAACTCGAAGATGAGTTGGGTGTGGAGCTATTCAAAAGAGATAAAAAAAAGGTAGTACTAACAGATGAGGGAAAATACTTGTTGGCCGAATCAGGCAGGATTCTGCAGCAATTGCAGCTTGCAAAGTCTGGTATTAAGGAGATAGCCACCGGCCAACGGGGACAAATCAAGATTGGCTATGTGGGAGCAGCTATGC
This sequence comes from Cyclobacteriaceae bacterium, assembly GCA_028285445.1. Classification (GTDB taxonomy): domain Bacteria; phylum Bacteroidota; class Bacteroidia; order Cytophagales; family Cyclobacteriaceae; genus JANQPQ01. The sequence goes on along the minus strand of JANQPQ010000015.1, from coordinate 3,903 downwards.
ATTGCATTTTGCCGGACATTCTGGTTGCGCTCAAAAGGGAGCATAGCGAAATAAAAACCATGCTCAATGAATTAAGCAACGAAGATCAAATCAGGGCTTTAAGAAATGGAGACATTGATGTTGGGTTTATCAGGGCTACCATTTCAGATCCTCATCTCGATGCTACTGCAGTTTATGAAGAGACCTTTTCGCTAGTGTTGCCCAAAGGCCACAAGCGTGCTCGAGATGGGGAAAACGCATTGCAAACCCTCGAGGGTGAACCATTTCTTAGTTTCTCAAAACACTGTGCTCCGCAGTTGATTGAAAGTATCTTTTCAATATTTAGCAAAGCTGGCTTCAGTCCCCAGATAGTACACGAAGCCAGCCAATTGAATAGTATTCTTCGATTAGTTGAGGCTGGCCTCGGATATTCCATCGTGCCAACCAGTGTAAAGCAGGGCTATGCCCTGGATGTGGAATTTATAGAGCTTACATCTTATAAAGAAAGAGCCCACCTTTCCATGGTTTCTCGTAAGTCCGAGCATAAGCAGGTGGTAAATACCTTTGTTCAATTAACAGAAGCTTGGGCTAAAGAACTAAAGTAACGGTGGTGCCACCTTCTTCTTCCGAATCTACATTGATAGTGCCATTGTGCATTTGCAATATCTGTCGGGAAACAGCTAGCCCAATACCAGATCCTTTTTTCTTCGTGGTGAAAAAGGGAATAAAAATCTTATCGAGTTTGTCAGGTTCAATACCTGGCCCATTATCCCTAACCGTGATGGTTATTTTTTGGTTAGCCTCAGTGGCTGAGAGATATACCCGTTTTAACTCTTGCTCCTCAACGGCTTCAAAAGCATTCTTCACAAGATTGATTAGCACCTGGTCAAATAACTCGGGGTCTATTAGTACCTCTCTATCCACGTTTTGATTGACCGTTAGCACTACATCCCTTTCACTGGCATCGGCCTGAAATAATCTTTCGATTCTGCCAAAAACTGTTGATAAATCCGTCTTTTGGAATTCCGGAAGTGGCATCCGCGTTAAGTCCTTATAGGCTTCGGTAAAGGTTTGCAGCCCTTCACTACGATTTTTTATCGCACTTAAACCTTCGGCAATGTTTTCGAGACTGTCTTCCCCATTGGTTTTCAGCTCTTCTCGTTCCTTCTGAATAATGTCCTGGAGAGTAGCGGTAAGTGAGGTAATCGGTGTTACTGAATTCATTATTTCATGCGTAAGTACTCTGATAAGTTTCTGCCATGTTTCTAGTTCATGGGCCTCCAATTCATTTTTGATATTCTGAAGAGAAACCAGTTTGAAGTATTCGCTCTGCAACTTGAATTCGGCTGCATTAATTGAGAGTTGTGACAACTTATTATCTATACTCACCTTTACCAGTTTATTCTCCGTCGGCTTAATATTCCTAATTACCTCAAGCAGGTTTTTGTCAACTTTGGCCAAGGCATCTACATTTTTGAGATGAGGACGGTTGATTATGTTCTTAAAGGCATCATTAATAAGATGGATATCTCCCTTTTCGTCAAAGCTTAAAACTCCCACCCGTATCTGCTCAACCAGCGTCTCGAGGTAAAGAAACTGCATCTCCTTCTCGGAGCTAATGTTCTTGAATTTCTGGGTAATCTGGTTCAGTGCGGAATAAAGTTGTTCAAAAGACTTCCCTTTGCTTTTTTCAGAGAAGGTCGTGGTGAAATCATTTTGTAAAATAGCAAGTAGAAAGGAAGTGAAGTCGCGGTTGGTTTTATCTACGTAGTAGATAAATTCCACAAGTAAAACGATAAGGAATACGAAGATGTAAACACTGCGTAGATACTGTTCAGTAATCAAGACAAAATACAGCAGCGCGGCAATACTGATTGCCATCAGCAACAGCCGTAATATGATGTTCAGCTTGAAGTTTTTATAAACCATATTTCTCCATCCGACGGTACATGGCTCCTCTGCTTAATCCTAGCTCTTTAGCCGCGTGACTAATATTTCCCTGGTGTTTCTTGATGGCGTTTCTCACCGCCCATTCTTCCAGGCTTTCCAGGTTGTAATCATGCGGTTTGTCACCATCCAGGGCCGAAGCACTAAGGAACATAAAGTCCTGGGAGTTTAAGGAGGAGTTTTCCGTCATAATCACAGCCCTTTCAATGGCATGTTGCAACTCTCTTACATTACCTGGCCAGGGGTACTTCTGCAGGGTCGAGAATACATCCTTGCTGATTTCTAAATCTTCTTTATCATATTTCCTGGCAAAAAGTTGAACAAAATGTTCTGTCAGTAGAGGTATATCAGCAATACGCTCCTTTAGAGGTGGTACAGCAATTTCCACTGTATTGATACGATATAACAAATCCTCCCTAAATTCTCCCTCTTTGGCCATCTCCAGCAGGGGCTTATTCGTGGCGCAGATTATTCTTACATCAATATTAATGGGGTCGTTTGTGCCCAGGCGTGTTACTTTTCTGTTTTGCACTACCGTTAAAAGCTTAGCCTGCAAAGCCATAGGCAAGTTGCCAATCTCGTCAAGAAAAATGGTTCCACCCATGGCCGCTTCAAACCTTCCAATACGGTCTTCCTTGGCATCGGTAAAAGCTCCTTTCTTGTGTCCGAAGAGTTCACTCTCGAATAAAGTCTCTGAGATAGAACCCAAATCAACGCTAATAAACACGCCGTCTTTCCGTTCGGAGTTGCGATGGATAGCTCGAGCTACCAACTCTTTTCCGGTGCCATTTTCACCCAGAATTAGTACCTCGGCATTTGTAGCGGCCACCTTGTTAATACTCTTAAAAACAGTCTCAATTGCATCCGAATTCCCCACGATATTGGTAAATGGCTCATCGAGGGTGGAGTTGATAACTTTCTGCTGGGATTTTAATTGGCGAACATTTTTCTTCTCTGAGCTCAGGTTGTAGATGGAGGTTACCGTGGCCAGTAGTCGCTCATTTTCCCAGGGTTTCACGATAAAATCTTTTGCCCCTTGCTTAATTGCTTCTACAGCAATGTTGACTCCGCCATAGGCAGTCATCATAATTACACTGGCATCGGCGTCAATTTTGAGAATTTCGCCGAGCCACCTCAACCCGTCTTCGCCGGAAGTTTCACCTTCCTTAAAATTCATATCCAGAATAACCAGATCATAGCTTCTTTCATCGTAAGCGTTGGAAATCTGGTTGGGGTTATTAATAGTTATTACTGATGTGAAATGTTGTTCGAGGAACATCCTTAGGGTTAAAAGGATGTAATCGTCATCATCGACGATGAGTATGTTACCCGCGAGCTTTTTCATTTTTGACCTGCCTAATCAATTGCATCCTAAGATACCAAGCATGAGGAAATAAAGTGCCCATAAATGGGCACTTTATTTTCCATAAATGGGCACTACGGAAAAGATAGTTATGGCAATCGGAGGTTAAATATTTGTTTTTCAGCAAGTTAAATACTGTGGCATAAGCATTGACAAGTGTGGTCAAAAACCCAAACACTTCCCTTCCATGGTTAAAAACTACATAAAAGTAATGTTGAGGAATATGCTGAAGTATAAGGCATATCTACTCATAAACATGCTGGGCCTTACTATAGCCATTGCGTGTACCCTGTTAGCAGTAACATTTGTCTTGGATGAGTTGGAATATGATCAATTCCACAGTAAGAAGGAAAACATATACAGGCTCTATAAGCGAAATGTAAACACAACTTTGGGCACGGAGAGGCTTACCTACGAAACATCTGGTCTGATGGGACCAACTATGGTTTCGGAGTATCCGGAAGTATTGGAGTCAGTAAGGTTAGCCTCGTGGTTTGAAGACGTAGTGATTTCGTTTGAAGATGAGAATTTTAAAACGGATAATTTCGTTTTTGCCGATAGCAACTTCTTCAAAGTATTTGATTTCGAACTAATTGCCGGCGACTTTCAGAAAG
>JANQPQ010000054.1 GCA_028285445.1 Cyclobacteriaceae bacterium | reverse complement strand
ATATTACTTAAACTTATAAGATATGGCTGGATTCGGAAACTCAGATGATTACATGAAGGGCGAAATTATTTTTATTGCTGGCGAGGGGCGTTCGGGATCCACCTTGTTTGATATAGTATTAGGAGCTCAAGAGAATGCATTTTCATGCGGGGAATTACAGAATTTTACAAAAAAGGGGTTAGTTAATGAAGAGTTCTGCTCCTGCGGGCAGAGGGTTCCTCAATGCTCTTTTTGGTCAGAAGTTAGCGCGAGGTGGTCACGTGAAAGAACGTTAAGCTTAGAGGAATACAACTTGGCTTGGCTGCGGTACTTCGGAAGTTACAAAAGGGTATTTGGCTTGTTAAAAAACGCAATCTTACCCAGTAAGCAGTTTAGTGACTTAGTAAATGACACCGAGAAGTTATATGATGCCATTTTTGCATTGAGGGGTAACGACTTGTACTTGATAGACTCTTCAAAATTACCTCTAAGAATCCTCTTGCTAAAAAAAATGAAGTATAAGGTTAGGGTGATGCATACGGTGAGGCAACTTCACGGAGTAATTCTCTCAAGGAGTAAATCATTTAATAAGAATCCTAAAAAAGGAATTGAGCACGATATACATCCAGTTAAACCGGTAAAAACGATGATAAGTTGGAGCCTATCAAACATGTTAACAATATTGTTTTCCATCGGCTTGAATAGAAACAAAGTTAGATACGAAGAACTAATAGAAAGCCCGTATTTGATTATAGAAAAGCAATTTCCTCATCTTGACTCCCAATACAAAAAGGTACTTCAGAGCCGCGGGCCATTTAGGCCATTGCACGTAGTAGCCGGAAATAGGCTCAGAATGCAAGAAACAATTTATGTGGAACAAAATGGGTCTTCCAACCAAAATGCAGCGCAAAGTGCATTCATTGTCAAGGTTTTGAATTCAATTTTCTACTAACCCTCGTACTTTAAATAGGCTTGGTGAGCCTCCCTGGCAATGGGACTTTCTGAAGAAATTAAACGATTAGAACTGGAGGTATCCGCTGGGTCCTTCAATTAGGGGTAATCCTGAACTTATCTATTACTTTTTCAATGATATCGCAGCAATCGTGAATTTGTTCCTCTGTGATTACCAGCGGCGGTGCAAATCTTATAATGTTACCATGAGTAGGTTTCGCTAGTAAGCCATTCTCCTTCAGAGCCACGCAAATATTCCAGGCAGTTTCACTTTCTTCAGAGTCGTTTATGACAATAGCGTTTAGCAAGCCTTTGCCTCTTACCAATTTCACTAGATCGTGACTTTCTGCCAGCCGCTCCATTCTGTCTCGGAAAATCTCTCCCATGCGGGCTGCATTCTCAGTGAGATTCTCATCTTTCACGACCTGCAATGCTTCCATAGCAACTGCGCAAGCCAATGGATTGCCACCATAAGTAGAGCCATGCTCGCCAGGCTGGATAGTAAGCATTACCTCGTCAGAAGCCAATACCGCAGATACTGGCAAAACACCGCCTGAAATGGCCTTGCCTAGAATTAACAGATCAGGATGAACATCTTCATAATCGCTGGCTAGCATTTTTCCCGTTCGCGCAACCCCAGTTTGAATCTCGTCCATCATCAGCAGCACATTGTTTTCTTTACAAATCCTAGCGGCTTCAGCCAGATAGCCATCCTCGGGAACATAAACACCGGCTTCTCCCTGAATGGGTTCGAACCAAAAACCACAAACATTCGGGTTTTGAAGAGCTGCCTCCATGGCGGCGATATCGTCATAAGGGATAATTTGGAAACCCGGCATAAAGGGACCAAAATCCTTTCTGGCCAAAGGATCGGTTGAAGCTGAGATTACCGTAGTTGTTCTACCATGGAAGTTTCTTTCAACAGCTACAATTACTGCCTCGTTAGCTGGTATGCCTTTCACTTTGTAGCCCCACTTTCTTGCCAGCTTAATTGCAGTTTCATTGGCCTCAGCACCAGAGTTCATTAACAATGCCCTATCATAGCCGAAATAGTCGCAAAAATATTTTTCTGCCAGCCCCAGCTTATCGCTATAAAACGCCCTTGAAGTTAAGGTCAGTTCTCTGGCCTGATTAACTAGCGCGTCGATAATTCTCGGATGACAGTGCCCTTGGTTAACAGCACTGTACGCTGATAGAAAATCGTAGTATTTCTTTCCTTCGACATCCCAAAGAAAAACGCCTTCACCTTTTGAGAGCACCACTGGCAGTGGATGGTAGTTGTGGGCTCCAAACTTATCTTCTAATTGTATTGCCTCAAGGCTTGAATTCAAAACATCAATCATGGCTAGGTACTGAATTTAGTAACGTTGCAAAGGTAGCGAAAGTAAGCCTTGTTTGGCAGAAAACTCAAATAGATTGGACCGAGAGTATTGATGAAAGTTTTTAATCAAGTTGATTATGCTTGTTAACCGATTAGTTTGGAGTGAATTTTATAAAAGCAGCTTTGTCAAAAGCCAAAAAAATATGATATTTGCAGTCCGAATTTTAAAGGGACGGAAATAATGTCGAAAGTTTGCCAAGTATCAGGAAAACGACCATTGAGTGGAAACAACGTTTCTCACGCACATAATAAGACGCGTAGAAAGTTCTACCCGAACCTTCATAAGAAGCGTTACTATATTCCAGAAGAGGACAAATGGATCACGCTGAAAGTATCTACTTCAGCCATGAGAACCATCAACAAGAATGGCATCTCCAAAGTATTAAGAGAAGCTAGAGAAAACGGCAACGTGCTTATCTAAGCAAAAGCAATTAGAACATGGCAAAGAAAGGAAATAGAGTACAGGTTATCTTAGAGTGCACTGAGCACAAAGACAGCGGTATGCCTGGTACTTCAAGGTATATCACCACTAAGAACCGAAAGAATACACCTGATAGGATAGAGCTTAAGAAGTATAATCCTATCTTGAAGAAAGTAACTGTTCACAAAGAAATTAAGTAGCTATGGCCAAGAAAGTTGTTGCAACTCTACAGAAAGGCGAAGGCAAGAACTTCGCGAAGGTTATCAGAGCGGTAAAGTCTGAAAAAACCGGTGCTTACACTTTTAAGGAGGAGATGGTTCCTCTTGATGGTGTTAAGGATGCCCTGGCCAAGAAGTAAGGGTTACTTTAAGATTTATTTGTGAAGTCCCCATCGAGGGACTTTTTTATTGACCTGACTTTATAACACTACAAATGGCTTTCCTAAAAGGTATATTCTCTAAAGAGAAAAAAGACTCGCTAGATAAAGGACTCGAGAAATCTAAGCAAAGCTTCTTCTCGAAACTAGGAAAGGCGGTAGTTGGTAAATCAACAGTTGATGATGAGGTACTTGACGAGTTAGAAGAAGTATTGATCACTTCAGATGTCGGGGTCGAGACAACCATCAAAATTATTCAGAGAATTGAAGCCCGAGTGGCTAAGGACAAGTACCTGAATACTTCCGAGCTAGACCAGATTCTAAGGGAGGAAATTGCAGGACTATTAGCCGAAAACAATACCGAAGACCTGGAAGAGTTTTCTACTCCAGCTAATATTAAGCCTTATGTAATTTTAGTTGTTGGCGTTAATGGAGTTGGGAAAACAACGACTATTGGCAAATTAGCCTCCCAATTCAAGGCTTCAGGAAAGTCAGTAATCTTAGGAGCTGCAGATACTTTTAGAGCAGCCGCAGTTGATCAATTGAAGCTTTGGGGAGAAAGAGTGGGCGTGCCGGTTGTATCACATGGCATGAATACCGATCCGGCCTCTGTGGCTTTTGATGCCGTTAAAACTGCCGTGGATGATGGGCATGATGTGGTTATCGTAGACACAGCCGGCAGATTACATACTAAGGTTAATCTCATGAATGAGCTTTCGAAAATTCATAGGGTAGTGCAAAAGTTCATCCCTGAAGCACCGCATGAGGTGCTTCTTGTGCTTGATGGCAGCACGGGCCAAAACGCCATAATCCAAGCCCGAGAATTTACCAAAGCAACAGATGTAACTTCGCTGGCTATTACCAAATTAGATGGTACCGCCAAAGGTGGGGTTGTGATCGGAATCTCGGATGAATTCAGAATTCCTGTAAAATACATAGGCGTTGGGGAAAAAGTCGGCGACCTGCAAGTATTCAATAAGATGGAATTTGTTGATTCCTTCTTTAGCCGACAAGATTAATTGGCAGGCTTAAGCTTCTCCCTAAATCGGATTTGGTAGAAAATGTGGTAGTTGAATCCCCAGTTGCTGTTTTCCGCTGCTCTTCCCAACCCCGGGATTTCAAAAGGCACCAGGTTTTCAGTAGCTGTAATACTCTTGCTGAATTTCAATCGACCAGTGTAACCCATAAAGAGGTTCTTCCAAACCTTCACCTTGATGCCAGTTACTAACTCCAGCCAGGTAGCGGTTAGGTTGTTATTAGTTTGAATGATTTGCCCGGCACCGAAAGCTCCGGGATTTGGAAAGCTTATATCGTTATTGAAACTACTTCGTGCAAACCTGAATCCAAGAAAAATTACAGTTTCAAAATTGTCGGGCTTCATCAGGTTTACATCTGGCCCAATTCTAAAATAGCTGCCAGCGTAGTTGTAGGTAAAGTTGTCACTCATCCGAGTTCGTTCAGCAATGCCATAATCCGCTACCAGAAAGTACTTATCAAAATCGGCGTCGGCATGAAACTCGTAGATTGTTCTATTACTATCGAATAAAGTGAACCCCCAATTGCTGATATCGGTTCCGAGGCGTATGGCAGTAGGCGCCCATTTGCTCTGGGCATAAATTGGGCTTACCATAAGCACGGCAAGTAGGGAAGTCACCAAAACCCTATTTATATATTTCGAAGTTGGCATTTGAATTTTGAAATAAGGTTTTGTCTGTTACCACCAGAGAATCAAATGAAGTGCTCAACGTATCTAGGTTGAAAAAGATCACATCCGGAGGGCATAAATCGTCGATGATGCTAGTCTGGACCTGATAGCTAACCACAATAGTGGTATCAAATCCTGCTTTGCGAAAGAGATAGGTGGCTTGGGTTGCATTAATGTTCAGAGGGAGGTTGAAGGTAGAAAGGGTGTCATTAAAATCGTAAAAAATACTATCGCTGCTCATGGCCTTGATGGTATCGTACACCACTAAAGAGTCTTCACCAGTTGATTTGCTTTTGAAATTGACTACGATGAAATCCCTGCCTTCTCCAATACAATCCACGGCAGGCTGGCACGAATAAAAGGCAAGCGAGAAAACTATTATGGCCAACAGGCTCTGAAATAACAGGCGCATATTCTAAGAAACGTCAAATATAAAGCAATGTGATTTACGCTTAACTTTAACTCAGCAACTATTCAATCGCCTCAACCATACCAAAACCACTCCAAATCGTACCAGAACCATAGCAATTAGTTATTTTTGTGCCCATTCCTTTTACACTTGAAAACCAAATCGAATAAAAGCAACAAGGTTAATATAGTTACCCTGGGGTGTTCAAAAAACCTGGTGGATTCGGAAGTACTCCTAACCCAACTCAAGGGTAATGAAATTGAAGCTACGCATGAAAGTGATCAGGACGATTCCAACATTGTAATCGTAAATACCTGCGGCTTCATAGACAATGCCAAACAAGAGTCAATCGACACAATCTTGAGATATGCGGCAGCCAAAGATGAGGGACAGATTGAAAAGTTGTATGTTACTGGTTGTCTATCTCAGCGTTATAAAGACGATCTGGAGAAAGAAATCCCTCAAGTTGATAGCTACTTCGGCACAATGGAATTACCCTTACTGCTACGAAAGTTAAATGCAGATTACAAGCACGAGCTACTTGGTGAAAGAATAACAACTACCGATACCCATTACGCTTATATGAAGATAAGCGAAGGCTGCGACCGGCCTTGTAGCTTTTGCGCCATCCCATTAATGCGCGGCAAGCATGTTTCCAGACCAATGGAAGAATTGGTAATGGAAGCTGCCAACCTGGCTAAAAACGGAACCAAAGAATTGCTACTTATCGCCCAGGATTCCACATTCTACGGTTTGGATCTCTACGGCAAACGGCACCTGGCTGAGCTCCTGAGAAAACTCTCAGACGTTGAAGGCATTGAATGGATAAGGCTACATTATGCCTACCCTACTGGTTTTCCGGAGGATGTGTTGAAGGTTATGGCTGCAAAAGAAAACATCTGTAAATACCTCGATATTCCATTACAACATGGCTCCAGCAAGATGCTTCAACTTATGCGCAGGGGAATAAGTAGGGAAAAGACTGAATTACTTATTAACAAGATTAGAGATGAGGTGCCCGGCATCGCTTTGCGTACTACGCTAATAGCAGGCCATCCCGGTGAGGGGGAAGCGGAGTTTGAAGAGATGATGAATTTTGTTGAGAACAACAGGTTTGAAAGGCTGGGTATTTTTGAATATTCTCATGAAGAGAATACGCACAGCCACTCTATGGATGATGATGTACCCCAGGAAGTGAAACAAGCGCGGGCACAAGCCGTTATGGATTTGCAGGAGAATATCTCCCTGGAGTTAAATGAAAGCAAAGTGGGTCAGCAGTTGAAGGTACTGGTTGATAGGGTTGAAAGTGGAAATTTCGTTGGTCGCACTGAGCATGACTCTCCGGAGGTAGACAATGAAGTATTAATTAGAGCGGATGCCGCTTATCTCCGTATTGGAGATTTCGCGAATGTAGAAATAACAGAAGCCTTACCATTCGATCTTTTGGCCAAACTACCTTCAGTATGAACTTAACTTGCAGAGTATGTTAGTATCAAATATCTTCATCGCAATCTGTTGAAGGCCATGCAGCTACAGAAGATACCACTCGCATCCACCAATTCATTTAACAAACTATTCCTGGATTACCTGGGTGGCAAGCCTGAACTTGAAAAGTTCTACAATCACCTCCCAACCATTAAAAACTTTAAGCAGCAGATAGAACTGAAAAAGTTCGATTCCGATAAGAGGAATGCCTTGCAAACTGCTTTGCAAAGCCAGTATGCTAACATTGAAGTTCCATCAGCCGCGCAGTCAAGCCTGGAATTGCTAACGGATGACAAGACATTTACCATTACTACCGGACACCAACTCAATATCTTCACCGGTCCACTCTACTTCCATTACAAGATCATCTCTGTAATTAACATTTGCAAAGCGCTTAAGGCCCAATACGCAGATTATAACTTCGTGCCTTGTTACTGGATGGCCACCGAAGACCACGACTTCGATGAGATTAGTCATGTGATGGTTGATGGCAAGAAATACAGCTGGGAAACGGACCAGCAGGGTGCTGTGGGGAGATTCGATCCCGGTGGGCTACTTCAATTAGTTAAAGACATTCCGGGAAGTAATGAATTATTCAAAGAAGCATATGGTGATCAGCAATCCCTTGCGCAAGCTGTTAGGTATTACGTTAATGCACTCTATGGTGTGGAAGGACTTCTGGTAATCGATGGTGATGACCAATCTCTCAAGGCGCAATTTGCCCAAGTAGCGGAAGATGACATTTTCAATAACAGCACCAATAATCTGGCTACAGAGGCATCGAAAGAACTGGAAGCACTTGGCTACAAAACGCAGGTTTTCCCAAGAAAAATCAATTTCTTCTATTTAGATGACGGAATTAGGGGAAGGCTTGCGACCGAAGGCGATGATTTCGAAGTGATTGATAGCGATTTGAAATTAACTACCGATAAGCTACGGGAAATGTTAAAATCTGCACCTGAAAAGCTTAGCCCCAACGTGCTACTGCGCCCCATGTATCAGGAGACTATCATGCCCAACCTTGCTTACATTGGAGGGCCTGCCGAGGTTTGCTACTGGCTGCAACTCAAAAGCTCTTTCGATCATTATAACATCCCTTTTCCAATAGTAATGCCACGAAACTTCGGGTTGATTGTCGACAAGCCGACTTATAGAAAATGGCAGAAAACCAATGTATCGGTGGAGGAGTTCTTCCTGGACCTTGACGCAATTAAGGCAAATTACGTTCACAGCAATACTGAGAAAGATCTTAGGCTTCAAGATCAGTTGAAGGATTTCGAGGAGCAGTTCACTCACATTGAAGCCCAGGCAAAGCGAATCGACCTTACGCTAGAGCCAATGGTAAATGCTGAGTTCAAGCGCCTTCAGAAAAGCATTCATAAGATTGAGAAAAAATTACTAAGGGCTGAGAAGAAAAACTACGAAACTGAACTTCGGCAAATCGCGGAGGTAAAAACCAGCTTGTTCCCCGGAGGTTTACAGGAGCGAAAAGACAACTTTCTTAGTTTTTATTATGAGAACCCCGAGATTCTAAATCAGTGGTTAACTCATTTCGATCCATTCGACTTCAGCTTTCACATCTTGCTTGAAGATGACTAAGCAGGAAATACGGAAAGAGTACCTGGCCAAGAGAACAGCTCTACACAATAGGGGCGAATTAAGCGCTCAGATTACATCCACTTTCTTTCAAAATTTTGATAGCAGTCTGTTCAATACCTATCACGTGTTTCTTTCAATCAGAAAGTTCCACGAGATTAATACAGAAGCCATTATTGATAACTTGTTAAGCCAGGGAAAAACTGTTGTTGTTCCCAAAACCCTTTCTGGTGGTGAGCTTCACCACATTGTGATTGATGAGCAAACGGAGTTTGCCACGAACAGTTGGGGAATTAAGGAACCTATCGATGGCTTTCGATTAGAGCCTTCGGAAGTAGATATTGTGCTGGTGCCACTCCTGGTCTGCGACCACCATGGTTATAGGCTTGGATATGGAAAGGGGTTTTATGATCGATTTCTTCCCTATTGCCAAGAGAACTGCCCCAAAGTAGGTTTGAATTACTTTGCCCCCCTTCCAGACTCCCTCCCTATTAACGAGAATGATTTTCCATTAACTCACTGCGTATCACCAGACGGGGTACACAAATTCTCCTAAATTTTGGTGGCTCTTACCATTTGCTTTTTCCCTGGTGGGCCAGCCAGCGTTTCTACGGTAAAACCAACCTCTAACAAGTTTCGCTTGAACTGACCCTGGGCACAATACGTGACCAACTTTCCTCCCTGCTTCAACAGATTATGGCACTTCTGTAGATTGGAGATACTCCAAATATCCGGCTGCTTACTGGGAGCAAAGGCATCGAAATAAACCAGATCAAAACTTAGGTCGGTGCGGAAATCTTCCAAGCCCGTATGATGCTTGGATAAAGTAAATCCTGCTGCAACCTCCACAGATCCTTCCCATCGAGCCGAGTGCATTTTGGAAAATAACGCTGATACGGACATCGCCGCATGGTTCATCTCTCTAGAGAAGTTTAGATCCGTCCAAACTGATTCCGGTATGGGGTTTGTCTCTATCGTATGGTAAGCTATTGTTAGGGATGCTTCCTGAGATTCGATGCAAGATAGAAGTGCGTTCAGGCCTGTACCGAACCCCACTTCAAAAATACAAACGTCAGTACTCGCCAATTCTTGCGCTACCTTTCGGAGGCCTTGTTCTATAAAAACATATTGAGACTCTTGAATTGCACCATGCCGACTGTGGTAGGTTTCATCAATATCTGCGCGATATATGGAATGTGAACCATCGCCAGTGGTAATTACCTCAAACTGTGTCAGTTTCACTTTACTTTTGGATCAATACTACTGCCTGCGCCGACACACCCTCTTCTCTTCCAACGAAGCCTATTTTTTCTGAAGTGGTGGCCTTCAGTGAGATGTCATCCTGATCCATTTCCAGCACCTCTGCCAGGCACTCGCGCATATTGGGAATGTGCGGATTTATCTTGGGCTGTTGTAAGCACACGGTTGCATCAATATTTCCAATGGAATACCCTCTTTCCTTAATTAAGTCATTAACCTTACTCAGCAACACTTTGCTGTCAATTCCTTTGTACTGATCATCCGTATCTGGGAATTGGTAGCCAATGTCCCTTAGATTCGCCGCGCCAAGCAAAGCATCGCATATGGCATGGATTAGCACATCCGCATCGGAATGACCGACCGCACCTTTATCATGTTCGATCTTAATGCCTCCCAACCAGAATTCCTCGCCTTTGGCGAGCCTGTGCACATCGTAACCTAAACCGACTCTGATCCCCATGTTGTTTTATTTGTTTGTATGCCTACCATAGTACATAATCGAGCTATTTTCTACTCGAAGTATCTCTTGCGCCGCGTTATGAATGTCGTCCTTAGTTACGGCCTTAATACTGTCCAGCTCGCGGTTGACGTTCTCCACCTCTCCAGACAGGGAATAATAAGCCAGGTTCATAGCCCGATTGAGTAATTCCACCTCTGAAAAGACTACTGTGCTCTCCGCCTGCGCTTTCACTTTATTAAGCTCTTCGTCAGTAACCCCGCTTTCAATTACCTCACTAATGATCATATCAATCTCTTCTTCACCCTTCTCCGGGCGTATACCATCATGGAGTTTCCCACTAATCACCAATAGTCCAGGGTCAATTGATCCTGTAACATAGGCATTTAATGTGCTGAAATATCTTTTCTCCTGTACCAGCGTTTGATACAATCTCGAGGATTTTCCCCTTCCCAGAATATCACTAAGCAAGTCTGCTGTGTGGTATTTTGGTGAGAATCTCCCTGGCATATGAAAAACTTTGTAAATGGCTTGCGCCGGAACATCTGCCTCAACTGTCAATGAGCGTTTTGCGGTTTGCGCCTCCTCCGGAGGCAACGATCGTGATGGTCGCTGCTGGGCTGGAATATCACCAAACCATTTCTCACTAAGCTCCCTTACCTGCTCTAGTGAAACATTCCCCGCCACTACCAATGTTGCGTTGTTCGGCACATAGTGCTTGTAGAAAAAGTCTTTCACGTCCTGCATAGTAGCACCTTCAATATGGCTTATTTCCTTGCCAATAGTAGCCCATTTGTAAGGGTGATTTTTATAAGCCAAAGGCCGAAGTTTTAACCATACATCACCATATGGTTGATTTAGATATCTCTGCTTAAACTCCTCAATCACTACACTTCTCTGTACTTCTAGTACTCTCGGATCAAATGACAAACTCAGCATACGATCTGATTCCAGCCAGAAACCTGTTTCAATATTATTTGCCGGAACAGTAAGGTAGTAGTTTGTAATATCGGGACTTGTAAACGCATTGTTTTCACCCCCTACCCTTTCCAGGGCCTGGTCATAACTTTCAATATGCCTGGAACCACCAAACATCAAATGCTCAAATAAATGTGCGAATCCGGTCTTGTGCTCATCCTCATCTCTAGATCCCACATCATATAGGAGGTTAAGTACGGCTAACTGAGTATCTCTGTCCTCGTGTACTATTACTTTAAGGCCGTTTGGTAAATCAAAACTTTGGTATTCTATCATCTGTAAAAATTGGCCTAAAAATAAAAATTAGAGTTCTCTTTGGGTAATGAGGCGATAATATAATTTTGTCCACTAATCATTGAGCAATGAAATTCAGTCGCAAGGGATATACCAACAATGAGCTAATTCGCATTTATGAGGCATTGCTTCGTCCGAGAATGATTGAGGAGAAAATGCTGATCCTTTTGAGGCAGGGTAAGATTAGCAAGTGGTTTTCTGGTATTGGCCAGGAGGCAATATCAATTGGATCCACCTTAGCACTAGATAGCGACGAGTTTATTCTGCCGATGCATCGCAACCTTGGAGTTTTTACCGCCCGCGACATCCCCTATCATAGACTCTTTGCTCAATTTCAGGGAAAGCTATCCGGATTTACCAAGGGAAGAGATCGCTCATTCCACTTTGGTAGTAAAGAGCATCATATAGTTGGCATGATATCTCATCTGGGGCCGCAACTCGGGGTGGCCGACGGCATCGCCCTGGCCAACAAGCTAAAGAAGGAAGCCAAAGCAACGGTAGTTTTTACTGGTGATGGCGGCGCAAGTGAAGGAGATTTTCATGAGGCTTTGAACGTTGCCTCCGTTTGGGACTTGCCCGTCATTTTCATTATTGAAAATAATGGCTATGGACTATCTACCCCCAGCAACGAACAATTTCGATTTAAGCATTTTACTGACAAGGGGCCAGGCTATGGAATAGAAGCCCACCGGGTAGATGGCAACAATGTGCTTGAAGTTTTCAATACTGTGAGTAAGCTGGCGAAGAAAATCAGAAAAAAACCAAAACCTATCCTTTTGGAGGCCATGACATTCCGAATGAGAGGTCATGAAGAAGCATCCGGCACCAAATACGTTCCCAAAAAGCTCATGGATAAGTGGGCTTTAAAGGATCCAATTAACAATTACCAAAACTTCCTGTTGAAGCAGGGAGTCCTCTCCGAAAAACAAATAAAATCAACTCGGGATAACATCTCTAAAGATATCGAAGAGGGTCTTGAAAAGGCCTATGCTGAAGAGGTTCCTGTAGCCACCACCAGCGACGAATTGCAAGATCTCTTTTCCCCTTTTTCCCAGCAAAACCCAGCTCCCAACGGCAAAAAGAGTGAAAAACGGTTTGTGGATGCAATTTCAGATGGGCTCTACCAAAGTCTTGAAAAGCACCCTAACCTGGTATTTATGGGGCAAGATGTCGCAGAATATGGTGGTGTATTCAAAGTCTCCGAAGGATTTGTTGATAAGTTTGGGACAGAGCGAATTAGAAACACTCCGCTGTGTGAATCTGCCATAATTGGCGCCGCATTGGGTATGTCAATCAATGGATACAAATCGGTTGTAGAAATGCAATTCGCAGATTTCGTCACCTGCGGATTCAATCAAATCGTTAACAACCTGGCAAAATCGCACTACCGCTGGGGGCAAAATGCCGATGTAGTAGTTAGAATGCCCACCGGTGCCGGAGTGGGCGCGGGTCCGTTTCATTCACAATCAAATGAGGCCTGGTTTTTCCATACCCCTGGGCTCAAAATCGTTTACCCGTCCACTCCACAAGACGCTAAGGGTCTGCTAATGGCCGCTATTGATGACCCTAACCCAGTAATGTTCTTTGAGCACAAACTTCTGTACCGGTCTATTTCCGAAGAGATTCCTGATGAATCATATAGCCAGGAAATTGGTAAGGCCCGATTAGTTACGAAAGGTGATGATTTTAGCCTGATTACATACGGTGCAGCTGTACATTGGGCGTCAGAAATAATATCCGGAAAGCCAGAAATATCAGCTGATCTTATTGATCTCCGCTCTCTGGTGCCATGGGATGAGGAGGCTATTCGGCAGTCTGTCAAGAAGACAGGGCGTGTCTTGATTTTGCACGAAGACACGCTAATGGGAGGCATAGGTGGTGAGATAGCAGCTTGGATTAGCGAGAATTGCTTTCAAGACCTCGATGCACCAGTGATGAGATTGGCGAGCTTAGATACACCTGTTCCCTTCTCAGGAAACCTCGAGCACAACTTCCTGCCTAAAGGTCGACTTCAATCAAAAATTGAAGAATTACTAGAATTTTAGTTAAATTAGGGGGTTTACTGCACTTTCCGCACGCTTTTCTTCGTTATAGAATACCCTTGATCAAAGCTAACAATTATATAATCACAGTCTGTCTGGGTCTGTCGCAAGCCGTTAAACGTCCATTGCTTGTTGTGATGATTGCCGGTTCCATTGTTCTTGGTGGGTCAAGCACCATGGCCCAAGACCAGCAGGGGAAGAAAAAGCAGGAAGTTTTCAGTCCGAAGCCCAAAGGGGAAAAGGGTAAATCGAACAAGCGGCAGCTTCGGCGAACAAGATTTAAGACACGCAACAAGCAAGGTGATAAATTCCGAAAAGGGGACATTACCGGTAGAAAAATCAAAAGAAAGCGAAGCGAAAAACCACCGGCCAGTGTGCCGGCTTTTGACCCCTACCTCGGTAGAAAAAATCAAGGCGACAAACAGAGAATACGTACCAAGTATTCCGGAGGATATAATACCACACCACGCCAACGAGAAAGAGTTACAAGGCGGGACATAAGCGGAAGGCGACTAAGGCCCACCACCACTCCTTCCAGAATAGTTAGAGCCAAACCAAATGCAGCCCGCTCGCTAAGCGGCAGATCGGGCAGAATTGGACCAAATAATCCCAATGTACGACGCCTGAGCGTTAGGCAGGGTAATCGTGCCAATTCATTTAAGCGAAACATCAGAGGGGTAAATACAGCCTCCAGGCGCGGTGAAATTCGGGGGAATAATAAACTCAGCAGTTACAACACTATCTCTGGTACCATTCGGAACAAAAGGCCTAATAACCCCTTTGCTGTTGCCAATACCAAGAGGAAAAGAAGAGGAGAGAAGGCCTGGAAGAATGATATTACCGGCAGAAGGTTCAGAGACAAGAAATCGCCCAGGCAATCAATTACGCCCAATAATACCAGCCCGTTTGCCAACACCCGCCCGAGAGGTGACAGGTCAATTTCCAATAAAAAGGAAAAGGCCAACGTTCGCAATTCGCAGAAAAAAACCGAAACCCTTTCCCGATATCAATTTGGGGGTTATGAAAGTGCTACCAGACGCGGTGAAAGGTATTCTGACAGGGATATTGCTGGGAGGAAGCTTCGGACAAGGGAGACAAGATCTCGCAGACCAACATTCAGTGAATTACAAGGATATAATCCCTATTGGGGAAGAAAATCGAAGCGGGAAGTTGCAAAATCAAACAAGAAGGAGCTTAGAAACCTAAGGCTATCTCAACGCCGCCCGGAAGTGGTTGGAGGCACTTTTAAGGGATATCAATCCATCACCAAAAGGGGTGAAAACTATACCAACAGAGACATTGCGGGGAAGAAACTAAGAACACGCAACAGTGTGTCTGCGAGACCATTACACTCCACCCCCACTTTCAATCCCTATCGCGGCAGGCCTAGAAACCTTGGTGATGGACCAAGTATCAAAACCAAGGGACAAAATAGAGTATTTAGCGTTGGCCGCAACCGATGGAATAATAAGGGGAGGTCCATTGCTACTAAGCCTCCAGGGCCTGGCACTTTGAGAGGGTCGAAATTTCAAGGTAACATCACGCCATTTAGAAATTATAGAAACCCGGACGTTACCACTTTCAGCGGTGATCTAAACCGTAAGCGCAAGCCCATTGGAGGCGGTAGTATCAGCGGGCGGCTCCTTAACAATAAAGGAAGGCCGATTGCAGTAAAGCCACCCGGACCAGGTACTCTTAGAGGTTCTAAATTTCAAGGAAATATTACTCGGCTTAGAGATTTTAGAAACCCGGATATAACTACATTTAGTGGAGATACCAAAAGAAAGCCCACACCTTTAGGTGGTGGGTCAATTAGTGGTAGACTGCGCAATAATAAGGGGCGACCAATTGCAGTGAAGCCTCCCGGGCCCGGCACACTTCGTGGTTCTAAGTTTCAAGGGAATATTACCCGGCTCAGAGATTTCAGAAACCCGGATATAACTACATTCAGCGGCGATACCAAGAGAAAACCAACCCCAATAGGTGGTGGGTCAATTAGTGGCAGACTACGTAATAATAAGGGGCGTCCAATTGCGGTGAAGCCACCAGGACCGGGCACGCTTCGAGGCTCCAAGTTTCAGGGTAATATTGCAGTCTACAAGAAATATCGCAATCCTGATATCACCACTTTTGCTGGTGACCTTAAACAAAAGCGAAAACCTACTGGCGGGGGATCAATTACCCGGCTCCGCAACAACGACGGTAAGCCAATAGCAGTGAAACCCCCTGGGCCTGGCACATTGCGAGGTTCCAAATTCCAAGGAAATATTGCCGTCTATAAGAAGTATCGCAACCCCGATATTACCACCTACTCGGGGGATCTAAAACGAAAAAGGAAGCCAATCGGTGGCGGTGGTTCAATTACCAGGCTAAGAAATAACGACGGCAAACCTATTGCAGTCAAACCACCTGGGCCCGGCACACTCAAGGGATCCAAATTTCAAGGAAACATTGCCGTTTACAAGAAGTACCGAAACCCAGACATTACCACCTTTAGAGGAGATTTGAGGCTGAAGAGAAAGCCTACTGGGGGTGGGGGTTCAATTGCTCGCCTCCGTAACAATGACGGCAAGCCGATCGCTGTCAAATCTCCGGGGCCAGGAACAATTAAAGGTTCGAAGTATAGGGGTGATATCGCTATCCACAAAAAATATCGCAACCCGGACATAACCACGTATCGCGGAGACCTAAATAGGAAAAAGATACCAACACCCAGCAAGGGTCCATATCCTGGATATAGGAACATTAGACAGAATAGAATTGAAGTTTTTGCCAAAAAGAACAGTATTAAGTTTCTCGAACGTCCTTTTGTGAATACTAAGGGTCAACGAGCAGTTAATGGCCCTAACAGGAGAAACAGAATCCAATCATTTGGGAGAGCCAACAATATTAAGTTCTTAGCTAGAGTGGGAACTTATAAGCAAAAAGCCGGGCCCGTTGTTAAGAAGAACCGAAGACTGATTGAGTATGTGCCCGGCGTACTCAGGGCCGACAGGTACAGAGGGGGAGTAAAAATGAAAAATAGCAACCGCAAGGGTCTGCATCCCAGCTCAGCTTTCGCCCGCAGCAATACTAATTCCGTAGAGGAGAAGGACAAAATATTCAAATTCAAGATTTGGTTTAACCAAATTTTCAAGAGTAACAAGCCCAATTCTCAGAAGGAAAAGAACCGCCGACCTCGTTATGACAAAGGGGAAAGTGAAATCTGGAATAAATAGCTTTCCCGGCATATTTATTGCCTGTTAAAAACTATACAACCTGATTTTGTGTTGAATACCTAAATGGCTAACTTTATTGATGGCCTGCGCGTAATTGTAATTGAACGATTTGTGAAAAAAGGACTAACCATACTGCTCACTTCCCTAATAATCTCCGGCACCGCTAATGCGCAGATTAGCCTAGAAGATCCTTCCTATAAAACCGAATTTATTTGGGGAATCAAGAAAAGTACTACCAGCGGCCTTATTGGTGGACTGATCTTCAAAAAATCAATAGCCATCTCGGATAGATTCTTTAAAACCTTTGGGCTTGAGTTGGTGAATGTTAAGCACCCCAAAGAACAAAGATTTAACAGCAACAGAACTGGGAATTTCTTTATTTGGGGCAAAGAGAATTACCTCTACGCTATCCGTGCTCAATACGGCAGAGATCTCATCCTATTTCAGAAAGCGCCACAACAAGGAGTGCAAATAACCGCCATGCTGGCCGGTGGCCCTTCAATTGGCCTCCTGGCTCCATATACCATCGAGCACCGTATTGATGATTTCAATTTTGAAAGAGTGCAATTCGATCCTGACCTTCACAGGTTCAATGATATTTTGGGCACAGGTCATCTTTTCCAGGGTATCACTGATTCTAAAATACAGATAGGTGCCAACCTCAAAACCGGACTAAGCTTTGAATTTGGAACATTTAAAAGTAATGTCACCGGCTTCGAAGTGGGTTTTCTGGTTGATGCGTATGCCAATGAGATCGTGCTAATGCCACTCGTCGAGAACAGGGCTGTATTTCCAACTGCCTTTATTACCCTATTCTACGGCTCTCGTAAATAGAATTTCAAGCCTCAATTTCACTTTATAATTCATTATTTTTGCTCTAAGAGAAAGGAGATTTCGTGATTGAATTACCTGTAGTATCAAAAGATTCAAATGGCAAAGTAAGAAAACCAGACTGGTTGAGAGTGAAGCTACCAGTTGGAAAGGAATACGCCAAGGTTAGGAAACTAGTTGACAATTATAAGCTTCATACCATCTGCGAAAGTGGAAACTGCCCTAATATGGGCGAGTGCTGGGGAGCTGGTACAGCCACGTTTATGATTCTGGGAAACGTGTGCACACGAAGTTGCACATTCTGTGCGGTTGCAACCGGAAGACCTCCTGAATACGATACTGATGAACCCAAACGGGTGGCAGAAGCCATCAAATTAATGGGTGTTAAGCATGCAGTTATTACCTCGGTAAACAGAGATGAACTAAAAGACAGAGGTGCCGAGATCTGGTATCAAACTGTTGCTGAAACCAAGAAGCTTTCACCGGAAACTACCATAGAAACGCTCATACCTGATGTAAAGGCCAACTGGGAAGCCCTGGAGAGGATGATTTCGGCAGGCCAGGAAGTAGTATCCCACAATATGGAAACGGTAGAGCGCCTTTACCGTCGGGTTAGGCCTCAAGCCAAGTATGAGCGTAGTCTGGAGCAAATTCAGTATACCAAAGATTTTGGAAAACGTACTAAGTCTGGTATAATGCTGGGCGTAGGTGAAACTGCCGATGAGGTCTACAAGGCCATGGATGACCTGGTTGCTCATGGCTTAGATATTCTCACTTTAGGCCAATACCTACAACCAACAAAACTACACCTTGAAGTGGCTGAATTTATCCACCCCGATCAGTTCGAGCTCTACAAGGAAGAAGGATTGAGAAGAGGACTGAAGTATGTTGAGTCTGGCCCGTTGGTTCGATCTTCATACCATGCTGAGCGGCACGTAAACGTACCTGTTTAAAGTTTGTCACAAAGGCAAGACTTTAGTGTGAGTGCTCCACGCAGAATATTACCTATTATCGTAATTTCTCAATTTGCCGGCACTTCTCTTTGGTTCGCTGGAAACGCCGTATTAGGCGATCTACAATTGGAATGGGGCCTTACTCAAGGCACCCTGGGATGGATGACATCCTCTGTTCAACTTGGCTTTATTAGCGGTACCCTCACTTTTGCTTTCTTTGCCATTTCTGACAAACACTCTCCAAAACATATATTCTTTCTTAGCTCAGTACTTGCAGCTTTGAGCAATCTGGGAATTGTAGCTTTGGATGGACAAGTATTTTGGCTCATGTTTCTGAGGTTTTTCACTGGGTTCTTTTTGGGTGGCATCTACCCGGTAGGAATGAAAATTGCATCGGGTTGGTATCAAAAAGGCTTGGGTAAAGCACTTGGCTTCCTGGTGGGAGCCTTGGTAGTAGGTACTTCTTTTCCGCATTTGGTTAATAGCCTGGGGAGCTCTCTTGACTGGAGGTTTACACTAGTAACAGTATCAATCTTGGCGGCTGTCGGTGGGGTACTTATGCTGCTGTTGGTCCCTGATGGCCCTTACTTGCATGCAGCGGGCAAAAATAAGTCCTTCTCCATGGGCAGAGTATTCAGCTCGAGACATTTTCGTGCCGCAGCTTTTGGTTACTTCGGGCACATGTGGGAATTGTATGCATTCTGGACTTTTGTGCCATTTATCATCTACTACTATGTCAACAATTCCAAAGATGCCATAAACATAGATGTAAGCTTGTGGTCGTTTGCCACCATCGCGGTTGGGGGAATTTCATGTGTGCTAGGCGGAATAAGCTCTCTGCGAGTGGGTAGTGAAAAAGTGGCATTTAGAATGCTTTTGGGGTCCGCATTGTGCATACTGTTATCTCCCTGGGCATATTTATTACCCTCAGTCCTGTTCCTATGTTTTTTGCTTATCTGGGGCTATCTGGTTATTGGTGACTCACCACAATTTTCGACCCTTACGGCAAAAACCGCCCCTCCGGATCTAGTGGGATCAGGGTTAACCATCGTTAACAGTATAGGCTTTGCCATTTCCGTAGTGAGTATACAACTATGTAATTTGTTGGTTGAGATGGTAGACCCCAGATGGGTATTCCTGGTGCTACTGCCCGGCCCCGTACTTGGCCTCGTTGCTATGAAACCCCTGGTAAAAATGGGTTCGTCAGATATCACTTAGGTATATGCTTCTCCCTCTCCCGCTTTTCGTTGCCCTTTCGCTTTACTATGAGGATTGTTACTAGCCCCACTTCCACGAGGGTTAAGGCAGTTAGGAAGACAAGGATTAGCGGACCGCTTCCGCGGCCAGCTTTGACAATAACCAGCACGGCCAACACAAGAATCACGACCCCAATCAAAATAATGATTAGGCTAATAGAATCAGTGCCTCTTTGTTTCACAAATGGTGGGTTAGTCGTATCACTTAGTAGTTCCTACCTCTACAAGTCGATACGAAGATACACTATTAACGGTTAATTCGCGAAAAATTGATTCGGTAACCCCCTCAATTACAACCAGTTCTTTTTATTTCTGTCCCAATAGTTAGGGTCTGTTTCCTCGGTTTTCTGATCCCAATAATCCGGTGTGATCTTATTTCCACCCGGTGTCAGTAATTCCCGATTGTAGACTTTTACGATGGGATTAAAAGTGACATCCAAAGTACCGATAGAATAGGTTTGGGGCTCGTCTTCCTTTGGTGGGTCTTCAAATATCTTGGTTTCTACCTTGTTGTATCCAAGCAGGTCGGCTAGAAACTGAGCACGCTCCTTGGTAATTCCAGCCTCAACTACTCTTACATCTACTCCGTCAATTTCCTTTACAATATGTGCAAACTTTCTAAGCGTCATTTATAATCCAAAACTGATTGATTGCAAATAATCATATATCTCACCAATAAACCCTATTCCAATCATTCCCAAGACGCAAATTACAAGACTCAGGCGAGTGTAGAAATCACTGGTAAACCCACTTATTGGGTTTTCAGACTTGTTTATAAACATGGCCTTAACTACCAGCAGATAGTAGTAGAGGGAGATTATGGCGTTGAGCACCGCTATTATCAACAATGCATAGAATCCACCTTCCGCAGCAGCTGTGAACAGAAAGAATTTTCCGAAAAAGCCTGCGACGGGAGGAATACCAGCCAGTGAGAATAGAGCAAGCATCATGACCAAACTGAGCCTGGGGTTAGTACGATAAAGACCGTTATAATCTTCCATACTTTCCTTTCCGCTGTTGACTGCCACAATATTAACCACCCCAAAAGCAGCGAGATTTGAGAAGACATAAATAAGTACGAAATAAACCGTGGCAGCCATGCCCAACTCTGATCCCCCTATAACGCCAAGAAAGATAAAACCAGCTTGAGCGATTGAGGAAAATGCCAGAAACCGCTTAAGATTTTTTTGTCTAATTGCAAACAAGTTGCCTACAGTCATAGTAATTATCGCAGTAGCAAATATCACCCCTTGCCACACGTCCTGTAATTCTCTGAAAAATGAAAAGAAGGTTAGGATTAGGATAAATACTGCTGCTCCCTTAGATACTACAGACAAATATGCACTGATATTGGTCGGAGCTCCTTCATAGACGTCGGCTGTCCAGAGATGGAAGGGGACTATGGATATCTTGAAAGCTAACCCGGAGAAAAAGAAAATAAAGCCGACAATTCCCAGGGAACCTGCTCCTGCAAATACTGCAAGCGAGAAATCAAGTGAGCCAGTTACCCCGTAGATTATTGAAAGTCCGAATAGTAAAATTCCGGACGAAAAGGCCGAGGAAAGTATCAATTTGATGCCCGCTTCTGCTGATCTGCTTTTGTATTGTTCGTAGGCCGCCAGAGCCGCAACTGGAATTGTTGTAAGTTCCAGGCTTAGGTAGAACATGAGGAAATTACCGGATGAGATCAGGTAGTTTACCCCAATAACTGATGCAAGTAAAAGTAGATAGAATTCACTCACCCGCCCTTGGTTTTCTTTGGAGTTTAGCCAGCGGGCTGATTGCAGGAAAACTATTAGCAAACCGATATTCAAGGTATTTTTCATGGCCAGACGCAAGCTATCCACTACGTACATACCTCCGAACAACTTCCCTACTGGCGCTGGCAAGAATCCCACAACGGTAATACTCGCCATGAGCCAAATTGCAGTATGGTTGATGCCATTCTTATCTTCGCCGGTAGCGATTTCCGCAACAAGCACTACAACCGCCGCTAGAATTAGCAGCAGTTCGTGTCTCATTAATAGAAATTGTTCCCAGCTCATAATTTTTAGATTCCTGTTATTGCGCTAATAATGGGATCAAGACTGTTTAATATCATATCTGAAAGCCAAAGCGGGGCCATTCCAATGCCTGCAATACCGATGATTAAGGCCACGGTCGCTACTTTTTCGTACCAGGTGGCATCGCTGAATGCACTGTAGGTCTCTTCTTTTACCGGCCCCATCAATATCATGCCTACTACTCGCAAGATGTAAACCGCTGTAACCACTATTGAGGAAACTGCAATGATTGTGAGCACTCTATGGAAAACGTCCTGATGTTGAAATGCACCAACGAATATTGTCATCTCAGCCACAAAACCACTTAGTCCGGGAAGGCCAAGCGAAGCAAGGCCTGCAATTACGTAGCAAACAGATAGAAATGGCATCACCTTTAGGATACCACTCATTTCCGTAATGATTCTTGTCTTAGTTCGAGCGTATATCATTCCAATCAGCGCAAAGAAAAGTGCAGTCATTAAACCATGAGAGATCATCTGCAACACCGCCCCATTTGAAGCAGTTTTGTTGAGCATGAGTATAGCAAACAATACTAAGCCGCAGTGGCTAACCGATGAGTAAGCATTGATGTACTTAAGATCCTTTTGCGCGATGGTTCCCAAGGCTCCATAGATTACGCTAATACCGGTAGCAAGTAGGAAAATCCAGGCCAATTCATTGGCGGCTTCGGGCAACAAGTAGATTGCTACTTTTAAGCAGCCATAGCCTCCTAATTTCATAAGGACACCTGCATGTAGCATTGAAACAGCTGTTGGCGCGGAACTATGGCCATCAGGTGACCACGTATGAAATGGAAATAGAGCACCAATTACTCCAAAGCCAATAAAGATAAATGGAAAAAGAAACCGCTGGAGCTCAATGGGAAACACAACCTTCGACAATTCAATAATGTTGAAGGTATATTGACCTCCGCCTGGGGCAGAGTTAAAATACAATCCTAGAATTCCAACAACTAGCAGCGCCGAACCTGCCATAAGCATTAATGTTAGCTTCATGGCTGCATACTCCTTCTTTCCACTTCCCCAAATACCTATCAATAGATACATAGGAATTACTGCGAGTTCAAAGAAGAGAAACATCAGGAATAAATCCAGGGAAATGAAAAACCCAAAGACGCCAGCCGCTAAGAGAATAAGTGAAATGAAGAATTCCTTATATAGGTCTTTGGTTTCCCAAGAGGCAAATACGCCGGTGAATATCACCACACTCGTTAGCAAAATCATGGCAACCGAAATCCCATCGACACCAATATCATAGCGAATATTCAGGCTCTCAAACCAAACAATACTCTTTGCAAACACCACCTCAGCTGTATTTCCCCCTCTCCTTTCTGCCAAAAAAGCAAAGACCAAATTCACTGATTGTAGCAGTTGGATGCCCATGCCAATGGCGGCGATGGTTCTCGTTTGCTGCAAGTTTCTCGCGAATGCAATACCAATGAGAGTTAAGACAGGAACAACGATATGTAGCGTTAATAAATCCATTTATCTCATCCAAAGCATTAGTACTACAAACAAAATAGCTCCAGAGGCAAAGTAAATAGCATAGTAGTGTAGCTGACCTGATTGCATTTCTTTGATGCCCTCACTTACCAGGTTCGTCATCTTGGCAGTCATGTCCATAAAGGCGTCTATAATGTTCCGATCGAACCAGGCTATAGGCCTCGAAATGAGGTTAAAAATCACCTTCTTCGTTACGAACATATAAACCTCATCAATATAGAACTTGCTATAAGCTGCCTTGTAAATACCTCCCAGCGAACTACTAAGCTTAGAGGGTAAGTTCGATGCTTTGCGATACATAACCATGGCCACGACAATCCCTATCAGGCCAATAGCTACCGAGGGGGCAGCTACTTCCCAATGCAATTCCGTGGCTAGTAAGCTGCCGTTGCTTGTTACCAATTCATTGAAAGGCACAAACCCTGCTACCAAAGAACCAATAGCCAATATTATTAGCGGAATCGTCATTACGGAAGGTGATTCATGAGGTGCTCCTTCGATTTTAGCTTCATTCCAAAAAACCATGAAATAAAGTCTGAACATATAGAAGGCCGTTAATCCTGCAACAGCAAATCCAACACCGAATATCAATTTGTTGCTTACGAGGGCCGCAGCTAAAATTTCATCTTTACTGAAAAAGCCAGCAAAAGGCGGAATACCGGCTATAGCCAAACAGGCGATTAGGAAAGTAATGTGGGTGATGGGCATAAACTTCCTAAGTCCGCCCATTTTGAAAATATCGTTAGTGTGGACGGCATGAATGATCGAGCCTGCGCCGAGGAATAGGAGCGCCTTAAAAAAGGCATGGGTGAACAAATGAAACATAGAAGCGGTATATCCTAATCCATCTTCACCAAAGCCGGAAACACCAAGCGCCAGCATCATGTAGCCAATTTGCGACATAGTGGAATAAGCTAGCACTCGCTTAATATCAGGTTGGGTACAAGCGACCACCGCGGCAAAAAGCGCTGTGAAAGCCCCAATATATGCCACCACTTCTAGCGCTTCTGGTGCTGCAAAAGCAAATACTGGAAATAGTCGTGCTACCAGATAAACACCAGCCACAACCATTGTGGCCGCGTGAATAAGTGCCGAAACCGGGGTTGGTCCTTCCATGGCATCGGGTAACCAGATATGCAGTGGAAACATGGCCGATTTACCAGCACCGCCAATAAATATTAGCAACAGCGATAAGCTCACCACAGACAAACCCATGAAAGTCGCTCCACCTACACTGGTGATTGCTGGTCCATTTGGATCTGTGAGCAGTTGAAAATCGAAAGTGCCTGTGTGGAAGGAAAGTAGAAGTATGCCTATTAAGAAGCCTAAGTCTGCAAACCGGGTAACGATAAAGGCTTTTTTGCTTGCAGCTACTGCAGCGGCCTTATCATAATAGAAACCTATTAATAAGTATGATGATACCCCTACCAACTCCCAAAACATATACATCTGAAAAAGATTGGTAGCCAGCACTAGCCCAAGCATTGAGAAACTGAATAGTGAAAGGAATGCGTAGAATCTAGAGAATCCACTTTCTCCTTTCATATACCCCCAGCTGTAGATAAAAACCAGCGACGATACTGTTGTGATCACTACCAGCATCATAGCAGAAATAGGATCCAGGATCGCGCCCATTTCAATAACTAAGGAATCAGTAAACTGAAGCCAACTAGTTTTATAGGCTATTATTTTCTGGAAGACACCATCTACCTGGCCAAATGAGAAAAAATAACCCAAGGCCACCTGATAAGCTAGAATGGTACTGGCTAGTATGCCGGTAATTCCAATCATCCCTGCCACCTTGGGTGAAAGCGTCTTATTGAGCAGCCCAATCACCAGGAAAGCGAAAAAGGGAATCAGTGGGATCAATATGGTGTGTTCAAGGCCTGGCATTAGTGCTTCAAGCTGTCAACATCTTCGACATCTATTGATTTAAGGTTTCTATAGAGACTTATGAATATGGCAATAGCCACTGCTGCCTCGGCTGCGGCTATGGCTATGATGAAGAGAGAGAAAAAATGCCCCTCCATTTTATCAGGATACAAGTAGCGATTGAAGGCAACGAAATTGATATTGACAGCATTAAGAATTAGCTCTGTTGAGATCAACATGGTCAACAGGTTCTTTCTGGTTACGAAGCCATACACCCCAACAAAAAACATGATGGAGCTAACCACAAGGATGTGCGACAATGGTACTCCTTCAATCATCAGTTTTGGGTTTAATTCTTTTAGCTATGATGATGGCCCCGACCATGGCTGCCAGCAAAAGGATACTGATTACCTCAAATGGCAATACGTACCCTCCTTCTCCATAATTGAGTAACTGCCGGCCAATCTCTGCAACTGAATAATCTCCCTCTGCCGCTGAAGAAGCAGTAAATGGATATTGCCAAAGAGTTAAGGCGCTAATGATCAAACCACCAAAAGCCACCAGCCCACCAATCACCACCTTAGCCATCTCGGGTTTATCAAGCCTGTCGTTAATTTGGCTTGTTAGCAACACCGAGAAAATTATGAGCACCACGATGCCGCCTATATACACTATTAGTTGAACCGCAGCCAGGAAGAAGAAATTAACCATGAAGTAAAATGCTGCGGTACCCATCAAAACAAACAAGAGATATACCGCCGCCCTAAGGATCCTCCTTGTGGTTACGCTAAGAACGGAGAAAGCAACAATGACTCCCGCCAGGAAATAGAAAAAGATCTGAGTGAAAGTCATTTGATTCCGGGCATAATTTTAGATCCTGGCTTATTTAGAATTTTGGTGAGTTGAGAACGATCAAAAACGGCATGCTCAAAATCATTTGACATTACAATGGCATCGGTTGGGCATGCTGGGATGCAAAGTCCGCACATGGTACACATCTGCAGGTGGTAAACAAACTTGTCGATGATCTTCTGCTTTTTACCATCCTCCATTTCCACACGCTTGCTGATAATCTCGATGGTGCCATTGGGGCAAACCACTTCACAAGCAGAGCATCCCGTGCACATATGTTCATTATTTTCATCATGCGGCATCACCACCTCGCCTCTAAAGCGGTCAAACATCTGCAGTGTTTCTTTGTTCTCAGGATACTGTTGTGTAATGATCTTACTCGGTCGCGAGATATAATGACCGGTAACACGCATCCCTTTTATCAGAGATTTTATCCCGAATGCTATGTCTTTGAAATATTGAATTATCTCTTTCATCGTCTATACTAAAAATGCCAGCCCATCAGGGCTATGAATGCCATCAAAAGAATATTTACCAAGTTTATGGGCAGCAGGTACTTCCATTCAAGGGTTAGTAGTTGATCGATCCGCAGCCTGGGGAAGGTCCAGCGGAACCACATCATAATAAATATAATAACTGATACCTTTCCGAAAAACCAGATCACCGGCGGTATATAATCCATTACAGCGTTGAATCCAGCCCAGTTGCCAATGTGAAACGGCATCCAGCCTCCAAAGAAAACAGTGGCTCCAATGGCAGCTACCACGAACATGTTGGCGAACTCCGCCAGGAAGAAAAATGAGAATTTCATTCCAGAATATTCGGTATGAAAACCCGCGGTTAGCTCAGACTCTGCTTCTGCCAAATCGAAAGGCGCTCGGTTTGTTTCCGCAGTACTCGCTATCAGAAAAACTATAAAGGCTATAACCGCCGGAATGTGCCCTTTAAAAATCCACCAGCCGTTAGCCTGGCTTTCAACAATAGTCGATAACTGCAGGCTTCCAGTAAGTACTATAATAGTGAGCAGGGAAAGGCCAACGGATAATTCATAGCTAACAATTTGGGCACCACTTCGCATAGCTCCGATCAGCGAGTACTTATTGTTGCTAGACCAACCGGCTAGTAAGATCCCAATAACTCCAATTGAAGACACCGCAGTAACGTAGAGAATGCCTATGTCAAAATCGAGGGCATGCAAGCCATTGGCAAAAGGAATAGCTCCTACGGCCATAACTGCTGCTGTAAGAATGATAAATGGAGCGAGATTGAACAAGAACTTATCAGCATACTTGTTCATGGTCGACTCCTTGAAGAGGAGTTTTATAACATCGGCGATCGTTTGGGCCGTTCCCCAAAAGCCAACTCGCATAGGTCCTAATCGCAACTGGAAGAAGGCGCTGACTTTACGCTCTATGTAAACCAAGCTAAGCCCGAGGAGAGTAAAAAAAGTAAGGAATGCCACGGCAACTAGAGCCATTTCCACCAGCATCACCCAAACAGGAGGTAGCACTCCAGTTAGATACTGATGAATGTTGTCGGTCAATATGTTAAAATCGTACAACACTGCTAGTTGCGCGTATTGAGTTGAGAGTTTCGGGTAAGGCTACACTAGCCTTAAAACGCTAAACTCAAAAACTCATCTATCGATATCCGGAATAACCAAAT
Source organism: Cyclobacteriaceae bacterium (assembly GCA_028285445.1). Classification (GTDB taxonomy): domain Bacteria; phylum Bacteroidota; class Bacteroidia; order Cytophagales; family Cyclobacteriaceae; genus JANQPQ01. The sequence continues at coordinate 21,813 of JANQPQ010000054.1, read as the reverse complement.
CTATGGTAGACATAATAGCAACCAGGTCAGCAATTTTGCCTCCTACTGCCATTTTGTTCAGTGCCGAAAGATTTGAAAATCCCGGTGATCTAAATTTCAACCGATAGGGACTCTTTGCCCCATTACTAATTATATAAACTCCGAACTCGCCTCTTGCCGTCTCCACTTTCTGATAATACTCTCCAGCTGGTAGCTTAATTACAGCCCTGGTTTGAACCTTATAATCTCCTTCCGGAATGTTATCAATTAGTTGTTCAATAATCGAAAGCGATTCCCACATCTCATCAATTCTGCATTTGTAGCGAGCAAAACAATCGCCTTCCTCCGCCAGAATTTCTTTAAAATCCACCTGCGGATAAGCGCTATAAGGATCATGCTTTCTCACGTCACAAGAAAACCCTGAAGCTCTGCCGGTTGGTCCTGTACACCCAAATGAGATAGCATCTTCCTTTGATATTTTTCCTACACCTACTGTCCTCTCTCTAAATATTACATTGTTTGAAAGCAGGTCATCATATTCCGGAAGTGTCTTCTTAAAATGTTCTACAAACTCCTTGGTTCGCTTTTGAAAGTTTGGGTGAATGTCAAACATCAACCCTCCAGGAATATTGTAATTCATGGTAAGGCGAGCCCCACAAGTTTCTTCAAAGATGTCTGTGATCATCTCTCTATCTCGGAAACCATACAAAAAGGAGGTAATTGCGCCCAGGTCCATGCCCATTACTCCCCACCAAAGTTGGTGCGAGGAAATACGATTGAGCTCCGAAATGATGGTGCGAATAACTTTCACTCGCTCTGGCACCTCCACTTCTAAGCCCATTTCTACTCCAAGGCAAACCGCCTCATTGTTGATGTGGCAAGAGAGGTAATCCATGCGATCAGTGAGGTGCACGATCTGCTGATAGGAGTCGTACTCGCACATGCGCTCAATAGAGCGATGGATGTAACCGAGGTGCGGTTCAACCTTGCGAATGATCTCACCATCCAATGAAAGCAGCAAGCGCAGCACACCATGTGTAGATGGGTGCTGGGGCCCCATATTGATGAAATATTCTTGCGATTCCAGGCTGGTGACTTCCTCCATTAGTAATCGATAATGTTTATGGGGTCCTCAAAGTCCTTCCTCATTGGCCAGCCTTCTCTGTCATCCTCCAGGAATATCCTTCGCAGGTCTGGATGGTTGTTGAAGATTATACCATAGAAATCGTAAGCTTCTCTTTCATGAAATTCTGCAGTTTGCCAAAGGTCAGAAACCGTATCAACATTGGGATTTTCCCGGTCTTTAGTTTTGGCCTTTATTACCACTGCATGATTATGCTGGGTAGATTTTAGGTGATAGACAACCGTCATGAATTCCGGCCAATCAACACCAGTCAAACAAAACAAGTAGTCAAAAGATGTTTGGTCGTTGTTTTTGAGCTCCTCGGCCAATTTGCGCAATCCTGATGCTTCTATTGTCGCATTTAGGTACTGGGGGCCTTCCTCGAATTCTGCAGTAGAATCGAGGTTGGAGATAAATGTTTGGAGCTCTTCGTTAGTCATAGTTTAAACCCAATCCTTCATAGGATCACGCGGATCGGATAGCGTTTCACCTTTAATTTTTTTCTGAAGCTGCATAATGCCGTATAAGAGAGCCTCTGGTCGTGGGGGGCATCCAGGTACGTATACATCGACTGGGATTACATGATCTGCTCCTTTTACAACCGAGTAGGTATTGTAGTAAAATGGGCCACCAGAAGTGGCGCAAGCGCCCATGGCGATTACGTACTTAGGATCAGCCATTTGATCGTAAAGCCTCTTTAGTACTGGCGCCATCTTGTTTACGATGGTGCCTGCGATAACAATTAAGTCTGATTGCCGAGGTGTGGCGCGAGCAACTTCTGTCCCGAATCGAGCCCAGTCATGACGAGAAGCTCCGGTAGCCATCATTTCTATTGCGCAACAGCTGGTGCCAAATACTAGTGGCCAAAGAGAATTAGCTCGGGCCCAGTTTATTATGCCATCAACAGATGTCACTACTATATTGCTGCCAGGTCCGCTTTTAACTTCTCCTGGGAAATCTTTAAGTAATTCAGCTCTTTGCTGTGGATCGATATTACCGGCGTTCATTCCCATTTCAAAGCTTTTTTCTTCCAGGCATAAAGCAAGCCTAAGCCCAGTATGAAGAAGAATATCAGAATTTCAATAAATGCCACCATGCCCAATTCCTTCATCACTACAGCCCACGGAAATATGAAGACAGTCTCGACATCAAATATTAAGAACATGATCGCGAAGAGATAGTAGCCTACTCGAAACTGCACCCAGGAAGCTCCTATTGTAGGGATTCCCGATTCATAGGCTTCCAATTTCTGCTCATTGTATGAAGAGGGGGCGACCAGGTTGGAGATAAGAATCCCCATGCCGACCATGATTATTCCCAATACGAAAAATAGCAGGAGGCCTTCAATTCCCATAGTTAGATTAGGTTAAGTGATAGTGAAATCATAGGCTATTCAACTACCCAAGTGTTGCCGCTATTTAGGAGTTCATCCATGCCCGTAACCTTGGCATTTTTCTTACTTTCCTCATATTGATGCTCTACCAGATCATCATAGGTGGTATCTTCTACTGCCCTAATAATTCCCAGCGCCATGGGGAATTCAGGCGGGGCCATTTTGATCAACATCAGATGTAAAGTAGCGTCTTGCTCATGGGCATCATGCAACAAAATATCATCTTCTGTAACACCATTTTCGCCTATGGTAACTACCTCCAACTTCAAACCATTCAACTTGATTCCTTTGTTCTTCTCAGCACCAAATAGCATGGGTTGGCCATGTTCCAGGTGCAGTTGATAGTCATCACGAGTTTCCTTGCCCGTTACCACTCCATGCGTTTTATCATTGAAAATCACGCAATTCTGCAGAATTTCTATCATCGAAGCTCCAACGTGCTTAGCAGATCTTGTAAACATCTCTGTCATCAGCTTGGGGTTGGTATCGATGGTTCTGGCGAAGAAAGTCCCTTGCGCTCCGATCACCAATTCTCCTGCGCTAAATGGTCTATCAATAGCTCCAAATGGAGTGGATTTAGTTACCAAACCTGGCCTGGAGGTTGGCGAGAACTGACCTTTCGTAAGCCCATAAATCTCATTGTTGAAGATGAGGAAGTTGATATCAACATTCCTTCTAATGGCGTGAATAAAATGGTTACCGCCAATTGCCAATGCGTCCCCGTCACCAGATACTTGCCAAACCTGTAGTTTCGGATTTGACAGCTTTACCCCCGTTGCTACCGCAGGTCCCCGGCCATGTATAGTATGAAAACCATAGGTGTCCATATAATATGGGAAACGGGCTGCGCAGCCAATGCCGGATATGAAAACAATATCCTCTTTGCTTACACCCATTGCGGGCATGGCGTTCTGCATCGCAGAAAGAATAGAATAGTCGCCGCACCCTGGGCACCACCTTACTAGCTGATCGCTGGCAAAGTCTTTCTTTGTCAGGGTACTATTAGTGCCGTTTGTCTCTTTAACTTCAGACATGCTTATAGATTCTTAGTCACTTGTTCCTTAATTTCTTTTACTGTGAAAGGCTGTCCTTGTATCTTGTTGTATTGCAAGATGTTAGCCTTTGGAAACGAACTCCTGAGATAAGTTGCCAGCTGCCCCATGTTAAGTTCGCACACCAATACCTTCTCATACTTAGTTAGTAATTCTTCTGTGTTTCTGGGTAGGGGGCTTAAATAATTAAAATGTGCGAAGTCAACATTCTGTCCTTCTACCCTTAGTTCTGTACTGGCTGTATGTAGGGCACCATAAGTACCACCCCATCCTACTAAAAGAATGTCCCCGTCGCCACTTCCAGACACTTCTTGCTCAGGAATGTGGTTCGCTACCCTATCTACTTTTTGCTGACGGACATGCGTCATCTGTTCGTGGTTTTCTGGGTCATAAGAGACATTCCCAGTTTTATCCTGCTTTTCCAGACCGCCAATTCTATGTTCCAATCCAGGTGTTCCAGGCACAGCCCAGGTTCTAACCAAATCTTCGGCATCCCGCTGGTATGGCAAATATGGCTGACCATCAGCGGGGGCCATGCGTGGTTTGATATCTGGCAAATCAGCCATTTGCGGAAACTTCCAGGGTTCTGATCCATTAGCCAGGTATCCATCTGTAAGCAGGATTACAGGCGTCATATGTTCTATGGCCAGCTTAACCGCTTGATAGGCATATTCAAAGCAATTGCTTGGTGTACTTGCTGCCAATACGATGCATGGATTCTCACTGTTCCGGCCGTATAATGCCATCATCAGGTCAGCTTGTTCGGTTTTAGTTGGAAGTCCTGTTGAGGGACCTCCTCTTTGCACATCTATAACAACCAGCGGTAATTCTGCCATACCCGCCAATCCTATCGCCTCTCCTTTAAGGGCAATGCCAGGCCCGGCGGAGGCAGTCAAGCCTACCTCACCAGCATAACTTGCTCCAATCGCAGAGCAAACTGCTGCGATCTCGTCTTCAGCTTGCAGGGTAATTACTCCTAAATTCTTATACTTTGAAAGCTCATGTAGAATATCTGATGCTGGCGTAATTGGGTAGGAACCGTAAAATAACTTCTTGCCTAGTTTCTCAGCAGCAGCCATCGCTCCCCAGGCTGTAGCTACATTGCCAGAAATATGTCTGTACTTTCCTGGGTTAATTTCGGCAGGGGGTATTTTATATGCTGATGGAAGAGCTTCAACATTTTCAGCATAATTAAAACCTGCGTGGAGCGCCCGCTTGTTTGCCTCGATTAGATCTGGGTTCTTCTTGAATTTTGCCTCAAAGAATTTCTCAGTTTGTTCTGGAGTGCGGTCGAAGAGCCAGTACATCATACCCAAGGCAAACATGTTCTTACTGCGCATGGCCACCTTGTTATCAATGGGCAAACCTTCCAAAGCTGTTTTCGTCATTGAAGATATTGGCGCTTTGATGAGGTTATAATCATCGAGGGTGCCATCCTCCGTCGGGTCGGCTTCAAAACCAGCTTTGGTGATATTCTTCTCGACAAAAGCATCAGTATCTACTATGATGTTTCCTCCGGCCCTTACGTGGTGAAGATTAGACTTCAGCGCAGCCGGATTCATCGCTACCAATACATCCGCTGCATCACCCGGGGTGAAGATGTCTATTTTTCCAATTTGAACTTGAAAGCCGGAAACGCCTTCAACGGTTCCCAATGGGGCTCTAATCTCAGCCGGGAAATCCGGAAATGTAGCTAGGTCATTTCCAAGAAGCGCAGAGGTGAATGTAAACTGCGAGCCCGTAAGCTGCATGCCATCACCCGAATCTCCTGCGAAACGGATAACTACCTTTTCAAGTTCTTGAACTTTTTCTTGAGTTGACATTAATCAAATTATTTCGTCACACTTCTATTAAAGTTAGAAAGGAAACTGAGATAATAATAATTGTCTGTAAAAAATGTCATTACCTGCAAATGGTGGGCTTTTCTTTAAAAATCTCCCTAAAAACGTTAACCATTCCCCTTATTCCCTGTCTTTACAAACATTCAGGCCATACCATTTAACCAAACATGTAAAACAAACCTGGTCTTTGTGACCTCAAACGAAATGGTTATTTATGAAAATTCTTTACAATTGGCCCGAACGGGAGATGAAGTTCATTTTCTCCCAACTATTAACATTTGTAGTCTTACTACTTCCACTTTTTAATCAGGAACTGAACGCTCAGAGCTCTGATGAACCTCCACCGCTTCTAGGAAACGAGCGGCCACGATTAAAATGGCGGAAGCTTGAAACCGACCATAGCATTGTAATCTTCCCTCAGGGGATTGAATCGATTGCGCAAAGAACCGCTAGAATAATTTCCGCGCTGGCTGAGAAAGACTCAACTAGCATTGGGGGAGCGGCTATGAAGGTACCTGTTATTCTTCACAGCCAAACCACATTCCCGGGCGGAGTACCTACACTAGCTCCTTGGAAATCGGATTGGACTGTAGCGACACCACAATTTTCTTTTGCAGGGCCGGTGCAGTGGATCGATTTGTTGACGATTCATGAGTATAGACACCACCAACAGATGACAATGGCTAAAAGAGGTTGGTTTACCTCGGTGCTTAGAGCAACGCTCGGTCAAACTGGCTGGTTTGCCTATACTTTAATGACGCAACCGAATTGGTTTTTTGAGGGTGATGCCACTTACGCAGAAACTATGTATTCCAATGCCGGCCGAGGCAGAACCCCGAATTTCGTACGTGAATATCGTTCATTACGCCTATCAGGCCATCATTACGACTATGAGAAGGCAGGACGCAACTCTAGAAAAGATTTCGTGCCTAATATTTACCGGCAGGGTTATTACATGACCAGCTATGCCCGCAGACACTTTGGCAATGACATTTGGACCAAAGTGTTGGAAGACACCTACAAACGCAAAGGCCTGTTTTATCCTTTCAACCGAAGTCTGAAAAAATACACTGGATTAACTACACCTCAGCTCTACAAGGCTACTATGGCCGAGCTAGATAGTGTCTGGACTGAAAGCAATCGTGGTGATAAGCAGCAATCCACTTCTTTTCTGAAATCACCTGAGGCCAAAACGGTCACGCACTATCGGTATCCGCATTATCTCCCTGATGGGAAGCTACTGATGCACAAATCGGCTTTTGATGAAATCCCCTCTTATGTTGTAGTTGATTCAGACGGAGAAAAGAAACTTCTCCAACCAGGCACACTCACCCCCGATCATGAGCATTTATCAGTTACCGGCAACTTACTAACATGGGTAGAACACCGCTTTCATCCTCGGTGGCTTCTGGAGGATTACACGGTTGTAAAGACCTACAATTTCGAAACTGGAAAGGAAAGGAAGATCACTTCCAAATCTAAGTACCTTTCACCCTCTCCTTCCTACGATGGGAAGAAAATTGTGGCAGTAGAAATGCAACCAGACGCTAATCATAAATTGGTGATTCTGGATACAAATACCGGAGAGGTTCTTAGAGAGCTTAGTAGCAAACCAAATGAGTACTACTCTTACCCACGTTGGACTGAAGATGATGACAAGATAGTGGTGGTTGTTCTGGAAGATAAAGGCATGGCATTGCGCGCATTTGATTTGGCGTCGGATACTCATCGCAACCTGACAGATTTTGGTCACCACTTAATTACCCGACCTTTTAGCGCCGGCGAGTATGTGTACTACTCTGCATCTTACACCGGGGTTGATAACATCTTCGCCTTAAAAATGAACTCTGGAGAGATACTGCAGCTAACTAATTCCCAATTTGGCGCTTACGACCCGGTTGTAAGCGCCGACCGCAAGAGATTTTTGTATAGCGAATTCAAGCCGGAAGGCTTTGAAACAAGGGAAATGGCAATTGATATAACTTCCTTCAAGGAATACCAACCTAAGCCAGAGCCAGACTTCATGCATGCTGATTTAGCCGAAGAGGAAGGTGGAAGCATTCTTACTCAGTTACCTGACACCATATATCAGGTTACTCGCTTCAATCCCTTCCTAAAGGGACTGATAAATGTGCATAGTTGGTTTCCCGTAATTGATGACCCATTTTTTGGTATCGAGCTTAGGTCTGATAATATCATGAGCAACTTTTCATTAGCCCCTGGCGTGCAATACAATTTCAATGAGAGCAGCTGGCGCAGTTCTGCTACTTTTACCTATGGAGCTCTTTTCCCCATTTTAGAAGGTGGCTATTCATATGGTCAAAGGCGAAGTGACCTGGTTTTCGATAACAGCAATGCCTCATACGCGGGCCGATGGAATGAAAGCATCATCTCTGGAGGCCTGCGAATTCCATTTAATCTTTCTACTGGAAATTATACCACTCAACTATCAATAGGTGGATTGTATAAGTATCTAAATATAGATTTTAACGATAACATCACTGATGATTCGCGGGACGAGACGTTTTCTGCTTACAGGTTGAATTTTGCTTTTAGCAGAGCACAGCGAGGTGCCAGGCAGTTCCTGAGGCCAAGGTTTGCGCAAACCTTCAAAGTAGAAATTGATAAAACCATTAAGACCCAAATAAATAGTGGGGAACAGATTTTCACGCAAGGATCATTGGCATTCCCCGGGCTTTTCAAAACTCATAGCTTCTTTGTTACTGGCGCCTATCGGCGTGAAGAACTAGCTGGGGCTTATCGGTTTGAAGATAGGTTTCGGTACAGCAGAGGCTATACCAATAATCTATTCAACGACAGCAGGCTTGATGAAAATGCTTTCGGCAACATCCATCAAATAAGTGTTAATTACGGGTTGCCTGTCGCCTTTCCTGACCTGTCAATGGGTTCAGTTGCCTACCTTCGGTCTATCGGTGCAAATTTGTTCTATGATTTTACACTAGGCAGCTTTGCCGGGGTTGATACTTATATGCGTTCGGCGGGACTTGAGATTAATCTTGACCTTCCGCTATTCAGGATATTCAGACCGGAAGTTACCTTTAGATTTGTTAATAGATTCGATATACCAAGCAGCTCTGGAGATGGTAACTTCAATTTCGAATTCGACTTCAGCATTTTAGACCTGGAATTCTAGTTGCGTACGATTAGTGTTGAGCCGTTATATTTTTGGAAGAAAATTTCTATATTGATCATCGATTTAAATAGTAGGAATTAAAATTTTCAATAAAAATGCCATATACAATTACCGAACCTTGTGTAGGAGAGTGTGACACGGCATGTGTTGACGTCTGTCCTGTCGATTGTATTCACGGACCAGTTGACACGGAGGGAAGTGGAAGTGAAGTCAAAGAAGCCGGTTTTGATCCTGCTGGCAAACAGCTTTACATTAATCCCGATGTTTGTATCGATTGTGACGCTTGCGTTCCAGCTTGTCCGGTTGATGCAATTTTTGAGGAAAGTGAAGTTCCTGACGAATGGAAAGGCTATATTGCTAAGAATTACGAATTTTTCGGCTTATCAGCTTAAGATATTTCAACCTAACCTAATCTATGTGAAGAAGTCCGGGCTACTGTCCGGACTTTTTTTTATTGATTAGTTAGTTCCCTCGCTTGTAGAACACAAACTCCCCGCCTTCATCTCCTAAACTTTTCAATGGGTTGCCAATCGGTGTTTGGTTGGCTTTATCAGCTACTGTCAGCTTTACGTATTGTATCAACTCAGAGACAGCTAGCTTCTCCTTGTCGTTATTATTCAGGAATTCGATAAAAGCGTCAGCGAAGGGGCTATTTTGTCCGTAGGCTCCATCTGAGACAGTTTCTAATCTTCCAGAAGCCAGCCCCCAACGAGATCTGAATCTTTCCACATTGTCAGCATATCCCCGACTTTGTTCTGAAAACAAAGAACCAGAGAAACAAGCGTCTGCTACCAGAAATGTGTGCTGAGAGTTCACATTCTCAAGAATTTTTAGAATTGTAGAGTTTGAGATGTAATCGCCTTCGGTTTTGACCTCGGCTTCTTGCGGTATCCAGTAACCTTCGTTCAGCAATTCATCAAAGTGGCCATGCCCGGAGAAGTATATCATAAAGTTATCTTGGGGAGTTATCTTCTCGATATAACCCCTGAGCGTACTGAGTATATTATTTCTCGAAGCATCACCATTCAACAGAACATTTACATTGCCAAAGTCGAAGTTGTAGTTGGTGATCAAGGTTTGGGCCACTGCATTAGCATCTCTTACGGCATTGTTCAGGGCTGGCCAATGTTGGTATTTATCTACACCAATTACCAGCAGATAATTTTTTGCATTTTCAGCCAGGTATTCCCCTCCGTCCAAATCTCTTCTCACTATTAAGAATTTCTTCAGAGCAATATTGTCATTGATGTCAGTAACCTCAATATTCACCGGATTATCCCCCATGGAAAGTGGCATCTTAATTACAAACCGGCCGTTGCTCTTCATTGGAGTTTCAATCCCATTAACCACTAATTTTCGTATACCTGATTCATCCTGAGTAGTGCCCTCCAGGCTAATGATATCCGAAGAAACCCGCACGATGTTATCTTCGATTTTAGGTGGGTTAGAAATATAAATTAGTGGTGGTGTTTTGTCGTCGGTATTTCTCAGCGTGAACGTCTGGACATTTTCTACGCCACCCATTTTCCAAAATCTGATTTTTGATGCGCCGTCCTCAATAGTCGCAACATCAGAGCCATTGGGGTTAAAGCTAAATTTTACTATTGGCGCACCGTTCTTCTCAATTTTGAGAACTACCCCAGCTCGCTCGCTATCGTAAACTGTAAAGTATCTTGAAGCCACTCCTATAAATCGGCCATCACTGCTATATTCTAAATCATAAACCCATTCTTTATGCGATGCTATTTCTAACACCGGTGCGCCGGTCTCCAGGTTCCAAATTTTGGCTTTCTTATCATCACCACCGGAAACAAATGTTTTTGAGTTGGGATGGACAGCCAATGAACGAACCCAACCCTCATGTGCTAACAATCGGTGCTTTACTTCACCGCTCTCAGCATCTCGTACCAAAACCAACCTGTCCCCTGCGCCAGTTAGAATAAAACGGCCATCTGCACTTGTGGCTAAGGCTCTCAGCGGCTTACTGTGTTCTTGCTTTTGGTAGATCTGACTTCCATCACTAACATCCCAAACCATCAGCAGCTTCTCAGTTATTCCCGCTATATACTTTTTCCCGTTGCCCACAAAAGCCGCGGAAACCACACCTTTGCCAGCATTGAAACTTCTTACAAGCTGCTTAGACTCCATGTCCCAGAGCTTAATCGTTCCATCGCCGCCTGCTGAAACTACACTGGCGCCGTCGTTGCTTATACTGACATGATTGATGTACCCTTTATGGCCTTGTAACCGACCCAAAACTGTTGTACCGCCGGTGCCATAGATGATAACGTCTTTACCGGAGGCCACCAGTAAGTGTTCATTATCAGGGGAGTAGGCAACACTTGACGATCGTGTTTTGATCTCCAGGCCGGTTGGTCCCTGACCAAATAACAAACCGGTAATAGCTGCAACGCTAATTGTTAGCAGTACTCTTTTCATTTTCTTGTCACCAGTTGAAACTTAATTCCAGATCTGACTTGAATAATTTGTTTGTTCTCAAGGAAATTGAATTGGCCACTTAAAAAGCCTCCACCAAATTCCAGGATATTCCAATGCACACCTTTGGTAATTCGATATAATACTCCAACGGCAACACCAATTCCCGACGTGTTGTCAGAAGCACCACTAACTATTTGCTGATCTACGATTGAGCTGGATTCATTTTCCATCTTGAAAAAGAAATATTGCAAGTCACCGTAAAAGCTGATCTGTTTGGTTCTGGAGCTATGAACCTGAAAGTTAATACCGTACCTGGACACATCACTCTGAATTTTTACCTCATCCCCAAGTGGGTAACTAAAATGCTTGCCGGCAATGGGAATACCATAGAAAACACCCACATTAATCTTATCAGTTAGCCTTAGCTGCAACGATGGAGTAACAGCATGGTAGAGCATCCAGAAGTCATCTCCATTCACTGAACCATAATCGTATTGTAGTTTGAAGTCGAGAATAGGAGCTCGCAGACCTTGTGCCTGGGAATAGCTGTTGGCACAGACTAAGAAGGCAAGCAATATCACAATGCGCTTGAGAAACATAGGGTTCGGTTTAAAACAAGTTTGGCCTATAAAAATAACAAATCCTTCTGCGAAGAATAAATTAAGCGTAACGCCTAATTACCTCTTCTATAAAAAACGAACTCGCCGCCTTCATCTCCTAAACTCTTCAATGGATTGCCAATTGGGGTCTGATCCGCTCTATCAGCGACTGTCACTTTTACGTATTGCACTAATTCGGAAACAGCAATTTTTTCTTTGGAATTGGTTTTGAGGAACTCAATAAAGGCATCCGCAAAGGGGCTGTTATTGCCATAGGCTCCATCTGACACCGTCTCTAGCCGGCCTGATGCCAACCCCCAGCGACTGCGATATTGCTCTACGTTTTCAACGTAGCCACGCGTTTGCTCGGAGAATAACGAACCTGAGAAACAAGCATCTGCTACCAGGAAGGTGTGCTGGGAATTCACGTTGTCCAGCACCTTCAGTATGGATGAGTTAGGTAAGTACTCTCCATCGGCATTTACATTGGCCTCATAAGGAACCCAATAGCCCTCATTCAGCAGTTCATCAAAATGACCGTGGCCTGAAAAATAGACCAGCAAATTGTCTTTCGGTGTTACCCGCTCTATATAAGACCTCAGCGTTTTGTAGATATTATTTCTGGTTGCTTGCTCATTGAGGATGACCGTGACATCGGAAAAATCGAAGTCGTACATACCAATCAGCGTTGAGGCTACATCATTTGCATCGCGTACGGCATTATTCAGTTTTGGCCAATGTTCATAATCGTTAATGCCGACAATAAGCACATAGTTTTTGGCCTCGGAAGCCACATAATTTTCGCCATCTAATTCCCTACGGGAAATGACAAACTTCTTTAATGCAATGTTATCATTGACATCAACCACTTCCATGGTTACGAAATTGTCTCCCATTGAAAGCGGCAGCTTAATAACAAAATTGCCATTGTCTCTAATAGGAGTTTCTATTCCATTTACCTTCAAATACCGGATACCTGACTCATCTATGGCTGTGCCCTTGATGTCAATTATATCCTGTGAATAGCGAACGCGATTATTCTGAATGTTGGGAGGATTAGAAACGAAAATTTGCGGAGGCGTTTTGTCATTTTCATCCTTGAAACGGAATACCGGGGATATCTTCAAGGCAGAAATATCAAAGACTTTTACTGAAGTGCCATACTCTTCCACCACGGCCAGCCCTTTACCATCCGGGCTAAATGCGGCCGCTACCAGGGGCTTCCTGGTTTGTTGCTGTAAACTGAGCAGGCCAGTCTCAACCTCATACACATACACGGCTTTACTGTAGGTTGTCACCTGGATAAACTTGCCGTCTGGGCTAAACTCTGTATCAACTACCCACCCTTTATGATCTTTGAACTGGTTGATCCTGGAGCCTGATTCAACATCCCAGAGAATTACAGATTTATCTTCGCTTGCAGAAGCCAGGATTTTGGAGTCAGGGCTAAATGCCAAATCGCGCACCCACGACTTATGTGCCTGCCACTGTCTCACCACTTCACCGGTGCTCAAATCGCGCAGAATAATATTGCGATCCCCGCCCCCGGTGGCGATGTATTTATTATCGTGGCTAACGGCCAGGGCCTTTACGTGCTTGGTATGTCCTTCCTGAGTATAGATTAGGTTCCCGTTGGCAACTTCCCAAACATAGAGCTTGGTATCAACTCCCGCGGCCGCGACAAAACGATTATCATGAGAAATCGCAACAACCTCGAGATCTTTCGTGGCTCCGGTTAGTGTTCTAATCTGGTTTCCATTGTTGAGGTTCCAAAGGATAACTGTCCTGTCCTTACCCGTGGAAGCCATTAATTCGTTATTCTGGCTAAAGTCTATACTGGCCACCTCCTTAGAGTGCCCACTCAGAGTTCTCACTTTTGTGTCACCTGAACCATAGAATTCAATCTTGTTCCCCGCAGGGAAACCGATAAACTTGCCATCTGCGGTGTACTTTACAGATTTCGCATTGCGAACGTTAAGTTCCGTTTGAGCCATGACCAGCCCGGCGGAAAATACGAGAGCTATAGTCAGTAACTTTTTCATGTCTTATCTGGTTTTTCCTATGGTATAATTGGCGCCTATGCGCACGGCCAAGAAATCCTTGGTGCTATCTATAAAGAAAAACGGCTCATTGGCCAACGGGATTGCTTCGACTTCAATTAGATTGATATACAACCTGTTACCAGCTTTCAGCATTAATCCACCACCAAAGGTTATGCCACTCCAATCTTCAGCAAAACGTGTGCTCGATGATACCTCCTGGACAGACTCGATCTTGGTGAAAGTGAAGAAAACGTAAGGCCTGAATTTCGATATTCTGCCAGTTGAAGCTTGAATCCTCGCACCTAAGGTTAGCTCTTCAATGTTGAAATCCTCGTCAATAGGTTCCACCCTGGTGTTCGACCCCCAGACCGACCTCGTGTAAAAACCACCAACCGCCACAAACTGGTTGATGTGTACATTAATCTCTCCGCGCACACTGGCTGTAATGTAGTTTTTCAGTTCCCCATTATACTGCCCTTTTAGAGCCACATCAATGGTAGGAATTGGCAATTGCGCAAAAGCAGCCAGGGGGGAAAGTGTTAGTATGATTAGTAAAATTCTCTTCATCTTCTATCTAGTTGGCAAGTGAGTATTCGACGGTCATGTCTCGGTTTTGCTCAAACTCGTAAGCTAAGTCTGACCCTTGATTGACAATCCACCAATCCGAAAAATAAATTTGCTGTAGCAGCCTCCCGTCTTCGAAGAGATTAGGAAATAGAAAAAAAGGATGGAAGTAGTAATAGTCAGGGTAGCGGTTACGAGCAAATGGGCTAAAATTTTCATTCTGAAACTCACCATTGCCAAAAAACCTTATGTCGGTGATTTGAATTGAAGCTAAGCTGCTTCCCGCGTCATTAATAAGCATATCAACGTTACCCTGAAAAGGAAGAGGGCTTGCGTTGTTATCGTTATCGCCACCAAACCAATTGCCAGGATCATTTTGAAAGTAAGCGTAGTGGTTCTCCGGTTCTGAGCCGGCGATGAGCACGTCATTTTTAGCGTCTACAGCTGCACCAGCTGCAAATTCACGAATGACAAATCCTCCAATATCGTCGTCAGTGCCGGTGAACAAGCTAGTATTACCTGGCTGCCTGCCAAACCCGATGTAGAACACGGCTTGGGACATGGCGCCATCAACATTCACTGTACGCCTGATAATGTCAATTTTGGAATCGAAATCGTAAGTGATTACGTCCTGCAAGACAATGGTTATGTCGCTCGTATAGGTGGTAGTTACATTCGTGACTCTACCTTCTGAATCATATTGAAATTCATACCTTTCAAATTCTTGATTGTCACTTTGTCCGACATTGCGTATTGTTCCCACTCTGCCACCGGCATCATAACCTTCAAAGAATGTTTCAATCTGGTTTTCCAGATCCGAATCAACGAACGTTCTAAAGGCTGTACTTTGCAAATTCTCTGTGGTTGCAAACCTCTCTGTGCGAAACCTGAAGGTGTGGATATTGGTATCGTTGTTTGGAATAGGTGGTAACTGCCAGTCAATCTTTTGAATCAATCCACCGCTGCCCGAGGTAGTAACGGTCGCATTCGCGTGTGTGTTAGTTCCTTCCTGCCCGGCTTGACTTATACTGATCGCGGTTAGCGTCAATACCTGGCCGGGGTCTGTTATGTCCCCATCTTCAATGATGGTGCAGGTTGTGAATAACAGCAGGCAGATTAGCCCTGCCAGAAGCTTTGTTGCCTTCATAAATAGGGTTTGCTTAGTAGTCGTTACAACAAATAGTATAGCAAAATAGTCAATTATGTTGTCAATTAATGCCTATTTACGAGGGATAGTAAGCGATTTTATGGACTAAATTTCAGGGGTTACAATCTACATTCCAGCAGATGAGCTTCGGACCTTCTCTTCTATCCGATCTCTTAGCGCCTTATTCATATCCTCAAATCCTTGCTTAACCTTGGTATCGAGGAATTTAGACATCAATGGCACAAGTATGCCGCTAAACTCTTCGCGGTGTATAAGTTTGCAGACGCCATCTTCCAGGTCCTTTATTTCAAAAATGTGCTGGCCGTCAAAAAGGCCAATAATAAACATGTGACCCATCCAGCTAAAGCGAACATGCTTTTTAAATGAAGTCACCTTTGGACGGATGGTCATCGGTTTACTTTTAGGAGCGTGAATTACAACTTTCAGCCTGTTGCGCATTTTCAACTCTCCTTTTATGCTCCTGATCATCGGGTTCCATTCCGGGTAAGATTCGAAATCTGTTAGTACCTCCCAAACCTGTTGTGGTGAAGCCTGTATTTCAATTTCGGTTTTCAAATGTTTCATATGTAGTCTCTTAAATGTCTCGTAGGTTTTTGTATTCATCTAAACCAGCTTTGGAAAGGTATGGAAGCATCATTGCCCATACTACCTCTGTAGCCTGGTGTTTGTATCTCAGGTGATCAGCGCCTGTGATTACACGCAACTGTGCAATCCAAAAAGTATTCACTATCCAGATTGCCTGCACAAGATTCTCATAGCATCCTGGCACTGGCTCGGAAATCATAAGTCCTTTTCCTACGAAGTAGTAAATCAGTCCCAAACCCTCTGATTTTCGCTTAGCCACCGTCTCCCGATGCCTCTCAGCGAGAGATGGATAAGACCTGAGAATATGGACTAACTCGAGGAAAAAGAATCGGTACTTCTCCTGAAAAGCGTAGAAATGTTTAAGCATGTTTTGGAAATCCCGCAGCTTAAATTCCGAGCTGGGCACAATCACTCCCTCCATCTCTTCAAACATTAACTCATAAATGGCGGTCATGAGCTTCTCCTTATCAGGAAAGTGATAAGTCAGGTTCCCCAGGCTTATGTCGCAACGATCTGCGATGTGCCGGAGAGAAACGTTACCGTAACCTTCTTTGTTGAATAAGTCTACGGCGTTACTAATTATCTTTTCTGAGGTAGTCACATTAGTACATACGTACTAATTTACAATAGGTTATTAGTACGTATGTACTATAATGATACTTCAGTGGCTTGAGAGGTGTATCGGTTAAAGCTCTGTAGGTCGATATTTGCGCCACAAACTATAAGTGCTACATGTCTCCCAGCGAGTTTTTGTCTAAGGGGACCCGACAAGGCAGCAGTTGCACTGGCTCCTGCCGGTTCTACAGCCAGTTTCAGATCGTGGAACAGAATAGACATAGCATCACACATCTCTTGGTCTGAAATGAGCACAACTTCATCTACATATTTTTGGCAAAGCGAAAAGCTGTAAGGTGCGGCGTAGGGTGCTCCCAGGCTATCTGCAATTGTTTTCACTGCATCAATAGATTCCGGTTTTCCAGATTTCAAACTTAAGGTCATAGTGTTGGCTCCCTCTGGCTCAACTCCATAAACTTTGCAATTAGGATTGATCAACTTCACAGCGGTGGCTATTCCTGCGCAAAGGCCGCCTCCGCCAATTGGTACAACTACTGCATCAAGATTGGGTACCTGCTGCATTAGTTCATAGCCCAGAGTCGCTGGCCCTAACACTGTAGTCTCACCTTCAAATGGATGCACAAAGAATCTACCTTCCTCTTCCTGGATGCGCCTCACCTCAGCGAAGGCCTGGTGTACATCGTCCTTAAGAACTACTTCGGCGCCCATTGCTATGCACTTCTCTATTCTCATCGGATTTGCAGACTTCGGCATAACTACCTTTGCAGTGCTTTCGCACACAGACGAGGCATAAGCAACCGCAATGGCATGATTCCCAGCACTAACGGCAGTAACCCCCTTTGCTCTCTGTTCAGGGTTTAAATTAAGCAAGTTGTTAACGGCTCCCCTGGCTTTGAAGCTTCCACCAAACTGCAGCAATTCCAGCTTTAAGGAAATTTTGGCGTCGTCACCAAATATTTTGCTCTTCACCCCGGAATTCCACTCCCATGTTGGCGTTTGTCTCACATAGGAACCGATCCTCTTAATCGTTTCCTCGATCTGAGCTATGTTTGGAATAGAACCACTTGTATCTTCGATTGACATTACAACTAATTTAGCGGATTCGAAGTTATAAGAATTATAGATATTTGACTACAGCATTTTCCTGCTAAGAATAATGGAGCAGACTACCAATGCATTAGATCTAATTGTAGCCTTTAGCGCCTTTTTGGGATTGTTCCTATCTATTGTGCTGGTCACCCATAAGAGAGGTAATAGAAGAGCAAATCGCCTCCTGGCAATGCTGGTGTTTATTCTCTCATTGCACGTCATGAAACATGTCTCAATCCATGTGCTCAGTCAATCCATTAATTCAATACTATACCTGGTAGCTCATGTGCTTACGTTTCTATTTGGCCCCTTACTGTTATTCTATACTCGCGAAGCGATCGGTAAGAAAATCTCATTAAGAGAATCATTACCACATTTAATTCCAGCAACGATTTCTCTGGCCTTAATGGTCACCTTCCTGGTGGTATTCAACTTATTAGGTCCTGATAAGATGAACGAACACCAAGGCATTCTAAAGCCAATTTTCTTTGCTGTTTTGCTGGCACAGGTTGCACACATGTCTGTGTATAATGTCAATATCCTACTGCTACTCCGGGGGCACAGAAAGCAAATCCGGGAATCACTCTCGAATTTTGAGAAGGTTAGTTTAAAATGGTTACGACATGCCAACATAGGTTTTACAGCTGTGTTGGCGATCACTTTATTCTTTTACATAATGCTGATAACCGGCGGTTACTACACCTTTAGCACAGAAACTGATTTCGCCTTCATATTTACAGTATCGGTACTAATAAATTACATTGGATTCAGGTCGTTAAATCAACCGGAAATTATCTCGGGAGAGTTCGTTAGTAACGGGCCAAAGTACCAACACTCTCCACTGGAGCCTGCGCAAGCCAAAGATTATGAGCAGAAGGTTCTCCAATTCATGACTAATGAAAAACCATACTTACAAAGCGACTTCAAGCTAATTGATTTAGCAAAAACACTCTCACTTCAGCCTTACTTGCTGTCGCAAGTATTGAATGAAAACCTGGGTCAGAATTTTTTCGAATTCGTGAATAGTCACCGCATAGAAGCCGCTAAGCAATTGATGGCTGAAGCTGATTGGCAGCGTCAAACCATCATGGGTATAGCCTTCGACGTTGGATTCAATAGTAAATCTGCTTTTAACCGGGCCTTTAAGAAGTCTACTGGCACCACACCAAGTGCTTACTTACGTTCCATTAAGCAGCAATCACTTTCTGGTACTACTTTATAAAGTAGTCCGACCTTGGTGCCGGCAAAGAATACCTTCCTTTTTTATCAATCTAAAACAACAAATATGAAAAAGGAAAAAGTACTCAATGTTGTCTCATGGATTTTCCAGGTTCTGGTTGGTTTACAAATGCTGGTAGCGGGGCAATCTAAGTTTACTGATGCAGCAACATGGGGACCACGGTTCGAAAAGTGGGGCTACTTCGATAACTTCTTTTACTTAATTGGGGCCATAGAGGTAATAGCCGGAGTGATGCTTTTCATACCAAAAACGGTGCGCTACGGAGCAATTGCAATTGTTCCGGTGATGGTTGGAGCTCTAATTACCCATCTTTTGCACGACGAAACCATTCTGGGTCCGGCCCTGCCGCTGGCTCTGTTGGCGGTTGTTTTATACGTTCGACTCAGTGAAAAACCAATAAAACTTTCATAGGTGGCACTATTCACCCGAACGGGTGAATGCAAATCACCCTTTGGGGTGACGAATATAATAGGCTATCCATCCAAATTTGAGTTCAAACTTTAAAACAATCCCATGAGAACTGAACTTAAATTTGGAATAGCCATTGGACTAGCCTCCGCTTTGTGGTTGCACTTGGAATTCATTTTCGGATTACATACCAAGTATCTTGACCTTTTCTTCATCGTAACCAATTTCGTTTACCTTATACCCCTGATAGGTATCCCCTGGGGCACCCGAATCTGTAGAGGATCGAACGAACATTGGAGCTATAAGAAGGCAGTAGTGGCTGGGCTCTACATGACGACGATTTACGCGGTTATAGTGGCAATTAACCAATACCTCTATCACGTGGCCGTGCATCCGGAGTATTTCGACCTGATGTTGGAGCACGCCGCTGAAAGAGCCGAAGCTGCAAATGATCCCGCAATACTTGAATATTCACGACAGCATTTTACTACTGCCAACTATGTGTTCCAGGTTTTTATTGGCGCAGCAATTTTTGGAACCCTGGTTAGTTTGATAGGATCAATCTTCCTAAAAAAGAAATAGGAAACCCGCCAATTTCATAGTTCAAAGAGTGCCGTTGGCAAGTAGGCTGGCGGCACTCATTTTACTTTAAAACTCCCGATTTTGATTCTGCATATATTCCTATAACTTTGTGCCAATTTATGCAAATCACAACCCTATCCCACACTTAATTAAACATGCCAAAAGACACTAGCATTAAGTCCGTTTTGATTATAGGAAGCGGGCCTATTATCATCGGACAAGCTTGTGAGTTTGATTATTCCGGGTCTCAAGCCTCCAGATCTCTCCGAGAAGAAGGCATAGAAGTTACACTTATTAATTCCAATCCGGCTACTATCATGACTGATAGTGTCACCGCCGATAATATCTACCTGAAGCCCCTGACAAAAGCTTCAATTATCGAAATTCTGAAGAAGCACGAAATTGATGCGGTGCTGCCAACCATGGGTGGCCAAACGGCATTGAATCTTGCTATCGATTGTGATAAGGCCGGCATTTGGGAAATCTTCAATGTGAAGATTATTGGTGTAGATATTAATGCAATTGAGACTACCGAAGACCGGGAAAAATTCAGACTCAAAATGAAGGAATTGGACGTTAATGTTTGCAAGGGAGAAACAGCAACGTCATTCTTGCAAGGTAAAGAGATCGCCCAGGAAATAGGATTTCCACTGGTTATCCGGCCTTCTTTTACACTAGGAGGTACAGGCGGCAGCTTTGTTAACACTGCTGAGGAGTTTGAAGATAAACTGTCGCACGGACTGCACACCTCACCAATTCATGAGGTTCTGGTAGAGCAAAGCATTTTGGGTTGGAAGGAGTATGAACTCGAATTACTTAGAGACAACCTCGGTAACGTAATTATCATTTGCTCCATTGAGAATTTTGATCCTATGGGTGTTCATACCGGAGACTCCATTACGGTGGCGCCCGCTATGACCCTACCCGATACGGTTTATCAGCACATGCGCGATTTGGCCATCAAGATGATGAATGGAATTGGGCAGTTTGCTGGCGGTTGTAACGTACAATTCGCAGTAAACCCGGAAGATGACTCCATAGTTGGCATCGAGATTAACCCCAGGGTTTCCAGATCATCAGCCCTGGCCTCAAAAGCAACAGGCTACCCCATCGCGAAAATTGCTGCCAAATTGGCCATCGGCTATAACCTTGATGAGCTCAAGAACCAGATCACAAAAACCACCTCGGCCTATTTCGAGCCAGCGCTGGATTACGTGATCGTGAAGATTCCTCGATGGAACTTTGATAAGTTTCCAGGATCAGACAGGCACCTCGGTCTGCAGATGAAATCTGTGGGCGAAGTAATGGGTATAGGCCGAAACTTCCAGGAAGCACTACAAAAGGCCTGTCAATCATTAGAGATAAGACGGAATGGACTCGGAGCTGATGGAAAAGAGTTAACCGATCAGGAAGAAATACTTTATAGCCTTGAGCATCCGAGCTGGAACAGGCTATTCCATATTTACGACGCCCTAAAGCTTGGAATATCATTCAAAACTATCCAGAAGCTTACCAGGATAGACAAGTGGTTCCTAAACCAAATTGAAGACCTGATTAAGACAGAAGAGGAGATTGAGAAATACACGCTTGATACCATTCCAGATGAATTGCTAAAGACAGCAAAAGAAAAAGGATATGCCGACAGGCAATTGGGGCATTTGCTAAAATGTCTGGAAAGTGAAGTTTTCAATAAAAGACAGGAACTAGGGATTAAAAGGGTGTATAAGTTGGTTGATACCTGTGCCGCCGAATTCGCCGCTGAAACACCTTATTACTACTCAACATTTGATACTGAGAACGAATCGATAACCACTGATAAGAAAAAGGTGGTGGTGCTGGGATCTGGCCCCAACCGGATAGGACAAGGAATTGAGTTCGACTACTGCTGCGTGCACGGAGTTCTGGCTGCAAAGGAATGCGGTTACGAAACCATCATGATCAATTGTAATCCGAAATCGGTTGATACCGTTTCCGGATAA
>JANQPQ010000046.1 GCA_028285445.1 Cyclobacteriaceae bacterium | reverse complement strand
AGACTATACCAGTGAAAGGCGCGGATAACCACACGGTCGACTTGCGCTTCACCCGGCATGGTCCAGTAGCTTTTATTGATTCTGCCAACTTTAAGGCCTACGCAGTAAGATGCGCCTGGATGGAACCTGGAGGCTCACCCTATCTGGCCTCATTAAGAATGGACCAGGCAAAGACCTGGGAAGAATTTCGTGAGGCTTGTAATTACAGCCATATCCCTGGCGAGAACATGATTTGGGCAGATGTTGATGGTAACATCGGTTGGCAGTCGGTGGGAATTGCCCCACTCCGCCGCAACTGGAGCGGGCTGGTACCGGTGCCGGGAGATGGCAGCTACGAATGGGATGGATACTTGCCAATTGTTGAGAAGCCTAGTGTTCACAATCCGGAAGAGGGCTACTTTGCCACCGCCAACCAAAATGTAACATCTGATAGTTATGACAAATGGGATGCAATTGGCTTCAGCTGGTCTGATCCCTATCGTGGAGATCGGGTAAATGAAGTGCTGGCTGAAAAGGACACCATAACGATGGAAGATATGATGGCGCTACAGACAGATTACCTTTCCATCCCTGCTCGCAAGTTAGTGCCTATGCTACTATCCATGAGTTTTGATGACCAGAAAGCCCAGGATGCCCTGGACCGCCTGCGAGATTGGGACTACAAATTGGAAGCGAACTCTATTGCAGCGGCAGTTTATGTTGCGTGGGAAAATGATATGCGATCAAGGGCACGACAAGAGTTTGTGCCAGAAGAAGCCAGACAATACCTTGGTATTCAACTCAAGAGATTAATCGATTGGATTGAGTCGCCCCTGGTAATGTTTGGCTCAGAAGCAAATCGAGATCAATTTCTTAGAGATTCCTTCATGGCCGGCCTTGCGGAGTTAACGGAAAAGCTAGGCGATAATATGGACCAATGGCAATATGGCCAGGAAGCATTCAAGCATATTAGAATTCTGCATCCAATGAATGCCGCCCTTCCCGATAACCTCAAGGAGAAATTCAATGTTGGAACCATGCCTCGAGGCGGCAATAGCTACACACCAGGATCCACCTCAAGTAGTCTCAACCAAAGGTCTGGGGCCAGTTTTAGAATTATTGTTGATACCGGAGACTGGGACAAGGCCGTTGGCACCAATACCCCTGGGCAATCGGGAAACCCTAACAGCCCATTTTACCGAAATCTATTTGAATCTTGGGCCAAGGATGAGTTCTTCCCGTTGTATTACTCCCGGGAAAAAGTGGAATCTGTAGCGGCTGAGCGTATGACATTGCAGCCCAACAATAACTAACAGGCTATAGCAAATTTGCATGAATCGTGAGCTTTCTGTGACACTTGATGGTGATTTTAGAATTCAATCTTAAACCACAGAAAGGTGAAACAGGTAGTTTTAATGATGTTACTAACGCTTGCCGTACTAGGCATTTTTGCTTTCAATAATCAACTTGAAGAAGTAGACGAAGGCCATCCACAGCCGGTAATTGTGGAGCTATTTACCTCACAGGGCTGCTCAAGTTGTCCTTCAGCAGATATCGCTCTGCAAGAGATTATGGATGAAGCCGAAAGGAAAAACCAACCTATCTACGGATTATCCTTCCACGTTAGCTATTGGAATTACCTGGGCTGGAAAGATCCTTACAGTAAAAAAGATTTCACTGCACGTCAATATCAATATGCTGAGAAAAGGCACAGCCAGGTTTATACTCCGCAGACCTGGATAAATGGTTCCAGAGAATTTGTTGGTTCCAGGAAAAGAGATATTGCCGAAACTATTCAGACGCAATCAAAAAAGCCGAAGTCGCACAGAATTGAGATTAATGATTTCACCACGACTGGTAACAATTTGCAGTTTGCCTATGAAGTGGATGGTGAAATGCAGGGAATTCAACTGAATCTGGCCCTAGTTCAAAAGGAAGGCACAAATTATATCAAGCGGGGCGAGAACCGCGGTAGAACTTTGAGCCACGGCAATATTGTTAGAGAGTTTGTTACAACTACCAACCCGAAGGGCAAAATACAATTCGAAATTCCAGATGATCTGGATATTAATGAAGCAATTTTAATAGCCTACACCCAAAAGCAATCAACATTTGAAGTAACGGGAGCCGCCAGATCGAATATACTGCAGGCAAGGTAGGTTGAGATAAACCGCAGGTTCATTGATGATAGACAACTGCTTGTTGAAATTCGGCTATCTTACCTGCCGAAAAGGGTAATTTAGCCGTCTAATTCCTGAGCATGTTAGTAAAGTCTGTGGATAGAAAAGTAATTTTCTCCCATTCCATTTTCTGGATTGGATACTGCTCACTATTGGTTTTCTTCTTTGCCAACCGGTTCCCAACCGACCAAGCCATAATTCGCAGCTTTTCATTTCTAATCCCTCAAATGGGATTAGTCTACCTCAACATGGAATTACTTATTCCACGTCTGTTTATAAAGAAGCGCTACGTAGAATACATCTTCTGGATACTGGCGTTATTTATTATTACTTCTGTTTTACTATATGTGATAAATGAGCAGCTCTTTTTTGACGAAGGTGGGCCCAGGGGGCAATTCAGACTAAGGCCAGACCGGCCTCCACGTTTTAATCCAATTCGCGGAATGGTATTTACCAACGCCATGCTCACCATGGCCGTTGTGTTCTTGTCCTCAGCATATAAAACAACGCAAATAGCACTTAGCAAGGAAAAAGAAGCTGCCAACTTGAAAAGTGAGAATCTAAATTCTGAGCTCAAGTTCCTGAAATCCCAGATCAACCCTCATTTCCTGTTTAATTCATTACATAACATTTACGCACTTTCTCTTCTAAACTCTGAAAAAACGCCGGGCATGATCGTGAAGCTTAGCGACATGCTTCGGTATATTATTTATGACTGCAATGAGGAGAAAGTTGCGCTAAAAAAGGAGATTGACTACATCGATAATTTCATCAGTTTTCAAAAGCTTAAGGATGATGAAATAAAGAATATTGAGGTTGCAGTGGATGTTGAAAATGAAAATGCAATGATAGAGCCTATGCTCTTCATTCCTTTTATTGAAAACAGTTTTAAGCATAGCAAAATTGAAGATGTAGAAAGTGGATGGATCAAGATCTCTCTGAAAACTTCCCGTTCAGAGATCTATTTTGAAGCTATAAACAGCCTGCCTGAGAAGACTTTTACTAAAGATAAAGTTGGTGGCATTGGTATTGATAATGTGAAAAGACGGCTGGAGCTGCTTTACCCAGATCGCCATGATTTAGATATCGTAAAAAGTAAAAGTGAATTTAAGGTGGCCCTAAAACTACTCTTGTAATGGCATTGAAGTGCATATTAGTAGACGATGAGCAACTAGCTCGTACCCTTCTTAAAAACTATATCCAGAAGATGCCGGAACTTGACCTCATTGGCGAATTTAAAAATCCTCTCGACGCCCTGGCCAAGTTACGAGAATCGGAAGTGGACCTCATGTTCCTGGATATACAGATGCCAAATATTACCGGCATTGAGTTGTTGCGATCTTTAAAAGCGAAACCTATGGTTGTATTCACTACGGCCTATGCAGAATTTGCTTTGGAGGGCTATCAACTTGATGTAATCGACTATCTGCTTAAGCCCTTTACTTTTGAGCGCTTTCTGCAAGCAACAAACAAAGCCCTGGAGCTGCATGCACTAAAGCAATCCGGTAAATCGGATACACGAGACTTTGTGACGGTTCGTGCCGATCACAAAATTCACAAAATCTATCTGGATGACATTCTTTATATCGAAGGGCTCAAAGAGTATGTATCTTACTATACTGAAACCGCCCGCATTATTGTACTGCAATCATTAAAGGGTCTGGAAGAAACTCTGCCCTCAGATAAATTCCTGCGCATTCACAAGTCTTACATTGTGCCAGTAGAACGCATTAAGGCCATGGATGGAAATCAGGTAGAAATTGGAGACAAGAAGATTCCGATCGGAAGGAGTTACAAGGAGATTGTTACTGAAAGGGTTTTCAAGCAATAAAAAAACGCCGCTCCCGAAACAGGAGCAGCGTCAACTCAAAAACTCACCTAAATGCATCTTTACAATATTGGTACACTTTCAAAATTATAACCCGGTGCCAGATAATCAGATGACCTGATTGTCTTCGCTAATAGTGCCTTAGCACGAATCCAGAAGTACTCACCTTCAGGAAGATTCAAGAAGATCACATTGCCATCATAATCAGTCCAGGCATAACCTGCCACAGGATTGATGTTGTTAATGGCTTCCTCTTCTGTCCAGTGAAGGCTGACCTTAATGCCCTCTCTGGGTACTCCAGAAATCGCTCCGTGTACATGCACCTGCAAGTCGGAGCTTATAGGCACTGGAGCCGGTTCATCGTCGACTATGATGGTGCAAGCTGAGAACACTATCAGCAACACCAGCACCGAGCCGAGTTTCCCAATTGTTGAATAGTAATTTTGTTTCATCGTAAAAATTTATTTTAAGTTTTAACCACCCTACCATTTTCAAGTATTGTGCCAAAACTGAAAAAAGGCCCTAAATAGCTTGCTGAGAGCTATTTTTCACCCCGTGTGAATACAGCGGCTAGCGGAATGGATACAAGATACGCCAGAGCTACCGCCAGGTTTCCTGTGAAGTAGTAAACGAAATAGCTCTGCAAAGCATAGAAAAACGGAAGAAGAAACATGCCCATTGCGAATTGGATAGAGCTCTGAAACTGGGGGTCAGTAATGAGAAACTTCAGCAGTATTTTGATGATTGTTTTGGGCAAGAAATGGTTGAGTTCCGAATACCAAAATAATGGTTTGCTCCAGTCGGTTTTTGCCGTTGTCTCACGTGTCAACTCCTCACCTGCAATTAACTTCTCAACCAGCTCCTGATCTGTTTTAAGTTGGCGAACCAGATTAGATTCCTCCCCCCTCATCGCTACAAATTGTGCGGATACGGAATCGTAAACTGAATCTGGGATGTGAAGTATCAACGGCTTTAGGCCATCTTCAATCTTTAGTCGTAACTCTTCCATCGCCTCCGGCGTAGATTGAGACTTATTGAAAACAGCTGAAACAGGCTTGCCAAAACTAACTAAAACCCTGGTTCGGTAGTGATTGTGATGTTCATATTGAATTCCCACTGGCACTATTTGCAAAGGCAATTCAGGATGTTGTTCTATCGTCTGGTGAGCCATACGGCAAACTCCCCGCTGCAAAGGCCTCAGCGTCCAACGCTTGTCGTTGTTTGCCTCCGGAAAGATCAACACTACCCCGCCTCTTGCCAACACTTCTACACACTTGTCAAAAGTCTTTGTGTTTTGTCTTACCTGGCCAAGGCCATCGCGAAAACGATAGATAGGCACCATCTGTAGCAAGCTTAAGAAGAAAGCGCTAATTGGGTTTTTGAACACATCTCCCCGGGTAACAAACCAGGGATTTCTGGAACTGGAGCAGGCGGTTAAGACAGCGTCTAGAAATGCATTTTGATGGTTAACGGCAAATATCACTGGCCCCTGCGGAATATTCCCTACTCCTTCAATCTGGTATTTTCGAAAATAAAAATTCAGACAAATGAAAGCATAGAGCTTCAATGGCTTGTAAACCAACCACCTTAACAATTTCATTCGGCCAACGATTTTGAGGCCATCATTTTCCGATGTTGCCAGCTGAAAAGCTGGGAAACAATGAAGCCTGATATTAGGTGCCAGATGCCCCACCATGCAGTGATGATAGCCATACCGCCTAATCCATCGAAAAAGTTAAAAATGATAACTAGTCCTAAACCTGAATTCTGAATGCCGGTCTCAATAGAAATGGTCCGGGAGTTCGTTTCGCCAGCACCCACTAGTTTGCCGAAAAAGTAGCCGCTGGCAAGGGCGAGGGCATTATGCAGTAGAACTAAATACACCACGTAGTGATAGTACTGCAGGAATATCTCGTAGTTTTTAGTAAAGGCTATTACGATAATGGCGGCTAGGATAAGGAGTGACAGCCGATTAACCGGTTTAGATATTTTCTTGACAAGGGCGGGAAAGAATTTTGCGGTAAATACGCCGGTAACCAGCGGCAGTACCAAAATCAAGCTTACTGTTTTTGCCAATTCCAGAAAATCAATTTCGATAGCCCTTAACAAGCTGGATGTGAATGGAAGCATTCCAGCCCAGAAGGCAAGGTTGATGGGCGTCATAAAACTTGCCAGCACTGTAGCGATGGCAGTAAGGCAAACAGACAATGCCACATTACCCCTGGCTTCCATGGAAAAGAAATTAGATACATTGCCACCGGGGCAGGCGGCAACCAGCATCATACCTAAGGCCAACCCGGGTAATGGATTTGTAATCCACACAAAGATGAATGTCAGCGTCGGAAGCAGGATGAATTGGCTCACGACACCAGCACCAATAGCTTTTGGCGACTTCCAAATCTCTTTGAAACTCTTTAAGTCCAGAGAGATGGCAACACCAAACATGATGAAAGCCAGGCTGAGATTTAGCGAAAGTAGTGTTTCTGGGTTGAAAGCAATTTGAACACCGCTGAGAGGTGAATTCATGACCCTAATATAGTGAATGCGCCTAAAAGGCGCTCTCACGAGCCTTTACTCGCTTTTCAACACGCGCTCCCACCAAAAGCTGTTACGCTTTTGCCAATCGCCGGTGGTTTTCATGTAACTATTTGTGATGTAGGCATTTGGCCCCTTGATGTTGGTTGTATCTGTGTAATAAGAAACTTCACCATTAGGAGCTCTAAACTCAAGATTTACGACCCGAGTAGTATCATTAAGCACCTGCTCATATCCTGCACCACGGGTGCCACTAGCCCCGAACTGGTAAAGCAGAACTCTCTTCAGCTGGTAATCCCAGGCAGCAATTGTTTTCCAGTAGACAATTTTGGTACCATCTTCTGCTAATCCGAAAATCTCGTTAGTTGCCAATTGCTCATTAAGCCCCCAGGTAAAGTCGTAACCAAAGTAGGCAGGAGTGGCGTCACCAGGCTTGTGATTGGTATTTTTGGTTTTCCATTCCCCAATTAAGTATTCCATGGCACTTCGAAAGTCATTTTCCTGTGCCTTTACCGGTAAAGCAGCGAGCAGAATGCAGCTGAGTGAAATAAACAATTTGCTTTTCATAATAGCCCAAATTGATTGAATTCAGGCAAAATTTGGTGCGCATTAATTAATTGCTCCTACTTAGCTTGCACAAACTCGTAATACTTACTAGTCTTCAATGAAGTTGAACCCGTTATTAAGTTGTGACAGAAGTAGAGCTGAACATTAACTGGATTGCGATCCTATTGGTAGCCGCGGGATTACATGGTATCTATCTCGCCATCCTCCTTTTCTTTAGACAAAATTCATTCACAAATCGGCTGGTGGCAGTCATTGTGGCTCTTATGTCGTTGCGGGTATTTGATTTCCTGGGCTACCTCACAGGTTACAACCTGCTTCACCCACACATGTATAATATTAGCGGGCCCTTTAAGTACTTTATCGGCCCACTATATTTCTTTTTCGTACTATTCTCAATTAACCGCAAGCGCGGATTTCGAATAATTGACATCCTCCACCTTATTATTCCAGTCTATTTCCTAATAAATCAAGTTCCTGTATACTTTGAAGGAGCAGAATACAAACTAACCAGGATTCTTTACATAATCGACCCTGTTAGAGAGCGCCCAATTACAGAACTGCTCTACGGGCAGATGTACATAGCACAAATATTTGCTTATGTGGTTATGGTACACTTCGAAATAAAGGAAGCCACAACAGACAAATTTCCCTTATTGCGATTGAAACAGTTCAATCATGCTTTCGCCGTATTTATTGGGCTAGACTTTGGGATTAAGCTAGTGGCTTACACTGGGGCCCTCCCTGGTGGAGCTACTGAATATCTATTATTATTTACTATGGCACTACTAATTCACTGGCTTGGTTACATAGTAATCCATCCTGCTGAGTTAGCGCAGACAAGAGCAAATGGCAACGGAGATAAGTACAAAACCTCTCCCTTAACAGCCGAACTGCTTAGTGAGTACAAAACCAGAATCACTAATTATTTTGATTCAGTGCAGCCATATTTGGATTGCAATCTTAAGATAAATGACATCGCCACATCTCTGGAAATCCCTGCCCACCACCTCTCACAGGTTATGAGCCAGGAGATGCAAACCTCATTTAACGATTTCGTGAACAACTACCGGGTGAAAGAAGTGAAGCGCAAATTACAGAATCCCAAAAACAGGCATTACAAATTGCTATCAATCGCCTACGATAGCGGTTTTAACAACAAGACCAGTTTTAATCGGGCCTTCAAAAGAACCACCGGAATTACTCCTTCGGAATACTTAAAATCTTTGCAGTAATTAATCCAGGTCAGCCAAGGCCTTCTTAGCATTCTCATTCTCAGGATTTAGCTGTAAAGCCGTTTGATACTCTTTGCGTGCCAGGTCTTCTTGATCTTTTAGTTCGTAAAGCATACCAAGGCGCCACCTGGCACTTGAATGATCCGGGTGATTAGGCTGAACTTCCTTGGACAAATAAATTTTCATATGGGAGATGGCCTTGTCAAGATTCTTCTCAGAGAATACAGCTGTTCGGCCGTATTGGTAGTGGGCCGCCATATTATCCTGGTTTGCAGATACCGCTTTGGTAAATGCTGAAAATGCCTTATCATATTTCTTTGCTCCCTGGAACATCATACCCAAGCCGTAGTGAACTCTATCCTTGTTTGCCTCCAACGGAAGTAGTTTTAAGTAAGCTTGCTCGGCTTTGTCGTATTCCTCATCTGAGATATAAACTTCAGCTAACAGGGGATAGCCCTCTTTTGGGTTTTGTTTGATGACAATATTGGCATGCTCTATCGCCTTAGAATAGCTGCCCCCGGCAATTCCAGGAGCATTGAAGTAGTAGTAGGTGGCACCAACATGTGCCTTGGTATTACTATAGTCTAACCTAATAGCTTCGAGGTAATTGTCTTTGACTTTACTTGCAGAACGCATCTTTTCGAACATACTGGCATTCTGCAATTTCTGCAGATACGCTTGAGCCAGATAGTAGTGATAGTCTGAAATACCTTCCTTCAATGAAATGGCCTGACCAAAGTAATCTATAGCTTCTTCATACTCATTCAGCCCAAAATAACTTCTACCCAAATAATGATTGACTTGGTGGTCTTTAGGCTTCGATTTGATCTGACTGAGGTAGTAACTCTTGGCTTTTTCGTACTCTCCTTTTTCCAGCAGTGCCAGGCCTGAATCCTGACCATATACCAAGATGATAAGTAGCAAAAATGGGATAACTAGGATAATCTTCTTCATGATACTTTAAGTTTTTGAGCGGATAAATGAAAGACTACCAGTTATTTCCAGAGGTTGCTTGCAGGGTTCAATCGGTGATACATGATTACCACAGAATGGGAAGCTCAACCCGATTGCTGAAACCTGTGGCCATTAACATTGAGTAAATCATTGATGCTATGACTATCCGTATTATTCTATCAGCGCTGGTTTGTCTAAGCTCTCTACTGCACAGCCGTGGGCAGCAAATGCAAATTCTAGTGGAAAAATCTATCGAAGCAGAGCCAAAACAAGAATCGGGATTTCCGGTTTTGGCTGATATTCTTTCTCAAAATCAATACACACCAGAATTCAGTAATCGGTATTTCATTTCCGTTTTTGGCCCAAGAATCCTGGGTTCAAGGTATGATTTTCATCAGGGCTCCGACATAACGCCCAACCTTACCTATGGAGGAAAAAACTTTGATTCTAGCAACAAAATCCCCATCATTTCAATGACAGAGGGAACTATAGATAAGATAATAGATGGTAGTGAATCATATTTGGAATCTATTGGTACAGGAAGAAGCGTAAGGGTAAAGACCAACCTGACTTTTCCAAGGAAGCCCGAGTGGGGCACCGTTTACATCAACTACCGGCACCTTTCGCAGATGGGAAATATTCCCGCAAAGTTTGAACCTGACGATCCTGATGCCACCGAAATCTCAATATCCAAAGAAGATACTGTTGGTATTATGGGCGAATCTGGTACAACCACTAATGTACATCTTCACTGGAGTGTCGCCCGTAAGACAGATGACGGCTATAAGAATGTCCATCCTATGCGACTTTTCAGGCAAGACCTGATCCCTCATTTGATCACAGGCATTGATACCGCCTGGGTATACCATGATAACATTTCCAGCAATTCAGCATTGGTGAGAGTAGCTGTCCCCTACAATCAGACTGTAATTGGAAAAGTATCAATCGCAGCTCCATTCACCTCGGGAGAAACCGAAAAAGTTTTTGACCTTGAGGCAGTTAGCTACGATTCAGATAATCGGGATGATAATGAAATTGTACCTGGCCTCGCCGTATATGCCTATCCATTTAATAAGGGTCATAGTGCCTATAAACGGTATGAGTCCGTCAAAGATAACCTGAGTTTGAATCACCCGGCATCAGGCCAAAGGCCTCCTGAATTTCGATTTGAAATCCCCAACGAAGCTCCCTTTGATCAGCCTGTATACGTCTTGGATTTTGTGGTTGAAGATTTACCACCGAATTATGACCCATTCTCCTTGCTTGTTGAAATCACCGATATCTATGGTAATGCTATCAAGGCCGCACTGGGCTTAGTAACAGTTATTGAAGATAAGAGTTCTGCTGTATCCATTTATCCCAATCCGGCGACTAATCGGTTGTTCGTAAGTGTAGGCGACGACTTCTTCGGTGGTAGAATTACCCTCTCTGACATCTCGGGGAGACTGCTAGTTACTACCGATATTAGCGATGACGGCCCGATCGAGATAACAACAAGCAACCTCAGCAGTGGTATTTATATCATCCACATCCTGGGAGGACCAAGAGAGATATCGAAGAAGGTCTTCGTTGACTAATCTGGATATTTTACAAATACAGCCCGCGGCGATGATTCTAGTTTTATTTCCTCTTCATTCAGCACTGCTGCTGAGAATCGTCGCACCATGTTAAGCATCTTTATATGGCTTTCACCGGTATTTCCAATAGGTTGAAAACGGGTCAATTTTGGCACTATTGATTCCATCATGCCGATGGTAAGCAAACCAGGATGATTTAATTCCATCATCTTGATTGTATACTTCTGCGCATTGTGAAGAGCACCAGCGACATATCGGTCTGCTTCCGCTTCAGCAATAGTCATCTTCATGCCATGGTTGCTACTGACAAATAACACAGGAATATTAATTTTGAATGCGTCGAACCCATCGACCTCTTCCAATAACTCTCGATTTGGTCCGCCGTCGAAGGTTACGATGGCTTTTGCTCTTTGGTAATTGGCTTGATGCAAAAACAAAGATTCAGCACCAGTTGAAAACGCCATTAAAATGGTACTCTCAACATCCACAAAATCAAGTTGTGAAGCATAGTGGTAGAGAAAATCGATGTCTTTAACCTGTTCTTCAACACGAAGTACGCCGCGATCTATTTTTTGGCTGTTTTTACCAATGTGGGGCATAGTAATTACGACATAACCATGACTGGCGAAATACTCTCCCAGCAAAAAGGCCGATCTTGCAGGCCTTCCTCCTCCCTGCGCAAAAATGAGTAGTGGGTAATTTTCATTGCCCGGCTTAGCACCCCTAGTGGCCAAAGTATACGACTGCAGCAGATGGCCTACCAGTTCCTGATTGGCACCGTGCCTGGTGAGTTTTTGCAAGGTTAGCTGTCGCAAGCTATCATTGATCTTTGTGCTGGAATCGATTTCTCGATAATCAAGAGCAAAATAGTCTTGCACAGTCATTTCATTACCCCGGATATTGTCGTTTGCCGGATACCATAGTCCGATTTGCATGGGACGGGCAGGACTGCTGGCAAAGCTTCGGCTACTATCAGAGGTGTAAAGCTCCCTAAAGCCTATGGCATGGTCCCCTAATTTTAACTGACTAAATAATGGATGCTTCTGGGCAGTGGCGCATTCTACGATTGACAGTAGAACTAAAAGAGTAGAAAATCGGATCATTGCGGCAACCTACGAATTGGTATGCTCCAATGCTGATAAATGTCGTCAACGAAAAAGAATTGTCGCTAATTATCTACCATCTGCCTTGCTTTGGCTGCATATTTCCTTCCAACTGGAACGAGGGAGCCGTCGACCATATGCACATTTCTGGCACTGACACCCTGAACGAAATTACGATTCACCAACCATGAGCGGTGCACCCGTACAAAACCCGAAGGAAGTAGTTGCTTCTCCATCCTTTTTATGGGCTGTCGGCAGAGGTGTCTTCGGCCTTCTATGTGGATTTTGAGATAGTGATCTTGGGCCTGGATCTTAATAATTTCAGCAATCGCTATTGACATAACCAGCCCTCTGTCTTTGATCTGCAGATTGTCAAGGGTCTTAGGCAGTGGGGTGGTTGGCCTATTCTTCATCGGTACCAGGGTAGAAATTCCTAATATCAACCAATAGCCAAGCACTTCTAAATGGAAGAAATTCAGAAAAACTTTTTTAGACAAATGCCAGAAATCATTATTACTCCCGATAACCGTAATAAACCAAAGGTGAATAAGAGCGAAGACCAGACTAGCTATTAAATGAACTCCCAATGGACGTATCCAGGCCTGTTGCGTAAATGGCACCCGAACTTTTAACCAATAGACCATAGGGGCAAGCAACGCCATTGACATGATAGTGAACGATCCTCGGCGGAGTTCCAGCAGCCAGTTAAAATCTAAATCTCTTAGCTGCACGCGCAAATACCGCTGCGACAAAAAAGCAATACTTATCAGGCCCAACGCTGCTATTACGGTCAGGAATGATTGGTACTGGTTGTATCTGATTGAAATTCTCAACTTGTTGCTTCCAGTTTAGAAAGTCAGGCCCCAAGTTAGAGAAACGCGACTATTTAGGTCGGGTTCAGTAGAATTACTTGAAAATTGAGGTCTGTAACTGTAAAACCTACCTAGTATGGGTCGTCTACGAAACGGATGAATTCTGTTCCGTTGGCCTTGGCCTGAGCTTTTAGCAATATCATTCCGTAGCCTGACGCACCATAGAAGTAGCCGGTAAAGGCGGTAGTATCGCCGGCGTTTTGCATGAATCCATACCGGGTTTGAGGCCAGTGGAGTCCATCTTCCGAGTAGCTGCTCTTATCGAACATGTGCGCAAGCAGGGATTGCAACAGCGCTTCTTGTTGTTCATTTCTATTCCTGATATCTAACAGAAAACTAGCAACGGAGCCAACTCCAAATCTGTTGTCCAAATAGAATTCCGCCTCTCCAAAATCAGCAGTTGGTTTGTCGGGTATGCCACTGGATAGAATCCCCTCCACACAGGCCTGCTCACGCCGCAGCCATTTTTCTTCCCCAGTGATCTTGTGCAATTGACGATAGAATCGCGCAACTCCTGCTGGGCCATGGGCCCACCCAATATCATATGCTCTGCTCCACCCCGGGTCTGGGAAACCGTAGGGAACCAGAAATACGCCCTCATCTGTTTTAGCTACCGATTCCAGATATGTATTTGCAGCGAGGGCTGCTTCCAGGAACTTTGGCTTATTGGTAACCTCGTACAACCTGGCCAGAAAAAATCCGATTCCCGCCGCACCATGAGAGAAGTTGGGAAGAACAAATCGGCCATTTTGCCCCCGTTTCCAGTTGAGGCCAACTTCTTTTGAGGCCCTGGATATTAAGGTTCTGCCAGCAGCTTCCGCAAAGTTGGTGAGGTCCTCACGATTAAGTTCTTTTCCAGCATAAAGCATAAAAAGCCCGGTACCGGCTAATCCTCCTAGCACATCATTGCCTAGATCCCATGAAATGGTATCATTCTTATTTTGAGCAAAGTGCAAAATCACATCAATAATGTCTTCTGCTCCCTTTCGATATTTTTCATCTGCTGTAACCTTGTTAGTTTCAAGCAGCGCATAAGCCGATCCACACACGTTTCCGTAAGGGCTAAAAGCCCAAAATACTCCTTGAAGAGAATCTTGTTTGCTTGGCGCGTTTGCCAGCAAGTAGTCAGCTGCCAACTTTGCCTCAGCGAGGTAAGTTTCGTCGTTGGTTTCAGCATAAAGCTGAAGGTAAAAAATCAACTTAGCGCTTACCCCTCCTGATAAAGAAAGTGAAGCCACCTGAGGTTCATCAATGGCATCTGGCCAAATGTCATTACCATCGTTGCTCATTTTACTGCTTGCTAACCAATTGTGGATAGCCGTGAGTTCTGGGATGTACTTTGTGTTTTTGGGTTTCGGTGACTGGCAAGCCACAACGGCAATGAACAAGCAAAGAATCGTAATGCGCATTTGTCTTTTTGTCAACGATACGGAAGGGCAGTGAAATTAGCCGCTACCTGGGCAGGAGAATTCGTCAGCGCTTAACTTTTATTCGCCAATGGCTATTTAAACAGAAGCCTAACCCGCGTTTTGAAGGATTTTCCCACCGGCACTTTAAGCCCCCCGGAAACTTCCAAAATTGATCTGTTCTTCTTGAATTCAATGATATGGTCTGTGTTTACAATCGCAGATCGATGTACCCGCAGGAACTGTTCTGGTAATTGGCGCTCGAGGTTAGCCATGGAGTCTTTGTAAATTGAGAAGCCCTCCTTGGTGTGTAGTTTCTGGTAGTGATCTAATGCCTCGATCCAAAGTACCTGGTCAAGTGCCAGAATTGAAGAGTTTCGGTTGTGGTTTATTACAAACCTTTCCAGCAACTGGTGCGGTTGCTGCTTCCGCTTAAATCTAAAATCTGAGACGAACGCCAGTACGGTCCAATAGGCTAACAAATGAAAATGAATAACATTAGTAAGATACTTAGTGAGGAAACGAGGAAAAATCGGTGAGGAACTAAGGTCTACACCGTAGAGTACCAGGTTGCAAAATAGCATATGAGCAAACCCCAGGGCTAGGCTTAGAAAAATGTGAACAACAATGTGTCTTTTAAGCCCATCACTACCAATAGGAAACCTGCGGCTGGCTTTCACCACAATCGGAACGAATAATGCGAAAGAAGAATAGACAATGAAGTTATAGGCCAAGCTCAGTGGCGCTGAAAAGTATTCAGTAGTATGGGCGTGCTTTACATAGTTTTGTGTAAATACTATTACCGCAATAACAGTCAAGCCAACAAAAGCAAACCCTAGTGTTCTGATTTCAGCTGGCCCTATGGCCAAAATGGGGCTTGAGGTTCTTTTTGGAAGCATCTTAGATAATTACGATTAACAAAGCTAGCGGTTAACTAGTGGGCCTCCAACCAGTTCTCCCCGCGACCAGTTTCAACTTCAAGGGGCACCTCAAGTTTAATGGCATCCATCATTAGCTCAATTGCCTTTTTCTCCAGGTGATCAATTTCACTTTTGTGGGCATCAAAAACCAATTCATCGTGCACTTGCAGAATCATTTGGGATTTCAGTTTTTCTGTCTTCATCCATTGGTGGAGGTTTACCATGGCCACCTTTATAATATCCGCTGCACTACCTTGGATTGGAGCGTTAATAGCGTTTCGTTCAGCATAACTTCGCGTGGTAAAATTCCTGGAATTTATATCGCGTAGATAACGCTTTCTGCCCAAAATCGTCTCCACATATTCTTGTTCTCGGGCGATATTGATAGATTCATCCATGTACCGTTTTACTGCATCAAATTCTCCAAAGTAGGAGTCCATAATCTCCTTGGCTTCGCCTCGCGATATTTGCAAGCGTTCAGCAAGGCCAAAGGCAGACATTCCGTAAATCAATCCGAAATTGACCTCTTTGGCTTTACGCCTCATATCCTGATCTACTTCCTCCAGCGGTACTCCGAATACCCTACTGGCAGTGGTAGCATGAATATCCCTGCCATTTTTGAAGGCATCAACCATGTGCTTGTCTTTCGCAAAAGAGGCAACAATGCGAAGTTCAATCTGTGAGTAATCTGCAGAAAGTATAAGATGATCCTTATCCTTCTTCACAAACGCCTTCCGAATTTCTCTACCCCTTGCTGTACGTATTGGAATGTTTTGTAGGTTAGGATTATTAGAACTTAGCCTGCCGGTAGCAGCCACCGTTTGGGCAAAATTGGTATGTATTCTATCATCCAGCGGGCTCCTTAAGGTGGGGAGTGCATCAACATAGGTGGTCTTCAACTTTTGGAATTCCCTGTAGTCTAATATCTTTTGAACAATTTCATGTTCCCCGGCCAGTTTTGATAACACCTCTTCACCAGTTGCGTACTGACCAGATTTCGTCTTTTTGGCCTTTTCAACCAATTTTAGCTTCTCAAAGAGGATGTCGCCAAGTTGCTTCGGCGATGAGATATTAAACTCTTCTCCGGCGATGGCATAAATTGAATCCTGAAGCTGGGTACAGTCTTTTTCAAGCTCAGCAGACATTTCTGCCAGGCCTTCAACGTCTATCTTAACACCCGCATATTCAATATCTGCCAACACTAGCAGCAGCGGTAATTCAACTTCCCAATAGAGCTTTTCAGTCTCGTCCTTCAACCGAGGCTGTAGATATTCTTTCATTTTCAGGATAAGATCAGCTCTTTCTCCGGCATAATCGGTTAGACGCGGCAACTCGATATCTCTAAAGCTATCGGGCTTTTTTCCCTTTTCGGTAAGACTATTTACCGCAATGGGAATGTAGTTCAGATAGTTCTCCGCCATCACACTTAACTGATGGCTGGTTTCTGGTTCCAGGAGGTAGTGCACTAGCTTGCAATCGAAAAGTTTAGACTTCAACTCAATGCCATACTTTTGTAACAGCATCACATCGTACTTGAGGTCCTGACCAATTACCGTCTTGTCCTCATCTTCAAATAGCGATTTAAATTCCGAAAGAATAGCTCCAGCATCCTTACTGTCATCTGGTATTGGTATGTAGTAAGCTTCAGTTTGGTAGTAGGAAAATGAGATACCTACTAAATCGTCATCCATGGGATCTGCCTCAGTTTCCTTTTCCATGCCTTTGGCCAGGGTGATTACTGTAAAGGCATATTCCTGCTGCAGATTGAGATGATCAAGCAGGCTTTTGCGTAACTCGGCGGTGTGTATGAGGTGATACTGCGGGTTGAAAGCGTGTAGGGTTTGCGGCTCATTTGTTACTTCTGGTTCTTCCTCTGCCTGCTCGCCTTTCTCATCAGTCTTTGGCTGGTCAAACAAACCAATTTGCCCGGTTTCTGCTGGTGCTTTTGTCGAGGACTCACCAAATACACGCTGCAATAATGTTCTGAATTCCAACTCCCGGAATATTGGCTTAAGCTTATCCTCATCAGGCCCCTTGTATTCAAAATCATCTAACTCAAATTCTATCGGAACTTCAGTATTAATCGTAGCTAATTCCTTCGACATGATAGCTTGCTCACCGAAATTTTCCACATTCTCCTTTTGCTTTCCTTTTAATTCGTGAGCATGTTTCACCAGATTCTCTACCGAACCATAATCCTCGATGAACTTCACAGCAGTCTTGGGGCCTACGCCGGGAATACCCGGTATGTTGTCACTGCTGTCTCCTTGCAAACCCAAAATGTCAATTACCTGCTCCACCTTCTCTATCCCCCATTTAGCCTTCACTTCCTCTACTCCCAGAATGTCCACAGAATTGCCCATATAGGCGGGTTTGTAAAGAAATACTTTCTCCTGAACAAGCTGCGAGAAGTCTTTGTCAGGAGTCATCATATAGACAGTAAAACCTTCCTTAGCTGCCCTCTTTGAGATTGTACCGATTATATCATCGGCCTCATAGCCATCAAGTTCTAAAGCAGGAATATTCCAGGCCTTTACAATATCCTTTACCAGGGGAATACCCACCTTAACATCTTCTGGGGTAGCTTGGCGGCCGGCCTTGTACTCCTCAAAAACCTCATCTCTAAAGGTGGGGGCGAAAGTGTCAAAAACCACTCCCATGTGAGTAGGCTTCTGTTTCTGAATTACCTCTAACATGGCATTCGTAAAGCCAAACGGAACCCCAGTATTGACGCCCTTTGATGAGATTCTTGGGTTACGACTGAAAGCGAAATGGGCTCTGTAAATGAGGGCAAAAGCGTCGAAAAGGAAGAGGGTTTTTTCTGGTTGGCTCATGATTGTAAATGTACTTCTTCAACAGGAAAAATCAGAATTCCTTTGTGGTCACAGGAGTGCTGCTATAGCAATCTACAATCCCTGCAATATTTCTTGTACGAGACTTTGCAACTCTGGAACAAGTTCATGTTTGAACCAGGGGTTCTTCTGCTGCCAGCCAATATTCCTGGGCGAAGGATGAACTAGTGGCAAGTATTGCGGGAGGTAGTCCCGAAAGGAGGCAACAGTTTCGGTAAGTGTAGGCTTTGGAGGATCTAAATAGCTCTTTTGTGCGTAGGCACCCACCAATAGCGTCAATTGCAAATTGGAAAGAAAGGATAGAATCTTTTCATGCCATAGAGGTGCGCATTCTGATCGGGGAGGAAGATCGCCGGATTTACCTTTCCCTGGGTAGCAGAAGCCCATGGGTACGATGGCAATTTGACGTTGGTCATAAAACACTTCTTTACCTATTCCCATCCAATCGCGAAGCGTATCTCCGCTACGATCGTCAAAAGGAATACCGCTTTTATGAACCGCCATGCCTGGTGCCTGACTGATTATAAGGATTCTGGCACTCTCTTGTGCCTGTACCACCGGTCTGGCGCCGTGCTTAAGGTTGTCTTCGCAAACCCGGCATGCCCGCACTTCATTTAGCAAAGCATTAAAATCAGTAGTCACTTTATTCCTTTTTCCTTTAGATATTCAAGTAGAACAGTTGCATTGTTATGGGGTTGGGCCTTAGTAGAATAAAGTAGCAGCACGCGCTCATGGTCTCGGATGTGCTGCATAAGATCGATTACCACCTCGGAATTTAGGTCGAGTTCAGCTCTGTACTTGTTTCTGAATTGTTGCCACTTATCAATATCATGGTCATACCATTTGCGAAGTTCTGCGCTCGGAGCTATAGACTTAAACCACAGGTCAATTGCCTCCTTTTTTACTCCCCTGGGCCATAATCCATCGATCAAGATCTTGAAGGCTTGGTTATGTTCTTCCCGGTCTAATTCATACACCCTTGCTACCTCGATCATTGCTATTATCTCTCATTACCATCGTTTCCAGTTGCTGCCGACAGAAATCAATTTCTTCCTCTGTATTGTAATAATGCACCGAAGCCCTAACCATGGATTCCAGGTTTCTATTTTCCATGTCAAGCAAAGTGCTTCCCTTGAAAGTTACTGTCACATTAATTCCTTGCCTGGACAAATACTCCTTGATTTCCTCAGGGCTGTAACCTTCCAGGGTGAAAGTGACAATTCCGCCCATTACAGCTCCCAAGTCTCTTATCTTCAAACCCCTGACGGTTGCAAATGATTCCCTCATTTTCTGCGCTAGTAATGAAGTTCTTTCCCAGATGGAGTTAATCCCTAAGTCGTTGGCATAGTCGGCGGCGGCTTTTATGCCCATTCTAAGTGCCATGTTAGCTTCCCAGTTCTCAAACCTCCTGGCATCATTCTTTACTTTGTAAGTAGTCTTTGTAATCCACTCCGCGGAATGCAAATCGAGCACGATGGGCTCGAAGTTTTCTATTTGCGTTCGCTTGATGTAGAGAAACCCCGTACCACGTGGCCCCCGTAAATACTTGCGACCTGTTGCCGATAAAAAGTCACAACCAATTTTCTCCACATCCACCGGGTAGTGACCAACACTTTGACAGGCATCCAGGAGGTAGAGGATTCCATGCTCCCTCGCAATGACACCTAACTCCTCGGCAGGATTTACCAGCCCTCCGTTAGTAGGCATATGTGTTACCGAGATCAGCTTTGTCCTGTTACTTATCATCTGCTGAGCAGCCTCAATAGATAGCGCACCTCGGTGGTCATTGGGGATAACCCTAATCTCCAAACCCAGCTTCTTTTGTGCTTGCAAGTAACTGATGTAATTGCTTGCATATTCAGCTTCGCAAGTCAGAATTTCATCGCCGGCTTTAAGTGGGATTGCATGAAAAATTGCGGCCCATGCCGCCGTAGCATTTTCAAGCAATGCAATCTCTTCTCTCTGGGCATTAATCAACTTTGCTACGCTATCATAAGCCGCTTCCAGCTCGGACCGCATCTTGCCAGCTACTTCGTACCCGCCCCATTCCACTTCATCCTGGTGGTAGCTTGCTATGGCATTAAATACTGGCACTGGCATAAGAGATGCACCAGCATTATTGAAGTGCACCACATTACCCACTCCTTTGGTTTCCTTTCGTAACTTCTCAATATCCATATTTATGACTATTTGGTCACTTTATGAGCTTTTGTGTTTTATCTGTAAGCTGCGCTACCTCGTCTATCAGCACTTCGTTATCAATCTCGATGGGCTCTGAGGTAAACAAGTATTC
Organism: Cyclobacteriaceae bacterium; assembly: GCA_028285445.1. Lineage (GTDB taxonomy): Bacteria > Bacteroidota > Bacteroidia > Cytophagales > Cyclobacteriaceae > JANQPQ01. The sequence goes on along the minus strand of JANQPQ010000046.1, from coordinate 196,659 downwards.
CCGTAAGGGAATGTTCTGATTACTCACTAAATAGTAAAAAAACCCAATTTGGAGAGAGCGGTATAATGCCGCCGCCAAGCTTACATTTGGAAGCATATAGATCTCAGTCTGAGAGAGAATTTCAGTACTTAGTGAGATCTGCTCCTGGTATTGTAGACTATCCGGAAGGCACTGATTGTAAAGCATTACTGCATACTGGGGAAATGCCAGATCGAATTTGGCAGCCAGCAGGTTGGCCGAAAATAAAGCATCCTGGCCCTCAGAAATACTTTCGTTGCCGATGAACAATCGCTTCTTACTTTCCAGCGCGTGCTCTATCAAATACTGATGCAGGTCTATCTTGCTACCGAAGTATTGGTAGATGCTCCCCTTAGCAATTTCCAAAGATTTCACCAGGTTTGTAATTGACCCACCATCAACACCCTTGGATGCAAATTCAGCATAGGCGGCACTCAAAAACCTTCTCTTCTTGGTGGATGGTAGATTAAGGAAAGTAGCAGTAGGCATTATGACTAAATAGTCACAATTTACTCTACGGGAAGGGCAGTCGCAAGTTTATCGGTCTTTATATGTAATAAATCCGTTCAGCAGGTCCTTGAAATCATCTTCAAACTTCCAAAAAGACTGCTGACCACAGTATGTGAGTAGCTGATAAGAACCCTCTGAACCTGCGTAGTAGTAATTGTAATAGGTAATAGGAATGCCACGTTGCTTGGCCTGTATAATCACCATATAGACTAGATTCTTATTCACCCTAAATGCCTCTCCGTAAGCAACGGTGAAGGCTGTGCTGTTACCTTTAATGTTCTCTAAAGACTGAGAGATTATTTTCTCGATAGGGCGTTGTAGTGTGTCTGCCAAAATCAGGGCAAACCCTTCTCCGTTACGATGGTAGAATTGCAACTCAAAGCTATAGAGGTCGCCCTTGTAATCCGGTCCGCGCAAAACCTGCCATTTCTCTGCGTCAAACCTAATTCCATAGCGCTTATTCATTCCATCTATCAGAGTGTTTGAAGAATATGGAATACGGAATGAATGTATCTTCTTCCGATCAGGTTCTGCAGTATCAATTTGGTCCCATTTGCCCTCAGCGTTTAGCTTAAGGCTAGTACCATCTTGTCTGGCTATTATAATCTGGGCTTTAAGGCTGAGATTGGAAATTAGGACAACAGATACTAGTAGTATTGCTTTAATCATTACCTCACCAACGTGCTCAAAAGTAATGTTTTTCCTCAAAAATTAAACCAAAGCTTTTGCCAATACTGTTTTAGTTTGGCAACAAGGTTTCTCATTACTCCGACAGTTGCTTTGTGGCTGATTTATAGGTAGGGACTTGATTTGGGAGGGTTATCTTGAATTGGGTAAACGAAGACGGTTCTGAAGAAAGCTCAACATTACCGCTAAGTTTCCGGATTGCCTCCTTTACAACGAATAGCCCTAGGCCGGAACCAGAGGACGCCTCACTAGCTCTGAAAAAGATGTTGAAAACTTCCTCCTGCGCCGCTTCTTCTATCCCAATACCATTGTCATGGATTGCGATGACCGCTCTTTTATGATCGTATTTGATGTTTATGGATATTGTGGATGTCGCTTTTTCGGAATCTCGATAGCGGATAGAGTTGGATATGAGATTATAGAAAATGACCTTCAATCGGCTGATATCACTACAGAAGTCTCCATCACCAGTTATGTCTATTTGCTTTACAACTTCTTTAGCTCCATCAATAAAACTGAGGTCATCAAACACTTTCAATAACAGTGATTTAAAATCAACAGGACGGTAGGTTACTTTCACCCGGGAATTTCTGGAATAATTCACAACATCCTGGATAAACAGATCGAGCTTATTGATGCTCTTCCGCATCATACCCAGGTATTTGCCAATATTTGTAGCCACCTTTTCTTCTAGCCCAATCAGGTCAATCAAGCCCAAAACTGAAGCGAGGGGGGCTCTCAGGTCGTGAGCCGCCCGATAAACGAAACTATCCAATTCGTAGTTGGCCTTCTCCAGGTCGCTGTTCTTTTGAGTGAGCTCATGTTCCGCAAGCCTTTCTTTGGTGATATTCCGTGCTGATAACAACACATTGCTAACTGTATTTCTCTTTTCCCTTATCGGGATAAAACGAATCTCAAGCATTGCTTTGGCATTTTTCGAGAAGTATACCTCTCGTTGCATACTTATCGTCTTACCAGTGGCGGCGAGATTAAACGCTTGGGTGAAATCTCCCTCTTCCTTCCTATCCAGGTAGTGGCTCAGGTTTTGTCCTTGTATCACAGTTCTATTAGTGGCCCTTTTCAAAGTCATCCTGGCACTGCGATTGATTTTTAGAATTCGTCCTTTTATATCCATAAGGCAGTATCCTATGTCGGTGCTGTCGACCAGTATTTTAAACTGCCGATTGCTCAAAGCCAGCTGTCGCCGGAGATTCAGGAAATTGCTAAGTGCGATATAGACAAATGCAGTAAGAAAAGTGAACTGTATCAGGAATGGTAAGGGAGGTACTACTGGGTTGGGAATTGCCGCAACGGTTGATATAATACTAAAATAAAAGAAGAATGTGAAGATCATTAAATGCTGCGTAGTGCGGATTACCAGGCTGATCCCAACCAAACCCCAAAATGTAGCCAGTGTATAATGATGGGCCATGGCATTTGCGTAGAGTAGATAGTTGATCCACAGAATAGCGATGGCGGCAATTGCATAGGTTACAAATTGCAGATGCTTCTTTACTTTTTTCGACAGGAAACTGACAATTACCGCGGCCAATGCAAAAGCAGAAATCAATATGCGGTGCAGAAGTGGGTCCTGTAATTCCGGATTAATGGCATTTACGGCAAAACCAAGAATTGGCAGCATGGTAGCGGCCAGCAGTAATAAAGCCCTCAGGTATCCAACTCTATCATCGGAACTAAAAGATATAAGGCTCATAAAATCCCAAATATAATATATTCAATTAAATATTGTAATAATCAAATAATGTAATCTATTCCCGAGGCTCCATTTAAACTCAGCAAGTCTTATCTAGTCTAACAGCCAAAATGATAACAATGGCTTTGGATGTTACCGTTGATATTGTTTTTAGTTCAATTAATTCCACGTGTTGGCAAATCCTCCACGAGGAAAGGGGTTAATTATGAAGCCGGCCCAGGCCGGCTTCCTCTTTTTATGAGATCACGATTTTGTAAACTTTTGTTCATAATTCTTTGGTTTGGGGAACCAGGCAAGATTTTTCTTGTTTAGTACCCATAAACTTTAAAGAAATGAGAACACAACTTTTAGCCCTATTCATTTTATCTCTTCCATTTGCTGTTTATAGCCAGGAAAAGACCCTTTATCAGGGAGAATGGGAAAACGATAGCTACTTTACCACGTTCGAAGGCAACTGGCAGATTGTTCAGAGGGGTGAGGACATGTACGTAGTACTCGCTGATAACTTCGAGGCGAAGAAAGCGCCGGATTTGAAGATATTTCTTTCGAAGCACGATTATAGTGACATCTCCGCCAAAAATGCAGCAGATAGTAAGACTTCGGTATTGGTGGCTCAATTGACCAAATACAAGGGCAAATCTTCGTACAAGATTCCAGCCGGTACTGATCTTTCGGCTTACAAAAGCATTCTGGTACACTGCGAAAAGTACAGTAAGCTTTGGGGAGGATCGCAGTTGAATCCGGATAACTAGACTCCTCGTCGGCCTTTCCATTTTATTTCCGTAACTTATAGTAGGGACTATGGCCATGGACGACGCCTTAGCTATATCTATAAGCGCCTTATTCAAGGAGGTGGGTGCAGCTCATCACCAGGCATTTATTGCTTCTGATGGTGCAGATCCTGAGTGGCCGTTGTGGTATGCTGAACATCTTCATCAGCCGCTTCAGGACAAATTCCATATGAATTTCACCAAAAGCGACTTGATTTATCTACTTGTAATGGCCGACAAGGAGCATAGCCATTCCGTCGAGCAACCATGGCCTGAGTATTACGCCAAGGTAATGATTCGGGAACTAGCGAAGTAACTATCTATCTAACCCTATTGGAGCTCCTATACAAGAATTCGGTATGGCAAAAGCATCTACCAGTCCAACCATATCGTTCTTCATTTTATAACATAGCTTCCGCACTACTTTTCTAATCGCTTTGGATTTCACGCCCTCCAAGTATCCCTGTTCAAGATACCAGCCTTTGTGCGCGTCAATAGTACTAAGGGCAAACAACTGGTAAAGTACAGTAAGCTGGTCCTTTTCTGGTCCTTCGGAAGTAGCATCTACTGCTGCGATAAATTGCTCTAATACGATGCGTTCAATGAAGGCCTCTGCCATACTTACCATATGATTTTGGCACCTTACGGCCGCGTCATAAGAATTCTGACCGGCATCAATGTACTTTTTCAATCTCTGTGCGCAAGATATAGTCAGATCGTCCTCCCTATACTTGAAAGCACTAAGATGAAACTCCTGGTCTAGCAGATGATCTTCATCTGTTTTTCTGACCACAATGGGATTGAGTTCCGAAATTGCAGTCCCTGCCCTTCCCGCCAGGTATTTAACCAAACCAAAGAAATTTATGTCATGAAATTGCTGCTTGAACTCTGAAAGCAAGCCTTTGGCCACCAACTGCATGAGTACCGTATTATCACCTTCAAATGTGGTAAAGATATCAGTATCTGCCTTGAGGGCAGTAAACCTATTTGATGCCAGATAGCCTTGTCCTCCGCAAGCCTCACGACAAGTTTGTATTGTGCTCGTGGCAAACCAGGTTGTATAGGCTTTGAGGCCCGCGGCCAGCGCTTCAATCTCCTTGCTTTCCTCTTCCTTCCTGTCGATATACCTTCTTGTTAGGTACCTCAATGCGAAATGCAATGCGTAAGTCTTAGCCACTGCCGGGAACAGGCGCTTTTGATGTGTTTGATAATCAATGATTGGGGTTTCCGGTTTGTCGCTGGCTCCAAACTGCCTCCTTTTTGCCGCATACCTAACTGCGATAGTTAAAGCTGATTTGGTGGCGCTAAGTCCGGCTCGGGGAATACCGATGCGCCCCCCAACCAGGGCTGCCAGCATGGTGAAGAACCGCTTTGAATCGCTATTGATGGGACTGGAATATTCTCCATCTTTGCTAACCTGGCTATATCTATCAAGTAAATTCTCCCGTGGCACCCGAACGTTGTCAAACCAAATGCGACCATTATCTACACCATTCAGCCCCATCTTCTCACCGCAGTCCTCAATCCTAATTCCTGGTAGCACCTGGCTATCCTCATCTCTCAGCGGTACGATCACAGCACAGACTCCATATTGCTCTTCATTGACAATTAGCTGAGCAAATACAGTTGCCATTAACCCATGCTTAGCTGCATTCCCGATGTAATCCTTCCTGGCCTGCTCATTTGGTGTATGTATTATAAACTCCTCTGAATTTTTGTCATAAGTGGCGGTAGTTTCAATACTGCGCACATTAGAGCCATGCCCGGTTTCTGTCATTGCGAAAGCCCCTGGCAGCTCAAGGGTGCCGATTCTTTCCAAATATTGCTCATGGTGCTTTTTGGTACCCAGTAGATAAATACTCATTCCCCAAAGGCCAAACTGCACTCCAAACTTCACAAGCAAACTTAAATCGTGGTAGCCCAGGCACTCCATTGCCATAAAGTAAGTGCCAATGTCATCTTGTCCTCCATATTCCTTCGGATAGGCCAATGAGCCTATTCCCTGCTTAGCCAACTGCTTGCACCAGGTTAAGATTTTCTCTCGATACTCTTCCTTTGGATGGGTAGCGACATAGGAAAAAGCCGGGTCAGACAGAAGGGTATTCATTTTTTGAATAATGGCAGCATATTCTTCGTTAAGGACATCTGTAAGTTTATCCGGATCGAAATTATTACCTGCATCACTTTGTGTATCGTCTGTTGTAGGATTAAACAGCTCTCGATAAGTCTCTTCACTTACAATGCCAAGTGCGCCCTCAATCTCGTAAAGGGCCTTGCAAGCTTCCGGAGTTGAGCATCTGACGTAGCTATCTTCTGACCCAATTTTCGATATTTGCAGACCCACATCAACGAGCGATTTTTTCGCTTCTTCCGGTATCTGGTCAGAGGTGACCTCCAGCAAATGTAGCCAGCTCTTCAGTTCAGCAATTGTTGGAGGGTCTTGCGGATTAAGCCACTGGTGTAGTAATTCCTTCTCTTCACTCTGCAGCCATTTCTGTTCTTCTATAATACCTCTAATAGTTTGTATTTCAGTTGGCGTAAGAATATCATCAGCCCAGGCAATGTAGAGCAGCGGTACAAAATTTAGTAGACCCGGGTTATCAACGAATACCTGTAATTCTGGCCTTTTAGACTGAACAATTACCTCGTTTAGACTTTCCATAAATTCATCGGATAGCTAAATAAGGTAGGGAATTTTCAAGAGATAGCCTAAGAGCAAGGGAGCTGAAGGAAGTGGCCAATCCACTTGTTAGCAATTGGTCCTGTCAGCAATATTGGTCAGTACCTCATCACAATCGCCATCGCATTCTTTGATGCCTTTTACAAGCCTTTTTCGAACCAGAGACAGTCTCTTGATTTGTTCATCAATTTCAGCAATTTTCTTGTCAGCTACTGTGGTCATGTCTTGGCATGAAAGCAAGCCGGCACTTTCATAAGAAAACATCCATTTCATTTCCCGAAGAGTAAACCCGAAAGTCTTAAGCTGCTTTATTGTCAGCAGTTTTTCCTTTATGTCTTCTCCATAATCTTTATATGAACTGTGACCATTAGAGGGCTTTAGCCCAATCAGTCCTATCTTCTCATAATAGCGAATTGTATCCCTTGAGAATCCGGTCTCACTTGCGAGCCTACCTATTTGCATAACTTAACTTTTTTAAAATTTTCTGAAACCATGGAGTATACTCCACGCCGTCATAACAGTATGTTTCAACTTAAAATTACAGATGCTATGAAGCGATTTAAATTACCCCGAGTGGCTCATTGCTGCGAGGGTGCTTAGCTTGTGTCCTGGGCAAGACCTAAAACTGCCCATTTCTTCAAACTTACTAAATAATTGGTCACTTTACCTAGGCAGGCCATAGCCTGCGCCTGTCAGGCACAAACTAGCTGCCTAGCAGTCTTTCTTAGGGCAAGGTATGGGCTTATTCTTGGGTTGCTGTTTTCCTCCTTTGGCCGGCGCGCACGCATAACAGAAAAGGGCAAGCAGTACCAAGATTCCATATCTACGAAGATTAAGCATGGCTTTCATTTCAAGTAAATTTAGATAATGTATATGTTAGATGGTATCTCTCACGTAATCAATAAATGCATCGTGAACCATTAATTACCCACAATACGTTTAACTTGTATTATTGCTCCGCCCGAAAACCAGTGCGGGATCGATTTTTGCTAGATCGTACTAAATACTTGAACTGCACCATGAAACTCAAATCATTACTGCTTCTACTGCTGATTGTTGTGTTTGCCGCCTGTAAAAGTGACGACGAACCAGAGCCCGATCCACCAGTAATTACCTACACCGGTGGAACCATTAACACCACACCCGGCTCCACCATTAGTATATCCCTGGTTTTGTCCTCTGGGGTGGGCTTAAAAACTCTTGAGATTAGTCAAGACACCGGCAGCGGGGCAGTTCTGCTTGATGAAGCCGCGCTTGATCAGACAGCAATGCAACTCAATTTCGACTCTAATTTTGACATTCCAGCCAATTTCCCAACGGGAACAAGCCTTACTATTATTTTCGTATTAGTTGATGCCTCTGACCGGAGGAGTGAAGCTGTGAATGTTACAGTGAATGTAAATTAACGCCTAGTTTAAGCGAATTTCCTAGTGACATTGTTGAGAATCGATTCCTCAAGAAAGTCAGAAGCTTTAGAAGTACTAAGCGCAGCATTCTGGGAATACCCAGTTATGCGTTATGTACTGAAAGATGCTGGCCAAGATTTTCCAAACCGTCTGGAGGCACTACTTGGCTTTTTTCTAGAAACCAGGTTTTCACGAGGGTGGCCGGTTATGGCCTATGCCGACAATAGTAAACTTGTGGCCATTGCTGGCATTAATGAGCCGGAAGAGTTGCCGTGGCCGGAAAGCTTGAAGCAAACCTTTGAAAATCTGTCAAACCATATCGGATCTGACGCCATCAAAAGGCTGGTAGACTTTGAGGACAAGTGTGCAGAGTTTGAGCCGAAGGAGGCTCACTACTTTCTGGGCATTATTGGTGTCTTACCTGACTATCAAGGAAAAGGCTTAGCCAAATTGCTCATAAGAGATTTGATTGAAGAGTCAATTAATGATCCCCGATCGAATGGGGTTTGCCTTACTACTGAAAACCCAGACAATGTGCCAATTTACAAGCATCTTGGATTTCAGGTTATCAATGAAGCTGATATCGAAGACCTGCACACCTGGTGTATGTACAGGCCAGACCACTAAGGGAGGGTGCCGGCATAGTCCATTTCACCAGCAGGAATTCTAATGGGCAACACATTTTGCGGAGGAGGCAACTGGCAAGTGGAATATAACTTGTAAGCACACACTGGATTATAGGCCTTGTTAAAGTCTACAATCGTTTTCCCATTCTCATCAGGATCATCAATATAGAAATAACGACCCCCTCCATACGTTTCGGCGGTGCTGGTACCATCAGCGATGATCATAAAATTCCCGGAAGAATTGCGGATAATATCAAGGGAATAAGTCTTCCCGTCAATATCAAAAGTGACATACCCCGGAGATTCATGCTCTTCTTCAATATTTAGAATATTATTGATGATTACTGACTTCGGCGGATCATACACATGGTAATCCGCTGGAAGCCTCCATTTCAGGTCAATTGGAAAATACTCGAAGCCAGTGAATTCTTCCAGGGCGGGCGATTCCAGGTCTCTGAGACGAACGCCTAGTTTATCTCCTCTTTTAATTAAGTACCAGATAAGTGAATCGGAAGTAAACTCTTGTGCGCTGTCCGTTGTTAGGGTCATCTCAAGCACTTGCTGTCCATCCCAAAGAGCAGCAACTTCATCATTTATCTCAACACGAACGGAATCTCCCAGTTTGTAATAAGCACCCATAAAAGCCGGAGCCTGTGGCGGAAATACAAAGCTATTGCTGGAATCAGAGCCAAAAGTGTTTGCCCCCTCCTGTAACCAAAACAAACCAGATAGGTTGAGATAGCCATCCCTGGCTCTCAGTGACTCTACCCTATCAGCCCTCCATTGCAAGACCTCCGCTTCGTACTCAGCTTGAGAAATATTCTTGGCCTCCTCGCCACAGGCAACGGCAACTACTGCCAGCAGTAATAACATTACTCTCATGATCCAATGCTTCTGATCTATATACAAGGATAATATAACAGAATATCTACTGCCATAATTCATATTTACCATGAATTGCCTTCCTCCAAATTTTAACAAATTGTGATATTTACGTGATGCACAAGGCACGCTTTTAGTGGTAACTTGCAACGTATTTATTAAAATCTTATAGCCTTGCGAAGTCTAAAATATCTCTGGGTCTTGTCAATTTCAGCCTTCTCTTGTATCGGGGTAGATATTGTTGAGGAAGAAATGTTTGAAACCGAATTGCGGATTGTTACCGAAGTAGAAGCGCTAAAGGTTGGTGAAACTACCACGCTTTCCATTCTGTATTTTAATGAAACCGGTGAGCAGGTGGTGGTAAGCCCAATTTGGACTTCCACTGACAGCGACATCTTAGACGTAAGCAACGATGGCTTGGTGACAGCGGTATCTATGGGCAGTGCTTATATAAAGGCGTCCTTTGAAAACCTTACTGACTCCGTGATGATTGCTGCTGGGGATGAAACGGTGCTCACTGAAACCTCACGCAAAGGCACTTTTAAGGGAAGAAATAATTACACCGTAGCCGGAGACTTCACCTTGGCCCCAAATAATGATGGCGACTTGGTGCTTAGTTTCGGAAGTAACTTCACTGCGTCAAATGGACCTGGCCTATTTGTTTACCTCAGCAATTCAGATAACAGCGTTTCTGGTGGAATAGAGTTAGGTGCCTTGAAATCTAACAGCGGAGAACAGAGTTACACATTGCCCATGGGCACTGAGCTTAACTCCTACGACTTCGTTATCATCTATTGTAAGCCTTTCGGCGTACCATTTGGTTATGGAAAATTTGAAGAGTAGCATGAAAAGAGTTGCCGTTATAGTGTTAGTCCTGATTTCTGTTGCGCCTACTTTTGCCGGCGGCGGCTGGACTCAAGAGAAAGGTAAATCTTACTGGAAACTAGGCCAGTATTTTATCATTGCTAATAACTACTACACCCCTTCAGGAGACATTGTGGATATTACCACTACTGGGTTCTATTCAACATCTATTTATGGCGAGTATGGCATAAGCAGTAAACTCACTGCCATTATTAACCTGCCGTTTCTTGTACGCGGAACCCTAAATCGGTTAGAAAGGCCTGATGGCACTTTGATTGAAGAGGGCGACGAGCTTACTTCCTTTGGAGATGTAGACCTGGCTTTGAAATACGGATTGTTCAAGAAAGGGCCTTATGTCGGTTCGGTGAGCCTAACACTAGGCTTACCACTGGGAAACCCTTCCGGTGGTCGCACCCAGTTATTACAAACCGGAGATGGTGAGTTTAACCAGATGATCACTTTCGATGTAAGCAGGTCTTTTGGGAAAGGAAATGTGTATGCCAGTGCCCTAATGGGCTTCAATAATCGTACGGAGAACTTTTCAGATGAATTTCGCTATGGAGTAGAGTTTGGGGCAAAGGTAAAAGGCTTCTGGCTCATCAATCGGATTTATGGGGTGCAGTCTTTCAACAATGGCGACGACACTATCATCGTAAATAATAGCATCTTCAGCAATAACATTGAATATCTATCTTATAGCCCTGAAATTGCTTACGATATCAATGACAAGTTTGGTGTGAGTGTTGGTGCGGGGTTTGCCTTCAGTGGCCGAAGAGTGCTGGCCGACCCTGCCTATTCTGCTGGTATTTATCTCAAGCTTTAGCTTCCGGCGCAGTTGCCGATCCTTCTATCTATATCGGTAGTTATATCGGATAACCTGACCGTCATCTTACCCGAACGGAAATCTCTTCTCCTGTAAGATTCGTAGTACTTCTCGTTGCGCTGTAACTCCTTCTTATCAATCAGGCGTTTGGCTTTTTCATAGTAAGGCTTTGCTTTCTCGCAGTCCTTCAAATGCTCTTCAGCCAAAATTGCCATTTGAAGGTTGGCACTGGCATGTTCCGGGTTTGCCTCAAGAAAGTTCGTCAAGTCAGTGTAGGCCTCTTCGTATTGCTTGTCACTGAGTTTAGCAAATACACTCTTATACTTTAGCTTCTGGCCTATAACATGAAAACTCAGGCAGGCTACCACTAAAGTTGTCAGTATAACTTTTTTGTCCATATTCATTGTAAGTGCCTGTAAATTAACTCGATCCAGTCTCTTTCTCCAAGAAGTGTACCAGTCGCTTTATTGTTTAGCTTAAAGTTTCTCTGTTAGAATTGAACCGAATACGAAATTCTCCGACTTTTAGTATTGCTGGATGAAGAAGTACCCGCAAATATTTGACGAGTGGTTAGTGTTGAGATGCCAATCCGGGGACAAGCAAGCTTTCAATATACTGGTAGAACGTTGGCATCCCAAATTGATAAAACAAGCATTTTGGCATACCAAGAATGGAGAGGCCGCCAAAGACATCGCCCAAGATTGCTGGCAGTCTATCTTCAAAGGGTTGAAAAATATTAAAGATCCCGCAAGCTTCTCAGTCTGGGCCTATCGAATTGTTTACCGGCGGTCAGTTGACTGGATCCGGGGCCAGCAACGAGATAGGAATATTAAAATGGATGTAGCAGTTGAAAGCACTCCAGACAACACCGATAACCAGACAGAGGTATTAGATAAGCTAAAATCGGTAATCCGTAACCTGCCTGATAATCAACGAGACATCCTTACCATGTTCTATCTCCGCAATTACAGCATTCGGGAAATTGGAAAAATAATGGGCATCCCCACCGGCACAGTCAAGTCAAGGCTTTTTCACGCCAGGGAACGCCTAAAGAAATATTTAATAGAGTTGAAATATGAAAAAGAGTTATGACGAAATCGATGAAATGATCAGGCAAGCACTTAGCGAGGAAGAGGCTAAGTTCTACGATGATCTTGGCGAGCAAAGTGTACCGGAAATGGTTGGTGGACTGTTCAAAGGCAAAAATCGATGGTTTACCATTCTAACCTTTGTCATTCAACCCATCATGTTTGGGTTAGCGGTTTACTGCGCCATCAAGTTCTTTAACACAGAAGATTTGCGCACGATGATGATCTGGGGATTGGGGATTATCGTCTCGCTGCTGTCCTCAACAATGCTAAAAGTTTTCCTCTGGATGCAAATGGACAAAAATGCCATCATCAGGGAGGTAAAGAGGCTTGAATTACAGGTGGCAATGCTGAATGGCAAATTGGAGGACAAGGAGCTTAGTGACGGCGCTTAAGTTGATTGAATCAAGAGTGATTCTTTCCTATATTGATTGGGTAAACTTACCTGAACTGTTATGAAAACCCTCGATCGCAGGCACTGGCTTAAGACAATGGGCTTAACTGGCTCTCTGGCGCTGGTTGGCAATTACGATTTGCTTGGAAAAAACCTGGCTTCCAATGCCAAGTACCCTCCAAGATCTCTCGAGTCGCCAATTCGGCTCAGCTCCAATGAAAACCCATTCGGGCCTTCTGAAAAAGTTAGACAAGCCATTATTGATTCCTTTGATATCGCTTGCCGCTATCCGTACTCATACAGTAACTCTTTGTTTGAAGCTATCGCCAAAAAGGAGGGCGTTAGCACCGATCATATTGTAGTTACCGGCGGAAGTACTGAAGGTCTGCGTATTACTGGCCTGACGTACGGTATTGGCGGAGGAGAGGTGATAACTGCTGACCCCACTTTTAAGGCTCTGCTAACATATGCCGAAAAATTTGGTGCCCATATCCATCGGGTTCCTCTTGATGACGCCCAAACCCATAACCTTGAGGCTATGGCGCAAAGAATTACTAGCGCCACCAGGTTAATCTTTGTTTGCAATCCCAATAACCCTACAGGCACCCTGCTTAAGGCTGATAAGCTTAAGGACTTTTGCCAATCGGCATCTAAGAAAGCTGTGGTTTTCTGTGACGAAGCCTACATCGATTTTGTGGAAGACCCCGGTTTTGAATCAATGGTTCAACTGGTAAGGAAAGGCGAGAACGTGATTGTGTCGAAGACATTTTCAAAAGTTTATGGCTTGGCGGGTATTCGCATTGGATACCTGGTAGCCAGGCCCGACATAGCTGCCCGCCTGCGGGGCAATCTGGCAGCATTTACTAATGTCCTGGCGCTTAGGGCTGCAGAGGCCGCACTTAACGACGACGACTTCTATCAGTTCAGCCTAGCAAAAAACAAGGAGGCCAAGCAAAGAATTTATGCTGTATTAGATGCGCTGAACCTCGAATACGTAAAATCCCATACTAATTTCATTTTTTTCAAAACCGGCCGCGATATTCGTGGACTTATTGCAGATATGAGGGCCCAGGGAGTGGAAATAGGCAGGCCCTTTCCGCCTTTAACAGATTGGTGTAGAATTAGTACTGGTACACTTGAGGAAGTTGACCTCTTTGGAAAAGCCCTTACTAGGGTAATGGGCTGATAGTTCTCCAGTAAAGGTGGTGAGGGGGGTTAAAGGGAGTTAGTCTGTTTTTACCATATTCTTTTCTATGGTTTCCCTGGATACACCTACATTAAGCAGGAAATTCTCCACGTAACCAAATTCATCACTATCAATCTTCCCATCGGCATATATCATTGTCAGCACTGTTATCACGTACCAGTCCTTCTGGTGATCATTCATGCCTCGCAAGATGTCGTAAATCTGTTCACGTTCGTTATTTAGAGATTTCTTGATTTGATGATACTTCAATGAATAACCCAGGGTAGTTGAAGTTCTATTGATAAAGTCTGTTTCCTTGTCGTGAAAATCCTCGTCGCTATTTGCAATATCAAACAAACTTACCAGGATGGCCTTTTTTTGGTCGTCGCTAAAACCATAGAAGTCATTGTAATGTTCTTCAATTGTAGTTTCCTTTTTGTTCTTCTTGAAGAAGTTAAAACGTAAGGGTGCCATAGTTAGAATTTTACTAATGAGTCTTAATTTAGTAAGGAAGTCATTCAACAATAGTTGTGACTTATGTAAAACCTTACTTGGTAGGGGTTTTTTGCGTTTTGATACTATTCTGAAAAGAAACCAGGGTCTAAATTAATATTAAGTGCGGCTAAAGGAGGTATTGTTGTGCACAAGTATGCTTTTTGGGTGGAATTGCTTTGCCCAAACTCCTAGAATTGATAGCCTCAAGTCACAATTGGAAACCCGACTTGATCGCGGTGGGGAGCGTGTTGATATCTTAAATCAACTGGGCTTTGAATACTGGATCATTGATGCTACCCAGTCGATTATATACGGTAAACAAGCCGAATCTCTGGCCCTTACTTTGAATGACTCAAGCGGCATTGCTTTCTCGAACCGAATAATAGGAGTTGCCTATTGGGTACGGGCGAATTACGATCTCTCTTTGGGCCACCTGCAGCAGGCATTAGATTTATATACTGCCATTAACGACAATATGGGTAGAGCCAATTGTCTAATGAATATTGGCTTGGTATATGCCGACCAGCTTGACTATGACCGGGCCTCTGACTATTATTTTCAGGCGCTTGAACTTTTTATTAAACTAGATGCAGAGAGCCGATCAGCCACAACTTATACCAAGCTAGCCTCCATCTACATCCAGAAGGGCGAATTGGAAAATGCTTTAGACTTTCTCGAGCAGTCCATATCTATTCATCAGAAAACAGATTTTACTTATGGCATTGCTGAAGCCTTCAACAGAAAAGCCACACTACTAAAGCAACAAAACTCTATTGACAGTGCATTATACTACTACCAGGAGTCAATCAGACTTAGTACCTCAATTGGTGATAAGGAAGGGCTAGCCAGAAATTACAAAAATTTGGCAGAGCTGTACTCTGAGCTTGGGCTTGAGGAAAGAGCGATTGATAACTTAACTCAGGGCTTGCAGGTTGCCCGGAACACAGGTTCGAACAAGTTGCTGAAAGAGATATTCAATGCGCTCAGTTCTTTATCAAGGAAAAGAGGTGATTTGCAAAACGCACTTCACTATTACGAGCAATATTCGCAAATCAGGGATAGCATTTATAATGAGCAAAGTGTGCGAAACCTGGCAGAGCTGGAAGCACAAATCGCCACTGCAGAAAAAGAACGTCAACTACGATTGCAAGCAAATGAAATATCCCTTCTTGAGGAGAAATCGAAAATGGATAGATTAGTAAGAATAGGGCTAGTTATCATTTTAGTGCTTATTCTAATTTCTACCTATTTGGTAATTGGTCGTTTACGGCTTAACGCACGGCAAAGAGAGGAAAGGTCGAGACTGAAAGCCATAGAACTACAGCAAGAGGTTGATCAAAAGAATCAGGAGTTGACTTCTTACTCCATCAACTTTGTGCAAAAAAACCAACTGCTGGAGGAGGTGGTTGGTGGATTGGATCAGGTTTCACAGGATGTTGATGCTGATACTCGGAAGAAACTGGCTGATCTGAAGAGAGTAATCAGTAAAAGCACCCGAATAGATAAGGAATGGGAGTCATTTAAACTACGCTTTGATAATTTGCACCAGGGGTTTTTTGATGGCTTAACCAAAGTCAACCCCTCTCTTACCACTTACGAGCTGAACCTCTGCGCGCTAATAAAATTGAACTTATCCACTGCTGAATTGGCAAATATTCTTGGCATTTCGAGCAGTAGTGTTAAAATGGCACGGTATCGATTGAAGAAAAAATTGGACATTCCTTCGGAAAATTCGTTGACTCAATTTATCGCCCAACTCAACTAAAAATCGGCCATTAATTAATATCAGGGCACTTTTTTCTGGAAAAGATCACCTGATGTATACTTAAATTCACAGCCTGGTATACCCCATGTATACTGGTATTCCTCAACCAACAGACCCGTTTCTTCGAAAATTGCTTTCGTAACTATTCGTTAATTATGAATGCAATAACAGAAATCGCTAAGTCATGGATCAGATCTCTCACAGTGGGAGTTGGAGTTGCAGTAAGCATCTCAATGATCTGGTCCTGTGGTGGTCAAAGTGCACCGGAATTGCAGGCACCTCTGTTTGATAACTTAGGTTCTTACAGTTGGGAAGTGACTACCGATAATGAGTATGCCAGGAAATTCTTCAACCAAGGGATTATCATGGCCAACGGCTTCAATCATGGAGAAGCTGCCAGGGCTTTTAGAGAAGCCATTCGATTAGACCCAAACTGCGCCATGGCGCATTGGGGGTTAGCTTACGTACTAGGGCCTAACTATAACGATGGATCAATGAACCCTGACAACCTGAAGGAAGTACTTGACGCCATTGCAACTGCTGAGAGCCTCTCAAGTAAGGTATCTGAATGGGAGCAGTCGCTAATCGCGGCCATGCGCATAAAATTCCCCAGTCATGGTACTTCGGTAGAAGGAGAAGCCTTTTCTGAAGCCATGAAAGAGGCTTCCCGCAAGCACCCAAATAATGATGGTGTTGCCACATTATACGCGGAGTCCATTATGAACCTTCACGCCTGGGATCTTTACACTGTGAAAGGTGGAGACCCAAAGCCGTGGACACCACAGATTACGGCAACTTTGGAAAAGGCGCTTGAGTTGAATCCTGACAATCCGTTGGCTAATCACTTGTATATCCATGCAGTTGAGGCTTCCGCCAACATCGAAAGGGCTCGCAAAAGTGCTGAGAAGTTGAGCCATTTAGTAAGTGGCAGCGGCCACCTGGTGCATATGCCCTCACACTTCTACATAAACACGGGAGAATATGCGAAAGGCTCAGACGCTAACGAACAAGCGGTAATTATGGATAGCCTCTACATTGCTCAATGCAAGGTAAATGGCGTATATCCACAACTATATTACCCGCATAACTATCACTTTCTTGTAGCAACTGCAGCTTTAGAGGGTCGGGGAGCAAAGGCAATTGAGGCGGCTTTTAAGATGGCTGATATCATCGATAGGAATTACCTTGATCAACCCGGGTATGAAACTACACAGCATTACATTACTACCCCTTATAACACGCTGGTAAAATTTGCCCAATGGGAGAAACTTACTAGCCTACCAGAGCCTCGTGAGGACCTGCTTTATCCAACTGCCATTTGGCACTATGGACAAGGTATGGCATATGCAAATTTGGGTAGGCAAGACCAGGCTGAATGGCACCTGCAAAAAGTGGAGGAGTTTGCAAAAATGCCTGAACTGGAAGCTATGAAAATCTGGGATATCAACAATGCAGCGCAGGTAGCTTCTATTGCTTCGCTGGTATTAAAAGCTGAATTATTAAAGTTGGATGAAAAATACCAAGATGCGGCCGAGGCGCTTCTTGAAGCGATAGACATTGAGGACGCGCTTATTTACCAGGAACCACCAGACTGGTTCTTCTCTGTAAGACACATGTTGGGCGATGTGTACCTGAGAATGGGTGAGGCTGAAAAAGCCAAAGTAGCATTTGAAGAGGATCTGGCGGAATGGCCACTAAACGGATTTGCTCTCAATGGACTCTACCATAGTTTATTACAATTAGACAATAACGAGGATGCCACCAAGGTCAAGGCACAATTCGAGGAAGCATGGCAACGTGCTGACTCCCAACTAGAGTTCTCAAGAATAGACGAATCAAAACGGGTGGATCTAGCCCTGAATATCAAATCTGATAGCCCTGATAACCT
Source organism: Cyclobacteriaceae bacterium (assembly GCA_028285445.1). GTDB lineage: Bacteria > Bacteroidota > Bacteroidia > Cytophagales > Cyclobacteriaceae > JANQPQ01. The sequence goes on along the minus strand of JANQPQ010000046.1, from coordinate 178,863 downwards.
AATCTACATCGCTGGCACAAGTTGCCGCATTAAGTAGAATTTTTGCAAACTAAATCCTTATTTACAAATGTACCTGAAGAGAGATTTTCGAATTGAAACTGCAGATGGATGGCAATTAGCAGCTTCGCATTACGGTGAGTTAAACGCGGCGCCTGTAATAATAATTGCCAATGCAATTGGTGTACGCAGGCAGTTCTACAATGGGCTGGCAGAGTACTTTGCTTCGGAAGGTTATCATGTGTTAACCTTTGATTATCGTGGCATGGGCGAGTCAACCTCCCGGCTCCACGATCATAATACAATTAGATTGGAAGATTGGGGAGAACTGGATATTAAATCAGTGATAGATTGGGCAGTGAAGGAATTCCCCAACTCAAGCAAATACTTAATTGGTCATAGCGTCGCCGGCCAGGTTTTTCCCCTGGCGGCTAATGCCAATAAGCTTGATGCGGTGTGTTTTGTAGCTTCGCAAAACCCGGCTAAGTATTATTGGAATGGTTTCCAGAAAAAAGTGGTGAACTTCTTCTGGAAGTTCGTAATACCATTTACTACGAGATGGTTTGGCCACCTGCCGGGCTGGGCTTACGGAGGAAAGTACAAAATACCTTTTACTGTGGCGAGAGACTGGGCAACCTGGGGAAATAGCAGAGACGGTGTTCTGGAAAAGCTTCAGAACCGCGATCGGTTTTCGCGGATTCACATGCCGATCTTATTCATGAGTTTTTCTGATGACAAACTCTTGGCACCCAAAAAAGCAGTTGAAGCGATTAGGGAAGGTTATGGCTCCCGACAAAAAGAACACCTACACCTTACACCACACGACTTAGGTGTTGACCGCATTGGGCATTTTAATTTTTTCTCTTCAAACATGAGTAATCATTGGAAAGCACTAAAAGAGTGGTTTGAAGGTGAGAGTGTTCAGCAATCAAAACTATCTAGACAAGCATAAATTTCATACATAGGGTAGACAGTTTGGTTTAGGCCTGGGTTTTTGCGATCCAGGCCTTTTTCTATTGCGAGGACGTGGCTCCACAGTGCTCATTGTAGTATTGCACTGCTGATCTTAGAGTTTTATAGCGAAACTCCCTGCGATGAACTTTGTCAATCAGATCAAAGCAATCGCTGAAGTAATTCGTGAGCTTCTTTCTAAAACCAATGCCGATTATATGCGCATAGTGGCTACTGCCTTCTCTTTGCAGCAGCTTCTTTTCCAAAAGAAAGGAGTCGTCATCAACTGTCAGGTGGTGGTACAAATTAACGGGACCTTCCTCGACCAGTTTCAAGAAGACTTTCTTACCATTGTAGTCTCTGCTAACAAAAAGCTCATCGCCTCGGGAATATGCCCGAATTTGGTTTGGGCTCAACTTCTTCTTCCAACCCCGGTCATCGTCAATAAATCTGATCTTGGTGTAGATCTTTATTACTACAGATCGTCGGTCTCTAATTTGGCCCGTTAGTGTGTCGCCTTCGTTGGTTACAACATATCCTGACAAATAGTCTTTTTGCGCGAAACACATGATACTTAGAAAAGTGAAACAGGCTATTAATGGAGTTTTCATTCGCTTTACATCTACTTTGTAGACTAAAGACTTTCTTCCTGCTGCAAGGTTTCCAACAGCTTCTTTCTTTTCTTGGCTACTATTCGTGAAAAAATTGGCATTGCCACTGCGTATAGCCAATACGTCATGCCAGAGGCAAAGAATGTTTTCTCTCCGGCGATTTCAAAAAATGCTATAGATGCTGAAATAAGCGGAATCGCCATGGAAATAACATTGGACACAATGCTGGCCTTGGTTTCGAATATCTCCATCGCGCTTAGTTTCAGCTTATTTTTAAGCCTTAGAGCATAATAATAGAGCAAAACGAAGGTGAGAAAAATTGCAGTAGCTCCGAGCCCATAAGTAACCATAAGCTGTGGTGCGTCCTCCAGGCTTATCGTATTTGTAAAAAGGTCGCCAACCAACTCGTAGTTTTTTGTTAACAAACCCTTGAACAGGGTGTATAGGACCTTGAACAGAAACTTCAGTGGATATACATAAAATAGAATAAGGAATAGCAGAATTGTATTGAGAAATACTGCCGTAGCGTTTGTAAGCCCGTACCGTAAGAAGAATGTGTAGTGCTCAAACCAAATCAGCATTAGAAGTGTAATGGTGGCCGCAAATGGCACAAAGTCTGCGAGGAATACCACCAATTGATCGTAGGTTTCGGGGATGTCTGCGGAGATTAGCAACAAGGCAATGGCAATGGCAAAAACGGCATCGCTCAGGGCCTCAATGCGTGTATTGTCGCTACCTCGTACATTAAACGTCGGCGTTTCGCCTACACCATTTTTCTTAAGTGCCTGCCTTACCATGGCTGAATATATGGATTATGGCACTTTATTGGAAATGGTCAGTTTCAAATTGATTGGCGGAATTCGTAATTTAGTTGACTATAAACCTATTTTGGAATGAGTTGGCTAAACCCTAAGCAAGCATTCTCCATAATGCTATTGGTATTGCTCAGTGCAACAGCATTTGGGCAAGAAATTTTCCGTGACAACTTTGATAATAACAGTAACGACTGGTGGACAGGCACTGCCGATGAATACTCTGCCACGGTTCGCAATGGGGCCTACCGAATATCCCATTTTGAAGAAAGTGGGCAATGGTTCTTCTTTAAGAGTATACCCTTCGCCTCCAGCGGAGACTACATAATCGAGGCTAACATCACCCAGGAGGCTGGCATCACCGATCATGGTTATGGCATTATATGGGGCGCAAAGGATGCCAACAACGCTTTTTGTTTTATTGTGAATAGCGGGGGAAGCTACCTGGTTTATGAGTATGAAAATGGTAAGTACAAAACAGTAAAAGACTGGACCAGTGCTGATAATGCAGTCAATCCGAAAGGATTCAATAACAAAATCCAGGTTCGTAAATCTGGCACGAAGTGGTCTTTCTATGTGAACGACAATTTCGTCTATTCCATGCCTGTTAGAGGCTTCTACGGAGATAAGCTGGGATTCATCATAAACAACAAGATGGATATAGCGGCCACGGATGTTTCAGTAACCAGCCAAAGAACGTACAACAACCAGTCTTCTAACTATATAACAGTTTTCAGAGACGATTTCAATAATAATGAGCACTTGTGGAGTGAGAACAACACCGACCTTATTGAGTCTCGTGTAACAGGGGGTGCTTACAACCTCAAACACAAAAAAGAAAAGAGTTCATACTATTTCTGGAAAGACATACAGTTCAACCAATACCAGGATTTCGAAATATCCGCTGATATAACCCAGGTGACTGGGGTTGACGACTATGGGTTTGGCATCACCTATGGCCTAAAGGATGTCGACAACAATTACACCTTCTATGTTACTTCCAATGGTTATTTCAGGGTGTTTAAGTACGATAATGGTGATAAGATTGAAATAAAGGATTGGACGTACGAGCCCGACTTTATTAATCCCATGGGTACCGCTAACGCCTTTAGGGTACATAAAGAAGGAGACATCACAAGATTTTTTGTTAATGGAAACTTCTTATTAGAGGTGGATAAGCAGGAATTCTATGGCCCCAATGTTGGATTTGTTCTTGCCAGTACGATGGAAGTTCGGGTGGAAAATCTAGAAATTAAACAGGGCAAAGACAACGACACTGGCAATGATCTGAAATCAGTATTCGTAGACAACTTTGATAACAACACCAACTCATGGCTGGTTGACAATACCAAGGACTACAGAACGGCCGTTACCAATGGCCACTACTACCTGCAACATAAAATAAACGAGAGCTCATTCTACTTTTGGAATCCCGTAAAGTTTGATAACAATAGAGACTTCGAGATCAAAGTACGACTGCGCCAGGTCGCAGGAGTAAATGACTATGGTTACGGACTACTATGGGGTGTGGAGGATGTAAACAACCTCAATGCCTTTACTATTTCCAGCAACGGATTCTTCCGAATATTTAAATATGATAATAACGAATTCAAAGAGCCTCAGCCTTGGGCAGAAGTAGCCGGCACCATTAACGGCATGGGCGCTTATAATGAACTAACTGTGAGAAGACGTGGAAACATGCTAAAATTTTTCGTTAATGATAACCCGGTAACACAGATTCCTTACGCCCCATTTTTTGGCGATAAAATGGGATTTGTACTAACGAAAGAGATGGAAGTAGAAGTTGATCGGTTAGAAATTTTAGAATTCTCCGGCCCAACGATTAATACCACCAATTTAAATACAACCGTATCGGTAGCACCCGGTATATTGTGGACAGAGCCCGACGGGCCGGTAACCCAAACAACTTCAAGGAATCACAATATCAGTGCAACGGTCTCAAGTGATTCCAAATTAGTTAATATCACTTTGCTGGTTAATAATGGCGTTATAGAGACTTCTTCAAGTAGCAGCCTGCTTGGACGAACGGGATCACTCAATTTTTCAACCAATCTTAAACTGATCCCGGGAAGTAATGATGTGAAGATTATTGCTGCCAATGATGCCGGAAGTACAACCTCACAAAGCCGAACAATTATTTACAACCAGCCGCAGCCACCACTGATAAGCTGGATAAATCCCAGTCAGGCATTTTCCTCAACAAATGAAGGTTCTGTAAAGGTAAAAGTGGGACTAACCACTTCGTCGAAACTAAGGGGTGCCACAGTGTATCTCAACGACCAACCAGTTGGTGCCAACCGTGGTTTTAAGGTGGTTGATAAAAGCAACAACAGTGGCGATTATGATATGGTAGTGGAAGAAACTGTAAACCTTGTCGCAGGCACGAACACGGTAAAAATAGTAGCTGAAAATGAAAATGGATCATCTGCGACCGACAGTCGCAATATTACCTATCAACCTGGTGCCGATGCTGGTGGTTTGACTACTGGTCGAAGAGATTTCGCCTTAATATTTGCTACAGACCAATACGACCACTGGAATAACCTGACAAACCCGGTAAATGATGCCAGCACCATCGCAGGAGAACTCGAAAACAATTATGGTTTCAATGTAGAATTGGTGAAAAATCCTACAACTGCCGAGGTTATGACAACCCTGCGTAAATATGCTAATAAGTCGTACCTGGAAAAGGATCAGCTTTTTATATTCTTTGCTGGTCATGGTACATTCGACGACGCCTTCGGTGAAGGTTATGTTGTTTGTAAAAACTCACTAACAGATGATTTGGCTAAGACTTCTTATTTATCTCATTCCGTATTACGAACTGTTATTAACAACATTCCCAGCGAGCACATTCTTGTAGCCATGGATGTTTGCTTTGGTGGCACATTCGATCAGATTACGGCCCAGGCAGACCACCGCGGTGGCGATAATGTCTATCGGGAAATAACCACTACCGAATACATCGAGAGAAAGCTGAAATACAAAACAAGAAGATACATGACCTCGGGAGGTAAGGAGTATGTACCCGATGGCAGGCCGGGCGAACACAGTCCGTTTGCTCGAAAATTCCTGGAGGCATTAAGAAGTATGGGTGGATCGGACAATATCCTCACTTTGCCGGAACTTGTAAACTACATTGAAAGGGTTAATCCCCAGCCCCGTTATGGTGAATTTGGGAGTAACGAACCTGGAAGTGATTTCCTATTTATTGGAAACTAATTCCTTCTGGTAGCAACATCTCGAAATATCTGCTTCCAGGCTTTATCAGGTCAGTAAGCACTTGACCATCCTTCCCACACTAGTTGGTGTCCTTCCCTGGTAATATCAACATCCTGCAATTGTCAAGGCAATATTCCCAAGCTTAGTCGTTGACTACTATAAGCAAAGCTGCCCATGGCAAAACTCTACTTAACCTAAATTCTATTTATCATGAAAAAAGTAGTTTTTGCTATTATTGGCAGCCTGTTATTTACTATTTCATTGGCCCAAATTGCGCCAACCCACCATCACAAACGACTGCAATTCGGATTTGATTTGGGGGTCAACTATTCTTATCTACTTCACAACAATGAATTGCCTGGCAATGCGGAAGACATTGGTGGGATTGGATTCAGACTCGGGAGTTTTGCGGCCTATGCGGTATCGCAACATATCTCTGTGGTACCAAGGGCAGAGATCTCATTTCAAAGTGCTGATATCATTTTTACCAATACTGATGGTTCAACAACCACCTACGAAATAATGCCAACAAGCCTGGAGTTTGCCATGCACTTCAACTTTAGGAAAGCAACCGGAGTATTACGGCCTCATTTCCTCTTTGGCCCTAATGTCAGAATTCCAGTTTCGAAAAATGGCCAATCGCAACCCGAGTTTGCCACTGCAACCGACATTGCGCTGGACATTGGCATCGGTTTTGAAAAATTACTGAAGAATCTTCAAGTTGGGCCAGAATTCAGGTATAGCTTTGGTTTGCTGGATATCAACCGGAACCCTGCACTTAACAAGCTAATGCTTCATAGTGTAGCAATGGTAATCAACTTTAAATCCTAGCTTAATCCCCAGCTTCCTCGGCCTGTATTTGGCTGGCAACTTGTTGTACCTCATCGAGGACTCTGAGTAAGTTTCCACTCCACAACATGCCAATATCTTCTTCGCTGTAACCCCTGCGTACTAACTCCAGTGTTACGTTGAAGGTCTCCGAGGCATCACCCCAACCATAAACTCCTCCACCACCATCAAAATCTGAACTGATGCCCACGTGCTTAAGCCCAATCTTACCAACCAGGTAGTCAATGTGGTCTACGAAATCAGCCACATCAACCGGAGGTGTCTCAGGATTTATTTCCGCCTCTACCCTGGGTTCTGCTTTCTCCCTAATAGCCGCGAAGCCTTCAAAGTAGGCTGTCCTCTCTGCATCATCCAGGGCTCTAATTTCAGATCTAGCTAATATCTCAAAACCTTCTTCGGCAGCAATTGTCTCCCTCAACTCTCTAACCTTATCAGCATGCGCTCTGTTCTTCTCAACATTTACATAACTCCTAAAGGCAACGGTCTGAATAACGCCCCCATTCTCTTTCAGCATCATTAATTGCTCATCATCCATATTGCGACTAACGTCGCTCAACGCACGAGCCGAGGAATGCGAGGCCATCACTGGAGCTTTTGAAAGTCGCATCATTTCCATATTTGCTTCTTTTGAAGGGTGTGATAGGTCAATCATGATGCCCCACTTATTCATTTCTGCCAGCACTTCGCGCCCTAAATCACTAAGGCCATTGTGCATCCAAACACTGTCTCTTTCACCTGTGTTAGAATCGCAAAGTTGGCTATGCCCATTGTGAGACAAAGACATATACCGAGCTCCCCTGTCATAAAATTCCTTTACCCGGGAAATGTCCTCACCAACAGGGTATCCGTTTTCAACTCCTATCATCGCCACCTTCTTACCTGATGCGATTATTCTTCTAACATCGTCGGAAGTCAATGCCAACTCAATACGATCGGGAGCGTATTCCTCGCAGAGCCTATGGATAGCCTTGAATTTGTCATCAGCGTTTTCGTAGGCGCTGGCATAACCTTCTTCTGTCAAATCTCCCTGACCGGTGTAAACAACGAACCAGGCCACATCCAAGCCCCCCTCTTCCATTTTAGGCAAATCTACTTGCGTACTTATGCGTTGGGTATAATTCTTTTCAGCAGTGAAATTGGAGGTGTTAATGTCATCATGAGTATCAAGTGTAATTACTCGTTCATGAATGCCTCGGGCATGCTCCACTAACTCTTCTTCAGTCATTTGCGAAACTCCTTTCGCTTCTTCCTGTGGTTGCTGACAGGAGAAGAATAGCACAAGAATAATGGCTAGGTAGCTGTATTTGGTTTTCATAGTTTTAGATTATGAAGTGAATTTAAGACTTTCGGGAGTTTTTGGTTTAGCCTTATCCCAAAAAGTGCCTTATGTACATTTTACTGGTAATAGTGTATGATTTATGGTATGTTGGAGGGTACTACAAAACACATTTCGCATCTAGAGAGTTAAACTTAACATGAAACGTTACCTCATCATATTAGCATTGCTAATGGCAGGATCAGCTTGGGCGCAGGATGCAAAGGTTAAGAATCCCGTTGCTGCCGGAGATCAGGTTACCGAAGATTTTCAGTTTACCATTGATCCCGAGAGTACCCAAGATGACATCGATCGCATTTCAAAGCAACTGGCGGAGATAGGAGTTAAGCACAAACTTAAAATACTTGGTTATACTAATGACGGTTTGATCAAGTCGATAGAGTTTCGGCAGCTACGAAACGACGGTAGCAACGGCTTAGGTTGTGTAGTCGGTTCTCTACGAAAATGGACCCTATATGCCCTGGATGGCAAATTGGGCTGCCGATCTGAATAAAGCGCTCCCGGCTTTAAACATAAACCTTCTTGAATTTGGCTATATTGGATAATGGCCATAAGAACAACCTCTCGAATTATTGTACTGGCAATAGCCTTGGCGATGTTTGCGACTTGCCAGGAGAAAGCCTCAGATCCGCTTGACATCATTATCAAAAACGGAAGGGTTATAGATCCCGAAACCAATCGTGATGAGGTGACCGACGTGGGTATTTTTGAAGGAAAGGTCGTAGCAATCAGTAACGATCTAAACCATGAATCTGCCAGGGTAATAGATGCCAGTGGGCTTATTGTATCTCCTGGATTCATAGATATACTGTCATCAGATCGACCAAACAAGCACGCTCATACGCACAAAATCACTGATGGAGTTACCACCACCATGGGCATGCACGGGGGTCCGGTGGATCCGCTGGCCTACGCCAAACGATTTGAAGAATCGGGCGCATTGATTAACTACGGAAGGGCCGTTGGTCACAGGAGTTTGCGGCGTGCTGTCGGTCTAAACGACGGCACAATTCCCGCAAATGAAGATCAGATTAGGGAAATGCAGGCCTTGGCTGAAAAAGCCATAAATGAGGGATCCGCTGGAATCGGATTTGGCATCAATTACTCTCCGGGGGCTTCTTACGAGGAGGTTTTTGCTTTGTTCGAAGTGGCGGCTCGCAACAACGTCCCTTGCCATCTACATGCCCGCTACAAGGGCAATATCTTTCCCGGAACCATGAGTTTGGCAGTGATGGAAGTGGTAGCAGCGGCAGCCGCTACCGGAGCCCAGGCCCAATTGGCGCATCTCACCTCTTCTACCGTCGGCTCAGCGCCTCTATGTTTGAAATTGATTGAAGGCGCCTCTGGCCGGGGAGTCGATGTAGGTTTTGACTTTCACATTTGGTCCAGAAATATGACGAGTATACAAAGCGCACTTTATGATGAAGGCTGGGAAGAAAGGTTTGGAGGAATTACATACGACAGCATCTACCTGGCCTCAACGCAAGAACAGCTCACAAAAGAGCGTTTTTTCGAATTGCGTTCTGAGCCAGGGTCGACAAATGTGCAAACCGAATTTATACCAGAATCTGAGATTGTGATGGCCATCAAAAGCCCCATGGGAATCATCAGCAGTGATGGCGCCGGCCTTTTTAGCGAAGAAGGACACAAGGCCGAAAGAGGTCATCCCAGATCTACAGGTACCTTTGCCCGTTTTCTAAGGATGTTTGTAAGAGAAAAGCAGGTTATAGACCTACCAGAGGCAATTAAAAGAATTACCCTTCTTCCCGCCCAAAGGTTGGAGAAATCAGTATCGCTGATGAAAGGAAAGGGAAGAATTCAAATAGGCTCAGATGCCGACATAACGGTATTTGATTATGAATCAATTGCGGAGAACGCTACTTATATGCACCCTTACGAATATTCTTCAGGAGTGAAATACGTATTGGTGAACGGCACTTTGGTAATCGACAACGAACAAATCATTTCCGAAGTTAGTCCGGGACAATGGATGAAACATCAGTAGTTCTGGGCTTTTAGCCCTCGGCCTCTTTCATCTTCATCTCGCCAACAGACATGCCTTTCTTTCTGGCCTGCGTACGTTCCAAACTAGCTTCGTAGGCTGATACCCCATGCAGCTCCGACAGGTAGTCCAGGTGGCCGGGTGAAGTAACTACCATAATATCATCGGGTGTAATCTGATCTGGGCTCGCGTAGCCACTGGATTCACAAAGCATGGTTGTCTCTTTGTACAACACCTGGGCATAAGTTTCAACGCGCTTAGCAGCAGCCTGAATATCCAGGGCTTTCTCCAGGCTCTTGTTTTGGGTTGCAATACCGGTAGGGCAGTGATTTGTGTGGCATTCCAACGCCTGGATACAACCTAATGCCAACATGAATCCTCTAGCGATATAAACAGCGTCCGCTCCCAGGGCCATGGCTACGGCAATATCGATGGGGGTAGCAATTTTTCCGCTGGCAAATAGTACCACCTTCTCCCTTACGCCATGATATTTCAAGGCCCAATCTGCTACCGCAATTGCCTGCTTCAATGGCAAACCACAATACGAGCTAAGCACCAGTGGGGCCGCTCCGGTGCCGCCATCACCTCCATCAATAACAATGTAGTCGGGCCCCCTGCCCGGCTCGTTCTTCATTTTCTCAGCTATTGCTTCTATCTCAGCTGTATGGCCAATTACCATCTTAATACCAACAGGCATTTTGGCCACACCCCGCACTCTATCGATAAAATCAAAAAGTCCTTCAACATCATTAAACTCCTTGTGTCTCGCTGGTGCATAAGCATCTTTGCCCATGGGCACTTTTCGAATCTCTGATATTTCTTTCGTGATTTTTTCCTTAAGGAGCATTCCACCTTTTCCGGGCTTCGCTCCCTGGGCCAGCTTAATCTCCATCATCTTTACCTGTGGATGCTGCGCCATCTTACGCAGTAGTTCATCATCCATATTCCCTTCTTCATCCCTGATACCATACTTGGCAGTACCTATCTGGAAGATAAGGTCCCCTCCCCCGTACTCATGACAGGGGGCTAATGATCCTTCTCCAGTGTTGTGCATTATGCCCGCCATTTTTGCTCCCTCATTTAAAGCCGCATGAGCCCTAAAGGAAAGCGCCCCATATGACATGGCACTAATGTGTACAAAGTGCTTCATGGTTACCGGCTCCACCCTGGTATGAGCACCTATAACTTTCTCGTAATGATCCCCGGTTTCATCGCCACTTTTTATGGTGGTATTCGTAAAAGTCGCCGGCATAATGATGGTAGTTCCTACCTGGTCCATATCCAGCTGGCTACCAAAACCAATAGTATTTCTAACGCCCTTGGAAGATTCGTGAATCCAGTTTCGTGTAATACGATTATAAGGTGTCTCTTCCTGGTCGTTGAGGAAAAGGTATTGCCTTAAGAGCGGCCCCATTTTCACCAACCACTTCCTTCCCCAGATAACCACTGGAAACATCCGCTGAATAGGATCGGTTGTCTGCCTTCGATCATTGACAAATACCATCAGGAAAGCGACAATCAAACCAACTAGTATAAATTCGGCACTCATAGTTGCTACCCAGGTTCCTATGCCTGCTGATCGCAACGTTTGCCAATCCATAAAGTATCCATAGGCAAAAGTTGCCCCAGCGGTAAGAATTATCCAAGTGACAGTGTAGCGGTTGAAAATTTTTAGGAATCCAAGAAATGAGGGAGCCTTTGTACCCTTATCCCGGAATTTGCTTTCCTTTTGCATAGCCATAGGTATTGTTTAGGAGAAAAAAGGTAATAAAATTTGATAGCAATAAAAAAAACCCCTTCCGGGGCTTAATTCTTGTTCATTCCTTGGCTAACTGACGGAATTAGCCAGCTTCTGATGGAAGCTTGCAATAGTCTCAATACCAATAAAATAGTTGAATAGACCATAATGCTCGTTCGGCGAATGGATCGCATCGGAGTCTAATCCAAATCCCATCAGCACAGTATCTGACTTAAGCACTTCCTTAAACAGCGCAACAATTGGTATACTACCGCCTTCCATTGTTGGAATTGGCCTCTTTCCCCAAACCTCTTCAAAGGCGGCGCTAGCAGCGGCATATGCCGCAGAAGTTGTGGGAGTAACCGTTGGCTCGCCTCCATGATGCTCAGTGACTTTCACCTTCATAGTAGGGGGAGCAATTGCTTCGATATGTTTTCTAAACAAATCTGTAATTTCCTGGCTGTCCTGGTTAGGTACAAGTCTCATTGATATTTTGGCACTTGCTTTCGAAGGCAACACTGTTTTCGCTCCCTCGCCAGCATAACCACCCCAGATGCCGTTTACATCAAGTGTTGGCCGAATACCAACTCTTTCAATAGTTGAAAACCCTTGCTCACCCTGAACTTCGGCTATATCTAAGTCATCTTTATACTCTTGAAGGTCAAATGGCCTGGCATTCAAATCATTCCGATCCTGCTCCGAGTACTCAAGAACCCTGTCGTAAAAACCGGGGATGGTAATTTTGCCCTTTTCGTCTTTCAGGGAAGATATTAACTCACAAAGCGCGTTAACCGGATTGGCAACTGCTCCTCCATACACCCCTGAGTGAAGGTCTCTGTTGGGGCCTGTGAGTTCAACTTCCATATAGCTGATACCACGGAGGCCGATTGTTATAGAGGGAATTTCATTGGAAACAATGCTGGTATCGGAAATCAGTATTACATCATTGCTTAGCTTTTCGCTATTCTCCTTAACGAAGGTTTCAAGATTCTCTGAGCCTACTTCTTCCTCTCCTTCAATCATAAATTTTACATTGCAGGGAAGGCCGCTTGTATTATTCAGAATTTCAAAAGCCTTGAGGTGCATATAGACCTGTCCCTTATCGTCGCAGGCACCTCTTGCATATATCTTTTCATCTTTTATAACTGGCTCAAATGGGGGAGAGTGCCAAAGCTCCAGAGGGTCTGGTGGTTGGACATCGTAATGACCGTAAACTAATATAGTTGGTGCCGAGGGGTCAACCATCTTTTCACCATAAACTATAGGATGCCCTTTGGTAGGGCAAACTTCAGCATGGTCTACTCCTGCATCTAATAACTTCTGATGAACGAAATCAGCGGCCCTTGCCACATCATCTTTGTACTTACTATCGGCACTAATTGAGGGAATTTTTAACAATTCCACTAGTTCGCTGAGGAAGCGATCTTTGTGCTCCTCGAGGTAATTCTTGACACTATTTTCCAATGTCTACTTGTTGTTAATCTGTTGAACTTTTCCGCTGAAAAAGGTAGGTCTTACTCTCCTCGCCATTTCGGATTCTCTTAATATTCTTATGATGAGTCCACACCACAACAATAAACAGGAGGAAGCCGAATAGAATCAAAGCGGGCTCGCCACCTTTAAACCTGGGTATGGTTAAAAGCATGATTGGAAATGATAAGACCCCAAGTATAGACCCCAGGCTTACATATTTTGTAGTAATCAAAATCACCACGAAAAGGAGCACGCTAAGCATCGCTACTTCCCAATGTATAGCCAGCATCATTCCAAGTAATGTGGCAACACCTTTACCTCCTTTGAAATTTAGAAAGATTGGAAATAGATGTCCTACTACCGCAACAATTCCGTAGATCAGCTTGAATATGACCAGGTCTTGGACCACAATGGCATCTACCCCTAACAGCAATACGGGAATAGAGGAGGCTGTTAGGCCTTTGGCAATATCCACCAGCAACACCACCGTACCTGCTCTCTTTCCTAAAACCCGAAAGGTATTGGTTGCTCCGGGGTTTCCGCTACCATGGTCTCTAACATCAATACCATGATACCACTTGCCAAACCAAATAGCCGTGGGAATTGAACCAATAAGGTATGCTACAACCAGGCCTGAAGCTATAAAAAGGATGTCCATAAGTTAAGTAGATGGTTCAGGGGGAGCAAATATAGCATATTTTTCGCGCTGAAAGACCGGTTTTTGACTAGCGGCCATTAGAACCCCTCATCGTCATCCGCTGCATCCTTCTTCTCTTCCTTCTTTTCTTCATCACCCAGCGGAGCATACAACTCATATGGAGTTTCAAGATTCAAGTAATCTTTGCGGAACCTATTGACGAAGTCCAGAGCCTCAGCCAGGTCGCCTGGAACAAATACGAAATCGCCAACCTTAGCCTTCGCTGCATTGGATTTGCTGGTTATGAATTCGTTGTATTCCTTGTTAGATGAGAAGGTGATCAGTCGGTTATTTTCATAGCCGAAATAGTACCAGGTCTCTGCCGAAGCCTTAAAGAACAAATCGATTTTCTCGCCTTCCAGTTTTTTGGTCACTTCAAAGAACCCCTCGAAAGCAGCATTGATGTCATTTCTTAACACGTTTGACATGCTGAGATTTCCTACGCTATAGAAGGCCTTGTTAAGGTGCGACCATTTCAAATCGACGTTAGAGAATACCATCGGCTTCACTAAGGCGGGAGACGCAGTAACCAGTGGGGTATACTCCTGGGCCGACCGTGTTTCATAGTTCTCTACAGCCCTATCTCCAATGATTTCAGCCACCTTATATAAAAGCTGTGTTCTGTCGTCTTCAGCTTCGGGGGCTCCATATTCGTCAATGCTATTATTCAAATCCTGGGCAACCAATTCAAAAGCTGACGGTGGCAAATCGAATAGAATTGAGATAAAGGAATTGAAGGAGAATTCATTTGTCTCAATATTACCTTCACCCAATATAGCCGCATCAATTCCTCTGGATTTAGTGTTTTGTATGAAATTCACAGGGCCCTCAATTCTTATGTCGCCGGTATCTTCATTAAAAGCAAATACTTTCCCCGAGTAAGAATCTCCTTCTATTTTACCCTGCTCTGCAATTACAAACTCGCTGCTATCGGCCTGATAGCTTAGCATTCCGGAAGGAATGAAAAAGTCTTCGTCATTAGAGTTAGGCTTCTGGGTAATGAAAGTGCTATAAAGACTAAAGTCGTTGATGTTGTAGTGAAGCCCAGCTGTTACTTGCTGGCCGTCTTCCGTTACACTCTCCTCAAAATCAAATACAACCTCGCCCTGCTCACCATCATGCTGGTACTTGATCCATGTATCGTAATTGGGAATCTTCTTCAAGTTTAGCTTGACAAAACCATCCAACTCAAGGAATGGGCGGTTGGCGTACATTTTTACCGTGCCCTTGTAAAACATACCAGGGCTAACGATAATATTATCAGTAGCTTCTATATTCCCGTCTGCAACGGTGTGGAAATCTGGCCTTTTCTTATTTTCAGATAGGTCTTCAAGATGGAAGTCTGTTAGCTTAATGGCAAAAGTGTCCTGAACAGCGTTCACATACTCATAGGTTGCCTCCCCTTCAAATTCGTTTCTTGAGATTATGGTTATGGTTCCATCATAGAGCCGGTGGAAGCTATCAAGAGTATCTATCACCAGGGTTGTGTTTTGCAACGTACCGATTTTGGCATTTTCAAGTATTAGTACTTCGCCATTTTCCGGAGTAATACGAGAATCGGCCACTGTGATATAGGGGATTCCGCTTACCGTCAGCTCTTGCGAATTAATGTCATAAATTGCTTCGGTGGCATTGAAACTCAGTGAGTCCAGGTCTTCGCGCGTGGTATAGAAATAGCTATCGGCAATATCATATTCCTCCGGCTTAGTCATGGTTACTTTGGCACTGTCCAAATCCCAAACAGCACTGGGTATGGAGGTCTTAAATTGGGCAAATGGAAAATCCAATACTGCCTCGCCAGCCACTTCAGGGTTTATCTCCGCAAAATTGTCCGTCAGGTTAAAGCTGAGTTTTACGTTGTTTGCTTCGATGGTTGGCTTTTCCGGGTCGGAAGATTTCACCACGAAATGGGCATGGCCCGCAGTAAATTCGTTACTCTTAAATTCGTATTCCCTGGAAACTGTCTCGGCACCCCGAGTGGTCAATAAGCCCTGACCAAATACACCTTTTCGGCCAACGATTGCACTGCCGTCCAGCGAAGCGGTATTCTCATACAGTTGAATTGGATCAGCATTGTTACTGATATACATACTGTCTTTTCGGGGTAACCACTTTAGGCTGTAGTCTTCTAAATGAATTTTGGGGAAGAATGCACCGCGGTATTCACCCTCAGCTATATCTACAACGCTACCTCGAGTCACCACTGAATCTACATAGAAAATGAAATCATTAGAATTCAAAGTAGTAGTGAGATACTCAATTTTACCATCTGCGCGTAGGCCCCTCTTGTCCATGGTAAGTCTGTTGAAGAGCTTACCCTCACCATCAAATAGATGGTAGCCATCAGGAGGGATGCTATGTTCAAATCCCAGGGCATAGTCAGGCTGTATATTCAATGTCTCCTTGAACTCCGGGAACATCCCACTGGAGCCAAAGGTGCCGTTAAAGCCAATTGCCGCGGGGTCACTATCGCTAAGGCTATCCAGCTTAAAGGGTGGTATCACAAAGTATATTGACTTATCATAAATCCCGTCGAGGTAGTCGGGCCGATCAAAGTAAACTATTGATCCAGTACCACCTCCATCGAACTTTGGATAGTCAGGATATATTTTCCTGGCTGATTTGTTGTTAGGTCTGTTTATATAAAGTGTTCCGGACGTTCCCTGGAAACCTGATAAGTTGTTATCAACCGCAGCCGAATCTCCTTCTTCTTCGCCGCCAGCTCCAATCCCGGAAAGTGCATTGTCTACCAGTCGCTTTCTCGACCCTCGGCTGTCTTCTTCCAAAACATAGAATCTAATAGAGTCTATGTGATTTAGCTGAACCAGGAAGCTGTCATATTTAAAAGTGAAGTCATGACCTACATATTCGAAATTTCCTGCAAAGATCTTTCCGTTAAATTTGAAGTCGCGGTTCTTTAGCAGAGTTACCTCGTTGCTGTCGGGTTCAATGTAAACATCCAGAATCTCGCTAATGTAAAATCTGTCAATGCCACGAACGTGCATCTCCTGCGTGTTGAAATCCAAAGTGGCATTAGGCTTTGAATCAGTAAGAGATTCGATTTTGAGGTTATCAAAATCCTTCTTGCTCTTCTGGCTAAGCAAAGCATGATAAGCCTTCTCCTTTATCGTTACCTGGGTTGTCTTCACGTTATAATCGATATATCCGGCCCACATCAAATACAACATAGCTGATTTTATAGTAGCTAAAGGCCGCCTGGTGGACTCCGCCAAATCCACTGCCAAAAATTGATCGGAGTTTTTCTTTGCATAGCCCATTACCATCCGCAATGGGTTGAAATCGTAGAGACCTATCGAACCGGAAACTTCTTTATTATCAAAGTACTCCACCGATTCAAAATACGCTGGCACTTCTTTGCGAGCATTTAGTATTGAAACATCCAGGTAACTGGAGTCAAGATTCCACTGTATCATGTCTGCTATGAAATCCATATTGAAGAAGCTTGACTTGTACGGAGTCCTTTTGAACCCGCCCTTATCCTTTTGTAACAATAAGTGCCTGTTGTTGTGATCGTAATTGATCTGAACTGCAGGATGATATAGTGAATCTGATTTGTGAAAAATAACAATCGATGACTTGTCTGCCGTTAGTGTTGAGTCCCCGAACTCGTAGAGGTTTGACCGGGAAACGAATTTAGGGCCAGCGGCATCACTAACACGTATCGTAGCCAGCCCACCAAAAATAGAGCTACTAAGAATTCTATTGCCATTTAAAGAAAAGCCCCCCTTGTACTCCAGGAATTCATCCCCGATTCCTTTTACATCGATGTTATTGTAATAAGACATAAATCGAGGGTATTCATTGTTATTTCTAACCTTGCCATTAAACTCAAATACACCCTCGACGGGAGATTCAAGTTTACCCTTGTAGGTAAGATGAACTCGCTCCGCAGATAAAGCCCCCTTGGAAACTTCAAAATTGTACTTAGTGAAGTTGACGTATACTGAATCAGGACTTAGGTCTGCGGCGGCCCAATCGAACTTACCATTTTCCCCAACAAAAATGCCTTCCTTGATAAGGAAGGAGCCGCTGGTGCCATGAATAGCGCTAACGGAATCTCGGGGTGTGATAAATGCCAAATCTGTGCTGTTGAATTTAATAACAGCACCAGCAATTGGAGGTTGAATTACATCCTGTATGAGAAATGACAAGTCCTCCTCTTCTTCGGCCTGCTCTTCAGCCTCCTCAGTATCCCAGCTTTCTTCTTCGTCACCCCAATCTGAGCCCCAATCATCTTCAGCTGGCTCTTCCTCCCATTCATCAAACCAATCGTCACTTTCTTCCTCAATTGATTCTTCTTCCTCTTCAATAGGCTCAGGAACTACCTCTTCTGGAGGGGGCTCAAATGCCACATATTCAAAGTCGTAAGTATCATTTGATACCTGTATTTGTGAGTATTTTGAGTAGTGCAGTGAACGGTACTCGAAAAAGTCCTTAACTGTATTTAGGTAGATAAGTAGGTGCTTATTCTCGTAGTTCTCAATCACCTTGCCGGTGACATTAAGATAATTAACCAGCTTCTGGTTGTCCAGGCTTTCAATGTTAACTGCGTTGCTAAGCGCAGCAAAATATTGAATGAAGTAGGGCTTAGCTCGATAGTTTTTCTGGTCAAGTAGCTGGGCGTGAGCAATTATTTTCCTTTGGACGTCAATACCTAAACCACCCCACAATAATGCCAGGTCCTCTCCGGCGGCAACTCCACGGTCGTCCCGTGTGCCATTGAGCAACTCCTGGACCGCTGGTGCAAATTCTGCAGGATCCTCCGGCAGTTTATATCTCTGGCTAAAGGAAATAATAGGAGTAGTGCACAGCGCCACTAAGACTATGTAAAAAGTCCTCTTCACGACGGAAAAATCTCTCTGAAATTCCGAAATTATAGTCAATTAACCAATTTGTTAAGGTCTTTGGCTTAGGTCAGGCAAAGCAAGGTATTACCTTAAACGAAATAACTCCTATTATTATCTGCAATTTCGTCCATTTTTTAGCCAGATGGCCGTAATGAGTATTCTTTTGTACGATAATTGTAGCAGTCCACAGAGATGAAAGTTATCCTCCATATTTCGTTGTTTTTTGCGTCAATGACGGTGTGCGTGGCGCAAACTCAGCACAACATGAAATTGGATCCACTCACAATCAATTGCGATAGCTTACCAGAAACATTTGAATCATTCGACGACGCACTAACGAAGATAGAATCAGCCAAGTTCCGCTTCACACAAAACTTTAAAACCACCCGGCGCAGTGGGGTGATGGCGGCTTATTACTATTCATGTGAGAGCAAAGACGGATACCTTATTCTTACCCTTGATGGCTTACGCAAGATATATGGCAGCTTCCCACGTATTGGGTGGAAGCGACTGCTGGAAACCAATGACCTGGACGGCTATTACCAGGATGAGATAAGGGATAACTATAAGTTAGTCGCTCGCGAGATTAATTAGCCTTTTTATTTTGCCTGCTTAGTAGTACCACTACTATTACAAGGATAATTGCAAATACAGGTTTGGAAATTCCAGGCCCATGCCAATGGAACGGGTCAAAAAGATGCCCGATCCCACCAAAAACAGCTCCGAATATGGAGCCGATTACGCCAACAATGGCGCCAAATATCCCAAACACTACACCGATTAAGGCCCCAAATAGGCCAATAACTACAGGAAAGAAAATAATGGCGGCAAAGATAAGTAGGAGTGTTGTTAGGGCTTTTGATGTCATTTGAATTGAGTTTTGATAAAGAAATATACGAAAATTCAAGGCGAAATGGTTGACCAGCAGTTTGTACTTATTGCAACGCTTAGGTTGAAACCAAAATGCATTATATTGGTTTACCAAGAACGTAACGTCAAATACTAATGGAAGATAAAGTTCATTCTTATAGTAATGATAATATTACAGTTAAATGGAGTTCAAAAACCTGCATCCATTCAGCTGTATGCGTAAATAATCTGCCTGGTGTTTTTAACCTGGATAATAAACCCTGGGTAAATGTGGATGGTGCCAGCGTAGATGAAATTAAGCACTTAATTGGGCAGTGCCCCTCTGGAGCTCTGACATATGATATTAAGGGAGAGGAGAGCCCAGCAGCCGTTCATGCAGAAAGCACTAGCATTCAAGCGATGCCAAATGGGCCATTAATTGTTGATGGGCAATTTGAGGTAACTAGTTCATCGGGGGAAAAACTCACCACCACAGGTAAGACTGCCCTTTGCCGTTGCGGAGCCTCCGCAAATAAGCCTTTTTGCGATGGCCAGCACAAACAAATAAATTTTGAAGGGTGATGGATAAGATAAACGTACTTCAAAAACTTTCTCTTTTCAACGAACACTGGACCCCCAAAATTATTGGGGAGCTTAATGGGCAGTACGTGAAGTTAGCCAAAGTGAAAGGAGAAATGGTTTGGCATAAGCACGACAACGAGGATGAATTGTTTTTGATAATAAAGGGAGAATTGAAAATTCATCTAAGGGACGAGCTTATTACCCTAAATGAAGGCGAAATCTACATAGTGCCCAAAGGGGTTGAGCACAAACCTGTGGCTGAAGAGGAAGTACACCTGATGCTGTTTGAGCCAAAGGAAACGGCACACACCGGTGATGTTAAAAGCGAAATGACAGTTGAAGTACAGGAGTGGATCTAAACGCTAGTTGTAGATATCGTTTAGCACACCTGCCAGCCTAATTCCAGCTTGCAGAATTCTTTTCTCTACAATATCCCAGTTATCGTAGTTGTAGCGATAATTGATGCTTTTGTTCTCAGGTAGCGCATAAACCTGCTCTCTGAGGGCCATTGATTCATAAGCCCATTCTTCAACGGAAGCCATCTGCCATGAGGCAATTTCAGCTTTTGAGGCATGATTTACACCATTAGCCAATTCGGTATAACTGAGCTTAGTGCCGTCAATCATGCCGCTATCCCACACTCTATGAAGATTAGAATCTTGCCAGAAGTACTTCAGCTTTACATCGTTACCGCCTCGGTCTTCGCCTGTACCCACATGTAATGGTTGGTGGATATCGCCGATTAAATGAGCCAGCATCTTAACGTGCTCGGCCTCCTGTTCCAGTGTCAGGCCTCCTACTTTCAGCTCTTGTGTTAATCTATTTATGGTAGCAATCACATCCCCATTTGGGTTTTTTTCTGTCTGTTCGTATGTCTGTCCGGTTGGTATAGACACCCAATGCCAATCGTGGGTATGGTCATATTTATGATCAGATCTAATTTCATCCATCCAGGTTGTCACCAGCGCTAAGCTCTCATTCCCAAGCACCCTTTTTAATTCTTTCTTAGCCCTTTTTGTTAGGTGCAATTCCGCAATAAAACCAACTGCCCGATGGCCAGTAACTCCCCAGGCAAATACTTCAATTGATTGCAGTAGAACGATGACAATAAGGGCTTTTCTCATTTTGCTTTACTTAGTATACATAATTACACAACGAAGATAGTGCTACAACACAATATCAATATCGGAAGTATTTTAAGATTTCGTTAATAAGTAATACTCTATCAATCTTTTCCAGAGGGTGAGGCGTATTTGGAAACACTTTATTTACTGCGTTTTGCATCAATGCAGTTACTTCCTTGGTACTTTCAACCCCTGCAGTATTATCCAGATCGCCAACAGTTAGCATAACGGGGTGTTGTATCTGCTTATACTGATCATCGGCAATAACTGCAGATTCTCCAAGGTTCAGCATTAAGTTTGCTGTTTTTCCCATCACCAACTTCCAATCCTCAGGAGCATGTACTTTCTTCAGGAAGCTGGCAAATTCCGGCACCTTTTCCTCCATTTTGTCTGGGTTGAGAAACTTCACTTCGCGCTGGGCTGATTCGCTGTCCCACTGAAGTTTTGTTCCCAGCGTAAAAATGCTATTTACTTTTTGGGGCTGATTCAAGGCCAGGTATAGCGCGGCGTAGCCACCCATGCTGTAGCCGAAGAAGTTGGCTTTCTGAATGCCATGGGTCTCCAGTAAATTCAAGATATCATTCTGAAATAACTCAAAGGAGTACGCTCCATTGTATGCCAGCCCACCATGCCCCGAAAAGGTTAATGAGAATACATTTGTATGATTCTGAAGAGCTTCTTGCAAGAATGCAACCTGCCGTTCACTGCCCAGAGCACCATGCAGTAACACTAAGGGGTATTTTTCTTCTGACATTGGTCAAAAATAGTGGCTTACCCTTTGCCCACAATGTGCTTAAGCAAATTTCTATTAACGAGGAATGACTAGGCTGCTGGTGCCAGATCTTTGGCTAAGGTGAGGATGGTGCCGTCTTGAAGAGTAACGCTGATATTATCATCAGCTCGTATTTCTTCAACACCTTTAATTACTTTATGACCTAGTAAATTGAGTCGTTGATCGTACACTTCGACCATACCGCTGTTCAAATGAATAACGATGAATCCTTTTCCTTTGATTACATTCTTGAGATTATAAAAGCTCTGTAATCTTGTCTCGTTATCTTGAGGATTGTGAACCTCGACCCAACCGCTTGGTGAAACAAAAACTTCCATGTTGTTTTAATGTTAGGTATGATTTCATACATAACACAGATCGAAAGTAACCCCCTTATCTTATCTCAACCAATTTTAGAAGTCGTCGATTGCAGATTCTATTTCGCTGAGCTTGTCATCAGTAAACCGACCACTGGTGGCATAAATAATCTTGCCATCCTTATCTAAAACGAAAAAGTAGGGAACATCTTTGCGTTCGAAATCCAAAGCCTCCTTGTACGGGGCCAATTTGCCTTTGTAAAACAAGACGTGAGGGAAAAGCAACGGGTCTACCTTTTTCAGGGCTTTCTTTTTTGCCACACCCTGACCGGCAGCTTTTACTCCAGTAAACATTGGCACGAAGTAAACATTTACGTCATATGTAAATGAGGAGAATAAGCCGGCATCGCTGGATTTTCTAACAAACTTGTTATAAATCGGGCTGAACCATGTGTTCAGATCGTCCTCTGACTTCTTGGAGTAGGCAAGTCCCACCAGGGTAAATTTATCATTGGTATCCTTCGGGATGGTAATAACTTCATCCTTTACAGTCTCGCCGGATAACTCCGGAAATGGGTTGCCAACTTGCGAAAACACCACAGACGATAATAGCAACAGCGACAAGGACAGGTAGATTCTCATGATTTTTCGATTACTCATTAAAAGTACGAAAATGGCAATCGTTTATTTTATGCCACCACTAAATAATAAACCCTAGGTACCATTTAGCGGAAGAAGATTTGCCCTTTAGCCATTGCAGCTAATTACCATAGCTGGTGGCAATTGCTTCTAACCTCTCGTCAATATCACCTTTCGACAGCCAACGTCCCGCGACCATTACCCCAGACATTTGCTGTAGATTAGTAATTTCTTCAAGAGGATTTGCATCCAGCAAGATTAGGTCTGCTGCAGCTCCCGCAGTGATTTGTCCAAACTCTCCCTCCATTCCGAAGAATTTAGCAGGATTTACAGTTCCTGATACCAGGCATTGATACGGGGTAAGGCCAGCTTCAATCATGTATTTAAGCTCATGCTGAATTGCAAAACCAGGGATGTTAAATACTTGTGGCGCATCTGATCCAAGTAGTATTCCCACTCCTCCATCTTGCATTGCCTTCAAAAGAGATTTACGGATGCTGTTGAACTTGTTCACTCTTTCAGCAGAGTATTCGGGGTTGCCCATCAGCCGATTTTTGCCATTTTGATAATTGACCAACTGTTGCCTGGATATAAATCTCATCTCGGCTTCCGCGGTGAGCTGGTCGGTTGCGATTGGGCCTAAATAGCGCTCCATTAGACTTTGTGTTGGCACAATCCAAATTCCGGCCTCCGCTGTACGATTGACTAGGTCTTCAATCGCATTTTCATTGGCAAGGTCTGTAAATGCCAATCCAAAGAAGCCGTTTTGGGTAGGGTCAACCCCGGCATCTTCAGGCACCAAACCTTCTAGGTAGCCATCAATATGATCTATGGAGGCATACCCAGCTTCGATCGCTCTTCGTATGCCTACAAGGTTAGACACATGTCCGGAATATGTGATCCCAACTTCATCCGCAACCCGGTCAATCTCATTAAAAACTTCCATTTTAATGCCTGGATGCATCTTTAAGAAGTCGTAACCATCTTCTTTATATTGTCTTACTTTCTCATTAGCCTCCTCAACCGACTGTACCGAATTTCCATTTAGTGATGGGCTTGATGTGAAAATTCGGGGTGCTAGCACCTCGCCGTTTGCAACCTTCTCTCTTAACTCCAGATGATAAGGTTGACCAAGCATACCACGGATGGTGGTAATGCCATTGGATAAATAAAGGAATAGGGTGTTATCAAGAAATTCCTGATTCTGATTGCCTGGAATATGTGCGTGCATTTCCGCCAGCCCGGGCATTAAGAACTTGCCCTCTCCATTGATAATTGATACCCCTTCCAAAACTTCTATCGCCTCGCTGTTTCCTATTGTGTCAATTCTGCCATCTTTAATTAAAACCGTCTGCCCGGTTAAAACTGTCTCGGAAGTCATGGGCAACACCGAAACATTAACAAATGCATAATCAGCGTCGGCTGCAGTGATTTTCCTTGATTGCTGTGTATTGCCTCCCTGACATCCTACCAGGGTAATCATTAAAACGACAACAATAGATTTGAACATACCTTTCATGGTCATAGTATTTAGGTGAACTAAATAACCAGAGATGGTTAGATTTGAAAGCTATTACTTCCTAAAAGGCAAATGCTTATTTGAACGGCGCGGGGTATAGGCATTAGCAAAGGAAGCAGGAATCATGGTGGCCTGGTAGATGTCCATAAAGCCATGCCCATCTTCTCTATCAGAAGCGAAGAAATTGAGATTACCGTTATCGTAGGTGGTAAAATACAAATCCTTACCACTGGAGTTAATAGGAGCCCCCATATTCAGCGGAGGCTCAAAGGTATTCAGGGCCTGCTCAAACCTTGCCTTGTAGATATCAAAATCTCCATATCCAGCATGACCGTTACTGCTGAAATAAAGAACTAAGCCATCAGGACTTATAAAGGGTGCGTCCTCATCCTTAGGGGTATTAATGGTGGGCCCAAGGTTCTTGGGCTTGCCCCATTTGCCACCATTTGATTTCTCTACACAGTAAATATCAAATCCGCCGTAGCCTCCCGGTCTATTTGATGCGAAGTAAAGTTTGTTTCCGTCAGCAGTTAAGGATGCCGATATTTCCGCATACTTTGAGTTTACCTGCCTGCCAAATGGTATCATCTCTGCCCAGGTGCCTTCCTTAGTTCTCGAAGAAAAGAAAATATCTCCTCCCCCCGAGTCTTTGTAGATTAACAGCGTCCTTTGGTCGCTATTGTAGTGTAAGGTTGATTCATGCCTATAACCATTAAAGCTCTTCTGAATCTTTGAAGCCCCTGTCCATGATCCCGCTTTCCTCTGGCTAACATAAATGTCTTCGGAAGGTAGCGTACTCCAATCAAGCTTTTGCCTGGGGCTAACCCTCTCTCTACGGCTCGTAAAATACAGGCAGGAATCATCTGGATTGTAGATGGGGCCATATTCCTGATAAGGGGAGTTAACGGCCCGATCAAGATTCTCAACAAAGTAGAATGCTGGCATTTCCTGAGCGTAAATAGCCGTAGACCACGCGCCAATTACGGCTAAGAGCGCAATAAGCATAGCCCTCTTAGCTACCGCAGGCCTGAAATCATGCACATGTAATATTAATGCCATATTTAGCACTAATACTGCTGTTTTCGTCAATTAACTAGTCGTATGAACCAGAAACACGTTCTGGCGTAGGTTATAGTTGATGTAAGAAACAATTCGCAAATTGCAAATTGGGCTTCGAATTACTTACTTTTTAACGAGAAAAGCAACCCGCCGCTCCAGTAAAATTCGGCGTGATAGGCCACGCTTACTACTGAACCCTTTTGTACTACATTTGCTTAGATGTTAGTAAGAACACTAGTTCCGTCACTTCTTCTCGTCGTGCTTCTCGTATCGCAGGGGGCCAATAAGATTACTGGTGTTGAACCGTTTCACGTCGAAATTCCTATTAGGAAAGAGCGCAATCTCATGTTCGCGGAAGTGGAGATTTCAAACAGAAAGTACAACTTTCTCATAGACACCGGAGCCCCAATGGTTATCTCAACGGAAGTAGCAAAAGAAATCGGCTTCAAAGCAACCAAAAGTAAACATACCAGATCAAGCAATGGCCTAAGCGGCACCAGCCTATGGGGAACATTGAAGCAAGTTAGAATTGCTTCGCTTACATTTAGCAACATACCAACAGCGGTGGTGAATTTTGAATCTACTAAGGTTATCAAATGTCTTGGCGTAGATGGCATTATTGGCGCCAACCTGATGAGTGCCGGAATTTGGCAATTTCAATATGATAATAACAAAGTGGTGGTAACTAATTCACTCCAAACCCTCGATAATGTTGTAGGAGTTAGTGTAATGCGTTTCAAAAAAGTGGGGGCGAATAAAAGCCCTTATATCTCAGCTAGTATTAATAGGCAAAGGTCATCCTTGGTATTGTTTGATACCGGCTTCAATGGCTTTTTTGATTTACCTTATAGTTCATATCGCAAGTCACTTGGCTCTGAAAACCTGAATTCATACATCGAGGTGGTTACTGGTAGAGGCTGGGGTGCTGAAGGAGTTTTCGGCAGTATTGATACCACCTTATTTCAGGTAAAAGTAAATCAACTTCAGGTTGGTGAGGAAACCTTCGTTGAGCCGGTATTTGCTATGGGTCATACAAAGTCGCCTAAAGTGGGAGTTATGTTTCTCAAGGGGCGGACAGTCACGTTAGACTATCCCGCGGCAAAAATGTATGTGCAAAAAAATGCCAGCAGCTACTATCCGCAAAAGTTTGAGACTTTTGGCCTCGGCATAGCTCCTGGTGACAATGGAGTTATCATCGGAAACCTCTTCGAGGATTCTCCAGCTTCCAGAGCTGGCTTAAAAGTGAAAGATGTACTGGTGGCAATTGATGGATTTCAATTGCCAAAGTTGGAAAAATGCCAGGCCCTGCAGAAAGCGTACGATCTTCTGCAAACCGCTAAGAGTCTTGAAGTGACAATTCTAAGGGATGCAAAAACCAAAGTAGTTAGCCTTACCAAGGAAACGCTTTTAGGGAGAGATTAATAAGTTATCTGATCTCATAAAGGGAGTAGTCCTTCCCTTTACCATACCGAATGAGGTCGTTTATATGATACACCTCTAACGTAAGCAAGTCTTTAACTTTAAAATCTCCATCGGCCTGTATGTCCAATACTTCAAACCGAAACTCTTCGCCAAAGTTGCGGAGGCAATATTTCTTTCCGGTACGGATAGTCTCGAATGAAATTGACATGCCGATCTAAGATGAATTAAATTTAGATTAATGCAATGTGGCTTTCAAATTTTTCGTATTACCAGTAAGTGAAACATCTGGTCAAAATATCGGTAATACTTATTGCCATCCCAATCAATATCGCCTGGGGGCAAGAAGTACCAATTGCAAATCACCACCCAGATCTTCAGGTAGAAAAGCTTCACATATTAAATTCCGATTACCGGGAAACAAATCTTAGTATTACCCCCGATGGGCAGTATCTCTATTTCATGTCTTTACGTGGTGGTATGCCCTGGTCGGTAAAAGACTATGCACTTTTTCAGGGCAAACCAAGGTACGACGGCGATCTCTGGTACTCCAAAAAGATTGACGGACAGTGGACGGCTCCACAAAATTTGCCTGGTACAGTAAATACGAAAGATGCTGAAGACGAACCAAATATATCCCCGGATGGTAGCTATGTTCTTTTCCAAAGTTGGCGAGATGGATGGGAGATGGATGGTGGACCTTATTATATATCATCACTGTTTGGTGAAGTTTGGGGGAAACCAGAGGGCGTCGCCGGTGGAATAAATCAGTATTTTAAGCGGGAAATTAGAAAGTATGAAGGCTACGCTACTGATGGTGCAGCCTTGGCCCCCAATGGCGAAATATTCCTGGTTGCCCTTGCACCAGATTACGAAGACTCCATGGATATTTATCTCAGCAGAAAAAGCACAAAGGGGGAATGGACCTACCTCAAACCCATAGATATAAACACCGACGGCGACGAGCGCTCTGTATTTATAGCTGGAGATAACAAAACAGTCTATTTTGCTTCGAATGGCTATGGAGGTTTTGGGGGGTTGGATGTGTTTAAGGCCGTCCTGAACGACGATGGGAGTTTCAGCGATATTGTCAACATCGGCTCGCCTTTCAACTCACCTGGAGATGACTACTCATTTATCGTTACTGCCTCTGGCAGAGAGGCCTACTTCACTCGAGATGGCGATATTCACTATGCAGATTTGTCAAATGCCTCACCGGCCATAAAACCTCTTCCTTCACTGGTTCTGAGCGGCATTGTCTCTGATAAATTCGGCTTCCCGGTTGAATCAAATATCCGGTTGCGGCATATTGAAAGTGATAAAGTCAAAGCAAGGGCAAGGAGCAATTCCGAGACCGGGGAGTACTCTTTGTCATTTTTTAAGGAGGAAGGAACATACCAGCAGGAAGTTGAAGCCGACGGCCTTCGAACTATCAAAAGGGCCTTTAAGCTAGATTCCCTGGACAAATACGAGGAGTCTCATTTTAATTTAACTATGGTTGAAGAAAACGTTGTATTGCTCAATTTCGAATTCGACTCCAGCGAAATCCTGCCAGAGCACACTTCCATACTGGATTCTCTGAAATCCGAGATGTTTGCCAACCGCAGGTTGCGATTGTTAGTGGAAGGGCATACCGACGAAAAGGGCGCTGATGGATACAACCTCGAGCTGTCGAAAGCACGAGTGAATGCCGTTGGAAAATACCTGCAGGAAGCGGGCTTACCGGCAGGCATTATGCGGCTAGACTTTTATGGAGAGAAGAGACCTAAGGTTAAAAAGAACATAGTCAACAAAGACGCAATCAATCGGAGAGTGGAAATCAAGGTCATCGAACTAAAAAAAAGAAATCGTTAAGTCGAATAGCTCTGGTTTATGTCTAACTTTGAAGACTGAATTCTTATCTGTAACCCATGAATGTTAAAGGCAAAGTTTTAGAGATTTTTGATACTGCGCAGGTCACCGATTCTTTCAAAAAGAGAGAATTTGTTATAGAGTATGCAGAAAACCCTCAATACCCTGAATTTGTAAAATTTGAACTGACTCAAGATCGGTGCGACCTGATCCAGGAATACAAAGTTGGCGACGAAATAGAAGTGCATTTCAACCTTAGAGGAAGAAAGTGGACTGACCCACAGGGCGTAGTTAAGTATTTTAATTCCCTCCAGGCCTGGAAAATCCAACCCGTGGCCGCTCCAGCTCCCGGAGAATCACCCTTAGATAGCGTAACCGAGCCAGAGTGGCTGGGTAACGATGAAGAAGACGATCTCCCCTTCTAGAAAAGTAAAACTCTTCATACCGAAAAAAGTAAGGGCAAATTGATCAATTCAGCTTGCCCTAAACCTAAAAGTATATGAAGAAGTTTTGTAGTGAATAAGACGATCCCAGCCTGGTGATAGTTGATTTTTTATGATAAGCGGGGTATCACCCAGTTAAGTAACCATGAAAAAGCATATAAAAAGATTCACGTCTCTTATTATAATTCTGGCATTGCTACTTGCCGTCAGATATGCCTGGAACGCACTGCCTATTATTTCGGGATACGGCGCCAAAAACATGTGCTCATGCACCTTCATCTCCGGCAGAGAAAAGCAATCAATTCTGGACAACGAACTGGGGAGCTTTCCTCTATCGCTTGGCACATTTGATGTCAATCTTGACGACTCTACCGCCACCGCCTCCGTCTTCGGGCTTGCCCGGAGAACGGCTGTTTTCAGATCAGGTCTTGGGTGTGCTATAGTAAATGGCCTCTCACAGGAAGAGCTAAAAGCTCAAAAGTATTCAGTCAAAAAACCAGGGCTTGACCTAGATACTCTAGCTTGGCCCCTTGGCTATATGCTTACTGACAGTGTGCCGGCTGGTATCGACATAGATAAGCTGTGGAATACTGTAAATGAGGCATTTATCGAAGATAATATAGAACGCAAAAAGAACACAAGAGGTATCGTTGTTCTATACGACGGATTCCTAGTCGCCGAGAAGTATGGGAACGGGTTTGACGCCAACACTCCGCAGATCGGTTGGTCCATGACGAAAAGCGTTACCAGCACCTTGGTTGGAATTCTTGATAGCTATGGCCATTTAGATGTTGACGCCCCGGCTCCTGTGAATCTATGGCAGAAGCCAAATGATTCACGGTCTGGCATAACCTTAGATCATCTGTTAAGAATGAGCAGTGGCCTGGAATGGGTCGAAGATTACGGGTCACCCGGGAATGCCACCAATATGCTGTTCAGAAGTGATAATATGGGAGAGTTTGCTGCCACCCTTGATCTAATCACAGATCCGGATTCCACATGGTATTACTCCAGTGGAACTTCCAATATCATCTCCATGATAGTGAGACAGGCTATTAAATCCCCCTACCTTGATTTTGCCCAAGATGAACTCTTTGACAAGCTTGGAATGAGATCTGCATTGATTGAAACTGACGCGGGCGGCACTTACGTAGGCTCCTCCTATATGTGGGCCACTCCCCGAGACTGGGCTAAGCTTGGATTGCTTTATTATCAAGATGGCATTTGGAACGGTGAAAGGATTTTACCCCAAGGCTGGGTGCAATACTCGTATACTCCTACGGCGAAATCAAAGGGTGCATACGGCGCTCATTTTTGGTTGAATGCCGGTTCAGCCGACGACCCCACCAGGTGGTACTACCCCAACCTACCTGCTGACATGTATTCAATGAATGGATTTGAAGGGCAGCGTGTATTTATTATACCCTCTAAGAAGCTGGTTGTAGTAAGGATGGGACAAACCAAATATGGCGATTTTGATTTTGCTAAGTTCCTTGAAGAAATAGTGGTGGCGGTGCAATAAGCCCGCTGGGAAGATTTTGGCATGGAGTGGCCCTACGACCCTAAAGGGTAACGTAGGACTTCCATGCGCGGAGGTAAAAATTTCCTCTGTTCTTCAGCATATTTAGACCCTGGGACGAGGCAGTTGAAAAATTTAGAAC
The DNA here is from genome assembly GCA_028285445.1 of Cyclobacteriaceae bacterium. GTDB lineage: Bacteria > Bacteroidota > Bacteroidia > Cytophagales > Cyclobacteriaceae > JANQPQ01. Next base: position 148,051 of record JANQPQ010000046.1, on the reverse strand, counting down.
CTCAACAACTGCCATCGTCCGAGTCAGAACGACAATACAATAGTAGGATATGGGCATCTTAGGTTGAAAATTGGGTGTACAACAAAGCTGCAGCGATGCAGGCATTTCGTTCAAATTTGCTGTATGAATCGAATGAAATCCTGGCTTTCGTCTAGCCCCATCTTCTTCTTGAGACGATAACGAGCCACTTGGGCACTGCGATGAGTGACATTAAGCAATGAAGAGATTTCCTTCGATGAAAGGTCAAGTCGCAGATAAGCGCAGAGCTTTCTTTCGTTGGTGGTTAATTTCGGGAATTTGGCATTTAGTTTCTTAAAGAAGTTGGGATGTACTTCATCGAAGTGTCGCTTCAGCGTATCCCAGCTTTTATCAGATTCTGAATTTTCAGAAAGAGATTCAGCAAGAGATTTCAACCCCTGTCGCAACTCGGGTGCCATATTGGATAACACCTTGTTAATGTCGGCCTCGAGCTTGTTGATCAGCTTCTGATTTTCATTGATTTGCAGTGAGCGAGAAACCAACTCCCTATTCTTTAAGGCCAGCGTTGATTTCAGAGTTTTATTCCTGTATCGATAGTGGTTGATAATCCAAAGGATAATCATCAAGGTAAATACTATGCTGGCTATGGCGAGATTTCGGGACAAAACCAAGTTGGCTTTCTTAGTTTGTAACACAGCGGTTTCGTGCTCGCCAAGTAGAATCTCTGACTCCTTTATTTCCAACTCATGCTGAACTCTGAGAGCACTTAGCCAGTTGTCAATTTCACCGTGCTTCAAGCTATCCGTGAAGTTTTGCGCTGATAGCTTGTATTGAAAGCCCTTCTCAAAGTCATGTTGGCTGTAATAAATCTTTGAGAGCAACGAATAGCCTTCCAAGGTTTGTTTTGCCATTTTTAAGTCCAATGCTTGTCGCAGGCTCCTTAAAGCAAGGGATTCCGCAAGGGAGATTTTTTGCTCAAACAGAAGGCATTTCGACAATTGTAAATCGCAAATTATTTTGCCCCATTCCCAACCGACTTTAACAAAGCCTTGCCTGGCCTCTGTAAGGAATTTCCTACCCTTAGCCACTTCGAACCTGTCGGAATGAAGCCTCCCGATATTATACCTGGTCAAGGCCTCAAGACCTAATTGGTTGTATTTGCTAGCCACCGACAAGGCCTCGTGTAAATATGCCAGAGCCTGAGTATACTGCCTTAGATCCCTGTAGGTCAATCCTATGTTCATTAGCAAACCTCCTCTGTTGTGCTGTAAAAGGGGGGTATCGTAATAGTCTAAGGCCCGTTTTGTGTAATTGAGCATCTGCTCAAAATCTTTCATTTCCCTATAAAGCAGGCCAATGCTCCTGTAGAGAACTGGTATTCTTGTAGAGTCTCCTTCGTCTAATACAATCTCAAGGCTTTGTATTGAATACTTGAGAGCAAGGGGTAGGTTGCCCTTGTGCTTATGAATAGTACCCTGCAAATTGGAAACATTCGCTATACCTCTGTTATGGTTACTTTTCTTATACAGCCTCCTGGCGGTGTCCAGTTGTAACAGGGCTTGGTCATAATTTCCTTTTCTATATATTAAATCCCCTCTAAGCAAGTGGATTCTCGCCTTCAGGATGTGTTGTCCCTGCTTTAACTCATCAGCTGCCATTTTTAAGTAGTAGCTCATGGAATCAAGGTCAACAATTTGATACATTTCGGCTAGATCGAGGATCGCACTGATACGTGCAGCGCCTTCGGTACGCTTTACAAACTGCTTAAGGCTATCAATCTCCTGAGGCGGCATCGTAAAGCCCCTGGCAAAAGTGGCAAGCAACACAAGTTGCACCATTGCCAACATTTTGGCATAAAAGCCAGATGTTGCTTCCATGGTCAAAATCATTATTGAAATTTCTGTATGAAGTCTACAAAATTCACCTCTTCGCCAAGCCCCATTTTTTTCTTCAGACGGTATCTGGCCACCTGGGCAGAACGGTGTGTTACATTTAGGAGGGCTGCAATCTCTTTGCTTGATAGATCAAGTCTTAAGTATGCACAAAGCTTGCGCTCATTCGTAGTAAGTCCTGGGAATTTCTCATTTAGCCTGTTGAAAAACTTGGGGTTCACTTTCTCAAAGTGAATTTTGAGGGTTTCCCAGTTTTTATCAGCCTCTAGGTTGCTGGATAACGCCCTCTTAATATTCAATAAACCCCTGCGGTGTTCTCCAGTTAAGTTCTCCATTTCCCTGGCAACATCAGCTTGTAAGCTCTCAATTAACTTGTGATTTTCATTTACTTGTAACGATCTGGAAACCAGCTCCCGGCTCTTAAGGTCTACCGAAGAACGCAAGACACGGTTCCGATATTGAAACCTTCCGTATATCAGTAATCCTCCAATTAGGACTATACCAGCCCCGATGAAAACCAAATTCCGTGTTAAGGATAAGTTTTTCATGTTGGCTTGCAGAACTGCTTTTTCCTTTTGTTGCAGAATTAAGTCTTGCTCTTTTTTCTTGACTGCGTGCAGGTATCTCAGCTGTGCTAGTTTGTTTTCTACCTCAGCGTTATCCAAACTGTCTTCAAGCCTTTCCGCCATTAGGTCATAAGCAATTGCCTCGTCGAAATCTCCTTTGGTGTAATACAAGTCAGCTTTGGTCTTTAGGCCGATTTTGATTTTGCTATAATCTTGAATTACCTCACTAAGACGAAACCCCCTTTCCAGATATTCGTGGGCTTTGTTCAATTGATTCGTTTGAAGCAGGCAGCGAGCTATCTCCAGGCGGGCACCTGCAAGCCCTGGTTGGTTCGAAATTGTTTCAAATAGTGCCTCTGCTCTCTTGTAATAATCCATGGCCCTTGATGGAAGGTTTTGCTTTAAACTGAGCTCTCCCAGATTGCAGTTAACTACCGCCTGCAGGTGCTTGTTGCTAGCTCGAAGGGAAATGTCCAAAGCCTCCTGAAATGCTTTTTCTGCTTCCTTATAGTTGCTCGCCAAAAGGTGAATAGTACCCAGGCTATTGTGGGCACCGGAAAGATTGTTAAAATCTCCCAGCATTTTGTATTCATTAATTGACGTTAGGGTATATTCCTTGGCTGCAGAATAGTCTCCTACCTGGCTAAACAAATCTCCCAGTTTCATTGATGCCTCAGCAACACGCGCACTATCCCTTTGAGACTTGGCATATTGAAAATATTTCTCGTAATAGCTGGTGGCTATAGGATAATTCCCCATGTGATAATGAGCATTGCCGAGGTAGTTATTGAGCATTGATAAAGAGGCTGAATCTCCCTTTTCTGCTAGAATAACCCTGGTTGAATCAAACAAGGCGATGGCTTGAAAGAAGTTGCCTGCCAGGAGATGTGCCTTGCCTAAATTTTGCATGGCCTTCACCTTAAGATTAGCGTCTGATACAATTGCCGGATGGGCCAGAGCTTTGTCCCCATATACAATGGCGGAATCGGTGTGAACCGGGGCCATTAACGAGGTTATCTCGATGAATATCTCCGGGTTATTGCTGCCACCAGGTAGTCTTAGCTCCTTTTGTAGACTATCCAAGGTTCGTCCGGTTTGCGCTGCACATAGGAAGACTGCTCCCCCAAGGCAGAGGGTCAATAAATACTTTAAATACTTTTTCACTTGTCGTTCATTTCTTTCCAAGGTATTTAGCTAAAGCTTTTGGTTGTGGTGGCTGTATTTCAAAACATCGGATCTTTGTAACATGGGTTTGTTGTACCCCGAGGTTTTCACCATTGAGCTACAACAAAACTGCAACATGCATTTACCTCCAGGTCGAGAAATCAGGTCATCTCTTCCAAGGGCGCACCTGATGCCAATGCCCAGATTCAGGCAGCCTGGTGCAAAGAAGGATATCCTACCCCTTTTTATTAGGGAGATTTATTGCATTATCTGGCACTTTTGTAACATTGTTTGCATTTAACTACAAGTGCAAGCAATCACCACAGGTGAAAGAAGCTCGACAGCTAGACCTTTCGGTCAAATTGTACTTAATTTGAATTGAATCCCTTTGACTAAACGATTGCACAATAACCCACTAACGTCTGGCCTTTATACTGATTTCTATGAGCTAACCATGGCCCAGGGATATTTTCTAAATGGGTGGCAGCATAAAGAAGCTACTTTCGATTATTTCTTTAGGTTAAACCCATTTGGCGGAGGGTATGTGGTTTTCGCCGGTTTATCCGATCTGCTGCAATCACTTGAAGCACTGAAATTTGATGATAGTGATTTGGAATTTCTCAAGGAGGCTGGTTTCGACAAAACCTTCTTAAGTTACTTGGAGAGTTTTAGATTCTCAGGAGAAGTTGAAGCCATGAGAGAAGGGGAAATAGTATTTCCTGGTGAGCCGGTTTTATTGGTTAGAGGAAATATCATTGAAGCCCAACTCATTGAGAGTCTGTTACTCAACATTCTAAATTTCCAAAGTTTAATTGCCACCAAAGCGGCCCGTATGAGGCAAAGTGCCGGCGACTGTACATTAATTGATTTTGGCCTGCGCAGGGCACAAGGATTGGGGAGCATACACGCCAGCAGAGCGGCAGTAATTGGTGGGTTTGATAGCACTTCCCATACGTTTGGTGCCAAACTCTATGATATCAAATCTACTGGCACCCAAGCCCATAGCTGGATCGAGAGTTTTCAGGATGAACTAGAAGCATTTCGGGCCTATGCGAAGGCTTTCCCCAATAATTGCTTCTTTTTGGTAGACACCTATAACACGCTAAGAAGTGGCGTACCTAATGCTATTACCGTGGCCAAGGAAATGGAGGAAAATGGGCAAAAGCTCAGAGGCATTAGGCTTGATAGCGGAGATCTCTCATACCTAAGTAAGAAATCCAGAAAGATGTTAGATACTGCAGGTCTTGGCTATGTACAAATAGCCGTATCGAACCAACTTGATGAACACATTATAAAGAGCCTGCGCGAGCAAGACTCGCCAATTGATGTATTTGGCGTGGGTACGAGCCTGGTAACGGGAAAAACCGATGCCGCCCTGGATGGGGTCTATAAACTTTCTAGCTTCGATGGTGTGCCCAGGCTCAAAATATCTGACAACAAGGAAAAAACAATTCTTCCCGGGCAAAAGTCTGTATATCGATTTACTGATGGGGATAATTGCTTTGTCGCTGATGGCATTTTTACTCAGGGTGAAAAGGAAAACCGCATTCACCATCCCGCCGATCAGCAAAAACATATGGAAACATCTTCCCTTACCGGTGAAGCTCTGCTGAAAGTGCAAATGGAAAATGGAAAAAGGTCGCATCCAGTGGAGTCACTTGAAAATATTTACAGCTTCTCAAAATCAAGATTACACCAATTGCCCCCTGAGCATAAGCGGTTTGAAAACCCTCATGAGTATAAAATTGGAGTGGGGGAAAAGTTGTTGCAACTACGCAGTACTATGATTGAGAATATCAGGAATAAATTCACAAGCCAATGAGAGCTCTGTTAATTGTCGATTTACAGAATGATTTTTGCCCGGGAGGGTCCTTGGCGGTTGAGGATGGCGATAAGATAGTAATGACTGTTAACCAACTGATGGAAAGGTTTGATCTGGTTGTTGCTTCGAAAGATTGGCACCCGATGGAAACTGTTCATTTTGAGAAATGGCCTGTACACTGTGTTGCCGGTACCGAGGGTGCCGAATTTCACCCTGAATTAAACAGCACCAACATCGATAAAATCTTCCTAAAGGGTACAGATAACAAAGACGATGGCTATTCTGCTTTTGAAGCAACATCGGCTGACCTCAACCAATTTCTGATAGACAACGGCGTCACTGACTTGTACCTGACCGGATTAGCCACTGACTATTGCGTAAAAGCTTCAGCAATTGATGCATCCAAAAAGGGATTCAACACATGGGTGGTGAATGATGCAGTGAAAGGAGTTGAATTGAAAACTGGTGATGTCGCAAAGGCTCTTGATGAAATGGGGGCTCTCAGCGTGCGATTTATACTCTCTGAAGAAATTTCCTGAGAAACCACTGGTTGCCAGCTTTTCTATCACCAGGAGCGAAATTGCAATTTTGGCTAAATCTGCTTTTTCTCTTCGAAATTTCTTAAATTGAAAGTTACCGAAAGCACCCAAAGTAAACTGCTACACGGCAGCTTATTGAATCCTTATAAACCCTAATTGATGAAACTTGTTCAAATATTAGTGATTACAGCGCTGCTGTTTTCCTTTAGCAATGCTAACCGGGATGGGAAGTTTTATTTAGAGAAGACCATTACCCCAGGCATGACTGAGAATAAACCATTCTTCGCAGAAGGACGCGAGTTGGCCAGGGTTGTGCTGGACGGTTTGAAGGACGGCAAGATCAGTTCCTTTCGGTACATACTTGGCCGCCTCGATCAGCCCCGAATGATTCAACGACAAAATGTATTAAAGCGCCTGGAAGTCAAAACCGACCTGTTCGCCGGTCTTGATGATGATGATGAAGAGAAAGGAGATGAGACTGTTGAATATTATGAAGCCGATCAAATGCATTTTCGGGTACTGGAAGAAGTTCAGGTTGAGGGAAACAAGATATCATCTTCCTCACCGCTCTGGATTGATCTATTCGTCAGTGGAAGGCACAAAACAGATGGGATCGATCATTACGTTGGTTCCTTTAGATACAAGGATTGCCTCGAATTATTTAGGGAGGACTCCCGAACTGAATGGATTAACCCATTTAACCACGGTCAAAGAACCAATTTCAGCAAAGCCATAGAAATGGGATTGTATCGGGCTGAGGTGCTCTCAGTAATGAACGACAATGCGGATGAAGTATTCTTTTCAACGGTAGACTTTGGTGGTGATGAAGTAAAACAGGCTGAGCCCTTCATCAAAGATGTTTTTCAAGCAATGACCAAGGGAGGGTTGGATGCTGCCGGGTTGCCAGCTGAAGAAACCTACCTCTCCTACAAGCTAGAACGCCTAATTGATCTTAACGATCCAAAGAATAAACCACTTTTTAATGACGACCAGAATGTGGTAGTGAGCCTTTATGAGGCCGGCGCTTCAGGCGACATCCCCTTACACTACAAAAAAGTTGACGGAACATTAGCAGAGCAGGATCTCAATGCCTTTACCAGTAAGTTCACAACTGAGAGGGGCCTTGATTCAGTTAATATCCCCATCGAGAAATTAGATCAGGTTGTGATAGTTGAAAGCATGAAAGAGGCAAATGGCAAGCAGTCCTACGAAGTTGAGTATCTCGGCTTACTGGTTCCCGAAGATCTTACCTACTCTGGCTTTCCCGCCTACTTGGGATATTTAAGATTTGAGGATTGTAAGTCCGTCCTCGAAAACCTAAAAGCTGACCAGCAAAACATTTTTCAGCTAATTTCCAATCGAGGTTTTGGAGGCACCACATCGTTGGAGGTAACTAGTGTGTTTGGTGATAAGGCTACTATTACTAAGGATACTGAAGCAGCTCCTCCGGGCTTTACAGAAGATGAGCTAAAATCCTTCAAGGCTCAAATCGGAAATTAGTTTTCGTTTACGGGATTACTTAGTATTATTTCCTGTAACTCTTTTCCTAGTTGCTCATTTCTGGTATTAGCATAGATAGAGGCAAACTTGCCAATTATATCATCTGCAAAAGATAATAGAGCTTTGTCTGTTTGTCTAATTCCCGTTTTATTCTGCCGAAAAGCCAGTTCTATACCATTGAGAAAACTTTCATAGCGTAAATGCTCCATCTTCTCTTCCTTAAAAATAATCTTGGTTCTCATCCTTTTATGTCTCTTTTTCTTTTGTTCAAAGAAATAACTATGTTGTGACAATTTGTGTCACAAATGATCGCTCAAGCTAAAATCTTACGCGTACTAAAGTTGATCGGGCTCCTCAAAAGCCGTAATAAGTCTGTACATGAATTGGCTGAAATACTGGAAACCACAACGCGCTCAGTTTATCGATATTTGGAATTGCTGGAGGAGTTAGGGTTTATCGTTGACCGCGATTTCAATGGTCGGTATTTCATACACTCTGATTCTGAAACTGAGGAGATGACTTTCACCGAGAATGAGGCAGTGCTGCTTAAGGACGTAATCCAGACAAGTGCCAAAGATCACCCCCTGAAAGAATCTCTCCTGCAAAAGCTCTATGTCAACTCCGACCTTAAAACAGTTGCGAACAACCTGCTTAACGCTCGCACCGGCTCATTTGTCAGCCTCCTTGGGGAGGCTATTAAGCACAGGGAGCAGGTACTGCTGAAAAAGTACCAATCCGCAAGAAGTGGGGAGGTCAGTGATAGAGTTATTGAACCCATCTACTTTACCGAAAACTATAATAGCCTCGTGGGTCTTGACACCAAAGACAAACTGAGCAAGCACTTTAAGTTAGATAGAATTGGGAGGGTTGACTTGTTGAATAAACCAAATCGCTATTCCCATTTACACCAGCGAACAGAAACGGATTGCTTCGGTATGGGTGGTGAGCGAGAGATCCGTGTTTCCCTGGTGCTGAATCTACGGGCCTACTTATTGATGAAAGAAGAGCATCCTCGCAGCTTGCCTTTCCTGAAAAAGGCGGGAAAGAGCTATAAGTTCGAAGGGCCTATACTTTCTTTTGAGGGGGTTGGCAGGTTTATTCTTGGCTTAGTTGAATTCATAAAGGTAGAATCCCCACCTGGCTTGGTGCACTACCTTAATAAGAAGATTGCGGCCAAACAGTTCTAGTCAAAGCCCACTAGGCTAGACATCACCCTGCTTGCGTTATTTTTTACATTTAGCTGGAACCCTTTACAGCCAGCGGCGTAAGGTGGGTCAAATAATAGCCCCATGAAAAAACTACTCTTCATTGCCTTTATCGCCATGCTGTGTTTTGAGGCACAAGCACAAAATCAGAATCAAGCAGCCATTCAACGTGCATTTCAATTCTTTCAACAACAGCAATACGACAGTATTATACATCTATTGACGCCCTTGAGCCAACAGGAGTCTCCTCCTCCTAGAATGCTCCTGATGTTGGCAAGGGCTCATCAGAGTAATGGTGAGCTGGATATCTCAGAAAAGATGTATATAAGTATAGCATCCAATCCACAGGTAGAAATGCAGGCTAAGTACAACCTTGGAATCAACTATGCCCTGGGGAAGCAATTGGATAATGCTTTCAAAACGCTTGGAGAGGTAAAGGCATCCGGCCAAATCAATCTTACTCAAATGGACCTGGATCCAAGAACAACAAACCTCAGGGAGGATGCGCGATACCGCTCTCTCTTTCCCTCGCAGCAGCAATATGATAACCCCTTCGTGGAATCCACACGGATAATACAAGATTGGCAAGGGGAGGCCGTTGGTGATGTTTTTGGTTGGGTAGCACGAAATGTTGGTGATGTAGATGGTGATGGCATTAGTGATGTTGGCACTTCCGCCCCATTTAACAGTGAAGGCGGCCAAGGTGCTGGTAAGATCTATGTTTATTCCAGTGCCTCCGGGAAATTGCTTTGGTCAACAACTGGCAATGCAGGTGACGCTTTGGGCTTGTGCATCGAAGCCAGCGGGGACTTTAACCAAGATGGAATACCTGATGTTATTTCCGGAGCTCCCAACGCCGGGAAGGCTATGGTCTATTCAGGAAACGATGGCAAAATTCTATTCACGTTCTCAAGCGATCAGGATGGCTCCGCATACGGGCGGCAGGCCAAAACAATTGGAGACATAAATGATGATGGTATTGATGATATCATTATTGGGGCGCCTACTGATAGTACCAAAGCGCCTGGAGCCGGTGCCGCATTTATTTATTCTGGTAAAAGCGGGAAAGAGCTGTTGCAACTATATGGTGAATCTGCTGGCGATAACTTTGGCAGAACGGTAGCAGGCAGAAAAAATGGCAAAGGGTATTTTGCCATCGGCGCACCCAACTCTGGTGAGGGAAACAGGGGGCAGACTTACGTTTATGAGGGTCTATCAGCCAACCCCAAATTTGTAATTAAGTCTGATGATAAAGGTGCCCAACTGGGGGGCATGTTCATCAGCATAGTAGGCGATTTCAACAATGACGATGAGCCCGATATCTACGCCTCCGACTGGTCGCACAATGAGCTTGGTCCCTCCACAGGGCGCGTTTATGTACATTCCGGAAAAGATGGTTCATTGCTTTTTACAAAAAGCGGTGAAGCGGCGGGAGATGGATTCGGCATTGGTATTGCCGATGCTGGGGATATTAACGATGATGGTTATGACGACCTGGTGATTGGGTCATGGCAGCATTCCGCAATCTCGCCCTCTGGTGGCAAGGTTTACGTATACAGCGGTCGCGATGGATCTCTAATGACAACCTATTCAGGTAACGTTCCTGGTGAAACATTCGGCTTCGATGCAACGGGCCTCGGAGACGTTGATGGTGATGGTATTATTGACTTCCTGGTAACTTCTGCTTACAGTGGAATCAATGGCAGTAGGTCTGGCCGCACATTAATAATTTCTGGCAAGATGGATTAGGTCTTAATCGCCAAAACTAATACCAAGGCCACGAGCTGTGGAGACCAGGTAATCCTGGCCATCAATGTAGTTGTATTCTCCTATAGCATCTTTAAGGGTAACAGTTATAATTTTGTTCCCCTTTATTGCCACCATTTTGCCATATTCCTTATCTAGCACCATTTCAAAGGCTTTCACTCCAAACATGGAAGCCAGTACCCTGTCATATGCTGTTGGTGTACCTCCTCTTTGGGTGTGGCCCAAAACTGTTTCTCGGATATCTGCTTTACAACCGGCCGCTTTTAACTGAGCTGAAAGTTGAAATGCAATACCTCCTAATCTTTCATGCTCATACCCTACTTCATTGCTAGCCGAAGAAACTACCTTGCCATCCAAAGGTTTCGCGCCTTCGGCTACCACGATATTCACAAAGCCCTTTCCCTTTATTATGCGCTTGTTGATTTTGTGTACCACCTTTTTAATGTCATATGGGATTTCAGGTATCAGGCAAACGTCTGCACCGCCTGCTACGGCGCTATGAAGTGCAATCCAGCCAGCATCCCTGCCCATCACTTCCATAATCATTACCCGATGGTGGCTTTCGGCGGTGGTCACTAACTTGTCCAGGCTGTCAGAGGCGATTTGTACTGCGGTGTTAAAACCAAAAGTGTAATCTGTTGATGAAACATCGTTATCAATTGTTTTCGGTACCCCAATTATGTTCATACCCTTTTCAAACAGTTTCTGAGAAATTCGCTGCGAACCGTCACCGCCGATGTTAATCACCGCTTCAAAGTTTAGTTCTTCAATTTTATTAATGAGTTGGTCTGATCGGTCTTCTTGCGAAACTTCCCCACTTTCATTGCGTATTGGCCACTCAAAAGGGTTTCCCTTGTTAGTAGTTTTCAGGATGGTGCCCCCCTTAACATGAATACCGGCAGTGTTTTTATTAGAGAGTTTTAAAACTTCCAATGGATCCTTCAACACACCGTTGAAAGCCTCAATACTTCCATATACCGCCCAATCCTTTTCGCGCCGAGAACGCTTTACTATGCCGCGAATAACTGCATTCAAGCCTGGACAATCGCCACCGCCGGTGAGGACTAATACTTTTCTTTTGGATTCCGTAATAATCATAGGCTAATTTACCTTTTTGCTTCGTTTTAGGTACTCTGGATTTGTACCAATTGAATGCAAGTTTTATTATTTTTAGTAGCCTCTTCTAACTGGACTCTTGAACTTTATAGATTTGACTAGCTAAATTCTATGAGGATTTTGGTGGTAAAAATATTGATCCTGCTCATAAGCGTCTGTTCGCCGGTTTTTGCTCAGCAAGTAACCGTAGACAGTTTGGTTAAAGTCTTGAAAGAAGATTTACCAGATTCTATAAAGGTAGGTGCGCTCAATGAACTTGGGATTGCATTAGGAAGTACCAATACCGATTCTGCCCTGTTGATATCGGAGCAAGCAATGGCTCTTGCCCGCCAATTGGGTGACCGCCACGCTGAGGCCTGGGCACATTTTAGCTATGGAAATAGCTACTGGTATACCGCTGAAGATGAAAAGGGGTTTGAATCGTATCTGGCCGGTTTGGCCATCGCCGAGGAGCTTAACGACTCGGTAATGCTAAACCGCGCCTACCACGGATTGGGGATACTTGAGCACGCGCGCAGTAGAATGGACAAAAGTAGGGAGTATTTGAATCAAGCCCTGGCCATAGCTTATGCACTCAATATGCCCAAGAGGCAAACTTTCACTGAACTGTCCTTGGCTATCTTAGAAGATTCTGAGGGCAATGCGGAGAAAGCACTTATACACTTGCAAACTTCGCTAAGTATAAGCGAGCGTATTGGCTATCATTCGGGTGTGATAGTTGCCTCGAATTTTATGGCCAGAATTAAGCACGACCAAAAGAAATTTCGTGATGCACTACCCTATCTACAAAACTCCATCAAGTTATCTAAACAAACCGGCAACCCTGTGCGCCTGGCAGACGCCCTTACTAATGCAGGAAGAGTATATACCAAATTGAAAATGTTCAATGAGGCACATGAAAGCCTTATTGAAGCTATAAAAGTTTCAGAAGATGTTGGAGCGATTTCATATGAGCAAAATGCCTATGAAAAGCTCTATGAGCTGGAATCTGTGTTGGGCAACAACCAAGAGGCGTTAAGGAATTTAGTTAAGGCCACTGCGCTTAACGACAGCATCTATAACCGGGAAAATGCGAGGCAAATAAATGAGCTTACTGCTAGGTTCGAAGCTGAAAAGCGGGATGAAGAGCTGGCGTTGCAACGCAATCAAATTGCCTTACTTGAAAAAGATCAGGAAATCACCGCTATTTGGCGGAATGTACTGATTGCAGGCATCGTATTTATTATTGTTGCCGGCATAATTTTGTTCAGGAGCCAACGGCAGAAGATTATAGAAAGAAAGAAGCTCATTGAAGCCGAACTGGAAAATAGCCAGTTAGAAGCAAAACAGCTTGAGTTAGACATAGAGGCAAAAAATAAGGAGCTTACGTCTTATACAATCAACTTCATCAGAAAACGAGAGCTTTTTGACAATCTTGAGAATCAACTAAAAGCGCTGAAACCAACCGTCGAAGGCAAACTCGGTGGCGAGATTAGAAACCTCAATCGGCTCATAAGTGAGAACAACAACATCGATCGTGATTGGAATGATTTCAAAACACATTTTGAGAACGTTCACAAAGATTTCTTCTCAAAACTGAAGCAACTGCACCCCACCTTAGGCACCGCTGAATTGAGACTTTGCTCTCTGATAAAGCTAAATATGAACGTGAAGGAGACGGCGGCGATTCTGTCAATTTCTCCTGATAGTGTAAAAACCGCACGTTACCGCCTGAGAAAGAAATTTGGGCTTTCCTCAGAAGATAGTCTGTCGGAGTATGTGATCAACCTGGAAAAATATTTTGAACAGGAAGCTGAGGCCTGAATCCTTCGTTACGCATGAATCACACTAAAGACACAGGCATCAGTTTAAGACCGAATTTGAGGATTATCTCCGGAATAGTCCTTAAACAAATAGCAATTATTGGTTTGCTTGGCTTGAGCCCCTTCGCGGCCCAAGGGCAAAGAGGAGAAATTGATAGCCTAAGGCAGTTGTTGGAGACCGAGGCAAACGATTCCGCCAAGGTGGATATTCTAAATGACCTGGGCTATGCTTACTCTTTGGTAAACTCCGACACCGGGCTTCTTTACGTGGAGATGGCTTTGACACTGGCCAACGAAATTGGCTACCAGCGGGGGCAGGCAATGGCTCATAACAAGAAAGGCGTTGTTTACTACACCATGGCGGAAGATGACCTGTCACTGGAGTCGCAACTGACCTCGCTTGACATTAGCCGGAAAATAGCAGACTCCACAACTATGGCCAAAGCATATCATGGCATAGGCATCATTTACGATGTGCGGGGAGATACCGAAGAGAGCCTATTGTATTTCAAACTTGCCAATAACATCGCCCGCAGGTTTAACCTTGATAGAGTCAGTGCTACTACCAGCCTTTCACTTGGGGTTGGAAATTGGAATTTGGGAAATTCAGATTCAGCGATATACTACACCGACCAGGCTATTATCGTTGGTAAGAAAATAGGCTTTGATGCAGCCTGGATTGCTGCCTCCAAATTTTTAGCAAAAATTCTTGTGGCTGATGAAAAATACGAGGAAGCCCTGCTATATCTGCGAGAGCCCCTTGCCAGGTCAATGGAAATTGAACTCAATCAGCAAAGTGCAGACATTTTACTGACCCAAGGTCAAATCTATCGCTTCCTCGGTTTATACCAACGCTCCAGGGAAGCCTTCGAGCAATCTATAAGTCTTGCGCACCTAAGTGGCTCTCTGGCCGAAGAGCAAGATGCATATGATAAGCTGTATGCGCTCGATACTTTACAGGGCCGGTATGATCTAGCGCTAGCCCATTATGTTAAAGCTGCTGCCCTTAATGATAGTATTTATAATACTGAAAATGCCAGGCAAATTAATGAACTCACTGCAAGCTACGAGGCAGACAAGCGAGAGAGAGAGATAACACTACAGCAAAACCAGATTGATCTGCTCGAGAAAGAAAAGGAAATTAAGAGGGTTTGGCGTAACACCTTAATCGGAGGCATAATAATGGTGTTGATTGGAGGAAGCGGACTGTTCATTGCTCAGCGACAAAAAATTATTGAGAGGAAAAAAGTAGTAGAGGCTGAACTTGAGAACAGCAATCTCAAAGCAAAACAGCTTCAAACCGAGCTTGACCTCAAGAACAAGGAACTCACTTCTTACACCATCAACTTTATACGGAAAAGGGAGCTTTTCGAGAACTTGCAAAATCAGCTAACTGCTTTAAGGAATGACCCCAGCTCTGAATTTGACCAAGAAATTCATAGTATCAGCAGATTAATTCTTGAGAACAATAATATCGACAAAGACTGGGAGGACTTTAAGATGTATTTTGAGAATGTTCACAAAGATTTCTTTACAAGACTCAAGCAATTACACCCAACCATCGGCACTGCTGAGCTAAGGCTTTGTTCGCTTATAAAGTTGAACATGAACGTAAAAGAAACCGCTGCCATTTTAGGCATATCACCGGATAGCGTAAAAACCGCCCGTTATAGGCTTCGGAAGAAGCTTGGCCTCGATGGGGAAAGTAGTCTCTCTGACTACATCATAAATATCGACAGCAGCATCCAGGCGTATGTCGGATCCAGTTAAACCTTAGCTGTCCGCTTTAGTCTAATTGACTGTTCGACTCCGCATACTTGTAGTAATAAATAAATAGTCAACTTGTTGAATAACAAGTAGTTAAGTAATTGGCATGTATCTTGCCAATTTTAAGTAGGTTGAAAACTCAAAATAGATATGAAATTGATTAGTGAGATAAACGTGCAGAAGCTGGTGGCTGCAGTTCTCTTTGCCTGCTGCCTGCTAATTATGGCGGCCTCTATTGGTGCTTAGTAGATTTTGATATGGAAGGATTGAGGACTTTTGATATATTGAGAGTAGAAACTCATCCAACGCAAAATCTTGAATCTAAATAGTAAATCCTCCCTTATAAATATATTCCTCTTAGTAGTAGCGCTTGGAGCGCTCATTTTTGCATTTAGCGAAAAGTCTAAGGCTTCTAAAGTCACTATTAGGATGTTGGAGCTTGAAGTAGAGGCTGCTGAAGCTATAAGGGCACAAGAATCTGCCATACAAGAGGCATTTAAGCAGCGTGAACTGGCCCTAGAGGCTCAGCAGCAGGCGGAGGCCTGTGCCAACCAAAACGCATCTAACCAAAACTAGTTATGAATAAGAATGTAGTAATTACAATCTTGTCTGTTCTTTGTTTGCTACTTGCAGCCTTTGGATTTATGCAACGAAGTGAGGCCCAAAAACAGAAGGAGATCAGTACTCAAATGCACGTAGTAGCGCAGGAAAATGAGAAAAGGGCTATTCAACTGCAAAAGATCGCTGAGGAACAGCGTATGTTAGCCCAGGCAAATGCTCAGGCCGCACAACAAGCGCTAGAAGACTGTGAGCAGAGCAAGCGCTAAACCAGTGCAGCTGTTTGACTTCATTCCGGCAAAAGGACCATTAGCACCTATCCTGGTAAGTGTTCCTCATGCCGGAACTTTCTTCCCGCCAGAGGTTCGTGAACAATATGATCAGGAGCTTATAAAGGCCCCTGATGATACCGACTGGTTTGTGGATCAACTCTACGACTTTGCCCCGGCGATGGGTATTACCATGATTGTCGCAAAGGTTAGCAGATGGGTAATTGACCTCAATCGCGACCCTGATAGTAAGCCTCTTTATGGAGACGGAAGGATAATTACCAATCTTGTGCCGGAAACTACTTTCCTCGGACAACCATTGTATAAAAATGACACGCCAGACTCCTCCGAGATTGAGTTACGACTCGACACCTACTACCGGCCTTATCATCAGAGAATTGAAGAAGAACTAGCCAAACTAAAAAAGGGATTTCAAAAGGTGTTGCTTTTTGATGCGCATTCCATCAGGCAGGTAGTCAAATCCATTCATACTGATCCATTTCCAGACTTGATACTTGGCGATAATGATGGTAAAAGCGCTCATCCTGAACTGATTGACGCTGCTATGACCAACTTGGGAAACAAAGGATATCAATTGCAACACAACATGCCTTTTAAAGGCGGCCACATCACACGCAGCTTCGGTAATCCACAGGATAATGTGCATGCTCTCCAACTAGAAATGACTAAAATCAACTACATGGACGATGCCGAGGTGCTCTACCATCCCCGCCGCGCTGACCTTATGCGTCAGGTACTAATACCAACCTTCCAGTCACTAATCGATACCTTAAGTCAAATCTGATTAACCTGTAACCAGTTTAGACCCAGCAGCGTATAATACATAGGAAAATTATGTATTGACAAATTATGCATTCTTCTGCTTTACTTAAAGGCACTTTACAAACGATAGTTTTAAAGGTGCTGGCCGATAACAAAGAAATGTACGGCTATGAAATTACACAAAAGGTGCGGGAGCTTTCATCCGAGCAAATATTGCTTACCGAGGGTGCCCTGTATCCTACCCTTCATAAGCTGGAAGCGGAGGGCTTGCTTAGCACAGAAACTGTACACATTGGCAAAAGGATTAGAAAGTACTACCGACTAACTTCCAAAGGCAATTCAGTAGTGTTGGCCAAGGTTGAAGAATTCGCAGCCTTTGTGCAGACTATGCGGTCAGTACTGCAAATCAAACTTGCATAATTGGAGCTTAATCAGAGTCATATTGATTTTATCGTAAAGGACGTTCAGAAGCGCGGCGTTGTCTACGAACCGTTGGAATCTGAGATTGTCGATCACATCTGTACGTTGGTGGAAGCTCGGATGGACGACGGCATGCGTTTTATGGAAGCATACCTGGAAGTGATAGCCTCTTTTGGTGGGGAAAAGCAGCTCCGTGCGGTGCAAAAAAGTACAATTGAATTAGCAAATCATAAGGTTAGTATAATGGTCAAAAACTACATCAAAATCGCATTTAGAAATCTTTCCAAGCACAAGTTCTACAGTGCTGTTAACATTCTTGGATTAACAATCGGTGTTACCTGCTGCTTGCTAATTCTATTGTTCGTTTCGGATGAATTGGGGTATGATAAACATTGGACCAATAGTGATAGAATTTACCGTGTATCAGGAGACCACCTGTTTCATGGAGAGCCATTTTATGCGGCAATTACGCCTGCACCACTTGCACAGGCTTTGGCTAACGATTTCCCCGAAGTGCAATCTTCTGCACGGTTTAGAAATGCCTATGGGGTGATCTTTAACCAGGGGGAGTTGGTGTTCAACGAGCCAAACGTCTTCTTCGCAGACTCCAGTATTTTTCAGGTGTTTGATTTCAATCTATTGGTTGGAAACGCAGACCAGGCATTAACCCAACCACAAACGATGGTAATTTCTTCAGCTATTGCTGAAAAGTACTTTGATCAAGAAGATCCGGTAGGCAAATATCTCACTACCAGTGGCGGTACACAGTACACCATTTCTGGCATTTTCGAACCTCTGCCCTCAAATACCCATTTTCAGGTCGACATTCTGCTATCGATGGCAAGTTTTTCCCGGGCGAATAATAATGCCTGGCTCAGCAATAACTTCCACACATATATACTCCTTCAGGAGGGATCATCCCCTGAGGAATTGGAGTCCAAATTTCCGCAGATGGTTGCAAAGTACGTCGAGCCTGCACTCAACCATTTTGGGGCTAGTCTTAATGCTGAAGGTGAAAACCCTACTCGCGTCAAGTACTTTCTTCAGCCGGTAGTAGATATTCACCTTAAATCCGATTTAGTTGTTGAGCTGGCGCCGAACAGTGACATAACCTATGTTTATCTATTCACTTCCATCGCCGTTTTTATTCTTGTGATTGCTGGGATCAACTACATGAATCTCTCAACGGCTCGCTCGGCAGAAAGAGCTAAAGAAGTTGGTGTCAGGAAGGTCTTGGGCTCCTATAGGTCTCATCTCATTAAGCAGTTTCTCACTGAATCAATACTGCTCAGCTCTTTTGCATTTCTATTGGCTATAATAGCTGCCTGGTTGATTATGCCCTACTTTAACAGCCTATCGCAAAAATCTCTGGTACTTCCCACCGATGACCTGACATTCTGGTTACTCATGGGAGTAGGAGTCGTTTTAGTTGGGGCTGGGTCGGGTGTATATCCCGCCTTTTATCTATCATCTTTCAAGCCGATAAAGGTAATCAAGGGAGTATTCAAGGCAGGAACCGGTACGGCCTGGCTCCGGAGCTTCCTCGTTGTGTTCCAATTCGGTATCTCAATTCTATTGATAGTAGGAACCGGAGTTATCTATGGGCAGCTTAATTATATTCAGAATAAAAAGCTAGGTTTTAATAAAGAGCAGACCCTGTTGGTGCATGATGCCTATCTACTGGGCAATCAGTCTGCAGCCTATAAGTCTGCTATTAAAGCCCAATCGGCGGTAGTAAATGCTTCCTATTCTGGCTATTTGCCTGTCCGTTCTTCACGCAGCGATACCAACTTTTCTCCCCAAGGAAATAGCGATCCTGAAGCGTCAATCAATATGCAATATTGGCGCGTAGACTACGACTATATTCCTACCATGGAAATGGAGGTTGTGAAAGGCAGAAACTTCTCTGAAGAATTCCCCTCTGACCTTAATCTTGCTATGATCATTAATGAGTCTGCCGCAGAAGCATTTGGTTTTGATGACCCTATTGGGCAAGTGGTTGAACAGCCTTATTGGAACCCCAGCACCGGCAGCGTTGACCACGACAGCCTCATCGCCAGTACAATCATAGGGGTGGTTAAAGATTTTCACTTCAATTCATTAAGAGAGAATATTGGCAACCTGAGCATGGTTTTGGGAACTAATCGAGCGATCTTGTCTGTGAGATTTAACTCTGACAATGCCAGCGAAGTATTGGAAGCGGCGGAAAGAGAATGGAAGAATATTGACGCCAGTCAGCCTTTTAGTTATTCCTTCCTGGACCAACGCTTTAGTAATATGTATGCTGCAGAGCAGCGTACAGGTACAATATTCGCACTTTTTGCCGCTTTTGCGATCTTGGTAGCTTGTTTAGGCCTCTTCGCTTTAGCTTCATTTACAACCGAGCAGCGCATAAAGGAGATTGGGATAAGAAAGGTAATGGGAGCCTCCGTATCAAGCATTGTGCTGCTGCTTTCCAGTCAGTTCAGTAGGCTGATATTGTTCTCATTTCTGATAACAATACCAATCGCTATCTACGGGGTAGAGCAGTGGCTTGAACAATTCGCTTACAGTTTTTCTGCCGGACCAAGTATTTATCTTTCGGCTGGACTATTAGCGTTTCTGGTAGCAATGTTTACACTTAGCTATCAGTCAATAAAGGCAGCAAGGTCTAATCCAGCTAAATCGTTGCGAACTGAATAACTGTGCCTCACTCATACTTGAGAGACTTCACCGGATTCGTTAAAGCGGCTTTTATCGATTTATAAGAAACAGTAATTATTGCCAGTAGCAATGTGGATACGATTGCTACGATAAATACAACAACATTCAACTGGCTATGGTAGGTAAAATTCTGAAGCCAGCTATTCATGAAATAGTATCCGATGGGAATTGCTACCAGGTTAGCCGCTAGTACTAATCCGGCAAATCCCTTCATCAACAATAGAACTATGTTGGCAGTTGGTGCCCCCAGCGTTTTGCGGATGCCTATTTCTTTGGTTCTTTGCTCTGTAGTAAAAGAAACCAGACCAAATAATCCCAGCCCTGCGATAAACATGGCTATTGCCGCAAAAAAGTTGAGGATATTTCCTAATTGACTTTCAGCCTGATACAAGTTACCATACTTGTCGCTGAGGAACTCATAATCGAAAGGGTGTTGAGGGTTTATGGTTGCCCATTGATCTTCAATGTATGCTATAGTCTGCGGCAAATCCTCGGCTTCAACTTTTGCAAGTACCCACAGGAAGTTGTATCCCGAGATGAAGAAGAGAAATGGCTCAATCGGATCGTGGAGGGATTTGAAGTGGAAATCTTTGACTACTCCAACAATGGGGGCACCTACTTGTCCAAACCAAGCCAATTGCTCCTGGAGTGGGTCTTCCAGGTTCAAAGCGGTTACTGCGGCTTCATTTATCATCACGGCACTTAGACTATCTGTGCCAAATTCCTCAGAGAAGTTCCTCCCGGTGGCGATTTGCATGCCAAGCACCTCTGCGAAATTAAAGTCTACTGAAACGGATTGCACGGCTACATTTTCTTCAACCGGCGCACCAAACTTTCTTGTAAAGCCAGTTCCGAAGAACTCACCAGGAATCCTGGATGCCGCAGTTACTCCAATCACCTTAGGATGGTCCTGAAGCCGGCTTTTTAAAGTAGGGTATCGACTAATTGATACCGGTTCCGGCTGCGGAATGGCTAGCAAATATTCTTTGTCAAATCCCAGCTCCTTCTCCTGGATGTATTGCATTTGCAAATAAACTACCCCGATACCAATTACGAGCAGCGCCGAAATTGTAAACTGGACCATAACCAGCACCTTTCTAAGTAACCGGTTTCCTGCATCACTGCCACCTTTTCCCTTCAACACCAATGCTGGATTGAATCCGGAGAGAAAAGCGGCTGGATAGCTTCCTGAAATAACACCAACTAAAACAGTTATAGCAATCAGCCCTAATAATATAGCTATAGTGTCTTCACCTATTAATTCAATCTGTTGCCCGGTAATGCCGGTGAAAATTGGAAGTAGTACAACCACAAGCATCAGCGCAAGCGTTGAGGCAACGACGGTAATTACCATCGATTCACCCAGAAACTGAGTGATGAGCTGGTGTCGCGCTGCTCCCACAGCCTTGCGCAAACCAACTTCCTTCGACCGCTTGATAGATCGGGCGGTGGATAAATTCATGAAGTTGATGCAAGCTATAAAAAGAACAAAGAGCGCCACCGCTGAGAAAATATAGATATAGCTGATATTTCCATTACCTTCTATTTCGCTTTCCAGGTGGGAATTCAGGTGAATATCTCTGATGGGTTGCAACTCAAGATTGTACTCCAATCCGAATTGTTTGAATTGGTCTCCGGCATAATGATCGAGAAACGCGGAAAACTTGTTTTGAAGTTGGGTTGGATCGGCCTCTTCCCCAAGCAGCAAATAAGTGTAGGTGCTGCGCCAAAGCCAGTTCTCAAATATATTTCCGTAAATAAGATTACCCTGAGCATCTCGGTAATCTGCTATGCTGTTTAGAGATACCAGGAAATCGAAATGCATGTGAGCGTTGTCAGGAGGATCAGCCATAATTCCGGTTACCGTTAGCTCCAGGCTTATATCTGCTTTAATCGTTTTCCCTAGTGGATCTTCCTCTCCGAAGAATTTTCGGGCAGCTCTTTCAGAAACAACCACAGAGTTTGGATTACGAAGCACGTCTTGGGCGTTGCCCAAAATGAGTTGATACCCCAATACATCAAAGAAGGTTGAGTCAACGAAAAAGAATCCTTTCTCATAAAACTTCCTGTCTTCGTACTGCACCATAAACCTGGAGTTGGGCGTTCGAATTCTTAGGAAGTTTTCAATCTCAGGTAGGTCATCTGCCATAGATGGACCCCAGGGCATGGCTGTTCTGGCATGTTCAAAACTCTCTCCCTGGGCAATTCCCTTGGTAACCACGCGGTAGGTTCTATCGCCTTGGGGATGGAAATTGTCGTAGCTAAGTTCTTCAAGTACGTAGAGAGCAATTAGCAAGGTACAAGCTATGCCAATGGCCAACCCCGAAATATTAATGAAGGAATAGGTCTTATTCTTTCGCAAATTTCTGATAGCAACGTTGAGGTAGTTTTTTATCATGGCTCCATTATTACTTTTAGATTTGGGAATAAGCAGGCGGTTGATTCTTTTTATCTCTTTGGATCGTAACTCGGGTTCTATTTGAGCAAGGGCTTGCTCGAAGGTAAGTCCTGAAGCCATCCTGTTTTCAACATCTGAGCTGACATGATCTATGAGCTCATCCCGAAAGGAGGCATGGAAACCCAGGAGGTAGAGCATCTCTACCACTCGCTTTATTTGCTCCTTACTTAGCATTATTACGATTTTGATAGTATCAGTCGCTTCATGGTTTCCGTGAACGACTTGTATTCTGCTATTTTCTCTTCGGCCACTTTTCGGCCGGAGACTGTAAGGCTGTAATACTTTCGTAGACGATTGTCGACCTCAACCGATGTTGTCTTCACCAGCCCTTCATCTTCCAACTTGTGCAGGGTGGGGTAAAGGGCGCCGTAGGTTAGTTTGATATTACCTTTAGAAACCTCCTCCACTTTCTGAGTAATCTGGTAGCCATATAATTTTTCCTCCTCCGCAAGCAACTTCAATACAATGGTTCTGAGGGTACCTCGAATTAATTCATTGCTAAACATTATCTATAAATCTTTTATATATAAGATTCTTATATAATACGATCCCAAAGCGATTAGGTTCCTTTGGGAGCCCTGTGTAAGTATGCTAATTTACTTTTAAGGGATTACTCCGAGTCCTCCTCGGTCATATCAACATAGCGCTCCATGCGCCAGATGTTGTCTTTTTCCCAGCGCCAGATGATTAGATACTTGCCATCCAATTGGGAGTCTCCACCACCGTCGTTTGGTTCAAGTTTTGAGATGAAATCGGATTGTTCCACGGCCCAATTGCCGGCGCCTTTTACGCTTTGTGGTTCAACGGAGAATTCGTGCTTAAAGTCAGCAAAGAAAGGCGTCATCCATTCGATGATAGCGTCGCGACCATTGAGGGCTGGCATCCGCGGCGGTATCCAAACAGCGTCGTTAGAGAGTATGTCTCGAAATTTATCTATATCACCTGAGTTTACTGCATCTATCCAGGCTTGACGCTGTAGCCGAATGGCTTTCAATTCTAACTTCATAAGCAAATTCTTTGGTTAAAGATGTGGGAAGAACGGAGCCCCAACCTTCCTGGGGCATTCATTCTTTAATATAGGAAAAAGAAATAAATATTTCCTTAATGTGAAGTTGAATCGCTTTAGCGTTTTTTAAACTGCAAAATCCTCAACCTCAAGCCACCTTGGGGCGCGAAATCGGGCGGTTAAAAATGCAGGATATTTTGGCTATGCGCCAGTTGTGAACATCATCTTTTTGCCATAACAAGTTGTACTTGCCCTGATAATGGGCCGTAGTTTGAGATCCATTCTCTAGCACCTTGGATGTAAAGTGAGCATGCTCCACGGCCCAATTGTCGCCTTCACGCACATGGTCCATGTATCTACCAAATTCCTTAATATACTTTTGAACCAAGGGCACCAGGTTTGAAAGATTGTAATTGTCTAAGGTCGTTTCCGGGCCTTGATTAAAATGGAAGGTAGCATTCTTTGCGATGAGGCTACGAAGCAATTTAATGTCATTTTGCTCCAGGCCTTGCATGAGGTTATTCCTTTGCACTTCCAGGTCTAATAATCGGGATTTCATATTCTCAGATTAAAATTCTATTCGATAACTAAGGTTGGGAAATAAGCCGAGTTGTTCCTCGAACCGGATCTCATCAGCACGCCGACTGTAGAAGTGTTCGCTAACGTTGTAACGTCCGGTAACATTCTGCACGTTCAAGGCCACTATACTTGAGTGTTTGCCTTTGTTCTTGCGGTATGAAATTCCAAAGTCGAGTCGCCAATAATCCTGCAGCCTTTCGCTAAACGAGTTGTCGAAGTCGTAATATGTTCCGCCCCGTTGTCGAGACATTTCCAAGTCAATCGGCACTACTCTATTATTCCCTGCCCAAATCATTCTGGTATTGATGGCAATCAGGTTGTTGCCATTTCTTCCTACCTTAAACTCTTTTCCGGCGATAATATTGTTTACAAAATTTCCATTGAATCTGGTGTCTCTTTCTATCCCATCGGCAGCAACATATTTAGACTCAAACAAAGAACCGGTAACCATGAAGTAATAGCCCTTAGTGAAGAATTTCTCCAGCGTTAACTCAATGCCATAGTTAGTACCGGTTCCATTCGCAACCAAGGTGTCTGTTGTAAATCCTGAAAACTCATTTAGCGAAGAGAATGTTCTTTCCCAGGGATTGGTAGCAGATGCCGGCCGAATGGGTACATCATATAAATCCTGGTAGTAAACTTCCGCTTTAAATCGGAGATCACTCTTCAACTGGTTCTCGTAGCCGATTACATAATGCCGTGCTTTAGTTATGTCAAGATTCTTATTAGGTTGAACAAAGGTGCCATCACCTACTTCTTCCTGAGCCAGGTACAGTGACAACGTCTCAAGCCTGCTATGTACTCCAATACCAGCACTTATTGACTGACTTGGGGTAAATGCCCATTTCGCTCCAAATCTAGGTTCCAGTGATTCCCTTCCATTTAGAAAGAAGCGGGTATAGTGCAACCCGGAATTTAGTGTAACTGTTTCAGAGGGCCGAAAATTCCATTGCGCATAAGAGCGCATAAACTGGCTTGATCCTTCCTGATCGAGTTCGGTAATCAAGCGCTGCTGTCGAAAACTGAAGTACTCCGAATGCAGGTCGTAACCCAAGTGACTAAAAACAACGCCGGTGCGCAAAGTATGTCTGGCGTTAAACTTCTTATTCAATAATACTGAACCACGTAATGCCGTATTGATGAAGTTCTCCGTTTCGAAAGTCTTCACTCCCAGCGAATCGTACTCATACTCACTTTGGTGAGCAGAATATGAAATCTGAGATTCGAGGTAAGTATTCTTATTGAGGAAGAAGATATTTGATATTCCACCAACACCTAGCCGCGTATAAAACTGCTCATTGTTGAATTCGCCATTTTCAATAATTGGCTTCAGAATATCTTCACTGGCTCCGCCCAATCCCCAAATTGAAAATGAGCCCATTTTTTCGGTCGGCAGATGCACCTTAAATGAAAGATCCTGGAAAACTATTTCTTCGCTTTCATCTAAAATTTTGATACCAATGTTGTCAAAAAGTGCCAGGGTAGAATAGCGATAATTGGCCAGGTATGAGCCCTTGGAGTCCGAACCTAAGGGCCCTTCGGCGGCAAAAGCCACACCGAGCAACCCGGCCTGAGCAGCATATTCTCTTTTCTCATTATTCCCCTTACGTAGCTTTATGTCGAACACACCAGATAGCGCATTACCATACTCAGCTGGAAATGCCCCGGTAAAAAAGTCAGAATTGCTAAGCACACTTGAGCTTAGCATACTGATACCACCTCCCGAGGCACCGTCCTCCGCAAAGTGGTTGGGATTGGGTACCTCTATGCCCTCAATGCGCCAAAGCAGGCCTCGGGGTGAATTCCCTCTGATGACTATCTCGTTAAGCACGTCGTCACCACCACCTCTAACTCCGGCAAATGACAATGCAGCCCTTGCCGGATCATCAAATGTGGCGGCATATCTGGATGTTTCCTCTACACTAAATGAAAGAGCACTTACAGTAGCCATCTCATTTAGCGGCTTACCTTTCTCCTGTTCTGCCTCAATCACCAACTCCTCCATAGTAATTAGCGATTCTGTGAGGTCAATATCCAAAACCACCTCTTTGCCAGCACCTACCAGCAATTCCGGAATGACCAGGTCTTCATAGCCAATAAATGTTATTTTGAGGTTGTGCCTACCCACTTTCACCTCCTCGATTCTAAAATTTCCGTCAATGTCAGTAACGCTGCCTTTGAGAGGATCCGAACCTAGCAAAACCACGTTGGCGCCAATTACCGGTGATTTCGATTGAGCATCCAGCACCTTTCCCCGAATAGTTTGGGTTAGGTCTTGGGCCATCGCTGCCTGGCCAAGCAAGATTACTGCTGTGAATAAAATTTGAGTTTTTGAGCCCATGTTGTTTGGTAAATAAGTTGTAATACAGCCCAAAGACAGGCTTGACTTTAACAGGTTTCCAGATTGTCTAATTTATTTTGAAGAGCCGCTATTGATCGGCTCCCCCCGCAGGTAACGCGCTGTCGGTGGAGGGTATTGCCTCAGGTAATAACCAACCTGTTAATCCCTGGCTGGTCTCCACCAACGCGAAATCGCCATAATTACCTAAGACCGTAACGGAATCGTGTGGATCTATCCTGTCAATAGGCATCGCCAAAGAGTCGGGTGATTCCCCCAGGTACCTGGCCGTTTCAAAAGATTCTGCACTTGCCGTTTTAATAGGCCCTACCTGGCGCGCCCTAACATAGCCCACCTCCCCTGCGGGAGTAACCACGCGATACCAATTTCTTACGGCACCCAAAACATAGAAGGGAGTTGTCTTTTGCAGCACCTCACTAAAGTCTGCCCTGGTAGATGCCTGTTCATATACTTTGGCCGGAGTGGTTGCTGTCATCCAGAAACCAAGCATGGTTGTATCAGAAATGATGTCAGCAACTTCCTGGTTCAAGGCTCTTACATGCGGGTAAGGATCCACTGCACCACGGCCCGATCTATATATACCAAAATGCAAGTGGGGTGGGGTAGATCGTGCGTTGCCGGTGTTGCCGACGAGGCCCAGGGTATCGCCAACCTTTACACGTTGATTCCTACTCACCATTTGGCTATCCAGGTGGGCATAATATAATGACTGACGGCGCTTATTGTCACGAAGCCAAACGACCTTGCCCCCCAAACCTCTTACACCCACAAAAGAAACCCTGCCTTCTGAGGAAGCCACCACCGGGGTGCCCCTTTTGGCAAAAATGTCTATTCCCTCATGACGCCGACGGCCTCCATCGCGCGGATCTCCCCAAACACTACCTATCGCCCTGTAATTCTTACCGGAAACCGGGAACGCCAAACTTGGGGCAGTAACAATACTCACTGTGTAGCTGGTGGATACCAGCAGCTCAGGCTGTAGCCGGATAATATGAGGTCGCGAGTTAGCGACTTCATACTTTAGGCTCAAAACGCTATCTGCAGAAATTACTCGCTTAAAACGTTTGAGGCTATCTTCAATCTCTTCAAAAATGTCAAGGAATATCTGCGCACGGGGGTTCGTGACATTTGCAACTTGCACATTAATCTCCTGCCCCAGTTTTGGTAGGATTCTAAACCCTCTGGCAGTTGGCCTCTCTGCCCGAAAAAACCCCATTTCCCGAAATGGCGTTTGGTAGTGACTTGAATCATAGAGGGCCATTTCGCCAGCTTGCAGCCATTGAAATCCCATGGCTGTAGAATCTATCTTAGCTTCTAGAATGCTCCGCTTGTAACCCTCATAAGGACTTAAAGGAGGCTCATAGCTATATGGTAAATCGGGCTCGTCGCACCCGACCAAGCTAAAAGCCAACCAGCCCATAACAACGCTATACTGAAGCAATCTAGCCACAGATTAAATTGCTTATCATAGTGGTAATTTACTTATTTTTAGAAGGTATTGTTACATCAATTTTATGGCTAATAAAAAGAGATGTGGATGGGTTGAAGGAGAATTCGATGCCTACACGAAATATCACGATGAGGAGTGGGGGGTGCCCGTTCATGACGACCAGGTTCATTTCGAGTTTCTAATTCTGGAAGGCGCCCAAGCCGGGCTAAGCTGGAGTACAATCCTTAAGAAAAGAGAAGGATATAGGAAGGCGTTTGCTCATTTTGATGCTTTGAAGGTCAGCCGGTTTACGGAAAACAAAATTCAAAAGCTCCTTCAAAACGATGGTATCGTCAAAAACAAGCTGAAGGTAAGAGGCGCCGTTATCAATGCGAAGGCCTTCCTTGAAGTACAGAAGGAATTCGGCTCGTTTGATAAATATGTGTGGTCATTCGTTGGTGGTAAGCCCATCACAAATGCGTGGAAAAAGCTCTCGCAGGTACCGGCAACTACCGCAGAATCTGATGCTCTCAGTAAAGACCTGAAAAAAAGAGGATTCAAATTTGTTGGCAGCACCATCATGTATGCCTATATGCAAGCCTGTGGCCTAGTAAACGACCATACCATCGATTGCTTCCGTTACAGGAAAATGCCAAAAAAATAATGTATGAAGATCAGGATATTCTTTTGGGCAGTAGCGCTTTCCATACTCAACCTCAGTTGCAACAATTCAGAAATGAACCCCTTGCAAAAAGCAATTTCTGACAACCCGAACTACTTCAAAGAAGTAACAGAAGACCAAAAATATCGTGTGCAAATTATCTATACACAGATAAACAGAGACGAAAATAATAAACCCCGGTTTACCAGTTATGAGTTCGGTGTTGATACCTCCGAATATTTCTATCCTGCCTCTACGGTTAAAATGCCGGCCGCGTTTCTGGCACTTGAGAAACTGCATGAGCTGGAAATAGCTGATCTTGACCGCAATACCACGTTAAGGATTGATTCCATCAAACCTCCGCAGGTGGCGGTGGAAACGGACAGTACCGCCACTAATGGCTTACCTTCCGTTGCCCATTACATACGAAAAATTTTTGTGGTTAGCGACAATGATGCAAATAACCGGCTTTATGAATTTATGGGTCAGCAAGAATTCAACAGCAGACTGCATGAAAAAGGGTTTGCCAGTTCCAGGATCGTCCATAGATTAGGGCCAGAGGGCTTCCCTTTCAATTTTGAAGATAATCAACACACCAACCCCTTTACTTTCTATGTGGGAGACCGAGACATATATAAGCAGGATGCTCAGCACAGCAATACCTCACTAGATCGGGGGTTGGCAAATGAAAAGCTTGGTGTTGCTCACGTTAACAAGCAAGATGAATTGGTTAACGCGCCTTTTGATTTTGGCGTGAAGAATTACATCAGTTTGCGAGATCTACATGATATTCTAAAAAGTGTAATGTTTCCCGAAGATGGAAAAGGCTTCAATATTAGCGAAGCTGATTATGCATTCCTGTATCGGAATATGAGCATGCTTCCGGAAGAGAGTGACTACCCCACTTACGAAAAACAAGATAACTACGTTAAATTCTTCATCTACGGAGATAAGGATGAGGATACTGAAATCCCAAAGCATATTCGGATCTTCAACAAGGTTGGTTGGGCCTACGGCTTCTTAACAGACATCAGCTACATCGTAGATTTCGAGAACAACATTGAGTTCTTTTTGGCTGCCACCATTCATGTAAATGAAAACGAAACATATAATGATGGCAATTACCAGTACGAGGAGATTGGCCTGCCGTTTTTTGGCAATCTGGGCCGAGTGATTTACGAAATGGAGAAGGAAAGAGGCAGGACCCATGAACCAGATCTTTCCGCTTTGCAGTCAGCATTAAAGCAGTAACCATCTGCAATATTCCTCTTACCAAAATCCCTAAACATTCGTAAATTCCAGTTCTTACTAATCTTAACTGGAACCAGTCACGCTATAATTGCAACCAACCATGAACATTAGAGCATTCTCCATTTTACTCCTCTCCTTTTGCATTGTACTCACTGTTGAGGGGCAGCGCAAAAACAAATCGAAGTCAGGTAACGAACAGTCTGCGCTTAACACTGCTAGCTCTTATCAGTCAAAAGTGGCAGCTATGACTAAGCATGAAGGATTCTTCAACTTTTATCACGATACCAAAAAAGACAAGATCTTCCTGGAAATCTCTCGATTTGATGAGGAATTCCTCTATGTGAACTCTTTGCCTGCCGGGGTAGGGTCTAATGACATTGGCCTGGATAGGGGGCAACTTGGCAGAAGTAGAATTGTGAAATTCCAGCGAGCAGGCCAAAAGGTACTTATGGTTCAACCCAATTATTCTTATCGGGCCATTTCCAATAACCAGGATGAGGTTAATGCGGTAGAGCAGGCCTTTGCACAATCAGTATTGGCAGGATTTAAAGTAGATGACGAAGCCGATGGCAAAGTGCTAATCGACTTGACCAGCTTTCTTCTGAGAGATGCTCATAATGTAGTGGGAAGGTTAAGAGGCAGAAGGCAAGGCAACTACAGCTTAGACGTTAATCGGTCTGCCCTTTACCTTGATCGCACCAAGGCATTCCCAGACAACAGTGAATTTGAGGCCACCTTAACTTTTAAAGGCAACCCCACCGGAGCATGGATCAGAAGCGTAACTCCATCTCCGGAGGCAGTTACTGTAAGGCAGCATCATTCTTTTGTAAGACTACCTGACAACAACTACGAACCCAGGGCCTTTGATCCGAGGGCCGGTTACAACGGCATCTCTTATTTAGATTATGCAACCCCTATAAGTGAGAACATCCGAAAGCGGTTTATTGCAAGGCATCGGTTAGAAAAGAAAGACCCCAATGCAGCCCGTAGTGAGGCAGTTGAACCTATTGTTTATTATCTTGATAGAGGAGCACCGGAGCCCATTAGATCTGCATTGCTTGACGGCGCCCGATGGTGGAATCAAGCCTTCGAAACCGCCGGTTATATTAATGCCTTCCAGGTAGAGATGTTACCTGAAGATGCCGACCCCATGGATGTTCGGTATAATTTAATCCAATGGGTACATCGGTCAACCAGGGGGTGGTCTTATGGTTCCAGCGTTAGAGACCCCCGCACAGGAGAGATTATCAAGGGCCACGTTACCTTAGGTTCACTCAGAGTTAGACAAGACTTTCTAATAGCAGAAGGCCTATTGGCCCCATATGAAGACGGCACCACCGTACCACCAGACATGGAAGCCATGGCCCTGGCCAGGCTCAGGCAATTGTCGGCTCACGAGGTTGGTCATACCATTGGGCTATCGCATAATTTTGCTTCAAGCATGAACAACCGAGCCTCGGTAATGGATTACCCCCACCCTTTGGTAAATCTAACCGCCGATGGCAAAATTGATCTTTCAAGTGCCTATGATGATAAAATTGGAGATTGGGACAAGGTGGCAATAGCTTATGGCTATCAGGATTTCCCCAATGGTACCAACGAGGCGGAGGCCTTGAACAAAATTCTTACTGATGCCTTTAACGGCGGCCTTCGTTTCATTTCTGACCAGGATGCGCGGCCAATTGGTGGCGCCCATCCCAGTGCGCACCTATGGGATAATGGAAACAATGCCGCTGCAGAATTGACCCGAGTGCTCGGTGTGAGGTCAGCAGCAATTAAGAACTTCTCAGAAAAGAACATTAGAACTGGAGAGCCAATGGCCATGTTGGAGGAGGTGCTGGTACCAATCTACTTCTTTCATAGGTACCAGTTGGAGGGTACGGTGAAATTAATTGGTGGCCTCAATTACAACTATGCCTTGAGAGGGGGCGTGCTAAAACCCACTGAAATGGTTGATCCTAATTTGCAACGCCAGGCGTTGGAATCCATGCTTTCAGCCCTCAAGCCTGATGTGCTCGCTATTCCAGAGAATGTAATCAGCAGCATCCCACCACGTCCCTTGGCATACAATCGTGGCCGAGAAAATTTTAGAGTTAGAACGGGCCTTACGTTTGATCCGGTAGGCGCTGCAGAAACAGCCGCCAACATGACGGTGTCTTTGATTCTGCATCCGGCAAGAGCGGCAAGGTTGGTGGAATATCACGCTAGAGACAACAAATATCCTGGATTACAAGAAGTGGTGGATGAAATGATCAATGCTTCATGGAAAAACAATAAAACGATTGGGTACTATGGTGAATTAGAGATGGTAGTTGACAACGTAATTCTACAGAACCTAATGAAGTTAGCGGCCAACGAAAATGCAGCCTCACAGGTAAGATCTATTGCTTACTACAAAATCGATCAACTTAAAAGCTGGCTACAAGCTCAAAGGTCTGTAAATGGCAGAACGAATGCCCACTGGTCTTACGCCATAGCCCAGATTCAAGATTTCCAGAAAAACCCTAACGAGGAAGTTGAAATAAACCCTCTTTCTCCTCCGGCTGGTTCCCCAATAGGAAGCGACCTGGAGCTGTGTTCTTGGCAGGATTATTAGAAATCAAAAAAAGGCTCCTCTGTAAATCAGAAGAGCCTTTTTTTGTTGACATGACTCCTGTCTTGTGAGACTAGAATTTCAATAGAGCAGGAATCGGAAAATCTGCAAGATCCAGGGATATGTCTTGTATTCTACGGGTTCAGCAACTCCGGAGTCTCAAACTCGTTTCCAACTACAATACAATCATTGGCATCACTTCTACCAAAGGAGTGACTGACCATGCGGCGTTCAACATCGGTGTAGGTCCAACCTCCCTTGTTATTATCCCAGATTACTATATACCGCTTAGACTCGATCTCGATAATATCTCTCTGGTAAACATCTGTGTTGTTGCTGTCCTTTTGGCCAGTGAACTGCATAATCTCGATATCATCATCTTTATAAAGGCCAATATCCTTGTCGGCAAACACCATAAAGGAATGCCTCTCACTGGAAAAGGATAGTGATCCAGAATTGTACATCTTCTTTTTCACTTTGTTCCAAACTTTGAACTTCAGTTCATTATTCAGCATAAGATTGCGTTAGGTTGAGACTAGTGCAAACTGAAAAATTCCGCATCAAATAAACACAAAAAATTCTAAATCACTCTTTTGCGAAGACGTAAGTTTCAACATGTACAAGGGAAGTTCTGTTGGCGGCACCCGAGCCAGCGGTAGAAACCAAGGTAAAGCCCTCGTTACTTAACCGATTTATCGTGTTCGTAATTAAGTCAACATTGTATTCGTGATTTACCGTGTGGAGGTCTTTAAGGTCCATCCTTTCAGTTTTACCATTGCCATAAGATAATACCAATTCGCTTTTTGCATCAATTGGCTCGTAGACCCTCATGATGGCATACTCGGCTTGTCTTCTTTCTTTTGAAAAGAACGAAAAGGAGACAAAGGCCACAACGAAAAGCGCAGGAACAGCCCAGAAAAATGATTTTCTATTCATAATATAGGATTAATGTTCAGAGAAAAAGTAGAGAATTTTAAGTACTTCGCAAACTGTTAATGCGAGTTTAATTCAGCCTCCCTCCGGCGCATCTGGTCGATGGATAATTTGCCAGCTCCGAAGACGGCAAAGAGTAGCAGGCCAACCAGGACCAGCAGAGAGATTTCTAATTCGAAGTGGTTCCCCATGGACATAAAACCACTGGGGTAATTCACCAGGAAAACAGCTCCGATAAGTACTGGAACGTTTAGAAGGGCCATCACTCGGGTGAAAAGACCAAGCACAAGCAGAGCCCCTCCAATGATGTGCACGAAAACTACGTAATGGGCCAAAGCCACAGAAGCAAACAGTAAATCGTAGCCACCGATAAGGGATTGCAACTGATCAATGTTTGCCATAAAGGTCATGCCTTTGTAAGTAACAAAAGCGCCAAGAACAATGCGAACGTAATCCAGTAACATCGGGCGGTGCGAGTTGCCCCATGTTTCAATATTTGCCAGGAAGTTCATAGTGTTATTTGGTTAGTGTAGCACCATGAATTTACACATATTATTTATTAAAAGACAGTCACACTTGATGACATCAAGCAGTTGATTTACAGGAGATTACCTTCCTAGAGCTTCCTTAGCACGTAATCTGTCAACATTTGGAATAAGTGTACTCTTGCCTTGTTTTTTCTAATGGAATGGGCCCTATCTGGGTAATAAAATGATTGAAACTGCTTACCTGTCGCGATCAGGGCATCTTGCAAAGCTACAGTATTTTGAAAGTGCACATTGTCATCGCCCGTACCATGAACCAGCAGGAAGTCACTAGCCAGATTCTCTGCGAAAAAAACCGGTGAGTTGTCATCATAGCCAGCTTGGTTCTGCTGCGGCAACCCCATGTATCTTTCGGTGTAAATTGTATCATAATAGCGCCAGTTAGATACCGGTGCTACAGCTATACCCATCTTGAAAATATCGCCACCCTTGAACAAGGCAGAAGAGGAAACGAATCCTCCATAGCTCCAACCCCAAATACCAATTCGTGACGCGTCGACGAAATCAAGTGCTCCCAAGTGCTTTGCAGCTTCAATGTTGTCTTCAGTTTCAAACTTACCCAGCTGGCCGTATGTCAATTTCTTGAATTCAACGCCACGACCTCCGGTACCGCGACTATCAATTACAGCAACCAAATATCCTTTTTGGACAAGCATCTGGTGCCATAGATCATTGCCACTGTTCCATCTATTCATTACCTGCTGCGATCCCGGCCCACTGTATTGGAACATTAGCACGGGATACACTTTGGTGCTATCAAAATCCTGGGGTGCCAGCAGGTAGCCATTAATAATAGTCTTGTCGACTGTTGGAAATTGGTAGAACAATTTCTTCGCAAGGCCGTAACTTTCCGCAACCTTGCCTAGTTCATCATTATCCTCCAGGGTCCGGATCATCTTATTACCCCTAACCTGATAGAGGTTAACCACGGGAACGCTTTCGGCGCTATTCTGATAATCCATGTAGTACTTAAAATCCCGACTAATATCCGCTCTATGCACACCGGGTAATGAAGAAAGCTTGACTTTGTTCTTACCATCATAGTCAACTGCATAAAGATGGCGCTCTAATGGTGAATCTTCAGTTGACATGTAGTAAACCCGGGGGCGTCTTCTACTCTCATCAATTCCTACCAGCGTAACTGCCTCCCATGGCCCGGTAGTTACCTCATACTTAACCTGCCCATCCATTGTGTGTAGGTATATGTGCTTCCCGCCGTTGCGATCGCTGGTGTGAATAAAATGCTGACCATCTTTGAGATAAGTAAGATCATCAGTGTAAGTAAGATGAATGTATGTATCGGATCGCTCCGTTAATACATTTTGCTGCCTGCCACTTTGAACATTGGCGTGGATAATATCCAGCCGATTCTGAAGTCGGTTGAGTTTTCTTATTGATAATAAATTTGGGTTGGTGGTCCAATTAATTCTGGGGATGTAAAAATCCTCGTCTTCTACAGCTACTTTCACCTCGGCAGTTTTTCTATCGACAAGAGAATATATGTGAACAGAGACTTTTGAATTGCTTTCGCCAGCTTTGGGATATTTATAAACGTAATCGCGGGGATAATTCGCACCTTGGTCCCAGTATTGTAAGTTATACTGTCTTACTTCAGATTCATCAAATTTTAGGAAAGCCAAGCGCTTACTATCTGGCGACCAAAAAAATGCCTTGGTTAGATACAGCTCCTCCTCATAAACCCAATCGGTACTACCATTAATAATTTTATTGAACTCACCGTCTGCAGTGACTTGCACCTCCTTTAAGCTATCGAGGGTGATGTAATAGAGATTATTGTCGCGCACAAATGCGGCCATAGATCCATCAGGAGATAGCGTGGTGTATGATTGTCTTCCCGATGCTGAGAGGTTAGTTAGCTCACCTGTCTCCATACCGAATAAGTAATATTGCGCTGTATATGATCTACGATAAATTGCCTGTCGATCGGCAGCAATTAAAATGTTGGTTTCGCCGGGGTTGAACCAGTAATTTGAAATTCGTTGAGTGAGGTTATGGTCAGTAGATCTGAACAATACGCCTACCTGCTCACCGGTAGAAATATCATACTTTACAATATTGTTGCTTTCCAGGGCCGTGTAAAACTGTCCGTCGTTCATCCAGTTCACGTTTCTCACCGTTTTCGGTGTGAAAGTGCCATTGGCGTAAATATCTTCAACGGTAATTTGTTGCTGCGCCCACAACGGAGCAGATAGCAGTGATAAGATTAAATAGATGTAGGTAGGTTTCATATGATGTACTTGCGAAAGTTAAAGGAGTTAACTGGGCCAAAATGGTTAAGGGTTCAGCTTTAGTTCCTTTCTTAGGTTAGTCATAAAGTTGGTTAGTGAACTTTGCCAGGTTAAATCTGCATCCCATTCCGTACCCAGGTAGGCATCGCCGGTAATTACATGCTTCACATAATATTTATGAACCGTCTGGTCTGCAGGCAGTGTACGGGTAATCTCCTCTTCAGCCTGGTATACCGTTGATACATAACTAACCTGCTCCTCGTCCATAGGATAGTTAAGCATCCTTCTTATGACTTCAGCACTGGTATTAAGGTGATGGAGTACAAATTGAACACCCTTTGACCTTAGTTCCTCATCGGGTACGTTGCCGTTAACCCATTCGTATTTAAGTGGATAGGCCTCCAGCAAATCCTGCAACTGTTGGTTGTTCCGGGCAATCTGAGTATTCGCTCCCCGCAGTTGATTGGTCAAGGCATCGTTTGCATTTTCTGGGATAGCAAGTTCTGATTGAAGTTTCACCGCTATTTTCAGAACCCTTAGGTCAACTGGAAACTTTTCATGTCGTTGGCCAGAAATCAAATCAGCATCTTCGAAATATTCAGGGTTTTCGGTGATCAATAAACTCTTCCGCTCCAGCCCCTTAGCTGCCTTCCGGTACAACGTTAGCATAACAACATCCAGAGCGGCCCCGTCTACAGCGTAGGCTGCCTGACCCTGATCTACCAATGTGGTTTTGTTGTTGAAGGGGGTAATTACAAGTTTAAATTCTTCCTTACCCCTGCGTCCATCAATTTCATGGTTTAGAATAATCAAGTTACTAATACCACGCGAAGTAAGGGAAGCAACAATTGCGTTACTGGCTGCACTGCCCGCAACCATGTCATGCAAATGATAATAAGCAACAACGTCTATGCCTGCGCGCCGGAAAGTTTCGTGCGACTGCTCACCTAATTTTTTCCACCCTTGGCGCAGAATGGCCGCATCTTTGAGTGGATTATAAACAAAAATTGATTTTGATGATAAAATATCTGAAGGCAGGTTTGCCGAAGTAGCAAAATGCTTTGGCCCGTCTATATTAATAATATCAGACTGCGGCTTGGCTGTTGCCCCTACAAAACTCAGTAAGGTGAGAAAGATGATTTTCTTCGTTAACTGCATAAAGCTTAGGCAAGTAACTTCAGAATGCTAAATTTAACGTTATGTTAATTAATATATGGAATAGTTCCTCGAAATTTGGCCGCATGAGATTTGTAGTGATTGTACTCTTAGCTAACGTCGGTTTTCATGTTAATATTCTAGGGCAAGGTAGAATTTCAAAGTCTGAAGTGCTTCGAGATATGCAAGTACTTTCACATGACTCTCTGCAAGGCCGCAGAACAGCAACTGAAGGCGCAGCTATTGCGCTAAAATATCTTACTGAGCGATTTGCAGAGAATGGACTGGCTCCTGTCAACAATTCCTTCCATCACGCCTTCAAATTCCAAGCGGGCAACAACGAGATTGAAGGCATTAATATTGTAGGCGAAGTTCCGGGAAAAAGTCAGGATGCGTTAGTAATTACTGCTCACTACGATCATGAGGGCATAAAGAATGGTGAAATATATAATGGAGCCGATGACAATGCCTCGGGGACCAGTGCCATATTGGCCCTGGCTAAATACTTTAAGGAGAACCCCGTCAACCACCGTTTGATTTTTGTCGCTTTCGATGCTGAGGAGCTGGGCCTGCAGGGGGCAAGGGCCTTCGTTGCTTCTCCTCCCATTCCCAAATCGAATATTAAGCTCAACATCAATTTTGATATGATAAGTCACAACGACGAGAATGAAATTTATGCAGTTGGCACTTATCACTATCCGCAGTTTAAGCCTGTTCTGCAAAATGTTGGCGAGAACTCAAATGTAAAGTTGCTATTTGGCCACGACCAACCTGATCTGGGTTTAAATGACTGGACTTTCTCCTCAGACCATGGCCCATTTCATCAAGCCAAAATTCCGTTTCTATACTTTGGAGTAGATGATCACAAAGACTATCACAAGCCTACCGATGATTTCGAGAATATCAACCAGGATTTCTACATTAATGTAATTGAGATGCTTATTGATGCCATAGTGGCACTCGATAAGCAACTTGCTGGGTAAAGCTGCGCTAAATTCGAATCAGGAAAAATAATAGAATAATTAGAAGCAACACCCAGGCCACCCACTGGTAGCTGAATTTTGATCTCGGAAATTCATACCTACAGATTGGGCATTCAATGCTATCCTCATCAACTTCCATGGCGCAAGCCGGGCATTCTTTCTTTTTCATGCTGATCTACAATCGTTTGTTAGTGGCGAGCACCGATTACACGGTTTTTCTTCCCTCAAAATATCATTACTTTGGCTATGATGAAATTTCTACGTCGCATTTTGGTTTACCTCCTTACCATTATACTGGTGCTGCTGGTGCTTATCTTCCTGCAAGCAGTAAACCCAGATCAGCGTGCTGAAAATCATCCCCTTTCCCTAAGCCCGGTTTATTCTTACGATTCTCTACAAAATGAACTTAGTGTCGATAGCTTACAACAGCTTTTTGGGGCCAATAAGTTTCTTCCTGAAGGATATGAATTGCAAGCTTTGATCGCCCTGGCGGCCTATCCTGATTTAAAGGATGTCAAAGTTTCCTTCGAACTCACTCAAGATGGCGCCCCAATGGAATCTAATTTCGAGATCAGCACACTTTTCGGTAGCCGCGCCAATCGCCATTATCGTATCCTCCTCAACGACTCTGAAGGAACTGCCATGGACCCTATACTACTTCGATCTTTACCGTTTGATGCCCAGGTTGGAATTCTAGCCCATGAATTAGGCCATGCTTCCTATTATCACCAGTTAAATACTCTTGGTGTTGCAAACTGGGGCTTACAGTATTTAATTAGCAGTAACTTCAGAGCCCGTCATGAGAGAACCACTGACCTAGTTCCTTTGTATCGGGGGTTGGGCCTTCAGATATACCACTATGCCTACTTTGTGCGGAATGACGATACTACAAGGCCTCTGTACAATTCTTTTGGTGCGGAATTTATAGACAAGTATTATATGACTGATGAGGAAATTCGGGAGGAGCTGCTTGCCTCGCCCAAATATCGCGGTCTCAGTAGAAATTTGCCGTAAGCCTTATTTACCCACCCTGGAGTTATGAGTAAGTCGTGAAATGTCACCATCCGCAAGCGATATCAAGTAAATCTCATACTCACCGGTATCCCGCCTCGATGCAAACAACAGTTGTTTCCCGTCAGGAGAGATCGCTGGGAAAATATCATGAGCTGGTGCATTGGTAAGCTCCTTTGCTGCCTCCGTAGCTAATTCGAGTTGGAAAATATTGTTGTAGCTTCCTACGCGCTGAAGAAAATATATCTTGGCGCGATTAGGAGACCAAACCGGCGCATAACCTTTGAAGGTATGTGGTAAAGTTTTCTGATTGGACCCATCTATCTTCATTGTCATTAGATTTGACTCCCCTCTTGCTTCAGACCTCACAAACACTACAGACCTGCCATCATTTGATATCGAAGCGGTGAAATCTCTATATGAATTGTCTGTAAGTTGCTGATCTGGCGAGCCATCAAATCTGCGAATATATAACTCGTGATTCCCTGTGTGATCTGCATTAAATATTATTCCACTATTGTCATGTAACCATGCCGGATCCTCACAGTTTGCCAGGTCGCCAGTGACGAGTTTCTCCTCCCCACTGTTGAGATCAACGATGTAAACCTGGTAGTGATCCCGTTCTCCCCTCATAAACACCAACCGTGAACCATCTGGTGAAAATTTTGGTAAGTAGTCTGGCAAGGGATTATCTGTTATGCGGGTCGCGCCACTACCATCCTTATTCATCACATAAATCTCGTTGTTCCCGTCTTGACTAGACCAGTAGGCAATCTTCTCGCCGTCTGGAGACCATGATGGTCCGGAATTGCTAATGCTATAGTCGGATTGAGCCCGACAAATACCAGCAATTAAAATCAATGATATGCAAACAGTTTTCATACTTGAATGTTGTAGGAAACTGCAATTTAGGCACTCCGGTGAACCAGTGACACTGCTTATGTCTTACTGCTTCCAGTTAGACGTTTGGGGCCATTTGCCACGCCATCTAACTGTAAGGCATTATCGAATTCTTCTCTATAGCTTCGACTCACTTTTAAATCGGTACCATCTTTCAGTTTTACACTGTACTCCTGATGGCTCAGTTTCTCCAGTTCAGATATCATTAATAGGTTAACTATGCTCGACTTATGTATGCGTAAGAAGTTGGAAGGCAATCTCTCTGAAATATCTTTTAGCCGCTCCCTTACCAAAAACACCTTGCCCTGTAAATGAACCTTAATGTAATAGTCATAACCCTCTATCCAATTTATCTTCTCATAGTCAAGGAAAACTATCTTGCCATCAGATTTAATTACCAATCTTTGCTGGGGAATTGGCTCACTAACCAAGCTGCCATTTTCGTCAGTGCCTTGAGCCTTAAAAGATTGTAGTACTGCCTGAAGGTTCTGCCTGCTATCAGATTCACTTAGTGCACCATGTAACTTCTTTGCATTGGTAATGGCTACGTTAAACCGGTGATCTGTAAATGGCTTTAACAGGTAGTCGATGGCATGGTACTCAAATGCCTTCAATGCGAATTGATCATAAGCAGTAACGAATATCACCACCGTAGATCGAGGCAGGTCTACGGAGTTCAGAACCTCAAAACCATTGATCCCGGGCATCTGGATATCGAGGAGTAGCAGGTCAACCTGATTACTTTGCAAGTATTCGATCGCCTCCAGGCCATTTTTGCAAACTGCGGCCAGGCTCAATTCTGGGTGGCTAAGCGTCAATTTCGTTAGCCCCTCCCGCGCTTTCTTCTCGTCATCAACTATTAGAGTTTCCATCGGTTGTGGTATTGAATATCTGTGCCGGAATTGTAATCTCAGCGGCCACGCCATCTTCAATGTTCTTAAGAATTACTGAGGACTTGTCTCCGTAAAGCTGCTTTAATCTTTCCTGGGTATTGCGCAAGCCAATGCCCTCGGGGTAAACATCAGTTAAT
This sequence comes from Cyclobacteriaceae bacterium, assembly GCA_028285445.1. GTDB lineage: Bacteria > Bacteroidota > Bacteroidia > Cytophagales > Cyclobacteriaceae > JANQPQ01. The sequence continues at coordinate 107,057 of JANQPQ010000046.1, read as the reverse complement.
GCCGGCCCCGAATTCTCAACCGCTAATGTCAAGGTGCCGTTGCTTTTATTAGCAGTTATTCTCAGGGTAGAAGTCCCCATTTTTTTGGAGATGCCATGTTTGAAGGCGTTTTCGATGATCGGCTGAAGCACGAGGTTAGGTACAGCTAAATTTAAAAGAGAGTCTGCCACCTCTTTTTTTACCTGCAAGGTATCTTCAAACCGAAGTTGCTCTATCGCGAGGTATTTGTCCATAAACTCCAATTCCTCTTTAAGTGCCACGAACTGTGGCCGGTCGTCAGTAAGTGATGATCGAAGCATGTCGCTCAGTTCTGAGATCATAGTGACAGCCTGGTCGTAGCGGCCGGTTCTAATTAGCATAGCCACGGTATTATGAGCATTAAAGAGGAAGTGTGGCTGCAACTGCATTTTTAGATTCTGTAGCTCAGCTTGCGAAAGCTTCGTTTCCAACTGTGCAGCCTCAACAGATTTATCGCGATAGCGGCCATAGAGTTCCACCACAAAAAGCACGATCATCAAAATCCAGGCAATTATGCTCGACTCAACATAGTAAAAGGTGATGATGTTCGCCAGGAAATCTCCATAAGCCCCCGGACTTTCAATTCCAAGGTAGAAAATACTCCAGGATGCTACCGTCTTTACAATCGACGCCACCACTCCTATAACAAGCAAGCTTCCAACCCTGCTGGCAATTCCCAGTTTTCTTGATTTCCTAAAAATGAACATGATGGGAAAAGTCAGCGCAATCCAGATGACTATTCCTGGTAGAACATAGAATAAAAGCAGTTCGCTGTCGCGCGCTAGTAAGTTCTTCTTTAGAATATCAATAAGGAGAAATAACAGCCACCCGCCGGCTACCAGTAAAAAGGTCTTGACTTGGTTATTTTCCTTCAGCATGAAATTATGAACCCATTTCACGTGGGTGCTATGGGCTCAGTTTGTATTGATATTTTGAACGGGCCTATTCCTGCAAAAGTTTGGTTAGCTGTTCTTCCATGCGGGCTCGCCAGAACTTGATAAAATCTTTATTCCAGTAGGTAGTCAATGCCCTGTTGGGTGCTCGGTTGAAAATTTCCTCTGCATAGTTGAGTAGCGCTATTCCCGATACTACATCCCGATAACTAGCGTCGGCGGCAGCACCGAGAGAGATCCCGTCCAATACATAAATTAAGGGGTTCTGGTGATTGTGCTTTATGGCCAGTTTAAATTCCGCATTGCGCAGATCTTTGAATTTTGCCACCTGCGATTCGTCTTCCCCGGCAAACATCTCATTGAAGCTGTACAAAAAGCCCTGTAGCATGTGGAAATCAGATTTTTCCAGATCATTCATTTCCCCCTTTCTTTCTCTTGCTATATCAAGGTAGCGTTGCGATTTCACTAACAAATCATTCGGCTCAAGGTCTTCGGGAAAATCGGGCAAACGGCCCTTCAACCGGGCAATTTGCGTCAGCAAATAGGCACTCCAATAGTGAGGGAGCCAGGCATCATTGTACTTCTCTCCAAGCTTTTCGAAGGCAGCCAATGCCGCTAATTCCGCAGTTACTGATTTTGCCGTATCGTGGATATAAAGGGCCTGCTTCATATCAGTTTCGTATTGACTCTGGGCGAAAAGTAAGTTGCTGCAGACTATTATCAACAGCGCCGATAATGTTTTCTTTTTCATATCAAATTAGTTTCTGGTTTGAGCAAGGAGCCACTGATAAAAATCTTTGCTTTGAAAGACCTGTGGCCATATCCAGTGATCTCCTTCTGAGTAAGTTTTGAGTTCAGCATTGGCATTGCATTCCTTTAGCGCGTCAATCATCCGCTTAGAACCGGAATATGGAATGATAGAATCGTCAGTAGCATGATATGCCCTGATGGCAACCTTTTTAGCCTTGCATATATCACGGGCATTGCCACTGCCGGCGATCGGTGCTCCGGCTGCAAACCAACTAGGGAATCTGGCCAGGGTTGACCATGTACCAGCGCCTCCCATGCTGTAGCCCGTAACGTAGATCCTTTCCCTATCAATCTTGTAGTTGGCCACAATAGCCTCAAGTATTTTATCAATATCTGCGGAGGCCCAACCGCATCCCGACGAACAATGCGGGGCCGCCACAACGAAGGGAAAGTCCAGCCCCGCCTTCGCAGCATACTTACTGGGATGGTGCTTCACATTAGAACGGTCTCCTCCATGTAGGAATAGAATCAAGGGGTGCTCATCCTCGTCATCATAATTTACTGGAATTGTTACCAGGTAGTTTATTCCCTTTGGCGACTTGTACCTATCGCCTTCGACGTTTTGGGCGGAAACATTTGCCCAAAACAGCCAAAGGCCAACCATTAAAGAAAATACTCTTAGGCGCATTAATTGAACTTGTTATGTTCTGCATTCTACAGATTGTTCTGCAGCCTTGTTCAGAAATGTCAGTGAAGGGGTATGAAATTGCAGTAAGTCGGCTAAAGGCGCCCAAATTCTACGGCATCAGTGCAGTCGCCATCTAATGATGAGTATTGCTTGAACTGCTATTACCGGGATGGTAGTTAGAAGGAGTAGCTCCCAGCCGACTGAAAACACTACCCAGCCAGCGCTAAGTGCAGCTAAAGCTTGAGTGCCAAAGACTACAAATTCATTTACAGCTTGTACTTTAAATCTTTCAGCCGGTCTGTAGATGGCTGGTAGCAAAGCCGTTCCTCCAATAAACAGGAAGTTCCATCCGATCCCGAGCAGAATAAGCGCCACCCAGTAATTACCCAGCATATGACCACTATAGGCAATGGCGATACAAGCGAGAAATGCTGCCAGCCCCGTTAACATCATATTGGCGATGCCCATTTTCTTGATCAGCCAGGCGGTTACCAGAGAAGGAAGAAACATCGCAACAATATGACTTTGTATCACCCATTTGGTATCAGTCAGGCTATGGCCGTCTATCACATGCATACTTACTGGCGTGGCGGTCATAATAAAGCTCATCACTGCATAGCCAATAGCTCCACCTAGAATAGCTACCCAGAATGCGGCTTGTTTGCTGATTACCTTTAGGTCGCGAGGCTCCCCTCCGGCCTCATCAACTTGCACATTAGCGTTTTTGAATCCAGTTAATACAATAAAGCCTAAGGCAAATAGAACTGATAGCAGTACAAAAGATCCAACAAACTCAGTTGCCAGCAAATCTTTGCCAAATACCGCCACCTCAGGCCCGATGAAAGCGGCCGCAATACCACCCAACAAAACTGTTGAAGCTGCATTTGGAATTAGTTCCTCACTCACACTTTCCATTGCCGCGAATCGGAATTGCATTACGCAGGCGGCTGTAATTCCAAAGAGAAAAGTGCTGAATGTAAATAGGTAGAATGATGAGTTATGAATTGCGAAGCTGGCCAACAGTGAGACCAAAACTGAAAATGCCAGAATGATTTGAAAAGATTTCTTTCTTCCAATTCTTTTCATGAGCATAGTCACCGGAACGGCTGATGCCGCCGTGCCCACTACAGTAGCCGCAACCGGCAAAGTTGACAATTTTTCAGCAGGCGCGAGATTAGTACCCACCAACCCCCCTGCAAATACTACCATTGAATTCACCGACATGATCAATGCCTGCGAAATTGCCAGTAACCACACGTTTTTAGGTAGAGAAGTAAACAAGTGCTTTGCTAGTTAAGGGGCAAAGCACCTGTAAATGTTATGCAATTGCAATCGTTTCCTATGAAAAGAACATATAGATGTGGGTATATGTGCTAATAGTTGTCTTAAGACAATTTATGGCAGCACCTATAGCGGGTAATTGCTATGTTCCATCACTTCCTTCATTTGCTCCCAGTGTCGCTCTGAATGTGCCGCCATCAATATGATCCATTGATAGCCAGAGATGGTCCCTGCCGGGCCCGTATAGTAATAGCTCTTCAAATCGTCATTGGTAGTTTCCAGGTAGTCGATGGTTGCCTGCCTCGCCATCCTGTACTGCTGTATAAAGTCTTGTGGTGTTTTCAGATTCCCCTTCGGTTCAAATGGCTGTAGGGTCTTGACCCTTCTCTCAGGGCTTCTGTCTCTAATGAAAGTAATTACCTCGTCATCAGAAATAATCCTCTCACCAATGGCATTCTTATACTCGTCAGTTTGAATCTTGTTCTGTACCAATCTTAGTGTGGCATGTTCTGCAATAAGCAGATGCTCACAAGCGCCAGCCACTGACCAACTTTCCGCTGATGCCTGGTAATTCCACTGCTCTTCAGTAAGATTCTCAATGGTTTTGAAAATTTGCTCCATCGCCTTCTTCAGGTATTTGGCGGTGTTTCTTCTTTCCTTTTTGGTCACCGTCTCCTTTGATGTCGAAGCAAATAGTAAGGAAGGCACCAATAGTAGTAGTAATAGGTAGTTTCTCATCATCGTATTGTTTTAAGTTGAACTCGTAACTGCAATCAATACGGGGGGAGGTAAGCAGGCGCCGCCAATACTCGCGAATAGCCGATGAATAGTAGCGGAATGCGTAACGAGTGGTACTTAGCGCAGAGAGGAGATCCACTCTCTGAAATGACGATTCTTGTAGCGGCTCACGGTTACAAGTCCGGAGTTTGTTGGTGGTGGTGAAAGGCTTATGGCAAGTTTCCGGTTGGTCTCCTGGCTGATGTCTTTTACAGCCGAAGCCTTTATCATGTATTGCCTGTTTATTCTGAAAAACTCACCTAAGTCGAAATGCTCCGCCATTTCAGCCAAAGAGCTAAAATTAGTGAGCACTTTGGTCGCGTCATCTTTTACAACGTAAACCAGGCCATTGCTTGAGAATAGATAGGCAACTTCCTTAATGTCCACAAAAGTTATCTTCTTCCCTGATGTGAGTTTCCAGGTGCCATTATTGTTGCCCTTTTTCTTGTACAATTTATAAGCATCCCAGGCGATAAAAATCAGAGTCTCCACTAAGGATATGAGCCAGGAAATAAATATGTAAGACAGTAATTTGGTAATGGATAGCACACTACCCCAAATAACAAGGTTAAGGGCAACAGTCAGTACTAAGAAAATAACCGTCGTCAGGGCGAGATTAGAGCCAATCACCCTCAGTGCATTCTTTATTGGGTCTGAAAAAAGAGGGTTCCTGCGCAATACTCTGCCATAATTAAGATAATTCGTTTCGCACACACCCAGGCTAACAGCCAGAATTACCAAAAAACCCAGTCGGGGAAATTGGTAGTCTGGGTCCCAGGGCATTTTGCCATAGGCAACAAGATGCGATAGTATCAGGGCAATCACCGGAATTGCCAGGTAGCGCATATGCTCAATTTTCAAATTGGAGATAATGCCTCGCATTGTTACCCTTTACGCAGCGGAACAGCTGAAGTTCCTACTGCATTAGTGACGATCAACACTTACTCCGTAGGACAACAGCCACGAAATCAGCAAATCATGTCTCACTTCGCAAACTGAAACCATTACCGGTTCTGTTGCCAGTAATGTTGTTCCCAATCAGAACCCGTTATGAAAAAATACTTCTTTCCCAAAACTATCGGCATTGCCGTGCTTTCAATGATCACTTTGGTTAGCATCTCAATATTCGAGGTGGCCATATATGCCTATCTGGTAGATCCTGGGCACGAGGAAATCTACTACCAGCAACATGCCAAGGTCTCAGCACCATGGATATCTATTGTGTTCGGATTCCCTCTGTTTTTCCTTGTGGTGAGGCTCCTTCGGAAGAAGCTAGGCTCAAAACTAAAGGCTTTTGTAATTCTCTATCCTTTGTGCTACCAGGTGATTGATGTCTTAATAGTTGCTGCAAGCGGCGGAGTCGATTGGGCATCTTTCGTGTGGCTGATGCTCCTTGCCTTTACGGCAAAAGTAGCCGGTACCATGCTGGCCTATTACAGGTATGCAAAGCTTAACTGACATACGGCAATAAGGGCTGAAAGCTGAATGGTATGAAAAAGAAAAAACATGGTTCCAAAAAATCGAAATTATCACTTGGTCGCACACCGAAGGTAATTGGCATCGGAGGCATCTTCTTTTATGCCGATGATCCTAACGAAACGCGAAAGTGGTATTCCGAAATTTTAGGATTGGAGCTGAATGATTGGGGCGCTACCAGTTTCGAATCCAGGATGATCAACAATCCGGATAAGATTAGCACACTGCAATGGAAGCCCTTCGAAAAAGGAGATGAATATTTTTCTCCTTCGAAAAAAAGCTTCATGATTAACTACCAAGTGCAAAATATTGATGGCCTGGTAGAACAACTCAAAACAAAGGGAGTGAGAATACTTGACGACATCACTGTGTACAATGGTATCGGTAAGTTCGTACATATTATGGACGACGAAGGACGCAAGATTGAACTTTGGGAACCTCAAGGCTAGTGTGTCCGGAATTTATACTGTGGTTTTACATTCTGCTGGTGTATTTGCTCAATTGCCTTATTAATTGGCTAATTATCCCGTATTCGAGGTGATATTCTTGGCAATTTGTGGAATTCTTTTTGATCAGTCATCCCAAATGAGAAGTTAAATCATCTAAACACTATAGCTATGAGACGAACATTTACCTTGATCGTGCTCCAGCTTACCTTCTCCCACCTTATTTCTCAACCAGCCAAAACCTACGTAAATCTACCAACTGAAATCAGGCACGTAACGGTGTTCCTGGAAGGTGCACAAATTACCCGCACCGGGCAGATTACACTTAGTGCCGGCCGCACTCACCTTAAAATAAAGGGCCTCTCCCCACACATGGATGAAAAGAGTCTGCAGGTGAAGGGCGAGGGTGACTTTACAATCCTCTCCGTTAATCGGCAGCTTGATTATTTGACTAGCCTCAACCAGCAAGAGGGGGTAAGGCTGATTATGGATAGCCTTAGGAACCTAAGGTCAGATATAAAAAGAGAACAAGCAAAGTTGGAAGTTATTGATGGTCAGCTGGATTTGCTTAATGCCAATCAGTCGTTTTCGGGAAGGGTTTCTGGCCTGGAAGTAAACACACTGAAGGAGGCCATGGAGTATTTCAAAAGTGAGTTGATGAGACTAAGTACGGAGCGCCTCCTTGCCCAGAAAAACATTAACCAGCGGGAGGCTAAAAAGAATGAATTCAACTTGCAATTGAAAGAACTTAGGGCCGAAAAAGAAAAAGTTACCAGCGAGGTGGTAATCTGGGTGGAAGCTGATGCCAGGGTTTTAGCTAAATTTTCGGTGTCTTATGCGGCGTCAAATGCTGGCTGGTTTCCTAACTATGATATCCGCGCGGAAAGTGTAGACTCTACCATTGTCATTCAGTACAAGGCCATGGTTCATCAACACACCGGGGAAGATTGGAACAATATAAAGCTGACTTTCTCCAACGCCAATCCTAACCAAAGCGGCAAGGTGCCTGACTTGGATATGTGGTTGCTAGTGTATAACCGAAGGCCACTAAGTAAAATCCATGGCATAAGGGCCATCGCCGAAAACGCATCTCCTCAAAGTGTTAGTGGAATAGTTGTGGGAGAGGATGGGGTAGGCTTACCGGGAGTAAATGTACTGGTGAAGGGTTCCACGGTTGGAACTGTTACCGACATCGATGGCAGGTATAATTTGACCTTGCCAAACGATGCGGCAGTTTTGGTTTTCAGCTTTATCGGCATGACGGCCCAAGAGAAGACCATCAGCGGTAAGTACATGGATGTTACCATGGTCCCTGATGTTACTCAGCTTGATGAAGTTGTTGTAAGTGGCTACGCCACCAAAACTCGCAAGAGTTTAACCGGCTCTATTGCCAGCGTTAGAGGGGTAAGCTCCATTTATGGTTCTAGAGCTTCGGATCTACCTGTTACGCAGGTTGAAAACCAAACAACGGTTGAGTTTAATGTAAATGTACCTTACTCCATTAACTCAAGCGGAGAGCAATACAAGGTTGACCTGGCCACTTACGAGATTCCGGCCACTTACAAGTATTACGCAGTACCTAAACTTGACCAGGATGCTTTCCTCGTAGCGAACATTATCGATTGGGACAACTACCAACTAATGGAAGGAGAAGCAAACCTATTTTTGGAAGGCACATTTGTGGGCAGAACAATTCTTGATACTCGTTACCTATCAGATACGCTTGCCATTTCACTGGGGAGAGATAAGAACGTGGTAATCTCCCGGAATGTGGTGGAAGATTATCGCCGCAACAGGCTAATAGGCGGTAACAAAATAGATTATGTGGGTTGGGAGATTGAAGCGCGTAATAAAAAATCCTCTTCCATTGACCTTACTATTTTAGATCAGCTTCCGGTGCCGGGATCAAACCAAATAACAGTAAATGAAACAGAGCTATCAGGAGCTATCAAAAATGAGCAAAGTGGTGAAGTTAAATGGCAATTCAAACTAGATCCGGGCCAGAGCAAACTTGTAAACCTTCACTACTCCGTAAAATATCCTAAAGAAAAATACCTGGCCCTGGACCGATAGAATATAAGCAGGTTGCCTGGGGAATCCCAGGCAGCCTCTTTCCTCACCGCAAAGAGGTGTGTCGAATAGAGGCCATTTATACATTCGTAGCAATTCCTAACTCGGCCTAAACTTTGTATTTTTAGAAAGAACGACACCCGCTTGAGTATGACTGCTAAGAACCAAGTTCACATTATCCATGAGAACGAAGAATGGATAGCACCGCTTGTAGAACAATTACAAAACCAAGGTATTCCCTATGCAGAGTGGTTCCTGGAACAAGGTACAATTGCACTTAATAGCGAACCTCCGAAGGGCATTTTTTACAACAAAATCAGTGCTTCTTCCCACACCCGGGGGCACCATCAGGCAGCCGCTTTAGCGGAAACGACTATATCCTGGCTCGAACAACATAACCGCAGGGTTGTAAATGGTAGCAACGCCCTTTTCATGGAAATGAGGAAAACCGAGCAATATTTCCGGCTCAACAAGTTTGATATTAACGTGCCTCGAACCATTGCCGCTAGCGGCAAAAAGGAAATAATTGCAGCTGCCACTGACTTTGGTTCTAACTTCATTATAAAACCCAACCGCGGTGCTAAAGGTACTGGCGTTAGTCTGTTTCAAACTGTTGGCGGGTTGGAACTTTTCCTGGAATCCAATAGCATTGAAAGCGTAGATGGGGTGGTGCTGGTACAGGATTACATCAAGCCAAGAGAAGGCTATGTGGTAAGGTTGGAATTCATCGGGGGCAAGTTCTATTACGCACTCAAAGTTGATACCTCTGGTGGTTTTGAACTTTGCCCGGCCGATGGCTGCCAAATTGATGCTGAGTTTTGTCCTACTACAGATAGCCCGAAATTCGAAATCATAAAAGATTTTCACATTCCGGAAATCTCCAGAATCGAAGCTTTCATGGCGAATAACGGCATCGATATCGCTGCTGCGGAATTTGTGGAAGGAGAAGATGGCCAACGGTTTTTCTACGATATAAATGTAAATACTAATTACAACGCCGAGGCTGAGGCCAGAAACGGTAACAAATTGCAGGGAATGCGTGAAATCGCCACCTTTCTAGGTAAGCAGTTGCAGTTACTTTCACCCCCGGCCGACCTAATCGCTGGATAGCTAATCCAGGGGTTGCATTTGTGTTTTCTAACCCCATTAAGCAGCTGTTGGGCAATATGGATATGATATCTCCCCAAAAATTGAAATCTTAGACCAAACCCCAATTGCTGTAAAAGTGAGAATAACCATCCTATCAATTTTAGTTATTGCGTTCTGTGCTTGTAATCAAGACGAAACCAGCTCTGAGCATGAAAGCGCTTCAGCGGAATTTCATGCCACAGATTCGCTGGTACTGGGTACGCCTGGCCTCGACGTGGCTAATTACATCATACCTGTTTCCTCCGGCGGATATCTCGTAGCCGGCTATGTATCAACCGATAGTGGCTACGATGGGTATCTGGTAAGAACCGATACTAATTTGGATACCCTGTGGACCAGGACTTATGGGCAGCCAGGTGACAACAGGATTTGGTCGGTTGCGGAAGACACGAATGGTGATTTCTTCGCTGTTGGCTTCTCTGATAGTGAAGGCACCAATGGCGCCCTGGACACTTGGGTGCTTAGGGTAAATAATGAGGGCTCCCTACTTTGGGAAAAGAAAATCGGTGGCGACCAGGATGAGTTGTCTTGGGAGGTCAAACGCATAATGAACGGCAACTTCGCTATTGCGTCACAAACGGCCAGTAAAGGTGCTGGAAACTTCGATGCCTGGCTTTTGGTCATGGATGGTTCAGGAGAATTGATCTGGGAAAAGGCCTATGGCTCTGAAGGCCGGGAGCGTGTATTCTCCATTGCCCAGGGGAAGAATGGACATCTTTTTGCCACTGGTATTTATACACCAGGTCCAGCCGAAGGTCCTATAGACTCCTACACCATTAGTGTTTCTGCTGAGGATGGAGCTCTGATATGGGAAGATCGGCTTGATAAGGGTGCTGACGATACTGGTCATGGGCTAATCGAAGACCCTGTTGAAGGTGTGTGGGTAACTGGTTATACTACCAGCCTCGGTAATGGCGGGCAGGATGGGTTCCTTGCTAAGTATATTAATGGTGAAGTAGTGCAATTCAGCACTTTTGGCGGCCCTGGTAATGATCGCATCATGAATGTGACAATAAATGGAAATAAGCTTTCTATGGTAGGATACAGCAGTTCCCATAGCCCCAATGGAAGCTTCAACTTTTGGTTGCAGCAAGCGAATTTCTTAGGCGATTCACTTACCAGCTATGTCTACCCTGGCAAAGCAGATGACCGTGGTGTACATATATTTAGTTATGATCAAAATTTGATCTTGGTCGGCACGCGAACCCCTGATAATAAGACAAATGACGCTGATTTCACTGTAGTAAAAGTCAAGAAATAGCTTCCCCAAATTGGGAAAACCCAAGTCATTTCTGGAGTTATCTTATTAGTTTTAGAGTACAACAACCTAACTCGATAACTTATGAAAAGGCTAACAAGACTATCCCTCTTTGCTGCGGCAGTAATTTTGCTTGCCCAGTGTACTCCAGCCCAGGAAGAAAAGGCTGAGCCCGAAGCAACAACTTATAGCTTCGCTGAAGGACATGCCAAAGTGTGGGCTGAAGCAGTAGCTCAAATAGAGGAATTGGCGGATGCTATGCCCGAAGACCAGTGGAACTATACTCCTCATGACAGCTCCAGAACCTTTGCAGAACAACTTCTGCATATTGGGGGCTCTTCAAAAATTATTGCCAATCTTTATTTAAAAGATATCCCTCCACCTCAAGACCGGCCAGAGATGAATGCCGAAGAAATGAGCAAGGAGGAAATCATGACGTTTGTTACAACTCAGCTTACTGAGACAGGAGAAATTATGGCGGCTATGTCTGATCAGCAACTGATGGAGAACATCAAAAGCTTTGGTGGTAATGATTTCTCGCGCCTTGAAGGCTTACTAACTATTCACGACCACCTAACAAATCACAAGGCAAAGGCTAATTTATACGTGAGGATATCTGGCAATACGCCTCCTTCCTATAGATACTACTAAAAACACTTCTAAAGCCTAAAGCCCATGTGAAAGTTACTTCGCATGGGCTTTTCTAATAGCATGAAAAAGCCCCGTCTGGAAGAAATTCAGCCTGAAATCGTTTTCACCGCCTCTCGCAGCGGCGGCCCAGGGGGCCAACATGTGAATAAGGTAAGCACAAAAATAACTTTGAGATGGAACGTAATGAGCTCAAACAACATTACCGAGGAGCAGAAAGGGCGAATTCTGTCCAGGCTAAAGTCGAGAGTCAACCAGGAGGGGGAATTGATTGTAACAGCGCAAGAGTTTAAATCGCAAGCCAGGAATAAGGAGGTGGCCATGGCCAAGCTGGAGCAACTGCTTGCAAATGCATTCACAGAAAAGAGGAAAAGAAAGGCAACCAAACCAACAAAAGCTTCTGTAAAGAAAAGGCTTGAAAACAAAAAGAAACATAGCGAGAAAAAACGTTCAAGAAGAGGAGATTTCTAATGTGATTGCACCTACTGGCAATCAACTAGTCGCTTCTCCCGTATTAAGATCATGGCTAATCTTGGCAATCTTGGTCGGTTCTATTGCCAGCAAAGCTCAGCCACCTAAAGCAGAACTGCCATTTGTTCTCAAAGAGAATTTGATTCTTATAAAAGTGCAGGTAAATGGGTCGAGAGAGCTTAACTTTTTGTTTGACACGGGAGCAGGAGTGACTGTTCTCAACTCTTCAACTGCCAAAACTCTTCAATTGAAAATTGGAGGAGAATCGGTTATTGGCACTTCTGGCAACTCCGTCAAGGCACTAACCGCTATTGACAACGTCATAACCATGGGCGAAGTGCAAATTCCAGGTATTGATTTGGAAGTGTTCTCCATCGATCACTTATCTGAATATCTGAAAATGCCTCTAGATGGTATTATTGGATTCGACCTACTGCGTAATTTTATTACCCAGGTTGATATAGATAATCAGGTTATCCTTCTATACAATCATGACAAAGAATTGCGGTTAGATGACTCCTGGAAAACGGTAGAAATTATTCCGGCAAGGAATAATCGATTTGCCATAGTAGCTTCATTTTTAACCAACGACAATAAGTACATCAATTTGCCTTTGATGGTCGATTCCGGCTACGGTAGTGATATGGCGCTGTTCCCCAATGCTACACGCCGAAACCTGGCATTTAAGCGCCGTACACGCCAAGTGCAAGGCATGTCGGCAGACAGCACCATTACCACCAATAAAGGTTTAAGGGTAAAGTCGATGGCATTGGCCGATGAGCGTTTCAAAAATCTTTGGACAGTGGTAATGATTGACCCGGTGAGCGTTAAGGCTTTCTCAAAAGAAGAAACCTTTGGCCTCCTCGGCCAGGGAATCCTACTGTCCTTTGAAATTATCTACGACCTACCTAACGAAACCGCTTATTTCAGAGACCGCAAATAACTGCCGCAAAATTTGTAACTATTAGGAGTTGCCTTGGTTCACACTTTGTACTTGAAAATAACTACAAGTGAAAAGAACCATAACACTGCTGCTTGGAGCAAGCCTCATATCAATCAACTCATTTGCACAAACCGTTCAATCTCAATACCTAGTAGATACTATCACTCTTAAGAGCGAGGTCTTCAATAATACCCGTCGTTTAAGGGTGCTGCTGCCCCCTGAGTATTTCACTGATGCTGCAGCCAGCTCTCGCTATCCTGTGTTGTACATGAATGATGGTGTGGCAACTTTCCATGCATATGATATACAAAATGTGGTGCACCGACTGATCAACGAAAATCTAATTGAACCAATTATTGTTGTTGGCATTGACAATGGAGCTTCCACTCTTGAATCTACAAATCCTGCAAGAGACCGCGCTAATGAATATTTGCCCTGGCCAGACCTGTTGGAGACAGCACCAAACTTGAAACTTGACAATCCTCAAGGGGAAAAGTACCCGCAATTTTTCCATAAGGAAGTTATGCCAAAGATCAACTCTCTGTTCCGAACCAGTACAGCAGTGGAACACACAGGTCTTGGTGGTGCATCGCGTGGGGCCCTTATCTCTCTTTATACTGCCATTGAGAAGCCCGGAGTCATTGGCAAACTATTGCTGGAGAGCCCTTCTCTCTATGTATACAATGAACAGATATTAAAAAACAGCGCGAAAAATAAGACCTGGCCAGGCAGGATCTATTTGGGTACCGGAACTGATGAAGGAGAGACGGAAGCAATTCAAGAGATGGCACTTGCTCATGTAAAAAAGCTTGAGTCTATTTTAAAAAGGGATTCCAAAGTAGAGACCCATTGTGTAGTTGAAGAAGGTGGTACGCATGACTATCCACACTTTGCAGGAAGGTTTGAGGCTGCATTGAAATTCTTGTTCGGTAGAAATTAGTTCAACTCAAAAAACTGATACTCAGCCAGTCGGTGGTGGATAATTGACCCCATTCTCATAAATTTAGGAGTACACTAATTTCTCCTAAGATGAGATCTTTACTCCTCGGATTTATCAGTACTGTCCTTGCCTGTTTTGCAACCGTATGCTGGAGTCAGAATACTCGTTTGGATTCAATTGAAGACCTCTCTGATATTGAGTTGACGGATTACGTCAATGAGCATTTCTACGCTATCTATTCCGCCAATTTCCGGCAATCCTTAGAACTTACAGCCCGGGCCGTAGAGTTTGCTGCCACAAACAGCTGGGTGGAAAAAGAGGCCTTAGCGCAAAAGAACTACGGAATTGTGCTTTACCTGACCGGGGACTATGAGCATGCCCTATCAGCTTACCTTCGCTCTTACGATCTATATGATTCACTCGGCGATAAAAGTGGTTTGGCCCAGGTTTGTAATGAAATGGGAAATTACTTTCAAAAGCAATCTGACTTTGAAAGAGCCCTTGAACTATGGGCGCAGTCTGAGCAATTGGCCACTGAAGTCAACGACCTGACTACACTTGGCACTTCCTTGGGTATGCAAGCCTCCTTTTACTGGTTGAGGGGTGACTACCAAAAATCTGACCCACTTTATACACGATGCTATGAGATTCGCAAACAGGAAAATGATAGTGTTGGGCTAGGATATATTTTGCTTGACCTTGCCGACATCGAACGACGAAAGGGAAACTTCCAGGGTGCCCTCAATCATTTCAATAATTCAACCCAGATCCGGAAAATTATAGGAGACAGGCAAGGTGTGCTGGAGAACCACAAATCATTAGCTGACCTTTACTACAATGAAGGTCAATACCAAGCTGCCATTAGTCAATACCAAAAAGCTGCAACAGAAAGCCAGGAGTTTGGATATCCAGACCTTACCCGTAAAGCCTATGATTCCCTTTCTTCAGCTTATAAGTTACTTGGGGATTACAGACGCTCACTGGAATACAAGATTCATGCTGAAAATATCGAAGATAGTCTATTCAACATTGAACGAGCAGCCATAATTTCAGAGTTGGAAACGCAATATGAGACAGAAAAAAATGAGAGGCTAATTGCCCAACAAGAGGTTGAATTAACAGAACAAGAAGCCACCATTGCTCGCAACAGCATTCTGTTGGCGGCGTCTGCACTTACGCTGGTACTCCTGATTTTTATTGGTATACTTTGGAGGAACAGAATCTCAAAACAAGCCAAGATTGAACTGCAGCAAATGCATATTTCCGCCAAGGAGGCCGAGGTTCGTTCTACCATTTCATCACAAGAGCAAGAACGGGCGCGCTATGCACGCGATTTACATGATGGATTTGGTCAGCTTATCTCAACACTTAACCTAAACCTGGCGGGCCTTCCCAAGATATCTTCCTCCGCGGAAGGACAGGAAGTCTATAACACTACCACAGATGTCATTGAAGAGATGTATATGGAACTCAAAAACATCTGTTTTGACATGATGCCACAAACGTTGGTTAACGGTGGCCTCGAACCCGCCATTGCCGAATTTGCATCAAGGGTTTCCGAGGCCGGCAGCATCAAGGTTGAAACAAGCTTCTTTGGCCTGGGAAGTAGGCTGCCGGAGAATAAGGAGGTTGCTGTCTTCAGGATTGTCCAGGAGTGGATCAATAATATTCTTAAGCACGGTACGGCAAAAACTGTAACAGTGCAGATTACAGCAGATGAAAATGAAACCACACTAATGATTGAAGATGATGGAGACGGTTTTGACAAAAACCTGCTGGTAGGTTCAACAGGAAACGGCTGGAGAAATATCAATTCACGTACTTCCCTCATTAGTGGATCATTGGAGTTGGAAACCACCTTGGGCAGCAAGGGATCAACCCTTATTCTCAACATTCCGGAGTCGCAAAATCAGTCTGTTATGGCTGAGTCTAGTAATTAATCGCCTATATTTTGGTTTGAATAGCTACTTGTGAAAATCTTTTTAACAGACGATCATGAAATGCTGCTGGCGGGATTAACCAAAATCCTCTCTGCTGAAGATGGTATTGAGATTGTTGGCACAGCCACTACCGCACAGGCTACTTACAATCAGCTGGCCGCTGCCTCTCCAGACTTGTTAATATCAGATTATAATTTGCCAGATGATGATGGCCTCACCTTAGTCCGAAAAGTCAAGAGGGACTATCCTGAACTGGCGATTATCATTTTAAGCATGCACGATGAAGAACACCTGGTTAAGGAGATCTTGAAGGAAGGTATTCAAGGCTATCTTCTCAAGAAAGATTCACATAAAGAGCTTATCCATGCCATCCACGCAGTTAAGTCAGGCAAGGTTTATTTGAGTTCAGATATCAATAATATCCTTATAAAAAACCTGAGTACAGGAGGAGAAACCGAATTGCTCACGGAAAGAGAACGGGAAATTGTTAAGCTAATCGCCAAAGAATATACCAACAAACAAATGGCCGAAGAGCTCTTTATCAGCGAGCGTACCATTGAGACTCACCGCAAAAATATCTTTAGAAAAACCGGCACCAATAACCTGGTTGGCCTGATAAAATATGCCTACGCTAACAACCTGATTTAGAGTCTATCAGGGATTTACGGTATATGAAAATGCCGTGAACACGGGATACCATTAGATTTAAATTGCCAGCAACTTTGGGCTTTAACACAACAAGTTATTGCCATGAAAAAACTAATACCTACAATCGTTGGATGCGCCATGCTGACGATTATTTCTTTGAGCGTCACCGCCCAGGAAATACCAACTAAGAATCTTTCGGTGTTGCAAATGAAGTCCAAGGATTTCGAGAAGGCTCCGAAGAAAGTCTTCATTAAGAATTTCAAGATTTACTATCAAATGATTGCCGAAGCTGAGAAAACAATACGCGGCGGCAGGCAGCTAGGAGGAGGATCGTATACAGGAGATGCCACGGCCAGATTGGCTGTTGGTGTTGAGGGAGTAACTCCTGAAGATCTTCAGAATTTAACCAATGGGCTCTACAATGCTTACGTGAACAAGCTTAAAGGCATGGGAATGGAAGTCTATAGCTCCAAGGATTACCCCAGCCTTGATTTCTTCGCGGAAGACGAATTACTGAATGGGCCACGAATTAACCAGGAGCAGATCAAAGGAAGCCTGATGGTTGTGCCTGCCGATTTTTCATACCACGTAAGAAGAGTAAACAAAAAAGGTAAGGAGAAAGGTGGCTTCATGAGTAACGTCGGTGGCTCTTATACAGAGTTTGCTTCCTCCATCTATCACAAAGGTTTGCCGCGTGTTTCAGATGAACTCGAAGACATGATAGTGGTAGATGTGGCCATCAATGTACCGAGCATTTACCTCGACCCTAAATCCAGACTGGGTACTGTCAAAATCAAAGGTGGTGCCTACCTGCGGCTGGAGAATGCCCGGGTCACTTACGCTTCAGGAAAGCTCAAGCAGCCTGGTGCTACTACTCCTAAACGAGCCATTGAGTTAACCCTCAGCAAGCCTGTGCTAATAGAAGGTGTATTTGGTGACCAAAACTTCAAGACCCAGGCCACTAAACAGGTTACTACCGTGCCTCCCTATGCTGCGTTTTTTACTGTGGAAAATGTTTCGGTACAATTAAGCAACACAATCAAATGTGAAGCGTCGGTCTACACAAAGGAGGTTGGCGACATCGTCACCGAGTTTTTAGATAATTCTATCGCCAAACTAGATGCGGGACTAAGTGGTCAGAAAGTGAAATAGCTTACCATACTTCCTCACACAACTCATGGCGAGTTTAGATTGTGTGAGCGGCCCTGATCATAAGCTGGTCAGGGCTCTTTTTGTTGCTATTTCTTCTACTCAATAGAACTAATCAGTTTAACTTTTCGTATATTAGATCTACTAAATAGAGGAAATACAATGCGACACGGTGTGCTAGGTGAATTTGAAGAACTTGTTTTGCTAATTATTGCTATGCAGGGAGGTGAGTCTTACGGGCTGGCGGTGCGTAATGAGATTGCGAAGCAGCTTAAGCGTAAGGCAACAATTGGTGCGGTTCATGCCACTATTGCCAGGTTGGAGAAAAAGGGCATGGTAAAAACCTACATGGGAGACCCTACCAATGCTCGTGGTGGGCGACGAAAGCGGCTGATCAACATTACCAAAGCAGGCCACAATGCGCTGGCTCAAAGCAGAGACCTTAAGCTTAGCCTTTGGTCTCAAATTCCTAGTCTTAAACCAGATAGCGGCAGTTTTAATTATGAGTAAACCTGATACCAGAAGGCCCGCGCCCCGGTTTGGAGATTGGCTGATCTCAAAGTTGTGCAAACCCCATATTGCTGAAGGCTTAATTGGCGACCTCCATGAATATTACGAGGCTCTTCCGCAGGGGAAGTGGAGTAGCAAATGCAGGTACTGGTTTCAGGTTTTCAACGTGCTGCGGCCTTTTGCCCTTCGTAATGGTGGTTTTGGTAAAATGGCTGAAACCTCACTAGTTCGCTACCTTTTTGTTTTCGCTATGCGGGGGCTCTGGAAGCAAAAGCTTACAACTGTGCTTAATGTATCGGGCATCGCCCTAGGGCTTGCCAGCTGCGTCTTCATTGGTTTATACGTCCTTGATGAACTTAGTTATGACAGGCACTGGAAAGATGCCGATCGTATTTTCCGTATGTATAATTCTCTCAGTTACGGAGAAATGGAATCGGTGGCAGCTTTTGGCAACGCACCTATTGCGGATATCTTTCAAAAGGAGTTTCCTCAAATTGAAATGGCCGCAAGAACAAACTTCTCTCCCCCTCTTACTTTCGTAATTAATGAGAAGTTGCACAAGGAAACTGCTGTTATATATGCCGACCAGAACCTGATTCCAATATTCTCATTCAAGGCCATTCATGGCAATCTCGAGCAGGGGTTAACAGCGCCAAACACCATAGTGCTCACCGAAGAATTATCAACTAAGTTATATGGACAGCAAAATCCCGTAGGCAAAGTTCTGACTGTTAATGATGGCACTTCCTTCAAGATCACAGCGGTAATTGAAGATCTACCAGAAAATTCCCACTTGAAGTTTTCTGCTTTAAGAACTACGATTAACGATCGCTGGAGCGACCCCTCCAAAGTGCCTTTACTTGCCTACTGGACACTATCGGCCTACAGAGTTTATGTTAAGCTGAAACCCGATGTTGATCCGGTAGAGCTGGAGCGCGATTTTGAACGCATCTATGAACATTATTTTGATCCGGTAACAAAAGCCTTTTCAGGCCAATCCTGGCAAGAGTTTATTGCTGAAGGCAACACCTACCGATACGGCTTACAACCACTCAAAAACATTCACCTGTACTCGAATTTTACGTTTGATGGTACCTCCACAGGAGACATTCAGTATGTGCTACTCTTTTCCTCAATCGGTGTACTGATATTGGCGATGGCCTTTATCAACTTCATTAACCTTACAACCGCCGGAGCTGTTAACAGAATCAAGGAGATTGCCATTAAGAAGGTAGTTGGATCCTCAAAGTCTTCTCTTATTTGGCAATTTCTTCTGGAATCTTTGTTGGTTTCGTGGGTGGGGTTGGTTCTTGCAGTTGGTATTTGTTACAGCCTCCTTCCGTATTTCAACCTCTTGGCTGCCAAGAACTTTACCGATCCGCTTTTCAACCATCACCAGATGTGGTTATTCTCCTTAGTAGTTACCTCCGGAGCTGCTTTGTTGGCTGGCATTTATCCATCCATTGCCATTTCCAGAGGTAAGCCTTCGCAATTGCTTAAACCCAGAAAAGCCAGTTCCCGAGGTAATGTAGGATTGAGACAGGGCCTGGTAGTTTTTCAGTTCACTGTATCAATAATTCTCATTACCGGTTCATTGGTAATAAACAGGCAATTGGAATATGGAGAGAATCAAGATGTCGGTTATAATCGAGATAGAATTATCGTAGTTGATGAAATTGATGATCTGGGGCCTAGCCAAGAAGCTTTCCGATCGAGAATAATAGCCAGTAAAAGTATTAGCCACGGTTCTATGCTGGAGAACTTGCCCAGCGACTCCTGGATAAGGGCAATTTTTATGCATGAGCAACAAAACAAAACTTTAGATGGAAAAGTAAGGGCTGCCAGGCTAATGGTTGATCAGCACATGCTTGCAACATTCGATATTAAGCTTACTGAGGGCAGAAATTTTTCCGACAACCTAATTGCCGACTCCTCTGCAATGATAATCTCTGAGTCAGCGGTTAGAGCGCTCGGGCTTGATGAACCAATTGGTGCAACTATTAGGCTTACCGATGGGGAGGAAAAAGCATTCACCGTGATTGGTGTGACGGAAGATTTTCACCTGCGGTCAATTCATTTCCCTTCCATTCCCATTTGCCTAATCCCAACCACCACACCGCGAAAAATGGTATTTCAATTTAACGCAAATGATGTAGCCGCTGCCAAAGCTGAGATAGAGCAAGTATGGGCAGAGCTGGCGCCTGACCAGGTGCTGCAACTAGATTTCATAAACGATCGCTACAAGCGCCTTTACCAATCCGAAAAGCAACTTAAAAGTGTATTCAATTTCTTTACCTACCTGGCGCTAAGCATTTCAATTCTTGGGCTATTTGGTATCTCCTCTCTAGTCATTGGCCAAAGAACAAAAGAAACAGGGGTGCGGAAAGTGCTGGGTGCATCGGTAACGCAACTAGTATTGCTGCTTAATTTCCATCTCACCCGGCCAATCCTGCTGGCTTTGATTCTGGGAATTCCGGCCTCATATCTTTTGATGGATAAATGGCTCAGTAGTTATGCATATAAGATTGAGATTGGAATTATAGCGCTACTAGCCCCGGCTTTGTTTTGTCTTCTTCTGGCTTGGTTGGTTATTACGTTTCATACACTCAATTCCGCCCGTCAAAATCCAGCGGACACTTTGAAGTATGAATAGATCTTAAATCGCAGTTGGACACAATTAGCTTTGGAGCAACTACCTGTCTCCGTTTACTGGATCTGGCACAAAACCCATGGCCCCATCGGCAACCACCAAAGTGTGCCGGATGGGGATGTTATCCAGCAGCTTCCTTAAATATTGGATTGCAATAAATGAATCTCTGCTGTCGTCTTGCTTTTGCGATTCACTCAGAACCAAATAACCCTGACGCAGTACTTCATCGTAATAGCCATGACCGGCCATGAATATGAGCAGGTTATCGTCCTGATTGTATTCTCTTTTCGTACTCTCTAATATTGCTCCGATCACTTCGGCTTTGGAAGGGTTCTCCAGCAAATTTACCTGGAAGTCATAAAGGCTTTCCAAATCAGCCCTCAATGCTTTGCCATCCCTTATTGGTTTCTGTAAGTCTTCCCAATCCTTATACTGGTCTGTACAAATAAGCAAAGCATAATTCTTTTGAGTTTTTCTCAGGGTTTCGTTACTGATGAAAACAAAATCACTACCCGGTTCATCTTCACCAAAAGATCCGAGTCGAGTCTCCAGGCCTGGCGCTCCTATAACTGCTAACACTTCAGGCAGTGATAATACCTGATCAGAACCACCTTCCGTTCTAAGTGCTTGTAGAAACCTGCTCATGAAAGGGCTATGCTGTGTCTGCAAATCTCCTTGCTGATAGGACTTGCCTGCGCTGGAAAGATACTTGCGCGTTTGAAAGCGGAACTTTCGTTCCAGGAATTGCTCGGTTGTCAACTCCTGGGTCCAACCTAACACTGGGGCAAAGCAGGCGATTAACAGAATCCTTTTCATAATTCAATGGGCGCTAATCAAGTTACTGATAACCAGTGCTAAAGTCAATTCAAAGAAGTCGTCCGGTTGGAAGCCTACGTCCATTTAAGTATCAACTTAAGATTATCATGGCCGGGAAAAATCAATTATCAGGATGGCTATCATTACAAATTATATTCTTACCGGTTTTCGCAACCTCTGGAAAAACAAGTTCTACACAATTATTTCGGTTAGTGGATTAGCCATTAGCCTGCTGGTTGCATGTCTACTTACCATCTATGTGATAGATCAGTATTCTTACGATAAACATCATAAGAATGCGAAGAGGATCCATCGCGTAGTATATACCGGAACGCTTAGTGGCGAAGATGATAACACAGCAAAAACACCTGGCCCCATGGGTCCCGAACTGGTTGAAGTACTTGAGGGTGTGGAGACCATGGTTAGGTTGAGAGTTCCAGATAATCGTTTCACGGTAACTTATAATGGGCAAACATTCTTTGAAAAAGGGTTTCTCTTCGCTGACTCCACTTTCTTTGATTTCTTTGAGGGAGATTTTCTTCAGGGTAATCCGCGTGAAGCACTAAGTGGGCCTTTCAAAGTGGTGATAACAGATGAAGCTGCTGAGAGATATTTCAAAGATGAGGACCCTATTGGCAAGACATTGCTAGCCGATTACGATCTGGAAGTTACGGTATCGGGTGTGGTGAAAAAGGGCAGCAAGAATTCACACATCGATTACGACTTCGTGGTGTCCTTTTCGACAATTAAAGTTTGGCGATTGAAAAACAGCGGCTCCCTTGGAGTGGGTGATATCACCAATTGGCAGTGGCTGCACATCTACACTTATCTGCTCCTAAACGAAAATGCCGACTCTAAGCAAATTGAGGCTTCTATCCTTCCAGCAATAAAGAAATCTTTTGTAACGCCCAATTCACCACGAGAGCCCGCCTTCTCTTTGCAAGCCCTTCCAGACATACATCTTCATTCTAATTTGAATTGGGAAATTGGCCCCAATGGAGACGCGTCTCAAGTGCGGTTCATGTTGCTGATTGCGGGCATCATGCTGATCATCGGCTCCATCAACTTTATTAACCTGGCCACTGCAAGAGCCACAAACCGCGCTAAAGATGTTGGCATTAGAAAAGTAGCGGGTGCCACCAGGGGTCAACTAATAATTCAATTCATGAGTGAATCTGCCATTGCAGTAGGGCTGGCATTCGTTGTAGCCTCCATATTAATTGTATTTACTATTCCAACTTTTAATGAACTCTCGAAAAGTGAGTTTAGTTGGCAACAGTTACTTGAGCCGCATTTCGTAACATCTGCTTTTGGCATATATCTAACTACAACCATTCTATCTGGTCTCTATCCCGCCCTGGTGATGTCTTCGTTTAAACCATCACTTATTTTAAAATCATCCAAAGGAAACAAAAATGTTGGCGGAGTATTGAGGAAGTACTTGGTTATTGCCCAGTTCGCGGCTACGCTAACATTGATTACCGGTTTGTATTTTATTCGGGAGCAAATGGCTTTCATCAAAAACAAGAAACTTGGGTTTGAAACAGAACAAACCCTCAGTGTTCCCATCTCAGACCCTATACCCCGCAATAGTTTTGGGGCTTTCAAAAACAGGCTAATCAACAGAGCAGATATTCTTGGGATGACAAGGAGCGGAGTGCTGCCTGGAGAACCCTACTTCTCTGTAGGCTTTCGCAGAAGTGATCAGGGTCTGGATGAAAGAGTAAATATGAACGGCCTGGTGGTGGGCCATGATTTTATAGATGTAATGGGCATTCCCCTCATTGACGGCCGAAATTTCTCGAAGGACATTGCTTCAGATACTAATTGGACCGTGTTGCTTTCTAAGGAAGCAGCCAGAAAGATGGGGCTTGGCATAGCAACTCCTGATATGGTAAAAGCCAGCCAAAGCTCCTTTAAGGTAGTTGGTATCATTGACGACGTTCACTTCAAGTCTTTACATAACCCGCTTGAACCTTTTGCCTTATTTCTTAATGTGCAACAGAACTGGGGCCAACATGCAATTATCAAAATCTCTGGCCATGATGTAGTAGAAAGTATTGGTGCAATTCGCGATGCGTGGCAGAAAACCAACCCTGGTTACCCATTTCAATATACCTTCCTTAGTGATAGCCTTGCCAATATGTATCAATCTGAACAACGATTTGAGAGCATGTTTAATGGCTTCGCCGCAATCGCAATTGTGGTTGGATTCATTGGCTTGTTTGGCCTCTCAGCCTATACCACCAATCAAAGGAGCAGGGAGTTTAGCATTCGAAAAGTATTAGGGGCCAGTGTTAGTACCATCATGCAATTGCTAGGCAGAGACTTGGTAATGCTAGCTGTTGTAGCCTACCTTATTTCAGTACCATTATCTTGGTACCTGGTTTCCAACTGGCTGGCCGGCTTTGTATACAGAGTTGAAATTGGTGCAGTTGGTTTTATTTTGCCCTTGCTGATACCTGGGTTGATTATAGGAATCATAATCCTTTCTCAACTGTATAAGATCAAAGCCAATAATCCTGCGGAAATATTGAAGGAGAACTAACTACGGAAAGAACTCGTTTCATCCCATAACCCGTTCTACCAACGTTGAACTGAAATTATGGGTAACTCTTTGCTCCTTCAGGCCTTTATTCTTATTGGTGCTGCCCAAGGTTTTATTTTGGCGGTCCACTATTTTCGAGCAAAACCTAAAGGCCTGGCCGCCAGGTTAATGGCCTTAGGTCTATTTGCTTTGTCCTTCCGACTGCTGATGTATCCATTCAGAAACCTCAGTGATCATTCGGTTTGGATCAATCTTTCATCTTTCAGTTTAATTTCATTGCTGCTGGTCGGGCCAGCAATTTACCTGGCTATCAGGCACCTTATTAATGACCGCAAGCAGCTATCTTCAGCTTCTTACCTCCACTTCGTTCCATTCGTTTTCTATTGCGCGCACTTGGCTTATCCGTATTTTGAATTACCGACCTGCTATTCCTATGCCACCTTGTTTTCGGGTATTGCTTATGGAGGAGTAGCACTAGTGTCAATCAACAACGGTTTGCTTTACCCTGGGGTTGCTAAGAAGTCATTGGCCACATTAACTCACTTAAATTCCTTTGCTTTCCCTCTTCTATTTATTCCGGCCACCATTCTAGGTTTGGCTCAGCTAGATGGCAGGTTTCTGGGTATGCATCCGGCAACTTTTCCTTACCTGCTGTTAACCCTAATGCTTTACAGACTTGGATATCTATACGTGAGAAATTCAAAAAGGCAGGTATTCCATCTGGCCACTCAACCTGCTCAAATTAACAATAGTGATCTCGACTATCTGGTCTCTGTGGTTGAGTCGCAAGAACTGTTTCGCGACCAACAACTCACAATAGCAAAACTAGCTGCGCATGCTAATCTTAGCAGGCATCAGGTCTCGAAACTCATCAACTCTGGTCTCGGTACATCATTCAATGATTTCGTGAACGGCTACAGGATAGATCTAATTAAGAAGCGTTTGGTTGATCCCGCCTACGGCTACCTTTCTATCCAGGGAATAGCCGAGGAGTGTGGGTTCAAGTCAAAGTCCACATTTCATGAAACTTTCAAGGCAAAGACGGGTCTTACCCCATCATCTTACCGCAATAGTTTTGCCCCAAAGTCGTCCAAATTGGCCAATCCGAACTCATAATAGGCTCAAACCAAGCACCTTTTTGGCATCCAGTCGTTTTAAGGCTAAATACAGAAACATTAAACCAGAATTCATGAAGTTCTTCCCACATCTAGTTGTCGTTTTTTGTCTCGCCTCAAACCTCCAGGCACAGGAGCGTCATTCATTTGGCGAAAGTCAGGTAACATATCCGGAAGTATCCAAATATGCTAGCATTTCGCAAAACATTGGCATCACTAACATCAAAATAGACTATCACCGCCCCAGAACTTTTGGGAGAAACATTTGGGATGTATTAGTCCCCTATGGTAAAGTTTGGCGCGCCGGAGCCAATGAAAGCACTCGAATCTCATTTACCGATGATGTGGAAATTGAAGGAAAGAAGCTAAAGGCCGGTATATATGGCTTGCACATGATACCCAATAAGGATGAATGGACTGTTATATTCTCGACCAACTACACACAATGGGGAAGCTTTTATTACGATGAAAATGAAGACGCTTTGAGAGTTACAGTTACGCCTGAGCAAGTTGAACACCAGGAAGCCCTAAAGTATGAGTTTATAGATCTTCAAGACAGCACCGCCACAATTGCGCTGATCTGGGATAAGATAAAGGTCCCATTTAGGGTTTCTGTGAATCAGCATGAAACTGTAATTGCTGAGTTCAATCGTAACTTGCGAACATTGCCAAGGTTCAGATGGTTTGGTAACCGCGAAGCCGCTCTTTACTGCGTTATCAACAAAACTCATTACGATGAGGCCATGGTGTGGATTGACCGATCTCTTCGATTTGAGGAGAAATTCGCCAACATGATAGTGAAAGCAGATCTACTGAGGTTGCAGGGAAATACCACAGAGGCCGACCAATGGGAGCAAAAGGCCGTGCAACAAGCAGACACCATTGACTGGTTAGCCTACGGTTATGAAACACTAGGCCATCATGGACGCATAGACCGGGCCATTGAAACCTTTAAGCGGGGCATAGCCTACTATCCGGATTCTTACGTCCTCCACCGCAGCATCGGGGATGCATACGGCAAGAGTGGAAATATTGAAATGGCCAAAAAGTCATTTAAACGGGCGGGGCAGCTAGCGAGGACTGAAGAAGAACGAGATCAACTTCAAAATTATATGAATAGATATTTCCTCAAATAACCATACCCCTACGCAGGCGGTTTCGGAAAGTGCGACCTTAGCCTTTACGTATTTATACGTATCTCATATTCTTGCCATTAATAGTAAGTGTGTATTTTGTAGGAAGGGACTGTTGGTCTTGATGCCCGCTTATCCCTGATCTGAGAAAATCGGGGCTACCTATGAAGACGATTATGAGGAAACTACGCTGTTTGATTCTTCTAACACTGTTAAATACACCGTTCGAATCATGGTCGCAAAACTCCTCTTTTACGGCCCAAATAGAAAATGATTTCTTTGCACTAAATGATCCAACTGATATTCATTATACCCAAGCGTTGCGCTTTGAATACCGATGGAGATTTGATAAGCGCGTGCCTAGATTGTTTGGCTTCATTCCTCTTCCCGGTAGTTTTAATACCACGGATCACAAATTCGTGACAGGTGTGGTTGCTGCTCAAAATATGTATACACCTCGGAGTATCAAAAGTACAACTGTAAATCCGACCGACCGACCCTACGCCGCCTGGTTGTACGGAGGAAACAAAATCGAAGTGGTGTCACCCACTGAGCTCTGGCAAAACACCTATGAACTGACTGTTGGCTTACTTGGGCCAGAAGCCTTGGGAGATCCAATTCAATCAGCCGTTCACGATTTCCTTGGAGACCCGAATCCAACCTGGGTTGGGCAAGTAAACCCCGCTGTACCGGTAGGAATTTTCTTCTCCTTTGAAAGAAAGTGGCTTGTTGAGTTACTTCCATCAATTTCCTATTTTCTACCCTCGGCAGGCTTTCGTCTGGGTAATGTATTTACCGATGCCTCCGCTGGAGGTACCTTGCTTCTCGGATTGAATGCACCCGGTGAATTCGACGTAACTGGTCCAATACCAGCCATCATAGCTGTGAAGGTTCCCATCAGGCTTTACCTATCTATGCAAGGTTCTGTCCGGCTAAATGCCTTCAATTTTTCACTTGACAATGAATTTGGAGATGGTTATGATGTTGACAAAAGGGGAGTCGTTGGAGATTTTGTAGTCGGCGGGCACTTGCATGTAGATCGGTTTGCCATCAGCTTCCTTCAGGTTTTTAGAAGCTCTGAATTCAGACCCAATACCAGCACGCACGACTTTGGAGTAATCAGGTTGGGTTGGTTAATGTATTGAATATATGCCGATTGAAAGAAGAATTTATTCTCTTAAATGCCGGCGTCCCATTAGTCGGAGAATAAGAAAGGCCGAATTGGTGATGAGCGAGACCGAAGACAAAGGCGATAGTATGGCCCAGATACTATTTCCAATGATTCGGCAGGTAGACGAGTTTTTCCAAACAAGCTTTGGCCGACAAGGTTATCAGGACCTTGAAAGACCAATTGAAATGTTCATTCATGCATTTAAGAGTTCAGGCATTGCCAGATTCTATCATACCACTAAGAGAGATTACATTGTATTTGGGGATGGCGACAAAAAGAACTTCTATAGTCCTGTAGCGGCATTAGACATTGTTGCTCACGAAATGATGCATGGCTACTTCACCTATCTGTGCCCTGTGAAATACGGATTTTCAGATGGTGGTGCCATTCTGGAACATCTATGCGACATTTTTGGTGTTAAGGTACGACGCCATGAAGAAGGCGGTGACTGGAAGGTTGGCAATGGCTATACTCGTAAAACTCCGGCCATAAGAGACTTGGAAAACCCCAAGAACCCAAGTATGCTTCTTCGAGCAAATGAGCATATTGATCAGAAAAGTAGGTACAGAAGCCAGCAAAGCCTTTACGAGAACGCGGGGATTCTCTCCAAGTCATTCGTTTTAGCTGAAAATGGATACAGCGGTGTAGAAGATGAGGCCATCCTTAAAATCTGGTATAAAGCCTTGCAGAATATACCCCGCAATTGCGACTTCAATCAATTTGCGCATACCGTAAGAGCCTTCGCGGATTTATCTGGTTCAGAAACAGCCCAGGCGGTTGACAACGCCTTCAAGGAGGTGGGTCTGTAAATCCGAAGAAGGGGTATCTCTTCCCTCAAAATCCAGGTGAGCCCTGGTAATACCAGAAGGTTCGATAAAACCAACCTCATCCGTTTGTTGTTGCAGCCTTGTTGTATATATAATAGTATTTAACTAATAAATATTAGTATTATTTGTATTCATTCGAAAAATAATACTAATATGAGAAAACTATACATTGTGCTATTAGCAGCGTTGATGAGTTTAGGTGTTCAAGCGCAGGAACCTGATAGCAACTTTCCATTTATAAACGGAGCCGTGAGCAAAGTTCAGACTCACGGAGACTATGTTTATGTTTCGGGCTTCTTCGAAACGGTTATTAGAAACCAGCATATAGTCAAACAAGGTACAAGCACCGTCACCTCAGTTGTTAATCAAGCTGGCGAAGTGACCAGCTATGTGTCGAACGGTGCCGTTTCACGGGCCATTTCTGACGGCAGCGATGGTTTCTATCTTGCAGGGCGTTTCACCGAATTCGAATCGGTAACCACCCGCATTGCGCACATCTTAGCTGATGGCACTGTAGACCCTACTTTTACAATTACCGCTAACGACCGGGTGCTGGATTTACTTAAAGTGAATAATGATCTTTATGTAGCTGGTTACTTTGATGAGATAGATGGAGCGGCAATCGGAGGATTAGCAAAGGTTGATTTAGTCGGCAAGGCAGTAGATAGTGGGTTCAACCTTGACCTTCTCTTTTTGAGCTCTGCGGGAAGGGTAAACTCACTATCAACTGATGGAACTCATCTTTATATTGGAGGTGCAATTACCAAGGTTGGCAGTGAAACTCGTTATGGTGCCGTTAAGATCACCCTTAGCAGTGGTGCCCTTGACGGTTGGGCTCCTGATGCCAATACTTCCAATGTTACTAACATCCTATATTATAATGGCAGTGTTTATCTCGAAGGATCCTTCACAAAATTAAATGGCATTAATGCCGATGTTGGTCGGGTGGATGCTACTACCGGGGCTACCGATGCCGGATTCCAATTTTTCCCAAACCTTACCTTTCATGGATTTCGGGGACACGGCGATTACATATACCTGCATGGCAGATTTACCTTGGTTAATGGCTCCGAAGCCCGGTACCTGGTAAGAGTAAATGTAAATACAAATGCCATTGATCCTTCCTGGACTCCAAAACCTAACTCCACAGTCAACGAGCTTGAACTCTTGGATGGGGATAATTTCATTCTCGGCGGGCCATTTGTAACCCTTGGTGACACCAGGGCCAGGTTGGTAGGTACTACATCCATCTCTACAGCCGAATCGGAAGCTTACAAAGATCTCCATCCCGGTAGCCCCGTCTCTCAAATTAACGCTATGGCCTTAAGCGGAACTAACACGCTTCTTTCACCAGTAGGCTGGCTTGGTGGTGATGTGCGAATCTCACTGGCCAGATTCCATAAGCAAACTGGTGTCCTGGACGAAACCTGGAACCCAGTAATTAATGATGGATCTGTTAACGACTTTGTAATCTCCGGAAACGAAATGGTGATCGGGGGCACATTTTCCCAGGTAAACGGAGAATCAAATAAAGGGCTGGCGAAAATCTCTCTGACTGACGGCTCTAACGTTTCAGCCTGGTCAGCCGATGCTACTGATTCCGATGGAAATGCTATGGCAGTAAATGCGGTAGTTCTGAATTCTGGGGGTAACCTGGTAGTTGGCGGAGCCTTCACTCGTATAAACGGCAGCGTTCGTTCGCGAATTGGGCAAATCTCGTTTGCCTCGGGGTCAGTAACTTCCTGGGATGCGCCCCTAAATGGAACCGTATTCAATATGGCAATAGACAACAGCGACTATGTTTACCTAAATGGAGCATTCAATGCCATAAAGGGTGTAAGTAGGCCCGGGAAAATTGCCAAAGTTTCCAGCGGTGCAACTGCGGTTGTGCAAATATTTGCCCCTACCACCGATGGTACCGTTAGCGGCTTTGCTTTCGATGGCAGTGATAACGTTTATATGTATGGAGATTTCGACAATGTAAATGCATTTGGCAGAACCAATATTGTAAAGCTGGATGGCACAGGGGCCACTTTCGGTGGCTTCAATCCTACAATTAGTGCTGGTATTAGTGATGTGTTTGTAGATGATAGCAATGACCAAATTCTAATTGCCGGCCCTACCTTCTCCATCAATGGCACATCAAGAAAAGCTGTAGCCAGACTAAGTGCCACTAATGGTAGCTTGGACGATACATTCAATGCCAACCTATCAGGTGGTTTGGGTCGTGCTGTTTATCTGGATGACGCCGTTAAGAAAATTTACCTGGGAGGTTTTGGAGATTTCGGCTCCGACGCCGCCATCCCCAACTTCGTGGTGCTTGATGTTGCACCTGAAATTAATGTGAAGCAGGAATCGGCGAGCATTGCTTCAGGCGGTACTTTCAATTTTGGTGTTGTTGCTGCAGCTAGTAGTTCCACAAAAACTTTTACCATCGAAAGCATCGGTAATGCAGCCCTTAATCTTACTGGAACACCAAAAGTCACGGTTTCGGGAACAGATGCCAGTTCATTCGTTGTAGATGAATCTGCACTGGCAGCGAGTATTGCCGCGGGTGATAATAGCACATTCACCGTTACATTCAACTCCACTGGTGGCTCCAAAACTGCCGCTTTGAATATTGCATCAGATGATCCTGATGAAAATCCATATGTAATCAATCTTACCGGCAGCGACGGGCTCCCTCAAACCATTACTTTCAATGCTCTACCTACAAAGACCTTCGGAGAGCCCAATTTCAATCTCAGCGCAAGTGCCAGTTCAGGCTTATCCGTCACCTTTTCAAGTTCGAATACGGGCGTTGCCACAGTAAGTGGGAACACAGTAACCATTGTCGGTGCCGGAACAACGACAATTACAGCCAGCCAGTCAGGAGATAATGATTATGCCCCTGCTGATAATGTATTGCAAACACTAACCATTAATAAGGCTCCTTCAACCATTACATTTGCAACACTTCCCGCAAAGACCTTCGGGGACGATCCATTTTCATTGTCCGCTGCTTCCACCTCCGGTGAAACGGTGACGTTCTCAAGCAGCAACACCAGTGTAGTTAGTGTAAGCGGAAATACTCTTACGATCGTCGGAGCGGGTTCCGCTGACATTTCAGCAAATGCCGCGGCCAATGATAACTACTTAGCCGCCACCACGGTAATACGGACGCAAGTTGTGAATAAAGCCAATCCAACGTTATCCTTCACAGCCATCCCATCCAAAACCTTTGGCGATCCCAACTTTGCTCTCTCAGCCACGGTCAGTTCCGGTTCGGCAATTACTTTCAGCAGCAACAATAGCAGCGTAGCGACTGTAACGGGAAACACCGTAACTATTGTTGGGGCTGGATCGGCAACAATTACGGCTAACGCCGCTGAAAATGCTAATTACCTGGCTGCTTCTACTGAAAGGGAATTGACAGTTTCCAAGGCAAATCAAACCATTACATTCCCAGATATACCTACAAAAACTTTTGGCGACAATTCCTTTGAGCTTGAAGCGAGCTCCAACATCGGTACTACGGTAACATACTCCAGTGGTGATCTGAACGTGGCCACCATTAGCGGTAGCACGGTGACTATAGTAGGAGCTGGTTCTGTTCAAATAACAGCTAATGCCGCCGAAAATAGTAACTACAATGCCGCGACACCTATTTCTAAGGGTCTCACCATCAACAAAGCAAGCCAGGTCATAACCTTCGCTGAGATCAACAGCAAGCAATTTGGTGACAACGATTTCAACGTGGAGGCCACCTCCAGCGGGAATGGGTCAGTTTCCTTCTCTAGCTCAAATACTGGCGTTGCCTCGGTGAGTGGTAACACCATAACTATCGTCGGGGTAGGAACTACCACCATCTCAGCAACGGCCCAGGAAACTTCCAATTACCTGCAGTCGCCTCCGGTTAACAGAGTGTTGGTAATTGAAAAAGGAAATCAAACCATCACTTTCCCTGATCTAATCGCTCGCTCTGTGAGTGAATCATCCTTTGAACTAGGCGCAACGTCGTCGTCAGAGCTAGCCTTGAGTTACACTAGTTCTAATACTGATGTAGCGACCGTCGCTGGAAATACTGTTACAATAAAGGCGGTGGGGTCGACAGATATAACTGCTTCGCAACCAGGCAATAGCAACTACAACGCTGCCACACCTATCACTAAAACACTAGTGATTAACGACAAAAAATCCCAAACCATCACTTTCACAGAATTGGCAAATAAGTTAGTGACTGATAGCGATTTCACCTTGACAGCCACCGCCAGTTCCGAGCTGCCGGTAACGTACACTAGCAGTAATACTGAGGTTGCCTCAATTTCAGGGAGTACCGTGTCCATCCATAGGGATGGCACAACTGAAATTACTGCTAGCTCCAGTGGCAATTCTGAGTATAATGATGCGCAACCGGTTACACAGACATTGACGGTTACGAAGGTGAGCCAGGTTATTACTTTTGCTGAGCTCTCTGCAAAAACCTTTGGTGACCCTAGTTTCAAGTTAGAAGTAACTACCTCATCTGAACTGGAGGTTAGCTTAAGTAGCTCAAATACAGATGTGGCTACAATAGAAAACGGCTCCCTGGTGATAAGAGGGGCCGGAACCACGAACATTAGTGCCAGCCAGGCCGGCAATGACACTTTTGCTGCCGCTGAAACAGTAGTGCGCGAGTTGGTGGTATCCAAAGCCAACCAGTCAATTACATTTGGTGCTTTGCCAATAGCTTCAATAAACGACAAGACTATAACTCTTGGGGCTAGTGCCAGCTCTGGCTTGGAAGTGCAGTACACCAGCTCTAATGAAAGTGTGGCAACAATTGATGGGAACACGCTAACCATGATCGCCAGTGGCGAAACTCTGATTTCAGCAAAGCAACCCGGTGATGACAACTACAATGCTGCTGAAGAGGTTAGCCACACCCTCACGGTAACGAATAAGGCATCGCAAACGATAACCTTCACCGGTCCACTAGAAGCGAAATCTTTCGGTGCCCCATCATTTGATTTGCCTATTACTGCCAGCTCAGGGTTGGCGGTAAGCCTTTCCAGTAGCGATGAAAATGTCGTTACTACAGATGGTTTAACCGTTTCCATAGTTGGTGCTGGAACAGCTGAGCTAACTGCATTGCAAGCAGGTAATGATGAGTATAATCCGGCTCCCTCCGTATCACAATCAATAGTGATAAACAAAGCCGATCAAACCATTACATTCCCAGCAATAGTAACAAAAACTACCAACGATGATCCGTTTGATTTGGAGGCCACCATTTCATCAAATCTCGAAATCACTTTTGCAAGCTCCAACGCAGCAGTAGCTTCGGTGTCGGGAAAGGTGGTCACTATTCACGGACCGGGTGACACGGAGATTACAGCAAGCCAGGCCGGGGATGATAATCATAATCCTGCCAACAACGTGGTACAGAAGTTAACCGTTGAATTTGTAGTTAGCATTGGTGAAGATGTTGAGCAAGGGCTGATAAAGCAATATCCGAATCCAGTTTCAGGAAGCTTCCACATAATATCTGAAGGACATGAAAAAGCGAACTTTCACATTTACAATAGCCATGGTTTGGAAGCACGCAGTGGGGAATTTCTATCAAGTATAGAAATTGATATTAGTGAACTGAAAGAAGGTATCTACATCCTGCGAGTTTCTACAGAAAAAACAACTTTCACAAAGAAAATCTTAAAGTTATAGGCTAGACATGGAATGGGACTCTAGTCAGGGGGCGGTGAAATCACCGCCCCTTTTTATTTGAGTACACACTTAAATCTAGCCGGTGCGAAATTCTTTCTGTGTTTTTGTACATGCTAGATGGACAAAACCGGACCCTATTGATTTTCGTATAATCTAATAAGCGAATATACAAATTCGTGCTCCGATACGCCCTACGGGCAATTGCATTAGAGCTATGGGAACCTGGGGAATCGTCGGGCAAATGGCTCGAACTAATCGTAACAACTTAAATCTTTTGAAGAGCGGATATGGAAAGCGCAAGAGCTTGAAGTACGTTGAGGAGAACTACGCCAGCAGTAAACGCACGAAATACAAATATAAACCTGCCTCTAAGGCCCAGCTTAAAGCCATTAGAACGAATTTGCAGGCCGCCAATCGGCGAGCAAAGAGCTTGAGAGTTGCCTTTTTCGTTATGCTCTCCCTTGCTACCCTCGCTGCACTCTACCTGCTACTTTTCTAACCGCAAACTATAGTGCCGCCGCGTTAGTTTTCAGAACCTGCCCAGGTTTGGACCCGGTATGCTTCCCTCTTGCAATTACAAGCTGGCCATTTACTAATACGTAGTCAATTCCCACCGAATAAGCATGTGGGTTTTCAAACGTGGCTTCATCGTTAACCCGCCCGGGATCAAACACCACAACATCTGCGACCATGCCTTCCTCAATTTTACCTCGATCCAATAAGTTAAACGTTTTAGCTGGTAACGCAGTCATCTTGTGGATAGCCTCTTCAAGGGTTAATAAGCCCATCTCTCTAACGTATCTACCCAATACTCTGGCATTCGTGCCATAAGATCGAGGGTGTGGGTTGCCTTGTCCAAATTCCTGTATCCCGCCATCGGAAGCGATCATGGTCAAGGGGCTTTGCATCAGTGTTCTGACATCCTCTTCCCCCATAAAATGATAGATCATCTGTATTCTTTCGCCATGTTCCATCATTTCGAGAATTGTCTCGAGCTGATCATCCAACGCGTTGGTTCTTCCTTCCATTATTGCTACCTCAGGTATACTCTTACCATTATAATCCGGATTCCAACGGCAATTAGATACAACCGCGTACGAATAATCCTCAAAGCCAAGTTCAGCGGCCAACATCTGCAACATATCCAGCTTAACCCTACCTCTGATAGCTTCATCCTTCAATCTGGCGGTGAGAGAATCGCGCCCCCCGGCTTGCACCCAGCGTGGAAGGCTAACACTCAAGCCAGTACTGGCAGCGGTATATGGATACTGATCAATTGTCACGGCAATGCCTTCCTCCCGATATCCGTTAAGGTCTTCCAGCATTTCCGAAGATCTACCCCAGCTATTCTTGCCCTTAATCTTGATATGGGATACCTGAACAGGCACTTCTGCTTGGCGACCAATCTCCACTGTCTCGGCAATTGATTCGAAAACCCGGTGATCCTGGTACCTGATATGTGACGCGTAGATTCCCTGGTAAGGAGCTATCACTTTGGCCAGCTCAATTATTTCGTCTGTCTTAGCATACATCCCTGGCAAATAGAGCAATCCGGTTGAAAGACCCACCGCACCATCTTCCATTGCTGTTGCTACCATGGCCTTCATAGCCTCCAGTTCTTCCGCCGTTGGTTCCCTGTTTTCATTACCCATTATTTCCCTGCGAACTGTATTATGACCAATCAAAGAGGCAACATTAAGTGATACACCATTCGACTCGATCTCCTGCCAGAATTCACTCAGAATTGGTCTGGACCCTCCGCAGTTTCCAGTAACCATTGAGGTCACTCCATCCCTAACCAAATTGGTGGCCTCAGGGCGTTCCAACACGCTTCGTTCAATGTGCCCATGCACATCAATAAAGCCAGGAGAAACTATGTAGTTGGTGGCATCAATAGTATTTGTGGCCGACCGATCTGCAAGTTTTCCCATACTTACTATCACACCATCTTTTATACCTACATCTGCTTTGAAGAGGTCTTGGCCGGAGCCGTCTGCAACTTGACCGTTGACAATAAGGACATCAAATTCAACTTCTTTCGGGCCCGAGCATGCAATCAATAGAAACAGTATGAGTGTGAAAAATGTTGGTTTCATAATTATAGGTGTATTGCCAGAACAATATCATTAATTCTAGCTTTGTCTGCAATGGTCATTTTCCGGTTGGGCCGTTGCAATTGGAAGCTTGGAGTTTATTCCTAACTTGATCTTACCTAACCCTTAGCACGATGAAACCGATTGCATTTATAGTTGTTTCGGCAATGATCACCATCTCTTGCTCGACTCCTCAGTCATCAGAGTCTAATTCAAATTCACCACTAAAGGTCTATGCAGATTCCCTCTTCACAGCTGAAATAGACAGCGCCAATATTGCCGGCGCTGCAGTTGCCCTGATAAAGAACGGAGAGAGCCTTCTCACCACAACTTATGGACTTGCGGATTTGGAATACGACATACCAATGCCATTGGAGGCCAGCTTCGAGATCGGTTCGGTCACAAAGCAATTCACCGCCGTGGCTATTCTGAAACTTAGAAAGGAAGGCAAACTTAAACTTGAAGATGATATCACAGAGTACCTTGAGTTTGATACACAAGGCAGAAATGTTACTGTTGGACAGCTCCTAAACCATACTTCCGGCATTGCAAGCTATACCGAGATGCCGGAATTTTGGCCATTGTCTGTACAACGGCACGAAAGAGATACCCTACTAAGGCTTGTAGAAAAAGCCGGATTCTTGTTCGAGCCTGGAGAAGCTTTAATATATAATAATAGTGCTTATTTCATGTTGGGCCTTATTATCGAGAAAGTAAGTGAACAATCGTATGAAGACTATTTGGCGGAGAATCTCTTCCAACCATTAGGAATGTCAAACTCATACTACTGCGACTCTCGGTTGGTGAGAAAAAATAGAGCTCACGGATATAACTATGCACCTAACGGACTTACCCGAAAGCCATACATTGATCATACCTGGCCCTATGCAGCCGGCTCCCTATGCTCTACGGTTGCGGATCTGGCATTGTGGATACAAGCGCTGCACGGAGGTAAGGTGTTGGATGAGGAAGATTACAAATTATTAGTTACACCTGGTGTACTTAATGACGGTTCTCAACTTCGCTATGCTATGGGCCTCGATCATCACATGGATAGGGGTAACCGCATGATTGGGCATGGCGGGGGAATCCATGGATTCTTGTCTGAAACCCGATATTACCCCGATCAAGACCTTATTGCTATCATTTTACTGAATACCGCAGGCCCAACAGGACCTGGAACCTTAGCCGATTTGCTGACGGAACAGATTCTGGAAACTTCTGAGCCAACTGGTCTGGAAGCCGACTATAGTGGCTTGATGAATATTGCCGGAGCGTACTCAGGGGCCGCCCGTGGTGAGCAGCTGAATGTGACCGTACAGCTGGGAGGGAATAGTCTCATAATTAAAAGAGGTGCAGAGCCGGCAGATACCTTAACCACATATGTAGGCGATAACACCTGGCAAGATGGAAACACACTCATTTCTTTCACTGGCGAAACAACTCCAGTAATGCATATCGATCAGGTTTACGGTCATTATGTGCTGACCAAAGAATAGGTTAAACGAATTAGAAATTCAGTGACTGGGCAACTACTGGTATTTCTCCAGTTCAGCGACTATTCTCAGGTACTCCTTGTCCTGATCATCATACAGGCTACGCAGGGTTGATATAGCCTGGTCAAACGCTTTTTTGGCATTCGCAACCTGGCCTCTTTGCCAATACAATTTTCCAAGCTCAAAATCGTACAAATAACGTCGGGGATGAACATCAGCCAACTGAGGCCTTACAATATTTTGATATGAACTAACATACACGTTGAACGCCTCGTCTGTAGTTTGACGGGTATTATACTCCAACAAGAATTCTTGCCAGGCGTAACTGACGGAATTCCGGTTATACAAGGATGCCGCTGAGTTAAGCACTTCATTTCTCCACTTTTGCCTTGTTTCTCCTTTAGCGGCCTTGTGTATTTTATGAGCGATTTCAATTTTGATAGGCAGGTATGCATCCGAAAGTTCATCATAAAGACGGGCCAGGGATTGCCATTCCTCATCTATGATAAAATACAGCGCCTTCATACGCACAAAGCCACTACTTCCCTCCTGGTAGTGCTTTTTTACCACCTTTTCTAACTTCCGGTAAAGCTCGCGAAGAGCAGGCTTATCGTCGCTCTCCAGGTAGTAAGTGGCTACGACAAGAAACCAGTCCACTATCAGCGAGGCCTCCGACTTGGAGAGGTTCCTAATATAGCGTTTATAGCGGGCCTCCTCCATATCTGTCCATAGTCCAGATGCTGGAGAGAACTGGCTAAACAACTTTTGATGATTGATAATTAACCGTGCTTGAGCCCGTAGTGAAGATTTGTATTCCCTTTTGAAGTCATCAAGGGCATTGGAAATTGCAGCATCGCCTGTAAGAACATCTCCATGCTGGATATAGATATCACTCCAAAGAATGGCATGTTCCTCCACTATGTGGAGCTTTCGAGGAAAAAGTGTAAAATCAATTGCCAGGGTATCCATAGCGGAGGCAACATCTCCCTCAAGCAATAATAAGTATGCTTCAAGCAGCACTATTTTACTGGCCAGATTCCGGTTTGTGTTTGATAGGGCTGGAACGGTTTCTTCGAAAATTGTACGTGCTCTCTTAACATGGCCATATCTGGCTAAGGATTCGATCAGAGGCAACATATTCTGCGCATGAAGCTCAGATGTATTTCCATGATCAGCTTCACTTGTGCTTTGGCATTCGTCTAGGGCCTGCAAATACTCTTCCAGTAGCCCTTGTTCTAAGTATTGTAATGTGATGTTGAGTTTAGTCTTAAAACGAAGAGAGGCTTCCTTGGCAATGTCGGAATCCTGGAAGATGTAAATCTGCGCAGAACCGGAAATGTTGGTGAGAATTGCAAAAAAGAGAAGTAATATCCTCATACTGACATTCTGTGGTTGTCAGTTTTAATGTCGGTAATGTTGACATTGTAACCAGTACTAGTAGCTCCAGTTTTTCTTCCAGGTATCTATCACATCAAACGATATTTTGAAATCGGCAGTGGTTGGGGCACGGTTAGATTCTGCCAACACTCCATACACACCAAGACGTAGCCGTCTTCTTACCCCAATTTTGAATATTCTTTCTATACCCCCAAAGATCTCTGCATGACGGTAATCGCTTTCCTTGATCCAAAGAGCTCCCCCACCGGCAACAACCCTGATCTTTAGCTTTTTTACGAATGGAATATTATTGACCAGCGCTCCATTAAAGTGGTGAATATGATGGGCTTCTATATGCCAATCGGTTGCAACGAGAGATGTATCCAGCAACTGAAATGAATTAAGCGGGTCGGAATAAAGGTAGGGGTCAGACTCCCGAAACCTCTTCAGATCTACAAAGCGTAGGTCTTTACTGTTTACAAATTTGCCAAGCTGAACCCGGTACTTGCTATTGCCCAAGGTTCCAAATGTTATGTCTTGATCAACAGCAAATTCAAGGTAGTCGAAGTTGATATCACTGCCGAAAGGACCATTCCACCCCTTGCGATGAGTTAACGAAAACGTAGGGTATTTACTTCCCAATACCACTTTTCGTTTTGGTTCTGTGATATAGCGCTGCTTGGGTCTATAGATCAATCTGGCCTCCGTAATAAGCGCCTGATAGTCGTCGAAAGCAAGTGGCTCAGTCTCGTCAATAACCTTGTTGAGAATGGAGGTGTTGTCAAATCCCTCAAGCGACCGGCGATCAAAGTAGTCAAAACCTGTTAGTACATAAAATCCATTGAACAACTCCCTTCGGTGAGTTATCCCTATGCGATCAACCAAAATGTAGTTTGAGATTTTGAGTTGATTGAGGTAGGCATCGAAACTATTAACTGGCTCAAAATTTCTACCAAAGCGAAGGTAAGTATCACCGAGGCGGCGAGGATCGTAGCGGAAATATGCCAGGTATGTACCCTGAAAATCTTGGTTTTTCAGTCCATAGCTGGTGTAGCCATTAAGCCATAGTACCTTCTCATTTTCCCACCGCTTGCTATACCAGATGTAGGGACCAATCCTCCATCCGCCGATAATTTCGAAGTTGATAAGGCTTGCTACTGAAGCAAAGCTTATACTTCTCTTCTTCTCCCAGTTTCTAAAGCCAAATCCATGGAATGCCGCTTCACCTAAAGTTACCTTGTTGAACTTGGCCTGCATGGAATCTTTATATTCTTTACTGTTTAGCACCGCCTCAATACTAT
This sequence comes from Cyclobacteriaceae bacterium, assembly GCA_028285445.1. Taxonomy (GTDB): domain Bacteria; phylum Bacteroidota; class Bacteroidia; order Cytophagales; family Cyclobacteriaceae; genus JANQPQ01. The sequence continues at coordinate 66,793 of JANQPQ010000046.1, read as the reverse complement.
CTCGATAAGAGATCGTCTCGAGTTGCTCCTCTGTTAAAGGCTCTGGTCGCAGTGCTTCCCAATAGGCAGAGTCGCGTTCCAAAGCCTCTTGAGTTGTCACTGCTATTTCATTGCCAAAAAACTTCGGAGGAAACTGGTAGTTGTTTTCGAATTCTGAAAAATGAAGAACTGTGTTTCCTTCAAAAGTCTTTAGCCTGCCCTGCTTGGTGATGTAGTTAAATTCTTGCCGCATGGGGAGCCAAAGGCTGTCTTCCACTTGCTTATATTCCTGCTTAATGGTAAAGGCATCTGTCAATTTCAAAGCTCCTTTGTTCACCGAAAGCTCCAGCCTGTTGATATTCCAGATTCCATCATTAATAAACACATAACCGCTTAGCGAAGAATAGCCAGCCTTGCGGGGGCTGACTTTGATCTTATAAACCAAGCGGGTGTCTTCCTGGACTACATCTTCCAATTTGAATTTATAGGTAAGAACAGCGGTTCGACTGAAGGGAGATATAACTGGAACATCGGCGATATTGGTTAACGTAACCAGGTTCCGGTAAAAGTTAAAATCCACTTCACCAAAATTGGGAACATAGAGGCCCTCTTTTGACCCATACGCTTCAAAGGCCGTTCTTTCCTCTTTGTAAAGATTAGGGTATTGATAGTTTAGCGTTACCTCCATTTCTACCATATGCCGCCGAGAACGTGGGTCTGGCTCCATTTTCTTCTTGGGCTCATCCAGTGGGGTTTCTTCCAAACCAAGGCCTCTTGATTCTTTCTCCTCTTCTTTCTTTTTGGCTTCCGCTTCTTTCCTTAACTGACGTTTGCTCTTCTCAACGTCTAAAACCTCCGTAGCCTTCAGATATACTTTAGTTCTTGAGCTTTTTACCTGAGAAAGAAATTTGCGCTTGTTAGCAATTACATTCTGAATAATCTCGTAAGCTGGATCCTTGCGCTTGGCTTTTACAACCACCTCATCCAACTCCACGTTAGATTGTTTCAGCCAAAAGATCTTCTTGATATCCTCATCAGTTATGGTAAGCTCCAGTTTTTGAGAAATGAAGCCTACAGAGGAGATTACTAAATGGTAATGCCCTGGCTCTATTGTCAAAAAGTATTTTCCCTGTAGATCGGTGGCTGTGCCCGATTCAAGCTCCTGCACATAGATGTTTGCAAAAGGAATAGGCTCATTTCGCTCGTTGAGAACCTGCCCACTTATACTTTGCGACAGTGTTTGCGTAATACTGATAAAAAATAGAAATGCACTAACAGTGAAAAAGGCAAGCCTTTGGCTGCTCGGACTCCAATTCAATGTTTTAGGTAGTTTGAGTTCGTACATAAGAACTTGCTCTTGCCAGAATTATTGTAACCCTACCTGAAATTTCAATTTCGCCGTAATATAATCCCGGAATTAATCTTCCACTTTGCACGTTGAGGTGACAATACATAACTTGGATCAAACTCAAGCCATGCAAAAATCAAAAACATTATTGTTACCAGCTTGCGTAGTGGCTCTAATCTCAATTTTGTTTACCAATTGTACCCCTTCCGAGCCGCCAATTGAGAAAAATGAAGTGCTTGTTTTGGGAGCTATTCATGGGCGACATCTTACCAGTGAAGTTTATGGCGTAGACCAGCTGGCTGATCTTATTCGCGCTATAAAACCAGATATTGTCCTTACTGAAATTCCTCCAGATCGTTTTGACGCAGCCGTAAACGAGTACAAAACCAATGACACAATTACGGAAGCACGGGTGGTAAGATTCCCTGAATATGTTCAGGTATTATTCCCTCTAACTAAGGAAATGGAATTGGAAATTATACCTACAGCTGGTTGGACAAGGGAAATGGCTGACAGCCGTAGTGAAACTCTGAGAAACATAAGAGAAGATAGCTCAAGACAGGAAGAGTGGGCTGAATACCGCGCGGCCATGGACTTGGCTGATTCTCTTAATCAGGAGCTTGGTAGCCGCGATGACCCCTATTGGATACATACCGACAGGTACGACTCCATATGGGAACTGGGATACAGCGTTTATAACCGATTGTTCAACGATGAGATTGGTGAAGGAGGTTGGGATAATATCAATGCTGCCCATTATGGCTATATTGCCCAGGCACTAGATGCCAATACCGGTGTCGGTAAAAGAGTACTTATCACCTACGGAGCGGGTCATAAGGGTTGGTTTATGCGGGAGTTAAGGAAGCGGGATGATATTGAGCTCCTGGACATGAAGCCTTTTCTGGATCAGGTTTATAACAAATAGCCCATCTCATAAGGCATTAATTCTCTGCAACCACTGATCAAGCTCTGATAAGACTCCCTCCCAATTTGGTATTAGCTGCTTACTGGGGCCAACACTCATTTCTAAAACAAAGGAAGTGTTATGCACCCATTGCTTGCTATCAGGGTCCAGGTTTGTCTCTTTCTTTCGCAGATAAGCCAAATGGTGCTTCGAAGCCTCATGAATAATGAAAATCCTCCCCCTCCGCTTTACGAAGGAAAAGTCATCCTTGACAAAACCATGCTTTGCAAAAGCGTCATACAGATTTTGTTGATGCGTTTTGAGGAGTTTCATGCTTTCCTCAAATTACGAAAAGACTAGCTATTTGCTAACAGGAATGACTTCCAACAACTGCAGTTGAGATTTTCTTAGTATTCCAAATACAACACTTTTGCCTACCACACTATGATCCAGCCTTCTGAACAGATCGTTGGATGATTGCAAATCCTCGCCTTCAAACTGAATTATGAGATCTCCCTTCCTGATCCCTGCCTCATACGCAGGAGAATCTGATTCAACCTCCGCCACTAACAGGCCTCTTTTCGTTTCTAATCGATGAAAATTAATTACCCTTGGATTAAGATTTATCTCCTGCAACATAACACCCAAAAATGCCCGGCGTACTCTGCCATGATGTATTAGCTGTCCGGCGATGTCTTTAGCCATATTAATATTGATTGAAAAACTGAGACCCTGTGCCGGTCTTAAAGTTGCTGTGTTCACCCCAACCACGGTACCTTGACTATCAATGAGGGGACCACCGGAATTTCCCGGATTGAGTGCCGCATCAGACTGAATCACATTATCTATAATTCTGCCATTCTGGGTTCTTAACGACCGCCCGATGCCACTTACCACCCCTGATGTTACCGAGTGCTGATAGCCGTAAGGGTTCCCAATCGCCAGTACCAGTTGACCAATTTGGAGCTGGCCTGAATCGCCCAGCGAGGTTAAAGTAAACCCTGAGGAATAAATTTTAAGGATCGCAAGGTCAGTATCAGTATCTTCTCCTATTAACTCTGCTTTAATCTGCTCGCCATCCAGTAGGCTCACGTATATTTCCTCAGCCTTGTGAATTACATGGCTGTTTGTAAATATGAAGCCGTCACTGGAAAAGATAAACCCGGAACCGGAGCCAGCGGCAACTTTCCTCCTTCTTCTGCTTTTATATACATCAATCTTGACTACTGCATTTTTTACGGCGTCAACCGCATTTACTATTAACTCTGAATATTTATCCATGTCATCACATCTATAAAAAGCATGCCTTTAAGCTTACTCCCGCCACAATGACAGATCACTTTAGGCTATCGCATTCTGGATTTAGTTATTAATTTTAACCTGTCCGCATATCTACCCATTATGAAAAAGATTCTTGTCTATTGCCTGATCATTGCTTTTCTGCCAATAATAGATTTGCATGGTCAAATAAAATTTGAAATCAGTTTTCCCGAAAGCCTTTCAGCTGATGCTCTTACCGGCCGCATGTTCGTTTGTATCTCGCGAAACAATGAGCGCGAGCCCCGTCTCCAGGCTGGCAGATATGGGGTACAACTGCTCGGTGCGGACTTCTCCGAATTGAAACCTGGTACTGAAATAATTATTGATGAAAAAACATTAGGCTATCCGATTGCTTCTCTTGAAGACTTGCCAGCAGGTGAATATTATGTGCAAGCGGTGTTAAACAAGTACACCAAATTCAACCGTGCTGATGGTCATACTTTGTGGATGCACAACGATCAATGGGAAGGTCAGAATTGGCGGAGGTCGCCAGGAAATTTGATTAGTGAGGTACAAAGGATTGTTCACGATCCCCAAAAATCCCAAACAATTAAGCTCGAAACCAGCAAAGAAATTCCTCCAATTGAAGTACCGGCCGACAGCAAATGGGTTAAGCGCTTTAAAATTCAAAGCAAGATACTCACAGACTTCTGGGGGCAGCCTATGTATTTGGGAGCAACAGTGCTTCTTCCGAAGGGGTACGAAGACAACCCTGAGCAAAAGTATCCAACCATCTATCACCAGGGGCATTTCTCTCTTCGGCCGGCGTTAAGATTCCAGGAAGATCCTAACAATGAGACGTACCAGAAGTGGACTTCAGATAACTACCCGAGGTTTATCGCCATCACTTTACAACACCCAACTCCTTATTTCGATGACAGCTACGCCGTGAACTCAGCCAATAACGGCCCTTACGGCGATGCTATCCACCAGGAGCTTATTCCTGAAATAGAAAAGAGGTTTCGGTCTATACCGGAGGGCTGGGCGCGGTTGCTTACCGGCGGCTCAACGGGCGGCTGGGAGAGCTTTGCTCTGCAAGTTTTCTATCCCGATTTCTACGGCGGCACATGGTCATTTGCCCCTGATCCTTTGGATTTTCGGAATGTGGAAGGCATAAACATCTATGAGGATGTAAATGCTTTCTACAAAGTGCATGAATGGTACAACGTGCCCATCATAAATACCCGCAACCATGAAACCGCCGAAGCTGTTCTTACTTCGGAGCAGCGCAACCGCATGGAGTTAGTAAATGGAACTAAAGGGCGCTCTGGCCAGCAACTGGATATATGGAGTGCTGTGCATGGCCCGGTGGGAGACGACGGCTATTTCAAGCCCCTTTTTAATAAAAGCAGCGGTGAGATAGATCCCGAAGTAGCCGCTTACTGGAAGGAGAATTACGACCTTCGGCATATTCTTGAAACCAACTGGAAAGAACTCGGTCCGAAACTAGTCGGTAAACTGAATATTATCGCCGGCCACATGGATAATTTCTATTTGAACCAGGGTGTATATTATATGGAGGAATTTCTTGAGAGTACCGAAGAGCCTTACTATGCGGGCAGTGTTACTTATGGCGCCAAGCAGAAAGGGCATAGCTGGAAGCCATATTCCTACGCAGAATTAGTTGAGATTATGGCTGAACATCTGGAAAAAACCGCTCCACAAAAGATTGACGTTTGGAAGAAATAACCGGAAATCAAATAAAAAAGCGGGGAGTTAGCCCGCTTCTATTTTTTGGTGGAGTTGGCGTTTACAAAGCATTGCCCATGCCAAAATTCTCCATCAGTTCTTTTTGAATTTGATTGGTTGTATTGTTAATGGCTGTAGGTGCCTCACCTCCAAACATCGGGTCAACAACTATTCTTAAAGGTCTTTCGCCAGCTGGTGTTTCCGTTAGTGATATTACCGCGTCAGCCACCTCCTGAGGATCTGGAGCACCTTCTCCTTGCAGTTGCTCGCCCATGCCAGCCCACATCTGGTCAGGAATATGCGCGGCCTCACCATATTCAGCAACCCTTTCGGTATCCAGAGGTTGTTGCATGTTTTCAAGGAAATTAGTTGCAAACCCTCCTGGCTCCAGGGAAACTACCTCCACGCCGGTTCCGGTTGCCTTTAATTCGTATCTAAGAGATTCAGTATATCCTTCCAAGGCATACTTACTGGCAGAGTAAATAGATGCAAATGGAATAATGATCCTTCCCATAACACTTGAAATGTTGATGATCAAGCCACTGCCTGCCGCGCGCATGCAGGGTAACACAGCCCTGGTCACGCGATGTACCCCAGTTACATTTACGTCCATCAGCTTGTTAAACTGATCGCTGGTAAAACCTTCGGATATGCCCCCTGTCCCAAGGCCAGCATTGTTTACTAGTACATCAATGTGTGGGTGAATTTCCAGAGCCTCCTTAACTGCGGCCTCTACTGACGAATCAGAGCTTACATCCATGTCCAATACGTGGGCATGGCCTTCAGTATCTACCGCATATTTCTGAATTTCTTCAGCATTATCTGCGTTTCTCCCCTTGGGATCACGCATAGTTGCTATTACAGTATGTCCTTTTGATAGCAGGCTTTGAACAATCAGTTTGCCAAAGCCAGTGCTACTTCCTGTTACTAGTGCTATTGCCATTTCATTTACTTGTTTAGGTGAAAAATAAAGAACAGTACAAAAACGGGAATTGTTCTAAATAAATGTACAAATCGTAAAGGCACTTTATCACCAAAACTTCATTAAATGTTCATTAATGTTTAGAAGTGAACTTCCAACTATGGTGCAATGTTTATAGCCTTTGTATCTTGTGGCTTATGCTTTTCAATTAAGAATGAAATTTTTGGGCAAATTCTGGTATCTGGCGATTCTGGTCATCGCAATGTCTTGTGGCAGAAGCTCTGAGATGTATTACATCACCGGCGATATTAACGATCCCAAAAATCAGATCACGCTTACTATCGCTGAGCTTTTCAATCGGGAACTAGGCGACAGCCTGGTTGTCAAACGCGGGGACGGTTCCCTGGCCAGTCTGGACTCACTTATGAAGGGCCAGTCTCATTTCACTATTGTTGACAACTATATTCCCTTCAAGGATGAGGTCCGTGCAATTATTCCGCTTTACCCGCAAATACTTCACGTTTTGCATCGAAAGAACTACAACCCACAGGGTTTTGCAGAATTATTAGAAGGAAAGAAAGTTTACGCCGATGCCCAGGGCAGTGGCACTTATATGTTTGTGCTTAATCTAATTAGAGACTTTCAGGTAGATCTGAATAAGATAACCTTCGTTCCGGTAGAGCAGCTCTTTAGTGCTGATGTCATTTTCTCATTTACTGACCTCATCAGTCCTGATGAATTGGCTGACCTGTCAGATTTTCAATTTTATAGTTTCGACTTACATGAACGCTTGGGTCGCGGTTCTATAGCGGAGGCAATATGTACCCGTTATCCTCAATTCAGAACCTACATTCTTCCCCAGAACGTCTACGGAAACTTTACACCTGAACCAGTGCTAACTGTATCGGTAGATGCTCTTTTAATCTGCCGTAAAGAGTTGGATAACGATTTGGTTTATGATGTGGCTAGGCTGGTTCATCAAAATAAGCAAGCGTTTGTGAGTATCAGCCCGCTTCTCTACGGAGGCATTTCCGATGATTTTGACGTACAAACCCTCAATTTCACCTTGCACCCAGGGGCTCGGAATTATATCGAACGCTCTGCACCCACAATTTTTGAGCGCTATGCGGAGCTATCAGGCGTCATAATCACCATCATTATAGCCTTGGTTAGTGGGCTTTTCACTTTCGCGAAGTATCGCGAGGCCAAGAAGAAGAATAAGATCGATATCTACTATAAGCGCTTGATGTTTCTCCGCAGCAAAATTTCAAACCTGGACACCACAGAAGAAGTGGATAAACTGCTTAGTAGCGTCAAGTCCATGCAAGATGAAACCACTGACCTGGTGGTAAAAGAAAAGTTAGCTGCAGACGAGTCTTTCCTTATTTTTCTTAATCTGTCCAGGATTATTACCGAAGAGGCACAAGATCGGAAAAAGGGGCTAGTGGTTAGTTAGCCGCTTCTATCACGCCATCATCACGATAACTGTCGTAGTTTGTGCTGGCGGTTTGCTCGTTCGTTTCGGGGTCGCTTTGCCAAAGGGCTTTGCCATTTACTGAAACCGTTCTTTCGAATAAATAGAGCTTACCGTCCTGAACAAGGTAGTTGTCATACTTAGGGGTAGTAGCCCTACCCATTGCCAAAGTCATAGAGCACCAACCTCCGAACTGAGGCAGGTACATGTTGGGGTCAAGGCCAAACTTCGTTCGGTTTTCCTCTGAAACAAATGTATAAGTAACTCCTTCGTGTGTGAAAGTGATTTCAGGATTTCCCAACTGTGGAGCCTCATTTTCAAAGTAGGTTACAACATCATATCCCCCAATACCAACTCCTTCAGGAGTAAGGCAATATTTAAGTGTGTCTGCTTCGCCAAAGGTCTCGGCAACAGTTTGCGGTTCGGTATCAGTATTAGCGCCCTCCTCCGTTTGTGACTCGGATGACTCTGTTTCCTGGGATTGATTCCCTCCACATGAAAAAGCAAAAGTGGCTACTACTATCGCCCAAAGAAATTTAACCTTCATTAGCTGTGTAATTTTTGATCAAAAATATCAAAAATAAAAATGGTATACTTCCCGAAAAAAATGGGACACTTGTATAACGCTAATCTATTGAAATAGTTCAGTGTCCCTTATCATTAGCTAGCTGCAACAGCTCGGCTGAGAGCTTGAGGTAATTAAAAGGCACATTTACCTGGTTCCAGGTTAGACAGAATGTTTCATCTGTAGTGGGGTTATACAACATCACCACACCCCAGAATCCACTGTGGCCATAGTAAATCTCGCCATTGACTCTTTGGGTAACCAACCCCATACCATAACTGGACATCCCTGTATCCAGGGGTGCTTTCATAGCTGCCAGTGTTTCAGGCTTCTCAAAGAGCTTGTTGCTTAAGAGGCCTTTCACAAAGATTGCTAAGTCTCTGGTTGTAGAAACCAATCCACCACCACCCCAATCAAATGAGGTATTGGCGGTAACGTTAATATCCTCAGTACCCATAAAAGCGTGGGCAAGGTTGCCATTGCCTATTGGCTCTTCCTCATATTCAAAGTAGCTATCGTTCATTCCTAATGGCGTTAGTATGTATTTGCGCATTGCCGCCCCGAGCTGTAAGCCTGTTTCCTTCTCAATAATCAGCGAAAGCAAAAAATAATTAACATCAGAATAGTGAAATCCTTCTCCTGGTTTGAAGTGTGCTATATCATGAAGTTTCTCTTTGTAGAAAAATTCAAAAAGCAACTCCGGGTTCCAGCTTCTTTGCTTGTCTTCCTGCCAATAGCTATAAAATGCCTGCCATCTATCAAAAAACAAATCTGCTAATCCGGAAGTATGAGTAAGCAATTGTCGTACTGTGATCTCCTTCCCGTAAGATCCCCCCTGATAGTTATGGAGTTTGTCAAAATTTATGAATGGCACAGCGGCCAGGTAGTCGTGGGCCTTACCATCTAAATCTATTTCCCCTTTCTCGGCAAGCTGCAGTATTACGGTTGCGGTGAAGGTTTTGGTAACACTGGCGATCTTGAATTGGAAGTCTTCGCCCACAGCCACTTTGCCATCAGCCGTGCCAACCGCACCATGGTATCTTTGTCCTTCTCGTTCGTAGTACAATAGAAGATTGTGCACTGGGTTCTGGGTACCAGGACTAAGCGTTTCTTTCAATTTCCCCTCCAACCTAGCATCTAGGCTCTGTCCCAGTATCAAGCTTGGTGTACAGGCCAGGAATATAATAGCTATCTTTTTCATGCAGCAGTATTTAGGCCGCAAGTACGTTACTTCCTCTGTTTTCAACAACATGGGATAGGACAAACGGGGAGCATCTTCAACTAAAGCTAATTTTTGTAAGCGGAGAACTGAAAATTCAGTCAGATCGCTATATTTAAGAAACTTTAAAGACTCACTTAAATGTCAGATTCTAACGCTTTGGGCCAACTTCTGAGCAGAGATGTGGCCGAACCTGAATTTCATCAGGCAGTTGAAGAAGTATTCAATACAGTACAGCCAGTTTTAGACAAGCATGAGAAATATAGAAAGCACAAGATCCTGGAAAGGATGATTGAAGCTGAGCGGATAATTAGCTTTCGCGTAACCTGGACCGACGACAATGGTGATGTACAAGTGAACAGGGGTTACAGGGTGCAAATGAACAGTGCTATCGGTCCTTATAAGGGGGGCTTGCGCTTCCATCCTTCGGTAACGCAAAGCGTGTTAAAGTTCCTGGCGTTTGAGCAAATCTTTAAAAACGCGCTTACTGGCCTTCCTATGGGAGGTGGTAAAGGAGGCTCCGATTTTAACCCTAAGGGAAGATCTGATATGGAGGTAATGCGGTTTTGCCAAAACTTTATGGCTGAACTATCAAAACATATTGGGCACCGCATTGATGTGCCAGCGGGAGATATCGGTGTTGGAGGAAGAGAAATTGGTTACATGTTTGGCGCTTATCGCAAATCGCAAAAAGAATTTACCGGCGTGCTTACCGGTAAGGGATATGGCTGGGGAGGAAGTTTAATCCGGCCGGAAGCTACCGGGTATGGTCTAATCTATTTTGCAGACAATATGCTAAAGAATATTGGAGATAGCTTTGAAGGAAAAAAATGCCTGGTTTCAGGATCAGGCAATGTGGCGCAATTTGCCATGCAGAAGATATTAGAATTAGGTGGTATCCCGGTTTCGGCATCAGACTCTTCTGGCCACATTTATGATGAAAGTGGAATCACGGCAGAGAAACTCGCTTTCATTATGGAGTTAAAGAATGTAAAGAGAGGTCGTATTAAGGAATACGCCGATCAATATCCCGAAGCTGTATATACTGAAAATGCAGATGGGCAAGACTCCAACCCTATCTGGGACCACCCGGCAGACTGCGCTTTTCCTTGTGCAACTCAAAACGAGATCAACGCCACTGATGCCTCCAATCTTGTTCGTAATGGTGTAAAGCTTCTTGGTGAAGGAGCGAATATGCCAGCTACTCCCGAGGCAATTGACGTTATTGTAGACAATGGAGTTCTTTACTCCCCCGGTAAAGCATCTAATGCTGGTGGCGTGGCAACTTCCGGTCTGGAAATGGTCCAGAACTATTCAGGCATCAACTGGAGCAGCGCAGAAGTCGACCAGCGTCTACAAGAAATCATGAAGAACATCCATGATACGTGCTTGCACACAGCCGAGGAGTATGGCCACAGAGGCAACTATATGGTTGGGGCTAACATTGCGGGCTTTATCAAAGTTGCTGATGCCATGATCGCGCAAGGCGTGATCTAAAATGAAAGCCCTGCTTTTCCAAGGGGTTGAATCAGTTTCGTATGGTTCAATCCCAGACCCTCAAATCATAGAGCAAACTGATGCCATTGTAAAGGTTAAGCAGTGCGCCATCTGTGGCTCAGACCTTCATCCCTATCACGGCAGAGAAAAAGGTCTTGACCACAACACAGCTATGGGCCATGAGTTTGTGGGAGAGGTAGTGGAGCTTGGCAACAAAACTTCTGGCTTGTCTAATGGCGACAAAGTGATGAGCCCTTTCACAACCAATTGTGGAGACTGTTACTATTGCAATATTGGTCTCACCGCGCGCTGTATTAAAAGTCAACTATTTGGATGGCTTGACAATGGCGTTGGTTTGCAAGGTGGGCAAGCAGAATATGTACGAGTACCGGATGCCAGTAGCACGTTACACAAAATACCTGAGGGGGTTTCGTGGGAAGAGGGACTACTGCTAGGAGATGTTTTTTCCACTGGTTACTACAGTGCTTACCAAGCTGAAATTTTGCCCGGTGGCACCTATGTGGTAATTGGCTGTGGCCCTGTAGGGTTAATGGCTGTAATTGGAGCGCTAGAACTTGGTGCGGAAGAAGTGATAGCAATCGACACCATACCAGAGAGGCTTATGAAAGCCAGGGAATTCGGTGCAGAAGTCATCGACTTTCAAAGTGAAGACCCATTGGGAACTATACTTGATCGCACGGAGGGGCGAGGTGCCGACGCCGTCATGGAGGCGGTGGGTCAAACAAGAGCAGCCAGGATGGCTGTTGACCTTGTCAGGCCCGGGGGCATTATCTCAACTGTAGGGGTATGTACGGATGAACACCTTACTTTTTCTCCTATTGAAGCCTATGACAAAAACCTCACCTTTAAGATGGGTCGTTGCTCTGCCAGACATTTCATGGAAAAATTGATACCGGTAGTGCAGGAAAAGAAATACGACATCAGCTCAATTCTTACCCACCGGATGTCGTTATCTGAGGGGGTGGAAGGCTATAAAATATTTAGCAGTAAGACGAATAATTGTCTGAAGGTAGTATTAGAGCCATAACCGAGCCCCAAATTCCTAGTTTCAAGTTTCAAATCGTTAATTTGGCACCTCGAAATTCTAGACTATGAGAAAAAATATCGTTGCCGGTAACTGGAAGATGAATAAGACCCTCGACGAAGGGTTGCAGCTTACATCAGAAGTTGTAAACATGGTTCGGGATGAAGTCAACTCTGAGGTTCAGGTTGTATTGGCTCCTCCGTTTATACACATAACTAGTGTACAAAAGCTAGCCTCAGAGCAGGCAAACGTTCTTGTTTCGGCTCAAAATTGCTACCATGAAGAATCTGGTGCCTACACTGGCGAGGTATCTGCAGCCATGATTAAATCCACGGGGGCGGAGTACGTCATCATTGGGCATAGTGAAAGAAGGGAATACTTCAATGAAAGTGATGAGCAACTGGCAACGAAAGTAGATCTAGCTCTTGCTAATGATTTGATACCCATATTCTGCTGCGGGGAATCTTTAGAAATTCGAGAATCAGGCTCCCATTTCGATTTTGTTACTCAACAAGTAACAAACAGTCTTTTCCATCTCAGCGAGGAGAGTTTTAACAAGATTGTAATTGCGTATGAGCCCATTTGGGCAATAGGCACCGGCAAAACTGCCAGCTCAGAGCAAGCCCAGGAAATGCACGCCAGCATTAGGGCACATGTCGCTAATCAGTACCGAAATGACGTAGCCGCCCATTTGAGCATTCTCTATGGTGGCAGTTGCAAGCCTTCAAACGCGCCGGAGCTATTTGCATGTGCCGATGTAGATGGTGGCTTGATTGGCGGCGCATCTCTTAATGCCCGAGACTTTGTTGACATAGCCAAATCATTTTAGCATGCGGCTCCTCCTGGTATTGGTATTAGTGACTTTAGGCATTAACGCCTCCGCACAAAGTGATTACTACTGCGAACTCAAGGGCTCAGTTTATATAGAAAAGGACAAATCGCGGGCAGACTATATCGTTTACGTGGAGGAGTCAGAAGCTTTCGCAGACATGCTTGTTTTCAAAGAAGAAAACGAATTCTTCGCTGATGAAGCCGGACTTTGGTTTTTCACCGAAAACAGAGGCCTGGCAGAATTTCGAATCTATATTACCGACCGTAAGAGCGAAGCACACTTCAGTATTTTCTATACCGACGCACCCTCATTTGCAGGCTGCCAATAGCTGGGCATGGATTTCTTGGCAGTTAATATTACCTGTTCAGATGAAGCTGTGGAAATCCTAATGGCTGAATTGGCCGAACTAGGATTTACCTCAATGCAAGAAACCAACCTTGGATTCACTGCTTACGTGGAGGAGGCTTACTTTAACAAGGAAGCCTTGGACCAACTGAGGGGTCGCTATGATGAATTGCTACCGTTTGATTACAAAATTGAGACTGTAGAAAGGGAGAATTGGAATGAAGAATGGGAAAAGAACTTCAGCCCCATAGCTGTGGGAAAACAATGCAGAGTGCGGGCTACTTTCCATGAACCTGATCCTTCCTTTGATATAGAGATAGTCATCACCCCAAAGATGTCATTCGGCACCGGGCATCATCAGACAACATACTTAATGATGCAGCAGGTGCTGAATCTGGATTTGGCTGACTGCCTGGTTACTGATGTTGGCTGTGGTACCGGAATCCTGGGCATATTGGCCTTAAGGCTTGGAGCTAAGAGTGTTTTCTCCTTTGATATTGATGACTGGGCCGTTGAAAATGCTAGAGAGAATTTTAATCTCAATGGCTTTGAGCACGCCAGGGTTGAGAAAGGCCAGATCTCCGCGCTACAGGATGTTCCTGAAAGTGACATTGTTCTCGCCAATATCAACAGAAATGTGTTAATCTCAGAAATCCCCAGTTACTGTCAATATTTGAAGAAACCCGGATTTCTTATTCTGAGTGGCTTCTATTCTCATGACGTTGATGCCATTAGCAACGTAGCTCTTGATGCTGGGCTCGCTTTAGAAACAAAGGCAGAGAAAGACAATTGGGACTGCCTCGTTTTCACTTCTGGCTCTTAAGAAAACCGGAGACCGCCTGGTGGAATTCGGGAAACGCACTGAGGTTGTTGTGCTCGCCATTTTGAATAGTGACCCAGGTAAGGAGTTCCTTTGGCACGTTCTTGCTTAGCTCTTTACCAAACCGGAAGGGTACTACCTCGTCATTTGTGCCGTGAATTATCATCACTGGGCAAGAAACCTCCACAATGTACTGATCTGAGTTGAATGGATACCTTACCAGTATATTGTGAAAGAAGATAGGGAAGTAACTATGGGCCAGGTCAACAAGGTTGGTGAAGGGAGTTTCAAGTATCAGCTTCTGAGGTTGGTTTCTTGAAGATACATTCACCGCCATGCCAGTACCTATTGATCGACCATAAACGATAATGCTATCTTCTGTATAGTGATTTTTTAAGTAGTCGTAAGCCTCCTGGGTATCGGAAAACAAGTTTTGCTCACTCAAGGCCCCCGTCGACTTGCCATATCCCCGATAATCAATCATGAAAACATCATAACCATGAGGTAGCAGGTCTTCTGCAACATGGCCCCAACCGGCCAGGCTTCCAGCGTTTCCATGCAAGTAAAGTATGGCTCCATTGTTCCCTCCTGAAGAAAAGTGCAATCCATGTATGCGGCCCTCATGCTGCGAGTCCAGGAAAACTTCTTTCCATTCTCCCTTAAAGTTGAATTGATGGTCGGCTTCCAGTTTATCCGGTAGGAAATAGACCTTCTCTTGTAAGAAGTAGTAGGCCGTAGAAGAAAATATATAGAAAAGCAGAATTGAAACTGCGATGATCCCGAGCATCCTTTTCATTAGAGCCTCAAAACAACAGAGATAGATTCATTTCAGCAAGACCAGAGGCAAAAAGATGGGAAACCAAAGTCCGGTTAGTAGCCAGTCTGTACTGCCGGACTTTGGTATGTGTGATATGTTGGAGCTACTTTACCGGCTGCCTAATTACCGTTCTTAGCTTCTCCGGGGCTGTTTTCCGGGGGTCGCTCAGGTAGATCTCATGATGGCGCCCATTCATTTTCAGGCCTTTGTCTTCCATCAAATTGTATATCTTCTGTATGGTTGGGCCCTCATCATCATACGATCCAATATGCAGAATCTGTATTGACTCCCCCTCTTCGAACTCAAAGAACTGAAGCTTGCTTAAGGACTCGTTTTCCTTCTTCTGCTGAAGTTCCGCGATGGTGCTTTTCAGCATGTCCTCTGTTACAAAATCGGGCTGCCTGATCATGATCTTCCAGCACCAGAGGTCTTTCTCCTCGGGGTCGAATTCGGCTTCTCCGGCCATCCACCAGTGCCCCTCCATCGGTGGAATTACCCAGTCGTGAAAGCCAGCGGGCGGGTTCTTTTTCAGCGCAAACTTTAAGGTGAAGGAGGCACCGTAAAGAGCCTCAATTGCCTCTTGAAATTCTGCCGAAGTGCCGGGGTCTCCCTGGCCTTCTATGGCAAAGAACTTCATTTTAGGCACATTGGCCAACGCTGGTTCCTTCTTCGGATTGTATAAGTCTTTGTCTGTCTTTTTAAAATCTACTTTTTGCATGTTCTCGAATTTTTAATTGTTTTAACTTATTGGTAAACAGACGTCTGTAATTAAATCTTCAGGTTTTGTATTCCAGGGAGAGTTGCGATAAAACTCCAATACCGGCTCTTCACGTGGCTCCTTCCCGCTTTCGGGAAGCCATCTGCCAATTAGCTGCATATAGGCAGTGTCAAGTTGCTTGTAGGCTCCATAGTGGCGAATAACCGCGAAACTTCCTCCATTTACTTCCAACACGCCAACATTGGCGGTGGGCTTTACCTCTTTATCAATAGGCAAGCAGGCGTCATAGCGTAATTTGGCCTGTGGAGTAACCTCAGGGTCGTCCCAAACCAAGCCGAAGCCAGCATTATCCGCAAATGATAAGCCCGACTTCATAGCATAACCGTAGAGCTCCTTCCAGGTCTCCCCCACGCTTTCATAATCTCCCAAATGACGTATATAAGCTACCTTTTGAGATGGTATTTGAGTGATGGTTATCCTCTCTGCGCTGTAGGCAATCTGCTCAGTTTCAAACCTTTTTGAGGTAGTGTCAGCAGTAGTTTCTCTAAATTTTGAAGGACTCATGCCGAACTGCTTTGCGAATGCTCTGGTGAAAGATTCTGTGTTCTCATAGTCCGCCTCAAGAGCTATGTCGGCTATTAGCTTAGTGGTATTCTTTAGCTGAAAACCCGCGGTTTGTAGCTTCAATCTCCTCACATACGACTTTACCGACTCTCCAGTTTGCCCTTTATAGATGCGATGAAAATGAAAGGGCGACAAGCAAGCGATGTCTGCCAGGTGGAATATATTTAGTTTCTCGTGGATGTGCTGCTGTATATGCTGCTGAACTTTGAGAATGCGCTCGGTATAGTCTATCCTGGTTTCTTCTTTCATGTTGCTAAAGTATGATATCCCATCCTTAGCGCACTTGACCGTTTTTGCTATTTTCCCGGTAGGCACAAAAAAAGCCCACGGAGATCTCCGCGGGCTTACCTAATCTATTTTGAGTCCCTAACTTATTGTCGGTAGTTGAATTACTTCTAACAAACCCAGGCCCAGCACCATTAGTAGGAAGAAAACAACCTGGGCGTTTAGCTCTTTGACCTTAGGAGCAATGTTTGTGATTTTTGAGGCTTTAATCTCCTGTTCGCGCTGCTCTTTCTGCTTCTTTAGCCTCACGTGTTTTATTACCAAATCTTTGAGTAAGAATTCCTTTTCCATCTTTTTATCACTTAACTCACTTCTAATAACGCCACAATGTTAAAAAGGTACTATCGAAATCCACTGAACAGGTCGGTTTGGTCGATGAATCGAAACTTTTTAGGACTGAATCGGACAGTCTGATTGGGCAGAATATGGTTTCCTGCCCCGCAACGGCATAAAATGCGAAAGCCCTGGCAGGCGAGCCAGGGCTTAAAATCGGTGATAAATTGGCGGATAGTTCCGCTATAGTTAAGGATAAGTTAGGCCAACCTCCAGTGCCCCGGCACATATTTCCACCCTCCTGGCACCTTCTTCCAACTGCCCGCGACCCATATCTTACCTCGCTTCTGCTTTGCCCAATAACCTTTTACCCATACATATTTATTAGCCCTTCTATTCCATTTCCAATGACCATTT
Organism: Cyclobacteriaceae bacterium; assembly: GCA_028285445.1. Lineage (GTDB taxonomy): Bacteria > Bacteroidota > Bacteroidia > Cytophagales > Cyclobacteriaceae > JANQPQ01. The sequence goes on along the minus strand of JANQPQ010000046.1, from coordinate 49,700 downwards.
ACCCAAATGTGGCCCCTCTTAGTTTTTGCTGGCTTAACCACAACAACTTTTGGTCTAACTGGCTTCACTTTTACCACGACCTGCGCGTCTGCCCGATTAACGCTGGCGGTCATCATCAATAGTATTACTGCTAATATTCCTAAGAGTCTTTTCATTTCCTTTTGAATGTTCATTTGCTAGTTAGACTGCAGCAATAATCGATGGTTTAATCAGTCGTTAAAATTTCTGCCATTAATTCCCCTGGTGGTTAAAACCCATATATTATTGGTTTGCAGTTGCTGAGTAGCGATTTAGGGTTTCAGGGAAACGGCCGCTTCGGCATGGCGATATCCCGATTCGGGTTGTATATTGACAGGTATAGTATATAGACCTTCTCTATATAGGTGTTTAATCCGTTATTTGTAACGTGATTAGTAACAGAAAAAACATATTGACCCTTATACTTGGAATTGCAGTGGCTTGCTTAATAATTGCATCGGAAGCCAATGCACAATCAGACCAGGGATTTATATATGGGAAGATATATACCATTGGCGGTGATACTTACCAGGGCCAGATGAGATGGGACTCAAGGGGAGAAGTATACTGGACTGATCATTTCAACTCTAATAAGACGCGAGACAACAATCTGAGGCACCTCTCTTTGCAAGACCAGCAAAATTTGCAAGGCGGAGATGATAAAGGCTGGTTAGGCCTTGACTGGAAATTCCTTAGTATTTGGGACGATAAGTACAGCAACACCACTCACCAGTTTGTTTGCCAGTTTGGAGATATTAAGATTATTGAAGTTGAAGGTAGCGACCGTGCCACTTTACAGCTTAAAAACGGAGTGGAAATGGAAGTTCGCGGTGGAGCAGATCTGGGAGAGACAATAAGGATATACGATTTTGAATTAGGCCATATTGCTATAAAATGGAGTCGAATAGATAAAATCGAATTTATGCCTACTCCTAGCAGGCTTGACGACAAATATGGTGAGCCTCTCTATGGCACAGTTAGAACACACCGCAAGGGAACTTTCACTGGCCAGATCTGGTGGGATACTGATGAAAATATGAGTACCGATGTGCTTGATGGCGAAGGGCGTGATGGCGATATGGAAATTGCTTTCGGAAAAATCAAAAGCATAGAGAAAGAAGCGAGAGGCAGCCGAGTTATTCTAAATTCGGGCAGAGAATTCTACCTTACCGGTACCAATGATGTAAATAGCGAGAATAGTGGAATTCAGGTGGCAGTAGAAGGCATGGGTAGAGTGGAGATCAAGTGGAAAGATTTTGACATGATTACCTTCGAGCACAATGGCAATTCTGGGCCCTCGTACAATTCCTTCGCCAGACCTACTGGCTTACGAGGAACAGTTAAAGTAATTGACGACTCTGATGCTTCAGGACTTATTGTGTTCGATCTTGATGAAGCTTGGGAGTATGAAGTACTTGAAGGAGATGATGACGAAGTGGAGTACCATATTCCATTCAGAAACATCAAGCGCATACGTCCACGTAACTACAACTATTCTAATGTAGAACTTCGAAATGGTGAAGTACTGCTTCTTGGAGATCGTAGGGATGTAACCGAGAGCAATGGCGGTATCCTGGTATTCACATCCAACAATTCAGACCCCACTTACATCTCATGGAAAAAAGTGGACGAAGTAATCTTCGATTAATTATCTTTCAGAACAAGTAGGGAATTGTGGCATTAGCATTAAGAAAAAATAGGCTTAAGATCATCTTTGGCGGTCTGCTCCTAATTACGCTCACTGTTGTTGCCTTTCTTCTCGGGTTGCTAAACCTGGAAACTCAGGTTTACCTGATGATAGGATGGGCAATCTTCATGATCGTACTACTGTGGGCAGGTAATACCCTTATCTCCAAACTACTAAACAGGTGGTTCCCGTGGCTGCAATACGGAAACTTACGGTTCTTCGTGCAGTTGCTAGCCACCCTTGTTTACTCTTTGATAATTATTAACTCTTCCTATTACCTTTTTAAGACCATTTTCACGCAGGATCCTCCGATTCTATCACAAATTGTGGCGACCAATGTCTTTGGTCTCTTTATAGTTTTGCCCTTTGCTTCAATTTATTTCGGAGTCCATTTCTTAAGATCATGGCGGAAGTCGGAAATTGAAGCCGAAAAGTTTCAGAAAGAGAGTGTGGAATCGCAGCTGGTAGCACTCAAAAACCATCTGGACCCACACTTCCTGTTTAATAACTTAAACATCCTTTCTTCGCTAATCGAAAAGGACCCGAAGCTCTCTCAATCATATCTGGACAAATTCGCAGAAGTTTACCGGGTAATCCTACAGGCTAACACCACCGATCCTGTACCACTTAGCAAAGAGTTGGATTTTGTGGAAGCCTATATGTACCTGCTCAAAATTCGTTTCGAAGACGGTATTAAGCTCGAAATGGATTTGCCACAAGAACTGAAGCACAAGATGCTGCCTCCGCTCACTCTGCAGATGCTTCTGGAGAATGTTATCAAACACAATATGGTAACAGAAACCAAACCGCTACAGATTAGGGTGTATTCTGAAGACAACTACCTAATTGTTGAAAACAATCTTCAACCAAAGAAAATTAGACAACCAAGTGGCAGCGGTTTAAAGAATATTATGATGAGGTATAGTTACTTTACGGACCAAGAGGTGGTGAAGGAAGAATCTGAGGAGAAGTTCATCATTAAAGTACCATTAATAGAAATCGAAGAAGTTTAAAGTATGAAGATCCTAATCCTGGAAGATGAAACCCTGGCTGCGGAAAAACTGCAGAATCTGGTAACAGAAATAGAGCCATCGGCCGAGATTATAGGAGTGCTGAAATCAGTGGAAGCTACCCTACTGTGGTTAGAGCAAAACGATGAGCCTGACCTAATTCTCAGCGACATCCAGCTTCTTGATAGCGTCTCTTTCGATATCTTCTCAGAAAAAGAAGTAAAGTGCCCCATAATCTTTACCACAGCCTACGATCAGTACGCTATTCAAGCTTTTGATGTAAACAGCGTGGATTACCTGCTGAAACCTATTCAGAAGGAAAAGCTTGAGGCTGCTCTCGAAAAGTACAAATCTGCCAAGAATAACCTGGGAGGTATTAGCACGGCTGACATTGGCAAAATCGCTGACATGATTCGCGATCATAGCCAGGAATTCAAATCTCGCTTCCTGGTAAAACTGGGTCAGAAGATCAGGGCTATTCCCGTAGAGAAAATCGCCTACTTCTTCACTGAAGATAAGATGACTTTTATCATGACGGAGGCCGGTGAGAAGTATCCTATCGATCACTCTCTCGAAGATGTAGACACGGTTTTGGATCCACGAATATTCTTTAGGATCAATCGCAAATACATTATCTGTCTTGATGCCGTTAAGGAGATCCACCCCTACTTCAAAGGTCGACTAAAGCTTGAGCTCAATCCGGCTATAGACGATGATGATATTGTTATTAGTTCTGAAAAGACTCCAAGCTTTAAGCAGTGGCTTGATAGGTAATTGGTGGGCTTAGGAACTAATCCCCAAGCCCATAGATCCTAACGCAACCGAAATGTTATTTCTCCTGTTCCAGTTTGAATATGAACCGGAATCCCTCCATTATTGAGCTTAGCCTTGAACCAGTTGCGCTTCTTGCTACCCAGATTCTCCATTGTCCAGGTGATATCCGGATCCATATTCATTTTGGAAGCGTTGACTCTTACATCAGCGTTTATCTCCTCTGGTAAATAAACTTGAATGTTTGAAGTACCACTGGTAACCGAAACAGGGCTCTGGCAGTTTTTGTCAAAGTTCTGAATGGATATGGCTCCATAATCTGAGCTTACCACCAAGGGGCCAAAGATATTCTTTAAGGTAGTTGGCGCCTTTTCGTTTTCAACCTCTACTTCTCCTTTGATGCCTTCAATCTCAACCTCGCTATTAGGTGACGAGGCTTTGACCAAAACTGAAAAGCCGCTTGGCACTTCAACGCTATAGGAGATTATATACACTCCCTTGGATTTGGATCTCTTCGGTTTAAGCTCTGGTTTTGGATATAATTGTATGACTCCATCAAGCTTGTTGACTGCCAGTCCGAGATTCTCGGCATCTAGCTTTCTGACAGTGACATTTTTTGACAGCCCATTGAGAGTGCTGATGTTGATACTTATTGCTCCATTTTTGAGTTTAGTTGCCTCAGCGTCGGGAATATGGGTCTCTTTACCAGAGACTCGCAGTTCATGCTTATCGCTATCTACTCCCTTTATCTTTATGTAGTGATCAACATCTTTTATAATAAGTTTCCCTTCTTTAATGTTAAAGCTTTCCAATGGAATGGTAATCTGCGCAGATGCCAATGTTGCAACGGCAATCAATAGCGTGAATAAAATTTCTCTTTTCATGACTTTATATTTTGACCTTGTAACTTTCTAATTCCTTTCGCAGCTGCTCAGCGTATTCCTTTGGTAAATAGCCTCGCTCTATTGCCGATTGTACAGAATCAAATGCTTGCTGGGAGCCCAGCTCTAATAATCCATTGACAATTGCCACCTGAGTCGCCAGGCTGTGTTGCTGAGACAACGAAGAAATCAGCGCATTCCTGATTTCTTCGTTGCTTGCAAATTCTGCCAGTACATTAGCGGCATAAATCCGCACGTTGTTATTGGCGTCTTCGTTCAGCACCTTTATTAATAGAGATATGACCTGGGGGTTTTTTTCACTTAAGTTCGAGGCTATGGAAATACCTTGAATTCGTTCGGTTGGGGAAGGCTGCTTCAATTGGGCTATAAGAAACATTTCTCGCAGTGAACTCATATCTTCCTTTAAATCCACTATCTGCTGATTAGCGTCATGATACCGTTCATTCTGCAAAACCATCCCTCCCAGGAAACCTAGCAGCAGAAGCGTTACACTGGCGGCTATGCCCAAGCCCCAGGTAAGGGTATAACCCTTTGTGACGGGCTGCCCTGGAGTTTCAATTAACTCTTCCACCTTCATTGTTCTAAACTCCTCTTGCTTACTCCTTTTCTGTTGGAAATAGAGAAACTGCGCTTTGTGGAGTGCCAGTTCCTCATTGGCTTCACCGGTAAAGTAGTTTTCAAGTAATTCCTCCTCCTCAACAGAAGTACTTCCGGCGTAGTACTTTTCTAGTAGTTCTTCAATCCTCTGTTCCATAATTCAATTGTTTGTCGAATTGCTCCTTTATCTTTTTTCGCGTGCGAGACAATTTTACACGCACGTTATTTTCTGTAATACCAACAATCTCAGCTATTTCTGTAATCGATTTCTGCTCCAGGCTGCGCAATTCGATTATCATCTGCTCATCTACCGGAAGCTTCTCAAGAATTGCATCGATTAGCTTTATCTGCTCGGTATCATCTAACTTTTTATGCGGACTGAGATCGGTAGCTATTTCCAGATCATGGTTAGATTCCGTATTCCGGTAGCGGCTTGAGCGGAGGAGGTCAAGGCATTTATTTCGCACAATGCGTAATCCGTAAGTCTCCAGGTTGTCATAATGGGTAATCTGCTTTCGGTTTGTCCACATCTTCACTACCACCTCCTGCACAACATCCTGGGCATCACCATTGCTTTTTAGCAATCGCCTGGCAGTTCGGTAAAATGCCGACTGCATAGGTATTACCCGCCTATTAAATTCGATGATGTCCATTCTACCTTAACACGTATATGATGCCCTTTCATTACAGGCCATTAACCAAGTTCAATATTTTTCTGAAAAGCTGTAACCTGTTTTGGAGGCTTTGCATCTAATCTCCAATTACTCTACATTTAGGAATTTAAATGGGAGCAATTCAATATGAAGGGAACCAACTTAGGAGAATTTGAAGAGCTGGTGCTATTAATTATCGGTGCACTTAAAGAGGACGCCTATGGTGTCACCATAAAATATGAAATAGAGAAGCACACCAAACGCAAGCCCAGTGTGGGAGCTCTTCATTCAGCCCTTCATCGGCTTGAAGCCAAAGGCTATGTTGATACGCGAGTTGGCGAAGCTACAGAGAAAAGGCGCGGCAGGCGCAAAATATATTATAATCTTACTGTTACCGGTCGGGCCGCCTTGGAGCAAGCCCGGGACCTTCGCAACATGCTTTTCGACTTAATTCCAAACCCAGCAAAAGGCTAAGGATGAGTAACTCTCAAAATATAGATCCACCGAAGTGGGCAATCTCGTTGGTGAGAAGATATGTAAAACCGCACCTGCTGGAAAGGGTTGAGGGTGACCTCTATGAACTATTCGAAGATCGAATAGAGCGTAGTGGCCCATTCAAAGCTCGGTGGTCGTTTGTGCTAGACTCTATCAGACTACTTCGCCCCGCAACATCAAACTATATTCAATTCAATCAATTTGTTATGTTAAGCAACTACTTTAAGCTTTCTCTACGCAACCTAAAACGTAACTACATACCATCATTTATTAACATTTTTGGTCTGTCTGTGGCTATTGGTGCTTGTTATACATTATTCCTGTTCCTCAACTTCGCGATGACAGCAAACAACTACCATGAGCACAAAGAGCAAATTTTTCAGGTTGAAAATTTCCTCACCCGCAGTGGTAAATCTTCCTTCCTCTCCGGAAATTCTCCGGAGCCGCTGGGTCCTGCATTGAAGGATCAATTCCCTCAAATAGAATCCTTCACCCGGTACAATCGCAGTGCTGCTACCTTCAAGTACAAAGACAAAGTGTTCAACGACCAGTTCCAAATTGTTGACCCCGCCTTTCTGGATATGTTTACATTTCCATTGCGGCTGGGAGACAAGTCTTTACTGGCTCAGCCCAATTCCATCATCTTGAGCCATGCCATGGCAGAGAAATACTTTGGAGATGGCGACCCTATTGGAGAATCCATGGAGGCAATTCTCCCATCTGGTGAAAAGCTGGGATTTATAGTAAATGGCGTGGCTGAAAAATTTCCTACCAATACAACCTTTCTATTTAACGCACTGGTGTCGTATCAAAATGCTCCCGCTATACTTGGCAGGGACTCAAATTCCTGGGCAAACTTTGTAAATGCAACATTTATTAAGTTGAGAAACCCGGGGGATGCCGAAGCCATTCTTGCAGGCATGAAACCATTTATCGACTTGCAGAATCAATCACGAGAGAATAGGCAAATAGAAGACTTCCTTTTGGAAAACTTCCAAACACTAAGTGCTAGTGCTCAGGGGTTAAGCGGTAGAGTTGTCGGCGGAGAGGCGAAGTCTACCAAGATTGGTGTAGTAATCATCGGCGCATTGCTGTTGCTGTTGGCCTGTTTCAACTATATAAACATTGCCATTGTATCAAGTACACGTCGCATCAAAGAGATCGGGGTGAGGAAATCTATCGGAGGTTCCAAATCGCAGTTGGTTTTCCAGTTCCTTACTGAAAACATTATCATATGCGCATTTTCGGTGGTACTTGGCGTAGCATTAGGGGCTAACCTGTTCTTACCATTACTAAACGGGCTTATGCCGATTAACCTGGGGTCCGACCTGGGCAACCCAACCATATGGCTGTTCCTGCTGGGAATCCTGTTGTTTACTGGCGTAGTCTCTGGCGCCTACCCAGCATTCTATATCTCAGCATTTAATGCCGTTAACATTTTCCAGGGTCGGGTCAAGTTAGGGTCGGGCAAGGGCTATCTTTTCAAGACATTCCTCACCTTCCAGTTCATGCTTAGCTTTCTTGTTGCTTTTGCAAGTATTGTTTTCATACAGAATAGCAAATACCAAAGGCAAATCGACTGGGGATACAATCAGAGCCAGGTTATCGCTGTTTACCTGCAAGACAATTCATATGAACAGTTTCGCAATGAAGTGGCTTCCCTCTCTGAAACCGAAGAGGTTGTAGGCAGTGTAAACCACGTGGGTAGAAGCCGACGAGGTTTTAATTTCTCCCTAGATGGCGAACCTAAAGAGTGCCTGCAGTTTCAAGTTGGTTTTGGATATAGTGAGATAATGGAATTTGACTTACTGCAGGGAAGGCTTTTTGAGCAATCGAGAACTTCTGATTCCGATAGAGCCGTAGTGGTAAATGAGAAGTTCGTAAATGACTTTGCCATTGAAAGCCCCGTGGGCAAGTTCATAAAAGTAGATACCGTGGAGATGGAGATTATTGGAGTGGTTAAGGACTTCCATTATCAGTCATTTTACTCCAGTATAGAGCCGGTAGTTTTCCGCGTGGGACAGGAGGAAGATTTCAATTATCTGGTAGCACGAATTGGCGCGGGAAACGTTGTGCAAGCCGGAGAGAAAATGCAGAATCTGTGGGCCAGGCTTAATCCGGATTTCCCTTACGAAGGCTTCTTCCAGGATCAGACATTCGACGATTTTTTCGTGCAAATGTCGCGGCCAACCCGACTACTAATTGGCGTCGCTTTTCTTTCAATTATTTTATCTGCCATGGGGTTGTTCGGTTTGGTCTCTCTACTAATCGCGCAAAAGATGAAGGAGTTTAGCATACGGAAAGTGCTGGGCGCCGCCGTATCTAATGTGATTTATATGGTCAATAAGCCCTTTCTGCTGGTGATGGTTATTGCACTTATTTTGTCTGGGCCTTTAAGCTTCCTATTAATTGACTTCTACCTGGACACGATACATTCCTTCCATATTCCAATTGGGATCATACAGATTTCATTGGCGATGATCTTAATGATTGCAGTAGGAGTGATAACCGTTTCAACCCAAGTATTGAAGGTGGTGAGAAGCAATCCGGTGCAGTCGCTGAGGGAAGAATAACCGAAAGTTCAAGTTAGAAGTTTCAAATCTCAAGTTTGAAACAGCTGGCGACTCACTTGCTACTTGAGATTTGAAACCTTAAACTTTGTTACTTATTCAAACTGAACTGATAACTCCCTCCTATACCTGAGTGCCTGCCATTAGGATCTACAAAATTGAAAGATATCAGGAGCTCGTTGTCTGAGGCTAACTCCCAGGTCATCACTACACCATCATCGCGAATTACACTGCTTACACTTTGTCCCTGAAATTCCCAGGTTCCACTATCAGGCCAAACATCTAGCCCATTAGTTGAGGTGTAGGTGAATGTTCCAATTGTAAGGGTGAAGTTTTCGAAGCCTGTTATCGTAACCCCATCGAGTACCACTGAACTCACATTCCATGTACTTTGCAGTCTTGCTAGCTGCTGATCCTGTGGGTCCTCCCCTTCCGAACTATCGCACGAAGCGAAGAATGCAAAGGATATTATCAATAGTATATAGCGTGATGTTATTCGTCGTTTCATATTCGTGGCTTTATTGTTTGATGATTTTTCTGGTAACTGTACCCTGATCTGACTGGATCCTTAGCACGTATACTCCTTGCTGTCGATCAGCCATACCTATCTCCAGCTCTGATCGCAATGATCCCGATTGTATCTCCTTTCCTGAGAAATCCAGCAGGGACCAGCTCCCGGAAAGGTTTGTGCCAATTTGAATGTTGAGTGTATTACCAACCGGATTGGGGTATGCTTTAACTTCCTGATTTAGGAAATCATCGATGGCTGTAATACCATCAACTGTTATTTCCTCGATGGCTTCACACCCATTAGCATCTGTCACCGTCAAAGTGTAGATTCCGGAAAACAGCCCGGTGAGATCTTCAGTAGTTTCATCGTTAGACCAGAGATAGGTGTAAGGGGCAGTACCACCAGTTACTGTCACATCAATAGCACCATTGCCAGCTATATCAGTGGCTGCTGCAGTAGTTGCTGCTATTTGCAGGGCATCTGGCTCTGAAACCGTAGCTGTTGCTGATTTGGTGCAGCCATTGGCATCTGTTACTGTAACAGTATAGTCGCCTGCACCAAGGCCGGTTTGATCTTCCGTAGTTACCTGGTTATTCCAGCTGAAAGTATATGGAGCCAAACCTCCACTCACCGTTAAGTCTACTGCGCCATCTGTGCCGCCATTGCAAGTAACTGTAGTAGTCGCGATAGCGAGCTCAAGGCTGCTGCAATCAATTACCGTAAATGATGTTTCTGCTGAAGCAGGTTTGAAATTGTCGTCTCCGGCTTGATTGGCAGTAACCGTTACAGTACCAGCACCGGTGAGGGTAATGGTTGCTCCATCAATAGTTGCCGGGCCAGATACCTCAAATGTAAGTGGCAAAATGGCATCCGAAGAAGCAACCACATCAAAGGGATCAGCGGTAGAAGGCTTGTCAGCAATCGGTTCGATGGTGATTACCTGATCAGCCCTTTCATCGAAATCTGTAATGCTGATTGTAAATGATTTCTCAAATGTTCCCCCGTTACCATCATCGGTTTGTACTCTGATGGAGTAACTGCTCTTGGTTTCAAAGTCAAATGCTTCTGAAGCACGTAGTTCACTTCCGGAAATATTGAATGAAGCATTATCAGTATCACCAGTGCCGGCAACCAGCATATAGGTGTGACTATCCCCGGAATTAACATCAGTCGAAGATAAGTTACCTATTACATCATCTACCGAATTATTTTCCTCAATGGCAGCGTTATCCAGAGTTATATCTGTTGGTGAATTATTTACACTAATAGTTACTGTCCATGGTTGAGTTGTAACTCCATCTTCAGCTGTTACGGTGTAAGTGGCAGCACTAGAAAAGTCGTTGGCGACTCCAGATAATGGATCAACTATAGCTCCTGCAGATAAACTAATGGTTGGCACCAAGCTCGAAACATCAGTATCAGTGACCACCTCTATTGCTACTGTGTGATCAGTTGGGTTGATTGTAGCTGGAGCAAGTTGCTCAGTGAAGGAGAATGCCGTGATATCCGTTTCAGAAGAAAGGCAACTTGTACTAAAGCTGCTTCCAGACGGTATGTTGGTCCAGTTAGCTTGTGCGTAAGCGACATCGCTCACCTTGATGCATTCGAGCAGTGGGTTATTTACCGCTATAAAAGTGCTGATTGCCGAATTGTTGCCATTGGCCACATCCAATCCGGCCAGGTTCGGATTGTTATTTACCACCACAGTAGTAAGCAAACCATTGTTACTGAGATCGATTGTCGAGAACTCGTTATGAGCCAATCTAATATCTAACAAATCTGTGTTGGCACTCAAATCGATTGATGAGAGCATATTAGTCTCAGCCGAAAGGTTCTTCAGGCTTGTATTGTTAGATACATCTAATGCTGTCAGCTGGTTCTGAAATACAGTAAGGGTAAGCAACGCCGTATTTGCTGAGACGTCTAAAGCAGAGAGGTTGTTAATAGAGGCAATTATTCTGGTTACGCTTGTGTTTTGCGAAACATCCAGCGCATTCAGCTGATTTGATGCCACGAAGATGTCAACCAAGGCTGTGTTCTTGGTAAGATCTAATGTTGTCAGTTGATTGCCTTGCAGATCCAGGTTCCTTATCAGCGTATTATTGGTGATGTCAATTGAGCTGATATCATTATTCCTGAGAAACAGGTTCTGAATATTAGCAAATGACTCAATTCCAGTGGCATCAGTAATTCCAGCGTTATCTATACCAATTGTATTACTAAAAGCCTTCGCCTCGGCGCAGCTGATTTCTGCGTCTCCATCGGTATTAATACTAGCATTGCCTACAAGCCCCGCCTTAAAATTGGCATCAGGAATGTTTATGTAGCCGCTGAAAATTGCGAATGTGCCTCCATTGGTAAAGAATGTGGTGTTTGTGGTATTATTGCGACTCCAGTTGAAATCGCGATCCTCGCCTGCTCCCGATTCGGTACCATCATCTAGATCGGCGCCAAATGTTCCACGAATTACCAGGCCATCCCCAGAAGAGAAAACAGTTCCATCATTGTTGTAGGTAACATAGTCGATGGTTACTCGGTAATTGGCTATAGGCTCAATTTTTCTAATCAGCATTTTGCCATAGCGGTCTTCATCAGTTTTATAGAATAAAATTGAACCGGTATTGATTTCAACTGGGTCTGTTGCGTGGGTTACTCTGTAGAAACCAGTCGTCAACTCAGCTGCCTGAATCTCTGTGATGGTTGGGCAGTCGAACTTGTCTTTTGCGCAGTCTAATCCAAAGCCACTACCAGAATCAATCATGGTAAAGTTGGCCTGGGCAAATGCCACATCGTCAACAGTTATACATTTTAAATCAGGATTGTTCTGTGCATCGAAGAAGGTAACGTTGTTATTATTGCCATTCTGCACATTGAGATAGATAAGGTCATTATCGTGGGCAAAGAGTTTCTCCAGCGAAGAGTTGTTCCTCAAATCCAAGCTTAGCAGTTGGTTATCCTGAACCCTCAGGTCGGTTATCAATGTGTTTTGGCTCACATCGAGATAACTCAAATCGTTTTCGGAGAGAAAGACTATTGCCAATTGGGTATTATTTCTTAAGTCAAGAAACGAAATGTCATTGTCAGCAACTCGTAGTTGAGTGAGGGCTGTATTCTGAGATAGGTCCAATTCCGTCAGGCTATTGCCTGCCACTTGTAAGAAAGAAATGGCCGGGCTACCCGTTAAGTCGATCGTGGATAAATTATTTTCTTGTGCATCAACAAGCGAAACCTGTGGGTTGTTAGTTAAATCTAACGATGTGAGGTTGTTCCCCTCAATCACAAAGGTGTGTAACAATGGTAATCCTGAAAGATCCACTGAATTCAGGTTATTATCGGTAAGGTTCAGGACAGACAAATTTGGCAGTGAACCAAGATTAACTGTGTTGAGGCCCGCAGCGCTTGCATTCATGCTAGTCAACGCCGTATTGCTGGTTACATCGAGAGAGCCTAGGTTCATGTTGGCAACATCAATGATCTCTAGCAGGGTGTTGGATGAGAGGTCTATAGTAGTAAGATTGTTCTCACCCACATCTATCCGGGTTATTTGTGTGTTCTGGCTAACATCTATGGTGGTCAAATTATTGCCTCCTACATCTATCAATGTGACATTTGTGAATGCTTCTATGCCCGTCAAGTTGGAAATACCGGCAGACGCAAGCTCAATAGTACCCGCATAAGCCGAGGCCTCAGCAACCTGTATCTCCATATCCATATTGGTATTGATAGTATGATCGGCTACCAAAGCCGCTTTGAAAGCCGCATCGGGAATATTGACATTCTGGGCCAGCAAAACGCTGGTCAGAAACGAAAAACTCGAAACTAGTAGTAGTCTTTTCATGGCTGTACTTTTTCAATTTACTCTCCAAAGTACGCTGGATGACTACCGCTTTTCTATAGGGAAAAGTCCCGGTATTTGTAGGGAAAAACCCCAGATCGGGGCTATAATTCTACGATGTGGTGCTTTATGGCGTATTTTACCAGGTCGGCGTTGGTTTTGATGTTGAGCTTCTCGAAGATGCTTTTCTTATGGGCTTCTACGGTCTTCTTTGAAATGCTTAGTTCATCTGAGATTTCCTGGTAAGAAAAACCATTGGCAAAGTGCCTTAGTATTTCCACCTCTCGGTCTGTCAGTTCGCTGGAGGTGCCACCATGGAGCTGATGGATATAATTTTCAAGTACGACTTGGGAAAGATTTTTACCGATGTACAAATCCCCGGCATACACTTTCTCAATGCCTACAACCAATTCTTCCTTCGAGCAATCTTTGGGCAAAAAGCCTTTGGCTCCTGCTTTGAGGGCACTTTCCATGTGGTTACGGCTGGTGTTTGCAGACAGGATGAGGCAACGGATATTGCGATTCTCCTTGGCCAGGTTTCGCGTAAGTTCTATGCCGGAAATTTGAGGGAGAGAAATGTCCGTGAGGAGTACATCAATCTGCAGGCCGTCTTCCAACGCTTTGTACAAGTCAAGTGCCTGCGCAAAGCTTCCCACATATTCCATGCCTTTCACACCAAGAAAAATCGCCCGGATACCATCCCGGACGATCTCATGATCATCAACTAAAGCAACCCTTATCTCGTTTGTGTTTGACATCTTCACCAAGATGAGATTTATCTAAAGGTATCACCATCAGGATTTATCCTGACTTTTACTGTGGAAAATTCCTAATCCGCTAAGCGGCTTCGCGGAGCTTAGCTGCTCCCATTGGTGGTAGCGTGAAATAGAATTCGCTGCCTGTACCCAATTCACTCCTTACTCCGATCTCTCCATGATGAAGCTGAATCAGCTCATGGCAAAGCTGCAGACCTAACCCGGTGCCTTTTTCTGTACTACTGCCAATTGATTTATAATCTGTACCTATCTGGAAGAGCTTACCTTGGTCACCGCTACTAATGCCAATTCCATTATCCCTAACCATTACCTTAGTCTCATTGCCTTCTGTTCTTGTCTCTATTCTTATCTCTCCTCCTTGCGCTGTAAACTTGATGGCATTTGATACCAGGTTGCGGATCACAGTCACAATCATCTTGTAGTCTCCAAAGGAGGCGAGCTCTGGTGATACATTATTTTTTACAGTGATATTTTTCAACTGGGCGCTTACTTGCAGATGGGCAATCGCTTCGTTGACGGCATCGTACATAACTATTTGCTCGGGGTTGCAGTTGAGTTTGCCCGACTGTGACAATGACCAGTCCAGCAGATTCTTCAGCAACTGGTTCAACTGGATAGAAGCTTTGGACAGCTGTTCCAGGAAATAACCCATGTCTTCTTTGCTTACCGTATTCTGATTTTCAACCAAGGAATTAGTAATGCTGGTAAAGGCCGATAGCGGATTTTTTATATCATGAGCCACCAAACTAAAGAGCCTGTCTTTAGTTGAGTTCAACTCCTTCAACGTTTTGTTGCGCTTTGTTCTTTCTCGATAAAGCCTAAAAACTATGCCCGCAATTAGAAAAAGTAAAAGCAACAGAGACCCAAGGAATATCTTTTGTCTATTGCTCGCCTGTAGTGACAGATCCTTGATTTCATTTTGCCGGGACAGGTTTTCTATCTCGCTGTTTTTGCGAACCAAGTCCAATTCCGCTTCAAGTTGAGATATGTTCTTGATGGCCTCCTGATCAAGCTCATCCTTGTAATGATCAATCCAGATTTTTAAGTTCTCAAATGCAGTCTTGTAATTTCCGCGAGCTGAGTCTAATCTAGCTAGATCGCTATAGTATGATTTCTTCTTACCATAGTTCTCAGCCGTTAAGTCAAGGTATATCTGGGCCTTCTCATTATCTCCCTCCTGGAAATAGAGTTCTTTCATGGCATTGTAGGTACGACCCAGGCTGCGTTTATTTCCAACCTGTTTCTTTAAAGGTATCGCCAGCCCGTAATATTCCAGAGCCGTTTTGTTGTTTCCACTGCGACGGTATATGTTGCCGATGTTATTTAGCGCGTTGGCTTCTCGCACTAGATTCCCAACCTCGCGAGCAGCAGCAAGTGATTTTTCACCATATACCAATGCCTCCTCGTAGTTTCCCAGGTTAAGATAAGCCATGGCTATATTGGTGTAAGTGTTGGCTAGTCCGTTTACGTCTTTTTGCTCCTCTTTAGCTATTCTTGCCAAGTGGTAGTACTCTAGTGCCTTCTCGAATTCATTTAAGTATCGGTAGGCAAGTCCAATGTTGTTCCATGTCCCTGCAATTTTTGGATCGTTAATAGCCTCCCTAAGCTCCAATGCTTCAAGCAAGTATTGCAACCCCTTTTCATATTTATAATCAAGGGTATAAGCTGTGCCGATGTTGTTAAGAAATGCTGCTATATCCAGGTCTGACTTAATTTCTTTTGCAATAGGCAGGCCTTTCTCAAACCAGGGTATGCTTTCCTCGTACTCTCCACGACGAAAAAGGGTAGCGCCTAAAACACGGTAGGCTATCATTAAATGCCTTTGATCTCCGGCTACCTTTGCTACCTCCACTGCCTCCTCCCCATAAGTCATTGCTTTTTCGAAATTGGATCGGGTCAGTAAGCGACTTAAGTCCGTTAGCACTTGGACGCGAGTGGTATCTGCTATTTCAGTTTCAAGTACATTCTCTAAACTATCTACTTCATTCTGGCTAAAAACCACTGAAGTAGCGTAAAACCCAGTAAAAAGGGCTAATAGAAACTTTTTCATGGCTGCTATCTTTCCCCTTTATCAGGTGCTGAACGAAATGTAAACAGCCAAAGAGAGACTTCTTCACCGGACTTTAATCGCTATCGCTGGTAAGAAATAGTTTCAAGGTTAAAGTCTCAAGGTAAATTGAGATGCGGTATATGCTTGAGAATTGAAACCTGAAACTTTGAGCTACTTACTAATACTGAACTGGAAGCTTCCTCCGATTCCGGAATGTCTGCCACCAGCATTCGGATCTATAAACTGGAAGGATAGGATCATCTCGGAATCGTTAACCAGATTAACAGAAATCTCAACATCATCATCTCTGACGATGGTCGCGATACTGGTGCCTTTAAAGTCCCAGGTGCCACTATCAGCCCATACTCCTTGCCCGTTGGTTGACTGGTAGGTCTTATCTCCTATGGTTAAGGTGAAGTTTTCGAAGCCGGTTATATCAAAACCATCCAGTGTAACTGCCTGGCTGCTCCATGTGCCTTTCAGTTTCTCCAACTGAAGCTGTTGTGCATCGATACCCCCATCTCCATCAGCATCATCACATGCCGCCATCATGAGAAGAGAAACTACCATTATTGTATTTAGAACTATTGATTTCATGGTTGTTGATTTATTGTTTGATAATTCTCCTTGTGAAGGCTTTTCCCTCTTTTTGAATTTGCAACAGGTATACTCCTTGCCTCAATCCGGTAACATCTATTTCAGTTATACCGGATGCAACACTACCTGATTTCACCTCAAGCCCTGCGAGGTTGATCAGGCTCCAACTGGCATTTTCAACACCAGAAATCTTCAGGTAGTCAACCGTCGGGTTAGGGAACACCTCCAGGTTGGGTAACTCATCCTCTATTGCAGTAATGCCGTCTACTGTGAACTCCTCCTGCTCGGTACACCCATTGGCATCGGTAACTGTCACTATGTATACTCCGGAAAACAGGCCACCTAAGTCTTCTGTCGTCTCATCATTATCCCAAGCATATGTATAGGGAGCGGTGCCCCCCGAAACTGTTATGTCTATTGTTCCATCGCCCTGGATATCAAGGGAAGCCGTAGAGATTCCGGTTATTTCTAATGCCGAAGGCTCGGTAATTTCAATTTTTGTATCAGCAGTGCAGCCATTGCCATCGGTTACAACCACATCGTATATCCCAGCAGCAACCCCATTTAAATCTTCCGTTGTTTCTCCGTCATTCCAGAGGTAGCTATAGGGTCCTATGCCGCCTGAAACAGTTAGGTTGATATTGGCATCAGATCCTCCTGCACAAAGAACATCTGCGGTTTGCTCAATTTCCAAGACTAAGGCATCGAGAGCAGCAATGGTGAATGATTTAGACCCCGCACAGCCATTACCGTCTGTTACTGTTACCGTGTATTCTCCTGCAGCCAGGTTGGCTAAATCCTCCGTTGTGGTAGAATTACTCCAGCTGTAAGAGTAGTCACCATCACCACCGGTAACGGTAATGTCAATACTGGCATCTCCACTATCTGAACAACTAAGGCCAGAGACTACTCCCGTTATTTCAATTTCAGGGCAACTACTTGGCTCGTTTACACTGAATGAAACATCTGCGGAGGCTGCGTTGTAATTGGCGTTTCCCACCTGAGAAACGGTAATCGTAACGGTGCCTATTCCTCCGGTTAAGGAAACAGTAGTACCGGTGATTGTCGCTGGCCCAGCGATTTCATAAGTCAAATCCAATCCTGAATCGACTGTTGCTACCACATCAAAGTCGTCATCGGTAGTGAGCTTATTTGAAATCGCATCTATAGTAATCGATTGATCAGCCTTAGCAACATCAAAACCCTGCGTTACTTCACTCGCCAGGTTGAAGTTGTCATCGCCTGCCTGGTTGGCGGCAACCTCCACCGAACCAGCTCCGGTAATGGTAATCTCTGAACCATTGACACTAGCTGGGCCACTTACTATTGAAAGAACTACATCTAGTCCTGAGCTGGCACTAGCTGAAACGGTAAATGGAGCATCACCGAAAACTTTGTTTATAATAGGATCAAAGCTGATGGTCTGATCTGCTTTAGCAACATCAAAACTTTGAATTGCCTCCTGCGCTGGATTAAAGTTGTTGTCTCCAGCCTGATTGGCTGCGACAGTTACCGAACCGGCGCCAGTAATAGTAATCTCTGAGCCACTAACTGTTGCCGGACCACTGATTATTGAGAAAGTAACTGGCAACCCAGAGCTGGCTGATGCAGTTGTCGTAAAAGGAGCATCGCCAAAGACTTTATTGCTGATGGGGTCGAAAGTTATGGTTTGATCTTGTTTGGCGGGGTCTGTAACATTGAATGAGATTTGCTCTGAAGCAGCGTTGTAGTTAGTGTTACCAGCCTGGCTCGCGGTTACAGTTACAATGCCTGTCGTTCCATTAAGCGTAATCGTTGTCCCAGAAATGGTAGCCGGGCCTGTAACTTGATAATCAAGCGGCAAACCCGAGTCTACCATCGCTGAAACCATTATTGGCCCGTCCGATGTGAGCTTGTCGGCAATCGGATCAATAGTGATAACCTGATCAGCTTTGTTGACCGTGAAAGTTCTTTCTACATCAGGAGCTGGTGCATATTCATTCCCGCCGGCTTGGCTTGCCTTCACTGTCACGTCACCCGTTCCGGTTATGGTTATAATATTGTTATTAATCGTTGCCGGGCCACTTACAATCTCAAACGAAACTGAAAACCCACTGGTAGCTGACGCTGAAATTCCGAAAGGGCCATCTCCAAAGGTTTTATCTGCAATGGGATCAAATGTGATCGTTTGCGCTAAGGCTTCAGTGAAGAAATCCCAATCGTCGCGGTTGGCCATAACAATACCGGGGAAGTTATTTCCTGAAGCATCTGTAATTGTATTGGGATTGATCTGCACCCAGTAATGTGTATTAAGGGCTAAATCAGAAGGCGGATTAATTGTGACTACGTTACCATTGTGTGTCACTTGTGGCGAACTATAGCCAATTACAAATTGATTGACATTGGTGTCATAATACTTTATCAAGAACGAGCTATTCCCCAACACCACATCTTCATCAAACTCTATAACCAGGTTGGTAGAAATATCTACATCGGTTGCGTCATCGGCTGGAGTCAGGGCTGTAATAACAGGAGGTTGAGTATCCGGGTTGCTCTCGGTGAAGAAATCCCAATCATCTATTCCGAAAAGACCACCAAACACATTACCATGCTGATCTTCGAACGCATCATCTGTAATCTGAATGAAAGTATGGAAGTCAAATGCTATATCTCCGACGGGGTCAATGGTGATAGTGTTGGTTCCGGAACCCGTTACTTGACCTGATGAAACCTGAATTTCCTCATAAGGCGCGAGGCCAGGTATATCATAAGTACGCATAAGAATTCGGCCACCACTAATTACAAACACTGGTTCGTCAAAAGTGATTACCAAATTGGTCGATACTGAAACATCCGTGGCATTGGGCTGAGGAGACAGCGAAGTAATAACTGGTGCATCAAGTTCAGGTGCACCTACAATGAAATTCCATGTATCATCATCTGTAAACCCCGCAAAGTTGTTGCCGGCCAAATCTCTGAAACCAGTGATTTGTACATAAAATTGATCTGGTGACGGCAAACTAGATGTAGGGTCCACAGTAACCGTGCTCCCTGAGATCGTAACTCTAGGAGATCCTGTGAGGAAGGACTCTATGCTGACATTGGTATCCTTCTGCCTGATTATTATTGAATAAGATGCTGAGGGATCAAGATCCTCGTTAAAATCTATTACCAGATTCGTACTGGGCGAAACATTCACCGCATCATCCGCAGGGCTAAAACTGGAAACCTGGGGAGGTGTAACATCACCTTCATCAGTGGTAAAGCTCCAGGTTGAAGAATTATTAACCCATCCCGTAAGCAAGTTTCCAGCAGCATCTTTCAAAACTGTCCCACCCTGAAGCCAATAGCTTACACCATTGGACATGGAGTTAACATTATTGATTGTAAGTGAATTTCCAGTAATGGTAACGTTAGGGCCATCGACCGGGAATTCCTGAATAATTGCATTCCCAGCGACACGCCTCAATCGTATTGTTGTGCCGGGCACCGGAAAAACCGGTTCGCTAAAAGTCATGCTGAAAGTTCCGATGTCTGGATCAACCCCGGTTGCATTGTTTACTGGGTTCAAGCTGGTAATCGTCGGGGGGTCATTATCAAGCTGGCCAACCACAAAGTTCCAGGTTGAATTGTCGGTAAAACCGGCAAAATTATTTCCTGCCAAATCTTTAAGGCCTGTTACCTGCACATAGTATTGCGTGAATGCCGGGAGATCATTTGTGGGATCCACTGTAACGGTATTTCCGGAAATAGTTACCCGATTTGATCCCGTAAGGAACGACTCTTCCGCATTGTTCGTGTTAAACTCTCTAATGATTATGGAATAGCTTGATGCTGGAAGAATGTCTTCATTAAAAGTTATGATGAGATTATCATTTCCGTCAACACCAGTAGCATCATCCGCAGGGCTAAAACTGGAAACCAGGGGCGGATCTGTATCCGGAGCTGCTTCTGTGGAGAAATTCCAATCGCCCTTTACAACTTGCTCTGCATCAATGCCCTCAGCACTTTCGAATGGCAAGGTGTTAATTCGAACATATAAATCCAGATCGTTGGGTAAATCTGTATTAGGATTAATGGTTGCCGTGCTTCCGGAAATTGTTACCTCTGAACTAGCCACACTTACACTAAGGACGCTTACATCGTTGTCTTGCCGATTGAAATTGATGACACCACTTCCCTTTTGCACCGGTCTGCTGTATTGAATGACAAAGTTTTCGTCCACGGCGACATCAGATGAACCATTACCAGGAGTAACCGAAACAACGTAAGGAGTAAGATCGACTGTGCTTATTTTCCAGGTTCCATTTCCCGAAATACCCGCGAAGGCATTCCCGTTCAGGTCCTCAATAGCCTGAGATCCGATTTCTACATAAAAATCATTGTTGTGGAAAGCAGTGTTACCGGCAAAGGGAGTGAATGACAATGTACTTCCCGCAACAGTTATCGAACCGTCAGAAATAGGCACGCCATAGACCGCCACGTTGTCAGAAAGTCTTTTGACGGTTATTCCACCAGCGCTTCCTTTTTGAATTGGTTCATTAAAAGTGGCATTGAAAGTGGCACTTAGGGCAACACCCGCGGCGTTGTGCGCCGGGCTAAGGCTACTAAGGGAAGGGGGCGTATTGTCAGCCGGGGCTTCCGTAGTGAAATTCCAATCTCCTTTTTGCACTTGTTCGGCATCTATGCCTTCAGCGCTCTCAAAAGGTAACGAGTTAATTCTTACATATAAATCAAGGTCATTAGGCAGGCCTGAGGTGGGGTTGATGGTTACTGTACTTCCAGAAATCGAGACCTCAGAACTGGCCACACTTACAGATAATACATTTACATCATTGTCTTGTCTGTTAAAATTGATAACGCCGCTGCCCTTCTGAACCGGTCTGCTGTATTGGATTACAAAGTTAGCATCTACGGCAACGTCTGTGCTGCCATTGCCAGGATTTACCGATGAGACGTAAGGCGTCAGGTCCTCAGTCATAATAGTCCAGGTTCCGCTTTCTGCTATACCAGCGAAGTCATTTCCATTCAAATCCTCCACTGCGCCTGGTGCGATCTCAACATAGAAGCCGGTATTGTGAAAACCAGTGTTCCCATTGAATGGGACAAATGAAAGCGTATTTCCAGAGACCGTGACAGATGGGCTGGTTACGGTTACCCCAAAAACAGCAACATCATCAGAAGTACGTTTAACAGTGATACTTCCACTGCCTTTTTGAATTGGCTCGTCGAAGGTAGCTGTAAAAGTGGCATTGAGTGGAACGTTTGAAGAACTGTGGGCAGGACTGAGACTAGAGATAGTAGGAGCAGTATTGTCCACATCCTGCAGATTAACAAATAGGTAATTGCTAAGTACGAAGTTGAGGGCCACAAAGTCGTTAGAATTATCACCATTGAAATCAGCTACTCTCACACGGTTAATTAATCCCGTGGGTGCGTAGGCTTCTTTCGACCCAAAGGAACCACCACCTTGATTTAGAAATACAAAAACATCGGTAACGCTGTTACCAGAATGGATGCCCAAGACATCAGTAACTCCGTCGTCATTAATATCTGCGAACTCCAGAGATTTCTCCAGAATGTTGAGGTCTGAAACATCCAGCGTGTTATTCGCCGTAAGCGAAAACCCCGTGCCATCATTTTCGAATATCTTAATATCAGAAGTTGTTTCAACAACCAAATCTTCCAAACTGCTTCCTCGCAGATCTGCCAGGTGAAGAGATCGGGAAGTAACACCACCAGGCAAATTCACTGGGGAGGAGGCGGTGAAAGTTCCAGCGGTATTTATCAAGGGCAGATAACTGCTGCTATACCCTACTATAATGTCCTTATCCCCGTCGCCATCGTAGTTAACCACTACCAGCGAGTTGCCATCAACTGCCGAAACGGAGGTAAAATTGGAGTTATTGAAGAAAGGAAACGTTTGTGTATTGGTGAAAACGAAAACCTTGTTATGCGACTGAAAAACGAGATCGTCATAATTATCCCCATTCATATCGGTTAACACTGCTCCATAAACGGCCTGCTTGTTTATGTTTGGAAAAATGCCGTCTTCGATCTCATCATTTACTGTAATCAGTTGATCTACATTAAACGTTCCGGACCCGTTCTTATCATTCTGAACCAGGCGTAAGCCACCAGTGAGGTTATCTTGTTGGGTGAAAGTAATTAAGTCAGGATCTCCGTCATTGTCTACATCACCGGAAGTAATGAAGGTTCTGCCAAGCTGATTCAAGGCTATCGAATTGCTATTAGGACCAAATCCCGCCGCATCTCCAATATTACCGTTACCATTATTGTAGGCTACCGTAAGGTCTACCCTAAGCGAATTCGCTCCGTCATCAGTATCTGTATTGTAATAAATGGTTGCGATATCGATATTGCCATCGCCATCAATATCCAAGACCAGCATCTCTTGGGCCTGCGGAGTGAATGCCGATTGCTGCCAGCCATACTTTGTCAAGGGCGACACCTGGTTGAAATTCAGCGACTGACCCTTGGCGTGAGTACCAAGAATCCACACTGCCACTACCACCATCCAGGCCACAAAAGCCATGATACTTATTTTCGATTTAGTTGTGAGGTCAAATTTTTCCATAGGTCTCAACGATTTATTCTTTCGTATGTGCTTTAGTCTGTATTTGATGAAATCGTATACAGCTGTTTGGAAAAAATTTGATGCCCTATCTTCTTTTTGGGATTTTTGCGGAAAAAATGCAGATTGTCTGTATACGGTTTTGCATTTTGCGCACTAATGGACAGCAGCCAGGAATATTCTGATCAGAATCTAATCAGCTCAGTGAAGGCCGGAGGTAAGGGTTTGCTGAAGGAGTTTTATCTACAGCAGTCCTCTGCCTTCAGTAATTGGCTAGAGAAAACTTTTCCGGGCTTGGGTGAAGAGGAGATAAAAGACCTGTATCAAGACGCCATATTGATAATGGTTGATAACATTAGAGCTGGAAAATTGGATGAGTTGCAAAGTAGTTGTAAGACATATTTCTTCGCGATCGCAAAGCATCTGGTTTACAAGCGTTTTGATAGGAAGTCGAAAATTGAAAAGGAAGAGAAGAAGCTAACAGAGCAGCTGAGATTTAATATGTTGGATCAATCGGGTGACGAATTGAGTGCCAAAGCCGCCGAACTTGTGCGGAATATGGACGAACCTTGCAAAAGCATACTTTTGTATGCCTATTACGAAAACTTAAAGGCGGCCACAATCGCTGAAAAGATGGACTATGCTGACGAGACTGTTGTTCGAAACCAAAAATCTCGCTGCATGAAACGACTAAAAGAAATGTTAACACCTTATGTGAATAAGCAATGACAATCAATGAAGAACTTATTGACAGGTATCTAAGTGGGGAGCTTTCGGGTGAAGCTTTGGCTGATTTCGAGGAAAAGCTGAAAGGAGATGAAGAGTTAAGACTTGAAGTTGAAACCCAAAAAGCCGCTATTGCCGGTGTGCAGCAGGCTGGCTTCGAGTTGGATAAGGAGGAGATGAACTCCTGGGAAAATGCAAATCAATCCTCTGAAGCTCCCGAGCCAACGGTTGCTAAGCCTGCACCTAAATCAAACATCTCTCTGTACCTTAAAATTGCCGCGGGGGTATCCGTTTTGGGGGTGGCATCCTGGTTTCTATTCCTTAGGTCTCCTTCTCCGCAAGAACTTTATGCGCAGTTTTATCAACCACTACCCAATTATGTTGCGCCAGTAGAGCGAACTATTGATAATGAATTTGTGGGGCCCCTGCAAAAGGGGCTCGAGCATTATGAGGCGGGGAATCTGGATTTGGCAATTGCTGTATTTGAAAACTCGTTAAGCCAAAATCCAGAACAGGCAGATATGTTTATGTATCTGGGGCTTACCTACCAAAAGCTAGGCGACCACACTACCGCAATTGAGCATTTACAGAAATCTGTTGAATTAGAAACTCAGTTTATAATGGCAGCTAAATGGCATTTGAGTTTAAGTCTTATGTATTGTGAAAAGCCAGGACATTTAGCCTTACTAAAAGAGTTGCAGTCAGATACCACTTCCTTTGCGCAAAAGGCCACCCAGCTTTTAGCCGAGATCGAAGACTGATGTACGGCGAGGAGCCCTTGTCATAATTAGCGCTCCGAAAATAATACCAGCTACGGCAATCACAATTGCGGCGATTGAGATGAAAATCTCTTTATTTGAGTTCTCAAACCTAATTGGCCTCGGGTCTCCCTGAAATACAAATCCTGCCCAATAATAAGGGTGCTTGCCGTAATCGTCTGCTTCTTTAAGGTACTTCAGTTTGGCCTGCCTTAATGATTCCGATTTGCTCATTCCCATTTTCAAATTGGCGTAGAAATCCGATAGAATAGTAGCCGTAGATTTATCTGCAGCAGGCCACAAACTCATCACCGTATTAGGAGCCCCGGCAAAAGCAAATGCCCGGCTCAAACTTAGTACTCCCTCGCCTCGATTGATCTTGCCAAAGCCTGTGTTGCAGGCGCTCAGAGTTACTAACTCCGCATTCAATTGCAAGCCGTAGATCTCATAGGCGTTGAGCGATTCATATTCGTCATTGTCTCTTCCACTAAAATACAAACGAGAAAGATCTGGGTATTCGTCATCAACCACCGCATGGGTAGCTAAGTGGATAATTCCCTTCCCATTCATATTTGAAAGGAAGGTCGCCTTAGAAGCTCCTTCACCCAAGACGAATTCACCGTTAAAAATTTCCTGAATCGAAACCAACTCTTGCTGGGTTCCTTCCAATTTGCCAAGTTCCCCTCTTTCAGTAACAGGCGGACCTTTCGCAAACACCGGTGCCATAGCGAGTAGGTCTGACGACATACCTTCAGCTCTCGGCTCTTTCGCCCAAAGTGCAGCTGACGGTGTATACGAAATATTATACGTCTCTATGAGGTAGTCATTGTTGCTATTCTTCAAAAGTTCAAAAGGAAGATGGCTGAGGTAGCCATCAGGCACAATTATCAGGTCAGATATATTTTCACTTGCAAGGTGGTTATCTGCCTGATTGAAAATTATCCTGTACAGATCATATGATTGCTCGTCTAAAAGAACTGAGCGCGTGGCAATACTCTTTCTTAAACCCTCAACCCTTTGTTGTAAGCTATCAATCTCAAATCTGTAGATTTCTTTGCTTTCTCTAGTTACTGTAATGGCATACGCTTGCGAACCATTGGTGAAGAATTCGGCCATTGCCTGATTCTGTTCTAGTTTTGATTGAATCTCAAGTATTGAAGTAGATTGATCACTGGCAATCATTGTCCGATAGCGAGGGTATTCCTCATCAATTTTGGTGTTAATTGAATCTCGCCTTCTTTCAACAATCAGTTTCAGCCGAAGTAGTTTCTCCTTTGAACTACCCTTCGGTGCTCCCTCGAGCCGGGAATTGATGTAATCCAACTCCCCTTGCATAGCCCTTAACTCAAACTGCAGGGAATCAGGCATATTAGCTGCCATTGCTGCTTCATGCTCATTCACGAAGGAAGCCAGTAAAAACGCTTTGTCTGCCTCACTATACTCCCAAATTTTCGAAAGAAACCTATCTTCATTTGTATATGTCCAGAGTCTCCATGCCGTTTCAATTCCTGACTTATGATTGTTGTGAATGATTTCCGCCAATTCACGACGATCTTTTCTAGTTGTCCATTTTGATCGCTTTTCTTTTAGCCGGCCAAGATTGGCATCTACCAGGCTTAAAACCAACTCAAGCTTCTCTCTGTCAGATTTGTCATCCAATTCCTGATTTAAATAGGCACTTGATAATACAGCAACTGCCCTGGTAAAAGCATTACCAACATATATCTCACTTTCCGCACTAATTTCTTCCAAGTCTATCTCCTGCTTGGAGTTAGTCGCAATAGATTTTTCGGCCTCAAGAATTGCTCGATCATACTCTCCATTTTTGAGGGATATATCTGCAAGAAATGAATAACCCAGGGCGGAGTAGCCAGAGTTGCCTCCAAATGCTTCGTTTGCAAAGTCAATTGCTTGCAAATAGTTCTCCCTGGCTAACTTCCAGTTTTCCAGGTGATAGTGGGAAGCAGCAACATTTAAATATGAGGATGCGATACTACCCTTCCATCGCGGCATGTGGGTATGCTTAAGCCCTAAGCCTCTTTTGCTAAACTTGAGCGCTTCTTCATGCCTCCCCATCTTACTCAAAACCCAACCTAGGTTGCTTACAGAAAATGCTACTCTGCGATCTGACTCTTGCAATACGGATGAATTGCTAAGTGCTCTGCTATATAACTCATAAGCTCGCTGGTATTCCTTTAGGTTGACAAAAGTACCGCCGGCCATGTTGTATGTAGGTACTAATGCAAGATGATCAGCCCCATAGATTGCAGTTTGAATGTCAATTGCTCTCTGGAAGTAAGTTGCGGCTTTGTGGAACTCGCCCACAGTTTCAAGCACTACTGCATAGCTGCGGTAGCCTCCAGCTGCCTTGTCACTATCGGCTCCCCAAATCTCTATGCGCTTATCTAATGATTTTTTGAAGTACTTCCTTGCATTCCAGTTATCCTCAAGTGCTAGATAAGCATCTCCTAGGTCCGAAAGTGCAAATGCTACAACCTCGTCTTTTGTCAAGCTGATTGAAGTGCAAACTTCCAAAACTTGCTCATAATATTGAATGGCATACTCATATTCCTGGAACACCTCAGCCATCACGCCGAGGCCCCTGAGATAATATGCTTTTGACCTGCTATTTGGCCCGAAATCTCTTTGGCTCTCCTCAAGCCCTTTTTGAAAAAGTACTCTCGCCTTTTCATCCTCATCAATGTAATAGAGATTCATACCAATGCGGTATTGAGCGATATGCGCGCTTTCAAGGTCTCCATTTAATTTGAACTCCTCAGCAGCCTTAGTGTAATAGTGAATAGCACTGTCTCGTTCGTGATCTCTGGCAAATGCGATGGCTTTCTCATATAACTCTTCCGCTGATGTGTTTTGCGCATTACCCTTAAATGATCCCAACAAAATGCAGATCAAAAGAAAAGGACAGACTCTTATCGACTTCATAGCACCACTTTATCAGGAATTTCCCTATAGGTAAACAGGATTTCTCCTGATTTACCGAATCGGGACGTCGTTTTCGGGGCCGCTATATCCCGTTTCAGTCAGTAAATCGACTTCTAGAGCGTTATAACCTTCATTTTCAGCGTTTTTGACAACACTTTTATCGTACAAATAACCAGACAAAAACTCATTGAAAATGAATGCTCGAAAACTACTAGCAACTCTGCTAACAGGACTTACACTTAGCTTATACCCGGTACTGGCCCAAGACGATGGCTTTATCTATGGAAAAGTGACTACCATAGACGGCAACACTTATGAAGGCCAACTGCGATGGGGTAAGGAAGAAATCTATTGGACAGATCTGTTCAATTCCACAAAAAGATATAATGATAATATTGACTACCTCTCTAGAGAGGATATGAAGTATGTTGATAATTATCGGTACCGCGATCGCCAGCGATCACGTTGGGGCAATTGGAATTGGAGTTGGAGTGACAATGATCACACACACCAATTCATTACCCAGTTTGGTAACATCAAAACCATATACATCACCGGGCGAGAGCGTGTGGATGTTGAGTTGAAGAACGGTAAAAAATTCGAATTGGATGGTGGCTCCAATGATATCGGCGCCAAAGTGAGAATTTACGACCGAGACCTGGGTAAGGTTGAGGTTAGATGGTCGAGAATAGAAAGAGTAGACTTTGCCCCGAGTCCAGCCAAATTGGATGATAAATATGGCGACCCCCTTTATGGTACAGTTGATACCTACTACGGTAAATTCACAGGATTTATCCAGTGGGATCATGACGAAAGAATAACATCAGATATACTTGATGGAGACACCCGTGATGGTGATCTGGAAATTGAATTTGGCAAGATCAAGTCGATTGAAAAAGAGGGTGGAGGATGCAACGTTACGATGAAATCCGGCCGGTCAATGTACCTTCGCGGCAGTAACGATGTGAACAGCGAAAACAGAGGAATTATTGTCTCAAGCGATAAGTTCGGTAGGGTAGATATCCCCTGGCGAGAATTCAAAACAGTTACCTTTGAGGATAAAGCTCCAAACTCCGGTTTGTCTTATAACAACTTCGAAGCCCCCAAGGAACTCACAGGAACTGTTAAGACTACTCGTGGGGAATCTCTCTCCGGGCGATTAATTTTCGATGTAGACGAAGAATTTAATGTGGAGATTTTTGACGGTAATGATGATGAATTGGAATACAGAATTCCGTTTAGCCTGCTTAGTAAAGTATCTCCAAAGAATTATAACTACAGTAACGTCGAGCTTAAATCAGGCATTAAGCTACTACTAGGTGAAACGCAAGACACCGATGAAAGAAATGACGGTGTGCTTGTTTTCAAAGCCGGCAGCAAAGATCCCACCTATGTGCCCTGGGAAGATGTCGACGAAATAGCATTCAATTAGTTTTAGTTTAGGTTAGGTTAATGATTGGGTTACTCCTGAAATTCAGGAGTAACCTTTTCCAGGAAAGCAAGTATTCCTTTCACACTGCCGATAGAAGCGAATAGTTATGAGAAAGTTGGCAAGGCTTATCGCACTAGTATTCCTGGCTGGAACCATGCTGTTCCACCCACTCCTTCCCTGGACAAACGAGGTACGGCCCAATCTCAGTGCCTATATTGATACCACCTGGCTTCCCTCCTTCGACCTCTACTTAATCCATGGCAGCAACTCCGCCAATTCCAACAACCCCCAAGCAGATTGCAGTAAGTTTGTAGTTACCAACTCCAAGGGCGAACAACGCCTGGTTTCAAGAATAGAGTCTGGTCAGTTATTTGATGCCGTTAAATTGGCTGTCGTCGAAAAGGAAACAAAAGTCGGCATCTATTTTCGCAGTAACCAAAGGCGTGCAACAGGAGCTGACTTGCTTGATGCATTAGGCCTACTCTCAAAGCGTTAGGGGCATCTATTACATATCTTAAATACTACTATAAAACCAATTCAAGGTTTTTACTCGATTCCCTATAGTCGGTCTTGTAACTTGTCGAAAAAACAAGTCATGGAATTCGACTTAGACCTTTCATGTGAAATACTTGAGAACACTCCTGTTGCCCTGCAATCGTTGCTGGGTGACCTCTCAGAATCATGGGTTTATAACAATGAAGGAGGAGACACCTGGTCGGCATATGATGTTATGGGGCATCTTATCCACGGGGAAAACACCGATTGGATACCAAGGGCGAAGATTATTTTGGCTCAAGGCCCAAATGTCACTTTTGAAGCTTTCGATCGCTTCGCCCAGTTCGAGGAATCTAAGGGGAAGACCATTCAAAACCTGCTTGATGAGTTTGCCATGCTAAGAGCCCTTCGTCTATCAGAGTTAAAGTCCATGAAAATCAACAAACGCCAATTAAGGCTCAAAGGAATACACCCGGCCCTTGGTGAAGTTACATTGGCACAACTACTGGCTGCCTGGGTAGCCCATGACTTAACACATGTGGCCCAAGTGGCAAGGGTGATGGCCAGGCAATACCAGCAAGCTGTTGGGCCCTGGGCTGATTACATGCGAGTATTGAAACAAGTTTAAAGACTAGCCATAAGCTAGCCTTTGTCGCTTTCTTCAATCGTCTTTCGGTTTCCGCGCACAAGAAAGGACGCCAGGAACATCAGGAGTCCGGAGATTCCCACAGACCAACTGTAAGTTGGGTTACCTTCCCAGAACCATTGGGCTTTACCATTATCAATAATAAAAGCCATAGATAATAGGCTCATAAATAGCCCCAATCCGAAAAGAATTTTTGACATAACTTTCATTTTGTTTTTTGTTTGATTTCTGGGCAAAAGAGAAGTGAATGTGCACAACCGCCAATTCCTTTAGGGTTGAAAAAGGTTGATATTCCTTTACCTAATCAGATATTTTTCGATTTAAGGCAACCGCCTCCTTTCGGCTCTTAATCCTTAGCTTCTTGTAAATGTGATTGATGTGGGTTTTCAAAGTGCTCAATTCAATAAACAAATTCTCCATTATCTGCTTATTTGAATTGCCCGAGACAATTAGATCGAAAATCTCTTTCTCTTTTAATGTGAGTTCGTCAAGCAGCTCTTTAATATAACTGGCCTCATCAGACTGCAGGTTGTAAATCGCCTTTGCTTGATTTTGTAATCGTGTGCGTTCTATCTGAATCCAAAGGAGGGTTGAAGCCGCTGCCACCAAGAGTAACAGGAACCCAATGAATGGCATACTGTTCCACCACCATTTTGAACCATCAGGTGAAAAATTAAAGCCGATAGCCGATAGCGCCGAAAAGGAAGCAACTCCGATTAGGTACCGCTGATACTTATTAAAGTAGTTGAGGATGAGGATTGATGTTTAGCTTTCCCAAATTTAGTAAATGAAAATCATCACTTTGGTAATGATTTTTTAAAATCCAAAGGGCCGGAATTTTATTACCTTTGCCGCTCAGTGACGGATGCGATTGAAGACGAGAGACTTTCTTAATCTTTTTACCAGCGATGGGCATATCCAGGCTTTGGCGGAAACAATAAAGCCTAACCATGATAGCTGCGTCTCATTGAAAGGATTAAGCGGTAGTTTGGATGCTATCGTGCTAGCGGCGGTGCATCACATCAATCATCAGAATTTCTTAGTTGTCTTACATGATAAGGAAGAGGCCGCCTACTTTCAAAACGATCTTCAAAGCTTCTTTCCGAATAAAGAAATCCTGCTCTATCCAACTTCCTATAAGCGCCCCTATGAGCTGGAGGAGGTGGAAAACGCCAATGTGTTAATGCGGGCTGAGATCTTAAACCGGATTAATAACAAGTCTGCCAGTGGAGAGATTATAGTTACTTATCCTGAAGCACTTAGTGAGCGGGTTATCAATAAAAGATCTTTGGCGAAAAACACGTTCTCCGCCAAAGTTGGCGACAACCTAGATGTCGAATTTCTGGGAGCGCTACTTGCCACCTACGATTTCGAACGAAGCGATTTTGTATACGAAGCTGGTCAATATGCTATTCGCGGAGGTATAATCGACGTGTACTCTTATGCCCATGATCTGCCCTACCGACTTGAACTCTTCGGGCAAGAGATTGAAAGCATTCGCACCTTTGACCCTACCTCGCAACTTTCTGTGGATTCTGTAAGGGAAATAAATCTCATCCCGAACATTCAAACGAAGCTGCTCCAGGAAGAACGTCAATCGTTTATCAGCTTCCTTCCTGTCAACACCAAAATCTGGTTCAAAGATTATGACCTGACATTAAATGTTTTGAACAGGCAGTTTGAAGTGGCCTGTCAGAAGTACGACCAACTAGTGCCTGCCGGAGAAACTCCTGTGGGCATGGAACCCAAGGCACTATTTGAGAATGCTGATTCTTTTTCTTCGGGCTTAGGTAGCTTAACCAAACTGGAGTTTGGCAACAGGTTCTATCTCGATAATTCAAAGGCGTTCGAATTCAGTTCACAACCACAGCCATCTTTTAGCAAAAACTTTGAGCTGCTAACAAAAGAGTTACTTGATAATCAGTCTAAATCTATTCGCAACTTTATTGCCGCAGAGTCTCCTCAGCAAATTGATCGGCTAATAACCATTTTTGAAGAGATAGATCCGGATGTTGAGTTTGAACCCTTGCAAATCAGTTTGCATGAAGGGTTTAAGGACTCCCTAGTCAATATTGCCTGCTATACCGACCACCAGATTTTTGAAAGATTCCATCGCTACAAGTTGAAAGATCGCCATTCGAAGTCGAAGGCAATGACTTTGAAGGAACTACAAGCCTTGCATCCCGGAGACTATGTTACCCATATAGATTATGGCATTGGGAGGTTTGCTGGTATGGAGAAGGTTGAAGTTGCTGGCAAGATGCAGGAAGCGATCCGGCTGGTATATCGCGACGATGACCTACTCTATATAAGCGTTCATTCATTACACAAAATTTCGAGATACTCGGGAAAAGAAGGCCTCCCTCCGGCTATGAGCAAATTGGGTTCCCAGGATTGGGAAAACAAGAAAAAGAGGGTTAGAAAGAAGGTAGTTGATATTGCCACCGACCTTATCAACCTGTACGCCAAAAGGAAACAAGCTCCTGGTTTTGCTTTTAATACTGATAGCTTCCTTCAGGCTGAACTTGAATCTTCCTTCATTTATGAAGACACGCCCGACCAGGCCAAGGCTACCGCAGAGGTAAAAGCCGACCTGGAAATGCCACACCCAATGGACAGGCTTGTCTGCGGAGATGTTGGCTTTGGTAAAACTGAAGTCGCAATAAGAGCCGCATTTAAGGCTGTTGCCGATGGCAAACAGGCTGCTGTTTTGGTGCCGACAACTATCCTGGCCATGCAACACCATCGCACTTTCACCCAGCGCCTGGCAGATCTACCCGTGAGGGTAGAGTATATCAATAGGTTCAAGTCTTCAAAGGTTATTTCTGAAACCCTTGCTGATCTTGAGGCTGGCAAGGTTGACATCATAATTGGCACTCACAGACTTGTAAATAAGGATGTGAAGTTTAAAGATCTTGGGTTGTTGGTAATTGATGAAGAGCAAAAGTTTGGGGTGAAGGTTAAGGAGAAACTTAAAGAAATGAGGGTAAATGTGGATGTGTTAACATTGACGGCCACCCCAATTCCAAGAACGTTACACTTCTCGCTGATGGGAGCTCGCGATCTAAGTGTTATTTCAACACCACCACCAAATCGTCAGCCCGTTGCCACCGAGCTACATGTTTTTGATGAAATCGCTATTCGCGACGCCATCAGTTTCGAGCTTAAGCGGGGTGGTCAGGTCTTCTTTGTCCACAACCGCATTTCTGATATTGAAGAAATTGCCAATATCATCCTACGCCTGGTACCTGACGCCAGAGTTGGTGTAGCTCATGGCCAGATGGAAGGAGACAAACTCGAGAAAACCATGATCAGGTTTATAGAGGGCGAATATGACATTCTGGTCTCTACAAATATTATTGAATCTGGACTAGATATACCAAATGCCAACACCATAATCATCAACCAGGCACATATGTTCGGCTTGTCCGATCTGCATCAAATGAGGGGAAGGGTTGGAAGATCTAACCGTAAGGCCTTTTGCTACTTGCTATCTCCACCTACCTCAGGCTTAAGTTCTGACGCAAGAAAAAGGCTAAGCACTTTGGAAGAGTTTTCAGAATTAGGGGATGGTTTCAAAGTGGCTATGCGTGATTTGGATATTAGGGGAGCTGGTAACTTACTAGGTGCAGAGCAAAGTGGTTTTATTAACGATCTTGGTTTCGACACTTACCACAAGATACTGGACGAGGCTATTCAGGATTTGAAAGAGAGTAAGTTCAAGGATTTGTTTGCAACAGAACTAGCTCAAACTGCCAAAGTACTGGTTCAGGATTGTACAATTGAAACAGACCTTGAGATATTGATACCAGAGAAATATATTTCCAATGTATCTGAACGTCTCAGTTTATATTCAAAACTTGATAACATTAAGGAAGAACAAGAATTGCAAAGTTTCTCCGATTCCTTATTAGATCGTTTTGGTCCGCTGCCCGATTCTGTTCAAGAGCTTATAAGGTCAGTCCGCCTGAGATGGGAAGGGCAGCGATTGGGGTTTGAGAAGATTCTCATGAAAAACAATTCCTTGAAAGGGTACTTTGTTCCGCAGGAAAATGAAAGTTATTACAAGTCCGAAATTTTTGGTGCGGTATTGCAATTTGTTCAGCAAAACCCGAGCAGGTTCAAAATGAGGGAGTACAAGAATCGGCTGATATTGACAGCCGCCGAAATATCTACCATCGACCAGGCCCTTGCCCTCTTTTCCAATATCTAAGTTCGGGCCTTGAGTCTCGCACCCTGGCTTTACAGAGTTTCACGCTTTGCTTCTTTCTTGGAATTGCGGCAAAATAGATAAATTCAAATACCAGAATTATGTCCTTAAGCAGCTCCCAAGAAAGCTTGTTAATTCTTCTAAAAATCCGGATATCCATCTTGCAATACACTCTTTAATTCGTCGATTTCAATTTCATCACAGTAAACCTCCAAGCCTCTGTTCGATGTAAATGCATTGACTCCGTGCACTTTGCTCTTTTCTATATTGTACCATATTTCCGCGAAGAAACCATTCAAATAGAAAAGGTACACTTTGTCTTTACCAAAGTCTTTGGAAGTTAGATACGTCCCTGAGAACGTAATGAGATTGCACTTTTCTTCAAATGCCATCTCGTGGAATTTGTTTAGAGCTGTCATAATAAAAAACCTTTTAACCTGTGCTGGTATTAGCTACAAAACCGTGCCAGCGAAGAAAACCTGCCTAATATCACAAAATAAAGAAAATATTTTGTTAAAGGAGTGTCATCGTGGGACATTTGTTCCCAATCTGGGATGTGTTGTGAGAATAATGGCGTGAAACTGTTGTACTTTTAGAAGACTTCTGTTTCTTCAGATGCTCATTAACTCCTTAAATCGCTGAGTCTGTCTTCTCGATACGTCAACTTCGTGGTCACCCTTCAGGTATATTCTTATACTGCCGCTAAACCAGGGCTCAATTCTTTCAACCCACTTCAAGTTTATAATCTGCTGCCGGTTTGCGCGAAAGAAGGCTTTCGGATCAAGCCTCGATTCAAGATAATTTAAAGTCCGGGGAATCATGGGGCGTTGGTCTTGGAAATAGATCTTGGTGTAATTGCCATCTACCTCAAATATTCTGACGTCCGAAAGCTGTACAAACCAACAGCGTTCCCCGTCCTTTACAAAAACCTGGTCTTGCGGTGTCAAGTAGTTGCTATCCGCTAATTCAAGCTTTTCCTTCTTTTCTATAACCTTGCTAATGGCAGCAGCCAGTCTATCTTTTTCAATTGGCTTTTGTAGGTAATCCAGGGCATTAAACTCAAACGCCTTCAATGCATACTGGTCGTACGCGGTGGTAAAAATCACCTCGGGAACAACTTCCAGATCTTCAAGCAATTCAAATCCATTTTTCCCAGGCATTTGAATATCCAGGAAAATCAATTCCGGCTTGTCTGCTTCTATTTTCTCCTTGGCCTCGTTGGCATCTGATGCTTCCCCGCAAATGTTGATGGCATCAAATTCCTTTAAAAGTCTTTTAAGTTCATTTCGGGCAAGTCGCGAATCATCTATTACTAACGCTTTCATTTCTTAGTTAATGGGTATACTGAACCGGGCACAAACCATATTACCCTGCACATTCTCAATTTTTAAATCAGACAGCTTTCCAAATAACAATCCTAGCCGCTCGGAGGCATTTCTAAGCCCTATACCGGTTCCGGTTACTTCGTCTTTTAGCTGGCCTGTGTTCAGTACCTCAACCAGCAAGCTATCGCCTTCCAATCGGGAGTTGACATTAACTTCCCCGCCTGAGGGCAAATTTGAAATACCGTGCTTAATGGCGTTTTC
The DNA here is from genome assembly GCA_028285445.1 of Cyclobacteriaceae bacterium. Taxonomy (GTDB): domain Bacteria; phylum Bacteroidota; class Bacteroidia; order Cytophagales; family Cyclobacteriaceae; genus JANQPQ01. The sequence goes on along the minus strand of JANQPQ010000046.1, from coordinate 13,858 downwards.
AACTAACATCTGCACCACCATGGGAGGAACCTTGTATTCCAAGGTTTCTGGCCCTATATCTAATTTATACTGTAGCCGGTCTTCAAATTGTATGGATTCTAGCCTCAAATAATTCTTTACCACCTGAAGTTCATCCTCAAGAGACACTTTTTCCTGGTTATTAAATTGTACGGAATACCGCAACAAACCAGAAAGGTGAGTGATCATTTCCCTGGCCTTCTCCTGGTCTTCCGCAACAAGCGAACGGATGTTGTTTAAGCTGTTGAAAATAAAGTGCGGATTGATTTGTGATTTCAAAGCTTGCAATTCAGCATCTTTTACTGCGGCTTCCAATCGCCATTTCTCTACTTCAGACTGTCTGTAATTGAAAAAGAAGTTCACAGTAAAATAAATCAAAGACCAACCAAAGAACACAATTGAGAATTGGAATATGTAAGTGGCTACCACAAATACGTTTAGCTCGTGGAGCTGTTTTAATTCTTCGCTAGCGACATCTACCTTTAAGAAGGAGTTATCCGTTGGCAGCACAATTAGCGTTTGTATTACCGCAAGTAAGATTGAGGTAACGAAGACCCGCTTAGCTAACACCCAAAAACCCCTGGAAATCCAGTTATGTCGTTTTAAGTATCCCCGGTAGAAATGTGTAATGAGGAAACCCACCACCGCACTAAGACCATAGCTGGCTACTATCTTCCAATGGTATTCAACAAAGTAGATGGCAATAAAGGAGTAAGTGATGAAGAAAGAGCCCCAGCCTACTCCTTGAAACATCCAATAAAGCTTGTTTCTGTTCTTGATCTCCATGGGTTCTGTAATCGATACTTAAGCTTTAAATCGCTAAGGAAATGCCTTTAGCAATTTAATAGAATTCAAAAATAGTAAATGGGATTTCCAAGATTTAAGTGGTGCATTGCCACGATGGGAGTATTAGTATTTACGAAACCCAAACAATATAAGGTACAACTTCGAGTTATTAATGGTGTAACTCGGCAAAACCTCGTCAATATTAAAGAGTTATTTAATGTTCTTTTTTCCGAAAATCTTTAAAATTTATCAGTTTGATGTGGTATTTTGCTTTTTGAAAAGATTTGGTATCAACTTACTAATATTACTATATTAGCGACTTAGACAAGATATTGACTAATTACGGACAATTATGAAGAGGATAATTAGGGTAATTTACGGCGCAGGAATAGTGATTCTGAGCTCAAGTATATTGAGTTCGTGTTTCCTTCCCGGTTTTGGTGGTGGTGGAGCGCCTACTAGTTCGGATCCTGGACCATTTAGTACAGCAACCGGATTGGCCTATAATGACGACCAAGGTGGTTTCGTAGTAAACCCATTTGAAGGCCAACCTGATGGACCTAACCTGGTTTTTATTGAAGGTGGTCGAACCGTGCTTGGTTCCTTTGAAGAAGATGTGATGAGCTCAAGGGATAATCTGGAGCGAACAGTTACAGTTGCTTCCTTCTACATGGATGAGACTGAAATTGCCAATATACACTGGCTTGAATACCTGTTTTATATCCAACAAGATTCTACTCGACAGTTTTACGAGACAGCTTTACCAGATACCATGGTTTGGGCGAAGGAGTTAGCATATAATGACCCCTACGTTGACCATTATTTCCGATATCCTGGTTTTAGATATTTCCCTGTTGTAGGAGTTACCTGGCTGCAGGCGAATGACTACGCAACATGGCGTACTGCCGCCGTTAACAGCAAATTGGCTGCTGATGCCGGACTGGAAGTTCCTGCTGAGTCAGATGGAAGAATTCCTCTGGAGTCTGGAGTAGTACTCCCTAATTACCGGCTACCAACAGAAGCCGAGTGGGAATATGCCGCCCAAGCACTAATCGGAACACAGTGGTTGGATGAAAATCAAACACACAAAAGGTTATATCCTTGGGATGGCCACGCACTTCGAAACCCTTTTGGAAGAGATATGGGGTATTTCCTTGCTAACTTCAAAAGGGGTCGTGGTGACTACGCTGGTATCGCTGGTAAGCTAAACGACGGCGCCATGATTACAGCGTATATTTACGAATTCCCTCCTAACGATTTTGGACTTTATAATATGGCCGGAAACGTTAACGAATGGGTGCTGGATGTGTATCGTCCTCTTTCGTTCCACGATGTTGAAGATCTAAACCCTATAAGAAGAAACGATTTCCTTGATGAGGAAAGCAATTACGATACAGGGTATGATGATGGAACCTGGGAGTCTTTGATTAGCAACAAGTCTAGAGTGTACAAAGGTGGATCATGGAAAGACGTTGCATACTGGATGTCTCCAGGTACACGCCGCTTTTTAGAAGAAGATTCTGCCACAGCAACTATCGGTTTCCGTTGCGCAATGATTCGAGCCGGATCCAATTACTAGAACTTTCGAAAGATATTATAAACCCCGCAGCAGCGGGGTTTTTTTATGCCGTTGCAATTGTGGCAACACTTAATGAGCTGCACTGGGCTTGCAGCAATTTCATTCCACAGGCTTCCAACGTAGCCCCGGAGGTAATCACATCATCCACCAGCAGTACCCTCTTTCCTACAATCACCTCTTGCTGTACCACCTCGAAAGCATCCTTAACATTTTCCCAGCGGTCAAGTCTGGATTTGCTGGTTTGGCTGGAATTATTGGTCTTTTTTCTCAACGCCTTACTCTCGAAGGGAATGCCTAACCCATCTGCCAGCCCCTGGGCCCAATAGTCACTTTGGTTATAGCCCCTCCTACTTTTCTTGGACTTGTGCAGTGGCACTGCCACTATCACATCCCACGCTATTCCGGCCTTAACAGTTTGGATATCACTTGCATATTTCTTTCCTAGAATCTCAGCTATTTCCGGTTTGCCATCATATTTCAATTTATGCATGAGCTTCTGGGTCAGGCCGTACCTGCTAAACCTCAGGAAGGCCATAGCATACTGTACTGGAACCTTCCCACTAAACTTCAGTCTAACCGGATTGTTTTGTTCCAAATGAAAGTTTGTTTTCGGCAATGCGTAGTCACAAGCTGAACAAATGGCTTCTTCTCCTTTTACCAAACTCTGACCACAACCATGGCAATAGGTGGGAAAGAAAAGGTTTATAAAATCGTTTATGATTGTCATTTTTTGAATTAGCTTGGCTTCATGTGAGGAAAGTCAACCCTCAATCAATCTCACCAGAATTTACCATGAATATAGTTGAAGAATTTGACTCATATCGTTCTAAAATGAACGAAGAAATATTGGCGTCAAATAACAAAGTAATTAAGCGTCTATTCAATCTAGACACCAACGCCTATAGCCCCGGCGCTGTCGATACGAAAACCAAGGAAATGTTAGGCCTTGCTTGTTCCATGGTCCTAAGTTGTGATGATTGTATCAAGTATCATCTGGGAAAGTGTTATGAACTGGGTATCAGTGATGAGGAGTTGTATGAGGTATTTGCCATTGCCAATATTGTAGGAGGCACTATCGTCATACCGCACTTGAGACGCGCTGTGGAGTTCTGGAACGAGTTGAAAACCCGATGATTCAAAAAGACCTTGAATTTGAAAGAAAATGGCAGGAAGTCATTTCTTATTTGGCTAGCAGTGTTGGGCAGGCTCCCAAAGACCTGAATGCAGTGTTATTTCTAATAGGTGTACAAGAATTAGGAAGAGGAGCTCAGTCATTTTCTAAAGAGGAAAAGCAAGACCTAATGCACATTGGTATCTGCAAAGTTTTGAGTTTATCAGGCTACTATGAACTTGAGGGAACTGACGAGGAAGGCTGGCCACATTGGAAACTCATTAAGAAACTTCCCCGGTTTGATTTACTGGATCAAGAGAAACTCCTAAAAACTCACGTTGTTGAGTACTTTGAAAAGGAAGTCTGGTAACGGTGACTACAATTGCCTCATATAATGTTAATGGTATCCGGGCTGCTATTCGGAAAGGGTTCATAGAATGGCTTCGCGACTTTGACCCTGATATTATTTGTCTTCAGGAGTTAAAAGCGCAACGCGAACAACTAGACTTCCAATATTTCGAAGAGTTGGGTTATCAGGTCTATATAGATGAAGCAGAAAAGAAAGGGTACAGCGGTGTAGCAATTCTCTCAAAAAAACCAGCCCATAGAATAGCCCGGGGGTTCGAGCATGATCTTGACAATGAAGGAAGACTATTGAGGATTGACTTTGACGAGTATTCGGTCTTTAGTGTCTATATGCCCTCCGGCGCAAGCGGTAGTCACCGCCAGCAAATCAAGCTCTCCTGGCTAAAGGCGTTTTATGCATTCGTTTCAGAATACATAAAGACTAATCCCAAAACGATCTTTTGCGGGGATTTCAATATATGCCATGAAGCTATCGACCTACATAACCCCAAATCCAATCAGAAGTCACCGGGCTTCACGGTCGAGGAGCGAGAGTGGTTCTCCAGTTTTCTCAAACTGGGATTCGTAGATAGCTTCAGACATTTTAACCCAGAAGGAAATCATTACAGCTGGTGGTCTTTGCGGGCTCAAACTCGGGATAGGAATCTTGGCTGGCGCATAGACTATCAACTAATTTCAACGGCCTTGGTACCCCATTTGAAGGCTGCCTACATGCTGCCTGACGCCAGACACTCGGATCATTGCCCCACTGTGGCTGAGGTAGACTGCAAATAATAACGTTTCTTGCCTTTTGGCTACGTACGATTTTTTTGTTAAATCAAAACCACCAGCAGATCAGGATCGTTTGCTACTAGATGGGGTAGGGTGTTTTTGGCTCAATTTTAGCCCCAAAAAAACATCAAAGCCCCTCATAAGCACTATATTAGTATATGGGCAAATGCGCTCCATTTTTTATGTGGGATTAAATGTGTAGTGGTTGATATCATTCGATTGTAATTTGGAAAATCTGGGAGTATGAAAACGAATTTGTCGCAAGGGAATGTTTCTTCGAAACTAGAGTCGTACCGGAAGAAGTATTATAAGCAGAAAATAATTCGAGGATCCATTGTTGCGGGGGCACTAATCATGGCCGCCTTCCTAATTGCAAATTCGCTGGAGTTCTCTCTTCGATTTTCATCCCTACCACGGGCAATAATTTTCTTTTCCTTTCTACTGTTGTCACTTTTTACAATTTACAAATGGATACTGGATCCAGCCGCTAGGATTTTGAGTCTTAAGAAAGGTATTAGCGAAGAGGAAATGGCTAAAAACGTAGGCCGCTTTTTTCCCGAGGTAAAAGACAAACTGCTAAATCTGTTGCAATTGCAAAAGCAAACGGCTGACAACGCACTGATTGTGGCTAGCATAAATCAGAAATCAGAAAGTGTAGTCTCTATTCCTTTCGGAGATGCAATTGACTATAAGGAAAATGTAAAATACCTGAAATACCTGCTGCCCCCAGTGTTGATTTTACTGATTTTGCTAATCGTTGCTCCTGGGTTTATTTCCACCAGCACAAAAAGAATAGTGCAGTTCAATAAAGAATTTGTTCCGGAAGCCCCCTTTACCTTTCTGGTGGAAGAGTCTAATCTTTTGGCTTTCAAAAACGAAGACTTCCAGCTAACTGCCTCACTTCAAGGCGAGGCCATTCCCGGTTCGGTGTACTTATATGCAGGTGGTAGAAAAGTAAAGATGATACAAAGAGAAGGAAACGTTTTCAGCTTTACCTTCCCAAAAATCCAAAATGACAAAGAGTTTTATCTGGAGGGTGCCGGATTTAAGTCTGCTTCATACTCCATTAAAGTTGTCAGCCGCCCTAATCTTAAGAATTTTAACGTAAACCTTAAGTTTCCCAACTACCTGAAGAAGTCACGCGAGCGCCTCAGTAATGTCGGAAATCTGGATATCCCCGAAGGAACTTTAGTAGGCTGGGAGTTCTACACGCTGCAAACAGATAAGCTTCAAATAAACTTCCTTCCATCGGAAGAAGCTCAAGAGCCACAACAGACTGATAATCAGCTATTTGAATACGAAAGAAGATTTAGGGATAGCCAAGAGTACGAGCTCAGCATGGAAAATGAGTATTCTAAGAACAGGGATTTGATCCGTTACCACATCAACGTCATAAAGGACCAATACCCTAATATTAACCTAAACATCTATCAAGATACTACGCTGTACAACTTTATAGTTCTAGCAGGAAATATCTCCGACGATTACGGCCTAACCAACTTGTCGGTTTCTTACCAGGTGACTAAAGAGGCAGAGTCCGCTACCGATTTTGTTAGGCAGAATATTCCTCTAACTGGCTCCCAGGCTTCCCAAAGTTTCTATCATCAATGGAATTTAAGTGAACTTGGCCTGGAGGAAGGTGATAAACTAAATTATTATCTAACTGTTTCAGACAACGACGGTGTGAACGGATCTAAATCCACCAAGACAGGGGTTTACGTTTTCAGCGTTCCCACCAAGAAGGAAATTAAGGAGGATTTAGAAGCTACTTCTAAACAAACCGAATCACAAATTGAAGAAACGCTTCAGAGTGCCCAGGAACTTCAAGAGAAAATCGAAGAAGCCAAGAATCGGCTAATGGGAAAAAAGCAATTGGATTGGCAAGATGAAAAATTGTTGAAAGAATTGATGGAGCAACGAGAGGAGCTGAACCAGGCACTCGAAGAGCTCAAGAAGCAAAACGAAGCAAACAATCTCAAACGAGATAGATTCAGTGAGCAAAGCGAAAAACTCCAGGAAAAAGTTGATCAACTTCAGCAATTAATTGATGAGTTGTTGGATGAGGAAACCAAAAAACTCTATGAAGAGCTGCAGAAATTGTTGGAAGAGCAAAACAGGAGTGAAGACGTACAAAACTTGTTGGACAAGCTAGACAACAAACAGGAAAATCTTGAGGAAGAACTAGAGCGTACGCTGGAGTTATTCAAACGCATGCAATTCGAGAACAAGCTTGAAGAGACTATAAACGAGTTGCAAGAGCTTGCTGAGGAGCAGGAAGACCTCAGTGAGGAAACTGGTGATAAAAGCAACGATTTAGAGGACATTAAAGAGCAACAGGAAGAAATCAATCAAGAATTTCAGGAATTTGAAGAGTCAATGAAAGAGCTTCAGGAACTTAACCAAGGCCTTGAAGATCCTGAATCTATGGATGATAGTTCCCAGGAGCAGCAAGAAATAAAAGAAGATCAGGAACAAAGTAGCCAGTCATTACAGAACAATAAGCGCAAGAAAGCTCAACAATCGCAAAAGGGAGCATCTAACAAGATGAAGAAGCTTTCCAAGAAACTAGAGCAGATGCAAAGCAATATGGAGGTGCAGATGATGCAAGAGAACCTCGATAACCTCAGGGATATTGTGCACAACCTAATTAAGCTATCCGTGGACCAAGAGCAGTTAATGAAGGATTTTAGGGAAATAAATCAGAGTGACCCAAGGTTTATAGATTTCTCTCAGCAGCAGCTCAAACTTAAGGACGATGCTAAGATTGTTGAAGACAGTCTGTTGTCGTTAGCCAACCGTGTATTTCAGATTCAATCTTTCATAACACGAGAGGTAGGCGCTATGAATGATCACATGGATGCCAGCATTAAGGCCCTGAGGGACAGGAATAGGAACGTAATTCCTCTTACCACCAGTAAGCAGCAATTTGCCATGACTTCGATGAATAACCTTGCGCTGCTGCTTGACGATGTGATGCAACAAATGCAGCAGGCTTTGGCGGATGCTATGGGCAATCCAAAAAAAGGTCAGCCTAGCAACCAGAACATGCCAAGCATGAGCGAACTACAAAAGCAACTAAACGATCGCATTCAAGACTTGAAACAAAGTGGTAAATCTGGTAGAGAACTGTCAGAAGAACTTTCTAAATTGGCGGCCGAACAAGAACGGATTAGGAGAGCGCTGCAAGATGCAGAAGAAAAACTTAATCAGGGGAAAGGTAGTGGTGGCCTGGAACAGGTGATTGAGAAGATGGAAGATACTGAAGTTGACTTGGTGAATAAGCAGATTACTAAAGAAACTATCAAGAGACAAAAAGAGATTCTTACCAGGCTGTTAGAAGCGGAGGATTCGATGAGAGAGCGGGAGTTGGAAGAAAAGCGAGAGGCTGAAACCGCCAATCCTTACGAGAATCTCGTTCCCAAGGCCTTTGAGGAGTATTTTAAGACAAAAGAAAAAGAAATAGAATTATTGAAAACTGTTCCTCCAAAGTTGTATCCTTACTACAAGCAGGAGGTGAGTGAGTACTTCAAAAGAATAGGAAGTAAATAGTTAATAGCATTGCAAATGAATTCAATAAAGATAGAAATACCTTCTTTATCTGAGAACATTAGAATAATTGAGAGTTTTATAGATAATGCGAAAGATAAGTTCAATTTGAACGATGATATCTATGGCAATATCATGATTGCAGTTACAGAGGGTGTAAACAATGCAATCACACATGGGAACAATCAAGACAAGAACAAAAACGTTAGCATTGCCCTCTCTCTGGATAATAGCATGATCAAGTTCCGTATATCCGATCAGGGTGCAGGATTCAACCACGATCATCTACCTGATCCTACTGCCCCGGAGAATCTCTCGAAGCCTGGCGGCCGTGGAATATTCCTAATGAAGCACCTCTGCGACGAAGTTGATTTTCTTGAAGAAGGGCGAATAGTTGAGCTTACATTCTATATCAACTAAATACCCTTGGCACCCGCCGACAAAATAAACTATTTCACAGAAGACATTTCCTTTCAAATTGACGCCCCGAATCTCAAGCGGGCTTGGGTACAAAAAGTGGTTGCATCAGAGGGGTTTGAATTGACCGAGCTAAACTACATTTTTTGCTCTGACGACTATTTACTTCAGATCAACTCAAAGTTCTTAGATCACGACACTTACACTGACATTGTGACTTTTGACAATTCGGACAGCAATGGCGCAATAGAGGGCGATGTGTTCATAAGCATCCAAAGAGTAAGAGAAAACGCTGGCAAGCTAAATGTCTCATTTGAAGATGAATTGTCGCGAGTGATGATACATGGCGTTTTACATCTCTGTGGTTACGATGATAAGACACCAACTGAAAAGACTGCTATGCGTAAAAAAGAGGAAGCTTGCTTATCTTTGCGCTGATTGTTCCACGTGAAACATTTTGACTTACTCGATGTTACCAACTAAAGTGTTCCACGTGGAACGTACTTAAGGCCATGTTCAATACTTATGACATAATCGTGGTAGGTGCCGGCCATGCCGGATGTGAAGCCGCCGCTGCTGCCGCCAAAATGGGCTCTAAGGTGCTACTGGTGACCATGAATATGAACACTATAGCACAGATGTCTTGTAACCCAGCTATGGGTGGCGTAGCGAAAGGACAAATAGTGCGTGAAATTGATGCACTAGGTGGAATGTCCGGCATCATTTCAGATCGCTCCATGATACAGTTCAGAATGCTGAACAAGTCTAAAGGCCCGGCAATGTGGAGCCCTCGTACACAAAACGACCGCATGCGATTTGCTGAAGAATGGAGGCTTTCTTTGGAATCCACGGAAAACGTAGATTTCTGGCAGGATATGGTCAAGGGCATCTTGGTAGAGAAGAATAAAGTGGTGGGAGTAGTAACCGGTATGGGGCTGGAGATTAAAGCCAAAGCTGTAATTCTTACCAGTGGAACTTTCCTGAATGGCCTCATTCATATAGGTGATAAGCAATTTGGTGGCGGCAGAACTGGTGAAAAAGCGGCTTTTGGTATCACTGAACAATTGACAGAACTGGGCTTCGATGCCGGCAGAATGAAGACCGGAACTCCACCCAGGATAGATGGCCGTTCTCTCGATTATACCAAGATGGAAGAACAAGCAGGGGATGAAGATCCTGGAAAGTTCTCATTTCATAATACTCTACCTCTCAAAGAACAGCGTAGCTGCCACATAACCTATACCAATCCCAAGGTTCACGAGATACTGGAATCTGGCTTCGATAAATCCCCAATGTTCGCTGGTAGGATACGGGGTATTGGACCCCGCTACTGCCCTTCGATAGAAGATAAAATTAACCGGTTTGCGGAGAGGGATCGTCACCAGATATTCGTTGAACCCGAAGGGTGGAACACCATTGAGATTTATGTTAATGGCTTCTCGACGTCACTTCCTGAAGACGTTCAATTCAAAGCCATTAAAGAAATACCCGGATTTGAAAACGCTAAGATGTTCAGACCCGGCTATGCAATAGAGTATGACTACTTTCCACCGACTCAGTTGGAACTTACCCTGGAGACGAAGATTGTTGAAAACCTGTATTTTGCAGGGCAGATTAATGGCACCACCGGATACGAGGAAGCCGCTTGCCAAGGATTGATGGCAGGAATTAATGCCCACCTCAAAGTGCGCGAGGCCGAACCATTTATACTTAGCCGATCTCAGGCGTACATTGGTGTTTTGATTGATGACCTCATTAATAAGGGTACAGACGAACCCTATAGAATGTTTACTTCTCGGGCTGAGTTTCGCATCTTGCTAAGACAAGATAATGCTGACATTAGGCTAACAGAAATTGGCCATTCCCTGGGCTTAGCTTCCGATGAAAGACTTGAACTACTATTAGATAAAAAGAACGATATCAAGGAGCTTGAGGAAGTGGTAACTAAAACCAAACTTGATCCCGATTCAGTTAATGCTGGCCTCGGAGACCTCAATACCGCCACTCTCAGAGAAAAGGCAACCTTGCAAAAATTGCTGGGCCGACCAGAGCTGTCTTTCAATCATCTACTTGAAATTGAGCCTGCACTTGCTCCTCGGCTCAAACCATTCAACCAGGAAATTCTCGATCAGGTTGAAATCAGAATTAAATACCGGCATTATATAGACAAAGAAAAAGAACAGGTTGATAAACTTGAAAAACTTGATGCTTTGCAAATTGCGGCAAACCTAGACTACAACCGTATCAAAGGTCTATCAGCTGAGGGTAGAGAAAAGCTAGAATTGATTCGACCTAAAACACTTGGGCAAGCTACCAGAATCAGTGGTGTATCACCCGCTGACATCTCAATAATTATGGTATACCTGGGAAAGTAGGATGTACGAGAGAGTAGAAAGTTGCCCAATCTGTAAACACACTGAATTTTCCAACCACCTTATTTGTGAGGATCATTTGAAATCCCACGAGAGTTTCGCAATTACTGAATGTCAACAGTGCAGCTTACGTCTGACTAATCCAAGACCAAGTGTTGAAGAAATTGGGCAGTACTATCAATCTGATGATTACCTGTCTCACAGTAAAGGCCTCAAGTCTATTACAGCCATCTTATATGGCATAGCACGACGATTCAACCTGCGCCATAAACTCAAGCAAATAAATAGGCTAGGCCCACCAGGAACCCTCCTCGATTATGGTTGTGGCACAGGCCACTGGTTACAAGTTTGCAAAGACAATGGTTGGAACATTTATGGTATTGAGCCCAACGACGGAGCTCGCAAACAAGCCACTGAACGGGCAGGCACAGAAATTGCCGCAGATAAGGATCTCCTGAGGCCGGATGTTAAATTCGACCTGATAACCATGTGGCATGTACTTGAACATTTACCCAATCCCCAGGAAACCATGACCTGGCTTAATAACCGGCTCAATAAAATTGGTCGATTGGTAATAGCAGTACCAAACCATGAAAGCTATGATGCTGAATATTTTGGTGAGTTTTGGGCAGGGTACGATGTGCCTCGGCACTTCTTCCACTTCACCAGGCATTCAATGAAAGAACTAGCGGTAAATAGCGGATTCAAAATAAAGGAAATACATCCACTCAAATTAGATGCTTATTACGTTAGTCTGTTGAGTACTCGGTACCGAAAGGCAAGTCAACAGAAGAGGTTTTCTGTTTTGGATTACTTTCGATCGTTCCTAACCGCCTGGAAATCAAATAATTATGCTTCTAATACGGGAAACTACAGTAGTCTTGTTTATATTCTAACCAAATGAGGCAATCTCTTCAGACACTATTTATCTTCTACGCTTTTCACCTAATACTTATTGGCTGCGCCAGCCAAAGTCAGCCTACGGGTGGGCCGAAAGATGAAACACCACCCAGACTCGTACGCTCGTCACCTGAATCCGAATCGTTGAATTTCGATGGTACCGAGTTAGCACTTGAGTTTGATGAGTTCATCAAACTGGATGATATAAACAACCAACTAATTATTACGCCCAGGCTTGACATAGAATACGAAGTAAAAGCAGTTAAAAACCTTGTCACGGTTAAACTAGATGGCGCATTGGACGACAGCACAACTTATACTTTCAACTTTAGAAAGGGCATAAAAGATGTAACAGAAAGTAATGAAGCCAGGAATATGGTATTGGCATTTAGCACCGGCAGTTTTCTTGATTCTCTCTCTCTATCTGGAAATGTTACAGATCTGCTGAAAGACGAGCCTGCGGTAGATTACACCGTAGCCATCTTCGACGCTGCCGATTCTTCTGATATATTCGAAAGTAGTCCGAAGTATTCTACCCAAACTGATGAAAAGGGAGCTTTCAAATTCGAAAATATTAAAGCAGCTACCTATAAGGTTTATGCCTTCAAAGATGTCAACAGTAATGGAACTGCACAAAGTAACTCCGAGCCCTATGGGTATAGTCTTGATGAAATTGCACTCGACAGCAATACCGTAGCTTCCAAACTTGCCACGCAATTTCTGGATATACGGGACTGGCAGCAGATCAGCTCTCGCCAAAATGGCAGGTACTATGAACTCAAATACAACAAGTATATTGTTGACTATTCACTGATATCCCTTGGCGACTCTTCTCAACTTATCAGCGTTTTGAGAGATAAGAGAAGAACCATAAAACTCTTTAACACCTTTCCCATTGAAGATAGTCTACAAGTGCAGGTAAGTGTTACCGATAGTATCGGCACCAGTAAAATTGATACAGTGTCTATATTTTATGAACCAACCGAACGCTCACCAGAAGAATTCACAACCTCCCCATCAGCAGCAATCTTTCAAACGAATAATAATACACTTTCATTTAAAGCTTCCTTCAATAAACCGGCTAGTATCAACAACCTGGATTCAATCTATATCAGACAAGATTCAGTAACCATTTTTACAGCTGACACTACAGCAACATTGCTCTGGTCTGAAAATAATACCAGGCTAGAGTTTGAAGTACTTGTACCGCAGGAGATTCCAGTTACAGGAAATCAACTCACGTTAGCACCTACAGCATTCACAAGTATTGAAAATGACACTAGTTCAGTTCAGAGTACTGCAATTTCAACTATCAAACCAGATGATCTTGGTTTGATAAAAGTTGAGCTATCAACAGCAAAACAGTCCTTCACCACGCAGTTGCTTAACAACTCATTCCAAGTAGTTGAAGAATTTGTCAACGACAAATCTTTGGAGTTCCAGGTTCCACCAGGAGACTACTACTTAAGAGTATTGGTAGATGATAACAACAATGGCAGATGGGATCCTGGAAGCATCCTCAGCAACTCACCACCGGAACAAGTGGTATACTTCATCGATGAAGAGACAAGCACCAAGTTATTTACGGTAAGAGCCAACTGGGAACTTGGTCCGTACTTGATAAGTTTTTAATGTTAGTACTGGTGTGAATAATTTGTTCCAGTTGGGGATAAACCAAGGCCAAACACCACTCACCACTATTACAAACTATTAGGCTTTTTTGCGCGTTAATAACTTCACAGTTATCAATAGCAATATTAACAGTGTACCTGGTCGTGAAGTGTATCCACAACAACTAGCTGATATCCACAAAAAGTTATAAGTATGTAATAATTAGCAACTTATGTCGTGGAAATCTTGTTGTTATTTCAAAACCAATGCATACCTAATCAACAATCTGTAAAACCAATAACTATCTGATTTTTTTATCCACCAATTCACTACCTAATAAATAATAATAACTTTTTAATTAAATATATATTTATATAATAG